>NZ_AOIV01000001.1 GCF_000337095.1 Halogeometricum pallidum JCM 14848
GCCACGCCCGGCGAGTACGCTAAGGAGAGGTCTCGCTGCGTGTTCGTCGGTTTCGTCGTCGAAATCTCGATTTTACCCGGCGGCTCTTCGCGGTGATACTCCCGCGCGTCGTCGTCTAATCCCATGCCCGAGGGCACCCGTGGAACCGTGAAAAAGCTACCGTACTGTCGAAAAAGACTTCGACAGACGACGAAACAATACTCGCTGGCGAGTACTCCTTTACTCCGAACCGCTCCCGCTACTCCGCGTCGAGGTGGAGTATCTCGTGTCGTTCGACGGCGAACTCGTGGTCCCACGCCGTGACCGTACGGGTGGGCCACTCGCCCGTCGCTGTCAGCACCTCCGCGCCGTCATCGGCGACGAGGACGGTATCTTCGGATTTCGCGCCCCGTATCGTCGGGTTGTACGCGTACGCCATCGGCGTCTCCACCGGGGCATCCTCGCCGGGCGAGGCGAACCACTCGCGGCCGGCGTAGCCCGCGGCCCCGCCCTGGTGGTGTTCGCGCCACTCCTCGGGGTAGTCGACGTGTTCGTAGGCGGCCATGATGTTGTCGAAGACGCCGTCGGCGGTGCCGTCGAGTCGCGCGACGGCCCGCGTCGCCGCCAGCGCACTCGTCTCCACCTGCTGAGCCTTCCGGTGGCGTTCGGCCAACCACTCCGGCGGGTCGAAGGCGACGGTTCGGGTCGTGCTCGCGTGCAGACCGCCGCGTTCGGCCGTCACCGACAGCAGAGCGTAGTCGCCCAACTCCGCGTACGTCGGGGTGTAGTGGCGGTACGTCTGCGCCCGTTCGGCGCCGCCGACGAGGACGACGGGCGCCTCGATGCCCCGCGTCGCCAACGCTATCTTCAGCGCCGCGGCCACCTCGTGTTCGGTGTCCCCCGGTTCGAGTTCGCGCGCGACCCGTTCGACGGCGTCCGCCGTCTCGCGTCCGAGTTCGCGGTAGCGTTCGACGTCCGTCTCCGAGAGCGGTTGGCGGAGTTCGGCCGCGTCCACCGAGTCGAGTCCGGGCACCTCGAAATCCGCCGCGCCCTCTCCCTCGGTCTCGCCGGCGACGCCGTCGGCCAGCGACGACTCGTACCAGTTCGTCTGCCGCACGTCGAACGCCTCGGGCACCTCCTCGTCGGCGAGGCGGTTCGCCTCGATGTTGTCGGTGACGACGACCCACCCGTCCTCGCGGTCGTAGCCCGCGGCGGCGACGCCCAGGTCAGCGCCCCGACTGACGACATTGCTCCCGCCGGTGAGCCACGAGAAGGAGTTCGGCTCCGCGAACCAGACCGCGTCGAGTTCCTCCCGGTCGAGATACTCCTCCAATCGCTCCCGCCGGTCGTCGAGGTGGTCGGTGACGATGTCGCGTTCGCTCCCGGTCGCTTCCGAACCGGAGTCGCCTTCGTCGGTCATACGCGACCGTTCCCACGGGAGCCATTGAAACGTTCCGGTGGTTCGCGCGTCTGCGGAGAGAGGGGTTCAAGTGGACGCGACCCCGAGAGCGGAATATGAACACTCGCCTCCGACGCCTCGTGGCACTCACCGTGCCGCTCACGGGCTTTCTGATGGTACTCGGGGTGTACACCGCCGCCGCCGGCGCCGGCCTGACGTGCGCCGGGCGGTGGCCGTTCTGCGACGGCTTCTTGGGGCTGTTCCCGGCCAACTGGAGCAGCTTCATCGAATGGTTCCACCGACTCGTGGCGATGCTCGTCGGCTTTCTCATCCTCGGCACCACGATTCAGGCGTGGCGGGCCGGCGTCGACAGTCGCGTCCGTCGGTCACTCGCCCTCGCCACCATCCTCCTTCCCTCGCAGATTATCCTCGGCGCGCTGACCGTGACGACGTACGAGTGGGTCGTCCTCTCGGCGCACTTCGTTACGGCGTCGACCATCTACACCGCCGTCGTTCTCGCCTTCGCGCGGGCGTACGAACCCCCCGCCGCCGGCGAACTCCGCCGCGCCCTCGGGGGTGCCGCCGTCGGCGTCGCCGCCCTCGTCGTCCTCGCGCCCCACGCGTTCCTCCCGTTCGGCGCGAACCTCCAGGCCGTCTACTACACGCTCGGACTCGTCGCCTACGGCGTTCTCGTCGCCGCCACCGCGTGGCTCGGTTCGGGCGACGGCGCCGGCCGCGTCCGCCTCCTGACGGGGAGCGCCGCCCTCCTCCTCGTCGCCCTCCTCGTCCTCGGGCGACAGGTGTACAGCGGGGGACTGGAGTACGTCTCCGTCGCCGGCACCCTCCTCGTCCTCGGCCTCGTCGCCGCCGCGGCGTACGCCCTCCGCGACCGTCCGACGCGGCAGTCCCGCGGCGTCCCCGGCGGGAGCGACTGACCGCCGGGTGGTCCGGCCGCGGGCCTTCTTCGTCCATCGACGCCGTACGGTCGCCGGTCCGTACGGTCGCACGAACTCGACCGTGCCAATTCTCGAATCGCCAGTTCTGGTCGGTCGCGGTACCCGATGTTCCGTCTCTCGGCGCGATTGTTGGATACCTCGCGTTCGCCGAATCGAAGAGGTGTTATACCAGGGTCGGTTACGGACGGGTGTTATGGACAGACGTGCTTATCTGAAAACCGGTGCCGGAGTGGTCGCTGGCGGTCTCTTCGCGGGTTGTACGGGTGGTAACGGGGACGGCGAAGGGTCGACCGAGACGGCGACGTCTGAGGCGACAACCGGCGCCGAGGGGACGGGAGACGGAACCGAGACGGGAACCGAGTCCGGCAGCGAGGGCGACGTCGTACCGGACAACGTCGTCATCGGGTCGGACATTCCGTACCGACCGTTCGAGTATGAGACCACCTCGGGCGAACTCACCGGCTTCGACGTCGACATCGCGAAGGCCATCTTCGAGGAGCAACTCGGGACGAGTTACGAGTTCAAGCCGACGAGCTTCGACTCGATCATCCCCTCGCTGAAGAACAACAACTTCCGCATCATCATGTCGGCGATGACCATCAACGACGAGCGCGCCAAGCAGGTCGACTTCTCGGACCCCTACTTCACCGCGTATCAGACCGTCATCGTCCGGCAGGACAGCGACATCCAGACGAAAGAGGACCTCCGCGGGAAGACCGTCGGCGTCCAGAAGGGGACCACCGGCGCCGACGCCGCCCAACAGCTAAAGTCCGAGTTCAACGGCGAGTTGGAACTCAACCAGTACGACCAGGTCACCGGGGCGTTCCAAGCGCTCATCAACGGACAGGTCGTCGCCGTCATCAACGACAACACGGTCAACGCCGAGTTCGTCAACAACCAGGGCGAAGGGCAGGTCCGCTTCCTCAAGGGGGAGGGTGCGGCCGCCGAGTCCGGCGAGAACGCTCCCGACTACCTCACGCTCACCGTCGAGAACTACGGCATCGCGTTCCGTCAGGACGACGACGAGTTCCGCAAGCGAGTGAACGAGGCGCTCGCCGCCATCCAGGAGAACGGGACGTACGACGAGATATACGCCGAGTACTTCGAGGGCTGAACGCGGCCCCCGTTACTGACGTAGATATCCGAACTACCAATGGCTGATACATACTCCGGCGCGACCGCCGACGAGGGCGACCGCGGGAGCGGCGGGTTAGTCGACGACACGACGCTGAAGTGGCTCGGCGTGGGGCTATCGAGCCTGTTCGCGCTCGCCGTCTTGGCGCTCGTCGTCTACATTATCACGACGCAGGTCGACTTCGCGCTGATGCGGACCGTCCTGCCGCAGTTCGTCTCGGCGTACCTGCTGGTGCTCCAAATCGTCGTCATCGGGGGCGTCCTCTCGGTGACCGCGGGCGTGTTCGTCGGCCTCGCGCGCGTCTCGAAGACGTCGATAACGAACGGCATCGCGACGGCGTACGTCCAGTTCTTCCGCGGAACGCCGCTGCTGTTCCAGATATTCGTCATCTACTTCGGTATTCCGACGCTGTGGCCCGGCACCTTCCCCGTGCAGAACTGGGGATTCCCGACGGCCATCATCGCGTTGACGCTCAACCACGCCGCGTACGTCGGCGAGGCGGTCCGCGGCGGTATCGACGCCGTCCCCGACGGCCAGATGGAGGCCGCGCGGTCGCTCGGGATGGGCTACATCCAGGGGATGCGCGAGGTGGTCGTCCCGCAGGCGTGGCGCAACGCCCTCGCGGCCATCGGCAACGACCAGGTCATCCTCGTGAAGGACACCTCGCTTCTCACCATCATCGCCATCCCCGAACTCATGCAGCAGTTCCGGAGCGTCAACAGCGCGACGTTCGACGCGTGGACGCCGCTCGTCCTCGTCGCCATCGCGTACCTCTCCATCACGCTCCCGCTGATGCGACTCGTGAGCTATTTGGAGGACCGCTCGGACTGGGGAGGTGACAGCCAGTGAACCCCCTCTTGGAGTTCGACGAGGTGAACAAGTACTTCGGCGAGACGCACGTCCTGAAGGACGTCTCGCTCGATATCGAGGACCAGGACGTGACCGTCGTCGTCGGCCCCTCCGGGTCCGGAAAGTCGACGCTCCTGCGCTGTGCCAACCGCCTCGAAGAGATTCAGGGCGGGGAGATTCGCCTCGACGGCGAGTCCATCTCCGACCCGAAGGCCGACATCAACGTCCTCCGCCAGCGCATCGGCATGGTGTTCCAGTCGTTCAACCTCTTCCCGCACAAGACGGCCCTGGAGAACGTGACGCTCGCGCCGCGGAAGGTCCGCGGACTCGACGACGACGTCGCCGAGGCGCGCGGCGAGGAACTCCTCGACCGCGTCGGTCTCAGCGCCCAACTGAACTCCTACCCGAACCAGCTATCCGGGGGCCAACAACAGCGCGTCGCCATCGCCCGCGCGCTGGCGATGGACCCGAAGGTGATGCTGTTCGACGAGGTGACGAGCGCGCTGGACCCCGAACTGGTGGGGGAGGTGCTCGAAGTGATGCGGACGCTCGCCGACGAGGGGATGACGATGATGGTCGTCACCCACGAGATGGGGTTCGCCCGCGAGGTGGGCGACCGAATCGTCCTCATGTCCGACGGTCGCATCGTCGAGACCGGAGAACCGAAGCAGTTCTTCGAGAGCCCCGAGACCGACCGCGGCAAGCGGTTCCTCTCGAAGATTCTCTAAATGCAAAAAGTAATAATCTGCGACACGTTCATCTGCTCGGACGACGATACTTCGGCTATGAACGCCCTCACTCCCCGCTCGCGCTCCGAGCGGCAGACGAAAACCCTGAGAAAATCCGTCCTCTTCTGTCCCGACTGCGACCGCGCGGCGCCGCTGGACGACTGGTCGCACACCGACGACGCCGGCGACGAGACCGTCTCGTGTCCCGACTGCGAGGCGTCGCTGGCCGTCGTCCGCATCGCCTGATTTTCCCGGTCGCGCCGTTCAGAACGTCATCACTTCGACGCCGACGGTGTCGTAGTCGCTCATCGCCGCCAGCCGGTCCGGTATCTCGTCGAGCGACACCTCTCGTGTCACGAGAGCGCCGGGGTCGACGGCGTCCGAGGCGAGCAGCGACAGCAGGTCGTCGGCGCTCGTCGGCGGCATCCCGCGCGCGCCGAGGAACGACACCTCGTGTCTGGTCATCCAGTCGGTCGGCAGCGACACCTCCCCCTTCTCCTCGTCGGTGGTCAGCCCCACCTGCACGTGCGCCCCGCGGGGTCTGACACAACGGACGGAGTTACGACAGGTCTCAGCGACGCCCAACGCGTCGAGCGAGACGTGCGCGCCGCCGTCAGTAACGGCGCGAACCTCCTCGACGGCGTCGGCCTCGGAAGCGTCCACCAGTACCTCCGCCCCGAGGTCCGCCGCCGCGTCTAAGGCGGACTCCCGCACGTCGACGGCGACGACGCGCGCGCCGAGGACGCGGGCGACCTGAACGGCCGAGAGGCCGACGCCGCCGCATCCGTGGACGGCCACCCACTCGCCCGCGCCGAGGCCGGCCCGCGCGTTCAGCGCGTTGTAGGCGGTCATGAACCGACAGCCGAGGGCGGCCACGTCCCGCGAGTCGACGCTGTCGGGGAGATGGAGGGCGTTGTAGTCGGCCGACGGGAGGTGGACCCGTTCGGCGAACGCCCCCTGCGCGGACCGCTCGAAGCCGAGGGCGTGCGGGTGGTCGCCGGTGCAGACGTTGCCGTGGCCGGTCCGGCAGTAGCCGCAGGACCCGCAGGCGAGGTTGAACGGTAGGGCCACGCGGTCGCCCTCCGCGACGGTCCTCACGCGGTCGCCCGCCTCGACGATGCGGCCGGCGGGTTCGTGCCCGAGAATCTGTCCGGGGTCCACCGCGTCGTCGGCCCACTCGCCGTGGCCCATCCAGGCGTGCCAGTCGCTGCGGCAGATGCCGCAGGCCTCCACCTCGACGACGACCCCTTCGGGGTCGGCCGTCGGTTCGGGCGCGTCTTCGATGCTCAGCGGTTCGCCGTGTTCGCGGAGGACTGCGGCGCGCATACGCACGAGTCGGAGGCGATGCAAAAAGAGACCCCGGTCGGGAAGTGCGACGGAACGAACGCGTTACGCCGCGCTCACCGGAACGAGGGGAGGACTTCCTCCTCGTAGAACTCGAAGAACGCCTCCTGGTCGTCGCCTATCTGGTGGAAGTAGACGTGGTCGTACCCCGCGTCGAGACACTGTTGGATGCTGTCGATGTGCTCCTGCGGGTCGGTGCTGGTGAGGGTCGACCCCTCCCGGACCGTCTCCTCGGTCACCATCTGACTCGCCTGATCGAAGTGCTTCGGCGTCGGGAGTATCTGATTGAGTTCGCCCGGCAGCGCCGACTGCCGCCAGTTCTCGTGGGCCGTCTTCACCGCCTCGTCCTCCGAGTCCGCGACGCACATCGTCAACTGCGTCATCTTCGGGCCGTCGCCGTCGAACTCCTCGACGACGTCCTGCGGGCCGACCGACCAGAAGCCGTCGCCGATGTCGCCCGCCCGCCGCGCGGACTCCTCGCCGAACGCCGAGACGACGAGCGACGGCAGTTCGTCGGGCAGGGTGTACAGGCGGGCGTTCTCGACGGTGTAGTGCTCGCCGTGGTGGCTCACCTGCTCGCCCGTCCAGAGGCTCTTCATGACGTCGACGGCCTCCTCGAGCATGTCCATTCGCACGTCGTGTTCGGGCCAGTGCTCGCCCGTGACGTGTTCGTTGAGGGCCTCCCCGGAGCCGACGCCGAAGTAGAACTCCCGGCCGTCGAGCATCTCCTTGGTCGTCGCCGCCGCCTGCGCGACGTTCACGGGGTGGATGCGGACGGTGGGACAGGTGACGCCGACGCCGAGGTCGATGTCCTCGGTCGCCGCCGCGACGCCGCCGAGCGTGTTCCAGACGAACGGCGACTCGCCCTGCTCGGCCAGCCACGGGTGGAAGTGGTCGGACGCGGAGAGGAAGTCGTAACCGCGCGACTCGGCCTCCCGCGCGAGTTCGACCAGTTCGCTCCCGGCGAACTCCTCGCTCGACAGAGTGTATCCGAATTCTGTCATGATTTCGGCTTCTCGCGGGTGTTCGATAAATGAAGTGGCAGAACACTCATGCACCGTCTCGCCGACGGCGGCCGGTTCGTCGGGAGGCGGACCCCTGGGCGGCGGTCAGAAGAAGTCGTCCAGTCCCGACTGGTCGTCGTCCTCGGCGTCCGAGTCATCCGCGTCGTCGTCCGCCTCGTCGTCGGCGTCGCGGTCCAACACGTCGCCGTCGCGTTCCCCGCCGGACCCCTCGTCCGGTCCGTCGCCGCTCTCGTCCTCGCTTTCTCCCTCCGCCGTCGCGTCGTCGGGGACGGACCCGGCGAACGCGCCGCCGGTGTGAGCTTCCATCTCCACCTCGCGCATCTCCGCGGCGTCCTCGACGATGGACTGCACCTTGTTCGTCGTCTCGCCGCTCCCGGTGACGAAGGAGACGGCCGACTCGTCCAGGTCGTACCACGCGGCCATGGCGACGGTCACGTCCCGCGGCTTGCAGTGGTGCGTGATGGCCGCGAGGAAGGGGAGCACGTCGCGCCGGGCGGTGCCCATCGAGAACCCGCCCGACTCGGCTATCTTGCGGACCACGTCGTCGCGCGTCTTGTCCCGGGTCGACCGGTACGGCGCGCCGCCGTACCGCGTCCACCCGCCGTAGGTTCCGTCCCGCGCGGCGGCGACGCCGGCGGCGACGTTGTCCCCCGCGTACCGCCAGTAGGAGTAGTCCTGCGTGGCCATCACGCGGCCCAACCAGACGTCGGCGTTGGCGAGGAACTCGTAGGCGCGGGCGAGTTCCTCGTCGTCGTACACCAGCGAAACCTTGTCCTCGATCCACTTCACCTGGTTGTCGGGCGTCTCGTCCACCGCGTACGACGACTGGAGGGCCTCGCGAGCCGAATCCTCCTTCAGCACCGAGTCGATGTACTCAAACAGGCCGATTGCGCTGTCGCGCGCGGCCGTCACGACGTCCTCGACGGCGAGGCGTTCGGTCCCCTCGGCGGCCGCCTGCAGGTCGTTGACCGCCGACCGAAGGTCCCCGGAGTTCACCTCCGCGATGCGGTCGAGGGCGTCGTCGTCGAACTCGATTCCCTCCTTGCGGAGGATGTCGCGGAGGACGGGGACGATAGAGCGCGCGGAGACGTCGCGGAACTCTATCTCCCGTGCGGCGTTGCGCAGACCGTTCGACATGTCGTAGTACTCGTTGGCGATGAGGACGATAGGCTGGTTCGACTCCTTGACGAGGCGGGTGACCGCGCCCGCGCCGCCGCGGTCGTAGTTGCCGTGGATGTTGTCCGCCTCGTCGAGGATGACCAACTGTCGCCCCTCCCGTTCGCCGTTGGCGTCGCCCGCCGCCGCGCCCGCCAGCGTCGCGTTCTTCGCGGCCCGACCGGCGAAGCGTTCGATGACGTCGGCCGTCCGCTGGTCGGAGGCGTTCAACTCGACCGTCTCCCACCCCATGTCGGCGGCGAGAGCGTGCGCGGCGGACGTCTTGCCGACGCCGGGCGCGCCGTGGAGGACGACGGCCTCGCGGTGGTCGCCCCACGTCTTCCCCCACTCGGCGAACGCGTCGCGGGCCTTGTTGTTCCCGCGGACCTCCGCCAGCGTCGACGGTCGGTACTTTTCCGTCCAGTCTGCCATTATAGGACGGTGGTCGGAGCCGCGTTTAGTGGTTGCGGAGCGTCAGTCCCGGTGTCACCGACCGGGAGTCGGCGGGACGGGTCGTTCCGCGCACTCCTCGGCCGCCTCTTTCAGTCGAGTCGCGGAGCGAACCCCGAGCCACGTACCGGTATTTCTTTGCGACGGACGACGCGAACACGGTTAACGCGAGTGTGTAATCACGAAATGGATGAAACAATCGACGAGCGAACGGCGATAGTCACCGGGTCGAGCAGAGGAATCGGAAAACACGTCGCGAAGCGATTCGCGGCGGACGGCGCGAACGTCGTGGTCTGCTCGCGGTCGCTGGAGGACTGCGAAGCGGTCGCGGCGGAGATAGAGTCCGACGGCGGGTCGGCCCACGCGGTCGAGGTCGACGTGAGCGAGAAGCCGTCGGTCGAAAACCTCATCGAGGAGGCCGTCGACCGGTTCGGCCGACTCGACGTGATGGTGAACAACGCCGGCATCAACATCCGCGGCCCCGCCGAGGACATCACCCCCGAGGAGTGGCAACAGGTCCTCGACGTCAACTTGACCGGCGTCTTCTTCTGCGCGCAGGCGGCCGGCGAACGGATGATAGAACAAGGCGACGGCGGCAGCATCGTCAACATCTCCAGCATGATGGGAAGCATGGGCCAGCAGGACCGGACGCCCTACAACACGACGAAAGGCGGCGTCAACAACCTCACGCGCTGTCTCGCCGTCGAGTGGGCGGAGCACGACATTCAGGTGAACGCCCTCGCGCCGGGGTACATAGAGACCGAGATGGTCGAACAGGCGCAGGAGGACGCCGACTTCGACAGAGAGGACGTCCAGAACCGAACGCCGCTCGGCCGGTTCGGCACGCTCGAGGAAATCGCGAACTGCGTCTCCTTTCTCGCCTCGAACGACAACTTCGTCACCGGAGAGGTGCTCACCGCCGACGGCGGCTGGTCGGCCTTCGGGTGGGGCTGTAAGGACGACTGAGGCGGATACGCTCCTCACTCCCGGTTCGGCCACTCGCGGGCGTCGGACTCTATCAGGCCGCGCAACTGCCGTCGCCGCCATCCTATCTCCGCGAGCGAGTCGGCGAACTCCTCGTCGGACGCCGCGGGAATCCCGGCGTCGCGGAGCGACTCGATGGAGGGGGCGGGCGGCGGGTCGTCCGCCGGTTCGACGAACGCCTCTTCGAGTAGCGAGAGGTAATCCTCCACGCTCGACCGAGCGCTGTCGACGATGACGTCGGCGGGTTCCCCCTCCTGCGATGTCCCGAAGCGGAGGAGGGTCAGCAACTCGTCGAGGTGGACGACGCTGACGGCGGGGGCGTTTCTGGCTCGCTCGCTGTGGAAGTGGTGCACGACGGGGTACGCCTTGTGGTTCGCCACGAGGGTGTCGAGGTCCGACGCCAGCGAGTTCAGCGGGAGGTCGAGCCCGCGGAACTCCTCGCCGTTCCACGCGTTCCGCAGTATCTCGTGGCTCCGGTCGCCGAGGCCGCTCACCCCGCTGGCGAACGCGCGCTTCTGCGTGACCGCGTCCAGCACCGAGAGGATGTACGTGACCATCAGCGTCACGAACAGCATCCCCGAGGCCGTCGTCAGCGCGGTCGCCACCTGCCAGACGCCGCCGTTCGGGGTGAAGTCGCCGTTCCCCATCGTGAACAGCGTGTAGCCGACGAAGTAGAACCGCTCGGCCCAGTCGATGGGACCGTTCTGACGGGTGTCAACGAGGGCGGCGTCGCCGCCGGCGAACAAAAGCATCCACCCACCCCAGAGGAGCGCTATCCAGACGAGGAGGCCGACGACGAGTATCGTCGGCCCCGCGAGGGTCAACGGCCGGTGTCGGTCGCCGAACGCGCGTCGGAACAGGGTCCAGATGGCCTCCATCAGCCGCGAAGTGAGGGGACCGGCGCCGCCTTGGACCCACAGCGTCGTCCAGAGGACGTCGACGGTCACCGCGAGGACCGAGAGCGCTCCCGCGACGAGATAGACCGGGTTCATCGTTCCTCCGACTCCGCCGCACCGTCTCTCCGAACCGCAGATTCGAGGGGTTCGCCGCGCGCTCCGAGCGTTCGTGAACGCATGGTCGGTCGTTCGGCGTCGCGGCCGAAAAAGCGTCTGGCGGGTCCCTCCGCTCCGGACGGCCGGTTCGTCCCGGCCCCCGGTGTTATCCGTCCGACCCCCGAACTCATCGGCCGTGTTCCCGACGCTCGGCGTCCTCTGCGCCGTCGCCTTCGCCGCGGTGCACGTCTTCGCCGGTAAACTCCGGTTTCTGCGGGCCGTCCCGCGCAGTCGGTGGCTCTCCGCGGCGGGCGGCGTCTCCGTCGCCTACGTGTTCGTGCACGTCTTCCCCGAGATAACCGAGCACCACGCGCGGTTGACCGAGGGGCCCGCGGCGGCGAGCCCCCTCCTCGCCACCCTCACCGAACACGCCGTCTTCCTCGCGACGCTCGCCGGCTTCACCGCCTTCTACGGCCTCGAACAGTTCGCCAGGCGGTCCGGCTCCGCCCGCGACGGCGGTTCGGGGTCGTCGGAATCGTCGGAGTCGTCGGCGGCAACGGGCGCCTTCTGGGTCCACGTGGGGTCGTTCGCGGCGTACAACGGCCTCGTCGGCTACCTCCTCCTCCACCGCGAGGAGGCGGGCGCCGCGAGCCTCCTCCTGTACGCGGTGGCCATGGCCGTCCACTTCGTCGTCACCGACTACGGCCTGCGCGACCACCACCGAGATACCTACGACCGCGTCGGGCGCTGGGTGCTCGCCGCCGCCGCCCCCGCGGGCGTCGGCGTCGGCTTCTTCGTCGACGTTCCCGAGGCGGTGCTGTCGCTGCTGTTCGCGTTCCTCGCCGGCGGCATCGTCCTCAACGTCATCAAAGAGGAACTCCCCGAGGAGCGAGAGAGCCGCTTTTGGACGTTCGCCGCCGGACTCGTCGGCTACACCGTGGTCCTCCTCGTCGTCTGAGCGTCGGGCGGGGTACTCTCAGCTCGCGAGATTCATCACGGACTGTTATGCTAGTGGAGCGCGTACCGTCGGCTATGTCAGACCAATCCGTCGCCATGAGTCGCGAAGAGGTACGAGCGTTCCTCGGGTCTGGTGGCACCGGCGTCGTCGCGTTCGCCAAGGACGACGAGTCGTACGCGATTCCGGTCTCCTACGGCTTCGACCCCGAGGAGGAACGGGTGTACCTGCGCCTCGCGTTCGCCCCCGAATCAGAGAAGCGGAAGTTCGTCAACGCCACGAGCCTCGTCTCCCTCGTCGTCGACGAGGAGACGCCGGAGGGATGGAAGTCCGTCGTCGTCCGCGGCCACCTCGCGGAGGTGACCGAGGCGGCACTCGACTCCACCGTCGTCGAGGCGATGCGGACGATGGACATCCCGTTCGTCACCATCTACGACCGCCCCTCCGCGGAGTTGGAGTTCGAGATGTACCGCCTCGAACCCGAGGAACTCACCGGTCGCAGGGAGAAGCCCTCGCGCGGTATCGAGTGACACACGCGGGACAGCTTCTTTTCGGCGAACTCACATCTCGGTAGTGTGTTTCCCGTCGAGATTCGCACCGACCGGCTCAGCCTCCGCCGCGCGACGCGCGAGGAGGTTTCCACGCTGGAGTGCTACGACTACTGCCGCGAGGGCGCCGAGGACATCGACGAGGTGACCCGGTACGTCCCGTGGGACCCGCACGCAACGCCGAAGGAGACGCTCGCTTTCTCGCCGCCTGCGAGGAGCGCTGGGACGACGGCGAGGCGGCCGAGTACGCCGTCAGACTGCGCGACACCGGCGAACTCCTCGGCATGACGGGTATCGACTGCGACTGGAAACACGACGCGGCGAGACCCGGTTCTGGCTCCGCAAGCCGTTCTGGGGGCGCGGCTACTCCGGCGAACGCGCCCGCGCCCTCCTGACGCTGGCGTTCGACCGCCTCGACTTCGGCCTCGCCGCCGTCGGCGTCGCCGCGGACAACCGAAAGTCCCGCCGGGCCGTCGAGAAGTACGTCGATGACGCGGGCGGCCGCTTCGAGGGCGTGATTCGACGCGGCCTCCCCCTCGCGGACGGCGACGTGCGCGACGAGGCGCGCTACAGCGTTTCACAAGAGGAGTGGCGCGAGGTGGGCGGCGCCGACGACTCGGTTCGGGTCGTCGAATCGCGGGAGTGACTACAGGTCGCGTGCGACCATCTCGCCCCAGTGTTCGAACCCGTAGCGCTCGTAGAACGACTGCGCCCGGTCGTTCTCGCGGTCCACGTCCAGTACCATCCGGTCCAGCGGGAGGTCCTGTTCGCGGGCGCAGTCGACGGCGGCGTCCATCAGGCCGTCGGCGACGCCCGACCCCCGACGCTCGGGGGCGACGAATATCTCGTTGAGGACGGCGGCGTCCCACACGAACGACAGCGACTCGGGGAGCAGAAAGGAGTAGCCGACGAGTTCGGCGTCCGCCGTTTCGGACTCCGCGCCGGCAACGGCGACGTTCACGCACGCCGCGTCCTCGTCGACGCAGCGGTCCACCCAGTCGAGCCATCGCTCCCGGTAGCCGTCGGTGAGTTTCGCCTCGTACGCCTCCGCCTTGTCGGCGGGACCGGTATCCTCTCCGATGCCGAGTTCGAAGCCGCGCTTCAGTTGCCACAATCGCTCGGCGTCGTCTCTCTCGTACGGTCGGATCGTCGCGTCGGTCATCGGTTCGTCGTCGGCGGAGAGGGACAAGAACGCGCCGATACCGCGCGGCTACTCGCCGAGCAGTCGCGCCAGCGACCGGCCGCCGCCCAGCCGAATCGCCACCACGACGGTCGAGACGAGAACCAAGGCGAAGCGGAATCCAGCCATCGCCACCGGGAAGAGCCGTTCGACGCGGCCCTCCTCGACGGTTCGCTCCACCCCGCGCGTAGGCGCGGCGTCCAGCACCGTTCGGAACCGGAAGTTGGCCGTCGTCCGCGTCGGTTTCGGCTCCGGGGGGGAGAGGTCGACGAACGTCTGCACCCATCCCCGGTCGGTGGAGTAGTACAACTCCCCGTTGAACACGTAGAAGCGGTCGTGGAGGGGGTACAGGGCGTTGACGCCGCCGAGAAACAGGTCCGGGAGGATGCCGGCTCCGAGGAGGCAGAACGCGCCCACCCACGCCACCTTCAGTCCCCGGACGCCGTAGCGGCGGCGGAGCGCGGAGGCGGCGCCGCGCCGGGTGTCCCAGAGGAGGACGGCGAAGACGAACGCCGGGAGCAACAGCGTGTGTCCGAGCGAGCGGTGCGCGCCCGGCAGCACCGGTTCGGCCAGCACGTCCAGGTCCGGGAGGGCGGTGAAGCCGAAGACGACGAGCGCGCTCCGCCGGTCGAACTCCTCGCCCAGGAGGGCGGCCCCGACGAGTCCGGCTATCGCGAGGTGGACGACGGTGGACGGCATGGCCGTGAGTGACGCGGAGGAGCTCTTAACCTTCCCGCCCGGTCGCTCGTCGTTCGTCGAACCCCACTTTCGATATTCTTTTGCGTCGCAGTCGCGCAGAGGGCAGTAGAATGGACCGGTACGACCGAGGCGCGGGAGGGTCCCGATGACGGACGTTCCGCGCGACGAACTCGCGCGACGCATCGCCGGCGAGATAACGCTGAGCGACGACGCGGGTGCGACGCTCCGCAAGTGGCGCACGGACTTCGACATCTCCCAGACCGTGCTCGCCGAGGAACTCGACGTGTCGTCGTCGGTCATCTCCGACTACGAGAGCGGGCGGCGCGAGAGCCCCGGCATCGGCGTCGTCCGCCGGATGGTGGAGGCGCTCCTCGATATCGACGAGTCGCGCGGCGGCAGTCGCATCCGGCAGTACGCCCGCGTCATCTCCGCGGGGTTCGAGAGCGACATCGTCCAGGACCTCCGCGAGTACCCCACCTCGGTGCCGCTGGAACGCCTATACGAGGTGATGGACGCGACCGAACTCGTCCGCGGCGACCACGATCAGGTGAGCGGCCACACGGTCATCAACAGCATCGAGGCCATCACGCGCCTCTCCTCCGAGGAGTTCTACCGCCTGTACGGCCAGTCGACGAGTCGCGCGCTCGTGTTCACGCACGTCAGCCGCGGGGAGTCGCCGCTCGTGGCGATGCGCGTCGTGAACCCGACGCCGAACGCCGTCATCCTCCACGGGTTGGAGGAGGAGGACCTCTGGGAGCACGCCGCCGCCCTCGCGGGCATCGACGGTTTCTCGCTCGCCATCTCGAACCGCGACCTCGACGCGATGCTCGAAGACCTGCGCACTCTCTCGTAAGCCTCCCTACTCTTCTCCCCGACTCGTCGTCGCGTCCGCCCCCACCTCGCCGCCGAGCGGAGGCCGCCGGACTCTTGTGTGCATCACCCGTGCGTGAACCCGTGCCACACGCTGACGCGGGGGGGTTACTCGATTTGTTGGGCGACCAGTCGGTCCGGGAGATACTCGTGCACACCAGCGAACGTCCGCGTTCCGCGAGAGAACTCGCCGCCGCGTGCGACGTGTCGAAACCGACCGTCTACCGGCGACTCGAAGCGCTCGAACGCCGCGACCTGCTGGCGCAGAAGACGCGCTACGACGCCGACGGCAACCACTACGCGGCGTACGCCTGCCGCCTCGAAGAAGTGACGTTCGGGGTCGACGCCGACGGACTCGCGGCCGACCTCGAGCGGGGCCGTCCGGTCGCCGCCGACGACTGAGTTACGCGTTCGAGTTCCTCGACTCCTGATTGAGCGAGAACTCCTCGGTGACGAGGATGTATCCGACCGCGAGCGCCGCGTATCCCAGCATGATGGGGACGTACCACTTCGGCGACACCGACGGCTGCAGGAACGCCGCCCAGTAGGCGACGGCCAGACTGCCGACGGCGAACGCCGCGGCCTGCCAGTGGCGCGCGACGTCGCGGGCGGCCGTTCGGAGATGCGATTCGTCCGACTCCGAGTTCCCGTCGTCCGCCGTCTCTTCCCTGGCGGACGTCTCGGCGGGAGTATTACCGGTCACGTACCGTCGGCGTGTAAAACCGTGATAGATAAAAGCTGCCGGGGCGACTTCACGGACTGAAGTCGACGGCGCGACGGATGGGCCGCGCGAGGGGGGGATGCCGTCGCCGCGGATGTTCAGCTACTCTATGTAGTCGTAGCGGCGTTCGTTCATCCGTCCCCATCCGGTGAAGACGAACTCCGACTCGGGGGGGCTGAACCGGTCGACGTCGGTCTCTTTCTCGTGGTTGTGCACGTCGTGGACGAGTTCGTACTCGTCGTAGGAGATGTCGTACCGGCGGGCGAGTTGGTCGTCCACCTCGATGTTCTCGACGTGTTCTTCCCAGCCTTCGACGACCGTCTCGGCGTGAATCTCCGCCTGCGCGCCGGAGCCGTACGACCCGACGAGCAACCGCTTGCCGGTCAGGTCGTGGCCCGATTCGAGGGCGTCGCGGAGCGCCGCGAGGCGGGCGATGTGGACCGACCCCGTGTACCAGTTGCCGACGTTGCGCGATATCTCCAGCGTCGGTTCGATGGTCCGACCGTACCACTCCCGGTAGTGGTCGGTCTCCTTCAGTTCGTCCATGTAGGCGCGGATGGCCTCCTCGTAGTCCTCTCGGGTGTCGTACGCCTCCTCGCGGGGTTGCATCCCGATCTCCTCGGCGAGTTCCTCCTCGACGTCGGTGTCGCGCGTCATGTGTCGGTAGCCGAGGACGGCCGCCTTCCGGACCATCCCCGGGAACGGCGTGTGGAACGGGATGTACTCGAAGTCGTCGGGGTGGGTGTCGCCCGAGACGGACTCGTAGTCCTCGAGGGCCTCGCGCATCCGCGCGAGGTACACCTGCACGGAGCGCTTGCCGTCGACGCTCGGGAACTGCTGGTTCGGCTTCAGGAAGTCCGTCTCGTCGGCGCTGCCGTAGCCCTGCTCGGTCGAGAGTTCGACGATGGAGGGATTTTCGGTGATGAGCATGGCGACGGCGCCGGCGCCCTGCGTCGCCTCGCCCGGGTCCCCGCGTTCGTACAGGGCGGTGTCGGTGGCGATGACGAGGGCGCCGAGGCCGCGGTTGCGGCCCGCCTTGATCCAGTTGTAGGCGTCGTCGATGCTCTGGGTGCCGGCGAGGCAGGCGAACTTCCGTTCGCCCTTGTTCGCGTGGTGGAAGTCGCCGTCGTACACCTGTTCGAGGCAGCCCGCGATGTACGTCGAGACGGGCTTCGAGTTGTCGAACGCCGACTCGGTGGCCACGTCGATGCGCCCGATGTCGTCGGGCGTCAGCCCCTTGCGGTCCATCAGGCGCTTGGCCGCGTTCGCCCCCATGGTGACGATGTCCTCGTACACGTCCGGGAACGACGAGGATTCGAGACCGAGCCCCTTCGTGTACTTCTCGGGGTCCTCGCCCATCGCCGGCGCGAACGTGTTCGGCAGGTCGAGTCTCAGCTTGCCCGTCCATATCTCGATGGCGTCGATGCCGACGGCTGTCATGGTTCTTCATTCCGAAGCCCGGCCATATGGGTTTGTCGATGAGGTGTTACGTCATCTGTCGAACCGAGTTCGGGGGAACCAACCGTTCCGCGGCGGGTCGGTGACGACCGCGACGACGCCGAGGAGGTGCCGCTTGGACTCGACTACTCCTCGGATTTTCCGCTCAGTAGGGATCGGTTGCGGTGACGGTGAACGTCTCCGCGTACGTCGTCCCGTCGATTTCGTACTCGACGGTCACGGTCACGTCGTGGTCCCCCACGTCCTGACCGTGCCCGCCGTTGTTCTGGAACTCGTAGAAGTAGACGGTCGTCTCCTCGTCCGCCCCGAGGGTAGCGCGGGAGGTGAGCGACTCGATACCCGAACCGAGGGCGTACTCGTCGCCGCTGTCGTCACCGGCCTCGTACCACCCGTCGTTCGCCTCCGGGTCGTTCTGGCCGTCGTCGTTCACGTCGAAGTACACCTCGTACTGGCCGTCCCCCTTTCCGCCGTTCGTCTCGTAGAGTTGCCGGACGCTGGATCTCGTCGTCGAGTCGACGGAGACGCCCGTTATCTCGGCGGCGGTCGACCCGTCGTTTCGGAGTACGAACTGGACGCCGCTGTCCGACCCGTAATTCGCCTTGCCCAGTCCGCTTCCCTCGACCACCGAGAGGGGCCCGTCTCCCTCTACGTACCCGTCGCCGCTACTGCCGTCGGAGTACACGCGTACGGTGTACTGCACGTTCTCCGGTCTCTCGGGATCGAACGACGGACTCGACGGGTCAGAGAGGTAACTGACGTTGATTGTCTCGGTTCCACCCTCTTCGGGCGCTTCGTAGACGAAGCGGTACCGACCCGGTTCGTCCGCGAACGGTCCGCGAATCCGCCCGTCCGTTGCCGAACTGTTCAGCGTGCTCGGGACGGATACGGGGTTGTTGTATTTATCGCGTACCTCGACGACGAACGCCGCGTGCTCGCCCGCCCGGAGGCCGGCGTCGATTCCCCCGACGCCCGTCAGGTACGCCGCCTCGGAGTCCTCGGACCCCGATCCGACGCGCACCCGCGAGGCGCTCAGTTGGTAGGTCACTCCCGGTTCGAGCGTGAGTTCGACGGTTCCCGGGGACGCCCCCTCGGACACGGCGAGGACGTGTCCGTCGCCGTCGCCGTGCATCTCGCCGGAGTCCCGCAGCAGTTTCCGCCAGTCGCTCTCGGAGAGATCAGTCGGTACGACGATGGTGAGCGGACCGGTCGAACTGTTCGTGACCGACATCGTCCGGGAAGACTGACTCACCACCTCGGGGTCGACGGCGAGCGCTCTGGACCCGCCGCGCGAGAGATTGCCGGTCAGCGTCACGACGGAGATGCGTTCGCCGGAGACGAGCGTCTGTCCGGTCCTCGGGAGGATGACCGTCTCGTTCCCCCGGTCGAAGCGGTTGTAGAGGACGCCGTTCTCGTACACCGTCGTCGGGGCGTTCCGAAGCTCGTGATACGACGGTCGGTAGGCGAGCGATTTCGTCGGATACCGGTGCGTCTCGTTCCAGAAGTCGGCGACGTCGCGGTAGTCGCCCGCCGCCGTGGTCGTATCGTCGGCTGTGATGTTCCGGAACGACATCGATCCGAGCGGCGACGTCGAGAGCGTTCCGCCCGGCGGCGAGGGGTTGACGAACATCGCCCGCGCGGGATACTCCGTCCCGAGTTCGACCGAGGCGGGCACCGATGACCCCGTCGAGGCCGTCCGCAGGATGCCGTTGCGCACCTCCTGCATATCGCTCACCGCGCGCTGGTTGTGTCGGAACTCGACGCGTTCGTTCTCCTGTGGGACCACCGTCGCCTGGTACATCGACAGCGAGACGACGAGAAACCCGAACAACAGCACCGCTCCGATCTGAACGGTGACCCCCCGGTCATCCCCCCCAAAGTCCATACATAGGATTGTATGACTGTCAGATAAAAGTATTCCTCTGGAGACCGGCGAGAGGCGCGGGCGCGCGACGCCCGGCGAAGGGCATCCGATGGCCCCTTACTCGTCTTCTTCTTCGACGACTTCGGGGTCGCTCATGGCGCTCTGAAGGCTGTCGAGGCCGTTGAGCCACTCGGAGACGAGCCCGTACTCGATCTCTTCGGCGACGGACATGTCGAGTTCGTCGCCCTCGATGATGCGCGTGCCCGCCTGCACGAGGTAGCCGAGCGCGGCGTCCAGGTCCTCCTCCTGTTCGGCCTCGGCGGCCACCTGCACGTACTCTTCGAGGGGGACTTTCTCGGCGGGGCCGGCGGCGATGTACTCCTCGGCGGCGTAGAAGACGCAGACGAGGCTCGTCTGGACGCCGTCGATGAGCATCACCTTCTCTTCGACGTCGTCGCCCTCGAAGGTGGGGTCCGAGAGGACAATTTCGCGCACGCCCTCTATCTCTTCGAGGGCGGCGTCCTCGGAGAGGGTCCCCTCCTCGTGGGCGGAGACGATCTTCGCCACCGCGATGGCGGCGTCGTCCTGTAAGTTCAAGAGCAGTCGGGCGGAGTCCTCGTTCTCCGGGTCGAGTTCCTCCTCCTCGACGCGCGAAATCCAGTTCTGCCAACGCTCTCTCGTGTAGTAGGTCTCCTCTGCCTCGGTCATGTCTCAACCATCCCGGTGGTCGTTCAAATGCCTTTCCTATATCCGCGGGTTCCGGGGACCGTACGCCAGCGACGGGTACGAGCGCCGACGGCGCCGAATCAGGCGTATACGCGCGTCACGGAGAGCGAGCGAGCCTCCATCGTACCGAGCGGGCGTCACCGCTCCAGCGTCCCGCGGGTGTCGATGCCGTACACGGCACGCGGGGTTTCGACGTGCGCCGTCTCCACGGCGTCGTCCCACCCCTCCTCCAGCATCCACCGCACCCGGCGCGGCACCGTCTTCGGGCCGAGGACCGCTCCCGGTCGGTCGACGTCGTCGACGAAGTCCGTCTCCATCAGGAAGGGATCCCCGCGTTCGGCCGCGGTTTCGATGCGGTCCTTCTCGCTCATCACGCTCGGCGTCGGCCCCGCGAGTCGCCCCGCCGCGTAGTGTTTCACCACCTTCTTCGGCGTCATCCCGGCGTCCGCGGCCCACTCGGCCACCTCGGTGAGGTCCTCCGTCGACTCGGTGTGGAGTTGGACGGCGCAGTCGAGGTCCGCGCCGAGGTCGAAGGCGTGCCGCATCACGTCGTTCGACGCCTCCCACACCTCGTCGGCGACCTCGTAGTGCGGCCGCCCCGACTTCAGACCGAGGGCGGCGCCGTCGCGGACGTACTCGGCCGCGAGGTCCAGTCCCGAGCGCATCACGTCGCGCGCCTCGTCCGCGGAGAGGTCGCGTTCGTCGACGAGGCGGGAGACGAGGCCGGGGTGAACGCCGAGGACGGGCCACGCTCGCCCCGGCAGTTCCTCGGTCGCCTCCGCGACGACGTCGATGGTCTCCTCGAAGACGGGGCGGAAGTCCTCGCGTTCGCTGACCTCGATGCCGAAGTGCCACGACGGGCGGTTTACCACCAGGAGGTGCGTGCCGCCGAGGCGCGCGAAGTCGCGGACGGCGTCGATACCCCGACCGTGGGTCGGGTCGAGATGTAAGTGGTCGTCGAGGACCGGCGTACCCAACTGTTCCATACGTCGGGGTCGGGCGGTCCGAGTAAAAGAGTGGTCGCTCTCGGCCCGCGGCCCGGAGTCGGCCGTCGCTCGCTACTCGTCGTAGCCGACCATCGACGGCCCCTCCTCGTCGTCGCCGAGGGTGACGCTCTCCGTCGCGGCGTTCCGGAGGGCGTCGGACCGGCCGAACGCGCCGGGCGCGATTGCCACGGTTCGCAGGCCGTAGGCGTTGGCCGTCTCGACGGCGGGCTTGAAGTCCGTGTCGCGGGAGGCGACGGCGACGACGTCCGCGCGACCCTCGACGGCGAACCGGGTCAGGTCGACGGCGAGGCGCACGTCCACGTCGCCGCTGGTGACGACCACCTCGAAGCCGCGCGCCTCGGCGGCCTGAATCAGCCCCGGAGTGGCGTGTTCGTCGAGGTAGAGGCGCGTGGCGGCGGGCCGGCCGAAGGCGGCGGCCGCCTCGCGCACGTCGTCTAAGTCCACCTCGAACTCGTCGCGGAGGACGTTTGGCCCGTCCACGAACAGGGCGACGCGCGGGGCGTCGGCGGATCGAGCGCTATCGTCGGTGCGGTCGTCGGCGGCGTCGGTGCGGGCGGCGTCGCCGGCGACCCCGGCGGCGTCCCCCGTCTCGGCTTCCGGGGCGTCATCGTCCCCGGAATCCCGTCGCGAGCGGTCCATGCGCGTTCGTTTCGTCCGAGCCAGAATAACCCCGCTGATTCGCGGAGCGCGGTTCCGGTGCGCGTTCGACGCCCGTTCCTCTCGTTCCGAACGACGCGACGAACGGACGGTTATACAGATTATATTACGACGTATGTACACTATATACCCCTTATGAGCTATTTTTATCTACCTATCTCGCACACAAGTTGATGACGTATGAATGAGTGTGGCAAAGACTGGGGAAACGTTCACCGTCGTCGGTGAGATGAACGCTCACGGCGCGTTGACCCTGCGAACCCACGAGACGAACGCGACCTACCACGTGGTCGAGTACGCTCGCGAGGGGCTCCGCGAGCGACTCGCCGGACTCCCGGCGGGAGCGCCCGTCACGATGGAGTTGACGCGGGCCGGCGCCCGAGGGGACGGATGGCGCGCCGACGGCGTGTATCTTCGAAACGACGCGGCCGGAGACGCGGCCGCAGGTGGGTGAGAAAACGAACGAATCGAACGAGTCGAACTCAACCACGAGTGGTCCCCGTCGTACCGCCACCGGAACGTCCGCCGACGTTCCACGTTTGTCTGTAACCGACCGTCCCTCCCGATACCTCCGAGGGAGCGTGCACATCCCGCCTGGTGCGTTCGCTCCCTCGCTTCCGTTCTGCGAACCCGTAACGTCGAGTCACCGCCGACGGCGCGCGAACGACGAACGATTCGAGCGACCGGACGGTCCCGACGACGGCACAGCGTTTTCAGGCCGCTTCCGCTAGGGCCGGTGTGTCACGACCGGACACCGCCGTCGAGACGGTACGGGCCGTCGCAGCGTCGTCGTACGAGCACCGGATACAGTATCCGGCGGCGGCGCTGGCGTACTACGCGTTCGCCTCGCTGCTCCCGGTGTTAGTGCTGCTGTTGGTCGCCGTCGGGAAGCCGGTCGTCGAACCGGTCCGGAACGCGACGGCTCACTTTCTCACCCCGCAGGCGCAGCAGTTGGTGTCGCGGGCGCTGTCGAACTCCACCGGGAAGGCCGGCGCGACGCTGTTCGCCGTCGTCGTCCTCGTCTGGAACGCGGCGAACGTCACCGCCGGCTTCGAGACCGTGGTCGCTCGCGTCGAGGACGCCGCCCACGAGTCGGCGGGGGGTCGACTCGTCGACGTGGTCGCCGTCCTCGGGTCGGTCGGACTGAGCGTCGCGGCGGTCGTCGCCGCGAGCACGCTCTTCGTCCTCCTACCCAGCGCCGTGCCCGCCGCGGCCGGCCTCGGCTTCCTGTTCGTCGCGCTCTCGGTCGTGCTCCTCCCCCTGTACTACGTCCCGACGAGCGAACTCCCCTCACCGACGGCGGCGCTCCCCGGGGCCGTCACCGCCGCTCTCGGATGGACGGTGTTGCTCGCTACCCTCCGCTTTTACATCGCGAACGCGGCCGCGTACGCGGTGTTCGGCGTTCTCAGCGTCGTCCTGCTCGTGCTTACGAGCCTCTACCTCGCCGCCGTCGTCATCATGCTCGGGTTCGTCGTGAACGCGACGCTCTCGGCGGAGACCACCGCCGCGAGTTCGGCGTGAGGAGGGGCCGGTACGTGGTCGCGGCGGCGTCGCTCGCCGCTCCCGCGGAACGCTGCGTCGAAGGAAAACGAAGTCGCGGGGTCCGAAATCGACCGACTACCGCTCGTGAACTTCGAGCACCTTGCCGGCCGCGATGGTCTGACCCATATCGCGGACGGCGAAGGAGCCGAGTTCGGGAATCTCCGAGGAGGGTTCCAGCACCAGCGGTTTCTGCGGGCGCAGGGTCACGACCGCCGCGTCGCCGGCCTTGATGAAGTCGGGGTTCTCCTCTGCGACTTCGCCCGACGCGGGGTCGAGTTTCTGGTCGATGGACTCGAACGTGCAGGCCACTTGGGCGGTGTGCGCGTGGATGACCGGCGTGTAGCCCGCGGTGATGACCGAGGGGTGCTGCATCACGACGATCTGCGCCTTGAACGTCTCGGCGACCGAGGGCGGGGCGTCGGCGGGGCCGGCCACGTCCCCGCGGCGGATGTCGTCTTTGCCGATGCCGCGGACGTTGAACCCGACGTTGTCGCCGGGGCCGGCGCTGTCGACTTCCTCGTGGTGCATCTCGATGGTCTTCACCTCGCCCGATACGTCCGACGGTTGGAACGAGACGTTGTCCCCGACGTTCAGTACGCCCGTCTCGACGCGCCCGACGGGGACGGTGCCGATGCCGGAGATGGTGTAGACGTCCTGGATGGGGACGCGCAGGGGGGCGTCCGTCGGCGGTGACGACTCCGGGAGGTTGTTCAGCGCCTCCAGCACGGTGGGACCGTCGAACCAGTCCATGTTTGCGGAGCGTTCGGCGATGTTGTCGCCCTCGAACGCCGAGATGGGGATGAAGCGCGCGTCGTCGCTGTCGAAGCGGACCTGCGTGAGTAGCTCCTGCACCTCCTCTTTGACCTCGTTGTAGGTGTTCTCGCTGTAGTCGACGGTGTCCATCTTGTTGACCGCGATGATGAGCGTCTCGATACCCAGCGTGCGGGCCAAGAAGACGTGTTCGCGGGTCTGCGGGGCGACGCCGTCGTCGGCGGCGACCACGAGAACGGCGTGGTCGGCCTGCGAGGCGCCCGTAATCATGTTCTTCACGAAGTCGCGGTGACCGGGCGTGTCCACGATGGTGAAGTAGTACTTCTCCGTGTCGAAGCGCTGGTGGGCGATGTCGATGGTCACCCCGCGCTCTCGCTCCTCGGCGAGGTTGTCCATGACGTAGGCGAACTCGAAGCCGGATTTACCCTTCTCGGCCGCCTCCTCGCGGTGCTGTTCGATGATGTGTTCGGGGACGCTTCCCGTCTCGAACAGGAGTCGACCGACGAGTGTGGACTTCCCGTGGTCGACGTGTCCGATGATGGCCAGGTTCTGGTGTGGTTTGTCGCTCATGAGTGGAAACGCGTCGGCGGCGGCGCCCGCAAAGCGGACCCGGTTCGCGACGCTCAGCTATCTAGATGGATTCGAGAGGACAAAACGGTTCCCCGGGTACGAACGCCCGAATTGACGACTATCAGCCGATCAGACGGTTCGCATCAAACGGTCCATGTCGGCGAAGGTAGCCGTTCGGCGGTGGTCATCAGCAGCGTGGGCGTCTCGGTTGGGAGAATTTGCTACAATCATAGTAACTTATTGGACGTCCGTCGGTATAACTCTGTTTTCGCGTATTTTGATTTGTCGCAGAACTCGACTGTTCCCGTCCCTGGTATTTATCTGGCCTCTTACAGATAGTATGATAATAGAGAAGTCATATGTATAGATAACGTCTCGAAACGAGACATTCGAGCGGCGAAAGCGGGCGGCTATCGGACGATACGGGGGCAGGAGACATATGGAACGAAACACACGAGGGGGTAAGGGAGCGACGAAGGGACCGCGGCTACTCGTCGGATTGGGGTATCTGTTCGTGCTCGCCATCGTCGGCGAGTGGGTAGTAATGGAGACTCTCTATCCGACAGAACCACTGACGACGGATTACGCGTTCACGCTCCTGTTCAACGGACTTCCGGCGCTCGGAATCAGCTACGGCGGCTACTGGCTCCGGCGGAGCGACATCGAACCCGACCAGTACCGGCGCGTCGTCCGCTGGTGTCTCGGCGGACTCGTCGTCTTCTGCTCGCTCAACCTCGTGATGATCGCTATCTGGCCGGCCGAGGGATTCAGAGCCAACCTCGGGTGGGCCCGCGGGACGGCAGTCTTCGGGGCGGTGGGCGGACTCCTCGTCGGCGGCATCGAGGCGCGCACAGTCCGGCGCGCCCGCGTCGCCGAACGCGAAACCGCCCACACCAAGCACGTGGAGTCCCAGCGCCGGTGGTTCGGCTATCTCAACAGCCTCCTCCGGCACGAGGTGTTGAACACGGCCAACGTCATCGAGGGGTACAGCGAGCTGCTCATCGATGACGACCCCGACGAACTCGCCGCGGACCGACTCGAAGTCATCCGCCGGCAGAGTCGGAGTCTCACCGATGTCATCGACGACGTGCGGGTGCTGCTCGAAGCGACCGAGGAACCCGACGAACTCGAGGCCGTGAACCTCTCGGCGATGCTGGCCGACCGACTCGCCGAACTGCGGGTGCGCGACCCCCGGGCCGACGTCCGAACGGCCGTCCCCGACGACGTGTTCGTGCGGGCCGACGGCCTCCTCTCGCGGGTGTTCTCGAACCTCCTGCACAACGCCGTCGAACACCACGACGGCGACCGTCCGACCGTCTCCGTGTCGGTCGAGACGACCGACGAGACGGCTCTCGTCACGATAGCGGACGACGGTCCCGGCGTGCCCGAGGCCAAACGCGACGCGATATTCGAAGGAGACGTCCGGTCGAGCAACCATGGCCTCGGGCTCTATCTGGTTCGGACGCTGACCGAACGGTACGACGGGACGGTCGAACTCCGCGAGACGGGGCCGGAGGGGAGCGTCTTCGCCGTCGAACTCCCTCTCGCCGAGAAGTCGACGGGGGTGTTCGACCCCGCCGAGGCGGTGGTTCCGGCGGCTATCGCCGTCTGGACCGGGTAGCCCGCGGGCCGGAAACGGGCGTGGCGAGGCAGCGTTGGCTTTCTCTCCGACGGGCCGGACCGCCCTATCAGTCGACCCGGCGGGTCGGACGTTGAAGACGCGTCCTCGTGTTCCTCGACGGGGCGGTTGCGGGGCGGGAGGCGCTCGGTACGGCGCTCCTGCGTCGCCTCCGGTCGACCGTCGAAGGTGTCGGCTTCCTCACCGGATTCTTCGTGACGACCGCCGGCGCGATAGCGGTCGTCTCGTGGAGAGGGGGGGCGTGCAGTCGGGCGAACGGGCGCCCTCCGCGTCGCCGCCGCGTCGCGAGCATCGTCGTCGGCCCTTCCTCGCGACCGAGGCGACCGGGCTGGTCGGCGCGTTCGAACCGCGCGCCGTCCGAACACCGACCGAACCGCATTTGCTATCGCAGTATGTGATTTATTGGAGGAGTACGGCCGTCCGCCGGAACGCCGAACCGACATACCAAAGCATTACTTCGCCCGAACCAACTCGGAGATATGGCCCTTCGCAAACCGCCGTTGCGCGAGGCTCACGCGGCCCGTGATGCCAAGTTCACGGAGTTCGGTGGGTGGGACATGCCGGTCGAGTTCGACTCGATACGGACAGAGCACGCGGCCGTCCGCGAATCGGTCGGCATCTTCGACGTCTCGCACATGGGCGAGGTGGAGGTGTCCGGTCCGGACGCGACGACGCTGATGCAGCGACTCACCACGAACGACGTGACGCGCCTCAACCCCGGCGACTCGCAGTACGCGATGATAACGAACGAGGAGGGAACGATTCTGGACGACACCGTCGTCTATCGCCTCCCCGACGAAGCGGGGGAGCGGTACCTGTTCATCCCGAACGCCGGACACGACGCCCAGATGCACGAACGGTGGACGGTCCACCGCGACGAGTGGGGGTTGGACGCGCAGGTAAACGACGTCACCGAGGAGTGGGCGATGTTCGCCGTGCAGGGTCCCGACGCCGGGGACGCCGTCGCGGCCGCGTCCGACGGGGACGCCGCCGACCTCCCGAAGTTCGAGGCACACTACGCGGACGTCGTCGGCGCCCGGTCGTGGGTCGCCCGCACCGGATACACCGGCGAGGACGGGTTCGAGATACTCTGTCCGTGGGACGACGTCGAGACGGTGTGGAACGCGTTCGTCGACGACCACGACTGCACGCCGTGCGGCCTCGGCGCGCGCGACACGCTCCGAATCGAGATGGGATTCCTGCTCTCCGGGCAGGACTTCGACCCCGAGACGGAGCCTCGCGACCCCTACGAGGCCGGCGTCGGCTTCACGGTGAAACTCGACACGGAGTTCGTCGGCCGCGACGCCCTCGAAGCCGTCTACGAGGAGGGCGTCGACGAGAAGTTCGTCGGGCTGAAACTGCTCGACCGCGGCGTCGCCCGACACGGTTACGACGTCGTCGACGACGACGGACACGTCGTCGGCCACGTCACCAGCGGAACGATGAGTCCCACCCTGAACGAACCAATCGCACTCGGCTACGTCCCCGTCGAGCACGCGGAACCCGGCACGCGCCTCCGCGTCGCCGTCCGGGAGCAGGAAAAGCGCGCGAAGGTAGTCAGCACGCCCTTCTTGGAGGATTAACAATGTTCGAAGTACCCGAAGACCGCAAGTATCTGGAATCGCACGAGTACGCAACCACCGACGGCGAGACGGCCACCGTCGGCATCTCCGACTTCGCGCAGGACGAACTGGGCGACGTCGTCTTCGTCGAACTCCCCGCGGAGGGTGACGAGATGACGAGGGGCGAGGAGTTCGGCGTCGTCGAGTCCATCAAGGCCGTCTCCGACCTCTACGCCCCCGTCTCCGGGACGGTGGTCGACGTGAACGAGGAACTGTTCGACCGGCCGGAACTCGTCAACGAGGACCCCTACGGCGAGGGATGGATGCTCGAAGTCGAGGTGTCGGACGCCGACGAGTTCGACGAACTGCTCTCGCCCGAGGAGTACCGCGACCAGACCGAATGACGCGCGGAAGCCCCTACGCACCCCACACCGACGCGGAGACGGCCGCGATGCTCGACGCCGTCGGCGCCGACGACGAGGAGTCGCTGTTCGACATCCCCGAAGACGTTCGATTCGACGGCGAGTTCGGCATCGAAGCGCGCGGAGAGCGGGAACTTCGAACCGAACTGTCGGACACGTTCGCCAGGAACCGACGGCTCACCGAGTTCCTCGGGCGCGGCCACCACGGCCACTACGTGCCGTCGCTGGTCGACGACATCTCGCGCCGTTCGGAGTTTCTCACCTCCTACACGCAGTATCAACCCGAGATAACGCAGGGGTTCCTGCAGGTGCTGTTCGAGTACCAGTCGATGCTGGTCGAACTCACCGGCCTCCCCGTGGCGAACTGCTCGATGTACGACGCCGCGACGGCGCTGGCGGAGGCGGCGCGCCTCTCGAACCGCGTCCGCCGCGTCTCCGGTACCCGCGTGCTGGTCCCGGAGACGCTCCACGCGGGCAAGCGGAGCGTCCTCGACAACTACGTCTCCGGGACGGCCCTCACCGTCGAGACGTACCCGATGGACGACGGCAACGTCGACGTCGACGCCCTCGCCGAACGGGTAGACCAGAATACCTCGATGGTGTACGCCGAGAACCCGACGGTCCGCGGCGCCATCGAGGAGCGCCTGTCCGAAATCGGTGATATCGCGGACGACGCGAACACGCTGTTCTGTCTCGGCACGGACATCGTCGCGCTCGGACTCCTCGAAGAACCCGCGAGCGTCGGCGCCGACGTCGTCGTCGGCGAGGCGGACGCCCTCGGGATGCCCACCTCGTACGGAATGGGCCTCGGCCTGTTCGCTACCCGCGAGGAGTTTCTCCGACAGGTGCCGGGACGACTCGTCGGCGCCGGCGAGGACGCCGGCGGCAGGCGCGCCTACACGCTGACGCTGCAGACGCGCGAACAGCACATTCGCAAGGAGCGCGCCACCTCGAACATCTGCACGAACCAGGCGTGGGTCGCCCTCCGGACGGCGATGCACGTCGCGTCCCTCGGTCCGGACGGACTCGTCGACCTCGCGAAACGCTGTGTCACCGACGCCGAGTCGCTCGCGGCGGAGTTGAGCGACCTGAACGGCGTCCAAGCGCCCGTCCACGACCGACACCACTTCCGGGAGTTCGTCGCCCACACCGACCAACCGGCCGAAGCCATCGCCTCCGATTTGGAGAAAGAGGGCTTCGCCGTCCACGTCGTCGGAGAGCACGAACTACAGGTATGCGTCACCGACCTGAACGCCTCGAAGACCGACGAGTTGGTCGCGGCGTTCGAGGAGGTCTTGTAACATGGATTACGACCAAGCGCGTTACTCGCGCGACGACCAGTACGAACCGCTCCTCGCCGAAAAGAACGCGACGCGGGTCGAGATAGACGAAGAGGACTCGCCGCTGCCGGACGAGTTGACCCGCGACGCGGTGGAACTGCCCGACCTCTCGGAACCCGAACTCGCCCGCCACTACACGCGCCTCTCGCAGATGAACTGGGGCGTCGAGAGCGGACCGTACCCGCTCGGGTCCTGTACGATGAAGTACAACCCCTCGTTCACCGAGGACGTGGCCGCCGACCCGAACGCGGCGGTCCACCCCGACCGCTCCGCGCGGAGCGTGCAGGGGTCGCTGGAACTGCTCTACGACCTGCAGGACTACCTCGCGCGCATCGGCGGGATGGACGCCGTGACGCTCCAACCGCCCGCCGGTGCGGCGGGCGAGTTCGCGGGCATCCTCGTCGCGAAGGCGTACCACGAGGCGAACGGTAACGACCGGAGCGAGGTGGTCATCCCCGCCTCCGCGCACGGGACGAACTTCGCGTCGGCCGCAATGGCCGGCTACGACGTCGTCGAACTCCCGAGCGACGAGGACGGCCGCGTCGACGTGGACGCCCTCGAGGCCGCGCTTTCGGAGGACACGGCCGCCCTGATGCTCACCAACCCGAACACGGTAGGCCTCTTCGAACGGGACATCGTCGACATCGCGGAGATGGTTCACGACGTCGGCGGCCTGCTCTACTACGACGGCGCGAACCTCAACGCCCTCCTCGGGCGCGGCCGCCCGGGCGATATGGGCTTCGACATCATGCACTACAACGTGCACAAGACGTTCGCCACCCCGCACGGCGGCGGCGGACCGGGCGCCGGCCCCGTCGGCGTCGTCGAGGAACTCGCCCCGTACCTCCCGAGTCCCCGCGTCCGCGAACGCGGCGGTAACTACGAACTGTTCGACCCCGAGGAGTCGATCGGCAAAGTCCACGGCTACCAGGGCAACTGGCTCGTCCTCGTGAAGGCGTACGCCTACATCGCCCGCCTCGGCGACGAGGGACTGGCGGACTCCTCCGCGAAGGCCGTCCTGAACGCGAACTACCTCGCCTCGCAACTGGACTACGAGGTGCCGTACGAGCCGTTCCACCACGAGTTCGCGGCCACCGCCGGCGACAGGGACGCCGCGGACGTCGCAAAGCGAATGCTCGACTACGGCGTCCACCCGCCGACGACGAAGTGGCCCGAGTTCGTCCCCGAGGCGATGCTCACGGAACCGACGGAGGTGGAGAACCGCGACTCGCTGGACGACCTGGCGCACGCGTTCAACGCCGCGATGGCCGACTCCGACGAGGAACTGGCGAACGCGCCCTCGAAGACGACGGCGCGGCGCATCGACCAGGTGAGCGCCGCGCGCGAACCCCGTCTGTCGTGGCGAGCGCTGGACGCGGACGGCGAGTAACGTCCGCTCCGTTTCGAGGGCACCGCTCTCGGCGCGCCGTCGAAAGAAGGAACCGGCCTACGCCGTGCGGATGTCGCCGTCTATCTGGATGAACCCGAACCCGCAGTCGCTACAGCGCCACTTCGTCTTCTTCCCGAGGTGAATCTCCATGTACGCCGTCTTCCAGAACTCGTTGCTGTCGCACTCGGGGCAGTCGCGTTCCATCTCCAGACTCATACCCGCAGTTCTGCGTCGATGCCAGTTGAAGATACTGGTTCCGGGCCCCTCCGGCCTCGGCGAATCCGAGCTGATCCAGTTCGTATATTCTATTTCGCGATATCGAACGGAAAATTCTGCGATGGTGTTCGGCAGCCTCACCCGGTCACTCGTTCGGAACGCTCCCGGTATCGCTCGAACAGTTCCGTCGCCCACGCGTGAAACCGCGAGTCGTCGGACTCGGCGAGTGCGCGCAACTGACCCTCCTCGTCGTAGGCGGCCAGCAGCAGTCGGTCGTCGCCGACGACGAGTCCGACGCGGAAGGCATCGGGACAGCGGTACAACGAGAGGGCGCCCGAACGGACGACGGCGGCGAACTCCGTCGGGTTGCGCTCGCGGGCGCGTTCGGCCGTCGACGCGGGCATGACCAGTTCGGTGTGAACGCCGCGCAGGGCCAGCGTCGCGTGGGCCTCGTGAAACAGGCGGCTCAGCACCGGCGAGAGCATCCGGACCCGGTTCGTATCGAAGCGCTTCACGCTCGTGACGTAGCGGTGGACGGGCGCCTGCGGGTCCTCGTCCGTCGCGACGGTGAGGTCCGCGTCGTCGAGCCACGCCGGGTCCGGCGCGTGCTCGCGGTCCGGGAGGTGCCGGAAGAGGGGCGCGAAGGCGTCGATTCGGTCGAGGGCGTCGACGTACGCCGCGTGTTCCTCGGCGACGAGAGCGCCGGTCACGGTCAGCCGGTACGTCCCCCCGCCGCCTTCGACCCACCCGCGGTCGGCGAACTCCGCGAGGTTCCGCTGGACGCTCCGCCGCGAGGACGGGCCGTCGGCGGCGAGTTCGCTCGGCGACGCCGCCCCCTCCGAGAGGCGCAGGAGGAGCGTCAGGCGGTCGGGCGAGTCCGCGAGGAACCGCGCGTCGTCGGACACGGGTACGGGTATCGAAACCGGGAGAAAAAACCCTGTCGTCGCGGGCCATTGAGCGACCGAGGGCGCGCGAACGACACCGCTCGGCGTGACCGACGCGGTCCGTCACGAACGCCACGCGGTGACGTAAATTCGCCCGGCCCCGTCGCCTCGTACATGGACGCTCCGCTCGTCGGCGCCGCCCGCGCCGAATCTCCCCTCGACCGAACGCTCGCCCGACGTGACCGCGCCGCGGTGGTGTGAGACCGTGCGCCGAGCGGCCCCTCTGGCGTTCGTCCGCGACTGGGTCGCGGGCACCGCCGCCATCGGCGCCCTGTACCTGCTGATGCGCGTCCCCTTCCACCCGACCCAGATTCCGGGCTACCTCCTCGTCGTCGGCTTCGACGTGCTGGAGGCGACGCTCGGGTCGACCGGTACGCGGTACCCGCTCTGGTTCGCCGCGTACCTGTCCGGTCTCGGCGCGGCCGGCGCCGTCGTCTCCCGCGTGCTCCGGACGCTGGCCGTGCGAACGGACGTCTCGGGTTGGCGCGTCGGCGTCGCGGGCGGATGCGTCGTCGTCGGCGCCGGTGCGCTCGCGTTCGCATTGTTCGTCTCCGCTCGCGTCGGCGTCGTCTCGGTCCTGCTCACCGGCGGGACGGCGCTGGCGCTGTTCGCCGTAGCGGGTCTGTTCCTCCGGTTCGGCGCCTGAATCGCGGCGCCGTTACCGACCGTCCAGTCCGACGGCCTCGGCCAGCAGTTCGTGTGACTCCAGCGCGTGATCGTGTTCGGCGACCACCTGCTGTATCATCATCTCGTCGGCGCCGACGCGGTCCGACAGTTGCTCCAGCAGGCCGGCGAGCGTCTCCGGACTCCCGGAGATGGCTCGGGGCCACTCGTCGTCCTCGAGGGTCGCGGGCGTGGGGTTGGGGACGCCGCCGAGTTCGTCTATCGATTCTTCGATGGAGGGTCTGGTGCCCACCTCGCCGCGCCGCATCCGCTTGTAGGACGCTTCGGCCACCGCACGACGACGCGCCGCTTCCTCGTCGGTTTCCGCGCAGACGGCGTTCAGCGCGACCATCACCTTCGGTTCGTCGACGCCGCCGGCCGACCCCGAAGGCTCGAACCGCTCGCGGTACTCCGCGATGGAGTGGGCGGCGAACTGCGGGCGGATGAACGCCGCGAAGCAGTAGGGGAGGCCGAGTTCGCCCGCGATGGCCGCGCTGGAGGGACTCGAACCGAGGGCCCACGGCGCCGGAGGTTCGGCGCCCGAGCGCGGAATCTCCAGGTCGGCGTAGGCGTGCGTGTCGGGATACTCGTCGTAGAGGTGGCTGACGACCGCCTCTATCTTCTCGCGGTGGTCCGCGTCGGGGTCCTCGACGCGCCGTTCGGTGCCGAGGGCGCTGTCGGACGCCGGCGACCCGTTCGCCCGCCCGAGTCCGGCGTCGACCCGTCCGGGGGCGAGGCCGTCCAGCGCGCCGAACACCTCGGCGACCTTGAACGGACTGTAGTGGTTCAGGAGGACGGCGCCGGTGCCGAGGCGAATCGCGTCCGTCTCGCCGGCGAGGCGGCCGAGCAGCACCTCGGGGGTCGTCCCGGCGAGCGTGCTCGCCATCCCGTGGTGTTCGGCCACCCAGAAGCGCGAGTAACCCAGTTTCTCGGCGCGCTTCGCGGTTTCGACGGTGTTCGCGTAGGCGTCGGCGGCGGTGCCGCCTTCGGGGACCGGAGAGAGGTCGACGAGAGAGAGGTCCATGACCGAACTCGGAGACTGCGACCCAAAACCGTTCGGCTACCAGCAGTCCGTCGGTCCGGTCGACTCCCGGCGGGACGGCCCCGCTCAGCGGCTCACGAGTTCGTAGGGGTCGGCATCCTCGGGGAGGGGGCTCTCGTAGTCGTGGTCGGCCGAGCGCTCCTCGAACTCGGCGCGGGCGCGAGCGCGGAGTTCGTCGTCTCCGAGCAGGTCCGCGAGCGTCGCCGCGATGGTCTTCGCGGCGAACGCCATGCCGACGGTGCCGAGGTCCCTCCCGGCCGCGACGGCCTGCCAGGAGTGCGCGGGCGTGCCGACGACCCACGTCGCCGCCGTGAACCGGCCGAGCGGGACGTTCCACGACACGTCGCCCGAATCCGTCGAGTAGGACCCGACCTCCCCCTCGTCGAGGGCGTCGATGGGCCGAGAGAACATCGCCGACTCCCGGGCCGCCTCGCGTTCGGACTCGGGCAGTTGTTTGAGGGCCCCCTCGGCGTCGCCGAGGGTCTCGCGGAGGTCCTCGGCGAACGCCGCCTGCTCGTCGTCCAGCGGGAAGTCCACGAGGTCCATGTTCTCGCGGACGGCGTCGGCGAGGGCGTGGTTCGGTAAGACGCCGTACATCCCCGCCGTCTTCGTCGCGTCGAGGTCCGTGCGAGTCATCGTCGCGGCCGCGCCGGCGATGTCGCGCACCCACTCGGAGATGCGCTCTACCTCCTCGCGTTCGGGTGCGCGGACGATGTACTCGACGCTGGCCTCGCCCGGGACGACGTTGGCCGCCGCCCCGCCGTTCCGGACGACGTAGTGGATTCGCGCGGCGTCGGGGACGTGTTCGCGCATGTACTCGACGCCGGTGTTCATGAGTTGGACCGCGTCGAGCGCCGACCGCCCGGACTCCGGCGCGGCGGCCGCGTGCGACGTCTCCCCGCGGAAGGTGAAATCGAAGCCGTCGTTGGCGAGACAGGAGCCCTTGCTCGGCGCGTTGTACCAGCCGGGGTGCCAAGAGACGATTGCGTCCACGTCGTCGAAGGCGCCGTCGCGGACCATGTACACCTTGCCGCCGCCCGCCTCCTCGGCGGGCGTGCCGAAGAAGACGACCGACCCCGAGAGGTCGCCGCGCTCGATGGCGCGCTTGACCGCGAGGGCGCCGCCGAGGCTGCCGACGCCGAAGAGGTTGTGTCCGCACCCGTGGCCGGGCGCGCCGGGTTCGACGGGGTCGCGTTCGGCCGTCGCGCGCTGGCTCATCCCCGGCAGCGCGTCGTACTCGCCCATCGTGCCGACGACGGGGTCCTCCTCGCCGTACCGCGCCACGAACGCCGTGTCGATGCCGCCGGCGCCCGCCTCCACCTCGAAGCCCTCCTCCCGCAGGACCGACTGGAGTCGTTCGCTCGACTCGGACTCCCGGAGCGCCACCTCCGGGTTGTCCCAGATGTCGCGGGCGAGCGTCCGCAACCGCTCCCGTTCGGCGTCGATATCCTCGAACAGCGCCCGCTTCACCGCTCCGACGTCGCTGGTTGCCATGCGTCACCACTCCACAGATAGAGGGTAAAGGGTTCGCCCACCGGCAGTCGGCGGGCGGGCGATTCTCGGGTCGCGGCGGTCGAACCGGCGCAGAGTAGAAACCGTTCGCCCGCGAATCGGTGATATGGCAGATACCGTCCGCTGTTGGTTCGTCGAGCGCGATTACAACGACCGCGACCTGATTATCATCACGTACGCGACGCCGGAGGGCGACCGAGTGTACCGCCGAGAACTCGCGGCGCAGGTGGTCGACTCCTCGACGGTCACCGCCGCCCGCGACGTGGACCCCGACAACCTCGAAGCGGTCGACGACCCCGAGACGCGCGAGCGCTACGCGGCGGAGGCCGAGCGAGTCGCGAACGAACACGACCCGGACGAGAGGATCTGATTCAGTTCAGTTCCGGTAGGTGAGCCACAGCGTCGCGCCGCCGCCCAGCGGCAGTACGAACCAGAAGCTGGCGACGCGATAGAGGAGCGCGATGGCCGCGGCCGTCGGCGTCGGCACGCCGGCCAGCGCCACCAAGAGCCCCGTCACGGCGGCTTCGACGCCGCCGAGGCCGCCGGGGGTGGGGACGAGACTCGCCATCGAACTCGCCGGGACGATGAACGCGACCAGTTGGAGCGGCAGGCTGACGCCCATCGCCCGCCCGGCCAGCCACAGCGGTAGGGCGAAGAACACCCAGCCGACGTAGGCGAACGCGATGGTTTCGAGCACCCACGAACGGCGCTCCCCGAGTTCGCCGATGAGCGAGAAGAAGCGAGCCACCCGCTCTTCGATGCCCTCGGCGTTGACGAACCCCACCCGCGAGGCGATTGGGTCCAGAACGCGGGCTATCAGCCGCGTCGCCCACCCGCGGGCCCGCCAGACGAGATAGGCGATCAGGGGGACGCACACAGCGATAGCGCCGAGTCCGTACACCAGCGGGCGTACGTTCGTCGGGACGCTGCCGGTGACGCCGAGCACCACGACGCCCGCGCCCGCGAAGGTGAAAAACGGGAGGAGGTTCAGCGAGTCGGTGGTGACGACGCTGGCCAGCGACTCCTCGTAGCCCACCTCGTGGTCCGCCGACAGCACCGCGGCGACGAACGGACCGCCGCCGGCCTTGCCGAACGGCGTGACGTAGTCGGCGAACGTCGCGGCGTAGTACGTCGGGACGAGGTCTCGGTACGGAATCTCCACCGAGAGCGACGAGAGCACCACGTCCCAGCCCTTCGCCCAGGCGGTGAGCGCGACGAGCGAACTCCCGCAGGCGAGGGCGACGGGGAGCAGGTCCGCCTTCGACAGCGCGGAGAGGATCGAGTTCCACCCGAGGACCCGACCGAACACGTACAACAGGATCCCCGCGACGCCGAACCCGACGAGCGACTTCAGCGCCGTACGGCGGTCGAACGTCGACTCGCTCATTCGGACGAGCGTTGTCGGAGCGGACGGTTAAGCGAGGTGGCTGACCGGGGTGCGGGGGACGGGTACGACCCGTTCGTCGGGGCGCGCACGTTACCTCGCCGAGGCGGCCGACGCGTCCAGACGGCCGCTCTCGTCTCCTCCGTCGTCGCCGTTCGCTTCGATATCGTCGCCTTCGCCGCCCTCTCCACCTTCGCCGCCTTCGCCGCCCTCTCCACCTTCGCCGCCTTCGCCTCCTTCGCCTCCTTCGCCGCCCTCTCCACCTTCGCCGCCTTCGCCGCCCTCTCCACCTTCGCCGCCTTCGCCTCCTTCG
>NZ_AOIV01000002.1 GCF_000337095.1 Halogeometricum pallidum JCM 14848
CGCAGGAGCGTCCGTCGGTCGTAGTCGTCGGTGTCAGTCATAAACGGTGACTCGGCATCCGGGCGGGTATACGTTCGGGCCGTCCGGTCTGCCCCGGCGTTCACCGCGCTTCCGGCACCCGCTCGTGGCCGCGAGAACGCCTCGATACCACGAGGCGGCGTCGGGCGACCGGCGGCTAACCCGTGGGTCATCGGACACTGAGTCGGACGGGGACCTCCGTCGTCCTCAGACCACCTGGTTCGCCAGCGACTCGCCGGTTTCGAGGCGGCGGGCGTTCTCGCCGACGATGTCGGCGACTCGTTCGGGAAACGCCTCGTCGGCGGCCGAGGCGTGCGGCGTCACGACGACGTTCTCCATCCCCCACAGCGGCGAGTCCTCGGGGAGCGGTTCGGGGTCGGTCACGTCGAGGGCGGCGCCGGCGATGGACTCGGACCGGAGGGCGTCGACGACGGCCGACTGGTCCGCGACGGGGCCGCGCGCGACGTTCACGAGGTAGGCGTCCTCGGGCATCGCCGCCAGTTCCTCGGCGCCGAACAGTCCCTCCGTCGCCGGATTCAGGGGCACCGCGAGGACGACGAACCGCGCGTCGGCGACCGCCTCCCGCAGGTTCTCGGGCGAGTAGCGCTCTTCGACGTGGTCGACGGGCGCGGGCGTCCGGCGCACGCCGGCGACGGACATGCCGAGAGCGTCCGCGCGGCGGGCGATACCGCGGCCGAGGGTACCCAAGCCAACGACGCAGACGCGTTCGCCCTCCAGCGTGAACGACTCGCTCCACGGGCGGGGGTTCCACTCGCGGTCGGCCTGGTCCGTCCGGTAGCGGTGCAGACCGTGGGCGAACTGGAGCATGTAGCCGAGCACCGTCTCGCCCACGGGGGCGCCGTGGATGCCGGAACTGTTCGTCAGCGCGATTCCCCGTTCGCGGAGGGCGTCGACCGGGAACTCGTCGTGACCGGCGCGGACGACGTGAATCCACTCGAGGCCGGCGTCGAGGAACCACTCCTCGTAGCCGAACGAGGCGACGACGTCCAGCGAATCGCCGACCGAGGCCGGGTCGACGGTGGCGTCTCTCCCGCCGTCGCCACCGCCGTCGAGGACGCGAATCGCCGCGTCGGGGACGGCATCGCTCAGTTCCGATTCGAGGCGTTCGGGGGGCACGATACGGGCGACGGACGGGTGGATTCCGATTGTGACGGACACGTACGCGGGTCCGGCGTCGACCGCAAAAGTCGTTCCCGAGGTGGCAAACGCTGGCCCCGGAAATCGACCTGTTTAGTAATATGCAAAATATGGATGTTATCGGACGCGAGACCGACGGGCCGGCCGTCCCCCCCACCGGCACCCCTGTCTCAGTCCTCTTCGTGGCCGTTCGACTCCGTCTCGCCTTCGAGGGCGGTTTCGATGAGTTCGCGGCCGTATTCGGTGTTCGTCTCCAGTTCGGGCACTTCCGTCGGTTCGCCGTCCTCGTCGACGGCGACGTAGACGAAGTACGACTCGGTGGTGAGTTCGGTGTCGCCGGTGAGGGGGTCCTCGCGGAAGACGCGGAGGCGGACTTTCACGCTCGTCCGCCCGGCCGCGTAGACGTACGACTCGATGAGGGCGGCGTCGCCGCGCGGGATGGGACGGTGGAAGTTCACGCTCTCCATCCGGGCGGTGACGCACGTCTCGCCGGCGAACCGCATCGCGGACATCGCGCCCACTTCGTCCATCCACTTCATCACGTTGCCCCCGTGAGCCATGTCGTAGTTGTTGGTATCGTTCGGGTGGACCAGTACGCGGTTCTCGATGTACGTCTCCTCGACGTCGATCATGTTCGGGTGTACTCGAACCCGCGAATTAACGTTTCTGACACGGGAGCGCGTCCGTATCGGTCGTTCGTGAGATACCGGGAGGCGCGTCGGGCCGACGACGCGGAAGTGGACCGACGCTGCCGGCGGCCAAATCTCTTTGCGCGCGGAGTTCGAACGTCTCCCTATGAGCATCACCTTGTACGCTCTGGACGGCTGTCCGTACTGCGAGAAAGTCCACGATGCCCTCGAAGAACGGGGGGTCGACTACGAGACGGAGTGGGTCGGTGCGCTCCACTCCGAACGCGACGAGGTCAAGCGCGTGAGCGGCCAGCGCGCGGTTCCCGTCCTCGTCGACCACGACCGCGGGGTGACGATGGGCGAGTCCGAGAACATCCTGCAGTACGTCGAGAAGACGCTCGCGGCATGACCATCTACACCGGCCGAGGCGACGAGGGCCAGACCGACCTGCGCGATATGTCGCGGGTGTCGAAGACGAACACCCGAATCGAGGCGTACGGCACCGTCGACGAGGCGAACGCGCTGGTCGGAAGCGTCCGCCCTACCGGTTACGACGACGTGGACGAGAAACTGGAACGGGTGCAGAACCACCTCCACGTCGTGCAGGCCGACTTCGCGAATCCGGACCCCGACGAGGACGCCCCCGTCGTGCGCGCCGACCACATCGAGCAGTTGGAGGCGTACATCGACGAGGCCGAGGAGGAACTCGAACCGCTCCGGTCGTTCATCCTTCCCGGCGGCGGCGACGCCGGCGCGAACCTCCACCACGCGCGGGCGGTGACGCGCCGGGCGGAGCGCCGCGCCGTGGCACTCGCCGACGAGGAACCGGTGAACGCGGAGGCGATTCGCTACCTTAATCGGCTGTCGGACGCCCTGTTCGTGTTCGCGAGGCTGGTGAACAAGCGGGACGAGATACCCGAGGAGTCGCCGACGTACGACTGAGTGATAGGGCGTGGACCGACGGTGATGATGCCCACGGTCGGCCACGTTGGGATAGACGCTCGATGGACACCGACGGACCGGCGTCGCATCGGTTTTAGGCACGCCTAACAACCACTAAAACGCTTCGGTTTTTGGCCGTCCTAAACCGCCTTTTGGTAATCACCCGCACAATCCTTTTATCCGCTGCCGGTCTATCGACGCCTATGAACCGACACTTCGAAGACGCATGGTACTACCTCCGACGGGCCGGCGGCCACCTCGCGGTCGGACTCCGCGAGGAGGCGGCACCGCTCGAACGGCGCGTTCGCAAGGCGGTCGGACGGGAACGGGCGGTCGAACCCGCCCCGACCGGACGCCAGCGCCTGGAGACGGAACTGCGGAACGTACCCCGCCGCGCCGAACGCGGCGGCAAGAAAGCCGTCCGGCGGGCCCGCGGGCGCGTGAAACGCTACCGCGGCGCCGCCGAGTGAGTCCGAAGCAGAACGGTTAAGTCTCACCCGGAGCTAGATTTTTCTGCCCGGGTTGGTGGTCTAGCCAGGTTATGACGGCTCCTTCACACGGAGCAGGCCGGCGGTTCGAATCCGCCCCAACCCACTTCTCTTCGGCACTACCGACGAGCGAAGCGAGGAGCGTATGCCGAAGTGTATGGTAGCCGAGGATTCGAAGCAGGGAGCAAATCTCCGATTTGCGACCGAGGTTCGAATCCGCCCCAACCCACTTTCTGGTATCTCGCAACGACGAGCGACAGCGAGGAGTCCGTGATACCGAAAGTGACGACGGTGGATCCGAACCAGCGAGCGACCGAAGGGAGCGAGTGGGGTTCGAATCCGCCCCAACCCGTTACGTTTCTTCTGTGGCGACGACTCGGTCGACCAGTGGAGAACTCCGAGGTGTGCGACCTCGTCCGTGAGAACTTAGACCTCGGCGGTGAGTATCATCACCGAAAGCGGTGCTCGAAGCCCGTCCGCGCCGACGACTGACCCTGTCCCCATGACATTCCTCGATCGAATCCTCCCATGGCGGTGTTCGCATCCGCGGCCGCTCGTCGAGAAGCGACGCGATCTCGGCTACCAGACCGAACGGTTCCCGCTCGGCGTGTTCGTACGGCGGGAACGGTGGATCGTTCGCATCTGTCCCGACTGCGGGGCGACCGTCGGGCCGACGCGGAGAATCATCAGCGACGAATGTGTCATCCCGCACGCAGCGATTGACTCGTACCCCCCGGACGTCGAGACGATTCGTGCGTATCGCGACCGCGACGGATGATTCGTTTCGTCCCTCCCTGACGATACGTTCCTCCGGAGCGAGGGAATCTCATATCCGAAGGAACCTGCCCGGTATGCGGCGAGTCTTGCGAAGAAACGTTCGTCATCACCGAAAAAGATGATAGGTCATCATTGGGAAAGCAGACCTTGTCTCCAGCAGTCGTACACGGGGGAAAGAGAAAAATAAGCAAACAGTGTTCGTCATGTGCGAGCACTACGACGAGGTTCAGAACCGGGGCGGTTCGGCTATAGATTGTTGTCGCCAGGAAGTATCTCAACGTTCGTGATTTCGGGCGCGAAACTCGTATCGAACATATTCTCGAAGCGCCAACGCTCGCCTGCCGGAATGTTCAACTCGTTGGTGTACTCCGCACCGACGATGACCTTCTCCTCGATATAGAACTTCGAGATCGCCTCAATGTAACCCAACTCCCCGCCAGTATTGTTCTGTAAGACGCCCGTCGAGGTGAGATAGCTGCTATCCTCCTCGCGCGAGATGCTCGATTCGACGACTTCGACGTCCTCCATCACGGTGAGTGACGACGCGAACTCCGCTTCGATACGAACGCTCGCGACGTCTTGGCCTTCGGTGTCGAGATACTTTTTGAAGCCGCGCCACGTCTCGCCCGGGCCGAGCGTTCGGGCGGTGGCTGGGCGGGTCGAGAGGATGGTATCCGAGCCGTCGTAGAAGCGCAGTTCGACGTTGATTGGCCCCGAGGGCGCGTCCCCCTCGTTCACCAGCTCGAACACCGCATAGGCGTCGACCGTACCGTAGTCGGTTTCTTCTGTCCTGACTTCGCGCGAGGCGATGACGACCTCCGCCTTCCCGGGCGCCTCCGTCGAGGTCGCCGTTTCGGTCTCGGTCTCGGTCGCGGCGGCCGTCGCCGTGGTTTCGCCGCCGTCGTCGCCGGGATTCTCGACCGGCGTGTCTCCGCCCGCCGCCTCTTCGGACCCACCCGAACATCCCGCCACGCCCGTCGTGAGTGCGCTCCCCGCCAGCGCAAGATACCGCCGTCTGTTTATGTCACCAAAAGACATATTATCTCGTTGATTGGTTCACGGGTAAGTGTTGGGACACCGGCACGATTCGGCCACCCTTCTCACGATGCGCGAGGCCGGTCACGCGCTGCGACTACTTGTCGATAAATACGGTTCGTGACCGCCGTCGCCCCGGAAGTCGGCGTCCCCCCTTCGAGCCGCGTCAGTCGCCCGACTGGCGGGCTTCCAGTTCCGCGACGAGGTCCGAGAGCGTGTCGCGGACCTCCCGCGCTTTGTCGACGTCCATCCGTTCGTACACCGGCTTGCTGGTCGTGATACTGATCGTACCGTCCGCTTCGTCGAGCCGCCAGTAGATCTCGTCCACTAGGTACATCAATCGTTATAGAATTTCAGTTTACATATGTATTTCGTACAGTCTCAAAACCTGTTATCAAGTGTCGACGCCGACAGTTCACCGCCACGTAAAAGCGCAGTGCCGATAGCGTCATGTGACGCTGCTCGGTCGATTGCACCATGGAACGAGGAAGCTTCGACCCGGAGGTCGTCGTCTCCGTCGACACGCCGGGATTCGGCGCGCGGATCGAACACGAAGAAGACGTCTACAAACTGGTCACCGGAGAGGTTGCGGCCGGCACGTTCGAGGGAGACGGCACCGACGGCGGTACCCCCGCCGTCGTCGTCGACAGTCGCGTACGGGACCTCGACGCCCCCGACGGGTACGAGGGCGAATCGGTCGTCGTGAAGTTGGACTACGGGGCGAAGGACGTGACGTTCTCCGCGCGCGGACGGGAGGGAACCAAGTCGAACCCGGCGGCGTTCAGCGCGGTTCGGGGCGAGCGACCGGCGGGGAAGCTTTCCGAGTACGAGGCGGCAGTGAAGGTTTTGAAGCGGGCCGACAACGTCTGAAGGCGGTTTCCCTCGCTCGCCACGAGTTCGTCCCGCCGGGCGCCGTCTTCGAGACGGGGCCGACCCGGCATACTCAAGCAGCGACGACATACCCTCACGGCACGTGTAGACGTGTCATGACCTTCCAGAATCGGTTCCAGTACGCCGGGACGAAGCCGTACGGTAACGAACGCGACCGCGCCGAGGCCGGCGAGATGACCCGCCACGAGTACGAACTGCTCGCGCTGGACGACACCTATCGAAAGCTCGCGGAACTGCGGTGGCTCGTCTCCGAGTTCGAGCGGGAACTCGGCGGTGGCGACGTCGACGAGGAAACGCGGGTGCCCCTCGCGCACAGCGTCGCCGAGGCGGCGGTTCCGCTGTCCGAGGCAGTCAACTACTACGTCGACCGGTGGCTCGAAGCCCACCGGGCGGCGCAGACGAGCGAGGCGTGAAGGAAACGGATCGGCACTCGACGGTCACGGCGTCCCCGGCGCCGCGGGACTCGAATCCGCTCGCCCCCGGGGGAATCGGTTGGTTCTTCAGTGCGACTCCGCAACCCGTACGCATGGGCTTCGGAAGCTACGACGAATCCGAGCAGGAGCGTCAACAGTCGAACGACGGGGAGGAAGAGGCCGAGGGCGTCGACGCCCACGAGCACGAACACGACGGCGAGGTCAACGTCGAGAGCGACGTGTCGACGAACGCCCTCGTCGACCGACTGGGCGAGATGAAGGACGACCCCGAAGACGAAAGCGAGGACGCGTAGCGGCGAACCCGCTCCCCGCCGTCGCTCGGCGCGTCGGGGAGTACCGAGAGTGCGAGGTTATATCAGACGTACCGACGTAGCGTCGGCAGCGTGGAGTCTCAACATCGGGCCGTCGTCGGTGACGCGCGGGGGATGAGCGGCCTCGCCGACGACGCCGTCGAACTCGTCGTCACCTCGCCGCCGTATCCGATGGTTGAGATGTGGGACGACCTCTTTTCGGACCTCGCCGACGGCGTCGCCCCGGCGCTCCGCGACGGCGACGGCGCCGCGGCGTTCGAGGCGATGCACCGCGTTTTGGACGACGTGTGGGCCGAACTCCGACGCGTGCTCGTGCCGGGCGGCATCGCCTGCGTGAACGTCGGCGACGCCACCCGGACGGTCGGCGACAGCTTCCGCGTCTACCCAAACCACGCCCGCGTCGTCGACGCGTTCGTCGACCTCGGGTTCGAGCCGCTTCCGGACGTGCTCTGGCGAAAACCGACCAACAGCGCCGCGAAGTTCATGGGTAGCGGGATGCTCCCGCCGAACGCCTACGTCACCTTAGAGCACGAGTACGTGCTGGTGTTCCGCAACGGCGCCGGGTCGCGGTCGTTCGACCCGGGGGCGGACAGACGGTACGAGTCGGCGTACTTCTGGGAGGAGCGGAACGCGTGGTTCACCGACGTCTGGACCGACGTGGCCGGCACCGACCAACGGGTCGCCGAGGCGACGAAGCGGTTCGACGGCGCGCCGGCGGTTTCGAGCGACGGCGGCGACGCCGACAGCACAAACGCGAACGGAGGCGACCGGACGAACGCGGGCGAGTCGCCAGACGACGAACTCAGAGACCGGACCGCCGCCTACCCGTTCGATATCCCCTACCGGCTGGTGAACATGTACTCGGTCTACGGCGACACCGTCCTAGATCCCTTTTTCGGCACCGGCACCACCGCGCTGGCCGCGATGGTCGCCGGGCGCGACTCCGTGGGCTACGAACTCGAAGAAGCGTTCGTCGAGGCGTTCGACGCCCGCGCCGCCCGCGCCCCGGACCTCTCGCGCGCCGTCGTCGCCGACCGACTCGACGCACACCGGGAGTTCGTCGAGGAGCGACGGGAGCAGGGGAGTCCGCCGGGCTACGAGGCCGAACACTACGACTTCCCCGTCGTGACGAAACAGGAACGGCGGCTCCGATTCCGCACCGTCTCGGACGTGCGGCGCGAGGACGACGCGTGGGTCGCCACGCACGAGACGGTGTAGCCGCGCCCCAACCGCGCCGCGCTACGGGGCCGGTTTGCCCTCGAACTCGACCGTCCGGGCGCGGCGTCGGATGTCGTCGGCGTCGCCCGTCTGGAGGCCGCCGAACGCCTCGTCGTAGACGATCCGACCGTCGACCATCGTGAACGTCACGTCGTCGCCGTGGGCGGCGAAGACGAGGTGCGAGAGCGGGTCGTGCAACGGCGTCGCGCGCGTGATATCGGTGTCGAGAGCGACGACGTCGGCCTTCCACCCCTCGCGGAGCGCCCCGACTCTCTCGAACCCGGCGGCGCGCGCGCCGGCGAGCGTCGCCATCTCGAAGACGGCCCCCGCGGGCGTCGTCGTCGGGTCCATCTCCTCGACTTTCTGGAGGAGGCTGGCCTGCCGCATCTCGGTGAACGGGTCCAGCGTGTTGTTGCACGGCGGGCCGTCGTTGCCGAGGGCGACGGTGACCCCGCGGTCGAGGTAGTCGGGTATCGGCGCGACGCCGGAGGCGAGTTTCATGTTCGAGGAGGGGCAGTAGGTAACGTTCGTGCCCGTCTCCGCGAGCAGTTCGCGCTCGGCCTCCGTCGTGTGGACGCAGTGAGCCAGGACGACGTCCTCGCCGGTCAGTCCGACCTCGTGGAGCCACTCGATGTTCCGCATCCCGGTGTCTGCTTCCACCGTCGCCACCTCGTCGGCGTTCTCGCTGGCGTGGGTGTGGATGGTGACGCCCTCGTACCGGTCGGCGAGTTCGCGCGCGCCGCGCAGGCACTCCTCGGTGCAACTGACGGCGAAGCGCGGGGTGACGGCGTACCGGATTCGGTCGTCGAACGACCCGTGGTACGTCTGGATGAGTCGCTCCGTCTCCGCGAGGGCGTCGTCGGTGTCCTCGGTCAGTCCGTCGGGGGCGCGTTGGTCCATCAGCACCTTGCCGAGGCGGCCCCGGATGCCGAGTTCGCCGGCCGCCTCGAACGCCTCCTCGGCGTGCGCCACCGAGAGGTGGTCTATCACCGTCGTCGTGCCGCTCTCCAGCAGTTCGAGGTAGCCCAACTCCGCGGCCGTCCGCATCCCCTCGGCGTCCAGCGACGCCTCCATCGGGAGGACGTGGTCGAACAGCCAATCGAGCAGCGAGGTGTCGTCGGCGATGCCCCGTCCGAGGCTCTGGACGGAGTGGACGTGGCCGCCGACGAGGCCCGGCGTCAGGAGGTCGAACTCGCGGACCTCGCGGTCCGGGTGTTCCTCCGTCAGCGTCGCTCGCTCGCCGACGGCGACGATGCGGTCTGCCTCGACGACGACGGCGCCGTCGTCGATGACGGTCGATGAGTCGGCGATGACGGTTCCGGCGAGGAGCATGTTCCCTCGTACGCCTGACGGTCCGGGGTGAAAGCGGTTGCGAAAGCGACAGCGGAACGCCGGCACGGCCGCGCTATCCCCGCGTTCGACTCTCAGGCGTCCGCTCAGGGGAGGAACGGCGGCGGCGCCGTCGGCAGGGAGATGAGCCAGAGGCTGATGGCCGTGTACGCCATCATCACGAACACGAACGGGTACTGGCTCTCGATGGCCTGCAACCGACTCGGGAACAGGCGGTACGCGGTGGAGTGTGCCACCCAGATGGCGAGCAGGTGACCGCCGAGGACGAACGCGATGTTGAGCCCCCCCATCCACGCCGGGAGCGTGAGGACGAGCGGGTTCGGCGGGACGGACAGCGGCGAGGCGAGGACGGTGAAGAGCGACGGCGACAGGGAGACGAAGAAGGCGAAGTAGTGCGCGAGGTGGTAGCCAGCCGCGATGGCGAGCAACGCGGGCGCGAAGCGGACGGCGAGTTCGCGCGCCTCGCGGTACGTCCGGAGCCGCGAGGCCGACGCGCGGGCCGCGAGGGCGTACGCGCCGTAGAACGCCGCGAACCCGGCGAGGTAGAGGCCGCCGTAGACGACGGCGGGCGGGAGGCCGACGCCGACGAGGGCGCGGACGGCGGCTCCCCCCTGAGCGGTCGTCACGAACCCGCTGTAGGTGAGTTCCCAGACGAGGGCGACGGCGAAGGCGACGTCGTCCATCCCCCAAGTCGGCGCCGCGGACTCATCGTCGCCGTACCCGTCGTCGCCGACGAGTCGCATCCCCGGCAGGTGGAGTCGCGGGCGGCCGTCGGACCACGACAACGGCGCGGCGCGCCCGTAGAACGCGAAGAACACCGAGACGGGGTCGACGTTCCCGAACCAGTCGTCGACGCCGACGGCGACGGCGCCGACGACGGTGAGGACGGAGTAGCCGCCGACGGCCGCGGCGAGCAGCGACGGGTCGCTCGTCACCGGCGTCGTCGTCTCCACCCAGACGAGGGCGAGGAGGCCGGCGACGGCGGGCCAGCGTCCGAGCGCCTCGGGGTAGTCGAGGAATCCGTTCGGCAGTCGCTCGGCGACGGCGCGCCAGGGATTCAGCGCGGGCCAGGGATTCCCGACGAGGTAGGCGAACATCGTCAACCCGGCGCGCATCCCGGCGAAGACGAACACGACGGCGAGGTTGACGGTGGGTATCTGCGGGCCGACGAGTCCCCGGTAGACGACGAGGGCCAAGAGCACGAGACCGAGGGCGTTCAGCGCGAGGGTTCCAGCGCGGTACGCCGACTCCCAATCGGGGAGCGTCTCGTGCCAGCGGTGAATCGAGAGGACGAAGCGACGGTCGGTGACGAAACTGGCGAGCAGGGCGGAGGCGCCGATGGTCACGCCGCCGGTGGCGACGTAGAGCCACCGCGGGACGCTCAGCGGGTCGCGGGACGCCTGTCCGAGGCCGACGGCGGCGTTGCTGGCGGCGACGCCGCGGGCGAGGAGGAGGAAGCCGACGACGGCGAGACAGAGGCTCAGCGCGCGGCCGGCGAGGCGGCGGGGCGAGGGCCGGGAGGGAGGAGAGGCGCTCACCGTCGAGTCACCCCGCGAAGCCGATGTAGAGGAACAGGACGCCGAAGTAGAGGACGACCAGCACGGCCAGCGCCCGGATGCGGAAGGAGTGCAGTTCGGCCTCTTCCTCCCGGTACGCCTCGACGTACGCCTCCTTCTCTCCGTCCGTGAGCGCGTTCGCGTGGCGGACGCCGCGGTGGAGGACGAGCAGTCTCGACTCCGGGAACGCCCGCCCGCACACCCGGCAGGCGTAACTCTCGGGAGGGTTCGAGACCGCGTCCGCGTTCGGTTCCGTCCGCCGGTCCGTCGCGCCGCGCGTCGTCTCCGTCATGGAACTCGCTTCGCCGTTGGGACCCGACTCGCGTGAGGCTTTTCGTTCGTCCCGGCGCTCCTCGGGGTTCATGAGGGGACCGCGAACGTCATCGAATCCATCTCCACGAACGCCGTCTCGTAGCCGTCGTGGCGCGCCACCTGCGGCGGCACCGCGACGTCGACGCCGACCTGCTCGCCCGCGCGGAGCGACCCGACGCTCGCCCCGTAGTGGTAGCCCAGTTCGGGGTCGAGCGTCCGCGTCAGTTCCGCCTCCGTCGCCGCCTCGCCGTCGCGCGACACCGTCGCCGTCAGCCCCATCATCGGCAGGACGATGCCGTTGTACGGCGTCCGCGGGGAGACGTAGAGGTAGGTGCCGTCGCCGAAGCGGTCGGCGTCGGCGGCGAACGCGTGAAAGACGGCGTCCCCGCTGGTCGCCCGCCCGAAGTGTCGACCGGGGAGCGAGTCGGGGTCGGGCGCGCGGCCGACGGGGACGTTCTCCATCTCCATCGGCGGGACGGCGCCGCGCGACCCCGGGTTCTCGGGGTTCGTGATGGGAACGTCGTACAGTTTCTCCGTGTCGAAGTCGATGGAGAACGTCGCCGTCTCGGCCCCCCGAAAGCGACCCTCGAACGCGCCGGTGCAGCGGAGGGAGACGCCGCCGACGCGGACGTTCACCTCGTAGCTCCCCTCGCCGTTCAGCGCGTAGTTCGACCCGTAGTGCATCCCCATCTGCTGGGAGAGCATCGGATAGGCTATCTCCTCGCTGACGAGGCTCCCGTCCCGGAGGATTTCGAGGGTGACGCCGGAGTCGATGGGGAGGACAGTGCCCGTCTCGGCGTCCCACAGCGACACCATGAGGTGTATCGAGTCGTCCGACTCGACGACCGTCTTCGAGAACTCCGTCCCCGTCAGCGTCCAGAAGCGGTGCGGGTACGAGTACGTCAGCGCCACGCCGTACGGGCCGGCGGTCGTCGTTCCGTACGTGTTCATCCCCTCGGTGATGGCGGGGACGTAGACGGCGTCGGGTCGGTCCTCGACCAGCGGCGGGTCGCGCCACGCCGACCGCGTCTCGAACCCGAGGGCGCTCATACAGCCCGCGGTGCCGGCGAGCGCACCGGTGCCGAGCGTCCCGAGGAGGCGACGGCGAGTGAGTTTCGGAGCCATGTGAGTGTGAGAACCTCCCGCCCGCGGTGCGGACGGGCGTCGTTGCCGGCCCTAGCGGTTCGGCGGGCATGACGTTTGCGAACGGCAGAGGCGATTCGAAGGAGACTCCGGGGGCGGGGACGGACGGTTCCCCGGCGGACCGTCTACGCCGCGTCGGCCTTGTGCTGGAACGCCCGGTAGACGCTGACGCCCGTGTCGGTCAGGACGACGTTCTTCCGCTTGCCCGCGGGTTCGAGCCGAACGTACCCCTTCTCGACCAGCGGGTCGATGATGGCGGCGTCGAGGCGGCGGTACTCCGACTGTCTGCTCTCCGTCGAGTAGTTCGCCAGGAAGGGGAGTCCGTAGTCGTTCGCGCGTTGGATGAGGCTCCGCTTGTTCAGCGTGTAGGGGTTCTCGACCGTCTGTTCGTACAGGTAGCCCATGATGTGGACCTGCTCGCGCGTCGGCGCCTCGATGGGGTAGTCGGGGACGCGGTCGATACCGGCGACGCCCCGTGAGAGCGGTTCGGCCTCCACGTCGTGCCCGTAGGACTCCGGTTCGACGCTGTAGGGGAGGGCGGCGGTCGTCATGCAGGCGATGGCGGCGCCGACGGCGGCGACGTTCGTGCCCGAGGAGATGTTGACGAACACCTGGTCGTCGTCGTGCGCGGCGGCGATAGTCGTGGTGACGCCCATCACGTCGTAGACGTTGTGGACGTCGACGGGGACCCCCCGCGCCTCGCAGAGCGAGTCGAGTTCCTCACGCACGGCGCGTTGGTACGCCGTCGCCGCCGCCCACGGGACGTTCTCGTCGTCGGGGGAGGACCAGTCGGCATCGGCGTCCACGTCGCCGTGTTCGGCGTCGGTCCGGTTCGGGTCGTCGACGAGGAGGTAGACCACGTCCGCGGCCTCGATGCGAACGGGTTCGACGACGCGGTCGCGTTCGTATCCGAGGGGTGCGATATGCACCCGCCGGCCGGAGGGAAGCCCGCTGTCCATAGTCGGAGTGGTTCGATGGTCTACATGAATCTTCGGAAGGCCGAGCGGTCGGCGGGGAGGACCCGTCAGCGGGGATAGCGAGGGGCGGATCGGAATCGAGAGGGACGGGCCGGACGGGCGAGTCCGGAACCCGTCCGTCCCCATGGCGAGGAGGGCCGAATCGTCGGGCCGGGGGCGGCCCGCGACGGCGGAGACGCCGAGTGGAACCGCACACGTCCGCATCCGGCGGCGAAACGCCGGTGGAGGCGGAACGGACGCGTGCGGTCGTACGGTTTCGCCGCCGTATCGTCCGTATTGACACGAGAATATCGTGACTATCGGAACGGTCGGGAAGGAGCGGCCGCGACGCCGTCGGGAGGCCACCCGGAGAACGGGTGGGAACCGACGGAGCTCAGTCGGCGCTGCAGCGTTTGACGGGCGTCGCTTCGAGCACCCGTACGTCGCCGTCGCCGCGGAGATGGATGCGGTAGCCCGCGTAGTCGAACTCCACGTCGCTCGCGGCGGCCCTCTGGGGTCCGTCGAACAGGGCGACGAGCGCGTCCGGATCGACGACGGACGCGAGCGGCGGGATGTCGGTGACGGCGACGCCGTCTAGCTCCGCGACCAGCGACACGATGGCCTCGGGGAGGGAGTCGGAAGTGGCGGTGGCCGTGCGGTCGGCTCTCATAACGTTAGAATAGTAGTCAGTATTCTTAAAATTTCCATCTATTCGCACCTACTGAGAAATTCTCCCAAAAAAGAATTTCTTCTGTATCGTCTTCCGTCGTCAGCCCTCGAACGCGGTTCGAGCGAACGCCTCGCAGTCCGTCGGTTCTCGGCCGCGCCTCCCCCGTTCGATATCGACGCCCGCGGGCCGAATCGCGGAGCGGGCTTCCGGACGTGAGCGCCGACTCCGGGCCTCTCGCGTCCGTCAGCGGCGACAGAGCCAAGTTCGTCTGCCCCGTGGCGCTCCTATGGATTGGCAGGTCGGGTTCGCACTCCTCCTATCGGGGTTCTGCGTCGTCGCCCCCACCCTGCTGTACGTCGGACTCGTCCGCGGCCTCGACAGGCTCAGAGACGACCCGTTCGTCGAGCGGGTACTTCTGCAGATGGACGAGTACGAGCAGGGGCCGAATCCGGGAGGCGGAGGCGGGAGGGCGCGGTCGAATCGGGGTGCGTGGCGCGCGTTCGCACCGTCGCTGCCGGGGTCGGACTCCGAGCGAGCAAGCGGGCAGGAGGGGCGGTCGGTCGGCGGCGGGCCGACGTGTTCGCGGTGCGGCGCGCCGAACCCCGAGTACACCCGGTTCTGCGGCGTCTGTCTGGCGAAGATAACGAAGTGACTCGCCGCCGATGCGGCCGACGCCGTGCGGTCGGACGGAGACCTGACTGCGGCACGAGCGTGAGCGTAAAAAAGAAATCGGCCGGAACCGCCGAGCGGCGGTCTCCGTCTCCGACCGTTTACAGGAAGTCTTCGACGTGTTCGGCGACTTCGTTCGGCGTGTCGCCGACGGGGACGCCCGCGTCGTTGAGCGCCGATATCTTCGATTCCGCCGTTCCGGTTCCGGACCCGGAGACGATGGCGCCGGCGTGACCCATGCGCTTGCCCGGCGGCGCGGTGCGGCCCGCGATGAAGCCCGCGACGGGCGTGTCCATGTTCTCCGCGATGTACTTCGCGGCCTGTTCTTCGTCCTCGCCGCCGATTTCGCCGCACATGACGACGGCGTCGGTGTCCTCGTCGGCCTCGAACAGTTCGAGGGCGTCGACGAACGACGTGCCGATGATGGGGTCGCCGCCGATACCGATGGCCGTCGTCTGGCCGATGCCGCGGTCGGTGAGGTTCGAGACGACTTGGTAGGTCAGGGTGCCCGACCGGGAGACGAGGCCGACGTTGCCGGCCTCGAAGATGTTGCCGGGCAGGATGCCGAGTTTCGCCTCGCCGGGCGTGATGATGCCGGGGCAGTTCGGCCCGAGGAGGCGGGTGTCGACCTCCGTGAGGCGCTTGTTCACCTTCGCCATGTCCTGCGTCGGGATGCCCTCGGTGATGGCCACCACGAGGTCGAGGTCGGTATCGAGGGCCTCGAAGACGGCGTCGCCCGCGAACGCCGGCGGGACGAAGACGACGGAGGCGTCGGCGTCCTCCTCGTCGACGGCCTCCTCGACCGTGTCGTAGACGGGGATGCCGTCGACGTCCTGACCGCCCTTTCCGGGCGAGGTGCCGGCGACGACGTTCGTGCCGTACTCCACCATCTGCTGGGTGTGGAACTTGCCCTCGCCGCCGGTGATTCCCTGTACAACTACGCGCGTATCGTCGTCGACCAGAATGCTCATTGGTTCGCCTCCTGTGCGTTCTCGACGGCCCGTTGGACCGCGTCTTCGAGCGTCTTCTCGACCTCCACGAGGTCGGTGTTCAGAATCTCCATGCCCTCCTCCGCGTTGGTGCCCGCGAGGCGGACGACCACTTTCTTCGGAATCTCGTCGAACGCTTCGAGCGCCTCGTTGATGCCCTTGGCCACCTCGTCGCCGCGGGTAATGCCGCCGAAGATGTTGAACACGACCGCGTCGACGTTCTCGTCGGCGAACACCATATCGAGGGCGTTCGTCACGCGTTCGGCCTTCGCGCCGCCGCCGATGTCGAGGAAGTTCGCGGGTTCGCCGCCGTAGTGGTCGACGAGGTCCAGCGTCGTCATGACGAGACCGGCGCCGTTGCCGATGATACCGACGTTACCCGACAGGCGGACGTAGTCGAAGCCGTAGTCGTTCGCCTTCCGTTCGAGGTCGTCCTCGGCCGCCTCGTCCTCCATCTCCGCGAGGTCCGGATGGCGGAAGAGGGCGTCGTCGTCGATATTCATGACCGCGTCGGCCGCGACGACGTCGCGGTCCGACGTGATCATGACTGGATTGATCTCGATGTCCGAGGCGTCCTTCTCCTCGTAGAGGTCGTACAGCGTCGTCAGGATGGACGCCACGTCGTTCGCCACGTCGCGTTCGATGCCCGCGTCGTAGACGACCTTCCGCGCCTGGTAGGGGTGCAGGCCGAACGCGGGGTCGATGTGTTCGCGCGCGATGGCTTCGGGGTTCTCCTCGGCGACCTCCTCGATGTTGACGCCGCCCTGCGTCGACACCATCGCCACGGGCTTACCCTCGCCGCGGTCCATCGTGACGCCGACGTACAGTTCGTTCTCGAAGTCGACGCCGGCCTCGACGAGCACCTTCTCGACGGTGTAGCCCTTGAGGTCCATGCCGATGATGTCCTCGGCGGCCTCGCGGGCCTCCTCCTCGCTCGTCGCTATCTTGATGCCGCCCGCCTTGCCACGTCCGCCGACGTGGACCTGCGCCTTGATAGCCGCCGGGTAGCCGACCTCCTCGATAACCTCCATCACTTCGTCGACCGACGTCGCGAGGCGAGACTCGGGCACGGGAATCCCCGCCTCGGCGAAGATATCCTTCGCCTGATACTCGTGGAGTTTCATGCACTCGTGTGTGCGAATGACGCGCGCTTAAATCCCGTCCATCCGGTACCGAGAGAGACGTCTCGTTCGCCCGGAACACCCGCGAGAACTGACCCGTCGCGACTCGGCGAGAACGACCCGCCACGCCGGGCGAACCCGCTAAGTCACGAGGTTCCGTAAGGGAAACTCGAATGGACTACGCCGGACTCGCGACGAGGCTCAGAGAGGACCAGTCCCGCGGCGGGGTGACAGTGTTCCCGGACGGCAGCGTCGACACGTTCTACGAGGTGCACGACAACGGGGGCGACAGAATCGACTCGCGCGTCGCGTTCGGCGAGCGAATCGCCGACGACGCGGACTCCTTCGCGGTCGACCGCTCGGAGCGGAAACCCGGCGGGCAGGCGGTCAACACCGCCCGACAGACGCACGCGCTCGGCGACGAGACGAGGCTGTTCGGCCACCTCGACGACCCGGTGTTCGACGGCCTCGACTTCGAGACGGCGTCGATGGGCGCCCCGGCGTCGGTGTCCGTCTACGAGTTCGACGACGGCGACCTGATGTTCGCCGAGGGGTCGGAAGAGATGCCCGATTGGTCGCTCTCGGACCTGAGAGCGGTCGCGGGCGACGCCTTCGAGGCCCGCCTCACCGCCGACGCGGTCTGTTGTGTGAACTGGGTTTCGTTCGACTCGATGACGGGCGCGCTCGACCGCCTCGCCTCCCGCGGCTTCGACGGCGGCCTGTTCGTCCTCGACCCCGGCGACCTGACGGGCGTTCGAGCGGACCCGACGACCCGACTCTGCGATGCGCTCGGCGACCTCGAAGCAACGTACGACGTCGTCCTCAGCGCGAACGGCGACGAAATCGCGCACCTCCTGCGGGTGCTCTCCGTCGGGGAGACGGACGACGGCTCGGACCTCGCGGACCTCCGAGAGCGGGTCGGAATCGCCGGCGTCGTCCGCCACGGGAAGTCGGAGGCTGCCGCCGCGACGGCGGACGGGCGATTCACGGTTCCGAACGTCAAGGCGGGCGGGAAGAGGCGACAGACGGGGTCGGGCGACCGCTTCACCGGTGGCCTCGCTCACGGCCTCGCCGCTGGGTGGGAGTGGGAGGACGCGCTCGGACTGGGCAACCTCTGCGCGTCCTTCCACGTCGAAACCGGCGAGACGGGCACCAGAGAGTCCCTCGCCGAGTACGCCGACCGAGCCTGACGGATCGCGCTGGGGGGTCGGTCGCGGGCCGCTCTCGTGCCGGTCGGAGTCGGTCGGAGCCGTCCCGTCATCAGTGTTATCGGTCTCACGCCGCAATCACGCACCATGCGCGCCGCAGCATTCGCCGAACTGACCGGACCGGACGGCGTGGAGATGGTCGACCGACCCGACCCCGACCCGGACTCGGGCGAGGCCGTCGTCGACGTCGAAGCGTGCTCCATCAACCGCCACGACCTGTGGATTCTGCAGGGCGATTCCGCGATGGTCGACGCGGACGACCTCCCGTTCGTCAGCGGTCTCGACGCGGCGGGGACGGTGCGCGCCGTCGCCGACGGAGTGACCGCCGTCGACCCCGGCGACCGCGTCGTCCTCTGCCCGAACGAGACGTGCGGCACCTGTCGCTTCTGCCGCGAGGGGCCGGAGAACCTCTGTGAGAACTTCTCTCTGTATCACGGCGGCCTCGCCGAACAGGCGCGCGTGCGAGCGGACAGACTCGTTTCGCTGCCCGATTCGGTCGACACGACGACGGCCGCCGCCCTGCCCACCGCCTACCTGACCGCCTTCCACATGCTCCGGAAGGCGGAGGTGGGGGCGAACGACCTCGTGTTCGTCCCGGGGGCGACGGGCGGCGTCGGCGTCGCCGCCGTCCAACTCGCGGACGCCCTCGGCGCGCGGACCGTCGGCACCTCCTCGTCGGCGTCGAAACTCGACCGGATGGAGGCGCTGGGTCTCGACCACGCTATCGAGGGCACCGACCCCGACGAACTGCGCGAGGCCGTCGAGAGGGTCGGCCCGGCCGACGCGGTGGTGAACCACCTCGGCGGCGAGTACACCCAACTCGGCCTCGACGCCCTCCGCCGCGGCGGGCGCATGGCCGTCTGCGGTCGGACCGCCGGTCGGTACTCCGAGATAGACATCCCGCATCTGTTCTTGAAGCACAAGCACGTCATCGGCAGCACGATGGGGACGCAGACGGAGTTAGAGCGACTCGTCGGCCTCGTCGCCGACGGCGAGTTGGCCCCGGAGATAGACGAGACCTATCCGTTAGAAGAGACGGGCGAGGCGTTCCGCGCGATGGAGGAACGAGAGAGCGTCGGGAAACTCGTCGTGACGAGCGATTCTGCGTGAGAGACGACGAACTCGCGGACTGAACGACAGCGAACAACTCGGAAGCCCGACCCCTTCCAGTCCCGTCCACGGCGGTTTCTCGCTCAGCGACGCGTGTGGTTGTTCGGTTCGGCGACGTCCGTGGAACGCAGACCGGACGAGGACAACTTATCACATTCGGCGTCGACGGCCGGGTATGGGAGTCCTCGACAGATTCAGACTCGACGACCAGACGGCGATAGTCACCGGCGGCAACCGCGGCATCGGCCGCGCCATCGCGCGGGCCCTCGGGGAGGCGGGGGCCGACGTGGTGGTCGCCAACCGGAACGCCGACTCGGGGGCCGTCGCTGCCGAGGAGATAGCCGACGCGACGGGCGCGGAGACGCTGGCGGTCCCCGTGGACGTGGCCGACGAAGACTCCGTGCGGTCGATGGTCGATTCGACCCTGGCGGAGTTCGGCGACGTCGATATCTTGGTGAACAACGCCGGCATCGTCGTCCACGAGGGCATCGAGGACATGACGCTCGACGAGTGGAACTCGGTCGTGCAGACGAACCTCACGGGCGTCTTCCTCTGCTCGAAGTACGCGGGCGAACCGATGCGCGCCGGCGACGGGGGGTCCATCGTCAGCGTCTCCTCGATGTCGGCGTTCGTCGCCAACTACCCCCAGCGACAGGTCGCCTACAACGCCTCGAAGGGGGGCGTCGAGTCCTTCACGCGACAACTGGCCTCCGAGTGGGCCGAACACGGCATCCGAGTGAACACCGTCGCGCCGGGCTACATCCGCACCGACAACACCGACCAGGCCGACGCCGTCGACCCCGACATCGACGAGGTGTGGAAGGGGGAGATGCTGATGGAGGAGATAGCGCCGCCGGAGGACGTGGCGCCGACCGTCGTCTACCTCGCCAGCGACGCCGCGCGCTACGTCACCGGTGCGTCCGTCGTCGTCGACGGCGGGTACATGGTTCGGTAGGGGAGAGGGGCTACTCCGCGTACAGTCTGACGAGGCCGCACCCGGGGTAGACGTACGCCTGCACTTCCGTCCCGTATCGGCCGTGCAGACGCTCCCTGCCGCCGGCGTCGACGCGAAGCCCGTTCGCCTCGCTCGTCGTCTCGTGGGTCGCCTCGTCCGTCGCGAACTCGCAGTCCGGACAGGTTCTGGGGGGCACGCGAGACGCTCCGCCGCACTCCTTTATCAATCCCGGCGCCGAACCGACGGCCGATGCGCGCAGTCAGGTTTCACGAACACGGAGGGCCGGACGTACTGACCGTCGACGACGTGGACGAACCCGAACCGGGGCACGGAGAGGTCGTCGTGGAGGTCGGCGCGGCCGGCGTCAACCCGGTGGACACGTACTTCCGCGAGGGGGCGTACCCGGTTCCGAGTCTCCCGTTCGTGCCCGGGTCGGACCTCGCGGGCACCGTCGTCTCCGTCGGCGACGACGTCGAGCGGTTCTCCCTCGGCGACCGGGTGTTCGGCACCGGCCTCGGCAACGGCCGGTCGGGCACCTACGCCGAACAGGTGGCGGCGCCCGTCGACTCGCTCGCCCACCTCTCGGACGACGCGGAGTTGACCGACGCGGCCGCACTCGCCCTCGTCGGCACGACGGCGTGGCGCGCTCTCGTCCACCACGCGGGCGTCGAACCCGCCGAGCGGGTGTTGGTCCACGGCGGAAGCGGCGGCGTCGGGCACGTCGCCGTCCAACTGGCGCGGGCGATGGGGGCGCGCCCCCTCGCCACGGCGTCTCCCGGCCACCACGACGCCCTGCGGGACCTCGGCGCCGAGTCCGCCTTCGACTACCGCCGCGACGACCTCGCGGCCGCGATTTCGGAGGCGGGCGCGCCGGACGTCGTCCTCGACACCCACATGGACCGCTACCTCCAACTGAACGCGAACGTCGCCGCCGACGGCGCCCGCATCGTCGGCATCGGCAACGACACCGCCGAGGGCGGGTTCGACGACATCGGCGTCACGAAGTCGAAGGAACTGCGCTACCAGTTCATGTCGATGTTCAACACGCCGGACCCGAGCGCTGTCCTCGCGCACCTCAACGAACTGCTCGTCCGCGGCGACGTCGAACCGGTCGTCCACGACACCTACGCCCTCGAAGAAGCCGACGACGCCCAGCGAGCCGTCCTCAACGACAGCTTCCTCGGGAAACTCGTGCTCGTCCCCTGAGAGTGCGCGCCGGCCTCCGCTCGCCGGGGACGGACGGATATTTGTCACGTCTGCGAGAACGGCCGTCATGGGTCGCTGCACCGACTGCGGCGAGGAGTTAATCGAGGTGGTCGAGAGCGACACGGCGGCGAAGTTCAGCACCGCGAAGGCGTGGGAGTGCTCGGAGTGCGGTGCGATTCTGGGCGTGACGAAAATCGGCGTCTGAGCCGTACGCGAGGCGCCGCTCAGCGGTACGCCTCGCGGAGGAACACCAGCGCCGCGCCGAACATCGCCAGGTTGCCGAAGAACGCGAGTCGCTCGCCGCTGGCGTCGCCCTCCTCGTTCCAGAAGTCGTGCATCGTCGTCGTCACCACCGCGAGGAACGTGACGACGGCCCCGGTGGCGAGGCGGGGAAGCCGCCAGGCCGCGAGGAGCAGTCCGCTCACGAGCATCATCCCGGAGGCGAACGGGGCGGCCAGTTCGGGCATCGGAACGCCCGCGGACTCGGCGTACTCTATCTGTCCCTCCGGGTCGCGGAAGTCCTCGGAGGCCTGCAGCGCCAGGCCGAGACCGAACAGCACGCGGCCGAGCGTCGACAGGGAACGCGTCACGTCGGCGGTCTTCTCGGAATCGTCTGCCATACGGTACCACTGATACGCCGCCGACATAAGCGTACGTGAGCGCTCGGCGCTCCCTGCGCCGCGCGGCGCACGCGGTGACGCGCATCCCCCGAGCGACGAAAGCGGACGAACGTTTCCTCGGGAGCGGTCGCGGGCGGATCAGTCGATGTATCGGCCGATTTTCGGACGCACATCGTGTTGTTTATCACGTTTTCGTCTGGTACGGAGAGACAGACATGAGCGAACGAGAGACGTGGGCGACGAGGGCGGGATTCATCCTCGCCGCCGTCGGAAGCGCCGTCGGCCTCGGGAACATCTGGCAGTTCCCGTTCAAGACGGCGCAGTACGGCGGCGCGACGTTCCTCGTCGTCTACCTCGTGGCGGCGTTCGGCATCGGTCTCCCGGCGATGCTCTCGGAGTTCGTCATCGGCCGGAAGAGCAACCTCAACACCATCAGCGCGTTCGAGCGACTCGGCTACCGGCAGTGGCGCGCCGCCGGTATCGTCGGCCTGCTGACCGGGTTTTGGATCCTCTCGTACTACAGCGTCGTCGGCGGGTGGGTGCTCCGCTACGTCGGCGGCAGCGTCACCGGCGCCTACTTCGGCGACGCCGGGGCGTACTTCGGAACCATCTCCGCCGGCCTCCCGGCCGTCGCCCTCCACGCCGTCTTCATGGCGTTGGTCGTCGGCATCGTCGCCTTCGGCATCGAGGACGGCATCGAGAAGGCGACGAAGCTGATGGTGCCGAGCATCCTCGTCATCCTCGTCGCCCTCGCGGTGTGGGCGTTCACCCTCCCCGGGTCCGGCCCGGGCTACGCGTACTTCCTCTCGCCCGACCTGAGCCAACTCCGCCTCACCGTCGGCACGACCGGGTCGTTCCCGTGGGTGACGTTCGGCGGCCCCCTCGCGGAGATAATCCCGTTCGCCGTCTCGCAGGCGTTCTTCTCGCTGTCGCTCGGCATGGGTGCGATGATAACGTACGCCTCCTACATCGACGGCGACGAGAGCCTGTTCGGCGACAGCGTCACCATCGTCGTCTTCAACAGCCTCATCGGCATCCTCGCGGGTCTGGTCGTCATCCCCCTCCTGTTCGCGCAGGGGGCCGAACCCGGCGCCGGCGGGGCCGGCGCCCTCTTCGTCAGCGTCGCCAGCGCGTTCGCGACCATCCCGTTCGGCCGTGTCGTCGGCTTCGTCTTCTTCCTCGTCGTCCTCGTGGCGGCGCTCTCCTCGGCCATCAGCCTGCTGGAAGTCGTCGTCTCCTACGCCGTCGACAACTACGCCGTCTCCAGACCGCAGGTGGCCGCCGGACTCGGCGCGGCCATCTTCGTCCTCGGTCTCCCCTCGGCGTGGGACACCGCGTGGTTGACGTGGTTCGACACGCTCGCCTACCAACTGTTCCTGCCGCTGTCGGTGCTCGGAATCCTCGTTTTCACGGGGTGGGTGTTCGGCCGCGCCGCCGTCGACGAACTCCTCCGCGGCACCGGCTTCGGCGGCGGGATGGGCGCCCTGTGGCTGTGGACGGTCCGAACCGTCGTCCTCCTCGGCGTCCTCCTCACGCTGGTGCTCGGCCTCATCACGCTGTTCGGCGGCCCCGACCCGGCCATCGTTCCCCCGCTCTGAGGTTACGAGAGCCGACAGCGACGCTCGCGACGTCGTCGCGAGCCGAACGTCGCCCGACGAACCGTCACCGAACGACCGATTTTCGTACCGATTACCGACGAATATCGTATTCTGACCGCGGTTTATCCGTTACATTTGACGGTTGACGAATCCTCGGTCCGTAAGCGCTTTTAGCCCGAGCGGGGGATTGCGAGTCAATGGCACGAGAGACGTGGGCGACACGCGTCGGGTTCATCCTCGCCGCCGTCGGGAGCGCGGTAGGGCTCGGGAACATCTGGCGGTTCCCGTGGGTGACGGCCGAAAACGGCGGCAGCGCCTTCCTGGCGATGTATCTTAGTATCGTCTTCCTGGTCGGCGTCCCCGGCCTCCTCGCGATGTTCGTCGTCGGGCGGCGCGCCAAGCGCAACCCCGTCGGCGCCCTGCGCGAACTCTCGGGGTCGGACCGCTGGGGGTTCGCGGGCGGCTTCCTCGTCTTCAGTTCGCTGGTGCTCATCTCCTTTTACAGCGTCGTCGGCGGCTGGATACTGCGCTACCTCGGCGAGAGCCTGCTCGGCGTCCTCACCGGGAGCGTCCCCTACTTCGCAGACCCCGGAGCGTCCTTCGGCGCGGCGTCGGCCGGATTCGACGCCGTCGCGTTCCACCTCGTCTTTCTCACGCTGACGGCGTTCGTCGTCGTCGCCGGCATCCGGCGGGGCATCGAAGTCGCCACGAAGTGGATGATGCCCGCCATCTTCGCCCTGCTCGTCGGCCTCGCGGCGTGGGCGTCCACGCAGTCCGGCGCCGCCGAGGCGTACGCGTTCTACCTCCGGTTCGACACGAGCGTCATCCGGGAGAACTTCTTCGGCCTGCTCGGCCCCGCGGCGGGACAGGCGCTCTTCACCCTCTCGCTCGGCGTCGGCACGATGATAACGTACGCCTCCTACCTCGACGAGGACCGCTCGCTCCCGTTCGACGGCGCGAGCATCGCCGTCCTCAACACCGTCGTCGGCGTCCTCGCCGGCCTCGTCGTCTTCCCCCTGCTGTTCTCGCTCGGTATCGAACCCGGCGAGACGGGCACCGGCGCGGGGGCGCTGTTCGTCGGCCTCGCGGGCGCGTTCGCGCAGATTCCGGGCGGCGCGGTCGTGGCGACGGCGTTCTTCGCCGTCGTCGCCCTCGCGGCGCTCTCCTCGGCCATCAGCATCCTCGAGATATCCGTCTCCTTTCTCGTCGACGAGTACGACCTCTCGCGCCGGCGCGCCGCGACGACCGTCGGCGGCTTCGTCGCCGTCACCGGCGCCGTCTGCGCGCTGAACACCGCGGTGTTCGGCTTCGTCGCGGGCACCCTCGTCGACATCCTGCTCACCCTCGGACTGGCGGTCTGTCTCGTCTTCGTCGGCTGGGTGATGGGACGGGACGCCCTCGTGGAGTTCCGGAAGGGCGCCGGTCCGGTCGGCCGCGCCGTCTCGACGCCGTGGCTCTTCGCCGTCGGCGTCCTGCTCCCGACGTTCCTCGTGTTCACCCTCCTGACCACGTTCAACGTCGACGCCGAAATCGGCTTCTGGCCCACCGTCGCCGCCGCCGTCGTCGTCGCCGTCGCCGCCTTCGCGGGCCTGCGCGGCGAGCGCTCGCTCGTCTGAGCCGGGTTTTCCAGCCTTCACTTCCGCTATCAGCACGCTTTCCCCGCCGCCGCCGGACCGACGCACGTGAACGTCTCCGTCTCGCCGCTCGTCCTCCTCCTCTCGCTCGGCCCCGCGGTGCTCTGGGGGTTCACGCCCGTCATCGAGAAGCGCGCGCTCTCGGGTGGCGGTCGGCCCCTGCAGGCGGCGCTGGTGGTCGTGGTCGTCGACACCCTGCTGTACTCGCTGGCCCTCCTCGCGCGCGGGAAGGTGCCGTTCGTCGGCCTCCCGCTCGAAACCGCCGCGGTGTTCGTCGTCGCCGGCGTCTTCGGCACCTCCCTCGGTCGATTGGCCATCTTCGCCGGCAACGACCGCGTCGGCGCCAGCGTCTCCAGCGCCGTCGTCAGCGCCCGTCCGCTGTTCGCCACCGCCCTCGCCGTCGGCTTCTTGGCGGAACCGGTCTCGCTCGCGACCGTCGCGGGCGTCCTCGTCCTCGTCGTCGGCCTCGCGGTGCTCTCGCTGGCGAAGGGCGGCGACCTCTCCGGGTGGGACGGCCGCGACCTGCTGATGCCGCTGGCCGCCGCCGTCACCTTCGCCATCGGCAACGTGCTCCGACGGTTCGGCCTGCAACTCGGCGGAACGACGGCGCTGGAGGCCGTCGCGCTCAACGAGTTCGCGGCGCTCGTCGCCCTCGGCGGCTACGTCGTCGTCGCCGGCCGGCGCGACGTGCTCGACGCGCCGCGCCGCACCTACGGCGTCTTCGCCGTCAGCGGGACGATGACCGCCGTCGCGCTGTTGGCGATGTTCACCGCGCTGTCGCTGCCGGAAGGCCGCGTCGCCGTCGTCGACCCGCTCATCGCCACCGCGCCGCTGTTCACGACGGTGTTCTCCTACTTCCTGCTCTCGGACCTCGAACGCGTCACCCGCGGTATCGTCGCCGGCGCGGTGCTGGTCGTTGTGGGCGCGGCACTGGTGGCGGTGTGAGTCGCCGCGGAGAAGCGTTCGGCGCGTTCGAGGCGTTCGGACCGGCTCAGACGCTACTGCTCGCCGCCCCGTCCGTCGTGTCCAGCGCCGAGATGTCGAAGTACTCGGCCTCCTCGGGGACGAACACCCGCTGGCTCACCTGCCGGTTGTCGTCGGGACGCAGGTCGTTCTCGCGGCGTTCGACCCGGAGCATCGGCGTGTGCGCCTCGTCGTAGAACGTGAGTCGGACCACGCCGTCGCGCGTCTCGCCCTGGTTGACGAGCGTCGCGTCGAGCGTCACCGCCTCCCCGCGGACCGCCTTCGCCGACTCGACGTGGCCGCCGTCGTCGGTGAGTTCGGCGCCGGAGACGTGGAGGGTCTCGGAGGCGTCGTTCTGCGAGTCGCGGTAGATCTGAATGCGGTTCTCGATACTCTCAGCCTGCCTGTCGGCGTCACCGGAGAGTCGTTCGCGCATCGAGACGACGACGCCGTCGATGTCGTCGGCCAGCGACGCACGCGAGGTGCCGGCGTCGGCGTCGCGGCCCCCGTACTCGTCGAGGAGCGAGCGAATGCGGCTCAGTTGGTCTGAGACGTCGGCGTCGGCCTCGCGTTCGATACGGTCCAGCGCGTCGCGCACGTCGAGGATAGGGGGGAGTTCGCCCCCCGCGGATCCGCCCGTCTCGTCCGACTCCTCGGAGGCGGCTACCTCGTCGGCCGTCGAACCGGTGTCGGGGCTCGGGCTGCTGCCGGCCTCCGTGTTGGCTCCCGACGCCTCGCGGCTGGTCACCGTCGTGTCGCTGTCGACGTCCTCGCCCGAGCGACGGTCGTTCGAGCGGTGGGACGCATCCTGGTCGAACGGTTCCGACTCCTCGTCGTCGTCGCTGGTGTGGCGATGGGACATACCGCTCGGTACCGACCGGCGTCGCGTAAGCGTGACGGCAGTCCGGCCGGGAGGGAGATACGACGAACGTCGAACCTCCGCGTACCCTATAGCGGAAACCCTTTTGCGTCCCGTCTGGACGTTCGTGATAATGAGTGCAGGTGGTCCGGCGTGACGATGGACGACCGTATCGACGAACTCCGCGAGAAGCGCGAGCGAGCGCTGAAAGGCGGCGGCGAAGACCGCATCGAGTCCCAACACGAGAAGGGGAAGATGACCGCCAGAGAGCGGATCGATTACTTCCTCGACGACGGGACTTTCAACGAGTTCGACCAGTTCCGAACGCACCGCAACCACAAGTTCGGGATGGAGGAGACGCAACTGCCCGGCGACGGCGTCGTCACGGGCTACGGCGACGTCGACGGGCGCAAGACGTTCGTGTTCGCCCACGACTTCACCGTCTTCGGCGGCTCTCTGGGCGAGGTGTTCGCCGAGAAAGTCTCGAAGGTGATGGACAAGGCCGTCGAGGTGGGCGCGCCCGTCATCGGTCTGAACGACTCCGCCGGCGCCCGCATCCAGGAGGGCGTCCAGTCGCTCGGCGGGTTCGGGGAGATATTCAGACGGAACACCGAGGCCTCCGGAGTGGTCCCGCAGATTTCGGCCATCATGGGACCGTGCGCCGGCGGCGCCGTCTACTCGCCCGCCATCACCGACTTCACGTTCATGGTGAAGGACACGAGCCACATGTTCATCACCGGCCCGGACGTCATCAAGACCGTTACGGGAGAAGAGGTGACCTTCGAGGAACTCGGCGGCGCGATGACGCACGCCTCCGAGTCGGGCGTGGCGCACTTCGCCTGCGACTCCGAGGAGCAGGCGCTGGACCAGATTCGACTGCTGCTGTCGTACCTCCCGCCGAACAACGTGGAGGACCCGCCGCGCGTCGAACCGTGGGACGACCCCGAACGCGCCGACGAGTCTCTGAACTCCGTCGTCCCCGACCAACCGCGCAAACCCTACGACGCCCACGACGTCATCGACGGCGTCCTCGACGAGGGGTCGTTCTTCGGCGTCCACGAGGAGTTCGCCAAGAACATCGTCGTCGGCTTCGCCCGCCTCGACGGCCACTCCGTCGGCGTCGTCGCCAACCAACCGCGCGTGAACGCGGGAACCCTCGACATCGAAGCCTCCGAGAAGGCCGCCCGCTTCGTGCGCTTTTGCGACTCGTTCAACGTCCCCATCGTGACGTTCGTCGACGTGCCGGGCTTCCTCCCGGGGACGGACCAAGAGCACGGCGGCATCATCCGTCACGGCGCGAAACTGCTGTACGCCTACTCGGAGGCGACGGTTCCGCTCATGACGGTCATCACGCGGAAGGCCTACGGCGGCGCCTACGACGTGATGGCCTCGAAGCACCTCGGCGCGGACGTCAACTACGCGTGGCCGACGGCCGAAATCGCCGTGATGGGCCCGCAGGGCGCGGTGAACATCCTCTACAGCGACGAACTCGACGCGGCCGAGGACCCCGACGCCCGCCGCGAGGAACTCATCGAGGAGTACCGCGAGGAGTTCGCCAACCCTTACACCGCGGCGGACAGGGGATTCCTCGACGGCGTTCTCGAACCGACGGAGACGCGCGCGCGACTCGTCGAGGACCTGGAGATGCTCCGCTCGAAGCGGAAGTCCCTGCCCGACAAGAAGCACGGTAACATCCCGATATGACCGTCGAGGGCGCCGACCGGACCGGCGGCGTCGGCCTCTCCGTCCCGGAGACGGCCGACGAGGACGAGGCGGCGGCCATCGCCGCCGCCGTCGCTGCGCACCTCCGCGACAGACGGGCGGCCGCGGCGGCCGCGGCCGCCGCGGACGAGGGAGACGACTCGTGGGACGGCGAGCGCTGGTCGTTCGCCGGGCGGTTGGACGGCGTCGGCCGGCGCGCCGCGCGCGTCCCGACGGGTGCGCCGCGCGACGGATGGACCGCCGCCGGGCGCACCGACCGGTTCTGAGCGACGACTCCGCCCTCGGGACCGTCTCTCGAAACGAGGGGCGGACTTAACCTCCCTCGCCTCCACTAATCGGACGTATGCCCGAAGAGACGCTGTTCAAATCCGAAAGCACGCAAAACAGAGAAGATATCGCGTCGTATCTGCGAAAAGTCGCTGACAATCTCGAAAACGGGAATTCACTGACGCTGCGCACCGGCGACCAGTCGGTGACGATGGACCCGCCGCCTCGACTGACGTTCGAGGTGAAGGCCGAACGCGAGGGCGCGACGGGGAAGCCCGGCGAACTGAGCGTGGAGTTCGAGTTGGAGTGGGACGAGAACGGCGGCGACGGCGGGAGCGGCGGAAGCCTCGAAATCGAGTGATTCGGGAATCGATGCGCCGCTCTCGGGTCGGTCGATGTCGCGTCGAAAAAGCGCTCCCGTCTACGCCGTCTGGGCCGCGCCGCCCTTCTTTCGCGTGATGTAGCCCGCGATGCGGTTCCGGACGCCCTTCGACTCGACGTTCGTCAGTTCGCTGACGCTCTTCTTGTTCGTCTCGAAGTCGGCGTTGAACGCCTGCGGATACTTCTCCAGCAGCACCTTTCCGAGCTGTTTGACGTATTTGGGTTTGATAGCCATGCCCGACGATACCCACAGAGCGCACTAAAACGATTCGTTCCGCTCCCGTCGGCCCGAGCGGTCGGGACGCGGGTCGTCCGGGCGAGGTGGCGTCCCCACCCTCGGTCGGCCCGCCGTCGGCTACAGGCGTTCTCGCCAGCCCGATACCTCGTCTATCGTCTCGAACGCCTCTTTCTCCGCCGCGCCGCCGCACCNCCCTCGGTCGGCCCGCCGTCGGCTACAGGCGTTCTCGCCAGCCCGATACCTCGTCTATCGTCTCGAACGCCTCTTTCTCCGCCGCGCCGCCGCACCGTTCGACGGTGTCCGCGAAGTACGCCAGTCGGGAGAGCAGTTCGTCGGTGTCGTACGCCGGCACGTCGAGGCGCGACGCCGCGACGGTGGCGTCTATCACGGCGGCGAACCCCCGGTTTATCGTCGGCACCGTCTGGGAGACGACGCGCACCTCTGCGGGGCGGAGTTCCCACTCCTCCCAGCGCGTGCCGCCGCGTTCGCCGCCGTCGACGCGCCGAACCTCGACTTCGGCCCACGCGTGCGCGGCGTCGAGGACGGGTGAGTCCTCCTCGCGCACCGTCATCGCCGCCGAGACGAACTCCCGGGGGTCCGAGACGAACTGGACGACCCCGCCGCCGCGCTGGTGGAAGTTGCGCCTCGTGCGCGTGTTCCCCCACGTCGTCGCCGTCACCGGGTCCCCCGACTCCTCGGGCGCGTGCAGGCCGAGAGCGGCGACGTTCCAGCGGCCGTTCGGACCGAGCGTCGTCACCACCGACTCGGTGACGCCGCGGAGGGCGACGGGCCACCCGTCGACCGTCGCTTCCCCCTCGGGTCCCGGACCGCTCACACCGACAACCCCCGTTCGAGGGCGACGAACGTCGCCGCGCAGACGAGGTCGGCGGTCGTCCCGGGGTTGATTCCCTCCGCGACGAACGCCTCCGCCAGTTCGGCCATCCGTTCGGGGTCGCCGCGGGCCTCGGCCACCCGGCGGCGCACGTCGGCGGCCACCTCGGGGCCGTGGTTCGTCCGCACGAGGGTGTCCTCCCCCTCGGTGAGGCGGTTCACGAAGGCGCGGGCGACCCTGTCCGGCGCGGGGCCGTCGTCCGCGAGGATGGTGTCGGCGACGTCGAACGTGTGAGCGAACCCGTCCGCCCACTCCGCGGCGTTGCCGTCGCCCTCGCTCGCGGCCATCACGTCGGACAGGGTCAGCCCCCGTTCCCTGAGCGCCGGCACCGCGTCGCTCCCGCGGCGCACGTCGAGGTCCGAGAGGTTCTCCGGCGGGTCGTCGACGGCCACGTCGACGTGCTCGAACGCGCGGTAGAAGTCCGCGGCGTCCGCGACGGTGGTGGATTCGACGACGTCGGCGGCGCCCGCGGGCGAGAGGTCGCCCGCGGCCGCCGCGCGCACGAGGGGAACGAGGAGGAGCAGACAGCCGAACTGGGTGTTTCCTCCCTCCTGGTGGCGCATCCCGCGGACGCTCCGCTCGAAGGCGACGCCGACGGGCGCGCCCGACGCCGCCCGGCGGAGGCCCTCGTTCGACCCGACCGCGCCCGCGAGGAAGTGCTCGAAGCGGAGGTCCGAGAGGTCGCGCGCGCGGTCGACGTTTCCCGGTTTCGGCGTCCCGGCGACTTCGAGCAGGAGCGCGAGTTGGGCGTTCTCCGCGGGCGTTCGGGGACTCGGACGTTCGGACCGGTCGGGGTTCCCCGCGCCCGTCACCGTCGACCCTCCGTCGCCCCCGCCGCCGTCTCGGTCCCCTCCCGTCCGGCGAACCACTCGTCGACCGCCGCGCGGACGTCCCGGAGGACGCGCGGGTCGGTGCTCGGTCGGCCGACGCTCACCGCGTCCGCGCCGTAGTCGAGGTACTCGCGGACGCTTTCTTCGCCCCGGACCTCGTTGTTGGCGACGACGAACAGGGGTGCCTCGGACACCTCGGCGACGACGGCCTTCGAGTCCATCGCGTCGACGTGTATCGTCGACGCGCCCGCGCCGGCGAGTCGCTCTGCGGTCTCCGCGAGGTCGACGCCGTCGACTTCGGCGCGGACCTTCGCGCTCACCGTCGCCCCCTCGTCGGCGGCGGCGGCGACGTACTCGCACAGTCTGTCCGTGTCGCGGAGGAGGCTCTCCCCGCACCCGACGGCGCGGAGTTCCTCCTGCCGGCAGTGGGCGTTCACTTCGAGGACGGCGCCGCGATCCGCGCAGACCGCGGCGGCCTCGCGGACCGGTTCGACCGTCGCGCTCCGGACGTTGACGCCGACTCGGAGGTCGGTCTCGGCGAGGGCGTCGAGTTCCCCGGCGACGAACGCGAGGGGGTCATCGGGCAGGAACTCGGTTCGGTCGCGCGCGACGAGGTCCCTCGCGGCCGCCCTGCTCTCGGCGTCGAGGGCGATGCCGCCGAGGAACGCCATCCCGGCGTGGGGGGCGGCCGCCCGCGCCCACGCGGCGTCGCTCTCGCCGCTGAGGCTGGCGAGGGCGACGCGCGGTTCGAACTCGAACTCCGGTTCGGATTCGACCACTCAGGACACCTCCGCGAGCGCGGATTCGACGGCGCGGGCGACGCGCGCGGCGTCCTCGGGGCCGTCCATCCTCGTGTCGGTCCTGACGACGGGCCGGTCGAGGTCGGTTCCGTCCGCCGAGTCGAGGACGAACGCGTCCGCGAACGGGTAGGCGTCGGCGACGCCGCGGGTGGAGGGGTCGAGGCCGACGCCGTCCATCAACTTCGCCGCGGGACCGGAGAACACCCGGTCCTCGACGAACGGCGAGACGGCGACGACCGGCGTCGAGTCGAGGGCGTCCCCGAACGCCTCCATCGCCAGCATCGGCCCGAGGCTTGTGACGGGGTTCGACGGGCCGACGACGACGGGATCCGCGAGAGCGCCGAGGACGGCGTCGGTGGGGTCGGCCTCGCCGGCCCCCCGGAACTCCACCTCCTCCACTCGCGGTTCGGCGCGGCGGTGGACCCAGTACGCCTGAAAGTGCATCGTCCCCTCGTCGGTGTGAACGATGGTGGCGACGGGGTCGTCCGACATCGGGAGGAGTTCGCGTTCGAGGCCGAACGCGTCGGCGAGCGTCCGCGTCACCCCGGTGAGCGAGTTCCCCTCGTCGAGGAGGGAGGTTCGGGTGAGATGCACCGCGCGGTCCTTGTCGCCTATCTCCATGAACTCCGCGACGCCGGAGAAGCGGCGCCACCGGGAGATGTCCCGGCCGGACACCTGCGCCTCGTCGCGGAGGTAGCGCGGTCCGCCGTCGAGGCCGGCGGCCTCGGCGAGGCGGTGCAGTTCGTCGTCCGTCGCCGTCGTGTCGCCCTCGATGCCCCACCAGCGCTCGGTGTCGAGGACGCCGCCGCCGTGGAACAGCACGGTGTCGACGTCCGGACAGACGAGGTGTCCCCCGAGTTCGACGTCGTCGCCGGTGTTGGCGACCACCGTCGTCTCCGCGGGGTCGAACACCTCGCTCGCGCCGTCGAGCAGTTTCGGGGTGCCCGTCCCCCCGGCGAGAAACGTGACCATGTTCCCGTAGAGGCCGACGGGCGGTTTCAAGGTTGCTCACCGGCGCGCGTCGACCGACAAGGCCTTTCCGACCGCCGGACCGAGACGCGGTGATGGCTGACCTCTCCGCCCGCGTCCGCGTCGTCGCGGCCGCCCTCCTCGTCCTCCTCGCCCTCGTCGCGCCGGCGTACGGCGTCCTCGCCCTCGGCGACGTCTCCGCCGCGGAGTTCCAGTCCTCGACGACCGGTTCGACGGCGACGGCGTCGACGACGACGAACGGGTCCGACCCGGTCGTCGCCAACGCGACGCTGGTCGTCCGCGCCCCCGACTCGGTCCGCCCCCATCTCGAACAGAGTCTCAGCGAGTCGTTCGCCGAGCACGGATTCGACGTGACCGTCGCCTCCGAGATTCCCGACGACGGCTCCCCCGTCCTCGTCGTCGCCGTCGACTCGTGGAACGCGCGGTGGAACCCGGCGACGCCCTCGGCGACGATAGAGTGGCGCGCCGCCTTCGACGCGAACGGGCACGAGGAGCACGTGGCGGCCGCCCTCGCGAACGACCCGATTCGCTTCGACTCGCGGAACGGGTCGGACGTCGTCGCCGCCGGCGACTACCGACTCGACGACCGCGGGACGGGACTCGTCTCGCGCCCGGCGTACGACCGCCACCTCGTGGCGGCCGTCAGCGAGGAGACGGCGCGGCGGATGCTCGACGCGATTCCGCGCGAGGCGGCGTGACCCGACGCCGAGTGGGCCGCCGAACGGTCCGACCAACGGTGGATGACCGCGTCACCGCCTGACGGACGTTCGGGCGCATCCGACGGGGAACCGGACAATCACGGAACGCCGCGAACTCGTTTACGTACTGACGCGGCGTATAGAGTCCTCATGAACTACAGAGCGCTACTCTCCGGGCTGTTCGTCGGCGTCGCGGTGGGACTGATGGGCGGACCGGGACTGCCATACGCCGAGTCTGACTTCCCGATGCTCGGGGCGGGGCTCTCCGGACTCCTCGCCGGCGGCGTCGCCGGCTACGTCAACGCCGGAACGGTAGGACGCGACGCCGCGCACGGCGTCGTCGCCGCAGTCGCCGGCAGCGCCCTGCTCGGGGCGGTCCTGCTGGCGCTCGGCGCGGTCACCCCGACGTTCGGCCTTACGGCCGGCCTCGCGACGCTGCTGTTCGTCACCGTGACGGTCGTCCCCGGTACGCTCGGCGGCGCGCTGGGCGGAACGCTGGCCGACGCGGGCGAGGCGCGGCGGCCCGAACCGACCGCCTGATTCGGAGCAGTGCGTCGGCCGTCGGACCCGCGCATCGACCGTCCGTCGGCGCGCGGCGACTGGCCCGAAGACCCCCGTCCGACGTTTTTTACCCGGAGACGACCCAACGCTCGGTATGACGACCATCAAGGACAGCGTCCACGACCACATCGAGGTCGAGGGCGTCGCCGAGGCCCTCCTCGACACCGAGGAGGTGCAACGGCTCCGGCACATCAAGCAGTTGGGGACGGTGCAACTCGTTTACCCGTCGGCGAACCACACGCGGTTCGAGCACTCGCTGGGCGTCTACCACCTCGCCTCCCGCGCCCTCGACCACCTCGGCATCGAGGGCGTGCAGGCCGAGCGAATCCGCGCCGCCTCGCTCCTCCACGACGTTGGTCACGGGCCGTACAGCCACAACATCGAGAGCGTCACCCACCGCCACACGGGGAAGTACCACGACGACGTGCACGAACTCATCGCCGAGGGCGCGGTGGGGCACGTCCTCCGCGAACACGACTTAGAGCCCGCGACGATAGCGGACCTCGTGGCCGGCGAGGGGAAGTACGGCCAACTCGTCTCGGGCGAGTTGGACGTCGACCGGATGGACTATCTGGTGCGCGACGCCCACCACACCGGCGTCCCGTACGGCACCATCGACCACGAGCGACTGATCCGGGAACTCACCTTCGTCGACGGCGAACTCGTCCTCGACGAGGGGAACGTCCAAACGGCCGAATCGCTGCTGCTCGCCCGCGCGTTGATGAACCCGACCGTCTACCAGCACCACGTTGCCCGCATCTCGAAGGCGATGCTCAGGCGGGCGACCGAACGCCTCCTGCGGCAACCCGACCTCACGCCCGACCAACTCCGTCGCATGGACGACCACGACCTCATCGCCGCCCTCCGGATGACCCCCGAAACCGGCGCGTTCGCCGAACGCCTCGGCAGTCGGAACCTGTTCAAGCGGGCGGTCTGGGCGGAGATGGACGCGGTCCCGAACGACGTCGTCGACGCCGACCACGGCGCCTACCGGGAGTTCGAGGCCGCCATCGCCGACCGGGCGGGCACCGACCCCGAGTCGGTCATCGTCGACGTTCCCCCGCGGCCGTCGATGACCGAATCGACCACCCGCGTGATGGTCAGCGGCGAGATACGCCGCCTCGGCAAGCAGTCTCCGCTCGTCTCCGCCCTCCGGACCGCCCAGAGCCAGCAGTGGCGCTTCGGCGTCTACGCGCCCGCCGACGAGACGGCCGCCGTCGGCCGCGCCGCCGTCGAGGAGATGGGCCTCGACATCGACGGCGCCCTCGTCTCCGACGTTCGCCACGGCGTCAACACGACGCTGGACGAGTTCGCGGAGTAGAGTGGAGACTCCGATTCGGAGGTCGGGAGTTTCAAGCGCTCGCCGGCGGGAGTACCGACCATGATAGTCGAAGGAACCGTCCTCCGCGGCCGCGAGTTCGACCCGGTCGAGGGTCGGGTCGTCGTCGAAGACGGCGAGATTTCGGCGGTCGAGGAGGCGGACGTGGATTCCGAGCGCATCGTCCTGCCGGCGTTCGTCAACGCGCACACGCACATCGGCGACTCCATCGCCAAGGAGGCGGGGTCGGGGCTGTCGCTGGACGACTTGGTCGCGCCGCCGGACGGCCTGAAACATCGACTGCTCCGCGCGGCGAGTCGCGAGGAGAAGGTCGAGGCGATGCGGCGGTCGCTCCGCATGATGCAGGCGACGGGGACGGCGACCTGCATCGAGTTCCGCGAGGGCGGCGTCGAGGGCGTCGAGGCCATCCGCGCGGCCGCGGACGGACTCGACATCGACCCCGTGGTCCTCGGCCGCGAGACGGCCGACGCGATGCGCGCGTCCGACGGCTTCGGCGCCTCGGGCGCCCGCGACGCCGAGTTCGCCGACCTCCGCGAGGCGACGCGGGAGGCGGGAAAGCTGTTCGGCATCCACGCTGGCGAACGCGATTCGCTCGATATCGACCCGGCGCTGGACCTCTCGCCGGACTTCGCCGTCCACATGGTCCACCCCGAGGCGTCGCACCTCGACCGCATCGAGGAGAGCGGGGTGCCGATAGTCCTCTGCCCGCGGTCGAACCTCGTCACGAACGTCGGCGTCGCCCCGGTCCGCGACTTGGTCGACCGGACCACCGTCGCCCTCGGGACGGACAACGTGATGCTCAACTCGCCGTCGATGTTCCGCGAGATGGAGTTTCTCAACAAACTCGCGGACGTGTCCGCCGCCGAGGTGCTGCGGATGGCGACGGTCAACGGCGCCGAGTTGGCCGGCAAGAACTACGGCGTCGTCGAGGAGGGCCGAGAGGCGAAACTGCTCGTCCTCGACGGCGACTCGGACAACCTCGCCGGCGCGAAAGACCCCGTCCGCGCCGTCGTCAGGCGCGCGGGGCGGGCGGACGTCACCGACGTGCTCCTCTGACGCCGGGTTTCGGTTCGTAACACCTCCGGCGGATAGCGTTAAGGCGCTGAGCCGACTATCGTGCGGTGAGTTAACATGATGTATCAGCGCATCCTCGTCCCGACCGACGGTTCCGCCGGGTCCGCACGCGTCCTCGAACACGCCGTCGGGCTCGCGGCCGTCCACGGCGCGACCGTCCACGCTCTGTACGTCGTCAACACCGGGAGCTACGCCGGCCTCCCGATGGAGTCCTCGTGGGAGGGGTTAGACGAGATGCTGCGCTCGGACGCCGAGGCCGCGATGAAGGAGGCTCGCACCGTCGCCGAGAACGCGGACGTACCCGTCGAGACGACGGTCGCCGAAGGGACGCCGAGCCGAGAGATCGTTCGGTTCGCCGAGCGAGAGGGCTGCGACCTCGTCGTGATGGGGACGCACGGCCGCGGCGGCATCGACCGCCTGCTCCTCGGCAGCGTCGCGGAGAAGGTCGTCCGCGCCTCCGAGGTGCCGGTGCTGACGGTCCGCGTCGGCGACGCCGATCAGGAGACCGAAGACGAAGCGGAGTCGGACGCCGAGACGCAGTCAGACGCCGGGGCGGGCGTCGAGGCGGACTAACGCGAACGCGCCGGTCGGAGGTGCTCGCAGTCGCCCGCGTGGACGACGCGTTCGCCCTCGTCGGTCCGCACGACGAGCGCTCCGGGCGTGCGCACGTCGACGGCTTCCCCCTCGACGACGCCGCCCGGCGTCTCGACGCGCACGTACTGCCCCAGCGTCGCGGCGTGTTCGCGCCACGCCGGGAGAATCGAGTCGGGGTCGTCGGTCAACTCGGCGAACGTCTCCAGAACCCGTTGGCAGAACGTCCGCCCGTCCACGTCGCCGACCGCTTCCCGAACGGTCGTCGCGCCCGGCGGGAGGTCGGCGGCGTCGACGTTGACGTTCACGCCGATGCCGACGACGACCCACGAGACCCGGTCCGCTTCGCCCTCCATCTCGGTGAGCACGCCCGCCAGTTTGCGGCCGCCGCGGTCCGGTTTCGCCGTCGATTCTTCGACCCGTTCCCCGTCAGCGTCCGCCGATGTGTTTTCGTTCGTTTCACTCACGAGAACTCCGTCAGCATCCGCCGACGTGCCCTCGTTCACTTCGTTCACGAGGACGTCGTTCGGCCACTTTATCGACGCGTCCACGCCCGCCTCGCGCGCCGCCCGCGTGACGGCGACGGCGGCGGCGAGCGTGTAGAGGGGCGCGTGCGCCGGCGGAACCTCGGGTCGGAGGACGACGCTCGCCCAGACGCCGCCCGCGGGGGCCGTCCACTCGCGGCGGAGTCGCCCCCTGCTCCCGGTCTGTTCGCCGGCGACGACGACGACGTCCGAGGCGCCGTCGGCGGCGAGTTCGCGCCCCCGGTCGTTCGAACTCCCGAGTCTATCGTGGTACTCCACCTCGTAGGGCGCGCCGAGGCCGAACTCGATGGCCGCCGCGCCGTACTCGGGCACGTCGGTGATCCGGTAGCCGTCCTCGCCGCTCTCGACGCCGAACCCCTCCTCGCGGAGGGCCTCGACCTGCTTCCAGACGGCGGCGCGGGAGACGCCGAGTCGGTCCGCGAGTGCCGGCCCCGTCGTCGGCCCCTCGGCGAGGGCGTCGAGGAGGGTGCGGCGCGTCTCGTTCATACCGGGGGTGGGAGAGACGGGGAGAAAAGCGCGGGGGTTCCCGCGGCGGCGCGCAAGAACGAAGTCCGCCGGCGACGAGGGGAGAACGATGCCCCCGGAGCGAGACGGAGAGACGGAGACCGAGAAGGAGAAGATGCTGGCGGGGGAACTCTACGACCCTTCGGACCCGACGCTGGTCGAAGAACGGCGCGCGGCGCGCCGACTGACCGAGGAGTACAACGCGACGGGCGTCGACGAGGACGACCGCCGGGAGGATATCCTCGGAGAACTGTTCGGGTCCGTCGGCGAGGACCCACTCGTCGAACCGACGTTCAAGTGCGACTACGGCTACAACGTCCACGTCGGCGACCGCTTCTTCGCCAACTTCGACTGCGTCGTACTGGACGTCTGCCGCGTCGAGTTCGGCGACGACTGCATGCTCGCGCCGGGCGTCCACGTCTACACCGCGACGCACCCCCTCGACGCCGCCGAACGCGTGGTCGGCGAGGAGTACGGAAAGCCCGTCACCGTCGGCGACCGGGTGTGGTTCGGCGGGCGGGCCGTCGTCAACCCCGGCGTGACCATCGGCGACGACAGCGTGGTCGCCTCGGGCGCCGTCGTCACCCGCGACGTTCCCGACGAGGTGGTCGTGCAGGGTAACCCGGCCGAAGTCGTCAAGCAACTCTGAGCCCGGCCGGTAGGTCTTTGCACGCGCTGGGAGTCGTCTCGACCGTGCCTGACTTCGGAAACCCAGCCGGTTTCGACATCGCGACGGTACTGACCGGTTCGGGGATCACGTTGCTTCTCTCGGCGGGTATCATGCGCTACGGCGAACGGTTCCAGTACACGGCCGCGGAACTGTACGGCATCGGCGGCGCGGCGCTTATCGCCGTCGGCGTCGTGTTCGGCCTGATTCTCGTTCTCACCGGCAACCGCTGAAAAGAGACGACCGACGCATCGCGGACGCGGTCGTCGTTACTCCAAGACGACCAGCACGTCACCCATGTCGACGCTCTCACCCTCGCCGACGAGCACCTGCGCGACGGTGCCGCCGCGTTCGGCCACGACGTCGTTCTCCATCTTCATCGCTTCGAGGACGCACACCACGTCGCCGCTCTCGACGTCGTCGCCCTCGGCCACGTCGACCGAGAGGATAGTACCCTGCATCTCGGCGGTTATCTGCTCGCCGCCCTCGACGGCGACCGCCTCCTCCTCGTCCTCTTCGGCCACGTCGGGGCGCGAACGGGTGTTCCCGCCCGCGCCGCCGGCCCCCGAGGGGACTTCCACGGCGGGCGCGCCCCGTTCTTCGAGGCTGACCTCGAAGCGCTTGCCGTTGACCTCGACGGTGAAGTCGCGTTCGGTGACCTCCTCGTCTCCCTCGTCCGAGTCGCCCTCCGAGTCGGCCGGCCCCCACTTCTCGACGGCCCGCTCGATTCTCGTCTTGTCCAGTTCCTCGTCGAGATAGTCGGTCGTGTGCTCGCCCGCGCGGAACTTCTCGTCGGTCAACATCAGCCGGTGGAACGGAATGATGGTGTGGAAGCCGTCTATCTGGAACTCCTCTAAGGCGCGTTCGGAGCGTGCGAGACACTCCTCGCGGTCGCCCGCGGTGACGATGAGTTTGGCTATCATCGAGTCGTAGTCCGTCACCAGGTCGTCGCCCTGCCGGAGGGCGTCGTCCAGTCGCACGCCGAATCCGCCCGGCGGGTCGTACGTCTCCAACTTCCCGCCCGGTGCGGGCGCGAAGTTGTTGGCGGCGTTCTCCGCGTTGATGCGGAACTCCATCGAGTGGCCCTCTATCTCCACGTCGTCCTGTTCGAAGCCGAGTTCCTCGCCGGCGGCGACGCGCAGTTGCCACTTCACCACGTCGATACCCGTCACCTGCTCTGTCACCGTGTGTTCGACCTGAATCCGGGTGTTCACCTCCATGAAGTAGAACTCGCCGTCCTCGACGAGGAACTCCACCGTCCCGGCGTTCGTGTAGTCGGCGGCGTCGACGCCGCGGCGCGCCGCCTCGCCGATCTGTTCTCTGAGGTCCTCGCCGAGAGCGGGCGAGGGCGCCTCCTCGATGACCTTCTGGTGGCGACGCTGGAGGGAGCAATCGCGTTCGCCCAGGTGGCGGACGTTGTCGTGGTGGTCCGCGAGAATCTGCACCTCGATGTGCCGCGGCGCTTCGAGGTACTTCTCGACGTAGACGGAGGCGTTATCGAAGTACGCCTCCCCCTCCCGCTGTGCGGTCTCGAGTTGTTCTTCGACCTCCGCCTCGTCGTAGACGACCTTCAGGCCGCGGCCGCCGCCGCCGCCCTCCGCCTTGATGGCGACGGGGTAGCCATACTCGTCGGCTACCCGCTTGACCTCGTCGGCGGACTCGACGGGTTCGGTGGTGCCCGGAACGACGGGGACGTCGGCCTCCTGCATCAGCGCGCGCGCCTTCGTCTTCTCGCCGAGACGCTCCATCGCCGCCGCGGAGGGGCCGACCCACGTCATTTCCGACTCTTCGACCTTTGCGGCGAAGTCGGCGTTCTCCGCGAGGAAGCCGTATCCGGGGTGGATGGCGTCGGCGCCGGCTTTCTCGCCGGCCTCGATGACCGCCTCGTGGTCGAGATAGGAGTCCGCCGCGCGGGCGGGGCCGATGTTGTACGCCTCGTCCGCGTAGCGCACGTGTCCCGAGTGCTTGTCGGCGTCGCTGTAGACGGCGACGGTGCGCACGCCCAACTCTTTGCACGCCCGCATCACGCGGACGGCTATCTCCCCGCGGTTGGCAACGAGAACCTTACTGAACATTTGCGGGAGTATACCCGAACGCGGCACCTCATTCTATCGGTTCGGTACCGCTCCCGGTTCGACGTCCGTCGCACCCGCTGCGGCGTCGGAGTGGACGAACGTCCGTCGAGACTACCGTTTCGGCGTCGAAGGTGAACGTTCGTGAAGTACGTCCCGAATCCAAACGGCCTTATGGGTGTGCCACGGAAAGCCACGGCAATGGCAGTACGAGTCGGTATCCTCGGCGCGACCGGTGCAGTCGGACAGCGATTCATCCAACTCCTCGACGACCACCCGACGTTCGAACTCGCGGCGCTGACCGCCAGCGAGGAGAGCGCGGGCAAGACCTACGCGGACGCCGCGAAGTGGCGCGTGAACGTCCCCATCCCGGAGGACGTGGCCGAGATGGAGGTCGGACCGACGACGCCCGAGGCCATCCCGGAGGACGTCGACCTCCTCTTCTCGTCGCTCCCCTCCGGCGTCGCCACGGAGGTCGAACCCGAGTTCCTCCACGAGGGCTACGTCGTCTCCTCGAACTCCTCGAACGACCGGATGGCGCCCGACGTACCGCTCACCATCCCGGAGGTGAACCCCGACCACCTCGACCTCATCGAGGTCCAACGCGACGAACGCGGGTGGGACGGCGCCCTCGTGAAGAACCCGAACTGTTCGACCATCACGATGGTGCCGACGCTGGCCGCCCTCGACGAGGCGTTCGACCTCGAATCCGTCCGTGTCTCCACCCTGCAGGCGGTCTCCGGCGCGGGCTACTCCGGCGTCACGTCGATGGAGATAATCGACAACGCCATCCCACACATCGGCGGCGAGGAGAACAAGATGGAGACCGAATCCAGAAAGCTGCTCGGAGAGTTCGACGGCGTCGACGTGAACCTCCACGGGATGGACGTCGCCGCCTCCTGCAACCGCATCCCGACCATCGACGGCCACCTGGAGAACGTCTTCGCCGAGACGGCCGAGGAGGCGACTGCCGAGGACGCCGCCGAGGCGATGCGCTCCTACGAGGGCATCGACCTGCACAGCGCCCCCGAACAACTCATCCACGTCTTCGAGGACCCCGTGCGGCCCCAGCCCCGTCTGGACCGCGAACGTGGCGACGGCATGCAGATATCCGCCGGCGGAGTCCAGGAGACGGGTACCGGAATCAAGTACAACTGCCTCGCGCACAACACGATTCGCGGCGCGGCCGGCGCCTCCCTGCTGAACGGGGAGCTTCTGGTCGAGGAAGGCTGGGTCTGAGGGTCAGGTGGTCGGGTCGCACGGCGTCGCAGAACGCCCCCGACGGGACGCCCCCGGTCGCCCGTTGGGGAAGGAGCCTTGGAGACTCAGTTCAGGTAAATATCAGGTTTATCCGCTCGCAGCACGCCGTTTCCGGCGGGTTCCGCCGGACGGTAGTGTTCGTTTCCTCCGAACCGCGCTTCGAGGGAGTCACTCCGTTTCTGCCGTCGAGTTTCTCGGTCTGCGCCGGCAATAATCACCACGTTAGCGGTAGTGTCTCGACAGTCTATCAGAGAAGTGTCAATATTACAAATGCCGTGTTAAATGTTGACAATGTAGAGGGTTGGGACCCTTGTGAAACCGATGACAGACGAGCACTCACAATCGAACCGGAGAATCGACCGCCGAACGGTCCTGAAGACGGGCGCAGCACTCGGGACCGCCGCGATGCTACCGGTCGCCGCGAGGCCGACGGCGGCAATCGGTCTGACGTCGCCAGGGTTCGGTCTCGGCGACCTCGGATGGCAGGACGTCGACATAGAGGACGCGATACCGGGCGTCATGTCGCCCACCGGAACGCGAGACGGAGCGCCGTACTACCGCGTCGAGATGAGACCGGGGACGCACTCGCATCATCCCGACATTCCGGACACGAAAGTCTGGGGGTACAAAGGACCGAACGACGCGGAGGGTCAGTACCCCGGAAAGACCATCGAAGCCGCGGTCAACCGACGGCTGAAGGTCGAGTTCGTGAACGAACTCCCCGACCAGCACATCTTCGACGTGGACACGCGGGTCCACGGGACCACGTGGGAGGACTACGACGAGGAGTGGGCAAGCCAGTACGACGGGGCCTTCCCCGAAGTCAGGACGTCGACGCACGCGCATGGACTTCACGTCGAGTCCGCGAGCGACGGTCTGCCCGAGCAGTGGTCCTCCTCGTCGGCGAACGGCGCGGACGTGATAACCGGCCCGCAGTTCGAGAAAGCGGTGTACGACTACACGAACCGGCAGTCGCCCGCGACGCTGTGGTACCACGACCACGCGCTCGGAACCACGCGACTGAACGTCTACGCCGGACTCGCCGGTTTCTACCTCCTGCGCGGACCGGAGGAGGAGCGACTCGGCCTCCCGAGCGGCGACCGCGAGGTGCCGATGCTGTTTCAGGACCGCGCGTTCAACGGCCCAGACGAGGACGAACCGACCGGGTCGTACAAGTACCCCGAGGAGTTCGAGGCGGAGGTCTCCGGAGACGTCTCCGTCGTCAACGGACTCGCGTGGCCCCGGTTCCAGGTCGAACCGCGGCAGTATCGTTTCCGACTTCTCAACGGGTCGAACGGGCGGTTCTTCGGTCTCGCTTTCGACAACGAGGGCGGCACCGTCCCGACGATGTACCAGATCGGGACCGACCTCGGATTCCTCCGGGACGCGGTCGCCGTCGGACCGGACCAGTCGAAGGAGTCCCTCCTGCTCGCCCCCGCGGAACGAGCGGACGTCGTCGTGGACTTCTCCGAACACGCGGGGGAGACATTGACCGTCACGAACGACGCCGGATTCCCGTTCGAGAGTCCGAGCGAATCCACGGACGGCTCCGACCTCCCCGAACTGGCGCAGTTCGAGGTGGGAACGGGAACGCCGCAGGACCCCGTCGTGGACCCGACGTCGCTTCGCCTCCCGGAGCCGGAGCAGTTCAGCGAGCAGGCGACGGTGACGACCCGACAGATGGGACTCGTCTCGCCCGAGAACGACCCGTCCGGAATCGACACGCATCTCCTCAACGAGGGGGGTCTGGACACCGAACCGGAGCACTGGGGAGACGACGTCGTCACCGAGCCGCAACTCGGGACCACCGAAATCTGGGAGCTGCACAACCAGACGCCGGATGCCCACCCCATCCACCTGCACCTCGTCGACTTCCAGGTCGTCGGGAGGGGACCGGACGGAACCGACGCACCGGACCCGACCGAACGAGGGAACAAAGACACCGTGAAGGTGTACGCCGGCGAGACGGTCCGCATCATCAGCCGGTTCGGAAACTTCGCCGGACGGTACGTCTGGCACTGCCACATCCTCGAACACGAGGACCAAGAGATGATGCGACCCTACGAAGTCGTCACTCGGAGTCCGAAGGAGTAGTGAGACGCCTTCGAGAGGTGAAACAACGCGTCGAACGGGCGGTTCACGGGGGCGTGTGGGCTCCCGCGGTCCGCCCGACGGCTTCGCGTCCGAATCCGGCCTACACCTGATTCCGCAGTTCCTCCTCGCCCGACTCCAACCGCTCCAAGTTCTCCTCGATGATGTCCGTCATGCGCTCCCAGTACTTCGGCGTGTGGCCCGCGTTGTGCGGCGTGATGAGCACGTTGTCGAAGCCCCACAGTTCGTGGTCGTCCGGGAGCGGTTCGGGGTCGGTCACGTCGAGGGCCGCACCGCGGACGGCGTTGCCGCGCAGGGCGTCGAGGAGGGCGTCGGTGTCGACGACGGGGCCGCGGCCGACGTTTATCAGCACCGTCTCGGGGTCCATCGTCTTGAACGCGTCCGCGTCGAGGATACCGCGCGTGGTGTCGGTGAGGGGGCAGGCGACGACGACGTAGTCCGAGCGAGCGAGGGCGTCGTGGAAGCCAGACTCGTCCTCGAAGCCGACTACCTCGTCGGTGGGGCCGCCCTTCTCCGGGGAGTAGCGCACGCCGATAGTGTCGACGCCGAACGGTTCGAGTCGCTCCACGACGGCCTCGCCGATGGCGCCGAGTCCGAGCACCGTCACGGTCGACCCCTGTAACTCGTAGGTGGGGTACGAACGCCACTCGTTGCGCTGCTTCTGCCGCCACCCGACGTGGAAGCGGCGGGAAAAAGAGAGGATGCCGCCGAGCACCTGCTCGGCGATGTTCGGGCCGTGGACGCCCGAGGCGTTCGTGACGGCGACGCCGCGTTCTTCGAGCGCTTCGAGGGGGAGGTGGCCCGTCCCGGCGAACACGCAGGCGAACAGTTCGAGATTCTCCGCCTCGTCGAGGACGTCCTCCTCGACGCTGAACCCCGTCGCGACGGGCACCTGCTTCAGCAGTTCCCGCTCCTCCGCCGGCGTCCGCGCGAGGGCGATGTCCTTCTCGGGGAGTCGCTCCCGGAGCGTCTCCGCGTACTCCTCGGCGGACAGTCCGTGAATCTTCTGTCGAAGCACCGCGATATCCGGCGCGTCCTCTTGGCTCATCGTTAGGAGTCCCTTCCGAAAACGGCTACAAAGGTCCACCTCATCCGGCGGGCGGTGCCGTTTCCGAAGTGTTCCCCGTATCGTACCATCGGACAGTCGACGAGCGGTCGAGGCGTCCGCATCGGAGTGACGACAACGACGACGGCTTCGCCTTCACCGGCGCGATGACCGCCCCCGGCGACGGGGAGTGAGGGCGCCGTCACCGGTTCACCGGGTTTAATACCGAACCGAGAAGCAGTATCGGCATGGAGCGATTCGACGTCGTCATCGTCGGCGGCGGCCCCGCGGGGTCGGCCGCCGCGCACGCCGCCGCGGAGTCGGGGGCGTCGGCGGTGGTGCTGGAGAAAGGGGTACCGCGGGCGGACCGCCCGGACCGCCTCGGTCCCGACTCGACGGACGCCGCGGGCATCCTCGATTACTGGATCGACATCATGGGCATCCACCCCGACGAGATGCCCGACGGGGTCGTCCTCTCGACGCTTGACCGCGCTGAGTTCGTCGGCCCGAACGAGGCGCTGACCATGCGCGAGACGGGGTTCGACACCTCGTACGACCACTTCGGCTACTGCATGAACCGCGCGCGCTTCGACGACTTCCTCCGCGACAGGGCCGAGGACGCTGGCGCGGAGTACCGCGTGAAGGCCTCCGTCCGCGACGTGGAGACGGATTTGGACGGGACGCCGCGACACACCGTCCGCCTCGCGAGCGGCGACGACGTCGCCGGCGAGTTCCTCGTCCTCGCCGACGGTCCGCAGCGACAGGTGACGAACAAGGTGCTCGACCGCTACCTCGCGTTCGATATCACCGACCGACTGGCGACGACGAAGGTGAACCACATCGCCTACCAGGAGCACCGCCGCCTTCCGGAGGAAGTCGCCCGCGAGGTGGAGGGCGCCATCACGTTCTGGTGGGGGTACATGCCCGGTCATACCGCCTACCCGTGGATATTCCCGAACGACGACAACGTCGCCCGCATCGGACTGACGATGCCCATCGGACTCGACCTCTCGGCGGTGGAGGCCCGCGAGAAGTACAAACTGCTCCGCGACTCCGACGAGCGAGTCCCGCAGGGAAAGGAGTACGTCCGGCGACTGCTCGAACAGGAGTACGGCGACGAGTACGACGTCGAGGAGGATTTCCCCCTCGTCGAGGACCGCGGGAAGACGAAGGGGACGGAGACCTACTCGATATCGTCGACCCGTCCCATCGACTCACCGACGGGGGCGGGCATCGCCGTCACCGGCGGCGCGATGGGAGCCACCTCGGCGTTCCACGAGGGCGGCGACCACGTCGCCGTGCGGACGGGCGCCATCGCCGGCGAACTCGCCGCCTCCGGCGACCTCTCGGCGTACAACGACCGCTGGAAGGACGCCATCGGCGACGAGGTGCGGCGGAACGTCGCCTTCGCGGACGTCGTCCGCGACTACGGCCCCGACGACTGGGACCGCGCGTTCTCCATCGCCCGGAAACTCATGTCGGCCAGTTCGAACGATAGCCTGTTCAAGATGGGGAAGATTCGCTCGGGTCTCTCGGCGGCCCGGTTCGTCACGAACTACAAGAAGACGAAACGCAAGTTCCGCGGCGACCGCTACGTCCAGTTGTCCGAGGACGAATACGCGCTCTGAGCCGAGTCGGAATCCCCTTTATCGTCGGCGCTCTACGTCCGGTGCGCACCGTTAGTCCCCGCCCGAGTTATCCCGCTACGGGAGCGATGAACAGGCGGAGAACCCAGGTGCGCGACAGTTCGGACCGTCCGCGCCGCAAAGACGGACCGCCTGACACGAGGGTTTCCCGGTTGACGCGGCACGCCGCCTGGGGATGATACCGGCCGTTAGTGTCTCGGGCGACACCTTTCGACGCCGAACGGTCCGTACCTATGCGCCGAGACCGGAGAGTCGTCCGACCGTCGGTTCGTTCGATACTTGGCATCTCGCGGCCGTCGAACGCCTCTGAGCGGCGCGCTCGGCGAACGGGCGCGCGGGTCTGCCCGCGGGCGTGCCGTCGACGCCCGCGAACGTCGCCCGGACGACTAATCCGACGAAAGAGTCGGTGAGAGTGCCGTCGGACTCCGTCGCTCAGACTTCGTCCTCCGCCGTCCGTATCGCGTCGAGGACGTTCTCCTCGGTCAGCGGCATGTCGACGTGTTCGATTCCGAACGGCGAGAGCGCGTCGACGACGGCGTTCACCACCGTCGGCGGGGCGGCGATGGTGCCCGCCTCGCCGATGCCCTTGGCGCCGATGGGATTTCGCGGACTCGGCGTCACCGTCGCGCGCGTCTCGATGTCCGGCAGCGAGGTGGCCCGCGGCAGGGCGTACGACAGCATCGAGTCCGTCAGGAGGCGTCCGTCGTCGTCGTACGCCGCGCCCTCGGAACGCGCCTGTCCGATGCCCTGCGCGACGCCGCCGTGCACCTGCCCCTCGACGATGGTCGGGTTGACGCGTTCGCCGCAGTCGTCGACGGCGACGTACCGCTCTATCTCCACCGCGCCCGTCTCGCCGTCGACGGCGACGAGGGCGGCGTGCGTCCCGAAGGCGTACGCCGTACCGTCGGGTTCGTAGCGCGTCGACGCCTCGAAGGCGACGCCGTCTCCCTCTCCCTTCTCACTAGCTCCGTCGTCGGTCGTCTCGGCCGCGCGCGCCGCGTCGGCGAACGACACCGAGCGCTCGGGTCGGCCGACGACGCGGAACTCGCCCGCCTCGGAGACGACGTCCGCGGCGTCGACGCCCAACCGGTCGGCGGCGACGCCGCGGGCCGCTCTCAGCACGTCCCGCGCGCTCTCGACGACGGCGCTCCCGCCGGTGACGGTGCTCCGACTGCCGAACGTGCCCGTGCCGTCGGGCGTGTCGTCGGTGTCCCCCTCGACCACCTCGACGTCGTCGTACGGGACGCCGAGTTCGTCGGCGACGAGTTGGGCGTACGTCGTCTCGTGACCCTGCCCGTGCGAGTGGGTGCCCGCGTAGACGGCGACGCTCCCGTCGCGGCGGACGCGGACGACGCCGCGTTCGAATCCGCCGCCGGTCGACTCCGTGAAGCAAGCGACGCTGACGCCGCGGTAGCGGCCGTCGTCGCCCGGTTCTCCCGCCCGTTCGCGCAACTCGTCGTACCCTATCGCGTCCAGCACCTCGTCCAACGCCGTCTCGTAGTCGCCGCTATCGTAGGAGGCGCCGACGGCCGTCTCGTAGGGAAACTCCTCGGGGGCGATGAGGTTCCGTCGCCGGAGTCCGACCGGGTCGACGCCGAGTTCGTCCGCGGCGGCGTCCATCAGTCGCTCGGTGACGTAGATGGCCTCGGGGCGGCCCGCCCCGCGGTAGGAGTGCACCGGCGCGGTGTTGGTGAAGACAGCGCGCGTCCGGCAGTGGATGGCGGGGATGCGGTACTGACTCGACAGCAGGCGGCCGTACCACCCCGGCATCGACGCGCCGCCGCCGAGACCGTAGCCGCCGACGGCGGCGCGCGTGTCGACTCGCAGGCCGCGCACCGTGCCGTCGTCGTCGACGGCGAGTTCCGCGCTCGTCCGGTGGTCGCGGGCGTGGGCGCCCTCGCGGTAGTTCTCCGAACGGGTCGCCGTCCACTTCACCGGCCGGCCGAGTTCCCGCGCGCACCACGCCGCCATCGCCTCGCCCGGGTGGTGGTGACCCTTGTGCCCGAACCCGCCGCCGACGCGCGGGACGATTACCCTCACTCGACTCTCGGAGACGCCCAGCGTCTCCGCCAGTTTTCCCCGGTGACCGTGCGGCGACTGGCTGGTCATCTCGACGGTGAACCGCTCGGTGTCGGCGTCGTAGCGCGCGAGGGCCGCCCGGGGTTCGAGCGCGCTGGCGATGAGGCGGTTGTTCACCAACTCCAGTTCCACGACCCGGTCGGCGGCCGAGAACGCCTCCTCGGTCGCCGCCGCGTCCCCGAGTTCGGCGTCGAGGGCGACGTTGTCCGGCGCGGTCTCGTACAGCGTCGGCGCTCCGTCCGCCGTCGCCTCGGCGGGGTCGACGACGGCCGGGAGCGACTCGTACTCGACGTCCACCGCCTCGACGGCGTCCCGAGCGACGTAGCGGTCCTCTGCGACGACGGCGGCGACGGGTTGGCCCTCGTAGCGGACTCGCTCGCGGGCGAGCACCGGATGTCCCGGCACCTCGCAGTCCAGCGACTCGGTCCGGATGGGGAGCACGCCGGGCGACGGCGAGGCGTCGAGGTCCGCCCACGCGTAGACGCCGAGGACGCCCCCCATCTCCTCTGCCTCACTCGCGTCTATCGACTCGATTCGCCCGTGCCCGACCGAACTCCGGACGAACGCGAGATGCGCCGCGTCCGACGAGATGTCGTCGGTGTACGTCGCCCGTCCGGTGAGCAGTTCGGCGTCCTCCCGGCGGTCGATTCCGCGTCCGACGAGTCGGTCACCCGAAGTCGACCCGTCGGACTCCTCGCCGCCGACGGTTCGCGCGTCATCGGCGCGTCCGTCCCGCGCGTCGCTCACCGGCGGTCACCTCCGTCGGCGACGGCGGAGCGGTGCGGCGGACCGGCCGGCGTCGCCGCCGCGCCCGTCGCCCGGTCGAGCGCCGTTTCGAGCGCCCGGCGGACGTGAACGGGAAGAACGTCGACCCGGTAGGCGCCGGACGCGTACGAGTCAGAGACGGCGGCGGCGGCGTCGACGCCCTCGTCCGCCCGCCCGGCGGCGGTTGCGACGCTCTCGGCGTCCGCCGACTCGCCTTCGAGGGCCGCCTCGACGGGCGCGAGTCGCCGCGGCGGGTCGGTCACGCCGTTGACGGCGACGCGGGCGTCGGTCACGCTCCCGCCCTCGACGGCGACGACGGCGGCGACGCCGACCAGCGCGTACCCCGACGCGGGGTGGGTCTTCTTGACGTAGGCGCCGCCGGCCGTCTCGTCTCCCGCGTCCTCGCCACCCGCGTCCGGGAGCCGAATCTCGGTCAGAAGTTCCCCGTCGCGGAGGGCCGTCTCGCCGTCGCCCCCGAAGAAGTCCGCGGCGTCGATTTCGCGCCGCCCGTCCGAACCGCGGGCGACCAGCGTCGCCTCCGAGACGAGGGCCGCCGCGGGCGGGTCGGCCGACGGGTCGGCCTGCGCGAGGTTGCCGCCGACGGTGCCGCGGTTGCGAATCTGCACGTCGCCGACGTGCGAGACGGCCTCCGCGAACGCCGTCGCGCGGGACCAGAGCGGCCCGCTCTCGACTGCGTCGGCGTACGTCGTCAGCGCGCCGACGGCCACCGCTCCGCTCCCCGCGTCGACGTACCGCAGGTCGTCGACGCCGCCGACGTCGACCAACACGTCCGGCGCTTCGCGCCCGGCTTTCAGGTCCGGTAACAGGCCATGGCCGCCGGCCAACAGCCGCACGTCCCGGTCGGAGAACTCCGCGAGGAGCGCTATCGCCTCGTCGGCGCTCTCGGCCCGCCGGTAGCCGAACTGCGGCGGGAACATCTCACTCGCCCCCCGCCGTCGAGGGGTCGAGGTTCCGGAGCGAGTCGGCGGCCGACTCGACGGCGTTCACGACGTTGTGATAGCCCGTGCAGCGGCAGATATTCCCCTTCAGCGACGCGCGAATCGCCTCGCGGGAGGGGTCCGGTTCCTCCTCCAGCACCTGCGCCGCCGTCATCACCATCCCCGGGGTGCAGTAGCCGCACTGGAGGCCGTGCTCCTCGTGGAACGCCCGCTGGATGGGATGGAGGGCGTCGGCGTCGCTATCCGCGCCGCCCTCGGCCATCCCTTCGACGGTCGTCACGTCGCTCCCGTCGGCCTGCACGGCGAGCAGTGTACAGGACTTCACCGCGTCGCCGTCGAGGTGGACCGTGCAGGCGCCGCACTTCCCGCTCTCGCATCCGACGTTCGGACCGGTGTAGTCCAGTCGGTCGCGGAGCGCGTGGACGAGCAGCGTGCGCGACTCGACCGTCAGTTCCTCCGTCGCACCGTTCACCGTCAGCGTGATGTCGTGTTCGTACATGGGAGCGTGGGATTGCGGCCGTCGTCCGCGGGCGGGTCGCGGCGTCGCCGGGGCGGTCCCGTACCGACGCCGAGCGACCCGGACCGTGCCGTCGAGTCACACGGGGTCGACTCCCATTACCGTTTGGTCGGCGGGTGACCGAGACGACGGTCGCTCGCTCGCGCCGGCGTCCGTTTCCGCCCGCGCCACCTTACGTCTCGACGGCCCGGCGAATCCCGGCGGCGATGCGCTTCTCGTCCGGGAGGTAGGCGTCCTCGCGGGCGAACATCGGCACCGGCACGTCGTACCCCGTGACGCGTTCGGGCGGCGCTTCGAGGTGGTAGAACGCCGTCTCGGTGATGCGCGAGACGATTTCGGCTCCGAACCCGGCGGTCTCGGGCGCCTCGTGGACGACGACGCACCGCCCCGTCTTCTTCACCGACTCGGTGATGGTGTCGGTGTCGAGGGGGTAGATGGTCCGGGGGTTGACGACTTCCACGTCCGCGTCGACGTCGTCGACGGCGCTCAGCGTCCGTTGAAGCATCGATCCCCACGCGACGACGGTCACGTCCGCGCCCTCCTCGGCCACGGTAGCCTCGCCCAGCGGAATCACGTGGTCGTCGTCGGGGACGGACTCGCGGAGCGACCGGTACAGGCGCGTCGGTTCCATGAAGACGACCGGGTCGGGGTCCCGAATCGACGCCGCGAGCAGTCCCTTGCCCTCGGCGGGCGAGGAGGGAATCACCACCTTGAGTCCGGGGACGTGCGCGAACCCGGACTCGAAGCTCTCGGAGTGGTGTTCGAGGGCGTGGATGCCGCCGCCGTACGGCGTCCGAATCGTTATCGGACAGGAGAACCCGCCGCGCGACCGACTCCGGAGGCGGGAGGCGTGCTGTTGAAGCTGTGCGAACCCCTGGTAGAGGAACGACTGGAACTGTATCTCGGCCACGGGCCGCATCCCGGCGGCGGCGAGTCCGACGCCGGCGCCGACGATGCCCGACTCGCCGAGCGGAGAGTCGTACACCCGGTTCGGGAACTCGTCTAACAGTCCGTCCGTCGCGCGGAACACGCCGCCCGCGACGCCCACGTCCTCGCCGTAGAGGACGACCGACTCGTCGCGCGCCATCTCCTCGCCGAGCGTCGCCTTCACCGCCTCGACCAATCGCAGGTCACTCGCCATCCGCGTCACCTCCTCCTCGGGAGGCGGCCGCTTGACGCTCCAGCCACGGCGGCGTCTCCGCGTAGGCGTACTCGAACATGTCGGCGGGGTCGGCCTCGGCGGCCGTCTCCCTCGCGTCCGCGACGGCGTCTTCGAGTTCGGCCTCTATCTCCGCCGCGAGTTCCTCGACGCGTTCGTCGGTGAGTATCCCGCGCCCGCGGAGGTACGCCTCGAACCGGGCGATGGGGTCCTTGCGGTCCCAGTCGACCTCCTCTTCCTCCTCGCGGTACTTCCGCGGGTCGTCGGAGGTGGTGTGCATCGACCGGCGGTAGGTGAGCGCCTCGACCAGCACGGGGTTGCCCTCGCGCGCTTGGTCGAGTGCCCGTTGCGTCGCCTCGTACACCGCCAGCGCGTCGTTGCCGTCCACCTGAATCCCGTCGATGCCGGCGGCGACGGCCTTCTGCGCCAGTGTCCCCGCGCGCGTCTGATTCTCCCGGGGCGTCGAGATGGCGTACTGGTTGTTCTGACAGAGGAAGACGGTGTGCGCGCCGTAGGCGCCCGCGGAGTTCAGCGCCTCGTACACGTCGCCCGTCGACGTGGCGCCGTCGCCGAAGTAGGCTATCGCGGCGGCGTCCTCGTCGCGTATCGCCTGCGCCCACCCGATGCCGACGGCGTGGAGGGCCTGCGACCCGACGGGAATCGCCGGCGGCAGCGCGCGGTCTTCGGCCGAGGTTTCGGCTCCCTCTTCGAGTCCCATCGCGTAGGCGAGTATACTCCCCATCGACGCGCCGCGCGTCAGCAGGGCCGCCTGCTCTCTGAACGCCGGGACGACCCAGTCGTCCTCGGCGAGGGCGGCGGCGCTTCCGACCTGCGCCGCCTCCTGCCCGGTTCCGGGCGCGTACGTCCCGAGTTCACCCCGTCGCTGGAGGGCGACGGCGCGTTCGTCGAGGCGGCGCGCGCGGCGCATCGTCCGGTAGATGTCGAACAGCGTCTCCTCCGAGAGGGAGGGCTCTAAGTCCTCGTCGACGCTCCCATCGGGGGCGAGGATTTCGAGCGACTCCACGGAGAACTCGGCGACGGTGGTTCGCGGCATACGGGACGACTCGCGCCCCGGCGGGTTGAAACCACGGTCCGCCGGCAGGAAACGACCCGGAGTCCGACTTCGTCGGCGGCCGAGTGAGCGACCGAAGCGGCGAGGGAATATGTCATCTCAGCGGTCGAACAGTACCGGGGTAAATCGAAGCGTCGTTCTCGTCGCCGTCGCCCTGTCGGTGCTGTTCGCGGGATGTCTCGGCGGACTGATCGGCGGAGACACCGTAGAATCGCGCGAGTATCCCGAACGCCCCCCGACGGTCGACGCCGAGACGGCCGGCCCGTACGTCGCCGCCTCCGAGGAGGTGTACCGCCACAACGCAATCGTCGAGGAGGAGACGGAGGAACTACAGGAGATAGTCGTCTGCGCCGGCGTGAAATCGGTCGAGGAACGCGACGACGGTTACGAGGTGGTCGTCTCCGTCGGCTTCTACTACACCTTCGGCGACGACGAGAGCGGTCAGCCCACCGGCATCGCCGACGGCCGCCCGTACGAGGCGACGTACTTCGTGAACGAGACGGCGACGGAACGACTCGACGACACGCTCTGAGAGCCGCTTCCTCTCGTCGGCGATTCTCCGCTCGCCTCTCGCCCTGTCCGGCCTCAATTCCTCACGTCTTCGCTCCCCCGGTCGGGTCCTCGCGGCGTCGCGGCACCGCGGCCCCGCCGCGAGACGAACTCGGCGACGAGCGTCGACTCCGCGCGCCGGAGCAGTTCGCCGGCGGTGCTGGTCGCGCAGTCGAGTTCGGCCGCGACGTCCGCGACGGTACCGGTCCGCGGCACGTCGTAGTAGCCGACGGCCGCCGCCGCCGACACCGCCTCGCGCCGCCGGTCGGTGAGCGTCGGCGGCGACGCCCCGCGTCGGAAGTCGTGGACGCGTTCGATACGAACCTCGGTCAACTCGCCGAGGGCGCCGTAGAACTCGCTCAGCGCCCCGTGCTCGCCGACGGCCTCGAACGTCGCCGTCCCGTCGCCGCGGAACGTCACCGGCGGGAGGAACACCGCGCGCGACGCCGAGACGACGGCCATCAGGTCGTCGTCGAACTCGTAGTCCGTCTGGCGGACGAACGCGTACGTGCCGTCGTCGGCCTCGACGAGATCGGTCGCCGACGCCGTTTCCACCGCCGCGAGCAGTTCCCGGACCGTCTCCGGACCCGCGTCGAACCACGACAGCGTCGTCACGTCGTCCGTCGGCCCCCACGCGAGCAGTTCCATCCGCGAGGCGACCGTCGTTCGGGTCAACCGTCGGTGAAGCGGGTGGAGCGCCTCGGACGGGTAGGTCACCTCGAACGCGACTCGTTTCACGTCGGAGACGCGGCGCCCCGATATATAAAAGGCCGTATCGGTCCGGGAACAGGGACACCGGCACCCCGGACGAACTACCGGTCGATGGACGGTGAACTCAGCCACCGACCCGCTCTCGAGTCCGAGGACGGCGAACCGACGGTGCGCTCGGTTCGCTCGGACGACGGGACCCTCTCGTACGCCGAGTACGGCGACCCCGACGGTGTGCCGGTCTGTTTCCTCCACGGAACGCCCGGGTCGCGCCTTCTCGGCGGTCTCTTCGACGAGACGGCGCGGGCGGCGGGCGTCCGCGTCCTCGCCCCGGACCGGCCCGGGTACGGCCGTTCGACGCCGCGCCCGGCGCGGACGCTCGGTGACGCCGGGCGGGCCGTCGCCGCGGTGCTGGACGACGCGGACGTCGCCCGCGCCGGCCTCGTCGGGTTCTCCGGCGGCGGTCCGCACGCCCTCGCGGCGGCGGCGACGCGCGGCGAACGCGTCCGGCGCGTCGACGTCGTCGCCGGCGCGGTGCCCCCGCAGATTCGTTCATCACCCCCGCTGACGCTTCGCGCCCTCGAAACGCTCGTCCGGCGCGCCCCGTCGCTGTCGAGGGGACTGCTCCGGGCGCAGGCCGAACTGGCGAGGCGCGGACCGCCCTCGCTCGTCACCGCGCAGTACACGAGCGACGCCGCTGGCGACGAACTTCCGGCCGACGTCGCCGAACTCGTCCGCCGGGACTTCGTCGAAGCGTTCGCCCGTCACCGGGGCGGGTTCGTCACCGAGACGCGCCTGCTCGCCGACTCCTGGGACCTCCCGTTCGACGAACTCGACGCGCCGGTCCGCCTGTGGCACGGCGACCGGGACGCGAACGTCTCTCTCGAGGGCGCGCGCCGCCTCGCCGAGCGGTTGCCGGACGCCGAACTCGCGGTGCTCGATGGTGCGGACCACCTGCGTTCGCTGCTTCGCGGTCGCTCGTCGATAGTCGAACGGCACGCGTCCGAGGGGGCCTGAGGGCGGTACACGCGGCCGCGGACCGCCCCGCTGGAACGACGAATCAGAGGTTCAGAGGACTTCCGACGGGTAGACGGCCACCTCCGACCCCTTCGCGAAGATGGTGTGCAGCGGCTCCGCGTCGTTCAGGAACCGCCACTTCTCGCCGTACAGCGTGCCGAAATCGAGGTCCAGAGACACCTCGACCGGGTCGTACACCGCCCACTGCGGGTGGTCGACGCGGTAGCGTCTCGTCGCCCCGCGGTGGTCCGACCCGAAGCCCCACTCGTGCTCTTTGAAGAAGTACGCGGGCGTGTCCTCCGCCGGAACCGACGTCGAGTCGTCGTCCGTCTCGACGGTGAACGAGTGGGTCTCGCCGCCGCGGCGGATGGCCAGCCAGTAAGACCGGCGGCCCTCCTCGACCCGTTCGGCGCGCTTCATCGGCGCGTAGGTGTACGGTTCGTTGTAGATGCCGCGGGCCATCCACGCGACGAGTCGCTTCGGGACGTACTCCCCAACGAAGACGACGCCGCGTTCGCCCTCGTAGCGCACGTAGAAGCGGAGGTTCAGTTCGGGGAAATCGCGGTAGCCGGGCCACGGCACGCCGAAGACGCGGGTATCGTCGAAATCGAAGCCGACCAGACTGACGAAGCTCTCCCCGTCCTGCACCTCCAGTTCGACGCCGTCCGGACAGTGCGGTTCCAGCGTCTCCGGGGGGACGGTGTAGGTGACGTTGAGGAGGTTGCGCCAGCGAGCGGTGAGGAACGGTCGGGGCATCGGATACGAGGAGTAGGGGGACGGGACGGATAGTTCTGTACGCCGAGCGCCCGTCCCCGCCGGCACGCCTTTTGACGTCCGCGCCGAACGCCGAATCATGACGCTCACCGTCACCGTCGCGGACGTGCATCGGATGACGCCGGACGTCAAGCAGTTCCGCCTCGTCAGCGAGGACCACGTCTTCGAGTACGACCCGGGCCAGCACACGATGGTCCACTTCGAGGCCGACGGTGAGGAGGAGGCGCGACCCTACACGGCGGCGAACCTGCCGGGGACGAACCAACTCGTCCTCGCCATCAAGCGTTACGACGACGGCACCGGCTCCGTCTTCATGCACGAGCGAACGCCGGGCGACGAGATAACGGTCGAGGAGGTGGATGGGAACCTCCACGTGCGCGATTTCGACCGCGACGCCGTCTTCCTCGCCACGGGCACGGGCATCACGCCGCTGTACCCGATGGTCAAGCAGTACGCCCGCGAGGGCGACGGCGACGCGCACCTCGTGTTCGGCGAACGCGACCAAGAGCACCTCATCTTCCGCGAGAGCCTCGACCAACTCCGCGCGGAGGAGGAGAACCTCGACGTCGACTACGTGCTCTCGGACGCCGAGGACGACGAAGCGTGGAACGGCCGAACCGGGCACGTGCAGGACCACCTCCCGGACGCGCTGGACGGCGTGGACTTCGCGGAGACGGACTTCTACGTCTGCGGCGTCCCCGAGATGGTCGTCGAGACGGAGGACCTGCTGACCGAGGCGGGCGCCGACGAGGACCGTATCTTCACCGAGGGCTGGGAGTCGGACGCCGCCGACGAGTAGCCGACTCGGGCGGACGAACCGGTCCCGAGTAGCTTCTCGAACGCTCCGTCGCCTACCCCGTCCTCCTCTGGACGCTCGGGTTCGGCGGCTACCTGATGGGCACGTCCGCCGACCCCGCCGAGAACCCCGCGGCGCCCGAGTGAGCGCGTCGACGCGTCGCGTCTCGACGTTCGAACCGCCGATTCGGCAGAACTGACCCTCGGAGAACTGGATACCGGCGACCGTACCCCTCGTAACTACCGGATCGGAACATTCTCCTTCGTTTTTGCTGATTTAGAGGACGGTTGTCTACGAATACCACGCGGTAGCGGCTATCTCGGAAGTGTTATCCGTGCACCTCCGTTTTATTGAATCGCAATGGCGAAAGGAAACGTTGATTTCTTCAACGACACTGGCGGTTACGGTTTCATCTCGACGGACGACGCTGACGACGACGTGTTCTTCCACATGGAAGACATCGGCGGCCCGGACCTCGAAGAGGGAACGGACGTAGAGTTCACCATCGAAGACGCCCCCAAGGGCCCGCGTGCGGCGAACCTGACGCGGCAGTAATTCGGTTCTAAACGCCGCATCCCGCGGCGGACGAACGCGAATCTTCTCCGATTTTCTCCGATCGTATACCGAAGAGGTCGCACTGTAGCGGCGTCCGTAACCGAGCACGTATCCGACAGCCGACGTCGTACGGTCGAGTAAGTGCAGACGCGCCGACGCTAGTCTAGCTTATCTCCTCAGCGCGCGTGGTATTACCCATGCAAGTCACCACTTCCAGAGCCGTTGCGCCGGCGACCGCGGGCGACCTCGCCCGACAAACCGCCTTCGGCGTCCTGACCGCCCTCGTCCTCGTGTTCGCCGCCCGCCTCGCGATCGAACTCCTCAACGTGAACGTCGGCGCGACGGGCGCGATGAACCCGTTCGCCGCGGCCCCGATACTCGGAAGCGTCGTCGTCGCCGGCATCGCCGCCGCCGTCGCGTACGCGGCCCTCGACCGCTTCACCGCGCGTCCGACCCGGAACTTCGTCGCCCTCGCGGCCGTCGTCTTCGCGGGCATGCTCGTCCCGGTGGTCATCTTCGCCCCCTCGTTGGGCGTCACGGTCGCCGGGCAGGTCGTTCTCGCGGTCTTCCGCGCCCTCGTCGCCGTGCCGTTGGCGGCGTTCGTCGTCGGCGCGGTCCGACTCTGAGCGACCGACCGAACCCCCTTTTCCGTCAGCTCCCGATTTCGCGTCGGAATCCGAACGGTCATGTCCCGACGAGCGAATCTCGGCCCATGTACAACGCCGCCGTCGTCGGGTGCGGGGTCGTCGGCGGACGCCTCGCGGAGTCGTTCGCCGAACACGAGGAGACGGCCGTCTGGGGCGTCTGCGACCTCGTGGCGTCGAAGGCCGAGTCGTTCGCTTCCGAGTACGACTGCCGAGCGTTCACCGACTACCGCGAGATGGTCCGCGCCGACAAGGTGGACATCGTCTACGTCGGCGTCCCGCCCGCCGCACACCGCGAAATCGTCGAGTTCGCCCTCGACTGCGACAGGCACGTCATCTGCGAGAAGCCCATCGCGGAGGACGCCGCGGAGGGCGCGGCGATGGTCGAACTCGAAGCCGAGACCGACCGCACGACCGCCGTCAACCTCCCGTTCCGCTACACGCCGGGGTTCGGAGCGATGCGCGAACGCGTCGCCGCGGGCGAGGCGGGGACGCCGAGGCGCGTCACGCTGAACTTCCGCTTCCCCCAGTGGCCGCGCGAGTGGCAGGACGCGTCGTGGCTCCGAAGCAGAGAGCAGGGCGGCCCCGTCCGCGAGGTGGGGACGCACTTTCTCTTCGCCGTCCACGAACTGTTCGGTCCGATAGACCGGGTCAGTACCGAGGTCACCTACTCGGGGCCGGACGCCTACGAGGACTCCGTCGTCGGCTACTTCTCCGTCGACGGGCGCGACGGAGAGCGACTCGACGGAACTATCGACCTGTTGTGCGACTGCGAGGGGGAAGAGGAGAACTCGATAACCGTCGTCGGCGCCGAGTCCGCGTTCTCCCTGGTGGAGTGGTACCGCCTCGTCGAGAACCGCGGGCGGGACGACGAACGGACGCTGAACGAGACGCGCGCGTCGACGACGCTGAGGCTCGTGGACGAGTTCGTCTCGGCTCTGAACGGCGAGGATGCCGACCTCGTGACGTTCGCGGAGGCGACGCGGGTGCAGGAGGTGGTGGACGCCGTCTTCGCCTCGGAGGGCGAGACGGTCGAACTCGGAACCGCGTAGAGAGAGCTCTTCGGTCCGTTACCGCGGCACCACGTCCGCCGCGATGGGAAAGTGATCGGAGGGGTAGGAGTCGTCGCCGACGCGGTCCGCGAGCGTCGCGCTGAGTTTCACGTCGCAGTCGCGGACGAACACGTAGTCGATGCGCTCTTTCGGTTCGCCGGTGAAGCGGTGCATCGTCTTGTCCGGACCGTGGTGGCCGTGTGCGGCCACTTGTTTGGCGTCCTCGAAGTGCTCCGTGAACGCCTCGATGGGTTCGGAGTCGGGCGTGTCGTTGCAGTCGCCCGCCAGCACGACGGGGCCGTCGAGTTCGCGCAGGCGTTCGCGCGCGAGTTTCGCGCCTTCGAGGCGGGCCTCCGGTCCCTTGTTGTCGAGGTGGATGCTGGCGACGTGAAACCGGTCGCCCGACTCGTTTTCGAGCGTCGCGCGCGTGAGGATGCGGGGCAGGTCCGCGTCCCAACCGACGCTCCCGACCTCCTCGGGCGTCTCCGACAGCCAGAACGTTTCGTCGTCTTCGAGCGAGAAGCGCGAGGCGTCGTAGCCGACGGGGACGTGTTCGTCCGTCACGTCGTCGATGTCCTTCTCGCCCGTGCGCGGCACGTCCACCCACTCGTACCCCTCCAACCCCTCGCGGAAGGCGTCCAGTTGGTGTTCGAGCGGTTCCTGCAGACAGACCACGTCGGGGCGGTGATAGCGCACGAGGCGGATGGCGTCCTCGCGGCGGTTCGGCCACGCGTCGGGGCCGTCGTGGTCGGTGTCGTACCGAACGTTGAAGCTGAGCACGCGAACCGGGTCGGTGGTCATCGACCGGGGTATCTCGCGCTGGACACAAGAGAGCGACGGCGGGGACGAGAGGACGGTGGAGAAAGCGAAGAGCGGAGGGGCCGCGGTTCCGGAACGTCCTTACCCGACGCTGCCGAACCGCGGAGCATGCAACTCGACGTTCGGGAGGTGGCCGAACTCTCGCCGGCCGAACGCGCCGCGTTCTTCGAACGGGACGCCGGCGTCGCGGAGGCACGGTCGGACGCGCGGGACATCGTCTCCCGCGTCCGCGAGGAGGGCGACGTGGCGGTGCGGAACTTCTGCCGGGAGTTCGACGGCGTCGAAGTGGGTAACTTGGACGTGACCGACGACGCCGAACGGGCCTACGAGGAGATAGACGACGACGTGCGCGCGGCGGTCGAGGCGGCCGCCGAGAACGTCCGGGCGTTCCACGAGCGACAGGTGCCCGAGGACTGGCGCGAGTCGTTCGGGGAGGGACGCGAACTCGGGCGTCGGTTCCGACCGCTGGACAGAGTGGGCGTCTACGTTCCCGGCGGGACGGCGGCCTACCCGTCGAGCGTCCTGATGGGCGTCGTGCCCGCGAAGGTGGCCGGCGTCGAACA
>NZ_AOIV01000003.1 GCF_000337095.1 Halogeometricum pallidum JCM 14848
GCGCGGCGACGTCGACATCGACTTCCTCGCCGGCCCCTCCGAGGTGTTGGTCCTCGCCGACGACACCTGCGACCCCGAGTACGTCGCCGCGGACCTCCTCGCGCAGGCCGAACACGACGAGAACGCCTCCGTCGTCGCCGTCACGGACGACGCCGACGTCGCCGAGGCCGTCGCGGCGGCGGTCGAACGGCGGGTCGAGGGACGGGAGCGAGCCGAGACGATCCGCGGGGCGTTCGAGAACGACGCCTCGGGCGTCCTCCTCGCGCGGTCGATGCCCGAGGCGGTGCTGTTCGCCGAGGAGTACGCCGCCGAACATCTCTCGATACAGGCCGAGGACGACGAGGCGCTCCTCGACAGGATATCCAACGCCGGGAGCGTCTTCCTCGGACCGTACACGCCCGTCGCGGCCGGCGACTACGCCTCCGGGACGAACCACGTCCTCCCCACCTCGGGCGGGGCGAAGCGCTACGGCGGCCTCTCCGTCGAGACGTTCCTCCGCTCTTCGACCGTCCAGCGACTCGACGAGGGGGCGCTGTCGGACCTCTCGTCGACCGTCGAGACGCTGGCCGACGCCGAGGGGTTGGAGGCCCACGCCGAGAGCGTCCGCGCGCGGTTCGAGGGCGGGGACGGACGCGAGTGACCTGAGATGACACCCCGCCCGCGCCCCCCGTCGTTCGCGGACGCCTGCGCCCGCGTGGTCGAGGACCCCGGCGCCGACCACTCGCTGGCGACGACGCTCGCCCCCGTCCGCGCGCGGATGGACGTCTCCGAGGCGGCGTCCGCCCGGACGGACGCCCGCCGGGAACTCCTCGCGGCGCGCCTCCCCGCGGACGTCGACCGGGTCGCCGAACTCGGGTGCGGCACGGGGACGCTGTTGGACCGCCTGCGCGAGGAGCACGACGCCGTCGGCGTCGACCCGGCCCCCGGACTCCTCGCGTTCGCCGCCGCGCGCGGTGCATCCGTCATCTGCGGCGACCCGGCGAACCCGCCCCTGCGCGCCGCGTTCGACGCCGTCTGCGCCTTCGACGCGGCCGGAACGCCCCCGTCCGCCCCGCTCTCGGCGCTCTTCGAGGGCGCGTACGCGACGCTCAGACCGGGAGGTATCCTCGTCGCGGGCGCACTCTCGGACGCGCGGGCGGTCGCGGACTCGGGCGTGGAGACGTACCGCGGCGCGCGCTACGTGCTCGAACGCGCCGTCGACGTGGCGCCCGGGGAGTCGGCGGTCCACGCGGACTACCGCGTCACCGACCGCCGAACGGGCGCGGTGGGCGTCACCTCCGAGCGGACGCCGTTCCGCGTCGTCGACGCCGCGGACGTTCGCGAAGCCCTCGACGACTCCGGGTTCGAGGACGCGAGCGTCGTCGCGGACGCCGGCGTCGAGGGCGAACTCGTAGTCACGGCGGTGCGGCCCGTCGAGACGGGCGGGTGAGCCGGCGTCGGTCCCGACGGGCTACGTCGGACCCTCGGGGAAGCCCGGGACCAGCGTCAACGTTAACAGGGTGTACCCGGTAGGTTCCCTCATGAGTACCGAGACGGTCGACGGCGGGACCGACGCGGCCGTGACGGTGACGGAATCGGCGGCCTCGGAGGCCCTCCGCCTGATGGAGTCCGAGGGGATGGATACCGACGTGTCGGGTCTTCGACTGTTCGTCCAGCAGGGCGGTTGCGCGGGCCTCTCCTACGGGATGCGCTTCGACCACGAACCCGAGGAGGACGACGCGGTCATCGAGCAGAACGGCCTGCGGGTGTTCGTCGACCCGGCGAGTCAGAACTACATCGGCGGGTCGACCCTCCAGTTCGAGGGCGGTCTGCAGGGCGCGGGTTTCCACGTCCAGAACCCGAACATCGTCAGCGAGTGCGGGTGCGGCGAATCGTTCCGGACGTAGGGACGGAGGCCGGAACGACAGGATAAACCGCCCGGAGGCCGAACGACGGCCCATGGCTGCCGAACTCGAAGGTCGAGAGACCGGGGACGGACGGACGGTGTACGTCGACCGCGGGGAGACCGAACGCGGCGCGCAGGGTCCGTTCTTCGTCGTCTTCGTCACCGAGGACCGCGAGACGCGATGGGGCTACTTCTGCGGCAACTGCGACTCGCTCGACACCGCGATGGACACGATGGGCCGCATCCAGTGCAACGTCTGCGGCAACATCCGAAAGCCCGACGAATGGGACGCCGCCCACGAGTAGCCCCACCGGTTCCGTTTTCCCCGCCCGAAACGACCCCGTAGACACGTCGCTCGACAGACATTCTCGCGTGTGACAAACTGTGCCAAACTTTATCTGGTGAGCCGTGGTATCGTTCGGTACATGCCCCCTGTCAGCATGCCTCCGTCGGAGGAAGCTCGGTCGATCTTCAGTCGACTCGGATACACCGTCTCGGGCGACGGCCCCGAGTTCGTCGCAGAGCGCAAGTGGCGGACCGTTCAGGTGACCGTACTCGACGCCGACTCGAACTTGCGGGGACGACGCGCCGTCGCGGACGGCGGCGAGACACGGGAGTATCCGCTCCGGTGCTTCGTCACCTGGAAGGAGGCCGCAGGGGACCTTCGCGGGCAGTTGACCGACGCCGACCCCGCCTACGAGTGGGCCGTCATCGGCGTCGACGGCCGGGACTCCGAGGAGTACGACGTGGTGCTCCCGGAGGCGCGCTGAGCGGCCCCGTTCCCGACCCGATTCGGAGGCCGACTCTCGAACCGGTCTCTCGAACTGACGCCGCGACTGTCGCGAACCGTTTTTGTTCCGGCCAACCTACGTATCCGTATGTCGCAGACAGACCTGCGTAGCGTCGTCGAGAGCCGACGGGTTAACACGGTCCTCTCGTGGCTTCTCGTCGGGTTCCTGCTCGTCGCCGCCGCGGGTCAGTTTGCCGACGGCGAACTCCAGTGGGCCGGGTTCACGCTCGCCGTCGCCGCCGTCGCCCTCGTCCCGGCCGCGGCGCTTCGGAACCCCACGTCGATGCTGCCGTGGGAGGTGCTGTTTCTCGCCGCCTTCCCCATCATCACTCGCGCCCTCGTCACCGGCGAGACGGTGGGCGGGATGACGTTCACCGGGCGCGTCACTACTTACCTCGCCGTCGCCGCCGTGGCGCTCATCGTCGCCGTCGAACTGGACGTGTTCACCTCGATTCAGATGAACCACTCCTTCGCCGTGGCGTTCGTCGTCGTCACGACGATGGCCGCCGCGGGCGTCTGGGCCGTCTCCCGTTGGGCCTCCGACGTGCTGGTCGGCACCGCGTTCCTCTACGACGGCCGGACCGAGGCGGTCATCGAGGAGGCGTTGATGTGGGACTTCGTCGCCGCCACCGTCGCCGGCGTCTTCGCTGGCGTCCTCTTCGAGTACTACTTCCGCCGCCTCGCCCGCCTGCACAGTCGCCTGCCCGAGGGCGACGCGGGGGCGCGGCCGACTCCCCGCGACGACGGACGCGCGGCCGAGAGCGGGGACGGGGAGGTGTCCCGGCGGTGAAAATCAGAGACGCCCTCCACATCTCGACGGAACGGCAGCGACAGGCGAGCAAAGCCATGCGAGCGCTGTTGGGTCTCATGGTCGTCTTCGGCCTCCTGACCGGGAGCGCGGGCGTCGTCGTCAACGCCCTCGTCGCCTTCGCCGTCACCTTCCTCCCGGGCGTCTTAGAGCACGACTACGACATCCCGATGGACGCCGGGTTGACCCTGTGGCTGACGCTGGCCGTCTTCCTGCACGGCCTCGGCACCGTCGCCCTCCCGTTCGTCGGCACTCCCTACTCGGACATCTGGTGGTACGACCACCTCACGCACGTCCTCTCGGCGAGCATCGTCGCCGCCGTCGGCTACGCCACGGCCCGCGCGTTCGACCTGCACAGCGAGGCGGTGTCGCTCCCCCCACGGTTCATGTTCGTGTTCATCCTCACGTTCACGCTCGCGTTCGGGGTGTTCTGGGAGGTCATCGAGTTCGTCATCTCGCTGACGGCGGCGTCGCTCGGCATCGGGAGCGTCCTCACCCAGTACGGCCTCGAAGACACGATGTTGGACCTGCTGTTCGACACCGCGGGCGCCGTCGCCGTCGCGGTGTGGGGCAGCGGGCAGTTGACCGGCGTGGTGACGGCGCTGACGGCGCGGTTCGACCGTCCGGGGGCGTGAGAATTGCAGTCGGTGCGCGCGCCCGCGACCTCACCGCCGCCAACTACATGATAATTCGGGCCCACGTCCACATACGGGCAATCGGCGGACGGTGCCTGCCCGCAACAGCGGACTAACACAATGGTATACAAGAAGATCACACTCATCGGGCACAGCGACGAGAGCTTCGACGCGGCCGTCGACAACGCCGCCGACCGCGCCGAGGCGACACTCGACAACGTCCACTGGATCGAAGTCGAGAGCATGGGCATGGAGATAGCCAGCGTCGAGGGGCGCCAGTACCAAGCGGAGGTCGAAGTGGCCTTCCAACTCGAAGGCGACGAGTAAGCGTTCCCCGACCGACGGGTTCATCTTCTCCGCGGCGTCACGACGGTGTATGCCGCGTCTCCTCCACTACTCCGACATCGAAAACGTCTACGACGACCCCGTTCGCGCGGGGCGTCTCGCGGGTCTCGTTCGCGCCCTCGACGGCGACGACGCTCTCGTCTGCGGGACGGGCGACACCACCGCGCCGGGCGTCCTCTCTCTCATCGAACGGGGCCGGCAGTCGCTGGACTTCTTCGCGGCCGTCGGGGCCGACGTCGACACCTTCGGAAATCACGACTTCGATTACGGTCCCGCGGCGACGCGCGGAATCGTCGCCGACTCGCCGCAGACGTGGGTGTCCGCCAACGTCCGCGACGAGGACGGGCGGCAGTTCCCGGGCACGGTGCCGCACGTGGTCCGCGAGGTGGACGGCACGCGCGTCGGCCTCGTCGGCGTCACGGACCCCGCGACGCCGTCGCTGAACCCGATGGCGGCCGACCTGACGTTCACCGACCCCTACGAAGCCGTAGAGACGGAGCTAGAGGCACTCCGCGCGGCGGGCGTCGACCACGTCGTCGTGCTCTCGCATCTCGGCGGCGGCGACGACGAACTCGCCCGGCGCGTCGACGTCGACGCGATTCTCGGCGGGCACGTCCACGCCGAACGACGCGAGTACGTCGACGGAACGCTGCTCCTCCGCCCCGGCGCGAACGGGCACGTCGTCTTCGAGGTGGAACTCGGCGCCGACGACGGGGCGGACTCGCGGGCGCGAGCGACGGCGACGCGCCACGAAACGGCCGACGCGCCCGTCCACGAGGCGCTGAGCGAGCGACTCCGCGGGCGCGTCGACGACGCCGGGTTGGACGAGGTGGTCGCCGTCGTCGAAGAGCCGATGGACCGCTCGGAGGAGACGGTGTTCGGCGGCGAGTGCGCCGTCGGAAACTTCGTCGCCGACGCCTATCGCTGGTCGATGGACGCCGACGTGGGCTTGCAGAACAGCGGCGGCATCCGGAACGGTCCGCCCCTCGACGGCGAGGTGACCATCGCCGATCTCGTGAGTGTCATCCCGTTCGAAGAGCGCGTCGTCCTCGCGGAACTGACCGGCGAGGAACTCCGCGCGGTCCTGCGCGAGTGCGCCGCCGCGACGGTCGACTTCGGCGAACCGGACTGGTGGCAGGGACACCTCAGCGGCGTCGAACTCGTCTGGGACGACGACCGCGAGGCGGTCGTCTCCGCGCGGGTCGGCGGCAGTCCCATCGACCCCGGAGCGACGTACTCGGTGGCGACGGCCGACTACTTGCTCCACAGCGACCACGAGTTCCCGACTATCGACGCGCGCCACCGGGCCGCCGAGGGGCGGATTCAACACGAGGTGCTCGCCGACTACGCCCGCGAGTTCGGTCTCGACGGCGGCGTCGACGGGCGAATCAGACGGGTCTCGGGGTGCGCCGCGGACGATTGAGAAGGAACCAGGGGGAGTCGCCTCCTGCGCCGGCGGACCGTGCCGAAGGGGAAACGTTCAGGCGGGCGGGTGCCGTCTCATCCGACGATGACGCGAGTGGTGGTCCCCGTCAGGTACCCGCTGACAAAGCACTCGGAAGCAACGCTCTCGGAAGCCGTCCGCATCTCCGAGGAACGCGAGGCGGAACTCACGATTCTCCACGTCGACCTCTACCAGGAGAACCGCGGGGTGACGAGAGCCGAGTTGAAACGCGCGATAGAGGAGAAGTTCGGCCGACTCGACCGGACGCGGTACGTCATCCGACGCGGCTTCCTCGTCGAGGAAACCATCCTCGAAGAGGCGGCCGCCGAAGAGGCGGACATCGTCGTCATCGGGTCGAAGCAGGCGAGTCGCTGGCGGCGGATGCTGCGGCGCTTCCTCGACGACCCCGACATCGAGACGTACCTCAGACAGAAACTCGACTGCACGGTCATCACGGTCCGTCCGAACCAGAAGAGCGAGGCCTGACCGGTCGGAGAACCGTCGTGACGGCCGAGACCGGACGGTTCTCAGTTTCGCTCGCCGTCGCGGCCGCGTCGGTCTATCCGCCCGCCGGCGTCGGACCACGACTCGTCGGGTCGCTCTCCGACCTCCGCACGGAGCGACCCGCTGGTGTCGTCGAAGACGTGGTGCGTGTGGGGGTACGCCGCCTGCACGTCGGCTTCGTCTTCGAGTAATCGGTACAGTTTCGACTGCACGCGCGAGCGGACGGTGAGGAGTTTGTACGGTTTCTTCGCCCAGTAGCGCAGGGTTACGAGGATACCGTTGTCGGCGTACTCGTCGATGTACGCCGTCGGCTTCGCGGGATAGCGAGCGCTCCCCACGCGGATGTCCGGCCCGCCTTCCACCACCATGTCGATGTCGCTCGCGGCCCGTTCGAGCAGGTTCCGCGTCTTCGAGATGTCCGACTCGTACGTCGCCAGAAACGCGAGTCGGAGGCGGACGCGTTCGTCCTCCGCCGAGTAGTTCGTCACCAGACTGTCGCGGATGGTGGCGTTGGGGATGACGAGAAACGTGTTGTCCAGCGTGAACATCTTCGTGTAGCGGATGGTTATCTCGTCGACGAACCCCTTCCGGCCGTCCTGGAGTTCGATCATGTCGCCCACCTCGTACGGCTGATCCGCGAGGATGAACAGGCCGTTGATGGCGCTCCCGACGATGGGGGCGAGGACGATACCGACCACGGCGGAGAACACCCCGACGGAGATGGCAATGTTGCCGAAGTGGAGGCCGGCGACGACGCCCGCCGCCACCAACGAGGCGAAGATGACCGTCGAGCGGATGAGTCGAAGAACGACCTGTGCGACGCTCTGACGGCGAAACCGCCGCGCGACGGTCCGTCCGAGAAAGCGGACGACGTAGCCCGAGAGCGCGTAGCCCCCCACGAGGATGAGCAACGCGGCGACGTAATTCGCGCCGGGGAAGAACAGGAAGTCGGGGAGCAGTTGTCGAACGAACTCCTCGCCCTCCGTCGGCGTCGGCGTCCCCTGCATACGCCGGACCACGACGGGGGGCGAGAAAAAGGGCCGCCACTCCGGGTCAGGTGCGGTCGACGCGGGTGAAGCGATAAGTCCCCGCCGCCCGTTCGGGTTGGCATGTTAGGCCGATTTAGACAGACGCCGGATTTCACTATCTCCTCGGACCACTCGCCGGGAGAAACGCTGCTCGCCGGATTCTCGACGTTCGGCCTCGCCGGACTCACGGCCGCGGACTTCGTCGTCGACCAACTCGAACTCGAAGAGATCGGTCACCTCTCCGTCGAGGGTCTCCCCACGGTGACTCCGTTCGAGGACGGCCGGCCGCGACACCACACCCGGTTGTTCTCGCGACCGGACCTCGACGTGACCGTCCTCGTCGGCGAACTGTTCGTACCGGCCGTCGCGGGCGGGGCGTTCGCGGACGCCGTCCTCGAGTGGACCGAGCGCAACGACGTCGACGAGATAGCCGTCCTCTCGGGCGTTCCCATCCCGCACAGCCACGCCGAACACGAGACGTACTTCGTGGCCACCGACGACTACCGGGAGCGACGGCTGACGGACGTCGAAATCCCGCCGATGGGACGCGGATTCTTCGACGGCACGAACGCCGCCCTCGTCGAACGCGGCGTCGACTCCTCGCTCGGTGTCTGCGTCTACATCACGCCCGTCCACGCGCAGGTGCCCGACGTGGACGCCGCCGTCCGCCTCGTCGAGGCCGCGGAGGCGGTGTACGGACTGGGACTCGACGCCGACCCCCTTGAGGCGTTCGCCGGCGAGGTGCGACAGCACTACGCCGAACTCGCCGAACGACTCGAAGCGCGCGAGGAGGAGATGCCCGAGGACCGGATGTACATGTAATCCCACCTTTTTCCCGACTCGGGTCGCGCTTCGCGCGACCGCTCGTCGGAAAAAGCTGGACCAAAAAGTGCCGCGACTCGCTCACTCGTTCGCTCGCCGCGATGCGACCGCTTGTAATAACCCTCTGATCTCGAACCGACGACGGAAAACTGCCCCGCTGAGCCGAACGAATCGGACTCGTGTCTAGTCGATTCTCGACGTGATAGCTCGAACTACCGGGCGTTCTCGCCGCCTCGATAACTCGACTCAGCGATTCGGAACGTTCGACTGTGAGATACCATCGACTTCCGAAGGAGCGTGCTACTCAATTAATAGTAAACATCAAGGGAGTCCGCCGAGAGGGGTGAGATATGGCAGACGAACTGCGGACGACGATGGAGAGCGTCGGGGAGCGGTTCAACCTCGGCGAGTACGAGATAGAGGCGTATCTCGCTGTCCTCGAACACGGCGAACTCACCGCCTCGGAGATAGCCGACCGGACGGACATCCCGCAACCCCGCGTGTACGACACGGTTCGGAGCCTCTCGGACCGCGGCCTCGTCGAACTCCGCGAGTCGCGCCCGATGAAGATAGTCGCCGTCGACCCCGACGACGCGTTCGCGAACGTGAAGACCTCCCTCGACGACCTCATCTCCGAACTGGAGGCGCGCTACACGGCGCCCGCCCGCGACACCGAGGCCGTCTCGCTCGTGAAATCGCGTTCGACCATCCTCCGGTACATCGAAGAGATCATCGAGAACGCCGAGTACGAACTCATCCTGTCGCTGACGCCGGACCTCCTGCGTCGCTTCCACGACGAACTCGCGTCGGCCATCGACGACGGCGTGAGCGTCGACCTCCTCATCACGCCGCTCTCTCGCGCCCCCGACCCGGCCGAGTTCGACTACCTCGAAGTCGCCACCATCGCGCGCGGCCGCCGGGGCATCACGACGCCCGTCCTCGCCGTCGCCGACGGCGAGTACTCGGTGTACGCGACGCAGGACGCCCTCCGCGACGACAAGGACCGCTACGGCGTCATCTTCAACCGCTCGGCGCTGGGCTTTCTCGTCAGCGGCTTTTTCGGCACCGTCCTCTGGACGACGGCCGAGACGCTGGCGACCGACGGCAAGCGCCGCCCGTTCCCCCGCCGCTACGCCTCCATCCGCCGCGCCGTGAAGGACGTGCGCGAACTCGGCGGCGAGTTCTACGCCTCCGTCTCCGGTCGACACGTCGAATCCGGCGACTCCATCGTCGTCGAGGGGCGCGTCCACAAGACCACCTTCGAGGAGTCCGAGGAGGTCGCCTCCTTCGAGATGGAGACCGACGACGGCATTCTCGAAATCGGCGGTCTCGTCTCCGCGCTCGAAGACGTGGAGGCCCAAGAGATAATCCTGGGCCGCGACGAGGTCCCGGACCGAAAACAGTTCGTCTGAATTCCCTATGCGGCGTCGGCGTCCGTGTCCGCATCGGCGCCCGCGCCCGCGTCGCTCTCCTCCTCCTCGAAGACGTACAGCGTCTCCCCGCAGTCCGCACAGACCAACACCTCGTCTTCGGGGTTGTCGTACACGCCCATCGTCCCGCCGCAACAGTCCAGCACCGTCGTCTCCTCCTCGGTCGGACCGCCGCAGAGCGGGCAGGATTCGAGGAACATCCGGAGCGGTGCCGTCGCCGCCGCGCGGGTCGACTCGGGCACGTCGAACGCCGCCATCGCCCGCACCGCGGCGGCGTCGGCGACGGCGTGCGCGCGGGAGAGCCAGATCGAGTTGCGCTCGCCGTCGACGGTGATGCCGTCGTACTCGACGCCGCCCTCGGCGTCGAACGGGGCGGCCTCGGCGACGGCCGCCGCCACCGTCTCGTCGTCGCGGTCGCGCAGCGACGCCATCTCCGCCTCCCACGCCGACCAGAAGTCCTCCGAGAGGTACAGCGCCCCGTCCTCGTCCTCGCGGAGGACGCCCGCCTCGAACAGCGCGAACAGCACCTGCTCGCCGTCGTCGTCGCCCAACTCGCCCGACTGGCGTACCTCCTCCTCGCCGGGGGCGTACTCGAAGAGGTGCGACAGGCCGAGTCGAGCGACGAGTCGGGGGGCGAACTCGGGCGTGCCGGGGACGACGTACCCCCGGAGGTAGACGAGCGTACCGCCGCCGACGACAGTGAGGAGGGCGACGGTCGTCGAGAGCGGCCAGAAGACGATGGCGGCGGCGAGAAGCAGCGCCGCGTTGACGACCGTGCAGGGCCAACAGCGCCGCTCGCCGGTGTAGTCGGGGCGGCGAATCGCGTCGAGAAGTGACATAGGATACCTTGGTGGCGAGGCGGACTTATGGCTTTCCCGACGGACCTCGAATCCGGGGGTCGGGACCGCTCAGTTCTCCGAGGAGTTCTCGACGGGCGAGTCGACGTCCGCCAACTGGACGGCCCGTCCCGTCTCCGAGGAACGGTAGATGGCGTCGATGACGCGTTGGACCTGCAACCCCTCGGCGACGGTGTTCAGTCCGGGGTGCTCTTCGGTGCGCACGGCCTCCAAGAACAGCTTCTGTTCGGATTTGTGGGTGTCGTTGGCCTCCGTCTCCACGTCCGTGTCGGTGAGGTGGTTGCTGCCGCCGACGCCGGACTCGTAGAACGTCAGGTCGTGGCTCGCGCGGTCGTAGCGGGCGCCCGCCTCGGTGCCGAGGATGTAGAACTCGTCGTTCGTCGGGCGGTTCGACGCCCACGCGACTTCCAGCGAGACGGTTCGGCCGTCGGCACAGCGAATGAACGCCGTCGCGGAGTCGTCGACGTCGAAGCCCTCCGGGCCGATGTCCTCGCCCCACATCTCGACGAAGGCGTAGTCGTCGCGGTTGCCGAAGTCGGCGCGGGTGACGGCCGATACCTCCTCGACCTCCGGGTAGTCGAGGAAGTACAAAGAGAGGTCGATGGCGTGGACCCCGATGTCGATGACGGATCCGCCGCCGGCGACGTCCTTCGAGGTGAACCACGACCCGCGACCGGGGATGCCGCGGCGGCGGACGTAGTTCGCCTCGATGTGCTGAATCTCGCCGAACCGACCCTCGGCTTGGTAGCTCTTCAGAATGCGGACGGGGTTACCGAAGCGGTTGTTGAAGCCGACCATGCAGACGCCCTCGGCGTTCTCGGCCGCGGCGGCGATTCGCTCGGCCGACTCCAAGGAGTGCGCCAACGGCTTCTCCAGGAGGACGTGGAGGCCCGCATCGAGGGCGGCGACGGCGTACTCCTCGTGGAAGCGGTTCGGGGTCGTGATGATGACGGCGTCGACCTCCTCGAACATCTCCTCCTTCTCGTCGTAGGTGGGGACGCCGTACTTCTCGGTGAATCGGTTTCGGGCGTCCGGTTGGATGTCGAGACCGCCGCCGAGGTTCGCACCGATTTCGAGCAGGCGGTCCGCGTGGTAGTGTCCGATGTTGCCGAGGCCGACGATGCCGACGCGCGTTTGGGTCCCGGAGGTCATATCCTTGAATTACTATCGGGGTTGTTAAGTTTCTCGTTGCGGCATCGTTCCCGGGGGCGAAACTGTCACACCTAATACAGCTGACGTTCGCGCTCCTCGCGTTCGCTCTCCTCTTCCTCCTGTTGTTTCATCCGGCGACGCCCCCGGATGTACTGTCTGGTCTTCGGGACGATGATGTTCTTCAGGTCGAGGAGGAACGAGACGATACCGTACGCCCAGAAGAAAAAGAGGAACGTCACGCCGGCGATGTAGAACCACCCGAGTTCTGTGACCATATCGACTCAACGACGTGGCGGCACTTATGTCCGGTGCTGCGATAGAAAAACCGACCGCGTGCGGTCGGTTAGTCGTCGCTCTCGGCGGCCGTGCTGCCGTCCGCGCCGGAAGGCGCTGTCGCCGTGAGTCCGTGCGAGATAGCTTTCCCCGTCTCCGTGTCGAAGAGGTGTACCTTGGTCCGGTCCAAGACCACGTTGACATCCTGCTCCTCCGAGATATCCGAGTCGGGGTCGACGCTCATCAGCAGTTGGTCGGTCATCCCTCCGCGGGACTCCTCGTCGAGGTCCACCGTCGCGTCCTCGCTGAGCAACAGATAGACGAAGATTTCGTCGCCCATCGGTTCGAGCACGTCCGTGACGGCCTCTATCTCCTTCGTCGGGTTAGCCAGCGACCCCGCGTCGTTGAGCGTGTAGACGTCCTCGGGGCGGATACCGAGCGTCACGTCGTCGCCCGCGGTGGCCCCCACGTCGGCGGGGTCGAAGTCAACTTCGACTTTCTCGTTTCTGAACCCGTTCTCCGTCAGTTCCCCGTCGACGAAGTTCATCGCCGGCGACCCGATGAAGCCCGCGACGAACAGGTTCGCCGGTTCGTTGTAACAGACCAGCGGCGGGTCTATCTGTTGGAGTTGGCCGGAGTCGATGACGGCGATTCTGTCGCTCATCGTCATCGCCTCCGCCTGGTCGTGCGTCACGTAGATGATGGTCGTGTCCAGTTCCTTGTGCAGGCGCTGGAGTTCCGTGCGCATGTGGACGCGGAGTTTCGCGTCGAGATTCGCCAGCGGTTCGTCCATCAGGAACACTTCCGGGTTCCGGACGATGGCGCGGGCGATGGCGACGCGCTGACGCTGTCCGCCGGACATCTCGTCGGGCATCCGGTCGAGCATGCCCTCCAACTGGACGATGTCGGAGGCGCGTTCGACGCGTCGGTCGATCTCCTCTTTATCGTACTTCCGGAGGCGGAGGCCGAACGAGATGTTGTCGTAGACGTCCATGTGGGGGAACAGCGCGATGTTTTGGAACACCATCGCCACGCCCCGGTCCTTCGGCGGGAGGTTCGTTACCTCGTGGCCGCCGATGTAGATGGTCCCCTCCGTGGGGATGGTCAGACCGGCGATCATCTCCATCGTCGTCGACTTCCCGCAACCGGAGGGACCGACGAGGCAGACGAACTCGCCGTCCCTGATTTCGAGGTTCATCTTGTCGACGGCCGTTACGTCTTCGTACCGTTTCGTCACGTCTTCGAGGTTTACTTCTCCCATTGAATTACTCCTTGAGTGCGCCCGCAGTCAGTCCGCTCACGATGCGTTCCTGTGCGACGATGACGAGAATCGCGACGGGGAGAACCCCGACGATGCTCGCCGCCGCCATCAGGTTGTAGGGGGTGTCGAACTGCCCCTGATACTTGAGGATGCCCGCGACGATGGGCGCCCACGAGGACGCCTCGCCGTTGTTCATCAGGAACGAGAAGAAGAACTCGTTGTAGACGCTGATGAACGTCAGGACGCCCGCCGTGGCGACGCCGGGTGCCGACAGCGGGATGATGACGCGGAACAGCGCCCCGAGTCGGGTCGTCCCTTCGACGCGCGCGGCGTCCTCCAGTCCGTCCGGAATCTGCCCGTAGAACGTCGTGAGGATGAAGATGGACAGCGGCATGAATAGCGCGCTGAACGGCAGCACCATCGGCGCCGGCGTGTTGAACAGGTCCGGCGACGAGACGGTGATGGGCCCGAGCACGAGGTTCGTCCCTCCCGTGAACAGTTGGAACAGCGGCAGGAAGAACGCCGCCGGCGGGAAGTACGAGATGGCCAGAATGGCCAACATCAGGAAGGTCCGGCCGGGGAACCGCAGACGGCCGAAGACGTAGCCCGCCAGACTCGCCAACAGGAGCACGATGACGGTCGTCGTGAGACCGAGGACGAAGCTGTTGAACATGTACAGGTGGAACGGCACCCGTTCGAACATGGTGACGAACACGCCGGGGTTGAACCCCTTCGGCAGCAGCCCCATGTTCGAGATGAGGTTGTTCGGCGTCAGCGCGAGCACTAACAGCCAGTAGAACGGGAACAGCGTGGTGACGAGGAAGAACACCGTCGCCACGTAGAACATCGATCTGTACGCGCGCTTGGGGTTCTTGATGACCTTGCCGACCCACGTCTCGAGCGGTCCCCGCTTGATCTCTGCGTCTCGGTTCGTCTCGAACGCGCCTTGTTGGTTGTCGGTCGCCATCTTAGAATCCCTCCTCCGCATCGGCGAACTTCACGAGGTACACCGAGACGACGATGCCGATGAGCGCCGCCGTCACGAACGCCACCGTCGCTGACGTGGCGTACATCGAGTTGTTGAACGTCGTCACGACCAGACACGACAGCGACGGAACGGTCGTACACCCGCCCATCGTCTCGATGATGCCGTACACGCGCATCGCGCCGATGGTGCGGAACAGCATCGCGACCAGCACCGTCGGGAGGATGAGCGGGAAGGTGATCATCTTGAACTGCTGCCAGTTGGTCGCGCCGGAGACGCGCGCCACGTCGTACAGCGACCGGTCGATACTCTGCAGGCCGGCGAGGATGAGAAGCGCCATGAACGCCGTCGTCTTCCAGACGTCGGCCACGATGATGAGGAACAGCGAGTCCGCCGTGTTACGGAGCGGCGTGAAGCTGAGCCCCAGCGTGTTCAGGAAGGTGGGATTCTGCTGCGTCCCGATGAGAAAGCCGATGTTCGGCTGGAACATCAGGTACCAGATCATCCCCTGGATGACGATGGGCACGGCCCACGGGATGATGATGGCCACGCGGACCCAGCGCCGACCGCGGAAGTCCTGGTCGAGAACGAGCGCCTGCACGAAGCCGAGAATCGTCTCGAACAGGACGCTCACGACGGTGAAGATGAGCGTCACCATCAGCGCGCTGGAGTAGATGCCCGTCACGAACGGGAACGACGAGGAGAACCCCGGCAGGAACGCCGATGGGAGCGCGAAGTCGCGTGCACCCGTGAACAACGCCACGTAGTTCTGAAGGCCCACGAACTCGCCCAACCGCGACGACCCCGTCAACTGGTCGGCGAACAGCGAGTAGCCGAACGTCTGTATGAGGGGGTACAGCGCGATGAGCAGCAGTATCAGCAGCGCTGGTGAGAGTAGGAAGTAGGCGAACTGTGTCTCCGATAACGACTCCATCCACCGGACGGCGGAGACGTACGGACCACTCCTGGAGCTATCCCGAAGCGTGTCCCCTGAGTCTTGTTCTGTTGCCATGATAAATGATAACGTTTCGCGGGTGACTTATTCTTATCCGATAGCCTTACTGGCTGTTCTCGATCTGCTGAAGCGTCGATTTCAGATCGGACATCGCCTTCTGGGGCGTCTTCTCCTGTGCGTACGCCGCGTTGACCTCGGTCGCTATCTGGCTGGACTGCTGCGGCCAGACGACCGTGACCGGCCGCGGGATGGCGTTCTCGCCGGCCACCTTCAGCTGCTGCGTGTAGCGACCGATGACGTCGACGTTGGACGCCTCCTTCGAGTCGAGCAGCGACGGACGCGGCGGAATCCAACCCTGCAGACCGAAGTTCGCGAGCGCCGCATCCGGCTGCATCAGCGCGCGGAGCACCTGAACGCCGGCCTGCTTTTTCTTCGAGGGGGCGTTCGGGTTCATCGCCATGTGCCAGCCGCCGAGGGCGGCGACGGGGCCGCCCGTCATCGGGTACTGAGCCTCGTCCGCGGAGACGCCGTACGGGATGGGCATGACGCCGAGGTCCTCGCCGAAGACGTCCTCCGCTCCGTTGATGGTGATGGAGTACGGCCAGTTGCGGTGCATGATGGCGTCGCCGCCCGTGAACGGCTTGCGCGACGGCTCTTCGGTCCACTGGAGCACCGCCTCGGGGGCGATGCCGCCGGTGATACCGTCGAGAGCCTGCTTGTCGTCTTCGCCGTTGATGAACGTGCGGACCATCTTGATGGAGTCGATGACCGGTTGCTCGTCGACGGTGATGGGACGGTCGCCGATGGGTCCGAACAGGTTCTCCTCGGGGTTGCCGAAGTACGCGCCGCCGTAGGAGGTCATGAACTCGTTGAAGTCACAGCAGGAGAGTCCCTCGTACACCGACGCCTGGAAGGTGTACCCGTACTGGGTGTCGGAGTTGGCGTTCATCGCCTCCTTCGTGACCTTGGAGAACTGCTTCCACGACATCGACTCTGTCGCCCACTTCTCGAAGTCGGAGTCGCCGTAGCCCGCGTTCCGGAGGAGGTCCTTCCGGTACTGCATCGTCGGGAAGTCCGGGAACATCGGGATGCCGTACAGGTCCCCGTTCTCGCCCTGCGCCGTGTTGACGCTGGCCTGGAAGTACTCGTTCTCGACCGTGGAGACCATGTCGTCCGGCAGCGCCTCAGAGAGGTTCTGTATCTGGTTTCGGGCGATGAACGGAATCGTCCACCCCGAGTCCATGAGCAGGAGCGTCGGCTCCTCGCGGCCCGAACCCAGCCACTGCTGGTACTGGTTCTGCCGGTTGTTCGTCACCTGCGACCCGGCGATAACCTCGACCGTGATGTTGTCAGCCAGACCGCCCTGATTGTGTAGGATCTCACGGATGCCCTGGATGTTGTCGGACATGCGCGAGTCGCCCGCAATCTGGACGGTGATGTCTTCGGTCACCTCGCCGGTGTCGATAGCAGTCTCGGTTCCGGAGTCGGTGGAACCGCCGCCGTTGCCCTCGCCGCCTCCGTTCGTGCTGCTGATACAGCCAGCCAGACCGACAGCAACACCGGAGGCACCAGCCGCCTTCACGAAGCGACGTCGCGAGACGCCGCTGAGCTTCCGCCTACCCTCGCGTAAATCAGTATCAACCATTACAGATGGTACTGTTAGAATCAGGATTATTTATAGTTTTGGTAGCAGTAACTACGGCAGTTGTAGTTATTCGGATGACACTAGAGCCGGGCGACAACACGCGGCGAAGACGGTCCGGAGCGGTCGATATCGGACTCGTCCGTCGATACAGAATAGCATAAGGAGTTCTCGGCCATAACCCTTGCTAATTATTGGTTATCTAGTTCTTCGTTCGTTCGAGGCGGCCGATTCGCTCGGGGCGTTGCCGGCATCTGACGGTGGCGGCGCCCCCGCCCGGCCGAGACACAACGGCTTTACTCCCGCCTCCGTTATCACCGCAGAGCTATGGAGGCACGAACCCGGGAGTACCTGGAGGGGCGGTTCGGCGACTACTACCGCCGCGCGGACGTCTCCCTCCCGCCCGCCGCGGAGCGGCGCGAGTGGGGGTACATCCCGTGGAGCGCCGGCGGGACGACGATGGTCCGCCACCAGTCCGTCCTCGACCTCGGGGACGTGAGCGACTTCCTCGCGCGGACGGCCCCGCGGCACGTCTACTTCTCCTCGGCGCGGTTCGACGACCCCGGCGCGGGGACGATGGAGGAGAAGGACTGGCGGTCGGCCGACCTCGTGTTCGACCTGGACGCGGACCACCTCCCCGGGGTCGACCCCGAGACGACGTCGTACGCGGACATGCTCGCCGCCTGCAAGGAGGACCTGCTGAAACTCCTCGAGTTTCTGGACGAGGACTTCGACTTCCGCGAGACGCAGGTCGTCTTCTCCGGCGGCCGCGGGTACCACGTTCACGTGCGCGACGAGTCGGTGCGCGGCCTCGACAGCGAGGCGCGCCGCGAGATAGTCGACTACGTCCGCGCCATCGACCTCGACGTGGAGGGACTGGTGGGCACGGAGTCGAACCGGGGGACGACCCGACGCGTCCTCCGCCGCCGGGGCGGGTGGGGTGCGCGGGTGCACGAGAGGCTTCTGACGCTGGCATCCGACCTCCGCGAGATGGACGAGGCGTCGGCGCTGGAGCGACTCCAGGAACTGCAGGGCATCGGCGAGGGGCGCGCGAAGACCATCCTCGGGCAGGTGCACAGTAACTTCGACGCCATCCGCGAGGGCAACGTCGAGGCCGGCGGCCCGGGGACGCGCATCCTCGTGGACGCCCTGGCGCGCGAGGCCGTCGAGGCGGAGACGGCGCCCATCGACGAACCGGTGACGACGGACACGAAGCGGCTCATCCGCCTGCCGGGGAGCCTCCACGGCGGGTCGTCGCTGCGGGTGAAGCCGCTCGACCGCGACGACATCGCGGACTTCGACCCGCTCGAAGACGCCGTCGCCGACCGGTTCCGGGGGAACGAGACCGAGATTCGCGTGACGGACCCGGGCCCGGTCGAGTTCGACGGCGATAGTTTTACACTCAGCGAAGGTGACCAATCCGTAGAAGAGTGCCTCGGGGTCTTTCTCATGGCCCGGGGTCGCGCCGAGAAGGTGAAATAATGGATTTAGACGAGTTACGGAGCGTCCGACGGACGGAGCGACAGAAGGACAGCCTCCAGCACCTCCGAGACTCGTTCTACGGGGACGTGGCCGACTACATCGCCCAGCAGAAGGCCGAACGAAAGCGCGCGGCCGACCGGGCCGACGACCCGTTCTCCGACCCCGACGTGGGCCGCCTCACGGACGAGATAGAGACCGCCGAGGACGTGGTCGAGGCCGTCTACGAACGCCGCGTCGGCAAAGTGGTCAAACTCGCCTCCTTCGCCGCGGCGGATATGAGCGCCGACACGAACGGTCTCACCGCCGAGGAACGAGACCTGTTCGAGGACCTAGTCGACCGCATCAAGGAGAACCGCGGAACCGTGCTCGACGTCCTCGCGGGCAAGCGCTCCGGGGCGGCGCAGTCCTCGGATTCCGCCCCCTCCGAACCCGTCGGACCCGCCGACGAGGGACCGAGTCCGGACGCCGGCGTGGCGGACCCGGCCGACGATTCGTCCGCGACCCGCGGGACGGACGAGGAGGCGGCCGCGGACCCGACCGGCGACGCGCCGCCGGCCCCGCCGGACCTGGATCCGGACGCGCCCGCGGGCGGGTCGGGCGACGTGCTCGCGGACGCGATGGGTGGCGGTGAGGACGGCGAGAGCGAGGCCGGGACGGGAACCGCCGCGGACGCCGCCCCGACGGCCGGGGACGCCGCGGACGAGACACCGCGTGACGCCTCGAAAGCCCGAGACGAGTCCCAATCGACGGCGGCCGACCGTCCCGCGACGGAGGCGTCGGCCGTCGTGGAGGACGGCGCGGAAACCGAACCCACGACCGAAACCGCCGGGGCAGAACCCGGGACCGGGGGCGAAGCGGGGTCGGAGACCGAAACCGACGACGCGGACGACACCGACCGCGTCACCCTCCGTATCACCCGCGACGTGGGACAGATCCTCGGCGTCGACGAACGCGAGTACGACCTCGCCACCGAGGACGTGGTCACCCTGCCGGCGACGAACGCCGGCCCCCTCGTCGAACGCGGGGCGGCCGAACGCCTCGACTGACCGACCCCGACCCGTCTCGCCGCGACCGGCGCCGTTTTGACGCTCCCGCCCGACGGAAAAATATGCTCAGCGTCGGCGACGAAGCGCCGGATTTCGAGTTGGAGAATCAGGACGGCGAGACGGTGTCGCTCTCGCGGTTCGAGGGCGAGTACGTCGTCGTCTACTTCTACCCCCGCGCGAACACGCCGGGGTGCACCACCGAGGCGTGCGAGTTCCGCGACGCCTACGACGAGTTCGAAGACCGGGGGGTGACCGTCCTCGGCGTCAGCGACGACCCCGTTTCGGACCTCAAGGAGTTCGAGGACGACCACGACCTGCCCTTCCCCCTCCTCTCCGACGAGGACGGGTCCGTCGCTTCGGCGTACGACTCCTACGGCGAGAAGAACATGTTCGGCGACACCTTCGACGGCGTGTTCCGCAACACCTACGTCGTCGCGCCGGACGGGACGATAGCGTTCGCCTACGAGGGCGTCTCCCCCGAGGGGCACGCCGAACAGATTCTCACCGACCTCGACGAGTCGGGCGCGTAGGCACGAACGCGGATTTCCGCCCGCGCGCGAATCCGACGAGTCGGTCGGTGACGCGGATCGGTTTCCCCTCTTTCTCGGCGAGCACACCTCGTTTCCGGTAAAATAAACTCTCAACTAGTGGATTTCGTCTCTTCCGAGCAGAACGTATCTCTACGTAGCGGTGGGGTGCGCTAAAAGGCCGTCGGTCGGCGGGTCGAATCGCCGCAAAAAGACGTCCCGTTCGGAGTCGAGTCGAGGCGGCGCGAGCGTCCCTTACTGGAACGTCCGGCCGACCTCGGCCTCGGGTTCGCGTTCCACGTCGCTCTTCTGGAACCGCTCTTCGATCTCCTCGTAGCGGCGGCGCGTCTCCTCGGTGACGCTCGGACCGACCTCGTCGAGGGCCGCCTCGAAGTGGTCCATCGTGACGCGGACGTTGCCGATGGAGTCTTCGACCTCCTCGCGACTCACGCTGCGGATGAACTCGCGGCTTGCGGCCATCGACGCCTCGCGGCAGACCGCTTCGATGTCGGCGCCGACGTAGCCGTCCGTCTTCCGCGCGAGTTTGTCGAGGTCCACGTCGTCCGCGAGCGGTTTGTGCTCGCTGTGCACGCCGAAGATGGCGCGGCGCGCCTCCTCGTCGGGCACCGGCACGTGGACGTGCCTGTCGAGTCGGCCGGGGCGGAGCAGGGCCGAGTCGATGAGGTCCGGGCGGTTCGTGGTCGCGACGACGACCACGTCCTCGAGCGATTCGAGGCCGTCCAGCTCGGTCAGGAGCTGCGAGACGACGCGCTCGGAGACGCCCGAGTCGCCGGAGTTACGACCGCGCTCGGTGGCGATGGAGTCGATCTCGTCGAAGAACACCACCGTCGGGGCGTTCTCGCGCGCCTTCTTGAACACCTCGCGGACGCCCTTCTCGGACTCGCCGACGTACTTGTTGAGCAGTTCCGGCCCCTTCACCGAGATGAAGTTGGACTCGGACTCGTTTGCGACGGCCTTCGCCAGCAGGGTCTTCCCCGTGCCCGGCGGGCCGTACAGCATCACGCCCTTGGCGGACTGCATGTCCATCTGCTCGAACACCTCGGGGTACTCGAGCGGCCACTGGATGGTCTCGCGGAGGCGCTCTTTGGTGGCCTCGAGGCCGCCCACGTCCTCCCAGGTCACGTCCGGGACTTCGACGAACACCTCGCGGAGCGCGGAGGGTTCGATGCCCTTCATCGCGTCCTTGAAGTCGTCGTCGCGGACCTCCAGCGATTCGAGCACCTCGGTGTCTATCTCCTCCGATTCGAGGTCCAACTGCGGGCGGATGCGCCGCACGGCGTTCATCGCGGCCTCCTTGGCGAGGCTCTCGACGTCGGCGCCGACGAAGCCGTGCGTGATGTCGGCGTACTCGTCGAGGTCGACGTCTTCGGCGGTCGGCATGCTGCGGGTGTGGACCTGCAGGATCTCCTTGCGGCCCTCGCGGTCCGGCACGCCGATTTCGATTTCGCGGTCGAACCGGCCGCCGCGGCGCAGGGCGGGGTCGATGGCGTCGACGCGGTTGGTCGCGCCGATGACGACCACCTCGCCGCGTTCGTCCAGCCCGTCCATCAGGCTGAGCAACTGCGCGACGACGCGTCGCTCCACGTCGCCGCCCGCTTCGCCGCGCTTGGGGGCGATGGAGTCTATCTCGTCGATGAAGACGATGGCCGGGGCGCTCTCTTCGGCCTCCTCGAATATCTCGCGGAGTTGCTCCTCGCTCTCGCCGTAGTACTTCGACATGATCTCCGGCCCGGAGATGGTGTGGAAGCTGGCGTCTATCTCGTTGGCGACGGCCTTGGCGATGAGCGTCTTCCCGGTGCCCGGCGGGCCGTGCAGGAGCACGCCCTTCGGCGGTTCGATGCCGAGGCGCTTGAACAGTTCCGGATGGCGCATCGGGAGTTCGATCATCTCCCGGACCTGCTCTAGCTCGCGGTCGAGACCGCCGATGTCCTCGTAGGCGACCGAGGGACCCTCGCCGGTTCCGTCCTCGCCGGAGCCGTGAATCTCCTCGGCGGGCTTCTGGCTGATCTGGACCTCCGTGGAGTCGGTGATGACGACCGTCCCCTGCGGTTGCGTGGAGGCGACCCTCACCGGGACCGACTGGTTCGAGGAGGTCATGAAGCCGAACCCGAGCGGAAGCTGGATGCTCTGGCCCTTCGTGACGGGCTGACCCGAGAGCTTATCGCGGATGTACGTCCCGACGTTCCCGCCGATACGGAGGTTCTGCGGGAGCGCGATGGAGACGGTCTTGGCGGGCTTCACGTCCGCTTGTTCGACCTGCACGCGGTCGTCGATGCCCACGTTCGCCTGCTGGCGAAGTCGGCCGTCGATGCGGATGACGCCCGTGCCGCGGTCCTCGGGGTAGCCCGGCCACACGCGCGCGATAGTGGTGCCGCCGTCGCCGTCGATACGGATGTAGTCGCCGCCCTCGAGGCCGAGTTCTTCGGCGGCCTGGCGGTCGATGGCCGCGAGTCCGCGACCGGCATCCTTCTGCTTCAGTGGTTTGACGATGAGTTTCATTTTTGAACGGTGATGGTGAGTACGCCGTTGTTCGTAGCGACCGCTACGTCCTCACCGGGGAGTTCGAATTCCGTCTCGGTAACTTTATCGCCCGATTCGGCGACGACGATGGCGGTCGTTCCGACCACGTCGACGCTGATATCGTCGCCGAACGTGCCCGTGTCGGCGGCGATGACCCACTCGTTTTCGTACTCGTAGCGGCGGAGGAATTGCTCGTCTCCACCGGTGAACTGTTGCGTACTCATGTTGGGACCTAACCATAGGTAATCCGTCCTAGAATATAAACCTTTCCCCGACTGACCAGGGGACGGGAGGCGTGTACCGGTCGAGCGGTTGTATTGCGGTTCACAGGCGTCCGGTGCCGTCGGCCCTCGTGTGGGCTTTATCAACGGCGGGCGTCAACGGTGGCTATGGACACCGTCACGCACCACGGCCGGGAGACGGCGTACCGGTTCTCCGACCGCGGCGGGGCCGGACCGACGCACCTGTTCGTCCACGGCAGCGGCGGCACGCACGCCGTCTGGAAGTCCCAGTTCCGCCTCGCCGACGAGACGCCCGTCGCCGCTCTCGACCTGAGCGGGCACGGCGAGAGCGAGGACGTGAACGCCGACCCAGGGTACGAGGCGCTCTCGGTCTACGTCGACGACGTGGCGGCCGTCGTCGAGGAGACGGGCGCGTCGGTGCTGGTCGGCAACTCGCTCGGCGGCGCCGTGGCGCTCACGGCCGCCCTCGAACGCGACGTCCCCCTCGACGGCCTCGTCCTCGCGGGCACGGGCGCGAGACTCCGAGTCCTCGACGACCTGCTGCGGTGGCTCTCCGAGGACTTCGAGCGCGCCGTGGAGTTCCTCCACCAGCCCGAACTGCTGTTCGCCGACCCGGACAGCGAGTACACGGATTTCTCCCGGGACGCGATGCGGTCGGTCGGTCGCGCCGTCACCGAACGCGACTTCCGCACCTGTCACGCGTTCGACGTGCGCGAGGACCTCGAGCGGATTTCGACGCCGGCGCTGGCGCTGGTCGGCGAACACGACCGACTCACGCCGCGGCGGTACCACGAGTATCTCGCCGAGGAGATGCCGGACTGCGAACTCGGGGTCGTCGAGGACGCCGCCCATCTGTCGATGCTGGAACGACCCGAGGCGTTCAACGTCGCCGTTCGGGACTTCGTGGAGCGACGCCTCGGCGAGTAGGGTGCGAACGTTTTCGATGATAGATGTTCTCCACTCGTATCTCTCGCGTACCGGAGATTTTCGTCCCCAGTCTGTCACTCAAATCCTCACTGCTGATTAAGTGGGTGAACGTACGATTTCATGCGCGTCCGAGATGATACTCAAACAGGAGGCGGAACCCACCCGTGCCTCGGTGGAACGTTAGTCAGACTCTCGTCTCCTACCGTTTGATAGACGACCTGACCGTCCCGTTTCTTCCGAACCTTCTCTCATGCGTACCTCCCCGAGTGAACGGTCCGTCGGGACCCCGCTCGGACCGCTGTCGCTTCCGGTGCGAGTCGCGACGCCGGCGCGAACCGGTCAGTACAACTCGTCCAGTTCGTCGGCGGTGTGGCCGTGCTCCTCGGCCGGGAACTCGCCCGACTCGACCGCCTCGCGGTACCCGGAGACGGCGTCGAGCATCTCGCCTCTGAGGTCCCCGAACTGCTTCGAGAACGGCGGCGACCGCTCGGAGAGTCCGAGCACGTCGTCGACGACGAGCACCTGCCCGTCGCAGTCGCCGCCCGCGCCGATACCGATGGTGGGAATCGAGAGCGCGTCGGTCACCTGCGCGGCCAGGTTGGCGGGGACGTGTTCGAGGACGAGGGCGAAGGCGCCGGCGTCCTCGTGTCTGCGGGCCAAATCGAGAATTTCGTGGGCGTCGTCTCGCGTCGTCCCCTGCCGGCCGTAGCCGGTCTCCTTCATCCGTTGGGGAGTCAGACCGAGGTGGGCCATCACGGGGACGCCGAGTTCCACGAGTCGCTCCGTGAGTTCGACCGTGTGGGGACCGGACTCCAACTTCACCGCGTCCGCGCCCGCCTCCTTCACCATCCGCCCGCAGTTCCGGACGCTCTCGGCGTCGTCGACGCCGAACGAGAGGAATGGCATGTCGGCGACGACGAGGGCGTCCGCCGCGCCGCGCGCGACGGCCCCCGTCCGCGACGCTATCTCGTCGACGGTGACCGGGAGCGTCGAGTCGTAGCCGAGGTCGGTGTTGCCGACGCTGTCGCCGACGAGGAGCACGTCGATACCCGCGTCGTTCGCCACTCGGGCGGTCGTCGCGTCGTAGGCGGTCAGCATCGTGATCGGCGTCGAACCCGCCATCTCGCGCACGTCGCGTACCGTCGTCATGCTCTATGGGACTCCGCTTCGCGTGTTAAGCGTCCCGCTGTCGGTTCCTTCTGCAGGACGGTTATGTATCCTTAGAGTGACAGAAACGTCATGTCCCCGCTCGCGCGGACGACGGACCGCGGCGTCTCCCCCGTCCTCGGCGGGACGCTGATGGTCGTCGTCTCCCACGAGGCGGGGAGCGTCGCCGACGGTTCCGAGGTGTTCGTCCGCGACGACGCCGGCAACGAAATCGTCTGGGAGGCAGTCCGGACGGGCGAGTCGAGTATCTCGCCCGGCGGCTATAGTAAGCGTCTGCAACTGTCTACTCAGCCGACCGCGCGCTGTCGTGCGGTCGAACGAGTGATGACGTGCAGACGCTACTGTACGTTCACGTCGACGGCGGGGGCAGCGACGCGGCCCTGCGACCAATCTGCGAGGCGGGTCAGCGCTACTTCGTCGTCGTCACGCGCGCCGACGGGTCGACGCTCCGGATGATAGAGATTCTGCGCGAACCGACCTCGAAGTCCGACGACTGCTGAGGCGCGGAAACCGGCACGCATTACTCGCTCGCCCCGCACGGATACACCGTGTCACGCGTCGAACGGACGAACCCCGAAGGAGTCGACTACGGGTGGGTGATGCAGACGACGTTCGTCGTCACTATCCTCACGGGGTCGCCCACCGTCGCCGCCCTCTCCGTCGCCTACGACCTCCCGACGTGGGCCGCGCGCGTCTCCTTCGCCGTCCGGGTCGGCGCGGTCATCTGGATTATCACCGCCGTCGCCGTCTTCCTCTACGCGAAGCGGACGGACGCCGGGGACGGCGGCACCCCACCCGAGGCGGCGGTCGATACGGACGACTGAGTCGACCCGCGCGACGCCACTAATCGCCGGCGGGCGACGACGCGCCCGGAAGGTCTTTGGTCCGACTCCGTGACCTGCGGGTATGATAGACGACACGATAGAGGAAATCAGGGAGATGCAGACGCACAGTTCCTCGGTCGTCGCCATCAAGGCCGCGCGCGCGCTGATGGACCTCCTCGACCGCGACCACGCGACGGTCGAGGAGTACGAACGCGACCTCGAACGCAACGTCGGCGCGCTAAAGCGTGCGAATCCCTCACACGCGTCGCTGTACAACGCGATGCAGGAGATACTCGACCAGGTGAAGGGGGAGGGGTCGTCGGTCGAGGAGGCGAAGACGCTGACCGAGGAGAGCATCGAACGCGTCGTCGACGACGTGGAACAGGGGAAATCGCGCGCCGCCGCCCACGCCGCCGACACGTTCGCTGACGGCGAGACGTTCCTCACGCACGACTACTCCTCGACGGTGCTTGACGCCGTCAAGGGCGCCGCGTCGGCCGGGACGCACCTCACCGCCTACGTGACGGAGGCCCGCCCGCGCTACCTCGGTCGGAAGTCGGCGCGGACGCTCGCGGACATCGACCGGGTGGAACCGCACCTGTTGGTCGACGGCGCGGCGGGCATCTTCCTCGAAGAGTGCGACCGGGTCGTCGTCGGGATGGACTGCATCGTCGGCGACACCCTGTACAACCGCGTCGGCACGTTTCCCATCGCCGCCACCGCCAACGAACTCGACGTTCCCGTCACCGTCGTCGGGTCGGGCGCGAAGGTGGTCGAGAGCGGCTTCGTCTTCGAGAACGAGATTCGCTCCCCGGCGGAGGTGTCGCTGGAACCCGTCGAGAACGTGTACGTCGAGAATCCCGCCTACGACGCCACGCCGATGACGCTCGTCGACCAGGTCATCACCGACGACGGCGTCCTTCACTTCGAGGTCTGATCGCGTTCTCGGGAGTGATAGGCGGGACCGAGGGTTATTTCTCCGGGGCGGCGTCGAGAGCGTATGTCTATCGCAGCGTTGGTCGAGCGCCTCCGAGCGGAACTCCGCGGGGACCTGCGGTGCTGCGTGGAGTACGCGGACGCGGAGGTGCACCCGCATTATCTCCGGTCGGACGTGGACCCCGCGACGGCGCGCGAGCACGCGCACCTCCTCCGGCGGTTCTACATCGGACAGGAGTCCATCCGGCGGCACGAGACGCTTCCCAGCGCACCGGGCGGGCACCGGGGGTCGGTGCACTACTTCGAGGAACTCGTCGCGTTCATGATTCCGGTGTCGGCCGGGGTCACCGTCGGCGTCTTCCTGGACGGCGACTCGACGGCGCTGCCGGAACCGCAACTCTCGCGGTGGGCGAAGGAGTGGTCCGCGGCGGCGGCCGACGAGGCCCGCTGAGCGGTCGCCGACGCTCGCTACCCCCGGTTCAGGGTTCGACCCACTGACCGCTCTCGTCGGAGCGTTCGACGGCGTTGAGGATTCGCTGGACCTCGTAGCCGTCCTCGAAGGAGGGGCGGAACTCCTCGCCGTCGCGCACGGCCGAGAGGAACTCGTAGTTCTCGTGGACGAACGTGTGCTCCCAGCCGAGGACGTGCCCCGGCGGCCACCAGTGTTCGACGTAGGGGTCCGACCCGTCCGTCACCAGAATCGTCTCGTAGCCCCGCCCGTCAGCGCGCTTGTACTCCAACTCGTTCAGCCGTTCCAAGGAGAACTTCAGGCTGCCGTCCGTGCCGTGGATCTGAATCGTGTGGTCGTTCTTGTGCCCGTCGGCGACGCGGGACGCCTCGAAGGTGCCCGTCGCGCCGTTCTCGTACTCCGCCTGCGCCGTGTAGGCGTCGTCGACGGTGACCTCCCGCGTCTCCTCTTCGCCCTCGACGGGTCGTTCGTCGACGAACGTCTTCAGGTGCCCGGAGACGCGCGCTATCTCGCCCGCGGCGTCGCCGGCGAGGAACCGCGCGAGGTCGACCGTGTGCGCGCCCAAATCGCCCAGCGCGCCGCTTCCGGCCAGTTCCTTCGAGTTGCGCCACGACCACGGCGCCTCGGGGTCGACGAGCCAATCCTGCAGGTAGCTCCCGCGAACCTGTCGAATATCGCCGAGTTCGCCGTCGTCGATGAGCCCCTTCGCGTACTGGATGGCGGGGACGAAGCGGTAGTTGAACGCGTTGCCCGCGGGAACGTCCGCGTCCGCGGCGGCGTCGCGCATCTCCTCGGCGGTGTCGAGGGTGGGCGCGAGCGGTTTCTCGCAGAAGACGGGCGTGCCGGCTTCGAGGGCGGCGATGGAGGGTTCGGCGTGGACGTGGTTGGGACCGAGGTTGTAGAAGGCGTCCACCTCGTCTATCACGTCCGCCCACTCGGTCGAGGTGTGCTCGAAGCCGAGTTCGTCGGCCGCCTCGGCGAGGGCCTCCTCGTCGCGGCCGACGAGGGTGTGCCGATTTATCTCCGGGGCGTCCGGGAAGAACATCGGCAGTCGCGCCAATGCGTTCGAGTGGGCTTTGCCCATGAAACGGTAGCCGAGGATTCCGATGTCGAGCGCCATGCCCCCGCTTCACGCGGTGGCGGCTTAGCGTTTCATATCTGTCGAGTTCCCCGGGAGCGTCTCCCGCGGGAACCTCACTCCGCCCAGTACGCCTCGCCCGGTTGCGTGTCGAACACGGCACGGTCGAGGATGTCGACGGCCTTCTCCAGTCCCTCGTTCGAGGAGGTCAGCGAGTCCTCGTGTTCGATGGACAACGCGCCCTCGTAACCGACCATGCGGAGCGTCGACACCACGTCCTTCCAGTGGCTCTCGCCGTGGCCGTAGCCGATGGAGCGGAACAGCCACGAGCGGTTCGACTCGTCGGTGTAGTCGGTGGTGTCGAGGACGCCCTTCAGCCGCGAGTTCCACGAGTACACCTTCGTGTCCTTCGCGTGGAAGTGGTGGATGGCGTCCTTCTCGCCGAGGAAGCGGATGGCGTGGCAGATATCGATATCCTGCCAGTAGAGGTGCGAGGGGTCGAAGTTCGCGCCGATGCGCTCGTTCGTCGCCTCGCGCAGTTGCATCATGCCCGACGGCTCGTAGACGAGCATGTTCGGGTGCATCTCGATGGCGACGTCGACGCCGTGGTCGTCGGCGAACTCCGCGAGGTCCGACCAGTAGTCGACGGCGACCTCCCACTGGTAGTCGCGGGCGTCGGCGTGCTCGGTCGGCCACGGCGCCGTAATCCAGTTCGGCACCTCGTCGTTCGGGCCGCCGGCGGGGAGGCCGGAGAAGCAGGTGACGGTGTTCACATCCAAGGCGTCCGCGAGTTCGATGGCCTCGCGCAGTTCCGTGTCGGCCTCGTCGGCCTCCTCCTCGTCGGGGTGCAGCGGGTTGTTGTGCGTCGCCAGCGCGCTTATCTGCATGTCGTGTTCGTCCGCGAGGTCGAGGAGTTCCTCTCGCTTCCCCTCGTCGTCGAGGGCCGCGCGCCGGTCGAGGTGGTCGTCGCCGGGGAAGCCCCCGACTCCGAGTTCGACGCCGTCGACGCCGATGTCGTCGAGGTACGAGAGCGCGTCCGGGAGCGATTCGCCGCCGAGCGGAACCGTGAGTACGCCGATGTACATACGCTGACCAACATGGGGCGTTCGATTAAAGGTTGAGGATGGGGAGAGTGAGGCGCCGGCGGCACGCACAGCCTTTTGTTCCCTGGGCCCGGAGTGGGAATTATGCCGACGTATATTGCGCACGTCGACGTCGACGGGATGGAGTACCAGAACCCGCAGGAGTTCGTGTCCATCTGGGGCTCGATCCGCGAAGACGTCCAGCAGGCCGGCGGCGAGATTCTCGACACGCACGCCGTCCTCGGCCCCTACGACTTCGACGTTCGCTTCCGCGTCGACGACGACGACGAGGCGTTCCGTGTGACGCAACTCATCGAACGCCACGGCCTCGACACCGAGACGTATCAGGCGCTGCCGGTCGACCGTCTCGGCGAAATCGTCGACGACGTGTAGACTACCGTCGGAACAGGTCGGAGAACTTCTCGCGGATGCTCGCCTTCTCGCCGAGACGGAGGTAGTAGGCGTCGCCGCCGTCCTCGTAGTAGCTCGTTATCTCCCGTTTGACCTCGAACCCGATGTTCTCGTAGAACGCCAACGCGCCCTCGTTCGTCGTCCGGGCGTGACAGGAGACCGACCGGTGGTCGTGGGCGACTTCGGCGACCAGTCGCTCGCCGTAGCCCTGCCCGCGCGCCTCGGGCGCGATGGCGAGAAAGAGGATGTAGCCGTCGCGGCGCGTCGAGGCGAAACCGATGAGCGTCTCGTCCTCGAAGTACAGATGCGTCGTCGCCCGGCGATAGGCGTCGATGAAGAAGCCGCGTCGCTGCTTCAGCACGCCCTCGGACCGCCGGATGCGCTCTTTCAGCTCCCACGCCTGTTCGGCGTGTTCCGCGGACCCCGGTTGATCCACCCGTTTCTCCACGTTGACGCTCACGCCACCCGATAGAATGGTCTCGAATATAACTCCTCCGTCGAACCAAACGCTGTCGGTGCCGTGACGCCCGACGACCCCGCGGTCCGGACGACGCCCGCCCGCCGACCGAAAGCGAGAGGGTGACGGGGACGAGGAACGGGAGCATGAGCTTCGAACTCCGCGACCACACCGCCGACGTGGCCGTCGCCGCGTCCGCACCGTCGCTGTCGGGCCTGTTCGCCGCCGTCGCCGACGGCCTCGCCGCGGCCGGATGCGAGGAGATTCCGGACGCGGGCGGGGAGCGGTTTCCCGTCGAGGTGCGCGCCGAGGGCGTCGAGGCCCTCCTGTTCGATTACCTCGACCAACTGGTCTACGAACGCGACGTGCGGGCCGTCCTCCCTGTCGACAACGAGGCCGAGGTGAGAGACGAAGGGACGGAGTGGGCGCTCTCGGGGTCCGCGCGCGGCGTCCCCCTCGGGGACGTGGACGCGCGCGAGGTGAAGGCGGTGACGTACTCGGAGATGCGCGTCGCGGAGACGGCCGACGGCTGGGAGGCGTACGTCGTCTTCGACGTGTAGTTCGCCCGTCGAACTCCGAGTCCGAACGGTATCGACCGTGACGAACCGGTCGTATTCTCCCCTTCGGGGAATCATCCGATGGGGATATACTCGTCGAGGCGAACGTTCGGACATGAATCAGGGACGGGTCGGGGCCAGAATCGGTTCGCTCGCGTCGGTCGTTCTGGTGCTTCTCGCCACCGCGGGACGAGCGAGCGCGCACGTGAAGTACGTCACGACGGAGAGCGGCGCGGGCGACGCCGTCGAGTTCCTCGTCTCGGCGCTGTCGGACCCGTTCGCGCTCGCCGTCCTCGGCGCCGGCGGCGTCGCCGTCCTCGCCGCTGTCGTCCTCTATCTGCGGGTCCGACCCGCCCGCCGCGACGTGACGGTGTTCCGGGAGACGATGGCCGGCTACGACGACCTGTTGCCGTGGCTGCTCCGCCTGAGCGTCGGCCTCCCGCTGGTCGGTGCGGGCTTCGCGGGCTACTTCTTCAGCCCCGTCGTCCACACCGCCGCGCCGACGTTCACCCGCCTGTTCGGCATCGGCGTCGGCTTCCTCCTCCTGTTCGGGTTCGGGACGCGACTCGTCGCCGCCGCCGGCCTCCTCGCCTACCTCGTCGGGTTGGCCTTCGAACCCGCGCTGTTTCTCGCCGTCGAGTACGTCCCCGGCTTCCTCGCCATCGTCCTCCTCGGCGGCGGGCGGCCGAGCGCCGACCACCTCGTCTCGCGCCTCGCCGCCGCGGACACGGCGTACTCGCGCGTCGACCCCTTCTATCGCGCCGTCGCGGTGCCGTTCGTCCGCCGCACCCGAGGGTACGGCTCGCTCGTCCCCGTCGTCCTCCGCGTCGGCCTCGGAATCTCGTTCGTCTACCTCGGCGTCGTCCAGAAGCTCCTGAACCCCGGCGAGGCGCTGGCCGTCGTCGCCAAGTACCACCTCACCGCCGTCGTCCCCGTCGCGCCCGAACTCTGGGTCGTCGGCGCTGGTCTCACGGAGGCGCTCGTCGGCCTCGCCCTCCTCGCGGGCGCGTTCACCCGCGCGGCCGCCGCCGTGTCGTTCCTCCTGTTCACGACGACGCTGTTCGGCCTGCCGGACGACCCGGTGTTGGCGCACATCTCGCTGTTCGGCCTCGTCTCGGCGCTCCTCGTCACCGGCGCCGGTCCGCTTTCGGTCGACGCGTCCCTCCGCGACGGGGAGGACGCCGAACGCGACGGCCGCGACGCCGCGGCGACGGCCGACTGACGGACGCGAACGTCGGGAGGCGGAGAGCCGACGGCGCCGCCCGCGGACGGAATCCTATTCACCCGCCCCGTCGAATCCACGGGTATGACCGACGACGACGTGAAGCAGTTCGGCGATATCCGCCTCGAACGCGTCCGCGAGCACGTCTGGGAGATGCCGCGCGAGGGGGAGATGCGGGTCCCCGCGCGCGTCCTCGCCAGCGAGCAACTGCTCGAGCAGATTCGACAGGACAAGACGCTCGAACAGCTCCGGAACGCCACGCACCTGCCGGGGATGACGAAGCACGCCATCTGCATGCCCGACGGACACCAGGGGTACGGCTTCCCCGTCGGCGGCGTCGGCGCGACGGACGCCGAGGAGGGGTGTATCTCCCCCGGAAGTGTCGGATATGATATAAATTGTGGCGTGAGAATGATGAAGACGAACCTCACGTACGAGGAGTTGGAGGGCAAAGAGGAGGAACTCGTCGACGCCCTGTTCGCCAACGTCCCCTCGGGCCTCGGCGGCGGCGGCATCGTGCAGGGCGACGTGGACGCCGTCGAAGGGGTGTTGTCCCGGGGGGTGGACTGGGCGCTGGAACACGGCCACGCCGTCGAAGCGGACTTGGCGCACTGCGAGGACGAGGGCCGCCGACCCGACGCCGACCCGGACGCCGTCTCGCAGAAGGCCAAGGACAGGGGGAAGAACCAACTCGGCAGTCTCGGGTCGGGCAACCACTTCCTCGAAGTCCAGCGCGTGACGGACGTCTACCGCGACGACGTGGCGGCCGAGTTCGGCCTCGAGGCGGACCAGATAGTCGTGCTCATCCACTGCGGGTCGCGGGGGTTGGGTCACCAGGTCTGTTCGGACTATCTCAGGCGAATCGAAAAGGAGCACGGCGACCTGCTGGATTCGCTCCCGGACAAGGAACTGGCCGCCGCGCCCGCCGGGTCGCGGTTGGCCGAGGAGTACTACGGCGCGATGTGCGCCGCCATCAACTTCGCGTGGGTGAATCGCCAACTCATCATGCACCGGACGCGCCGGGTGTTCGAGCGGGTGTTCGGCCGCGACTGGGAGGCGATGGAGATGGACCTGCTGTACGACGTGGCGCACAACATCGCCAAGAAGGAGGTCCACGACGTTGACGGCGAGGAACGGGAACTGTACGTTCACCGGAAGGGGGCGACGCGGGCGTTTCCCGCCGGGCGACCGGAACTCCCGTCGACGTACCGCGACGTGGGACAACCGGTCATCATCCCGGGCAGCATGGGCGCCGGGAGCTACGTCCTCCGCGGCGGCGAGCGTTCCTTGGACCTCACGTTCGGGTCGACGGCGCACGGTGCGGGCCGGACGATGAGTCGGACGCAGGCGAAACAGGAGTACTGGGGCGAGACGGTGCGGGACGAACTCCGCGACCAGCAGAAGATATACGTGAAGGCGCAGTCGGGCGCCACCGTCGCCGAGGAGGCGCCGGGCGTCTACAAAGACGTGGACGAGGTGGTCCGCGTCTCCGACGAACTCGGCATCGGCGACAAGGTGGCCCGGACGTTCCCGGTGTGTAACATCAAAGGCTGAGGTCGGTCGCGGGAACACGACTTACGCGCGAGTCGCGCTCTCCGGGGCGTCGACGCGGTCCTCGCGGCGCTTGTAGAAGTAGTACGCGAGGGCCGCGAGACCGACGAACGCGGCGGCGACGCCCTCCTGCGGGACGCCGCCCGCGAGGAGCGTCGTCGTCACGTCGGCGAGGCCGAGGGCGCCGACGAGGAGGCCGCCGCCGAGAATCCACGCGCGGCTATCGTTTCTGAGCTGTTGGTACTCGCCCGCTTCGATGAGCGCCATCTCCTTTTCGTGTTCGAGGCGGGAGAGGTAGAAGACGAGTCCGAGGGCGCCGAGGGCGAACACGGCGAACGGGAGGAAGAACGCCGCGTCACCGAGCAGGAATTGGATGGGTGTAATCGTCATCGCCGCTCTCAGACGCGCGCCGAGAAAATATACTCCCCGTGAGCGGTGTTCGCTCCTCGCGCCCGCGAGACCGGTCTAAAATCGGAGCGGACGCGAGGAACCGAGACGCCGTCGCTCCGCAGTCCGGACTCGGTCAGGCGTCCGATTCTTTGACCGACTGACCGCAGGAGAGGCACTTGAGAACCTTGTAGGAACCGCGGTCGAACGCGTCGTTTCCGTCCCAACCTCGAACGTCCCCTCGACTCTCCGTTCTCCGTATCGACACCGTCACCTTGTGTTCGCGCTCTCCGCCGCAGCGAGAACACGCCCTCACCACCGTCTCCGCGACTTCGGGGACCCCCCGGTCCTGTTGTCCTATCATGGGTTACTCAGATTTTTTGCTTTCGACTACATATCACTTCCCGAGGATTCGGGCGAATGTAATTTATCCAAGAAAACTCACTCGTGAGGAGGTCGGTCACTCCGATTCGGGCCCGCGACCGTTCGGTCCGTCGAAACGAGGCGCGGCGGCGGCGTTACGGGCCGATGTCGACGTACTCGGACTCGGGAACTGGCTCGACCTCCCGGCCGTCCTCGAAGCGGACGAACGAGAGGTAGAACTCGCGGCCGCAGGGCGACGACAGCGCCGGTTCGTCGACGTCGTTCGCCTCGCTCACCTCTCCCGTCCAGCGCAGGCCGTCGGGCCCGCTCTCGCCGCAGACGAAGTGGACGCCGTCCGCGTCGTCGGACAGCGTCCGACTGCCCGCCGAGGCTTCCTCGACGGTGTTCTCGAACGCCTCCGCCGGGTCGACGTACTCCCACCCGACGAGCGGATACGGCGTGACCGACTTATCGGCGAGGTAGCCGTCGCGTTCGAGTTCGACGACGGCGCCGCAGTGCGGGCAGTAGTAGCTGACCGGATAGCTCATCGTCGGGAGTTGGTGCGTGACCGACTTAACGCCCGCGTCGGCGGCGGTCGGCGGTCGTCCGTCTCCCGGCACCGTCCTCATCGGGCGGCGTTCGGCGGTCAGACGTCCGACGGTCCGCCGTCGGCGTAGCGGAACGCGACGTTCGCCCGCTCGGCGGTCACCTCGTCGCGCCGCGAGTCGCCGACGAACACGGCGTCCGCGGGGTCCACCTCCATCCGGCGGAGCGTCTCCAGGAGGGGTTCGGGGTCGGGTTTCCGCGTCGCCACGGTGTCGCGGCCGACGACGGCGTCGACGCCCGCCGTGAGGTCGTGGGTGTCGAGGGCGAGACGACAGGCGTCCTCGCAGTTGAGCGAACAGACGCCCTCCGACGCGAACGAGCCCACCTCGTCGGCGGACGCGAGTCGTGTCGAACGCCGCGCCCCCTCGCGTTCGTGACTGGCGACGACAGCCTCCACGTCGTCCCGCATCCCGTGTTCGTCCGCCAGGTCGAGCATCGCCCACAGGTCCATCCCGCCGGCGTCGATGCCCGCCGCGCGGAACGTCTCATCGGCCTCCGCGGCGACGGCGTTCCAGTCCACGTCGAGGTGGACGAGCGTTCCGTCGAGGTCCCACACGACCGCGTCGTACTCCGTCGAGAGCCCGCGCGGTCCGTCTTCGTTCGGCACGCCCGGAGTGTCGGCCCCCGCGCGAAAGACCGCTTCGGTCGGACTTTTCAGTGTGGGACCCCGATATGGGGTATGACCGAACTCGCCGGTCACCACGAACGGACCGCGTCCGACCGTCTCGACGCTCAGCGGCCGCGTTGTTGCCGAGGCGGACGCCGCCCGGCGAGTTCGACTTCCCGGACCCGACCGACGAACTGGGCGGCGCCGACCGACGCGGGACGCCGTCCCGCGGCCGACCGACGAGCGGGGAACCATGTCTCGGCGTAGCGAACGCGGGAGCGAGCGACCGCGCGGACGCGAAGATGAACGCGGACGTGGGCGTCGACTGCTCGGCCGCCTCCGCGACGCCGTCGGCCGCGTCCGGGAGGACGTGGCGGCGATTCAGGAACGCGACCCCGCCGCGGGCGGGACGCTCGACGTGCTCCTCTTTTACCCCGGCATGACGGCGGTGTGGACCCACCGGGTCGCACACGCCCTCTGGCGGCGGGACCGTCGCTTCGCCGCCCGCCTCCTGTCGCACTCGGCCCGCCTGCTCACGGCCGTCGAGATACACCCCGGCGCGGAACTCGGTCGCCGCGTCACCATCGACCACGGCGCGGGCGTCGTCGTCGGCGAGACGGCTGACGTCGGCGACGACGTGCACTTCTACCACGGCGTGACGCTCGGCGCGAACCAACCGCACGCGGGGAAGCGACATCCGACCGTCGAGTCGGACGTCGTCCTCGGCGCGGGCGCGACGCTCGTCGGCGCCATCACCGTCGGCGCGGGGGCGTCCATCGGCGCCAGCGCAGTCGTCAGCAAGGACGTGCCGCCGGGGGCGACGATGGTCGGCAACCCCGCGCGGCGCGTCGACGAGGCGGACGAACCCAACGAGGCGGACGGAGCGAGCTCGGACGCCGCGGACGAGCGAGGCTCATCGACCGACGGACCGCTGGAGAACGGCGAATGCGCCGACGAGGCGGTGAGCGAGGGACACGCGGACGGTGGCACGGAACCGAATCCGGACGACGACGCGGCTCGCGAGGCCGACTGCGGCGAGGGGGAGGGGTCCGGCGCGGACGCCACCCACTCCCGACGTCCCTGCTGAGTGGCTGAGCGGCGTCGTCCACGACGCGCCCCGCGACGACCGGCCGCGGTCGGAAAGCGAGGCCTTCAGTCGAGGACGCCGCGCGCGATGATGTTCTTCTGTATCTCGCTGGTGCCCTCGTAGATGGTCGTTATCTTCGAGTCGCGGTACATCCGCTCGACGTCGAAATCCGTCGTGTAGCCGTAGCCGCCGTGAATCTGGACCGCCTCGTTCGTCACGTCGACGGCCGCCTCGCTGGCGAAGTACTTCGCCATCGCGGCCGCGGTGCGCGGGTCCTCGCCCGCGTCGTCCTGTCTGGCCGCCTCGCGGACCATCAGGCGCGCGGCGTGCACCTGCGTCGCCATCTCGGAGAACTTGTGGCGGACGGTCTGGATGTCCGAGATGGGGCCACCGAACTGCTCGCGGTCGCCCGCGTACTCCTTCGCCTCGTCGAACGCCGACTGCGCGAGGCCGACGGCCTGCGCGGCGATGCCGACGCGCCCGCCGGTGAGGATGTGGAACGCCGCCGAGAGCCCCTGTCCCTCCTCGGTAAGTCGGTTCTCCGCGGGGATTCGCACGTCGTCGAACAGCAGCGCCGTCGTGTCCGACGCGCGGAGGCCGAGTTTGTGCTCTTTTTTGCCCACCTCGATACCCGCGTCTTTGGGCACGAGAAACTGCGTGACGGACCCGGAGTCGTCGCGGTCGGTCTTGGCGAAGAGGACGCACACCTCCCCCCGTTCGCCGTTCGTTATCCACTGCTTCTTCCCGTTTATCACGTACTCGTCGCCCTCTCGTCGCGCGACGGTGGACATCTCCGCGGGGTTCGACCCGGCGTCGGGTTCCGACAGCGCGAACATCCCGACGGGACGGCCGTCGACCATCTCCGGCAGCCACGTCTCTCGCTGTTCCTCGCTCCCGAACTCGGCGATGCAGGAGGTTGCGAGACAGTGGACCGACAGCGCCGTCGCCACCGCGAGTTGACCGTAGGCCACCTCCTCGTTGACGAGGGCGTACGTCGCCCGGTCGGCGTCGAACCCGCCGTACTCCTCGGGGACGGTCAGTCCGGTCAGATCGAGGTCCGCGAGGCCGTCCCACACTTCCTCGGGGAACTCCTCCGTCTCGTCGGCCTCCCGCGCCGTCGGCCGAATCTCCTCGACCGCGAATTCCCGAACCACGTCTCGAATCGCTCGCTGCTCGTCGGTGAGCGCCGAGTCGACGTCTGCGATAGTCATATCTCCCGCTTCGGTCTATGATGGAAAAAGGTGAGCGAATCGCTGCGGCGGGACGGAGGTGCCCACCGTAAGCGCCGAAACAAATTAGACGTCTGACATCAAATCCCGGACCGTGCTCGCAACCGTCCTCCTCCGGACCGCCGCTTACGCCTCCGAACTCTGGTGTCTCCTCTGTCCGCTCTGGACGTGACCGCCCGCTGAGTCGTCTGTCCGCGGCGTCGGTCAGACCTCTCTCAGGAACGTCGTCACGTCCACCGGGTCGGCGTCGAGGCCGCCGCCCTGCGCGAACGGCGGGCCACCGCCCCCGCCGCCGCCGAACTCGTCGGTCACCTCGTCGACCACGTCGCCGGCGTGGACGCCGCTCTCATCGCCGGCGGCGACGACGACGTACGGACTCTCGCCGGCGCCGACGACGGCGACCACGTCCGCGCCGTCGCCCTCGCCCGCGGCCGACTTCGCCGCCTCGCCCGCGCGGTTGGCGTCGAAGCCGTCGAGGACCCCGACGCGCCACGTCGCCTCCTCCTTCGTGACCGTCTCGAACCCCGCGATTCGGCCCCCGAGCAGTTCCGATTCGAGGTCGCGGACCTTCCCCTCCAACTCGTCTCTGTCCGCGCGGAGCGACTTCGCCGCCTCGCCGACGTCCTCGACGCCGGTTTCGAGTTCGCGGGCGGCGTCGAGGGCCGCGCGGTGGATCGCCGCGCGCCGGTCGATGCCCGCCGCGCCGACGGCGAACTCCACTCGGGTGAGTCCCTCCCCGGGATTCGAGCGTCCGAGGACGGTGACCTGCCCTATATCGGCGGTGTTCGCGACGTGCGTGCCGCCGCAGGCGGCCACGTCCCAGCCGTCGACGGTGACGATGCGAATCGTGTCGGCGTCGTCCATCACGCCCTCTTCGGTCTTCGTGTTGAACGCCACGTCCTCCCTGTCGAGGGCCTCCTCGGTCGGCACCTCCTCCCACGAGACGCCGCGGGAGTCCCACACCGCGCGGTTGACGAGGCGTTCGAGTTCGACTAACGTCTCGTCGTCGATGTCGGTGGCGGTGGCGAAGTCGACGCGCACCTTCTCGGGGGAGATGTCGAACCCGCCGTAGCCGAGGTCCGAGAGCACCTGCCGGCCGGCGCCGTAGAGGACGTGACTCGCGGTGTGGGCGCGCATGCAGTACGTCCGGAAGTCGTCGTCGACGACGCCGGTCACCCGGTCGCCCTCGGTGAACTCGGGGGTCGATTCGAGCGTGTGGACCACGGCGTCAGCGCCCGTCTGCACGTCGTCGACGGTGACCCCGCCGAGCGTCCCTCTGTCGGCCGGTTGGCCGCCGCTCTCGGCGTAGAAGTACGTCCGATCGAGCGTCACCTCGCGGCCGTCGACGCCCGTCACCTCGGCTTCGAACTCGCGAATCGTCGGCTCTGCGGGAGCACGCGTCAGCATTGGTTACGGATGCGCCGCCGGCCGACAAAAGTGGTGTCGTCGCGTCAATCGAGGGACTACTCGTCGACGAGCGTCACGCCCAGTCGCTCTTCGAGGGCGCGGATCAGCGACCCGCCGACGTCCGCGCGGGTGGCCCGCCCCTGTTCGACGGCGTCGATGTCGGACTCCTCGGCGTCGAGTTCCGCCGCGAGTTCCTCGACGCTCAGGCCGGCCTCCTGCCGGGCGTCCGCCACCACGTCGCCGTAGTCCGAGACGAGGTAGGGGAGTCGGTCTTTCTCGTAGTTCGTCCCCTTCTCCCAGTGCTTCGAGTCGCCCTGCGCCTGGTCGTACATCTTCGCCTGTCGCTGGGCGGCGCGTTTCTTCCGGTTCGGCTTCCCGTCCGAGGACGAAGAGGAGGAGGACCCGCCGGACGACCCGCCGCCCCGGTGCTGAGAGTCGTCGTGCGGCGCGCAGTCCGAACAGACCAGCAGGTCGGCACCGGCGACGTTGGCGCGGCGGAGTTTCGACGTCGAACGACCGCAGAGTTCGCAGCTATCGCCGTCGTTCCCGCCTCCCCCGCCTCCGGTGGAGTACTTCGGCATACACCCACGTACCCGCTCTACCCTTTTAAAATGGCGGACGGCTGGGTCGGATGCTATCGCGGCGGACCGAGAGACGTTTCTGGAGAGTTAGCGTCGGAAGGATTGTGCGTGGGTGATGTCCCGGAAGGGAATCACCTGCATCGTTGTGGAGGCTCGTTAGAACCTCCCGTGCGATGCGTGGGACCGGATTTGAACCGGCGGACTCCTACGAGACAGCGCCCTCAACGCTGCGCCGTTGGCCTGGCTTGGCTACCCACGCTCGCTGTGTCGTGTTGCACTCCTTCGTTGTTCGGGGTAATTTAAATGAGTTTCCTTTCGGCGTCCACGTGTCGGGCGTTCGCAGTCGTCACGCGGTCGGTACGGTTTTGCCCGCCGAGGCTCCCCGTTCGGGTATGGAACTCCGCGCTCGAAATCACGTCCCCGCGGCGACGGCGGCGTTGAGCGCCGTCTCGTTAGCGCTCGTATTCGGGACCGTGCTCGGCTACGTCCCCGAGTCGTCGCTCCCCCCGGCCTCCGAACGCACGCTGGCCGCCATCCCCCACCTGAACGCGGTGCTCAGCACGACGGCCATCGGGACCATCCTCCTCGGCGTGCGAGCCATCCGCCGCGGCGACGTGAGCCGGCACCGGACGCTGATGCTCACGACGCTGGCGCTGTTCGCCGCCTTCCTCGTCTGCTATCTCTACCGCATCGCCCTCGCGGGGACCGCCGAGTTCCCCGGTCCGGCCGCGGTGTACCGGTTCGTCTACCTCCCGACGCTGGCCGTCCACATCCTCCTGGCCATCGTCTGCATCCCCTTGGTCAACTACGCCGTCCTCCTCGCCGTCACGCGGCCCGTCAGCGAGATATACCAGACGCGCCACCGGACGGTGGGCCGAATCGCGGCGTCGCTGTGGCTCGTCTCGTTCGCCCTCGGAGACGTGGTGTACGCGATGCTGTACGTGGTTTACTGATCGACGAACCGACACGACCGGCGACTGGCGGGGCGGCGCGTCGGGTCGGAAGAATGGACTGCAGACGGAAGCGACCGGAGGTCGGACGCCTACAGCAGGTTCTGGATGACGTTCTTGATGCTCGAACCCTTCTGTATCTTCTCGAGCGACCGCAGCGTGTCCTTCTCCTCGTCGAGGTTCGCTTCGAGCGGGTCCTTCACGTCACCCTCGAAGTCTATCTCGTTGGCGAGCGTGATGAGCGATTGGTATGCCGTTATCTCCACACGCTCGGTCTTGATGCCCGCCGTGAGGTTGAACGGCGTCTTGAGGTCGTCCGAGCCGACCTCCCGCTTGAACTCCTCGTGGTCGCGAAGCAGGCCGTCGAGGGCGCCGCTCTCGGCCTCCTCCGGCGTCTCGCCGATCTCCCGGAACACTCGTTCGAGGCGTTCCACCTGCTGTCGCGTCTCGTCGCGGTGGGACGAGAAGCCCTTCGCGAGTTTCTCGTCCGGCGTCTCGGCAGCGAGTTCCTCCAGCACGTCGACGAGTCGGTTCTCCACGTAGTACATCTGCTTCAGTTCGTGCACGAACAGGTCGCGGGGCGTCTTGAGGACCATTGCAGTACGAGCGTGTCGCGCGACGTGGATAAACGGCACCGGCCGCGAAGGTGACTGTCGGTCCCAGTCTAGTATAGAGACGAAACCGTCGCCGCACCACGACCTCTCCTCGAGCGGAGACGAAGGCGGGTTCGAGCGGGCGAGAACCGGCTCTATCGAGTCAGTCGTCCGCGGGCGTGGGTTCGCCCTCGGAGATGGCGGGCCGGGAGACGTCGCGGTCCGTCGCCTCGCTGTCGACGTCGTAGGGGTACTCGCCGGTGACGCAGCCGAGACAGAGGTCCATCCGCGATTCGCCGAGCACCTCGCTGATGGCGTCGATGGAGAGATACGAGAGGCTGTCCGCGCCGATATCGGCGCGTATTTCCTCCGTCGTCTTCTCGGAGGCGATGAGTTCCTCGCGCGTCGCCATGTCGATGCCCATGTAGCAGGGGGCGACGATGGGCGGCGCGCCGATGCGGACGTGCACCTCCTCGGCGCCGGCGTCGCGGACGAGTTGGACGAGTTGTCGGGAGGTGGTGCCGCGGACGATGCTGTCGTCGATGACGGTCACGGATTTCCCCTCGATGGTGCTCTTTATCGGGTTGAGCTTCAGGCGGACGGCGCGTTCGCGTTCGTCCTGCGTCGGCATGATGAACGTCCGTCCGACGTAGCGGTTCTTCATCAGGCCCTCGGCGAACTCGACGCTGTCTTCCCCTTCGCGCGGGTCGCCCTCGGGCGTCGTCTCGTTGGCCGCCTCGGCGTACCCCGAGGCGAACGCGCGGCCGGAGTCGGGCACGGGCATCACCACGTCGGACTCGACGCCGGACTCCTCCCAGAGCTTCCGGCCCAGCCCCCGGCGGGCCTCGTAGACGAGGGTGTCGTCGATGACGGAGTCGGGACGGGCGAAGTAGACGTGCTCGAAGAAGCAGTGGGCGGTGTTCTCCCGCTCGACGAGTTGGTAGGTGTCGTAGCCGGAGCCGTCGGCTTCGAGGACGACGAGTTCGCCCGGTCGCACGTCGCGGACGAGTTCCCCGTCGAGGGTGTCGATGGCCGCGGACTCGCTGGCGAGGACGTAGCCGTCCTCGAGTTCGCCGATGCAGAGCGGGCGGTTGCCCTCCGGGTCCCGGACGCCCAACACCGTCTCGTCGTGCATGATGGTGAGCGAGTAGGACCCGTGGATACGCGTCATCGTGTGCTTGACGGCGCGGACGAGGTCCTCCTCCAGAAGATTCCGGGCGAGTTCGTGAGCGATGACCTCCGTGTCGCCCGTCGAGGTGAACGCGTGGCCGAGGTCCTCCAGTTCCTCGCGTATCTCCCCGGCGTTCACGAGGTTGCCGTTGTGCGCGAGGCCGAGCGACCCCGACTTGAACGACACCGAGAACGGCTGGGCGCAACAGGAGTTGACGCCGCCCGAGGTGGGGTAGCGGACGTGCCCGATGCCCGCGTTCCCCGCCAGCGAGTCGAGGTCACCCTCGCCGAACGCGTCCCCGACCAGGCCCATCTCGACGTGGCTGTGCTGTTGGAACCCGTCGTGGGTGACGATGCCCGCGGACTCCTGGCCGCGGTGCTGGAGCGCGTACAGGGAGTAGTACAGGGGCCGCGCCGCCGCGCGGTCCGAGAGTGCGACGCCGACGACGCCGCATTTCTCGGTGGGGCCCGAGTAGTCGGCGGCGGTCGGTTGCTGTCGGTCCGCGTCGCGTCCGGGTGTGGGGATCTGAGCGTCCCGCCCGTCTGACATACACGAGAGTCCGGAGCCGAAGCGTAAAAAACCCGTCCTTGTGCCCTCTTTCCCGTTTCTAAGTCCGGATATATCCACAATCGTGCATTATCCGGCGCGGGCGGGCGAATCGAGGGGTCGCTCTACGGGTCGGGGGAGAGCGCGAACGCGGGAGACGGACGCGCCGCTTGGTGACCGGTTCGACGAGTCGGGATAGTGCGGTCGCTCGGAAGAAGAAAGCGCGAAGAGACGAGAGAAGAGGTCCGAGAGGAGAGCGCCTCAGTTTCCGTTGTCGCCCGACTTCGACTGCCAGTCGTAGCCGCGGCGTTTGGCGGACTTACCGAACCCGCACGAGGAGCACTGCTTTTTCTTCACGTGGTAGGACTTCTCTCCGCAGCGACGGCACTTCACGTGCGTCGTCTTGTTCTTCTTTCCTTGGCTCGGGGTTCCTGCTCCCGTCATGCTTTGATCGTGACGACGTTATCGCCGCGTATAATGGTTGTGTCTTCCACCGGCGTCACCTCTATCTCGCCGAGGATGGCCTCCTCCTCGTCGGCCGGCGCCTCGAGGACAACGTTCATGTGCTGGTCGTAGCCCGCCAGAGTTCCGTGGTAAGAGCTACCATCTTTCAGGTTGACGGTTACGGTCTCTTCCAGCGAAGCCTCGAGTACGTCGAGGGGTCGTCCGCTCATGGCAACAACGCATCGGGTTTCGGTATTAAAGGTGCCGAACGCACGTTCGGTTTCTCATTCCTCGCTGACAGCTCCGCCCGAGGCGATGGGTACCGTCGCGGTCACGACGCTTCCCGACCCGTCCGCGGTGTCGCCGACGTCGAGGTCACCTCCAAGACGCCGGATGACCGTGCGGACCAGCCAGAACCCCAGCCCGCTCCCGTGAACGAGCGACGTCTCCTCGCCGTCCCGCAGGACCGCGCGCTCGTGGTCGGGGATGCCGGGGCCGCGGTCGTTCACGGTCAACTCGACCCACTCGCCTCGGCGCGTCGCGGTGACGGTGACCGTCGGACGCTCCCGTTCGGCGTGTTTGACGCCGTTCTCGCACAGTTCTTCGAGAGCGACGCCGAGGCGCGCCGAGACGGGGACGTCGCCGTCGGGCGGACGTTCCACCTGCACCGTCGCGGACGGCCACGCCAGTTCGACCGCCGTCTGCGTCTCCCGGAGCAGCGCCGACAGCGGCGTCGACCGGTCCGGGAACTCCTCGAAGACGCGTTCTATCTCCGCGGCTTTCTCCGCCAGCGACAACCAGTGTTCGACGGTGCGTCCGATCACCTGCGCCGCCGCCGCCACCGTTTCGTCCTCGTGTCGGGCGAGGGTCCTCGCGTGCCCGTGCAGGAGGTTCAGGTCGTTGCGGATGTTGTGGCGCAGCACGCGGTTGAGAACCTTCACCTGCTGTTCGCGCCACTTTCGTCTCGTCACGTCGACGTACACCGCGGCCACGCCGACCACCTCGCCGTCGACGCGGCGCGGCGTCGCGCGAACGACGGTTGAGACGACGTTGCCGTCAGCGGTGAGGAAGTCGCGCTCCTCGCGGCCGTACGTTCCCTCCCGGGCGCGTTCGTACCCGCCGCTTCGGTGTCGCTCCGCGGAGTCGGCAGTATAGAACTCCGCGACGCGGCGACCGACCACCTCCTCGCGGACGTAGCCGAGTCGGTCGAGAAATCGCTCGTTGCAGTCCTCCACGACGGGGTGGTCCGCCTCGTCGGGACGCGTCGCGAGCAGCATCACCGGCAGGTGTTCGAAAGGGTCGGACTCCACCTCCTCCGTGAGCCTGCTCGGATCCATCACTTGTCCGGAACAAGACACCTTCGGTATTCAGTCTTTCCTATCGTCTGACGTTAGCGCCGAGCAGTGGGGCGAAACCCGCCGAACGCGGCGAACGGACCGACGGAAGAAACAACCCACGTAGTTTTTAATACCCCAGTGTGTAGCCCCACTCACTGCTACACCCGCGGGTAAGTGTGACGGCGCCGGGCCGTCGCACGCGGGGCCGACGACCGACGTGCTGTAAGATGCCGGGGCCGTTCAGTCCCGTGACGCGGACGCGCCGATTCGCGGCGCGCCCGGGAACCGGCGGGGCGTTTGAGTGAGCACTCTCGCCACAGTTGTGGCTTTCAATGCTCGGAAAACCATGGAAATCGAAATTGCAACCATAGGCGGATACGAAGAAGTCGGTCGCCAGATGACGGCGGTACGCGCGGGCGACGACGTCGTCATCTTCGACATGGGCCTGAACCTGAGTCAGGTCCTCATCCACGACAACGTGGAGACCGAAAAGATGCACAGCCTCGACCTGATAGACATGGGCGCCATCCCGGACGACCGGGTCATGTCCGACCTCGAAGGGGACGTGAAGGCCATCGTGCCGACGCACGGCCACCTCGACCACATCGGCGCCATCTCGAAACTCGCCCACCGCTACGACGCGCCCGTCGTGGCGTCCCCGTTCACCATCGAACTGGTGAAACAGCAGGTCGAAGGCGAGAACAAGTTCAACGTCGACAACGACCTGGTGAAGATGAGCGCCGGGGAGACGATGTCCATCGGGGACTCGGGCAACGTCGAGATGGAGTTCGTCCACGTCACACACTCCATCATCGACGCCATCAACCCCGTCATCCACACGCCGGAGGGCGCCATCGTCTACGGCCTCGACAAACGCATGGACCACTCGCCGGTCCTCGAAGACCCCATCGACATGGAGCGCTTCCGAGAGATCGGTCGTGAGGGCAACGGCGTCCTCTGTTACATCGAGGACTGCACGAACGCCGGCCGGAAGGGACGCACCCCCTCCGAGTCCGTCGCGCGCCGCCACCTGAAAGACGTGATGACGTCCGTCGAAGACTACGACGGCGGCATCGTGGCGACGACGTTCTCCTCGCACATCTCCCGTGTCTCCTCGCTCGTCGAGTTCGCCAAGGACATCGGCCGACAACCCGTCCTCCTCGGGCGGTCGATGGAGAAGTACTCCGGTACCGCAGAGCGACTCGGCTTCGTCGACATCCCCGACGACGTGGGGATGTACGGCCACCGCAAGTCCGTCGACCGGACGTTCAAGCGCATCATGAAGGAGGGCAAGGAGAACTACCTCCCCATCGTCACCGGCCACCAGGGCGAACCGCGCGCGATGCTTACCCGGATGGGCCGCGGCGAGACGCCGTACGAACTCGACAACGGTGACAAGGTCATCTTCTCGGCACGGGTCATCCCGGAGCCGACGAACGAGGGCCAGCGCTACCAGTCCGAACGCCTCCTGAAGATGCAGGGCGCGCGCATCTACGACGACATTCACGTGTCGGGCCACCTCCGCGAGGAGGGCCACTACCAGATGCTCGACGCCCTCCAACCGCAGCACGTCATCCCGGCCCACCAGGACCTCAAAGGCTTCGCGCCGTACGTGGACCTCTGTGAGTCTCAGGGGTACGCGCTGGGGCGCGACCTCCACGTGACGCGGAACGGCAACATGATCCAACTGGTGGAGTGAGATGAACTCGGAAGCGACGGAGGAGCGGGTGCTCGACGCCGTCCAGCAGCGTCGGCAGCTCGTCAACGACGCGCTCGACGAGGACGTGCCGATGGCGGAGCCCGAACGGCTGTACGAGGCCACGCGGTACCTCCTGCAGGCGGGCGGCAAGCGGCTCCGCCCGACGGTGACGCTTCTCACCGCCGAGGCGCTCGCGGACGTCGAACCGCTCTCGGAGGAGTACCGGTCGTTCCCGGGCGTCGACGGTACGACGGTCGACGTGATGGCCGCCGCCGTGAGCATCGAGGTCATCCAGTCGTTCACGCTCATCCACGACGACATCATGGACGACGACGACCTCCGTCGCGGCGTCCCCGCGGTGCACAAAGAGTACGACACCGAGACGGCCATCCTCGCCGGCGACACGCTGTACGCGAAGGCGTTCGAGCTGATGACCGACACCGGCGCGGACCCCGCCAACGGCCTCGAAGCCGTCCGACTGCTCGCCACCACCTGCACCAAAATCTGCGAGGGGCAGGCGCTGGACGTGGAGTTCGAGCGCCGGACGGAGGTCGTCCCCGAGGAGTACCTCGACATGGTCGAACTGAAGACCGCGGTGCTGTACGGCGCCGCGACGGCGACGGCCGCGGTGCTGATGGGCGCCGACGACGAGACGGTCGATGCGCTCTACCGCTACGGCATCGACTCGGGCTGCGCCTTCCAGATTCAGGACGACGTGCTCGATTTGACCGTTCCCTCCGAAAAGCTCGGCAAACAGCGCGGGTCGGACCTCATCGAGGACAAGGAGACGCTCATCACCCTCCACGCGCGCCAGCAGGGCGTCGACGTGGACGGACTCGTCGGAGCCGACACCGTCGACGGCGTCACCGAAGCGGAGATAGACGCCGCCGTCGCGGAACTGGACGAGGTCGGTTCCATCGACTACGCCCGCGAGACCGCACAGGAACTCACCGACCGGGCGAAGCGCCACCTCGAAGTCCTCCCGGACAACGAGGCGCACTCGCTTCTCGAAGACATCGCCGACTACCTCATCACCCGCGGCTACTGACGCCCGGACGTGGCGCGGACGCCGCGCCGACTTCTTCGAGGCGTTTTTAGAGTCGCTCTCGGGACGCGCAGTCTCGAAAGCGATATATGCTCCCCGTGCCAACAGTTAACGTACCCCTACCCGTGTGCCCGCGGGGCGGGTGCGGGTCGCGTCGTCACCGGTCGAACGAGGCCGTCCGACCGGAGCGAATGCGGGCGGCGCGCGCGTACCCTAATCCGGGCTTGTTTTTAGGCGGCGGGCGGAAGCGAACGGTAATGGACGACGAGTTACGAGAGCGCGTGGAGCGAGCGGCCGAGAAGCACGCCCTCCTCAACGCGGTCAAGTACGACAGCGACGCCGACGTGGGGGCGGTCATGGGGCCGCTGATGGGCGAGAATCCCGAGTTTCGACCCCACGGCGACGAGATTCCGGGCGTCGTCGGCGGCGTCGTCGGCCGCGTGAACGACCTCCCGCCCGAGGAGAAGCGCGCCCGATTGGAGGAGTTGGCCCCCGAGGAACTCGCGGCGATAGAGGCCGAGGACGAAGGGGACGACCGGACGCTCCCGGACCTGCCGAACGCCGACGACTACGAGGAGGTGCGGATGCGCGCCGCGCCGAACCCGAACGGCCCGTGGCACATCGGCCACGCGCGAATGCCCGCCGTCATCGGCACCTACAAGGAGATATACGACGGGTCGTTCGTCGTCCGCTTCGACGACACCGACCCCGAGACGAAGCGGCCCGATTTGGACGCCTACGACGCCATCTTGGAGGACATCGACTACCTCGGCTTCGAACCGGACGAGGTCATCCGCGCCTCCGACCGCGTGGAGACGTACTACGACCACGCCCGGGAGGTCATCGAGATGGGCGGGGCGTACACCTGCTCCTGTTCGGGCGAGGCGTTCTCCGAGTTGAAGAACGACGGCGAACCCTGCCCGCACCGCGACAAGGACGCCGAGACGACCCGCGAGGAGTTCGAGGCGATGGTCGACGGCGAGTACGCCTCCGGCGAGATGGTCCTGCGGGTGAAGACGGACATCGAACACAAGAACCCCGCCCTGCGCGACTGGGTGGCGTTCCGCATGATAGACACGCCGCACCCGCGCGAGGAGGCGTCCGATTACCGGTGCTGGCCGATGCTGGATTTCCAGTCCGGCGTCGACGACCACCTCACGGGCGTCACGCACATCATCCGCGGCATCGACCTGCAGGATTCGGCCAAACGGCAGCGGTTCCTCTACGACTACTTCGGCTGGGAGTACCCCGAAGTCGTCCACTGGGGGCACGTGCAGGTGGACGCCTACGACGTGAAGATGTCCACCTCTACCATCAAGGCGAAAATCGACGCGGGCGAACTCGACGGCTGGGACGACCCGCGCGCACCGACCATCAAGAGCCTCCGACGCCGGGGAATTCGGGGGTCGGCCATCGTGGACGCGATGCTCGAACTCGGCACCTCCACCTCCGACGTGGACCTGTCGATGACGGCCATCTACTCGAACAACCGCGACATCGTCGACGACGAGGCGGCCCGCTACTTCCTCGTCCGCGAGGGAGAGCGATTCGCCGTCGAGGGCGGCCCCGAGGCGGGCCACCCGGCGATTCACCCCGACCACGAGGACCGGGGAGACCGGACCGTCCCGGCAGCAGACGGCGTCGTCGTCGAACCCGACGACGTCCCCGCAGAGGGCGAACGCGTCTGGCTGAAGGGGTTCGGTTGCGTCCGCCGCGAGGGCGACTCCCTCGTCCACACCGACGACTCCATCGAAGCGGTCCGCTCGGGCGACGTGGACGTGATCCACTGGGCGCCCGCCGAGGACAACGTTTCGGTCAGAATGCGGACGATGGAGGGCGACGTGACGGGCGTCGCCGAACCCGACTTCGCCGACGCCGACGCCGACGAGGTGGTGCAGTTCGAGCGACTGGGGTTCGTCCGAGTTGACGGTCAGAACGGGGACGAGTCGGTCGTCTACTGGGCGCACAAGTAGCGAGGCGAACCGATGGGAACCCGCCTCGTCGACCTCACGCGGCGCGTCGAGTCGGGGATGCCGACGTACCCCGGCGACCCGGACGTCGAGATAGCGCCGCACGCGACGCACGACGCGGACGGCTACCGCGTCTCCCGACTCGAACTCGGTACCCACGCGGGAACGCACGTCGACGCCCCGGCGCACACCGAACCAGACGGGGAGACGCTCGGGTCGTTCGACGTCGACCGGTTCCGCTTCGACGCGCGCCTCGTCGACTGTCGCGGCGTCGGCGCGAACGGAGCCGTCGGCCCCGACGCGGTGCCCGAAACGGACGCCGACGCGGGGCGCGAGATGCTCGTCTTTCGCACCGGGTGGGCCGACGAGTGGGGCACCGACCGGATGACCGACCACCCGTATCTCGCCCCCGAGACGGCCGCGCGGTGCGCCGAACGGGGTTACCACGTCGGTACCGACGCGCTGAGCCCCGACCCGACGGGCGGCGGTGGCGGCGAGGGCGAGAGCGGAGACGACGGCGGCGTGCCGGCCCACCGCGCGCTCCTCGGGTCGGGACTGCTGATCGTCGAGAACCTTCGGAACCTCGGGTCGGTCCCCGAGCGCTTCGAGTTGCTGGCGCTTCCCCTGAACGTCGACGCCGACGGCGCGCCGGTCCGGGCCGTAGCCCGAGCATGATCTATCCGAGGTCCGAGACGACGGCGGCCGAGACGAACACGGGGAGCATCGCGACGACGCCGAACGCCGTCGAGACGCCCGCGAACCGGTAGGCCGTCGTCACCCACTCCGCGAGGAGGAACAGCAGTATGGCTGATAGGATCGAGTCGGTTCGATGCGACACGGAGGTGCGTATCTGATCTGTCCCGTAAGCTCTGTCGGACTCGTCCCGAGTTCAGAACAGCACCGCGAGGACGAGGACGACGAGCATGGCGCCCGTGAGGAGCACCTGCATCACCGTCGAGGCGAGGACGGCGGCGGTGGCGTAGAGGGCCGCGCGGGCGCTCTGTTCGGGGTCGTGGTTGCGGACGAACTCCACGATGAACACCGTCGCCGCGATGCCGAGGAGGAAGCCCACCGGCCCCGTGACGAGGAGGAGGACGAGGCCGACGACGACGGCGGCGGTGGTGGTGACCGACGACGCGCCGCCGGCGCGCGCGCCGATTGCGCCGCCGAAGTAGTCGATTATCACCGTGAAGAGACCGATGACGGTGAGCGTCACCAACACCGGGAGCGACGGGTCGGCGTACCCCGTCGACCACCAGTAGAGGTAGACGCCGGCCAGCGAGAGCAACGCGCCCGGAACGAGGGGGAGGACGACGCCGGCGACGCCGACGGCGGCGAGTGCGATGGCGAGGAGCGCGATAACGTCCATACCGGGCGTTCGACCGGCGGTCGGAAATAGGCGCTGGCGCCGCCCGTTCGACGGCGGTCGGTCGACGTAGGTTTATGCGCGCCGCCCCTCTTGACCAACCATGCCGATCGATTCGAACTTCGAGAAGAGTCGCGAGGCGGTAGACGAGGAGGACGGCGTGACCGTCTGGGGTCCGGTGGACCCGCCGGAGAAACTCGGTATCCACGGCACCCACGTCGCCGTGGACTTCGACATCTGCATCGCCGACGGCGCCTGCCTCGAAGACTGCCCGGTCGACGTGTTCTCGTGGGTCGACACGCCCGACCACCCCGAGTCGGAGAAGAAGGTCCAACCCGCCCGCGAGGATCAGTGCATCGACTGCATGCTCTGCGTCGACGTCTGCCCCGTCGACGCCATCGACGTCGACCCCGGCCGCGCGGGCCGGGTCTGAGTTCTCCGCTTCGCTCGCCTCTCCGCTCCGCTCACTTCTCCTCGAACCGCAGCCGCTCCGACGCCGCCGCGTCGACGTCCGCGCCGTACCGTTCGACGACCGAGCCGTAGGCGTCGCCGAGCGCCTTCATCGCGTTCCGCGGCGAGTGGTAGCCGAGTTCGTCGGCCACGTCGGGCCACGGACGACCCTGCAACACCTTCCGCACGAGCAGTCGCTCTTCACCGGGGGTACACGGCGGGTCGTCGTCGTTCAGGGCGCGGAGCGCCAGTCTCCGGAAGGCGTCGGGCGCGGTGACGTACATCCCCGGACCGAACGACGCGCCGACGACGATGCGCCACTCGCGGTCCGAGAGGTCGACGGGCGGGACGGCGCCGCAGGCGCGCACCGCCGCCCGCACCACGTCCGGGTCGGCGTCTCGCAGGGGGTCCGCGAGGACGCCCGAGAGGCGGCCGAGGAACCACTCGGCGTGCCTGTCGCGGAGTTCGCGACCCGCGTCGGTCAGCGGGTCGAGCATCAGCGCGGAGTACTCCCCGCTGGTGTCGTTGCGGGTCGTCGAGAGGTGGACCGTTCCGTACCCATTGTCGGCCCAGAAGTCGAGCAGTTCGGGCGTCGCGCCGTAGCCGACGCCGAGGTAGTCCACGCCCTCCGCGGCCGCCGCCTTCTCCGCGCGAATCGCGGCGAGCAGTTTCGAGCCGAGACCCGACGACCGGGCGGCGTGGTGCGTGGCGATGCGGACGACGCGGTAGCCGACGGGGACGGCGGCATCCTCGTCCCGGAGTTGGCTCGTGAACACGTCCGGCAGCATGTTGCCCCGCACCCGCGCGCCCTCGTACATCGACCGGCGCGTCTCGGCGTCGAGGCCGCCCTCGCGCGCGAGGAGGGCGACGCTGACGACGTGGCCCTCGTGCGTCAACGCCCGCACGGAGAGGTTCGGCGCGTCCAGGAGGCGGGCCAAATCGTCGGGTTCCGTCCGGTAGTGTGCGAGCACGAGGAGGCCGAACGCCTCGTGCAGGAGGTGGTCGTCGCCCGCGAGTTCGTCCTTCGAGAGCGCGCGGTACTCCGTCGAGGCGGGCGTCGCGTCGGCGACGAGGGGGTCGACGGCGGGCCGGGCGTCCAACAGGAGCGCCCGAAACGACCACGACTCTACCGGGTCGCCGCGGGCGTAGCGGATGGGGTCGTCCATCCGGACGTCCGTCGCCGAGAGGTCGCTTTCGGCCAGTCGGTCGCGGAACCGCACGGAGAAGCCCCGGCCGGCGCCCTCGTAGCCGTGAACGGTCGTGAAGAATCCGACCGACGGCGCGTCGAGAAAGGACGAAAGGAGGCGGACCGGGAGCGCCGCCGCCTCGTCGACGAGGACGACGTCCGGGTCCTCGGGGAGCGTCGCCGCCGTCGGCGCGCCCGCGAAGCGCACCCGGCCGCTGTCGACGGCGCGGACGACGTGCGCCTCCTCGTCGTGCGACTCGAGCGACCCCGTCTCGGCCAGGAGCGCGGAAGACCGGACGAACGCCTCGCGCGCGTTGCCGTAGCCGGGGGCGGTCACCAGCACGTCCTTCCCCGCGGCGGCGAGGCTTCCGGCGGCGAGGCCGGCGGCGCTGGATTTCCCCCGCCCCCTGTCCGCCTCGACGACCACCGCTTCGCCGTCGCCGCGGAGGCGTTCGAGCGTCGAGAGCGCGCGCGACTGGTCGGCCGTGAGACAGGCCTCGTAGGCGGCACGAGGGAACGAGTGCGTCCGCGGCGGCGTCGGAGGGCGGCGGCCGTGCCCGCGACCATCGGCGTCAGCGGTGTCGTCAGCGTCGTCGGTGTCGCCGATGGCGACGTCCTCGTCGCCGGCCGCCGCCCCGCCGTCTGCCCCGTCGCGTTCGACCGTTCCGGATTCGAGGTCCGCGACGGCGACGCCGGGGTGGGTCCGGAGCGTCTCGGCGAGTCGCGCGCGGAAGCGCCCGCCCACGTCGGCCCGGGAGAACGGCGGGACGGCCAGCGACTCCTCGAAGGAGCCGTCGGTCTCGGACCACGAATCGAGCGGCGGCGTCAGGAGGACGAACAGGCCGCCGCCGTCGACGACGCCCGCGAGGCGGCCGACGACGTTCGGCGAGAACTCCTCGTGGGCGTCGCAGACGACGACCGTTCGGGTGGTGCCGAGGAGGTTCCCGGCGTGCTTCGGGCGGACGCGCTCGAATCGGAAGCCCTCGCGGGCGGTGACGAACGCCACCTCGTCGTCGGGCGCGTCCGCGCCCGCCACTGCGTCGAAGGCGGCGTCGAGGTCGGCGTCGCGGGGGCCGGCGAGGACGAGGAGTCGGCGCTGGTTCGTCCGCCGCGCCGCCGTCCGGAGGGTACGGGCGAGAGCCGCGATATCCATGCCCGCCGTTTCCGGAGGCGTCGTAAGGAATGTTCCGCTCGCGACCGGCGACCGGAGAACGTTCGAACGCCGTGAATGTGCCGATAACGGCCGTGCGGACGGGTGACACGCCAGGGGAGCATTGAAAGCGTTTTTATGGGGTCCTGAGCTAACTGACTGTACAGCCTGCCCGGGGTTGATGAACGCTCCTCGCCGAGAGGGAACGACCGCGACCAGCAGTGGTCCGCCGGCGAGGATGTCGAGCCCGCGAGCAGGAACCAGGTGAACAACATGGCAGTATACGTAGAATTCGACGTCCCAGCCGACCTCGCAGAGGACGCCCTCGAGGCGCTCGAGGTCGCACGAGACACAGGCACGGTAAAGAAAGGTACGAACGAGACGACCAAGTCCGTCGAGCGCGGCAACGCCGAACTCGTCCTCGTCGCCGAGGACGTCTCGCCCGAAGAGATCGTGATGCACCTCCCCGAACTCGCCGAGGAGAAGGGCATCCCGTACATCTTCATCGAGACGCAGGACGAAGTCGGCCACGCGGCCGGTCTCGAAGTCGGCTCCGCCGCCGCCGCCATCATCGACGCCGGCGAGGCGCAGGAGCAGGTCGAAGACATCGCCGCGAAGGTCGAGGAACTTCAGTAATCGACCATGAGCGCAGAAGAGACCGCCAGCGACTCGACGTCCGCGGAAGTCATCGAGATCGTTGGCAAGACCGGGATGCACGGCGAGGCCATGCAGGTCAAGTGCCGCATCCGCGAGGGCTCCAACCAGGGCCGCATCATCACGCGGAACGTGCTGGGCCCCGTCCGCGAGGGCGACATCCTCCAGTTACGTGAAACCCAGCGTGACGCGGACTCCATCGGAGGTCAGTAACCAATGGTAGAGACGCGAACCTGCGATTACACGGGTGAACAGATCGAGCCCGGAACGGGCACGATGTACGTCCGAAACGACGGCACCATCCTCCACTTCAAGGACTCGAAGGCCGAGAAGAACTACTTCCTCGGCCGCGAAGCGCGTGACCTCGAGTGGACCGCCGAAGGACAGGCCGCCAGCGGTCCCACGGAGGGGAGCGACGAGTGAGCCACCACGACGAGCGCACGTTCGTGATGGTCAAGCCCGACGGCGTCCAGCGCGGACTCGTGGGCGACATCGTCTCCCGCTTCGAGGAGCGCGGGTTGAAACTGGTCGCCGGCAAGTTCATGCAGATCGACCGCGACCTCGCCGAGGAGCACTACGGCGAGCACGAGGACAAGCCGTTCTTCGACGGCCTCGTCGAGTTCATCACGTCCGGCCCCGTCTTCGCGATGGTCTGGCAGGGCGCCGACGCGACTCGACAGGTCCGCGCGATGGTCGGCGAGACCGACCCCGCCGAGTCCGCGCCCGGCACCATCCGCGGCGACTACGGACTCGACCTCGGCCGCAACGTCATCCACGCCTCGGACCACGAGGACGAAGGCTCCAACGAACGCGAGATAGACCTCTTCTTCGACGACGACGAACTCGTCGACTACGACCGCGTCGACGAGACGTGGCTGTACGAAGAAGAAGACCACTGAACCGCTGAACGGGCCCGACGAGCGCCGACGGCGCTCGAACGGACGATCGGCCGCACGCCGTCTTTTCGTTTTTCTCGCATTCGCCAGCGGCGCTGACAGTCCGTCCCACCGCGAGCAACCGCTATATCGACCGTGAGCCAACGACACGCATGGATCTCGAACTCCTCCTGTGGCTCCTCGGGGCGTTCTTCCTCGCGGCGGCGGTGTTCGGCGTCGGCCTCCTCGCCGTGACGGCGTGGACCGCGACGCGCGTCGTCGACCGCCTATTCGTCGCCGTCGCCCCCGTCCGCACCGGGACCCCGGCGTCGGTACGCGACGTGGAGACGCGAGTGGGTGCGCTCGCGGCCTCGCCGCACGTCGACTCGGGCGTCGTCCGCGCCGTCGTTCCCGAGTCCCGCCGCGGGCGCGGCCGACTGCACCGCCGCCTCCGACGGACGCCGGGCGTCCGCTTCGACGTGGCGCTCCCCTTGGAGGGCCGCGCGGCGACGTTGCCCGTCTGGACGCCGGTGCCGACGCGGCTGACCGGACGAACGGAGTTCGAGCGGGTCGCCGCCGCCTGCGGCGTCGCTCCGGAGCGAATCTCCGACGCGGTGGGCGAGGAGGTGGCGGTGCGCCGCGTCGGCGACGAATGGGCGGTCGGCCCCGCGCCGGCGACGGCGCAGTAACGGGCGTCGGAGCCGACCGTTCGCGCGTCCTCGACGCGGACCGGTTCTGACGCCGTCGCTTCCGGTCGACGTCGCCGCCGAAGCGCTCTCGTCCCCGGACGGACTATCCGGCGACGATGTTCGACGCGTGGCGCGAACGCGCAGAGGAACTGGAGCGGGAGGTGTACGCTCTCGCCCTCGCCGCGCGGGACGACCGGACGCCAGCGCGCGCGAAGGCAATCGTCGTCCTCGTCGTCGCCTACGCCCTGAGTCCGGTCGACCCGATTCCCGACTTCCTGCCCGTGGTCGGCTACCTCGACGAGTTGCTCGTCCTGCCGCTGGGCGTCGCGGCGGCGCTTCGATTGACGCCGAACGAGGTGGTGCGCGAGTGCCGGGCGCGCGCCGACGAGGACGTCGACGCCGGCCGGGCGAGGTGGGTGGTCGCCGCCGTCGTCCTCCTGACGTGGCTGGTCGGCGGCGCTCTCTTCCTGCGGGCGTTCGTCGGGTGGCCGTGACGCACCCCGGAACGCGGTGCGGCGGCTACGGCGGTTCGAGCAGCGTCGACACGCGCGCGTTCTCCTTCAGTCGGAGGCCGCCGGTCGGCACCGACAGCGGCACGGTCCCTACCGAGTCGGTGAACAGCGTCGGGTGCGAGCCGCCGCGTTCGCGCAGTTCGGTCCGCGGTTGGAGGACGAGGGGGTCGCCCTCGGTCAGCGTCTCGTTGTACGAGAGGAGGTACGTCCCTTCCTCTAAGTTCCACCAGCCGTAGTCGTCCTCGGAGTTCCGTTTCTCCGTCTCTACGGGCGAGGAGGCGGCGTCGGTCAGTTCGCCGCCGCCGAAGTCGATGCGGCCGGGTTCGTCGACGGAGCGAATCTCCGCGACGGTGAGGTCGACGCCGCGCTCTGCGACCTGCGTGTCCGCGTGGACGATGCCGTCGAGTCGGTCGGCGAGCGAATCGCTCATGGCGGGTGTTGAGTCGCAATCGCCGAAAAAGGTCCGGGCGGTCCTCGCGACTCCGCGGTTCCGCGATTCAGTCCGCCTTCGGCGTCGGCGCGGTGACGTCTATCTCGCCGGCGTCGAGTTCGGCCTCGATTTCGCGGGCGGCCGTCACCATGTTCTCCATCTTCTGGTAGGCGACCTCTCGGGGCAGGAGTTTCACGCCGCAGTCCGGGGAGACGGTGAGTCGCTCCGGCGGAACGACCTTGAGTCCCTCCAGGATGTTCTCCTTTATCTCCTCGACGGACTCGACTTCGGCGGTGTGGACGTCGACGACGCCGAGCGCGAGGTCCGGTTCGAACTCGGGGTCGGTGAACACGTCTATCTGCTCGTAGCCGCCGTTGCAGAGTTCCACGTCGAACTCGTCGATGGGGAACTCGTTTATCTCGGGGTAGATGCGCGAGTAGTCGCCGTAGCAGACGTGCAGACCGATGCGCACGTCCTCGGGGATGCCGTCGACGATGCGTTCGAGACACTCGCCGACGATGGCGTGGTCGTCCGGCGTCGTGGCGAGGGCGGGTTCGTCTATCTGGACGTACTTCGCGCCCGCCTCGACCAACTTCTCGACCTCCTGATTGACGAGGTCCGCGAGGTCGTACGCGAGGTCCGCCTCCGTGTCGTAGGCCTCGTTGAACGACCAGCGGGCGAGCGTGTACGGTCCCGTGATGGGAACCTTCACGGGCCGTTCGGCGACGTCGGAGGTGAACTCGAACTCATCAACCAACCAGGGTTCGTCGTACTCGACTTCGCTGGCGACGGAGGGCTTGTTGAAGTAGTTGTGCCCCCACACCTTGACCGGACCGTTGAACTCGTAGCCGGGGATGCGGTGGGCGAAGTACTCGACCATCTCCTCGCGGCGCATCTCGCCGTCGACGATGGTGTCGAGGCCGGCGTTCTCGTGTTCGTGCGTGATGACGCGGGCGGCGTCGTCGTACGCCTCCTCCAGGTCGTCGCCGTCGAACTTCGACTCGTCGTCCTCGGCGAGTTCCTTCGAGCGGTTGAGCCACTTCGGCTTCGGGTAACTCCCGACGACGGTGGTCAGGAGGAAGTGGTCGGTCTCCAGTCCGTTCGGGCGGAACTGCTCGCGGTTCTCGGCGTTCCGGGACATTACGCCTCCACCTCCGATTCGAGGTCGGCGGCCGCAGCCAACGCCTCGAGTTTCTCCTTGTGCTTGTTCACGGGCAGGTAGAACGGTTCGGTGTTGGTCGTCACGTAGGCGGTGTCGAACTCCGAGGCCTGAATCTGGCCGTTCACCCAGTCGACGCGTTCGCGGACGGTCTCTGGCTCTTCGACCAAGGTGTTCTGGCCGTCGGCGAGGCCGAGGGCCACGTCGTCTTTCGCGCCGTACTCGTTGAGGTTGTACAGCGTCTCCTCCCGGCCGCCGGCGACGAAGTCGAAGCCGATGGCCTCCACGTCGGCGTCCATCAGGTGCGCGTACGTCTTCTCGTCGATGGCGCCCCAGTAGGTGTGGACGACCACGTCGGCGTCCGTCGCGCCCGCGACGGCGTCGATGGTCTCGGGGACGAGTTCCGCGAGGTCCTCGTCCGGCGCGTCGGTCACGAGCGAGGGGTCGAGGAGGAACAGCGTCTCGTGTTCGGGGAACGCCTCCACCTCGCCGGCGAGGAAGTCGCCGACGGCCGAGAGGAACTCCGCCTCGTCGCCGTAGTGCTCGTCGCTCGCGAGTTCGGCCAGCGAGTACGGGCCGGGGAGGACGGCCTGTAGGGGCGTCTCGCCCGCGAGGTCGGCCGCCGCCTCCAGTTCCGCGGCCACGTCGCCGGAGAAGTCGAGTTCGCCGACGACGCGGGGGTCGCGGTAGAAGTTGTTGTTGTCGTAGTAGCGGACGATGCCGCCCGTCTCGACGTTGTCGTGGACGGTCAGCGGGTGCGCGAGCATGTCGTCCCAGCGGAGTTGCCCCTCGACCACCCGGTCGAGGCCCGCGTCGAGTTGGTCCGAGACGACTTCCTCGCGCGCCTCCTCGTAGACGCTACCGATAGCGCCCGACTCGTCGCCGGAGATGAGGTCGTCCTTCTGGTGCCCTTTGAGGTCTGAGAGGTCCGACTTCGCCCAGTCCGGGAGAGGAAACAGCCCGGGCGAGGTCGCTACCAGTTCGGTCATCACGCACGGCTACGAAATGCCGACGCTTAATATTTGCTGATGCGTTCTATTACTGCTGATTATGGGCCAGTTCGAGGATGGAGAGCACCTCGAACGGGTAGGACTCCTGGACCACCGTCTCGTGGTCGAACCCGCGCAACTCGACGCGCGCGACGACTTCGTCGTAGCCGGTGAGCGAACTGACGAGGAGGAGGACGCGCCCGCCGCCGGCGAGGACGCGCCCCACGTCGTCGATGAACGGATTCAGGAGTTTCCGGCCGGTTTCGCCGCCCGAGAGCGCCTGTTCCATCCAGTCGTCCCACTCGTTGTCGGGGTCGGTCGGCAGATAGGGCGGGTTGAACGCCACCGTGTCGAAGGCGTCCGTGCGGAAGGGGTCGACGAGGCTTCCCCGCACCGCCTCGATGCCGAGGTTGCCCTCCGCTTCCGACCGCTCGCCGCGTTCGCGGGCACTCTCGCAGGCGTGCGGGTTCACGTCGCTGGCGACGACCCTCTCGACGTCCGCCTCGCGGGCCGCCCGTTCGGCGACCCACCCCGAACCGGTGCCGACTTCGAGAAACCGACCACTCGCCCGGTCGACGACGGCCTCCGCGAGGAGCGCGGAGTCCTCCGCCGGTTGGTAGACGTCCGTCTCCATCCCCCGACGCTCGGCGAGGTCCCGGCCCGTCACGAGCCCTCACCGTCCGAAGAGTCGCCGTCGGCCGCGTCGTTCTCCTCGCGTCCGTCCCCGCCGTCGGTCGACGCCGTCGAGGGGTTCGGTTCTCGCGGGGCGGCCCCCCGGCCGTCGCCCGAGAGGACGAACCCGTTCTCCTCCGGTCTGGACATGAGTTCGCGTTGCGGGTACGGTATCTTGATACCCTCCGATTCGAACTCCTCCTTTATCGCGGAGATGACCGCCGTCTGCGTCCGCCACTTGCGGCGCGCGCTGGGGCGGTCGATCCAGACGCGGACGCCGAGCACGACGGCCGAGTCGGCGAACCGCTTGAGCACCACCTGCGGCGTCGGAACGCCCAGCGGTTCGTCCAACCGCTCGACGGCTTCGAGCGCCACGTCGGCCGCCCGTTTCGGGTCCGCGTCGTAGTCGGCGCCCACGTCGACCTCGATTCGGAGGCGTCCCTTCCGACTGCGGTTGACGAGGCTCTCGGAGGAGACCACGTCGTTCGGCACCATCACGTACTCGCCGTCGAACGTCTGGATGCGCGTGTTGACGATAGTGATGTCCGTGACGATGCCCTCGTGGTCGCCGACCTCCACCCAGTCTCCTATCTCGAACGGGCGGGAGAACATCAGGACGAACCCGGCCAACAGCGCCCCGAGCGTCTGTCTGGCGGCCATCCCGACGACGATGCCGAGGAAGCCCGCGCCGACGAGGATGCCGCCGAGGTCGACGTTCCAGAGGGCCAGCACCATCGAGACGCCGACGACGTAGAGGAACACCTGCGCGATGCGGTAGGCTATCTCGCGTTGGTGCTGGCTCACCGCGGGCCGGGCCTCCGTCACCTCGTCGACGAGGCGGCGGACGAGGCTCGTCATCGTGTACGCGCCGACGAGGATGAGAATCGAGAGACCGAGGTTGACGAACGACCGATAGCCGAAGTCGTACCCTTCGAACACCTCGGCGACCTGCGTCGCCTGCCCCCAGATGCCGACGATGGCGGCGGCGGCCCCGATGGTCACCGACATCGTCGTCAGCGTCACGAGCAGGCTCCACAGCGCCGCCGGGACGTGTTCGGGGTCGGAGTCGTGGACCCGGTCCCCGCGCGCCAGCAGCGCCGTCACGAGGAAGATGATGACTCCGGTGACCGCCACCCGGCCCGCGAACGACGGCACGAGCGAGGCGAGTTCGTCCAGCGGGGAGACGCCGTTCTGCAACGGGGCGAGGAGGGGCACCGCGCTCATCTATCGGCCGTGTTCGTCGGCGAGCGTCGCCAGCGCGGCGAACTCGCTCGGAGACATCTTCCCCGCGCGCTTCCGGAGCGTCGCCTCGTCGGCGGCGTCGACGACGGCCTCCGGGTCCGACAGCCCGGAGATGTGCGCCGTGTTGCGGATGCCGTTGCGGATAGTCTTCCGCCGCTGGGTGAAAAGCGCCTTCACGAAGTCGAGGAAGAACGACTCGTCGTCGACCTCGTAGTCGGGGTCGCGCGGCGTCACGCGGACGACGACGCTCTCGACGGCCGGCGCGGGCGAGAACGCCCCCTTGGGCACCGTCTCGACCACCTCCACGTCGCCGTAGTGCTGGGCGCTCACCGACAGGCGGCCGTACTCGCTCGTCCCCGACTCGGCGGCCATCCGCTCGCCGAACTCCTTTTGGAACATCAAGACGAGGGGGACGCCCCGCGGGAGCAATCGGAAGGTTATCTCCGAGGAGATGCCGTAGGGGAGATTCGAGACGCAGGCGGTGAACTCGGGGAGGTCGAGTTCCAGTGCGTCGCCCTCGAGGACGGTCAGCCGCCCGTTTTCGACCTCCGCAGCGAACTCCTCGCGGAGGAAGGCGGCGAGGCGGGAGTCGCGTTCGACCACGGTGACGCGGTCGGCGATACGAAGCAGGCGGTCGGTCAGCGCGCCCGTCCCGCCGCCGACTTCGAGCACGTGCGAGGTGTCGGCGTCCTCGGGTAGGTACTCGGGGATGCGCGCTAAGACGCGGTCGTCGACGAGAAAGTGCTGGTCCTGGTTGGGGTCGCCGCGCAGGCCCGCGCGTTCGATGAGTCGGTCCGGGTCGCGCGGCGCGCGCGCCGCGGCCTCGGGCGTGTCCGGCTGCGGCTCGGTCATCGGCCGAGGTTTCGTCCGCGCGGGTGTAAACGTCTCGGCTCGGATTTCAGTCGTCGCGGCCGACGAACGCCTTGTACTTCAGGTCGTCGTCGCGCAGTTCCTCCATGACGCGTTCGACTAACACGTCGTCGGCGTGGTGGAGTCCGGAGACCCGCTCTTCGACGTCCTCGAAGCTCTCGAACGGGCCGCGCTTCCGTTCGTCGAGGATGTTGTTCCGCAGTTTCTTGCCGATACCCGGCAGGAGGTTCAACTGGTGGAGGCGGAGCGTGATGGGCTGGGCGTCGTTGTAGAAGTCGACGAAGCGACGCTCGTTCTCGGTGACCAGGTCCTCGACGACGTACTCCAACTCCGAGTAGGCCGTGTTCGAGAGGTCGTCGTACTCTACCTCGCGGAGTTCTTCGACCGCCTCGCGCTTCTCTGCGGGGAACAACACCACCCTGTCGCCGATGGACGTATCGGAGTCGTCGGTCAGTCGAAGCTCGAAGAGGCGGAAGTTCCGCTCTCCGAGGGCGTACGCCAGCGGCGATTTCTTGTACCGGGGGCGGTCGTCGTCCGGCCGCCCGTGGGGGAGGTGGTCGAGGACGACGGCGTACTGGACCTCCTCCTCGGTCGCGTCGGCGCCGCTCTCGGTCTCGTCGACCGGCGAATCGGGGTCGGCGTCTCCGCTCTCAGCGCTCGTCATGTCATCCGATACGCCGAGGGCGTATTTAAACGGTTGGCCGTTTCGGCGGACGGGCGACGAACGGCGTCGCCCGCCCCCGGAAGCCGTCGTCCGAAAAGGAACCGATCGGTCGCCTCGAAGTCAGACGTACTTCGCGACGACGTTCAACACGTCGTCGAGTTCGTCGCCGCTCAGGGCGTACCGCTCTTGGGCGTAGACGGCGCGGAGTTCGTCCCGGCTCTGGGGCAGGAGGTCCGCGATTTTGAACGCGGTCTTCTCGTCCACCTTCTCCAGTTCGAGGAGTCCCTCGACGAGTTCGCGCGACTCCTCTGCGTCGAGGACGGCGAAGCGGTTGACGTGTTCGATGGCGCGGGCGAGTTCGTAGCGGAGTTCGCGCTCCTCGTCCGCGGCGCGTTCGGCCTCGACCTCTTCGAGGAGGTCTTTGACCTCGCTCGTGGTCTGGTACTCCTCGTGTACCTTCTCTTTGAAGATGGTCATCGCGAGTGGATTACTGCTGGGCGCGCAGGTGGGCGGGGCGGACGACGAGTATCTTGTCCTTGCCGCCGTCGTTGATCTCGACTTTGAACGCGCGGCCCTGCTTGCCGACCACTTCGCCCGTGTGGCCGTTGAAGCGCGGGTGGAAGCGACCCTTGCGCACGCTGGGGTCTATCTTCAGGTGGACCTTCTGGCCGTCGTCGTACTCCTGAATCGCGCGCTGCGGCGGGGAGGTTCCTCGCTCGCGGGGGTTGTTCGAGAGCTTTCCTCGCGTCCCGTGAAGCGGACCGTTTGAACTCGGCATAGTCGTGCAGCAGTCTACTGGTGACGAAGTTATAAAACGCACGTTCCTGTCCGGGCCGTGCGGAGGGCTCACGGGGCGACGTGCGGGCGGCACGGGGACCGAGTGACCGCACCGGGCAGCCGGACGCACAGAAAGCACGGGGGGCGAAGGGGAAGAGTCACGCCCGTCGCCCGAGAGGGACTCGACATGGACGACAGCGACGACCAACGCATCGAGACGCGCGCGATTCACGCCGGGCAGGACCCCGACGAGGAGACGGGCGCGCTGATGACGCCCATCTACGCCAACTCGACGTACGAACAGGACGGACCGGGCGACCACCGCGGTTACGAGTACTCGCGGACGGGCAACCCCACCAGGACGGACCTCGAATCGAACCTCGCCTCCCTGGAGGGCGGGGCGCACGGCCGCGCGTTCTCCTCGGGGATGGGCTCTATCAACACCGTCTTGAACCTCCTCGAAGCGGGCGACCACGTCGTCACCGGCGACGACGTGTACGGCGGCACCCACCGAATCTTCACGCAGGTGTACGAGAAGTTCGACCTCTCGTTCGACTTCGTCGACACCACCGACCACGACGCCGTCGCCGACGCGATGCGCGAGGAGACGGCCCTGCTGTGGGTCGAGACGCCGACGAACCCGCTGATGCGCGTCAACGACATCGGCGCCCTCGCGGACCTCGCCCACGAGTACGACGCGCTCTGCGCCGTCGACAACACGTTCGCCACGCCCTACCTCCAGCGACCGCTCGACTTCGGCGCCGATATCGTGAGCCACTCGCTGACGAAGTACCTCGGCGGCCACTCGGACGTGGTCGGCGGCGCCCTCGTCACCGACGACGCGGACCTCGACGAGGAACTCGGCTTCTACCAGAACTCCGTCGGCGCGACGCCGTCGCCGTTCGACTGCTTTCTCGTCCTCAGGGGGACGAAGACGCTCTCGGTCCGTATGGACCGCCACTGCGAGAACGCCCACGAACTCGCCTCGTGGCTCGAAGGTCACGAGCGCGTCGACAGGGTGTACTACCCCGGTCTGGAGTCGCACCCGCAACACGAACTCGCGGCCGAGCAGATGGACGACTTCGGCGGGATGCTCTCCTTCGAGGTGGACGGGTCGCTGAGTCAGGCCTCCACCGTCGTCTCCGAGACGGAGGTGTTCACGCTCGCGGAGAGTCTCGGCGGCGTCGAGAGCCTCATCGAGCAGCCGGCGGCGATGACGCACGCGGCCATCCCGCGGGAGGAACGCGTCGCGGCCGGCCTCGCCGACGGCCTCGTCCGCGTCTCCGTCGGCATCGAACACGTCGACGACCTGAAGGCGGACCTCGACTCGGCGTTCGACGCCGCGTTCTGAGCGGCTCCGTCGCCCGCTCTCTCCTCAACTGCGACGACTTCGGCGCATCGGAGTTCCCAGCCGACGAGAACGAGAGAAAACGCTACGCTCTTATCGAGCGTCTCTCCGAACATGGTTCAAGGAGTCACCGCGGGGAACAGCAGACGTACCGCCGACGAACAGGCGACGCAGTACGACGTCGAACCCGTCGAGTCGCCGCGGTCCGACGGGGTGCCGAGCCACCTCGGCGAACGGTTCGGGACGGGTCTGTCAGCCGCCATCTTCCTCGGCGCCGTCGTCGGCGTCGCCGTCACGTGGGCCCTCGGAGCGAGCACGCTCCTGCCCCTGTTCGTCGCCCTCGGGCTGGGATTCGCCCTCTCGCCGGTGGCCGGCCTGCTGGCCGTGGAACTGAGCGACTGAAAAATAGGGTCAGAACGGCCGCGGATTGACGCCTCAGATGCGGCCGACGTTCTCGACGGAGACGCTCTCGACGCCCTCGACGCCCGTGAACGCTTCTTCGACGGCCTCGGTGCCGCCGGCGTCGTCGGGGACGATGACCGTCGGGAGAAGCGCGACGAGGCCGAACGCCACGTCGTCGCGCTCGAAGCCGTTTATCTTCGCGCCCTCGGGGAGGGACTCTTCGAGACGCTCTTGAAGCTCGTCGAGGTCCATCTCGGGGCTGTTCGGCATGACCTTCATCTTGGCAGCTACCTTCCCCATCGTTACGGACCCATGAAGCCGCAGTCGGGACACTCGTAGAGGTTGCTCTGCTTTCGGCACTTCGCGCAGCGCGAAATCTCGGTACCGCACTCCGGACAGCTGAACGTCGCGGCGCTCATGCCGGAGATGTTGATGCCGCAGGACACGCACTGTCTGGCGTGTCGCTGCTCGGAGTCGGACTGGCTCATACGATTACCAACCCGTCGGCGACTTTTAACGGTTGTCTTTTCCGAGCTATCCGAGCGATCCGAGCGCGACGGGTGCTATCAACACTCCCATGAGATGGACGCGTCGGATACCGAGACGGGGCGGTGCGAGGCCGACCAGCGCCGCGACGGCGAACGCGCACGCCCCGAGCAAGCCGGCGAACGCGGCCGCCAGCACCCACAGCAGGAGGAGGACGGCGAGCGAGAGCGGCCGATGCGGGAGTCGACGGACCAGCGCGAGGTAGCGGTCGCCGACGAGGGGGACGAGTGCCGTTCCGACCCCCGCCGCGAGGACGACGACGGCGAGCGCCGAGACGGACCCGAACGGCGACCCGCCGCCGGCGACGGCCGAGAGGGCGACGGCGACGCCGCTGCGTTCGTCGCCGAGGACGACCAGCGCGGCCGCCGCGAAGACGGCCGTCGCGGTGTCCGCGCCGCTGGTCGCCACGACGTACGCGCGGTCGGTTCGCGCTCGTTCGCCACTCGGGTCCGTTCCCGTCGCCCCGCCTCCCGACTCCCCGCCGACGCCGCCGAGCGCCAACACCGTCGCCACGCCCGCGGAGACGCCGGGCAGGTAGCCGACCAGCGCCCCGCCGCCGACGCCCGAGAGCGCGGCGCGGAGCGTCGCTCGGGGAGAGAGGGCGACTCCCCGCCCGACCTGCGGCGGTATCGCCCCGCGGCCGGAGAGCGCGTCCACGAGCACCGGCGCCCCAAACAGGCCGGCGAACAGCGGCGCGAGCATCGACGCCGCCGCCTCCGGCACGAGCGCGCCCGTCGTCCCCGCGTCGAGAACGAGCAAACCGAGCGCCGCCGCGAGACCGAAGCATCCCGCGCCGGCCAGTCGCTTGCGCCACGTCGGTTCGGCCGCGACGAGGAGGCAGACGACGACGGCGAGGAGGACGGGGAGCGCCGCGTCCAGTTCCTCGCGGCCGGCGGCGACGAGCGCCGACAGGGGGAGCGACAACGGCACCGCGACGGCGACGGCGGCGGCGCTCCCGACGGCCGAGAGCCGGAGCGCCTCGCGGCCCCGTCCGGCGAGAACGAGCCGATGGCCCGGCAGCGACCCGGCCGCCGTCGCCGCGTCCGGGACGCCGAGGACGAGGGCGGGGACGACGTCGAGGAAGGTGTGGACGACGCCCGCCGCGAGGACGGCCGCGCCCACCGCCGCCGGCGGCGCGGGCAGCGTCGGCGCGGCGGCCGCCAGGAGGAGGGCGAGGGCGTTGACGTGCAGTCCGGGGACGAGGCCGCTCGCGGTGCCGAGGCAGATACCGCCTGCGACGAACCCGAGGGTCACGAGGGCGGCGTCGGCGGACGGGAGCGGTGCGGCCATCTGCGCGTGCTGGCCGCGCTCTCGTATATAAACGTGCGGCGGGACGAAGCCGTATCCGCACCGCGCACCTCGCGACGGCACGGAACGTCGTTCACCCGGTGAAAATATTCACAGGATAACTACACTTTCTCCGGCGCCGTCGGTCAACGCGTCGAGGGGCGACCGCGGCGGACCGCCGGGGCGGAGGACCCGTCGCGACGCGGTCGGCCTCTCGGCGGAAGGTGAACGAGATGAGGCAAGACAAGCGCGACATACCGGTCAGAGTCGACACGCCAGACGCTGTCGCTCGTCAGCAGACGGGCTTCGGTGACGCGAGCGAGTACGGAGAACTCAGCGGCGAGTACTTCACGTTCGCCGCCGAGACGGACATCACACCGCTGTTGAAAGGTCTCGAAGACGACCACTGTCAGTGTCCGCACTGGGGGTACGTCGTCGCGGGAACCCTCGGCGTCGGCTACTCCGACGGGAGCAGCGAGGTGACTCGGACCGGTGAACTGTTCTACTGGCCGCCGGGGCACACCGTCCGTGCGCACGAGGACTCGGAGATCGTGATGTTCAGTCCGCAGACGGAACATTCGGCGGTCATCGACCACATACGGGCGAAAGTAGGTGAGAGCGCCGAGTGACGACCCCGCACGACCGAACCGAATCGAGAACGACACCGATGGAGGAGGACCGGACGGCGACGGCGCGCGCAGGTTCGGTCACCCTCCGACCCGACTGAAACGTTTTATCCGTAGTATGAATAGTGCTAGCATGGGAGACGCGATGCAAGCGATCGAGTTTCTGGCGCGATCGGAACACCGCGTCCCAGCGCTGGAAGCTCTCGCCGAAGAACGACGCGACCGGCGGGACCTGCGCGAGGCAACCGGCGCGTCCGACCCAACCGTCGGGCGCGTCCTCCGCGACCTCGAGGACCGTTCTTGGATCGCGCGCGACGGGCCGCGCTACGAACTCACGCCGCTGGGCGAGTTCGTGACCGAGCGGTTCGTCGAGTTGCGGTCGGGGATGGAGACGTGCGAGACGCTCCGCGAGGTCTGGCGGTGGCTCCCGAGGGAGATGGAGGGGTTCGACGTCGAGAGCTTCGACGACCTCGTGGTCTCGTATCCCGGGCCGAGCTATCCGTACACGCCCGTCGAACGGGTCAGTCACCTGCTCGAATCGACCGACTCCATCCGCGGACTCGGAACGACGATATACAAATCGGGTAACCTCGAAGTGTTCTGTCGACGCGTGCTGGAGGGGATGGAGATGGAGTACATCTACTCGCTTCCCGTCCTCCGAGCGATCGTAGACTGGAACCCCGACCTGACCGCCCGAGCGCTCGAACGCGACAACTGCACCGTCTTCCTCCACGACGGCCTCCCGGATAGCGACCGATGCGGACTCAACATCATGGACGACTGCGTCGGCATCTGCGGCCACGACCCCGAGACCGCGCAGCTCGAAGCCGTGATCGATACGAAGTCCCCCGAAGCCCGCGAGTGGGCGGACGCCGTCTACGAGCGGCACCGACGGGAGGCGCGGCCGTTCGAGGTTCGAGAGCTCCTCACCGACGGCTCTCGGCGGGAGTCGCCACTTCGTGTCGAGCCGCGGTAGCCACTGCGCGGCGGGGTCCAGAAAAATGCGGGATGTACTGACGATTCGAGGTGCGACGTCCGGACGGACGTGCGAGCTTCGGCGTTAGCCGAAGAGTTCGCCGAGGCCCTCGCCGGAGGACTCGTCTTCTTCCTCGTCGTCCTCGTCGGCGGCGGCGTCTTCGTCGCCACCCTCGTCGTCGTCGCTGTCGTCGTCGTCGGACGTCTCGACGTCGCCACCGGCGCTACCGCCCGCGGCGGGCGCGGGAGCGGCGGCGGCCGTGTCGACGGCCTCCTCGATGTCGACGTCCTCCAGCGCGGCGACGAGCGCCTTGACGCGGGATTCCTCGACGTCCACACCGGCGGCGTCGAGCACCGCGGTGACGTTGTCTTCGTTGATCTCTTCGCCCGATTCGTTCAGGATGAGAGCTGCGTAAACGTATTCCATTGTTGTGTTCCTCGTTGATTATCCGAACATCGCGCCGAGTCCGTCGGCACCGTCGTCATCGTCGTCGTCGGTGTCGTCGGTGTCGTCGGCCTCGGTTTCCGTGTCTTCGTCAGTCGATTCGTCCTCGTCCGCCTCGTCGGCGGACTCGGCCGCAGGCTCGGGCGTCTCGACGCCGCGGAGCTCCTCGGGGAGGGCCTCCTCGTCGTCGATCTGCGCCGCGAGCGTGCGGAGCTGCGCGTCGGCCTTGGCGATGAGGTCCGGAACGAGTTCGGGGTCCTCGATGGCGGCGAACAGGCCGAGGGCCTTCGCCTCGCCGGCGGCTTTCGCCAGCATGGTGGGCGCGGTCTGCGCCGTCGGGTAGCCCGCGTTGATCGAGAGGTTGCGGGCGCCCGCCGCGGCGGACTGGATGTCCGTGCGGTACTCGTCCACGTCGATGGCGAGTTCGTCGGGCTCGAACAGGACGCCCTCGGAGTAGACGCCGCGGAGGTCGAGACCGACCTCTTTCGGCTCGATGCCGAGTTCCGCGAGGACGTTGGCGAGTTCCTCGGAGACGACCTCGCCCTCGTCGAGCACGTGGGAGTCCTCGGTGACCTTGATGGAGCCGTCCATGATGCGGGCCGAGGCCCCCACCTGCTGGAGTTCGCCGACGAACGGACCGGGGTCGACGCCGGTGTCACCCTCGGGGATGACGATGTCGTTCGGGGCGACCTCGCCCGCGTTGATGGGCGCGGGGGTCTTCGAGGCTTCGAGCTCCTTGTAGAGGCCGAACGGGTTGTCGTTCGTCCCCACGAGCGCCACCTGTCCGTAGACGAACTCGGTCAGCTGTTCGAGGCCGTCGTTCACGTCCTCCAGCGCGCGCGTCAGGAGCGTGTTGCGGCTCATGCGGAGCGCGGCGCTCCCGTGAAGCTCCCGGCGCATGCTCTGCAGTTGGCGGCTCGGGATGCCGGTGACGCTGACGACGCCGACGGACTCGTAGTTTTCGAGGAAGTCGACGAGTTCGTCGACTTCGATGCGCTTCCACTCGGGGATGGTCTCTGTCTTGCGGACGCTTTCGCTCTCGCTCATGCTTCGACCTCCACCGATGGGCCCATCGTCGTCTTCACGTAGACCCCGTCGATGTTGAGGGGGCCCTTCTCGAGCGTCGCTTCGAGGCGACGCACGATGACGTCGATGTTCTCCGCGATTTCGTCGGTGGACATGTCCTCGGCACCCACGCGGGTGTGGAACGTCCGGCGGTCACGACTGCGGAGTTGGACCGTGTTCTTCATCCGATTCACAACTTCGACCACGTCGTCGTCCGGTTGGAGCGGCGTCGGCATCTTACCACGAGGACCGAGGACGGTCCCGAGGTAGCGGCCGATATCTTGCATCATGTCGGCCTCGGCGACGAAGAAGTCCGTTTCGTCGGCGAGGTCCTTCGCGGCGTCCGAGTCGTCTCCAAGGTCTTCGAGGTCGTTACCGTCCATCACTCGGTCGGCAACCTCCTCTGCTTGGAGCGCGGTCTCGCCGGTCGCGAAGACGACAATTTGCGTCTCCTGTCCGGTGCCGGCCGGGAGCACGATGCTCTCGTCGACACGCTTCGACGGGTCGTTTAGGTCAAGGTCGCGCAGGTTGATAGCGAGGTCGACCGTTTCGCGGAAATTCCGCTGCGGTGCCTCGTCAAGTGCGCGAGAGACTGCGTCAACTATCGTATCTGCCATTATTCACCTCCGTAGTACGCAGGATTGCTCCTACGGGTCAGTGAAACAGGCGTCTGCCTGCCTCGTCGGAGCAAATGGGAATGGCGCCCTTAAGTCCGTCGAAGGGATTTCCGGAGAAATACGGTATCCGCCCGCTACGCGGCGTTTCCGTGCCACCGACACACAAACGCTGACGGGCGTCCGCCCTCGAACTGACGCCTCCGGACGAGGCGGAGATGATGATGACCCACCTACCGAACGCGTCCGACGGACGCGCGGCTCCCACGGAGGGAGTTGACGCGAAGTCGAAGAAGGGAACGCCGTCCCCGGAGCGGTCGGCGAGTCGGTCTACGCGGTGAGTTCGTCGTCGTACTCGCCGTCGTCGATGCGCTGTTTGAACTCGCGGGGGTTGTTCCCCTCGATGGTGACGCCGAGGGAGGTGCAGGTTCCGACGACCTCTTTGGCGGCGTTCTTCGTGTCGTACGCGAGCAGGTCCGAGGACTTCTGCTCGGCGATTTTCTTCACCTGGTCGAAGCTCAGGTCCGCGACGAAGTTCTCCTGGGGTTCGCCGGAACCGGTCTCGAACCCGGCCTCGTCCTTGATGAGTTCGGCCGTCGGCGGGACGCCGACCGAGATGGAGAACGAGCCGTCGTCGTCGTACTCGACCGTCACGGGCACTTCCATGCCGTCGAACGCGGCGGTCTGATCGTTTATCTCCTGCACGACGTCCTGCACGTTCACCGGCGTCGGGCCGAGTTCCGGTCCGAGCGGCGGACCGGGGTTGGCCTCCCCGCCGGGAACGAGCACTTCGATAGTTCCAGCCATACCCCAAATCACCCCGCCGCGACTTTTAACGGTTTTCTTTCGCGTCAACGCCCGTGCGAGGGAGGGCCACGCGGACGGCTGTCGCGTCCGGATTCGCGCTCGGCGGGTCAGATATCGACGGCGAACGGCGCGGCGTCAGCGGCGCGTTCGGCCATCGCCCCGAGCAGCGTCGCCACGCCGTCTAAGTCCTCGGTGTCGACGACTTCCACCGGCGTGTGCATGTAGCGGTTCGGAATTCCCACGTTCAGCGAGGGGATGCCGCTTCTGGAGGTGTAGAACGCGTCGGCGTCGGTTCCGGTCCGGATACCCGCCGCCTGCAACTGCACGTCCACCGCGGCCTCGTCAGCGGCGTCGCGAGCGAGTTCGACGACGGCGGGGTGGTTCGTGCTCCCGCGCGTGACGACCGGCCCCCCGCCGAGTTCGACGGGGCCGCGGCGCTTGCCCGACACGTCGGGGTTGTCCGTCGCGTGCGTCACGTCGATGGCGACGGCGGCGTCGGGGTTCAGGTCGTAGCTGACCATCTTCGCGCCCTGCACGCCGAGTTCCTCCTGCACCGTGCTGACGGCGTACACCGTCGCGTCCACGTCCGCCTTGACGGCCCGACGAAGCGCCTCGGCCGCGGCCCACGTCCCGACGCGGTTGTCCATCCCGCGGGCGGCCATTCGGGTGCCGTGTAGGTCCCGGATTCGCGTCCGAACGGTGAGGGGGTCGCCCACTTCGACGAGTTCGCGCGCCTCCTCCTCGCTCGTCGCGCCCACGTCGACGAACTGCTCGGTCAGGTCCTCGTGTTCCTCGTCCCCGGTCTCCCGCAGGTGGATGGCCGTCTGACCGACGACGCCCGGCACCTCCTCGTCCCCGGCGTAGACGGTGACGTGCTGACCCTTCGAGACGGTGCGGTCCGCGCCGCCGATGGCTTCGATGCGGAGGAAGCCGTCGTCGGTCACGTCGCGGACGATGTAGCCGATCTCATCGGCGTGCCCCGTGAACGCGATTTCGGCCGCGTCGTCGGCCCCCTCGTGAACCGCCACCGCGTTGCCGTAGGCGTCGATGCGCACCTCGTCGGCGAACTCCTCGACGTACGACACCCACACCCGCTGACCCGCCGTCTCGAATCCGGAGGGACTCGGCGCGCTCAGCAGGTCGGTCAGAAACGTCCGTCGCTGCTCGTCCATGGGGGAGGCGAGGGCCAGTTCGCACCTCAAAGCACCGATACCGGTGCCGTCGTCCGAGTTCCGACGGCACCGTCGTCGGAACGCGCTCCTCTGGACCCCGACATCCTCTCCCTTTTCTGACGTTCCGTCACCCGTTTTATTCCGGGCAACGGGCACAACGATTATTCCGCTCGTCGGCGTATTGAGAGTGCTATGGGAGACAAATCGTTCACGCTTTTCGAGATAAATCTGCACGAGCCTAACTTCAGCGCGTCGAACTCGGCGCCGGGGTTCGTCAAGAAACTGGCCGAAGAGGCCACCGAGACCGACGAAGGCGACGAGGACGGGGGCGGCCTGTTCCAGTCTATCAGCGTCACCGACGGTGACGCCGAGGACTCCGTCGGCGACGACGAGGACGACACCGACGTCTCCGTCGACGACGAACTCGAGGACATCGAGACCGACGACGACACCGGGTCGTCGGGGCGCGGGAAGGGGAGCACCATCATCGGTCTCCTCCTCCTGGCCGGTTTCGCCGTCGCGAAGAAGCTGATGAGCGGCGACGACATCGACGAGTTGGCCGAACTCGACGACCTCACCGACATCTCCGTCGGCGACGTGACCGACACCGACGAAGCGGTCGAAGAGGCGGAGGACGCCGTCCTCGACGACGACGCCGACGAAGAGAGCCACGACGTCGACGCCGACGCCGAATCGTCGGGTCGGAGCAAGAGCGGCATCCTCGTGGCGCTCGTCCTCCTGGGCGCCCTGCTCGTCGCGAAGAAGCTGATGAGCGGCGACGACGAATTCGACGAACTCGACGACCTCTCGGACACCGACGACGAGAGCCACGACGCCGCTCTCAACACGGACGACAACGACGAGGCGGCGACGAGCATCGTCGACGACGAGGAGACCGACGCGGGCGACGACGACGACCACGACGCCGTCCTCGACGAGGACGACGAACACGACGACGAACAGTAAGCCGCGCCGTTTCGACGACCGCTCGACTCCGCGACTCGACCCGCCTTTCTTTTCCATCCACTTATCGAGTGCCGACGGTCGGACAACCTTAAGCGCCGTCCGGGGAATCCTGGGACATGACCGTTTCGAGCGCCCCCGGGAAGGTGTACCTGTTCGGGGAGCACGCAGTCGTCTACGGCGAACCGGCGGTGCCCTGCGCCGTCGAGCGCCGAGCGACCGTCTCCGTCGACGCCCGCGAGGACGACCGGGTCCGCGTCACCGCGCCCGACCTGAGCCTCGACGGCTTCACCGTCGAGTACGGCGGCGAGGGCGACGACAGACCCGACGTGAACGTCGCGCAGGGACTCGTCGAGGCCGGCATCGCCTACGTCGCCGCGGCCGTCGAACAGGCCCGAGACGCGGCCGACGCGCCGAGCGCCGGATTCGACGTCACCGTCGAGAGCGACATCCCCCTCGGCGCCGGACTCGGTTCCTCGGCGGCCGTCGTCGTCGCCGGCATCGATGCCGCGACGCGCGAACTCGGCACGCCGCTGGACCCCGAAGCGGTCGCCGAACGCGCCTACCGCGCGGAGTACGACGTGCAGGACGGACACGCTTCCCGCGCGGACACGTTCTGCTGCGCCGTCGGCGGCGCCGTCCGCGTGGAGGGCGACGACTGCCGGCGCATCGACGCGCCGAACCTCCCGTTCGTCGTCGGCTTCGACGGCGGCGCGGGCGACACTGGGGAACTCGTCGCCGGCGTCCGGTCGCTCCGCGAAGAGTACGGTTTCGCCGCCGACACCGTCGGGAGCATCGGCGACTTGGTCCGCCGCGGCGAGGCGGTCCTCGCGGAGGCCGACCCGACGGACGACCCGCCCGAGTCGGTGCTCGCCGAACTCGGCCGCCTGATGAACTTCGACCACGGCCTCTTGGAGGCGCTCGGCGTCTCCTCGCGCTCTTTGGACAACATGGTCTGGTCGGCCCGCGAGGCGGGCGCGCACGGCGCGAAACTCACCGGCGCGGGCGGCGGCGGTTGCGTCGTCGCCCTCGACCGAACCGAGGAGACGGAGACGGCCCTCCGGTTCACGCCGGAGTGCGAGGACGCGTTCCGCGCCGAACTCGCGCGCGGCGGGGTCCGGGTGGAGGAGGAATGACGACCACCACCGTCCTCAAACTCGGCGGGAGCGTCCTCACCGACAAGTCAGCCCCCGAGACCGTCGACGGCGACGCCCTCGACGGCGCCGTCGGGGCGGTGGCCGAGGCGTTGGACGCGGACGACGCCCCGCGCCTCGTCCTCGTCCACGGCGGCGGGAGCTTCGGCCACCACCACGCCGCGAAGCACGGCGTCAGCGACGCCGACGGCACGCGCGACGCCGAGGCGGCCTTCGCCGTCCACGACGCGATGCGCCGGCTGAACGACGCCGTGGTGACGCGGCTTCACGGGGCGGGCGTCGACGCCCTCCCGGTCCACCCGCTCTCGGCGGCGACGCGGGACTCGGCGGCCCGCCTCTCGCTTCCCCTCGACCCGGCGGCGACCATGCTGGAGGAGGGGTTCGTCCCGGTCGTGCAGGCCGATATGGTCGCGCACGCCGGCGCGGGCGCGACGGTGCTGAGCGGCGACGAACTCGTGACGACGCTCGCGCGCGGCCTCGACGCCGACCGCGTGGGACTGTGTTCGACGGTTCCGGGCGTCCTCGACGACGACGGGGCGGTGATTCCCGAGATAACGGCGTTCGAGGACGTCCGCGACGTGTTGGGCGGCAGCGACGCGACCGACGTGACCGGCGGGATGGCCGCGAAAGTGCGCGCCCTGCTCGAACTCGGCGCGCCGGCGCGCGTCTTCGGTCCCGACGCCCTCGCGGCCTTCCTCGCCGGGGAGGACGCGGGGACCGTAATTCGCGGTTGAGCGCCGAACTGGCCGGTCAGATATCGATTCGGAGGCCGTCGCGCGCGAAGCGCACGTCGCCGTCGTACCCTCTCGCGATCGACTCCAACATCTCCTCGTGTCGCCCCTCGGTGTGGGGATACAGATGCGTCAGATAGACGCGGCCGATGTCGCGGCCGGAGAGGGCGGCGCCCAACTTCGAGGGCGTCGGGTGGCCCGATACGTCCACGTCCTCGGGGAACGAGCAGTCGTGCGCGAGGACGGCCGCGCCGTCCGCGAAGTTGGCGAGTCCCTCGAACGCCTCCGAGTCGCCGGAGAACACGAAGTCGCCGTCGTTGTCGCCGTCGCCCGCGAACCGGTAGGCGAGACAGTCCACGGAGTGGCGCACCTCCATCGCCTCCACCGCGAACCCCCCGACGTCGAACGACCCGGCGGGGACCTCTCTGATCTGCAGGTCGACCCGGTTCTGCATGTACTCGTACACGTCGAGGAGGTCGTCGAGGTGTCGTTTCGTGCCCACCGGGCCGACGACTTCGAGGTGCGTCTCCCCCGCCAGCCACCGCGCCTTCAACAGGGGGAGGAGGTCCGAGACGTGGTCGAGGTGATGGTGGGTGAGCAGGACGGTGCCGACGCCCTCGTAGCCCGTCTCGGTGCCTGCGAGACGTGAGAGGACGCCGCTGCCGCAGTCGACCAAGAGCGAGCGGTCGCCGGACTCCACGAGGAGGCCCGTCTGCGCCCGGTCGTGGGCGGGCATCGCGCTTCCGGTACCGAGAAAGGTGACGCGCATAGTCGTCGTACGCGGCGGCACGGATATAAGCTGGCGGAGTCCGCCGTCGGCGGCGGGTCGCACTCGTCCCCGAGTCGCGCGCGCGGACGCAACCCACTTACAGGCGCGCCCCCGACAGAGAGCAATGAGTGGCGGTGGCCGACGCCTCCTCCGCGAGACGGCCTCGCGGACGGCCGAGGAAGACTCGTTCGAGTTCGACCCCGAAACCGTACCGCTGGCCGACGAGGACGTGCTGGCGCGACTGGAACCGGCGGTCAGGGAGTGGTGGGTCGACCAGTTCGGACGCTACGTCGGCGGCAACGGCGGCTTCTTCACGCCGCCCCAGCGGGAGGGTATCCCCCTCATCGACGAGGGGGAGAACGCCCTCGTCTGCGCGCCCACGGGGTCCGGCAAGACGCTCGCCTCCTTTACGGCCATCCTCAACGACCTCTTCCGGAGGGACCGAGAGCGCGAGGAGGGGTTGGAGAACTCCGTCTACTGTCTGTACGTCTCGCCGCTGAAGTCGCTGGCCAACGACATCCACCGGAACCTCACCGAACCGCTCGAAGGCATCACCGAACGGATGGCCGAACGCGGCGAGGAGGTGCGGGTCCGGCACGCCATCCGGCACGGCGACACCGAGAGTTCGGAGCGCCAGAAGATGCTGGAGACGACGCCGCACATCCTCAACACGACGCCGGAGACGCTGGCGATTCTGCTCAACTCGCCGAAGTTCAAAGAGAAGCTCCGGACCGTCGAGTACGTCGTCGTCGACGAGATTCACAGCCTCGCGGAGAACAAGCGCGGGACGCACCTGTCGGTGTCGCTCGAACGACTGGAGGACCTCTGTCCGTCCGCCCCCACGAGAATCGGCTGTTCGGCGACGGTCGAACCGCTGTCGACGATGGCGGAGTTTCTGGTGGGGCGCGACGACGACGGCGAGGCGCGCGACTACGAGATAGTCGACACGCGGTTCGTCCGCGACTTCGACGTGCGGTTGGAGTGCCCGACGGACGACCTCATCGACACGCCGCGGGGCGTCGTACAGGAGGGGTTCTACGACCGACTGGACGAACTCGTGCGGTCGCACACGAACACGCTGGTGTTCACGAACACCCGGTCGGGCGCCGAACGCGTCCTGCACAACCTGCGAGAGGAGTACGACGGCTACGACGAGACGAACTCGGGGTGTCACCACGGGAGCCTCTCGAAGGAGCGCAGGGGGGAGATAGAGTCGCGGTTGAAGGCGGGCGAGTTGGACGTGGTGACCACGTCCACGAGCCTCGAACTGGGTATCGACATGCCGCACATCGACCTCGTGGTGCAGGTAGGGTCGCCGAAGTCCGTCGCGTCGCTCCTCCAACGAGTCGGGCGCGCGGGCCACCGACTCGGCCAGACCGTCGAAGGGAGGGTGATAGCTCTCGACAGGGACGAGTTGGTCGAGTGCGCGGTGATGCTGAAGAAGGCCGAGGAGGGGTTCGTCGACCGGGTGTTCGTCCCCGAGAACGCCCAGGACGTGGCCGCACAGCACGTCTACGGCATGGCCATCAACGCGGTGCGGCGCGAGGAGGACGTGCTGGCGACGCTCCGGCGGGCGTACCCCTACCGCAACTTCTCGGACGCCGAGTGGGAGCGGCTGTTGGCCTATCTGACGGCCGACTACGAGGGGTTAGAGGACAAGAACGTCTACGCGAAGGTGTGGCGCGACACGAACGACGCGCCCGACGGCGAGCACCACTACCCCGAGTACGAGGTGGGCGAGCACCTCCTCGGCAAGCGCGGGCGGATGGCGCGCGTCATCTACATGACGAACATCGGCACCATCCCCGACTCCTTTACCTGCGACGTGGTGACGCGGCAGGGCGACGAGTGGGTCGGACAACTGGACGAGAACTACCTCGACACCTTAGAGGAGGGCGACGTGTTCGTCCTCGGCGGCGACCGCTTCGCCTACCGCTACCGGCGCGGGTCGAAGGTGCACGTCGACCGGACGAGCGACCGCCCGACGGTGCCGTCGTGGTTCTCCGAGCGCCTGCCGCTCTCCTACGACCTCGGCCGCGAGATAGCGGCGTTCCAGGGGGACCTGCTCGACCGACTGGAGGCGGGCGGCGCGCCCGGCGTACGGACGTGGCTCCGGGAGTTCCCGATGGACGAAAACAGCGTCCGGGCGGTCACCCGGATGTTCGACGAGCAGGTGCGTTACGCCGGCGCCGAGAGCGTCGCCACCGACGACCGACTCGTCGTGGAGGTGCAGTTGGACCGCGCGGCCTACCGCCGGCACTTCTACGTCCACTCGAACTACGGGCGGCGGTTCAACGACGGCCTCTCGCGCCTCGTCGCCTATCGCTGCGCCCAGCGGTCGAGCGCGAACGTGCAGGTGGCCGTCGCGGACAACGGCTTCACCGTCTCCATGCCGCTGAACCGGAAGGTGGACGTGGAGGCCGTCCTCCGCGACATCGACCCGGAGGACGTGGACGCGGACCTGCGCGCGGCCGTCGACGGCACCGACCTGCTGAAGCGGTACTTCCGCATCAACGCCGCGCGCTCTCTGATGATACTGAAGCGGTACAAGGGGTACGAGAAGACCGCGGCCCAACAGCAGGTCTCTTCCGAAATGCTGCTGTCGTTCGCGCAGGGCCTCGACTCCTTCGCCGTGATGGAGGAGACCTACCGGGAGATTCTGGAGGACAAGCTGAACGTCGCCGCCGTGAAGGACGTGCTGGGCGACGTTCGAGCGGGCGAAATCGACGTCGTCGCCCGCGAGGTGGACTCCCCGACGCCGCGCGCGTTCGGCCTCGCCACGCTCACGGCCAGCGACGTGGTGCTCGCGGAGGACGAGAGCGAGGTGTTACAGGAGTTCCACGCCCGCGTGCTCGACGAGATAGGCGACGAGGACGCGGTGGTCGCCGGCGAGGACCGACCTTAGTTCACCAGCAACCAGAGGGCGACGAACGTGACGCACCCGATGAAGGCGGCGACGAGGTAGTCGCCGGGCGTCGACGCGCCGAGGAACGTGAGCACCACGCCGGCGAGGCCGCCGGAGACGGCGCCGAGGACGCCGCGCCTGAACGCGTCGGACTCGTCGAACCGCTCTCGCAGCGAGGTCATACCGGTGTCGGTTGGTCACCGGGGGGCAAGAACGCTCCGACGCGCGTCCGATATCCGTATAAATTTTGTTGGAACAACCGTGAGAGTCACTCGATGGCCGCCACCTCGTCCGTCGACGTCGCGGACCTCACCCCGCGCGCGTGGCGACTGCTCCGCGTCGCCGCCGGATACGACCAGCGAACGGTCGAACGCGAAATCGACGACGTCCTCCAAGCCCACGTGTCGATGCTCGAATCGGGGGAGCGCGCGCTGTCGCGGTCCCGCCGAAAGGAACTGCTCGACCTGTACGCCTCCGAACTCGACGCCGAACAGATCGAAGCGCTCGCGGAGCACTTTTAGTCACAGAAGGGATGTGATACGATAACTATCCCGTCCCGTCTCCGAAAGTATTAATCGTGGAGTTTCGTAATCGAACGTGTATCAATGATACAGCTCGGTAGATCGCGTACGCAGGGGCGGCTGATACTGTTTGCCATCGCGGTGGTCGGAACCTTACTCATCGCCTTCGGCCCCTCGGCGGAGGGGCTGTCGGTGAAGGGACAGTACGCGATGGCGACGATGTTCTTCGCCGGGTTTCTCTGGGTGACCGGGGCGCTCCCGTTGGCCGTGACGGCGCTGTCGATACCGTTCGTACTCACCGCGTTCGGGGTGTACCCCGACCTCGACACGGCGCTGGTCGGCTTCGCGGACCACCTCATCTTCCTGTTCATCGCCGGCTTCATGCTGGCGAACGCGCTGCAGAAGTACGGCATCGACCGGCGAATCGCGCTGTGGATCATGTCGAAGATGGGGTCGTCGCCGCGGCGACTCATCGCGGCGGTGATGCTCGCCACGGCGTTCCTCTCGATGTGGGTGTCGAACACGGCGACGACGGCGATGATGACGCCCATCGCCCTCGGCGTCCTCACGCAGGTGCTCGGGCGCGACGAGGTGGCCGCGGCCGACGACGACCCGAACGCCGACTTCGACTCCGAGATGGCCACCGACGGCGCGGGAATGGGCGCGTCCGCGGAGGGCGACTCCTTCACGAACATCCAGATTTCGATGCTGCTCGGAACCGCCTACGCCGCCAGCGTCGGCGGCGTCGGCACGCTCATCGGCACGCCGCCGAACGCCATCCTCGCGGCGCAGCTCAACCAGATTCTCGGCTACGAAATCGGCTTCGCCCGGTGGCTCCTCATCGGGATTCCCATCGTCATCGTCACGCTCCCTCTGGTCTGGTACATCCTCACGTATCACATCTACCCGCCGCAGATCGACAACGTCGAATCGGCGCGCGAGGAGGCCGCGCGCTACCTCGAAGAGGAGGGGGCGCTGAGCACGCGCGGCAAGCGCGTCGCGTACATCTTCACCGCGACGGCGGGACTGTGGGTGCTCGGCGGCCTCGGTGACCTGCTGGGCGGCTACCTCCCCGCCGCGTGGGCGACGACGATATTCGGCGGCGACGGCGCGACGGTGTTCGGCGTCGAGGGCCACCAGGGAATCCTCTACTACGTGATGGTCGGTCTCGCCGCGATTCCGGCACTCGTCCTCGCGGACACGATGGAGTGGGACGAACTCGTCGACATCGACTGGGGCACCATCCTGCTGTTCGGCGGCGGTATCGCCCTCGCGGACGCCCTCGCCGCGACGGCCGCGACCGACTGGATAGCCAACTCGGTGTTCAGTTCGCTGACCGGCGCGCCCATCGTCCTCGTCGTCGCCACCGTCGTCCTCCTCGTCATCTTCCTCACGGAGATGACCTCCAACACCGCGACGGCGACCATCATCGTCCCCATCCTCATCGGTATCGGCAGCGTCTTCGCCTCGACGCTCGGTCTCGCGGAGGTGTCGGCGGCCGTCTTCCTCTCGGTCTCCGGCGCGGTGGCGGCGAGTTTCGCCTTCGCGCTCCCGGTGGCGACGCCGCCGAACGCCATCGTGTTCGGGTCGGGCTACATCGAACAGGAGCACATGATGCGCGCCGGCGTCATCCTCAACGTCGTGATGACCGCCGTGCTGACGGGACTCATCTGGTTCATGTTCCAGTTCGTCTGGCCCCTCGTCCTCTGGTAGTCGACCGGCGCATCGCTTTTCTTTCCGTTCACCCGCTCTCCTCTTCGGACTCGGACCACTCCCCGCCCACCCGGTCGACGCCCATCAACTCCTCGCCCGCGTGCTCGGTGAACGACACCTTCAGGTTCGCCTCGGGTATCGAGAACCGCTCGGCGGCCAGGTCCATCGCCGTCAGGGCGAACGACCGCTTGCGCTCGAACGACCGCCCCTCGCGAACGTCGGCGCTCAGGAAGCACAGCGGGCCCTCCTCGGCGCGACCCAACGAGAGGTTCGCCGGGGGATGCTCGCGTATCACCACCGCGACGTGCCCCGTCGTCGTCGCCATCTCCGCCGCGTACGCCTCCGTCACCTCGTCCGTGAACGCCTCCTTCTCCTCGGTGCTCACCTCGGCCGTGGTGTCGAACTGGAGCAGCGGCATCGTTAGACGTCGTAGACCGGGATGGTCGCGTAGCGGCCGTAGACGGTCCCGAGGACGTACCCGTAGCCGACGTGCGCGGCGAGCGTCAACAGGAGATACAGCGCCAGCGTGACCCCCGTCTGCTCGGACCAGAAGGCGACGGCGAATCCGGTCCAGACGATGGCGTTGAAGACGGCGCCCTTCGCTCCCATGCTCTCGCCCGGCATGAACACCGCCAGCGAGGCGAACAGGAGCGGAATCGTGGTCATCCCGCCGCCGACGAAGATTATCGCGCCGAGCAGGAAGCTATCGCCCAACCCGACGATGCTCGCGAGACCGGCGACGGCGGAGAGTTCGAACGCTCCGACCAGCCACGCGACCCCGAGAATCGGGACCATCACCGCCATCCCCGCGAGTCCGGCCGCCGCCCCCAGCGCCGCCTGTCTGACGCCGAGCAGTTGCCCCTCCGAGTCGGCCTCCGGTCGGGACATCGGCGTCTGTTTCCGCGACATATGCGACGGTTTCGCACCCCACGAGCAAAAACGTTCTCGCGCGACGGGCGACCGACCGACGACGCCCTCACCGCCGTCGGACGGTGGCCCGACGAGGCTCGCGCGTCTCCGACGCCCTCACCGCCGCGCCCAGTGGAGCATCCGCGCGTAGAAGGGGTCCGACCCGAGGGCGTCGGCGTCGCCGACGAGAACGAGCGCCTTCTTCGCCCGCGTGAGGGCGACGTTGACGCGTCGGTGGTCCTCGAAGATGGGGCCGTCCAGCGCCCCGGTGGCGACGAAGGAGACGAGGACGACCTCCTTCGAGGAGCCCTGAAAGCGGTCGACGGTGTCGACGGTGACGTCCGTCCGTTTGCTTATCTCCGCGACCTGCGCGCGGAACGGGGCGATGACGCCGACGTCGTCGGGGTCGACGCCGGCGGCGACGTAAGCGTCGACGATTTCGGCCACGCGGTCGGCCTCCGTCGGGTTGGTGTTGCCGACGCGCGACCCGTCGGGGTCGACGAACGCCACGGGGTCGCGGAGTTCCTCGGGCAGTGCGGACTCCGCGACGCCGAGGTCCGAGAGTCGCTGCGCGGCCACCGCGCCGTCGGCGGGTCTGAGCGCGCCGTCGTAGAACTCCGCCGAGGAGAACGCCTGGATGCGCTGGCTCATGCGATACTGGCGGTCCAACATTACCGACGCCTCCGGGTACCGGTCGATGAGTCGCTCGAACAGCGACTCCTGCAGGTCGTTCTCCGCGCGAACGACCGGCGGCAACTGCTGGTGGTCGCCGACGAGGACGAACCGCTCGGCGAGGTTGACGGCCGCGAGCGTTCCGGGTTCGGTCAACTGCGACGCCTCGTCGACGAGGGCCACGTCGAACGACTGCTCGCGCATCATCCGCGACCCACAAGAGGAGGTGGTGGCGGCGACGACGGGCGCGTCGTTCAACTCCGCCGCGCGGTCGTTCGGGTCGCCCGCCGTCTCCAAGTGGAGGTCGAGCATGTCCTCGCGGATGCCGTTCTCAGTGCCGACGCGAATCGCGTCCTCGAACCCCTGCTCGCGGAGGGCCTCCAAGGCGTTGTCGACGGCGCGGTTGGTGAACGCCGACAGGAGGACCCGCTGACCCTCGTCGACGAGGGCGCGGACGGTGCGCGCGATGGTGTACGTCTTGCCCGTCCCCGGCGGCCCGTGGACGAGTGCGGCGTCGTCGGCGTCCACCGCGAGCCTCACCGCGCGGTTCTGCGCCTCGTTGTTGTCGATGTACGTCTCCGCGCTCCGGTCGGCGAACGCGGGGTCGCGCCGACCGAACAGCACGTCCTTGCGGTCCTCCGACCCCTTCAGCAGGGCGTCGTGGAGGGCGGTGAGCATCCGCGAGACCGATATCTCGGAGGGGTAGACGTCGAGGCGGCGGAGTTCGACCGGTTCGTCCGCGGTGACGACCACCTCCTCGCCGAGTTCGCGGATGCGGCAGAGTTCGGCGTGTCCGCCCACCGGGTCGCCGTCGCTGGCGAGGCAGACGTCGCCCTCGCGGAGTTTCGACACCGCGCCGTCCGGTTTCCGCGCGCGGAGTTCCCAGCGCTCGCCCGCTATCTCGCGCCGGTCGAGGTAGTCGAGGTTTATCAGCGCCCGGTCGTCGTCGGCGCGCTCCTCGGCTGACTGCTCCCACAGTTTGCGGTACTCCCGGTGCGTCTCGCGTCGCTCCTCCTCGATGGCGCGGTAGAGGTGGTCGAAGTACTCGCGTTCGTCCTCGGGGAGCGGCGTGCCTATCTGCCCCGCCTTCGACTCCTGGTCCAGTCGACCGGAGACGACCATGCAGGTGTCCTGCTCGAAGCAGTACTCGCACCGGGCGTCGGCCTCGAACCCCGTCGGCACCGAGAAGTCGAACTCCATCGCGGCTATCTCGTTGCGCTTGCGGACGACGAAATCCAGGAGGCCCTTGCCCACCGAGAACTCCTTGGCGGGCGAGAGGTCGCCGGACTCCTCGTTGCGGTCCAAGGCCGTGTTCTTCGTGTAGAGGAGCGTCGCCGTGTCGGCCGGGACGCCGCGTTCGGCGAGGACGAGGGCGTACGCCGCGGCCTGAATCTTGTCCTGAAACCGCGGGTCGCGCTTGAGGTTCTTGCCCGTCTTCAACTCGACGGGCATCCCGCGCCGGAGGGCGTCCGCACGCCCCTTGATTCCGAACGTCGGCGAGATGAGCGTGTACTCCGAGCGCCACTCGTCCTCCGAGGGACCGCCGTCCCACTCCGACGAGGCGGCGTCGGCCGCCTCGCCCGTTAGGGTGCCCTGCGCCAACCAGCCCTCGATGGCGGCCGCGTTCCGCCGCACCTCGTCTCGCACCTCCCCCGCGTCGTAGCCGAGGAGGCCGAGTTGCAGGCCCGCCTCGGCGACGCGTTCGTCGATGGAATCTTCGAGGTCCCGCCCCCGCAACAGGTCCCCGAACACCTCGTGGACGACGGTCCCCTTCACCACGGGGTAGTTCAGCGGGATGCCCGAGAGTTTGTTCAGGTAGTACATCCGGGGGCACTGCACCCACGAGCGCACGTCGGTCACGTCGACGAGGAAGTCGGGTTCGAGCACGACGTACGACTCCTTCGACGTGGCGTAGGTGGTCTCGCCCCGGTACTCGGACTCCTCGGCCTCGGTGACGAGGAGGTCCATGCCGGGGTCGGCGAGGTCCGCGGTGTGGGTCCACTTCCCCCAGAGCGTCACCCGGACCGTCGCGTCGCCGTCCGCGGCGTCCGTGGCGTCGGCGCTGCCGACACCGTCGGGGCGAATCGTCATCTCCGCGAGCGACCGCTGTCCGTACTGCGTCTCCACTTCGCGTTCCTCGCCCACCTCGACGAGACGGCCGCGGAGGTTCACACGGAGTGGTCCGCGCCGGCGCGAAAAACGCTGTCGGTTGCGGGGACCGATGGGGGTAGTCGAACCGCTCACTCGCGGGTCGCGACTTCGTCTCACCAGTATCCGCCGCCGGAACCGGCACGCTCATCCGACACGCCGTGGTACGCCTCGGCATGCACGTCAGGGACTGGAAGGACGTACTCTCGGACGTCACCGAGTCGGGCGCGGACCCCGACGGCTGGCGAGCCGTCGCCGGCCACCGGAAGAAGGGCCTCGGCGAGGAACTGTTCATCGGGCACCCCGACGCCGGCGTCTACGAACTGAAGACGTACGCGAAGAACCCGCTCGAAGTCCGCGGCGTCGGTTCGCGCGTCGCCCGCCGCATCGACGACGACATCGAACCGCTCCTCCCGCGCCGCGGCGACGGTGACGACGGCGGCCGCTTCGCCGTGCAGTCGCCGCCGTCGGACGAAGAACACGCGAAGTCGATGGCGACCCGACTCGAAGAGACCGTGAAGGTCCACGCCGAGGCACCGACGACCCCCGAGGACTTCTTCACCGACCTGATGGACGCGGTGGACAGTCCGGCGTTCGGCCCGATGGAGTACGAGTTCGACGGCCGCCCCGACCGACTGGACGAGTTGACCGAGGAGTTCGCCGACGCCGACGACCTGTTGAGCGAGGATTTGGAGGAACTCATCGACGAGGACGAGGTCGGCCGCGGTTTCCAGTAGCGGCGTCGGGCGGGAGTCCTCGAACCGCGGAACCGTGTTTTCAAATCCCCTCGCGCCGACGTATCGAACATGAGCGCACGGGCGACCGTCGAAGACTACTACGAGGCCCTCCGTCGCGGAGAGCCGCTGTACCCCTACTTCGCGGAATCCGGGGAGGTAACGAAGTTCGGGGTGGGCGAGACGCTCGTCGGCTACGACGCGGTCGCCGAGGGACTCCGCGAACAGACCCGAACGACGACGGACTGGACGGTGGAGAGCGGCGATTTGCGCGTCGTCGAACGCGACGACCACGCCGCCTTCGCCGACGACGTCCGGATGGCGTGGACCGACGTTGAGGCGGGCGAGGACCGCGCGTTCGACACGCGGTGGAGCGGAACGCTCGAACGGCGGTCCGCGGACGGCGGCGCGAGCGACGGGGACGACGAGAACGGCCGGGGCGAGACGGACGAGTGGGTGTTCCTCGGGATGCACGTGAGCGTCGCGCACGACCCGGAGGACGGCTGAATGGTCGGACCGAGCATGAGCGACGAGGAACGCGCCGCCGCGAGCACCCATCTGAAGGTCGGGTTCGTCCTCCTCGTCGCCGTCTCCGGCGCGCTGGTGGCGTTCCAGTCCGGCGGGACGCCCACTCTCGTCGGCGGCGCGTTCCTCGTCGGTCTGTTCGTCGGCCTCCTCCTCATCTTCTTTCTCGTCCGTTGGTGGGCCGACTTCGTGGCGACGACGAACCGCGGTCGCAGTCGATGAGTGCGGGGCGCCATCGACCGGCGGGAGCGGCCCGCGATAACTCCTCGGAGACGAACGTTTATCCGACAGCATCCGGAAACGCCGTGGGACGAACGCGCGGGCCGACCGTCTCGCCGCCGGGCGGGAACCGGGTCGCTCCGTCTTTCGATTCTGCCTCAACCGGGCTCTTCGACCCGTCTCGACACCGAACTCACCAACCCATGACAACGAACCGATGCGGTCGGACCGCCGCGCCCGAGGACGCTGCGGGACCGACCTCCGAGAGGACCGGCAGATGACCGAATTTGCGGGCGTCTCGCCGTCGTCAACCGACCGGATTCGCGTCCTCCACGTCGACGACGCGCCGGACCTCGGCGAACTGGTCGCGGCGTTTCTCGAACGGGCGGACGACCGACTCGTGGTCGAGACGGCGACGAGCGTGGACGAGGGCCTCGACCGACTGTCCGAGGAGGAGTTCGACTGCGTCGTCTCCGACTACGAGATGTCCGAAGAGACCGGCATCGACTTCCTCGAAACCATCCGCGCGACCCGACCGAACCTCCCGTTCATCCTCTACACCGGGCGGGGGTCCGAGGAGGTAGCCAGCGAGGCCATCACGGCCGGCGCGACGGACTACCTCCAGAAGGAGTCCGGAACCGACCACTACGCCGTGCTGGCGAACCGAATCGCGAACGCGGTCGAACGCGAGCGAACGCGGACCTCGATGGACGAGATACAGCACCTGTTCTCCGAACTGGTCGACCGCACCGACGACGTGCTCTGGTTGTTCTCCAGCGATTGGAGCGAAACGGTGTTCGTGACGGCATCCTACGAGGACGTCTACGGGCAACCGCTGTCGGCCCTCCGAGCGGACCCCCGAGCGTTCCTCGACGCGGTGCACCCCGAGGACCGAGACCGGGTCGAACGGGCGATGGAGGCCCTCTCGGACGGGCGGTCGATCGACATCGAGTACCGGGTCAACGAGACGGAGAGCTACCACCGCTACGTCTGGGTCAAGGGGGAACCGATAACCGGCCCCGACGGGCGGGTGACGCACGTCGGTGGGTCGACCCGCGACATCACCCGCCGCCGGGCCCGCGAGGAAGAACTCGCCCGCACGGAGCGCCAGTACGAGGCGGTGTTCGAGGACCCGAACGTCCTCGTGGGGGTGCTCACCCCCGACGGGACGGTCCTCGACGTCAACCGGACCGCGATGGACTACATCGACGCCGACCGCGAGGCGATACTCGGCGCGCCGTTCCGCGAGACGCCCTGGTGGGGCGACGACGACTCCCTCCGGGACGACGTCCAGCGGTGGGTCGACCGCGCGGCGTCGGGGGAGTACGTCCCGTTCGAGGCCGAGATAGTCGGCTCCGACGGGCGTCGCGTCATCAACGGCGTGCTCAGACCGGTGACGAACGACGACGGGGCGGTGACAGAGATAATCGTCTCCGACCGGGACATCACCGACCGGCGGACGCGCGAACGCGTCCTCCGGGAGATGTACGAGACAACCGCCGACCCCGAGCTATCTTTCGACGAACGGGTCCGGGAACTCCTCGCACTCGGCCGCGCGCAGTTGGGGGTCGACTACGGGACGCTATCGCGGATTCGCGGCGACGACTACTACTTCGAGGTCGTCGACGCGGCCGACGACGGCATCCGCGAGGGCGACGTCGTGCCGGTGTCGGCGACCAACTGCGAAATCGCCGCGGCGACCCAGGAAACCCTCGTCATCGAGGACGTCGAACGCGACGCGCCGGACGAAACCGACCGAGCCGGTTTTACCGAGTGGGGCATCTCCTGCTACCTCGGAACCCCGGTGTTCGTCGACGACGGCGTCTACGGGACGTTCTGCTTCTACGATACGGAACCCCGGAACGAGCCGTTCTCCGAGTGGGAGGTCACGCTCGTCGACCTGATGAGCCGCTGGGTGAGTTCGGAGCTTCAGCGACAGCAGGCGAACGAGCGGTTGCAGCGGCAGAACGAGCGACTGGACCGATTCGCCTCCATCGTCTCGCACGACCTGCGGAACCCGCTGAGCGTGGCGATGGGGTCGGTCGAACTAGCCGAACAGACCGAGGACCTATCCCATCTCGCGCCCGCGCAGCGCTCGCTCAGACGGATGAGCAGGCTCATCGACGACCTGCTCGTGCTTGCCCGGTCGGGGGACGTCATCGACGCCGTCTCGGTCGTCAACCTCGGACCGGTCGCAGAGCGTGCCTGGGAGAACGTCCCGACGGACGACGCGACCCTCCGGGTCGAGACCGAGCGGACAGTCCGCGCGGACGAGACGCGACTGCGGCAACTGTTCGAGAACCTCGTCCGCAACGCTGTCGAACATGGTTCGACAGGCCACCGGACCATGTCCGGTGACGCCGTGGAGCACGGCTCCACGGGCAGTCAGGCTTCGCCTGACGACGCCGTCGAACACGGTGACGGGACGGTGACCGTCTCGGTCGGCAACCTGACCGACGGCTTCTACGTGGCGGACGACGGGCCGGGAATCTCCGCCGAGGACCGCGACAAGGTGTTCGAGCACGGGTACTCGACGGAGCGCGACGGGACCGGGTACGGACTCGCCATCGTCAGGGAGATAGCCGACGCTCACGGCTGGGAAGTTCGCGTGACCGAGAGCGCCGACGGCGGCGCGCGGTTCGAGGTCACCGGCGTCGACGTCGTCGACGGCGACTGAGCGTTACAGCCGCGAGTCGGGATTCACCCGGGCAATCCACTTCCAGGGGTTCTCCAGTTCCTCCTCGGTCGGGAGGTTCTCCGGACGCTCCCACACCGCCGAGGCGGCGGCGACGCCACGTTCGTCGGCCACCGTCTCGAAGAACTGCGCGCCGCGTTCGTACTGGCGGCGCTTCATCCCGAGGCCGAGGAGGCGACGGGCGAGGCGAGCGACGGGACCGCCGCCCTTGCGCCGCGCGTCGAGTTTCTCGCGGAGGTCCTCGTACTCCTCGTCGAACGCCCGGTCCATCAGCAGTTCCGCGTAGCCCTCGACGGCCGTCATCGCGGTGTCGAGGTCCGAGAACGCCTCGCGGTCGAACTGCCCGTCCGCGAGGGCGTCGAGTCCGTCCTGCATCCGGGTTTCGAGGTGGTCGGATAGCCACGGGGCCGCGCCGAACTCGGCGGCGTGAGACACCTCGTGGAAGGCGATCCAGCGTCGAAAGCGGGGGAAGTCGACGTCGAGAGACTCGGCGGCGTCGACGATGTTCGGGTGGATGAAGTAGAGTCCGTGCTCCTCGTCGCCCTCCGCGAGGAGGAGGGGGTCGTACTGCCCGAGGACGTTCTTGCCGAGGAACGACAGCATGAACGCCATCGTTCCGGTGTTGACGACGCGGGTCACGCCGGGGAGGGTGACGCGGCCGCGCTCTTCGATGGGTCGCATCACGCGCTCGAACGTCCGGATGTTCGCGTCGATCCAGTGGTGACGACTCTGCACCTCGATACTGTCGGGGAGGTCGAACTCGACGTCACCCACGTCGCGGAGGCGGCGGCGGGCGTCTCGAACGTCCGTCGCGTACCCCTGACGGTCGGCCTCGGAGAGCGTGAGGTCGCCGGGGTCGGTCACGTTCTTCGCGGCGTCGGCGACGGCGATCCAGTCGATGGCGCCGGTGCCGGTGCCGTCGCCCGAAGCGGTCGCGACCGCGTGGACGCTACGGAGGATATCCATACACGGTGGTAGTGGTCGGGAGACAAAACCCTTGTTCCGTCCGCTCGCCGTACGCGTATCGGTCGGACCGCCGTCCCCCCATTTATGCGCGCTCGCGCCGAGAGACAGGCGTGCTCGCCATCGACCACGTCGCCTTCGGCGGCAGCGACTTAGACGACCTGCGCGCGGTCGCGGAGACCGTCGGACTCCCCACAGAGTACGGCGGCCCGCACGGAACCGGAACGACGCACATGGCCGTCGTCGGCCTCCCCGACGGCGCCTACCTCGAACTCGTCGCCCCGACGGAGGACACCGACCCCGCCGACGCCGGGTTCTGGCCCGCCCACCTCGCCGCGGACGCCGGACCCGCGGGGTGGTGTCTCGACGTGCCCGACGTGGCCGCGGCGGCGAAATCGGCCATCGACCGCGGCGTCCGCGTGGACGGCCCGCACGAGGCCTCGCGCGTCCGTCCGGACGGGACGCGCGTCGAGTGGGACATGTGCTTCGAGGGCCCCGACGGGGACGAACGCCTCCCGTTTCTCATCGCCGACCGAACGCCCCGGTCGTACCGGACGACGCCGGACTCCGGTCTCGTCGACTCCCCGCTAGTCGGTCTCGCCGCCGTCGTCCTCGCCGTCGACGACATCGGGACGTCGGCCGACCTGCTGACCCGACGCCACCGCCTGCCGACGCCCGTCGACGCCGCCGGCCCGTTCGACCGCCTGCGCGTCTGTCCGGGTTCTCCGGTCGCCCTCGCGGAGGCCGGCGACGGCGGTCCGCTCCGGGAGCGGATCGAGGCGGTCGGCGAGGGACCGTGCGCGTACCTCCTCGGCGTCGACGACTTCGCGGCGGCCCGCGAGCGCTTCTCGCTCGGCGACCCGTTCGCGTTCGGGCGCGACGGCGACCGGCGGGCGGCGTGGTTCGACCACGAGCGGTTCGGTGGTCGACTCGGCGTCGCGGAACGGGGGGACTGAGCGGTCGCTCGGCGGTCGAGAGAAAGGAAAACCGTCGTCGGTCGAAGCGTCGGAGTTAGACTTCGGCTTCGAAGTCTTCCAGTTCGTAGACCTGGTCGGTGCCGCGGCGGTCGAGCGTCTCGTTGGCGAGGAGCCAGTAGACGACCGACAGGGCGCGTCGACCCTTGTTGTTCGTCGGGACGACGAGGTCGACGTTCGAGGTCTGGTTGTTCGAGTCGCACATGGCGATGACGGGGATGCCGACCGTGATGGCCTCCTTGACCGCCTGCGCGTCGCCGATGGGGTCGGTGACGACGACCACGTCGGGTTCGATGTAGCCGGCGTAGTCGGGGTTCGTCAGCGTGCCCGGGATGAACCGTCCCGTGCGGGCGCGGGCGCCGACGGCGTCGGCGAACTTCTTCGCCGGGAATCGACCGTACTGGCGCGAACTCGTGACGAGAATCTGCTCGGGGTCGTAGTTCCCGAGGAAGTCCGCGGCGGTGCGGATGCGCGAGTCCGTCTGGCTCACGTCGAGGACGTACAGACCGTCGTCGCGGACGCGGTGGATGAACCGCTCCATGTCCTTCGTTTTCTGCTGGGTCCCGATGTGGACCCCGGCGGCGAGGTAGTCCTCGACCGGGATGAGGAGGTCGGCCTCCTCGTCCGGCATGACGTCCTCGTCGAAGGCCGGTCCGGCCTCCTCTTTTTCTTCGGTTGCTTCGGCCTCGGCCTCGTCCTCGGCCGGAGCCTCCTCGGTGTCGGCTCCGGCGTCGGCCGTCTCGGCCTCGGCGACTTCTTCTTCTGTCGTCTCGGCCTCCGTCGTCTCGGCGGCGTCGGCGTCGGCGTCTTCGGCCTCCGCGACGTCCTCGTCGACGACTTCGACCGCTTCGTTGTCGTTGTCTGTCATACTGCGTCGTCCGCGATGCGGATGAGTTCGTTCAGTTTGGCGGTTCGCTCGCCCTGCACCGCCCCCGTCTTGATGAAGGCGGCGTCGGTGGCGACGGCGAGGTGTGCGATAGTGGTGTCCTCCGTCTCTCCGGAACGGTGGGAGATGACCGCGTCGTAGTTGTTCCGGACGGCGAGTTCGACGGCGTCGAAGGCGTCCGAGAGGGTGCCGATCTGGTTCGGCTTGATGAGAATCGAGTTCGCGGCGCCCACGTCGATGCCGTCCTGCAGGCGTTCGACGTTCGTGACGAACAGGTCGTCACCGCAGACGAGCGTCTGGTCGCCCACGCGCTCGGTCAACTCCGCGAAGCCTTCGTAGTCGTTCTCGTCGAGGGGGTCCTCGACGTAGACGAGGTCGTACTCCGCAACCATCTCGGCGACGTAGTCGACCATCTCGTCGGTCGACTTCACCTCGTCGCCGAAAACGTAGCCGCCCTCGTCCTCGTCGTACAGTTCGGCCGCAGCGATGTCGAGGCCGAATCCGATCTCGAAGCCGAGGTCGTCTTCCACGTCGGAGACGGCCTCGTCGACCACCTCGAACGCTTCCGCGTCCGAGATGGGCGGCGCCCACGCGCCCTCGTCGCCCTTCGCGGCGGGGATATCGCGGTCGTCGAGTATCTCGGAGATGCGGTCGTGGACCGCGGCGTTGGCGAAGACGGCCTCCGAGACGCTCGGCGCGCCGACCGGCGCGGAGAGGAACTCCTGGATGTGGGTGGCCTCCTTCGCGTGTTCGCCGCCGCCGACGACGTTACCGAGCGGCGTCGGGAAGTTCTCACCACGGAACGCGCCACCGAGATGCTGGTACAGGGGCGCACCGAGCACGTCGGCGCCGGCTTTCGCGGCCGCCATCGAGATGGCGACGGCGCTGTTGGCGCCGACCTCCGAGAAGTTGTCCGTCCCGTCCGCCGCGCGAAGTGCTCCGTCGACCTCGCGCTGGTTCCCGGCGTACACCTCGTCGACGAGGCGCGGGATGGCGTGGCGTCGGGCGGCCGCGATGGCCTCCGACGGCGGGAGTTCGATAGCCTCGTACTCGCCGGTGCTCGCGCCGCTTGGCGCGGCCGCGCGACCGAAGCCGCCCGACTCGGTGAGTACGTCCGCCTCGACGGTCGGGTTGCCCCGGGAGTCGAGGACGCGTCGGAGTCGTACGTCTGTGATGAGTGTCATGTTCACTTACCCTCTCGTCTGACCGTGAACGGCAGCACGCCGGCGTCGTACTCCTCGGCCGCGATGAGGATGGGTTCGCTCTGGTCCGTGTCGAGCAGGACCGGCGCTCCGTACGACACCTGCAGCGCTCGCGCGCCGAGGATGCGTGCCTTCTCGTATCGGTTGTAACGCTGGTGCATTATTGGTACGGTGCCACCACGTCCACGAGGTCTTTGTGTGAGACCATCATGCGTCGACAGCAGTGACGCTCGACGCCGAGGTCATCGAGGACTTCGGCGGGGTCTTCGTCGCCCTCGCGGGCGCGGGCCTTAAACTCGTCCCAGTGTTCGCCGACGACGTTGCCGCACGTGAAACACCGGACGGGGATCATCATAGCTGAATCACCTCAGCGGTAGGACTTCTGGTAGCGCGCTCGGGCGCCCGGTCCGCCCCACTTTTTCGACTCGGACTGGCGGACGTCGTTCACCAGCAGCGAGCGGTCGAAGTCCATGTAGGCGTCGCGGAGTTCGGCGTCGTTGAGATGCTGCACCAGACCGCGCGCGATAGCCGTGCGCGTCGCGTCGGCCTGTCCGGCGAAGCCGCCGCCGGAGACCGTAACGTCGATGTCGACCTGCGACCGGAGCTCCTCGCCGGCGATGCGGAACGGCTCCAACATCTTCAGGCGGGCCATCTCCGGTTCGCTCAGTTCGACCGGTCGGGAGTTGATACGGACGCGGCCTTCCCCGTCGCTCACGGTGGCGCGGGCGATGGCCGTCTTCTTCTTTCCTGACGTGTTCGTTACCATGTGACGTTAGCACCCAGTTTCTCGGAGACCTCTCCGAGCGAGATGAACTTGATGTTCGAGAGGCGGTCCAGCGAAGTGCCGTCGACGACGTCGCCGTCCTCGTCGAACGGGTTGCCGACGTAGACGCGGACGTTCGAGAGCGCCTCACGGCCGTCGTCGTTCTTGTACGGGACCATCCCGCGGACGGCGCGCTTGAAGATGCGGTCCGGCCGCTTGGGGTAGTACGGACCCTGGTCGGAGCCGACTTCCACGCGCTTGCGGTAGCGTCCCATCACGTCGTCCTCGGACCCGGTGATGACCGTGTCCTCGGCGTTGACGATGGCGACCTTCTCGCCGGCGAGGGCCTTCTGGGCCACCTCGCTGGCGACGCGGCCCATGATGCAGTTCCGCGCGTCGACGACCACGTCGGCGTCGAACTCTGCGAGACTCATCGGATCACCCGCACGTCTGATCCCTCGGGGTTCTGTTCTGCGATCTGTTCGAGCGTCACCGTCGCACCGACCTGCTCGATCTTCTTGCGGGCCGACGACGAAAAGTCGACAGCCGCGACGGTGACGTTCTTCTCCAGCACACCGCTGCCCAGCACTTTGCCGGGGACGATGACCGTCTCGTCTTCCTTGGCGTACCGTTCGATACGACCGAGGTTGACCTCTGCGTGGGTGCGCCGGGGTTTCTCCAGACGGTCCGCGACGTCCTGCCACACGTTGGCTCCGGAGTCGCGCGAGGCCGCCTTTAGCTCGGCGATGAGACTGTTGAGTCTCGGGTTAGTCTTACTCATTGTCTATCTGTTGAGAGAAAACGGAGTGCAGGGAGCAGGATTCGAACCTGCGGACCCCTATGGGACGGCGCCCTGAACGCCGCGCCGTTGACCAGACTTGGCTATCCCTGCGCGCACTCCGACGTACTGCGTGCCCCTTCAAACCAGTTTCGGTCCGACGGTTCCCTGTGAGCCGTTGGCTCGACTCGGCGGCCGTCAGGGCGGCCGTTCGGGCGACTCGCACGCCGGACGCGTTCGCTCCTGCGCTCGCGGCGTGTCGTCGGGTAGTGTGAGGGGCAGTCATGGTTCTATATCGCGATTTTCTCTTCGAGTTCGGCCGCGCGGTCGGAGATGCTCTCCACGGCGCGGCGAACGAGTTCCTCGACGGTGAACGACCCGTCCGTCTCCACGTGGAAGACGAACGCGCCGGGGACGTCGTGGACTTCGACCTCCTTTCCGGGATACCGCTTCGCGAGGTCGTTGTCGAACGCCTCGGTGGGGACGAGGTCGCCGTTCTGCGCGCCCTCGTCGGCGGCGTGTTCGGCCGCCTGCTCTTCGATGACGCCGCGCAGGATGTTCGGTTCCTGCTCGTCGAACTCGTTGGCGTCGCCGACGACCTCCACGCGGTGGAGATGTCGGTAGCCGACGGCCACGCCGCCTTGGTGTTTGGCGTGTTCCTTCCCGCGCCCGAGGACGGCGTCGGCCTCCAGTTCGAGGCGTTGACCCTCCTTCAGTTCGATGATGGGCACGTTCTGGTCGGCCGGTTGGACGAGTCCGTCGGACGTCTCGATATCGCCCGAGTAGGCCGTCGCCGGTCCCTCGACGTCGAGTGCGAGAGTGACGACGTCACCCTCCTCGAAGTCGCCCAGGTCGGTCGTCAGCGGAACGAGGCCGAGACGCAGACCGATCATCTCGTCGAACATGACCGAGGAGTTCTCGACGAACCGGACGGTGTCGACGCTGAACGTCGGCACGTCCGCGATCATCGCCCGGCGGATGCCGTTTGCAACCGCCGGCGTCATCCCGCGAACGAGAAAGCGGGCTTTCCGGTCGTCGCGTTCGATGAACTCGACCTCGAAATCTTCTGCCATGGTTCTGGGTTAGAGTCGGCTGTTTTTCGGCGCGCGAGTCCCGTCGTGCGGGATGGGCGTGACGTCCTCGATACGGCCGATTTCGAGGCCGGCGCGAGCAAGCGCGCGGATGGTCGCCTGCGCGCCGGGTCCGGGGCTCTTGTTGAGGTTACCGCCGGGCCCGCGCACGCGAACGTGCAGGGCGTCGATGCCGGCCGCTTTGATCTCCTCTGCGACCGAACCGGCCATCTGCATGGCCGCGTACGGCGACGCCTCGTCGCGGTTCTGCTTCACCACGGCGCCACCGGACGACTTCGCGACCGTCTCGGCGCCGGTCTGGTCGGTGACGGTGATGAGGGTGTTGTTGAACGATGCGTACACGTGGGCGATGCCCCACGTCGTGCCGGTGTTTTCGGATTCGCTCATTGGTTACTCCTGTCCCTCGGCGCGTTCGGGGTGCAGTTCGTCCGAGAGGGGACTGCCCTCGTCGAACGCGACGAGGTCCTCCTCGGAGGCTTCGACCTTCTTCGAGGGGCGCGTGATGCGGCCCTCGCCGACGACGACGTGGCCGTGGATGATGAACTGCCGCGACTGCTTCGGCGTGTGACCGATGCCCTTCCGGTAGGCGACGGTCTGCAGGCGGCGTTCGAGGATGTCGGTCACGTCGAGACCGAGCACTTCGCTGATGTCGGCGTCCTGCGAGAGGATGCCGTAGCGGCGAAGTCGGTCGAGGAACTCCTCGCCGAGTTCCTCGGCGGCTTCCATGTCACCCTGCGCCTCGCCGATGAGGCGTCGGGCCTCGCGGCGGTAATCGCGCAGTTCTGACTGGGCGCGCCAGAGTTCCTCTTTGTTCTTCAGCCCGTAGCGCCCGAGGAGGTCGGCCTCCTGCGCGATACGTTCGCCTTGGAACGGGTGGTTCGGCGTCTCGTAGAACTTGGTGTTCTTGCCGGTCGCCATTACTCGTCACCCTCCGCCGCCTCTTCGGCGGCCTGTTCTTCCTTGATCGCTTCGACGTTCACGCCGATGGTCCCCTCGGTACGTCCCGTGGACTTCGTGCGCTGTCCGCGCACCTTCTGTCCGCGCTTGTGTCGGACGCCCTTGTAGGAGCTGATCATCTTCATGCGATTGATGTCGTGGCGGCGCTTCTCTTCGAGATCCGAGCCGGTCTTGTGGGTGGTCTCGCCGCTGTAGAAGTCGTCGCGGCGGTTGATCATCCACTCGGGGGCGTGGTCGGTAAAGTTCTCGACGACGTCGACAACCGAGTCGATTTCGTCTTCGTCGAGAAGCCCGAACGTTGCCGTTCGGTCCACACCCGCGGCGTCGGTAACGATGCGCGCCGTGCGCTTGCCGATACCTTTCATGTCGGAGAGACTCCGCTCTACCGACTTCGTGCCGTCCAGGTCGGTCTGACCGATTCGGACGAAGTATCGGAGGTTTTCCTCCTCCTCGGGAGCGTCGTCTTGTGGTTCTTCTGCACTCATGGCTGGAAAGTCGGGGCGAGCGTTGCGGCGGGGATTCGAACCCCGGAGGCGATATGCCACAGAGTTAGCAACCCTGCGCCTTGGGCCAGGCTTGGCTACCGCAACATATGCTCTGGTACTGTCGCCCTCTCGGACTCGGGACCCTTGCCCCTACAGCGTATTGCAGTCGCAACAAAACGTGGGCCCTACTTAAGCATCACGATAGGGCGCTCGAGTGAGAACGCGCCACACGCGCCAGAGCGTCCCTGAACCCCGCCGTTTCCCGGCGTTCGACAGACCACGGTTCGCGGTACCACGCGGCGGGCGTGCGCCGGGGCGGACGAACCGCCGAACGGCTATCCCCCGGAGGGACGAATACGACGTATGAGCGCGAACTCACCCGCGACCGGAGCGCCGAACCGACCCGTCACCGTGGAATCGGAGGCCGAACTCGACGAACTCGTCGCCGCGAACGACCTCGTCCTCGTCGACTTCTACACGAAGGGCTGCACGCTGTGTCAGAGCATCGAACCCGTCCTCGGAAACGTCGCCCGCGCGCACGAGGATTTGACGGTCGCCCTCTGCAACCCGCGCGACGACGTCGGCCTCGTGGACCGCTTCGACATCAGGAGCGTTCCCACCCTCGTCCTGTTCGAGGACGGCGAGCGCATCGGAACCCTCGCCGAGGGTTTCCAGGGCGGCGCGGCCATCGACGAGTTCATCGCCGGGACGCGGTCGCAGTCGGACGACGATAGTAGCGTCCGCAACTGAGTACTCATCCGACCGTACGGCATCGTGCGGTCGAGTGAGTGAAGACGTGCGGACGCTACTAGCTCTTTCTCCGGTTCTCGCCGCGGACGACCAACACCGGCACCCGACTCCGACGGACGACGCGCCGGGCGACGCTCCCGAGGGGGACGGCGTCGAGTCCGCGACGCCCCCGCCCGCCGACCACCACGAGGTCGACGCCGTCCTCGGCGGCGTCGAGGACGCGCGTCGCCGGGACGCCCGTCTCGACGACGGTGTCGACGGAGACGCCTCGCTCCGCCGCGTCGACGGCGACGGCCCTGACGGACTCGCGCGCCGCGGATTCGAGCGACGTTCGGAGCGCCGAGGGTCGGGCGAACCGCTCGTCGACGACCGAGAGCGCCGTCACTTCGGCGTCGTAGGCGGCCGCCAGCGACACCGCGGCGTCGGCCGCGCGGTCCGCGCTCCCGTCGCTGCCGACGGCGAGAAGGTGGCGGCGGTAGTCGGGCGTCGGGTCCGGACCCTCGACGGTCGGCACCGCGAGCACCGCGGCGTCGACGGCGTCCACGACGGCTTCGGCGACGCTCCCGAGGAGGAAGCGGTCGAGTCCGGTGCGGCCGTGCGTGCCGACGACGACGACGTCGACGCCCACCTCGGCGGCGTAGTCCGCGATGACGGACGCCGGTCGTCCCTCCTCGACGGCGGTGAGGGCGTGGACGCCCGCCGCCGTCGCCCGCCGCGCCGCGGTGGCGGTGGCCTCCTCGCCCTCCATCGCGGCGCGCGTTCGCTCCCGCCGGCGCATCTGCTCGGTCGAAAAGGAGTCGGCGTGCCTGTCGTCGACGACGGCGAGAACGTGGAGCGTCGCGTCGGTCCGCGCGGCGAGTGCGACGGCGTGCGCGGCGGCCGCCTCGGCGCCGGGACTCCCGTCGGTGGCGAGGAGGATGTGGGAGACGGAGAACGAGTCGGCAGCGACATCGGCACCGGCGCCCGAACCGGGCGCCGACCCGCCGTCGGGAGAGGGTGTCATGCGACTGATACGCCGCGCGGACGGATATACTGTCGGTCAGGGGAAAGAGGGGGACCTGACGACTCAGGCGCCGATGTACTTCTCGTTGACGACCCACTGGTCGTCGTCGTCCTGCACGAGGTACTCGCCGTAGTAGGGCACCCGGTTCTCGACCGTCTCACGGTAGGTCTCGCGAATCTCCTCGCGGGTCATCTCGCCCATCGTCCGCAGGTCGTCGTTGCGGTTGAGACAGCCCTTGAGGTAGCCCTCGTGGGTGACGCGGACCCGGTGGCAGTTCGCGCAGAACTCCTCGTTCTCGACGGGGTCGACTATCTCGACCATCCCGCCGCCGTCGCCGCCGTCCGCGTCGGGGTCGGTCCCTCCGACCCAGTAGCGCTTCCGGTCGTGCATCTCGCGGTGCTCGACGCGATGGGATATCTCCGCAAGCCAGTCGTGGACGCGTTGGATGTCGATGTTCCACTCGGGGTGGCCGGTCAACTCCGGCATGTACTCGATGAGTTGGAGTTGGAGGCCGGGGTTCTCAGCGACGTGGTCGACCATCTCGTCGACGTAACCGGCGGTGTGCTCGAAGACGACCATGTTGAGCTTTACCGGCGAGAGGCCGGCGTCGACGGCGGCCTGCACCCCCTCCATCACCTTGTCGTAGGCGCCGGACTGGGTTATCTCGGCGAACTCCTGGGGGTCCAACGCGTCCTGCGAGACGTTCACCCGCGAGAGACCCGCCTCCTTCAGGTCCTCGGCGCGCCCCGGGAGGAACGTCCCGTTCGTCGTCAGCGACGTCTCCATCGAGTCGGGGGCGCGTTCGAGAATCTCCTCTAAGTCCTGCCGGAGCATCGGTTCCCCGCCGGTGAATTTCACCTTCTCGACGCCGAACTCCTCGACCACTTCGAGAAAGCGGACCACGTCGTCGGCCGACATCTCGTCGTCGTCGGGGTCCATCGGGCCGCGCGTGTCGCCCAACCCCTCGTTGTGACAGTAGACGCAGTCGAAGTTACACCGGTCGGTGAGAGAGACGCGGACGCCGGTGACCTCGCGTCCGAAATCGTCCTCGAGCATGTCTCGAAACAGGGGGCGAACGGTGATAAATTCGCGGCCCGTCCGACCCGAATAGTAACGACGAACGGTTACGCGAACGGGCGGACGTGTCGTCGTCGAGTTACGGCGGTCGGCGCCCGCGGCGGCCCCCCTTCAAAACCCTTATTCGGCGCACGGACCCATTCTCGCGGCATGAACGACGAAGCGGTACGCGACCGGCTCCGGGCGGTCGAGGATCCGGACCTCGGCGACGACATCGTCTCGCTGGGCCTCGTCAACGCCGTCGAGGTCGACGAGGACGCGGGCGTCGTCCGAATCTCCATCGCCCTCGGCGCACCGTACTCGCCGCACGAGACGGACATCGGCGCGCGCGTCAGAGAGGTGTTCGCGGACACCGACTACGAGGTGGACCTCTCCGCGTCGATTCCGGGCGGTCTCTCGGCCGACGAGGACGTCCTCCCCGGCGTGAAGAACGTCATCGCCGTCGCCTCCGGGAAGGGGGGCGTCGGCAAGTCGACCGTCGCGGTGAACCTCGCGGCGGGCCTCTCGAAACTCGGCGCGCGCGTCGGCCTGTTCGACGCCGACGTGTACGGACCGAACGTCCCCCGCATGGTCGCCGCCGACGAGGCGCCGCAGGCGACGGGCGAACAGCAGATAATCCCGCCCGAGAAGTACGGACTGAAACTGATGTCGATGGCGTTTCTCGTCGGCGAGGAGGACCCCGTTATCTGGCGCGGCCCGATGGTCCACCAACTCCTGACCCAACTGGTCGAGGACGTCGAGTGGGGCGAACTCGACTACATGATTCTGGACCTGCCGCCGGGCACGGGAGACACCCAACTCACGGTCCTCCAGACGCTCCCACTCACGGGCGCGGTCATCGTGACGACGCCGCAGGACGTGGCCATCGACGACGCCCGGAAGGGCCTGCAGATGTTCGGCAAGCACGACACGAACGTGCTCGGCATCGTCGAGAACATGTCGTCGTTCCGGTGTCCCGACTGCGGGTCCTCCCACGACATCTTCGGGACGGGTGGCGGCGAGGCGTTCGCCGCCGAGAACGGGCTTCCCTTCCTCGGCGGGATTCCGCTTGACCCCGCCGTGCGGACGGGCGGCGACGGCGGCCGACCCGTCGTCTTAGAGGAGGACAGCGAGACGGCCGAGGCCTTCCGCCGACTGACCGAGAACGTCGCGGACATGGCGGGCGTCGTCCGGCGGCGAGAGGCCTCGGGGCGATGACCGAGGAGGGCGAGTCGCCGGAGCGAAACGGCGGGTCGGGGCGGGACGCCATGCCCGAGGGACTCCGCTCGGAGTCCGACGCGGGCGAGGGCGCGGACGGCGGCGCCGGCGACCGATTCGAGTCGGACGCCGACCGCCGGGAACTGCTCCGCGAGGTGGCCGAGGACGTGTACGGGGAGAGTTCGGAGAGCCGACAGCTCTCGGCCGTCCTCTACCGGGTGAGCGACCTGTACGACCCCGCCGAGGACACCTCCCCCGAGGAGATATACCTGAACGTGCGGCACATCATGGACATCAAGGAGCGAGGCGGCCTCCGAACCGAGTAACCGGGTTTTCACTTCCGCTCCCAGCGATACCATCGTTCTTCCCCGGTCCGGCCCCGAGCAACCGTGTGCCGCCGCGTCCCCGAACGTTCACTTTCACCGCGCGCTCACGCGGTCCGGCCGACCGGTCTGCGCCCACTGACCGCATCCCGGGGAGGGAACCGACGAGCCGAGAGCGACCACTTTTCACCGTCGCGGCCGAGGGGCGAACGTGGACGCCGAACAAGACACGTTCGAGAACCCGTTCAACATGGACCCCGACTGCACGAACTGCCCGGGCCTCTGCGACGTCCGCGAGAACGTCGCGCACGGGTACGGGGACGTGGGCGCGGAGTTCCTGTTCATCGGGGAACGCCCAAGCGAGGGCGCCGACCGGAACGGGATTCCGTTCACCGGCGAGTCGGACGAACGCCTCCAGCGCATCCTCGGCGACCTCGGCTTCTCGCGGTCGCCGGCGGACAGCGACCGACCGGACCTCCAGAACGCCTTTCTCACCTACCTCACGCGCTGTCGCCATCCCGACCGGCGACCGACCGACGAGGAGGTGCTCACCTGCGAACCATACCTCAACGCCGAGGTGCGCATGATAAACCCCGAGATACTCGTTCCCATCGGCCAGCGGACGCTGGAGGAGTTGGCCATCGACTACACGACGCGCGCGCCGGACAGTTTCGACGTCGAAGCCGAACACGCGACGACGATTCGCGGCCGCGGCTTCGAACTCGTTCCGATGCTGTCGCTCGACGAACAGACCGACGAGGACACCGACGAGTTCGTCGACCACGTCCTCGAATCGGTGTTCTCGCGCGACTACCGGCAGACGAAGGGCCGCCGCGGTCGCTGACTCGCTCGGGGCATTCAGGTCCGCCAGTACGGCGTCGCCGTCTTCTTCGCCCGCCGCGCGCCGGACAGAATCGCCCCGACGACGGCGACGAGGAGTGACGCGCCGACGAGGAGCGCCCACGCCTCCGCGGCGAACAACCAGTACAGGCCGGCGACGACGCCGAGGAGGACCACGAGGGCGGCTCCGAGATACGAGAACGCGCGCGTGAGTCCCGAGGCGGCCGGTCCATCGGTCGGTCCGTTGGTTCGTCCGTCCGGCGTTCGAGAGTCACCTCTCTGAGCGTCCGAGGGCATACCCTCCCTTCGGTCGGGGGGCACTTGAACCGAAACGGCGAGTTGAAGGGTCGCCCTCCCGGAGGTGGGGACATGACCGTCGTCGTTCTCCTGGTCGACCCACCGCGCCCCGGACTCGCCCTCTCGGAACTCGCCGCGACGAGTCCGCTGTCGGAGGCGGAGGCCGCCGACCTGCACGCCGCGATGCTGAAAGACACCATGGTCGCCGTCTCGCGGTCCGGCGGCGACCTGCTCGTGAACTACCCCGCCGAGGAGCACCTCCCCGAGGCCTCTAGGAAAGAAGAGGGAACGGCCGAGGCGGAACTGCGCGCCCTGGCCGTCGACGCCTTGGAGGACCCCGACGAAGCCCGTTTCGAGGTGCAGGTCGGGTCGTCGTTCGGAGCGCGCGCGGGAAACACGTTACAACACCTCCTCCGCGACGAGGACGTCGCCTCCGCGACCCTCCTCCGCGGCGACGCCCCGTTCTTCACCCGCGCGAAGATGGACTCGATGTCGATGAAACTCCGAACGACCGACGTCGTCCTCGGCCCGTCAACCGGGGGGCGGTGCTACGTCGCCGGCTTCTGCGAATCCGTCGACTTCGCGGACGCCTTCGAGACGCCGGAACTGCAGACGCTCACCGACCGGGCGACGGACACCGGACACGACGTGGCGTTCGCGGAGTTCCAACCGACCGTCCGGACCGGCGCCGACCTGCTGACGCTCGTTCCGACGATTCGGGCGCGTTGGCAGGCGAGCAAAATCGTGCCCGGCCACACGGCCGAGTTCGTCGTCGAGGAGGGCCTCCACGTCGTCGAGGGCGGGGGCGAACCGACGCTGGTCCGCGAGGATTGACCGACAAGCCTTAGAACGACCCCCGAGAATCACGGGTCGCTGGTGGGATGGCAGAGTGGACTATTGCGCCGGTCTTGAAAACCGGTGGCCTTCGGCCTCCTGGGTTCGAATCCCAGTCCCACCGCGTTCTGACGTACACGCCGTGAGTACCACGTAACGTTCGCACTCCCCGTGAGCATCGAATCGGATACGCCGCGGATTCGAATCAGGGAGTGAAGCGAACGAAACGAATGAGTTCGAACCCAGTCCCACTGCGTTCTGACGTTAACACTGTGAACACCGCGAGCACGGCGTCTCGGTGTTGACGACGGATCGGCGCCGGTCCGGACGCGTCGTCGCGCGCGGACGGCGGTGGCGTCACGGGCCGACTTCGGCCGCCGGCGACAAAGCCCTGCCGTCGGCGTCCCCGAGATGCGTAACGGCTATGGGTCGCCCTCCCAACACCGAATCATGGACTGGCCACACGACCCCGACGGCGAAGAAGGGAGTGAGGGGATGCGGAAGTACGGGCAGGCGATCATCGCGAAGAAAATAAACGAAGACGAGGACTTCCCTCTCTCGCGCGACGAGTTCGTCGAAGCGCACGGCGACGAACCGATCCGAATCGACTACCAGACGGTCGTCCCTCTGCGCGACATCTTCGAGAACGTCGAGCAAGAGGAGTTCGACGCGTTCGTTCCGTTCCACAAGGCGGTCGGACGGGCGATGCGCGAGTCGGGCTACTGGTTCTACGAGGGCGTCGACCAGTTCGTCAGCGGCAAGAAGAGCACCTGAACGGTCACCGTCGGTCCCGCCGCGTCTCCGGCGACGGACGCTCCCAGTCGCGCACCGCGTCGCCGTGAACCTCCGCCATCACCTTCTCCTCTAAGAGGTTCACCGCGACGCTGTTGGCGCCTTCGGGGATGATGAGGTCGGCGTGCTTTTTCGTCGGTTCGATGAACTGGTCGTGCATCGGCTTCACCGTCGAGAGATACTGGTCGATGACGCCCTCCAGGTCGCGCCCGCGGTCGATAACGTCGCGCTGGATGCGCCGGAGGATGCGCACGTCGGCGTCCGTCTCGACGTAGAGGCGCAGGTCGAGCATCTCGTTTACCTTCTCGTCGTACAGCGCGAGGATACCCTCGACGATGATGACGTCGGTCGGTTCGACCGTCGTCGGTTCGTTTTTTCGGTTGTGTATCTCGAAGTCGTACACCGGCATCTCGATGGGTCGCCCCTCCAACAGCGTCGAAAGCTGTTCCCGCAGGAGCTCCCACTCGAACGCCGAGGGGTGGTCGTAGTTGACCGCCTCGCGTTCGGAGAGGTCGAGGTGGCTCAGATCCTCGTAGTAGTTGTCGATAGGGATGCGCGTGACGGACTCGCCGACGTTCTCCGTAATGAGTCGCGCGACGGTGGTCTTGCCCGCGCCGGTCCCGCCAGCGATGCCGACGACGAACGACGGGATAGTCATCGATGGAGAACGCGCCCGATTCGGTTTGAGCGTGGCGGTTCGCCCCGGTGGTCGTTCCCGCCGCCGAAACCGCGTGTCAGTAACTATCACTAGCGTCTCACGGGGGTCAAACGCGCGAAATCGAGGTCTACTGACGGGTCGAAAGGTAGATTTATAAAGCGTAACTGCCTTTGCGTGTCATATGGCACGTGATATCGTACGGCGTGACTTTCTGAAAAGAGCGGGTGCGGCCGGGGCAGTCGGCGTGGTGGGGCTGTCGGGATGCATCGGGAGCCCGGACGACGGGGAAACCGAGACGCAGGGTGAGACCGAAACCGACGCCGGGTCGGGGACCGACGGAGGTACCGGAACCGACTCCGGCAACGGCGGCGGCAGCGGCGGCGGCAGTCCCGACGGACTGGTCGTCATCGGCTACCCCGAGAGCGGGATTCAGCTGTTCCGCGACTACTACAGCCAGTCCGAGGGGTCCGAGGCCATCCTCATCCCCGACGGTCTGCGCGACGGCGCGCTCCCGGCGCAGGTCGGCAACGACATGAACAATGTGACGGGGACGGCGCCGGCGGCCGGCGGGCCGAACCAGGATGCGTTCGTCTCGCTCTTCGAGGAGGAGTACGGCTCCGCACCCGGCGTGTTCACCTCCCAGTCGTTCGACTCGGCGGCCATCGGCATCTTGGCGAACGCCGCGGCGGGCGAGAACGGCGGCCCCGCAATCAAAGAGCAGATGCGGCGCATCGCCAACCCGGAGGGGATGGAGGTCGGTCCCGACAACTTCGTCGAGGGCGTCGAGGCCGCCGCCAACGGCGAGGACGTCAACTACCAGGGGGCCTCCTCCTCGACCAACTTCGACCAGAACGGCGACCCCGCTTCCGCGGCGTACGCCATCTGGGAGTTCGACGGCGTCGACTCGCAGTCGACCTCGACCCTCGAGACGCAGTCGTTCGAGGGGCAGAACCCGAACGGCGCCGGTCCCGCCGCGGACAGCGGACCCGGCGGCAGCGACCGCGAGATATCGCTCGGAATCCTCCTGCCGGAGACCGGCGACCTCGCTTCGACCGGTCAGCCGATGATTCAGGCCGCCCAGATTCCGGGCATGCTGGTCAACGACGCGAACCCGGCGGGCCTCTCGGTCAACCAGCAGATAGAGGACACCCAGACCTCGCCGAGCGCCGGCGTCTCGGCGGCGCAGTCGCTCGCCAGCGCGGGCGTCCCCTTCGTCTGCGGGACGGCCTCTTCGGGCGTCAACGTCCCGGTCTCTCAGCAGGTGTTCATCCCCAACGAGATGATCGGTTGCTCGCCGTCGTCGACGGCGCTGTCGGTGTCGAACCTGGAGGACAACGACTTCATCTTCCGGACGGCGCCGTCGGACCGCCTGCAGGGCCGCGTGATGGCGCAGGTGATGTCCGAACGGCTGAACGCCTCCACGGTGTCGACGCTGTACGTCAACAACGACTACGGCCAGCAACTTTCGGAGCGCTTCACCAGCGTCTTCGAGAACAGTTTCGACGGGGAGGTGCTCACGCAGGTGGCGTTCAACATCGGCGAGTCCTCGTACTCCTCGGTCATCGAGTCGGCGCTGTCCGGTTCGAGCAACTGAGTCGACGACCCCGAATCCGCTTTCTTTCGATGCCGCGTCCCGAGCGACGGCGTCGCGTCGGCACAGCGTCTCCGTCAGAAAGAGTCCCGAGTCTGAGTCCGAATCCGCGCCGGGCTACCCGCCGAGGAAGTCCCGGCGGACCTGCTCGTCCTCTAAGAGCGCCCGCCCGGAGTCGACGTAGCGGTTCTCGCCGTTGGCGAGGACGTAGCCGCGGTCGCAGCGTCTGAGCGCCTCCTTGGCGTTCTGTTCGACCATCAGCACCGCGGTGCCNCGGTTCTCGCCGTTGGCGAGGACGTAGCCGCGGTCGCAGCGTCTGAGCGCCTCCTTGGCGTTCTGTTCGACCATCAGCACCGCGGTGCCTGCGTCGTTTATCTCGTCTATCTTGTCGAACATCTCCTCGACCAGGTCGGGCGCGAGGCCGGCGGACGGTTCGTCCAACAAGAGTAGCGACGGGTCCAACATGAGCGCGCGGCCCATCGCGAGCATCTGCTGTTGCCCGCCGGACATCGTGCCGGCCTTCTGGTCGTCTCGCTCTTCGAGGATGGGGAAGCGCTCGAACACCATCTCCAGGGCGTCCTGCGGCACCTCGTCGAGGATGTACGCGCCCATCTCCAGGTTCTCGCGGACCGTGAGCGAGGCGAACACGTTGTCGTTCTGCGGCACGTAGCCGATGCCCTCGTGGATGATGTCCTCCGGTTGCAGACCGGTGACGTCCTGGCCCTCGAACGTCACCGTGCCGCCCATGAGGTTGGTGAGACCGAAGACGGACTTCATCAGCGTCGATTTCCCCGCGCCGTTCGGGCCGACGATGGTGACGTACTCGCCGTCGTGGACGTCCATGTCCACGTCGGTGAGTATCTGTAAGTCGCCGTAGCCCGCATCGAGGTTCCGGACGCGCAGCAGTTCGGCACCCTCGCCCTCGGGCGTCGACTCGGCGGTGGCGGCGCCGGCCTCGGCCGACGAGTCGGCGGCCGCGTCGGCATCGGCGGTGTCCGCGCCCGGGGCGTCCGCGGCGTCGGAACTCATACGTTCCCCCCGAGATATGCCTCGATGACCTCCTCGTTCGATTTGATGTCGGCCGGCGTTCCCTCGGTGAGGATGCGGCCCTGGTGCAGGACGATGACGTGTTCGCAGTTCTCCATGATGAGGTCCATGTCGTGTTCGACCAGGAGGAAGGTGTAACCCTGCTCCTTGAGGCCGTGGATGTGTTTGAGCAGGCGCTTCTCCAAAGAGGGGTTGACGCCCGCGAACGGTTCGTCCAAGAGCAGCATGTCGGGATCCGTCAGGAGCGCCCGAGCCATCTCCAGCAGTTTCCGCTGCCCGCCGGAGAGGTTGCCCGCGTACTCGTCGGCGATGTGGTCGATGTCGAAGAACTCCAGGACGTCCCAGACCCGTTCGAGGAGTTCTTCCTCTTGGGCGATGACGTCGTCGCGGACGCCGGGCGTCACCGACCGCCAGAGCTTCTCGCCTCGCTGTCCCTTCGGCGCGAGCATCATGTTCTCCAGGACGGTCATGTCCTCGAGTTCGCGCGCTATCTGGAACGTCCGGACGAGCCCCTTGTTCGCGATGGCGTGCGGCTCCATCCCGGTGATGTCCTCGTCGTTGAACGCCACCGTCCCCTCGTCGGGCGAGAGCATGCCCGTGATGAGGTTGAACGTCGTCGACTTGCCCGCGCCGTTCGGGCCGATGAGCCCCGTCAGCGTGCCGCCCTCGACGTGGAACGACGCCCCGTCGACGGCGGTGATGCCGCCGAAGGACTTCCGGAGCCCCTCGACTTCGAGCGGGCGTTCGGCGGTCACGGTCGGCCCGCCCCCGCCCAAGATGGGCGCATCGGCGGGGTTCTCGGCCGCGTTCGGGTCGGTCTCGGTCGCGTCGGCGTCGTTCCCTGTTTTACTCATCGCGTTCACCTCCTTCGCCGCCCTCAGCGTCCGTCGGCCGTCCGCCCTCGTCGCCCCCGGTGCTGCCGTCCGTCGCGGCGGTCCGCGTGCGCGGCGACGTGAGCGGGATGCCCGCGGCCGTCTCCTTGCGGTGGCCGAGCATCCCCTCGGGGCGGTTGTGCATCAGCCAGATGAGCACCAGCCCCATCAAAACGAGCTGTAACTGCCGGATGCTGTCGACCGTGTAGTAGAACAGCGGCGCCGGGTTGAGATTCGAGAGCAACGGCGCCACGGCGGGACCGAAACTCGACGGCGCGTTGAACGACGGGAGCGCGGCGTCGACGAGGTTCTTGAAGTACCGCGGTCCTTGGTACAGCACCGCCGCGAAGACGGCGCCGCCGAGCACGCTCCCCGTGTTCGACCCCGCGCCGCCGATGATGAGCGCTATCCAGACGAAGAAGGTGATGCGCGGGCGGAACGTGTTCGGCGTCACCGCCCCCTGCGTCATGAACCAGAGGATGCCCGCCAGCCCCATCAGCGCGCATCCGAGCATGAACGATTTGATCTTGAACTGGTTGGTGTCCTTCCCGAGGGAGTTCGCCACGTCCTCGTCCTCGCGGATGGCCTTGAGGACGCGACCGAACGGCGACTCGCCGGTGCGCTTCAAGAGCCAGTAGTACGCCGCGACGAACAGGAGCAAGACCAGCCCGTACACCAGTCCGTCGACGACCGGTTTGGGGTTGGTTGGGACGATGGCGCCGAACGCGTCGACGAAGCCGAGGTAGGCGTTCCACAGTCCGAACGTCTCGAAGAACGCCTGCAGGGGGTCGGTGAAGTCGAGGATGAGCCCCGATCCGCCGCCGAAGCCGACGCGCCTGCCGAACAGGGTGAACCGCTGGAACTCCCCGGAGAGGAAGCTGAAGCGAACTATCTCCGACATCGCGATGGTGACGATGGCGAGGTAGTCGGCCCGCAACCTGAGCGCCGGCAGAGCGACGACGAGTCCGAGCAGCGCCGCGGCGACCATGCCGGCGACGATGCCGACGACGATAGGGAGGCCGAGACCACCCACCTGCGCCGCGCCGCCGGACTGATAGAGCGGCTTCGACACCAGCGCCATCACGTAGATGCCGATGGCCATGAAGCCGACGATGCCGATGTTGAACAGGCCGGTGTAGCCCCAGTGCAGGTTCAGCGCCAGCGCCAGCATGGCGAAGGCGCCGATGTAGAACGTCAACACCGCGACGGTGTTGAGTTGGCCGCGCAGCGAGTAGCCGAGGCCGACCCCGGCGAGGACGTACGCGACGTACAGCACGACCAGCACGGCGACGATGAGACCGGCGTCGCCGCCGGGCATCCGATTCCCGAGGTCCTCGCGGACGCTCATGCGGTCGACCTCCCGCTGAACAGCCCGGACGGTTTCACGAGCAGGATGATGATCATCACGAAGAACGCCGCCGCGCGGGCGAACGCCGAGGGGATCCAGATCACCGACAGCGACGCCGTCAGTCCGATGACGAGGCCGCCCGCGATGGCGCCGTACACGGAGCCGATACCGCCGAGGATGACGGCCGCGAAGATGAGCAGCAAGAGGAGCCACCCGTCGTTGAAGCCGAGCGTCCCCTTCCAGAGCACGAACATGTAGCCGGCGACGCCGGTGAGGCCGCCGCCGATTATCCACACCGACCGGACGACGCGTTCGGTCGGGATGCCCGTGATGCGCGCGAGGTCCTCGTTGTCCGCCATCGCGCGCATCGCCTTCCCCAGTTTCGTCCGCTGGAGCAGGAGATGCACGCCGAGCATCAGGCCGCCGGCGACGACGACGAGCGTCAGGTCGTGCATGTTGATGCGGACCGCCCCGTCGACGAAGTACAGCGAGACGGCCGGCGGCTGCGCCGTCGTCCCCCGCACGTCCGACCCGAAGACGAACTGCATCATGTAGCGGAGCGCGAACGCCACGCCGATGCTCGTGATGAGGAGCGTGATGCCGTCCTCGTCGCGGATCGGTCGGAAGATGAACCGGTCGACCGCCAGCGAGAGGACGATGGTGAACACGCCGGCGACGAGGAGACCGGCGACGACGGCTACCGGCGTCCCCGTGATGCCGATGCCGAGTGCTCCGCCGAACACCGACCCGCCCGCGCCGACGAGCAGCAGCGACCCGACGTCGGCGCGTCCGAGTCCCGCCAGCAGGTAGGTCGTCCCCCACCCGGAGAACGCCCCCGCGGTGATGTAATCACCGTGCGCGAAGTTCGCGAAGTTCAGGATGCTATACGTCATCGAGAGTCCGATACCCGCTAACCCGATTACCAGCCCACGCATAAGGCCGTCCCAGACCAGTGACCCCACGTCACTGAATGCAGTCCGCCCGGAGGCGAGACCGGTGAGGAGGTCTCCGACGAGGAGAACCCCGACGACGGCTAGGAGAAGCGCTCCCGGTCGGTCGACTGCGAACCGGCGACCGCGTGAGTAGGTCTCAGCAATACCCATTGATAACTATCCTCACGGTATTTGCGGACGTGAAACGATGATAAGTCTTTCTTCATTCACCGAACACTGCAGGCGATATTCACGGGCGGGCGACCAATCGTGCGCGAATCCGTCCACGGGCGTTCGCTCCCGCCGGCCGCGGGTCCGAGCGGGGAGTACTTCTTTCGCTTCGGGGAACGTACCGCAGTCGATGGACCACACCGACGAATGCGCGGTGCGCATTGGCCGGGCCGAGACGGACAGCGTCGACGTCCTCGCGGACCTCTGGGTCGAACTCGCCGCCGACCAGCGGTCCCACCGCTCGCACCTGCGGGCCGACGAGAACCGCGAGCAGATACGCGAGGCGATGGCCCGCCACGCCGTTACCGGCGGCCTCCGCGTCGCCCGCGACGGCGAGGAAATCGTCGGGTTCGTCATGTTCGGCCTCGAACGCGGTGACTTCGAGCAGGACGACGTCCGGGGGATCATCCGCAACCTGTACGTGACGCCGGCCCACCGAGGCCGCGGCGTCGGGTCTCGACTCCTCGAAACCGCCGAGACGACGCTCGCCGACGCCGGTGCGGCGCGCATCAGCCTCGAAGCGATGGCGCAAAACGAGCGCGCGCGGCGGTTCTACGAGCGACACGGCTACGCCGTCCACCGAGTCGAGTTGGAGAAAGCGGTCGAAAGCGATACACACTCAAAGGAGGACTGACTACTCGGAGTCGCGCCAGGAGAGCATGGGCGGTTCATGCACTCGACTTGTAATCGAGACTTCGTGGGTTCGAATCCCACTCCTGGCTTTCGATCGAAACCGTTCTCGCGACGAGAGGCGACGACTACCTCGAATGCTCCCACACGTGTCGCATCTCGGCTATCACTCCGTCCCGCTCGTCCCGTACCTCCGCGATGAGGCTGCGACCTGAATCGGAGAGCGTAATATCGACCGTGTGAGGGTTCGCGCCCGGCAGATGCGTCCGCTCGAGCACCGTCGCGGCGTCTCCGCCTTCGTGAACCAGTCGAAACCAGCCGTCGCGGAGTTCGGCGCGGTAGTTCAGGTACTCGTCGCTCGGCGGGGTTCGACCGATCTCTCCGGACCCCGTTTCCAGAACCCGCCCGATTCTCGTCCGCAGACCGTCGAAAGAGAACCGCCTTACGATCCCCATTATGTGATAGATTGAGTCACACCAGATGGAAAAATGGTTGTGACTGTATATTCAACCATTCCTATTACTCGGTACGGCGTTCCGTCTCCGCCGCGAACAGAGCGATTCGACGGCGCTCCACGTCCGAGGAGTCCGTCGCTCGGAATCGGGCGTGCGTTTACGATACCTTCGGCTCGACGGCGCCGCCGGCGGGTCTCCGGTTCAGCCGAACCGTGAACGCTCTCACGGGGAATGAGACCGTAAGGCGCGGCGGTGACGAATTACAACTGAACCGAAATTCACAACCGGGAGGTTCTTCTGCCTCGGCGTCGCCACTTTCGGACGAGCGATGGCACCCCAGGACCCACTCAGTATTCGGCTCGTGACCGAAATCTCACGACTGGAAGGTGTCGAACCGTTCGAACTTCCGCCGCTGGAAGACTGCATCGACACGGAGTCACTCGACGGTCTGTTCGGAGGGTCGGACACGCCGTTCTACGAGGGCGAGATCAGTTTCCGCTACGCGGGGTACGATGTGACGGTTACGCACACCGGCGAGTTCGAGGTTTCGTAGAAGCCGCCGTACGTCATAGGGTGACCCGGGCCTACTCTTCGGCCGCTTCCGCGGTGTTCCCGGCGCTCTCGGTGTTCTGTGTGGTCGTCAACTCGTCGTCCAGCAGGGACGCGAAGTCCACCGAGTCGTCGTCGTACATCTCCCGGTAGGTGACCGCGAGCCCCCCTCTCTCGGTGAGTTCGTACAGGCCGCCGTTCTCGCTCGGTCCGACGCGTCGGACGAGTTCGAGCGACGCGAGTTTCGAGAGTTGGTTGTTGACGTACCCTCGATTGCGGTCGAGTTCGAGCGCGAGGTTCGCACCAACGTTCCGGCCCTCGCGTAGCCGGTCGAGAATCATGAAATCAGTCGGGCGAAGTTCCACTTTGAATCACTCACTAGTCCAATTATCTTCCGAGTGGGAAATATCTTTCGTAGATTTGGACGTATGAAATTAATAGCGAGACGACGAGCGGACGTTGTTCAGATTCGGTGGTATCGGGGGAGGAACAGACCGTGCGCCGACATCGGCGCGGATGTGCGGCGGAACCGCCGGATGACGGCGGCCCCGGGAGGGCCGAACGACAGTGGGGTGCTCGACGGACCGCGGATTGAGGGGAGTCCGCGGTATCCGTCTCGCGCCGCGGACGGCGCGTTTTCCCCTACGGCGTCGATTCATATAACCACAGCGTATACTCAAAGAATCGTTTGACCGAACGCGGTGCGTCGGTTCGACGCGGCGACGTCAGCGCGAGGAGTCGTTCTCGCGCGGCGCGAGGAGGATGAGCGCGCCGGGAATAGAGAGCGCGACGAGTTTCAGCGGGTTCTGTCTGATGTTGACGTCGGGGTCCAGCGGTTCGCTCTGCACGTCGGTGATGCGGAGACACGAGTAGTAGACGGTGATGTGCGTGACGACGTAGCCGAACAGGAACGGGACGACGAGCGGGTAGGTCAACCCCACCTGCGTCGCCAGCAGATCGAACAGGATGGCCGTCGCGGAGGCGACGGCGACGAAGTCGCCGACCTGCAGAGTGACGCCGGTGAAGGCGGTGACGAGCGAATCGATCCGAGAGGACGTGTACGGCGTGTAGACGAAGGCGGTGAACACGCTCGCGGCGACGAGACCGACGCCGAGGAACAGTCCACCCACCGGGTACACGTACTCCATCTCGTTCTCGCGAACGACGGGGGAGAGTATAGCTCTATCTTTCCGACTATCAGAACTGAAGATAGGTAGAGCGGTGACGGACCGTTCGACGCGCTCGCGTGGCCGCTCAGATGACGTCCAACTCGGAGAGCAGCGCCAGCGTCCCGGTTGAACCGCCCGTGGTTTCGGCCGGGCTACTCGCATCGTTCTCCGAGTCGGCGGGGGCGTCCGATGGAGTCTCGGTTTGGGTTTCGGACTCGGAGTCGGAGTCCGGTCCGGCCTCGACGGACTCCTCGGGGGGGTCGTCGATGCCGTTCGAACCCTCGGAGGCGTTCCGCCCGTCGTCACCGGCCTCCGACGCCGATGCGGTCTCGGCGGGCGTTTCGGTCGGCGTGTCCGTCGATGTCGCCGTTTCCGTCTCCGTTCGTTCGGGTGAGACCGAGTCGTCGCCCGCGGCGGTGGGAACCGAACCGGTCGTCGACTGCGAGTCGGTCGGAGTCTCCGAATCGGTCGGGGTCCCGATGTCGGTCAGCGCTGTCGGATCCGTCGCATCCGGAGCCCCCGTCTCCGCGTCGGTGGTCGTTCCGGCGTTGGCGTCCGCGGTGACAGAGCGGTTCGCCCCGACCGCGTCGCCCCGACCGGAGGCGTTCTCGGAGTTACCCGGTGCCGAACTATCCGTATCGTCGGCGTCGGCGCTCCGGTCCGAGGCGTCGTCTTGACGGGAGTTCCCGGCGTTGTCGCGCGAATCAGCGTCTGCGGCGGGCGTCCGAGAGGCGTTCCCAGCGGTGGCGTTTCCGACAGTCGCGTTTCCGGCGGTCGAGTTCCCGACCGTCGTGTTATTCCGACCTGCGAGTCCCGGCGCCCCCGTCGCGTTTCCGGTCGCGTTCCCGCAGGTTCCGTTGCCGGTGGCGGCGTTCCGAGCGCCCGCCGAACCGTTTAATGAGTCGTTTCCGGCCGTCGCGGAGCCGTTTATGCTGCGGTTTCTACCGTCCGCGGCGACCGAGCAGACGTCGCCGCCGGTTATCTTCGTCTCGTTGACGGCGTCCCCGCCGGCCAGGCCGTTACCGGCGTCCGGTCCCGAGAGGTCGCGCGCCGCGGCGGCGCTCGACTCCGAGAGGTTCTCGACGTCGTTCTGAAGCCTTGACAGTCGCTTCTCGCCGATGTCGTTCGACCGCCGCGTCTCCGCGGGGAGGTCGGTGGCAGTCTCCTCGGTCTCGTTCAGCATCCTCCGAGCGGAACGTATCTCCGCGGAGAGACGCGCCGCCGTCGCCCGGTATCGCCCCTCCGAGATGTTCCCTTCGCGGCGCGCCTTCTCCAGTTCGTTCAACCGTTCGCGGAGGTCGGCCAACTGTCCGTCGACCAGGTTCAGTTGCCGCGAGACGACGTCCGCCTTCGACTCCTCGCTCTTCGACGTCGTGATCTGCACCTCGTAGGAGCGCTGTTCGAGTTCGCCGTCTATCTCGGCCTGCTGAACGGCGATGACGCCTGCGAGTTGCGCTCCCGGCGCGAGGCCGTCAGAGGCACCGGCCGCGGCGTCTCCGTTCGCGCTCCCGTCGCTCTCGTTCTCCGCCGACTCCCCGGTCGCGTTGTCCGGCGAGAAGGTCCCGGGGGCGTCCCGAGAGGCAACCGCGCCGGGACCCGTCGCCCCGTCGGTGGGTCCGGTCGCCGCCGCGGTCGCGACCCCGAGGGGAGTCGCGGCCACGACGAACAGTAGCACGGCGAGTACGGCGACACGTCTCATTCTATCTACTCCTTTCGAAGCCATCCACGTATAATCCGCCGACGCTCGCACCGGATTGGGCCGAATCAACGACGTTTTACGGTCGCCGCCGTCGGTCGATTCCGCGTCCCGTCGCCGGTCGGGTCGGGTGAACGGTCGAAACATATTTATTCGTCCTCCCGGCCGGCGTCCGCGTCGGGGAGCACGAGAACGTTCTCGCGGCCGAGGCGGAACGCGTCGAGTTCGTTCGCCTCGCGCATCCGGCGGACGACTTGACTCGTCTTCGCGTCGGTCCAATCGAGCGTCTGGGCGACCTCCTGTTGCTTCAGGCGGCCGCCCTCGTGTTCCATCAGCGCGAGAACGCGCTCCTCGTTGCTCAGGAGTTCGTCCTCCCACGGCGACGTCCCGTCGTCCGCTTCCGACGCGGCCGTCGACGCGCCCGTGTCGGGGTCCGACGCCGCACCCTCCGAACGTCCCGTCTCGGAGGCGTCGTGGGGATCGGCGGCCACCGCCGTCGATTCGGCGTCGCCCGTGCCGCCCGACCCGTCGTCCGGCGGCGCGGTGCCGGTCCCGTCAGTGGCGTCGGCGCCGGGAGGAACGCTCTTCTCACGCTTGCGGTAGAGCACCCATCCGCCGCCGACGACGGCCGCGGCGACCAATAACCCCGCGCCGCCGAGCCACAGGTTCGGCCCGTTCCCACCGTCGGACGACGACCCGCCGCCCTCTCCGCCAGCCGTCGCCGGTCCGCTCGTCGTCACTCCCGCGTCAGTCCCCGCGGACCCCCGCGCGGTGACGACCAGCGAGGGTTCGCCGGAGCCGAAGTCCAGCGGGCCGTTCCAGACGACGGTCCGCGTCCGCTTGTCGTCGGGCGCGGGCGCGGCGTCCTCGACGACGTACCCCTCCGGCCACGTCATCAGAAGCGACGTCTCCTCGTCGAGGAACAACCCGCGGAGGGCGTCGCCGGCGCGGATGCTGTCGCCCTCGACGACGGCGAAGTTCGTCCAGACGAACCGGTAGGTGAGAACGCCGTACTCCTGCGGGAGCTGCTGTCTGGAGGCGCTGACGCTCACGTTTTTGATGGCCATCTCGCGTCCGGTGGCGTTCTCGGCCGTCGCGGCCGTCGACTCCATCCGACCGCGGAACTCCGAGGAGTACTCCGACCCGTTGGCTTCCACGTCGCGTTTGACCGACTCGAACGCCGCCGTCGAGTTCTCGTCGTCGAGGAGGACGCGGTACTCCACCGCCCACTCGGCGGTGCCGTCTTCGCGGATGTCGATGCGGAGGGAGACGTCGTCGGGGGCGAGTTGCGTCCCGGCGATGGTGCGCGTCTGCTGGCCGGTGGCCGGCGCCGCCGCGCCGATGACGACGGCAAACAGGACCAACCAGAGGACGCAGATAGTACGGGGAACGAGACGACTCATTCGGCGATACCCACGACACCCTCGGACAAACAACTTCCGAGTGAGACCGGGAACTATCCGATTCGGCACAGCTTCGACCGGCCTCTCTCTCGCTCCGTCGCGTCGCCGCTTACCGCCGCTCCGAACCGTCTCGCGCGCTCGATTGGCGTTTCGGCCCTCGTCGGTCCGACGACAGACGGGGGAATCGGGAGTCGCCGCCGGAATCCCGTCACAACGTTTATCAGAGACAGCTCTCGTCACTTAGATGTCATGCCCGAATGTCAGAACTGCGGTTCCTTCGTCACGACGGCGTACGCCCGGGTTTTCGCCCCGGACGGCATGGACAACCCGCGCGTCTGTCCGAGCTGTGAGGATATGGTCCGCGACGGCGCAGAGGTGAGAAAAGCGCGCTCACCGCGGAACACGTGATGCGCCGCGGTCAGGCGACTCGGTAGCGTTCGGCGTCTTGGTGGACGAAGCCCCGGTCGCACAGCGTTCCCAGGATGCTGTACAGGGAGATCTTCTTCATCTCCAATCCGCTCTGGAGTTCGGTCACCGACGACTCTCCTCGGACCGACAGGAAGAGGTACACGAGCTTCGCGCGCGGCGATTTGAGCTCCGCGGGGACGGTGACGGAATCAGAGTCGGAGTCGGCTCCGGCGGCGGGTCGCGGTTGAACAGTGCCTTGCATTGTTGTTGTCGACTCGTTGGGTTCGACGATAATAAAACTCCTCCACGTCGATTGTCGAATGCCTCAGAATCCTATTCGGGCGGGAGCGGCGTCGAGGCGGTCGCACGGCGAAACTGTACGGATCGTTGATAGACGAGCGGGCTCGTTCGGCGGCCTCGATTTTCGACTTCTGACGAGAACCGGGGACGACCGACGCCGGCCGGCGGGACGGACTCGAGGACGGTCGGTCGGTTCTCGGTCGGGGAGTGGAAGGGGCGGGATTCGAACCACGCGAAGCCGTAAACCCGGGCGACCCGAGGGTCGCTGCCGGAAATTTATCGCTCTACCACTGAGCCACCCTTCCGGGCCGACGTACGCCGCGCCTCGGTAAATAGGCGACGGCGTGGAAAGAGGGAAAACGAACCGCGCGGCCGACGGACCGAATCAGTAACTGCGGACTTTCGGCTCGTACGTCTTGTTCTCGCCTTCGAGGACGACCGGTCGGTACCACAGGTCGGGGCGGCCATCCTCCCACGACAGCATCGTGTGCTTGAGCCACACCTCGTCGCGGCGTTCCTGGTTCTCCTTGCGCCAGTGGGCGCCGCGGAACTCGTCGCGGGCCAACGCGCCGAGCGTGATGGCCTCCGCGAGGTCGAGGACGTTCCGCGTCTCGATGGTCTGGATGAGGTCGGTGTTGAACGTGCTCGACTTGTCGGCGACGTACACGTCCTGATACTTCTCGCGCGCGTCGCGGATGTCTCGGAGCGCCTGCTTCAGTCCGGCCTCCTCGCGGAACACGTTCACGTTCCGCGTCATCGACTTCTGCACGTCGGCGCGAATCTCGGCGTGCTGTCGCCCCTCATCTTTCTCCAGCAGGGACTCGACGCGTTCGCGTTCGGTGTCGAGTGCTCGCTGGACGTACTTCTCAGGGGAGAGCGACCCGCCCGAGGAGGTGGTCGTACCGCCGCTACCGTCCGCGACGACGTCCTCGCCGGGGGCGGAGACGTCGCCGGGTTCGACGGGCGTGTCGACTTCGCCGGTCTCCCAGTCGCCGCGCTTGCCGGTCTCTATCTTCGCCGTCCCGAGGTCGCCGCCGGCGGCGTGCTGGCCGGCGCGCTTGCCGAAGACGGTGAGTTCCGGGAGGGCGTTGCCGCCGAGGCGGTTCGAGCCGTGGACGGACGCGCAGGCGCACTCGCCGGCCGCGTACAGGCCGCTGATGCACGTCTCACCGTTCTCGTCGGTCTCGATGCCGCCCATCGCGTAGTGCTGGCCGGGCTTGACCGGCATCGGCTGTTCGAGGGGGTCGACGCCCTCGAAGTCCTCCGCGAGGTGGACGATGTTCTCCAGTCGGTCAATGATGCGCTCCTCGCCGAGGTGGCGCATGTCGAGGTGGACGTACTCGTCCTCGATGCCGCGTCCCGCGTTCACCTCGGTGAGTTCGGCGCGCGAGACCACGTCGCGGGAGGCGAGTTCGCCGTCGTTGTTCGCGTAGCCGTACTCGAACATGAAGCGCTCGCCGTTCTCGTTGTAGAGGATGCCGCCCTCGCCGCGCACCCCCTCGGTGATGAGGACGCCCGTCGAGGGGAGCGTCGTCGGGTGGAACTGGATGAACTCCATGTCCTCCAACGGGACGCCCGCCCGGTAGGCCATCGCCGGTCCGTCGCCGGTGTTGGCGACGGCGTTCGTGGTGTGGTCGAACACCTGACCGGGGCCGCCGGTGGCGAGGATGACGCCGTCGCGCGCGCGGAAGGCGTCGAGACCGCCGGATTTGATGTCGTAGGCGACGACGCCGTGACACTCCCGGTCGGTCGGGTCCTCCTCGTCGGAGACGGCGAGGCGAGTGACGTACCACTCGTCGTACACCTGGATGCCCCGCTTGACCAACTGCTCGTACATCGTGTGCAGGAGCTGATGGCCCGTCTCCGCGCCTGCGTACGTCGTCCGCGGGAACGACATCCCGCCGAACGGACGCTGGCTCATCCGGCCGTCCTCGTCGCGGGAGAACGCCAGCCCCCAGTGTTCGAGTTGGATGACCTCCTCGGGACTGTCCTTACAGAGCGTCTCGATGGCCGGGGCGTCGCCGAGGTAGTCGGACCCCTTCATCGTGTCGTAGGCGTGCTTCTCCCAGGAGTCGCCCTCGCGGAGGGCGGCGTTGATGCCCCCTTCCGCCGCGCCCGTGTGACTGCGGACGGGGTGAAGCTTCGAGACGATGGCCACGTCGGCCCCCTCTTCTTGTGCCGCGATGGCCGCGCGGAGCCCCGCGCCGCCCGCGCCGACAACGATAACGTCGTGTTCGTGCATAGTGTGAGTGTTTGTCGTGGGTTAGAACTGGCTGAACTTATGCTCCCCGTTCACCAGAACTTCAGGTTGTTCTTGACCGCTTCGCGCTTTAGCTCCTGGATGTGCTCGGTGAGGGGGATATCCTTCGGGCACACCTCGGTGCAGGAGAACTGGGTCTGACAGCGCCAGACGCCGTGTTCCTGCTCCATGATCTTCATCCGGTGTTCCTTCATGTCCTCGCCCTCGCGTTCGTCCATCGTGAAGCGGTACGCCTTGTTGATGGCCGCGGGGCCGAGGTACTTGTTGTCCCCCGCCGCGATGTTACACGAGGACATGCAGGCGCCGCACCAGATACAGCGCGTGGACATCTTGATCTTCTCGCGGTTCTCGCGGGACTGGAGCTGTTCGCCCTCCGGGAGGTCGTTCGTCTGGAAGTACGGTTCGACCGCGTGCATCTGGTCGTAGAAGTGCTCCATGTCCACGACGAGGTCTTTGACGACCTCTTGGTGGGGGAGCGGTTCGATGCGGACGGGCTCTTCGAGGTCCGACAGTTGGGTCTTACAGCCGAGTCGTTGTCGACCGTTGACGAACAGCGCGTCGGACCCGCAGACCGCCTGCCGGCAGGAGTGCCGGAAGGTGAGACTGGAGTCGTACTCGTCGCGGGCGTACATCAGCGCGTCGAGAACGGTCATCCCGGTGTGGTACGGGACGTGGAACTCGTCGAACCGCGGCTCCTGTTTGCCCGCTATCTCGGGGTCGTAGCGGAACACCTTCAGGAGGTAGGTGCCGTCCTCGCTGAACTCCCTCTCGGCCTCCTCGGCTTCCCGCTGTTGGTCGCGCTGTGCGGCCCGGTCGCGCTTTTTCTCCATGCGCGCCTGCTGTGCGGCCGACTGCGACTGCGATTCGGTGTCGGCGGACGATTCTTCTTCGGTTTGCTCCGGAACTTGCGTGCTCATATTAGAAGGGGAGGAGTGTGATTCCCGCCCACGCGTTCGCCGTTCGGACGCCCTGTACGATCAGGAGGAGGCTGGCGGCGACCAGCGTCCACTTCACGGCCTTCTTCCGCGTCCCTTCGATACCTTGGTTCACCAAGGCGTTGAACACGCCGTTGACGCCGTGGAACGTCGCGGTGACCAAGAACAGTATCATCAGCGAGTAGTACGTCCACTGCTCCATTCGCGCCGACGACATGGCGAAGGTCACCTCGTCCGCGTGGTGGACGAAGTGGAGCAGGAAGAAGTGGAAGGCGAGCACTATCACGAGGAACGCCGCCGTGATGCGCTGCCAGAGCCACCGTCTCCCGCCGCGTTCGAACGAGGAGTAGTGTTCCGCCATCGTCAGAACACCCCCGCGAGGAACGTCGGTACGCTGGCGACGACGATAGCGCCCGTCAGCGCCAGCGACGCGTAGAAGCTCTTGTCCTGTGCGTGAAGCCCCACGCCGAGGTCGACGAGGAGCAGGCGGAGGCCGTTGAGGATGTGGAAGACGGCCACCGCGAGGAGGCCGACTTCGAGGATACGAACCACAAGCAGGCTCTCGAGGGTCTGGATGGTCTCCGTGTACGCCGCCGCGCCCGTCAGCGCCGTCGAGAGGACGGCGATGTGGGTGAAAAGATATCCCACCAGCACCCAGCCGGTGAACTTGTGGAAAATCCAGGCCCACATCCCCGCGGAGAACTCCTTCCATCGGCCGAAGTCCTCGATGAGGCCTCGATTGTAAGACTGACTCATGCTCTCTTGAGGGTCGGGAGCGCGGTAGTATAGAACTTACGTGTACGGCACGAGTCGCGAGAAAAGAATCGGCAGCCCGTGCCGCGAAGTCGACGGGGCGAACGGGGTTCGTTAATCGCCGAGCGAGTGCCAGATGCGACGGGGACGAGGGAGCGCCTCTCGGGGGGCGATTGCTCGTACGCCGCTCCGACTCAGGCCCTGAGAGAGTCGCCGTCGGGCGACTGCTCGCGTTCGACGACGCGGCGGACGCGCTCTTCGAGTTCGACGAGGTGGCACAGGGGGTTGCCGGGATACACCACGGGGTTCTCCAGGACGCCGACCATCAACCCGGTGAACGGCGCCTCGACGGTGATATTGTCGTCCTTGAACGGGTTGGTGATGGTGCAGATACGGTCGCCCTCGTGGACCAACGCGCCGCGGTCGTAGTGCATGTCGACGATGCCGCCCGCGTCGGCGCGAATCCACGTCTTCTCGTTCTCGTCGTCGATGACCGTCCGCCATCCGGGCCAGCGGACGGCGGTGTCGTCGTACAGGCCGTACTCCGCGAACACGCTCTCGACGCCGGCGAGCGCCTCGTCGATGAGTCCGCGCTGGAACCGGTGGGCCTCGCCCATCTCGACGGTGATGGCGGGGACGCCCGCCGCCGTCGCCTCCGTGCGGAGCATTCCGTCGCCGCCTCCGCTCGCGATGATGACGTGCGAACCGAACGCGTTGGCGAGGCGGGCGGTGCCCGCGTGCTCCATGTCGGCGCGGACGTGGAGCATGTTCGTCCGCCCGCGCGTCGACGTGTGGAAGTCGATGCCGAAGTCGCAGGGGAGGATGAAATTGTCGAAGATGCGGGCGGCCATCCGCTTGGCGCTGGTCGAGTCCTCCCGACCCGGGAACGAGCGGTTCAGGTCGCGGTCGTAGATGGGCAGATACCGCTGCTGGGCGAGGAATCCGGGGACGTTCAGCACGGGCATGCAGACGAGCGTTCCCGCGAGGTTCGAGAGGTCCCACTCGTGGGCCACCTCGCGGACCACTTCGATGCCGTTGAGTTCGTCGCCGTGCGCCGCGGCCGTCAGAAACGCCGTGGGCCCGTCGCGCTCCCCGTTGATTATCGTCACTGGGATTCGGACCGGGTCGCCGAGATAGGTTTCGCTGATGCCGTACCGGATATTCTGCGTCTCGCCGCGTGCGACCTTCCCGCCGTTGTACGTGAAGGCCCCGTCGTCGCGCATACCCGGGTCTGGGAGGGGAGCGTACATAAAGTCCCCATACCTCCTCGTCGCCGCCGAACTACCGCTCCGGCGAGGAGACACCGGCATACCTTTGAAACCCGCCTCTGTTAGGTTGCTGTATGTCTGGCGATGGCGATTCGGTTCGTGTCGGGGTGTTGTCACTGCATAACAGCAAGGAGACGAAGGCCATCTTGAACGCGGTCGACGATCTCGGACACGAGGGCGTCTGGCTCCGCCGAGAGAACACGGCAATCAGCATCGAGGACGGCGACGTCTCGGTCGAACCCGAGGTCGACATCATCGCCAACCGCCTGCTGCTTTCGAACACCGAAGAGCCCGCGGAACTGCTCGGTCTCGCCACCACGTTCGAGCGCATCCGACCGATGCTCAACGAACCGGCGTCGGTGCTCACCGCCGTCCACAAGTTCGCCACGGCGGCGACGCTCGCCAACTGGAACATCAAGGTTCCGGACGCGCTCCTCGCCCTCTCGAACGAGCGGCTGAACCAGGGTCGCGACCGCTTCGGCGACGTGGGCGTCTACAAATCCGCCATCGGGACGCACGGCGGCGGGACGTGGAAGGTCGACCTCACGAGTCCCGTCAACCCGAAGGTCGGCAACCGACAGGCGTTCCTGCAGGACCTCATCGAACGCGACGAGAACGAGCACCGCGACCTGCGCGTCTACATCGTCGACGGCGAAATCATCGGCGCGATGTACCGCTACGCCCCGGAGGGCGACTGGCGGACGAACGTCGCCCTCGGCGGCGACGTGGCCGACGCGACGGGCGAGATGCCAAAGGAGGCCAAGGAGACGGCGCTGTACGCCGCCGAGGTCATCGGCCTCGACTACGTCGGCGTCGACCTCATCGAGGGCGACGACGGCTGGTTCGTCCTCGAAGTGAACCCGACGGCCGGGTTCAAGGGGCTGTACAAGGCGACGAACCGGTCGCCCGCACCCTACATCGCCAAACTCGCGATCGAACAGGCCGGCGGGGACGTCGAGGAGGACCGCGTGGCCGAACTGGCGGCGACGCTCGACGACTCCGAACCGGCGAGCATGCCGCGCGTCGACCCCGGCCCCGAGGGGGAACTGCCGCTCATCGGTTACATCGAGGAAGTCGTCGTCTCGGGGACCAGCGGTTCGACGCAGGCCTTCGCCAAGTCCGACACGGGGGCGACGCGGACGAGCATCGACACGTCCCTGGCCGCGAAAATCGGCGCCGGGCCCATCAAGAGCATGACGCGCGTGAAGTCGGGGTCCGTGAAGTCCGGGAAGGCGCGCCCCGTCGTCGACCTCGTCATCGGTATCGGCGGTACCCAACACACCGTCACCGCCAGCGTCGAGGACCGCTCGCACATGGACTACCCGCTCCTCCTCGGCCGCGACATCCTCGAACACTACCGCGTCGACGTGCGCCGCCGCGTCGACGAGGGCGGCAAGGACGGCGACAGCGAGGAACGCCTCGAAGAGTAGCGCGACCGGGCGAGGGTTCGTCCGTCGGGAGCGACGCCCCTGTTCTCGGGCGTCTCGAACGACGCCCCTATCTTTCCGGCGACGCAGACGACGGACATGGACCCGATACGGAACGACGACCGACTCGCCGAACTCGTCGAGGAACACGGCGAACTCGCCGTCGAACCCGCCCAGGACGAGTTCGAGCGATTCGTCGTCTCCATCGTCAATCAGCAGTTGTCGACGCAGTCGGCGGCCGCCATCCGCGACCGCCTGTTCGAGCGGTTCGAGGTGACCCCGGAGGCGATGCTGGCCGCCGAGGAGGACGCGCTCCGCGACGTGGGACTCTCCTCGCAGAAGATATCGTACGTGCGGAGCGTGGCGACGGCGTTCCGAAAGGAGGACCTGACTCGGGAGGGCCTCGCGCACCTGACCGACGAGGAGGTGGTCGAGCGACTCACCGAGATTCGCGGCGTCGGGGACTGGACGGCGAAGATGTACCTGATGTTCGTCCTCGGCCGGGAGGACGTCTTCCCCGTCGAGGACCTCGGGATTCGGAAGGCGATGGCGGAACTGTACGGCATTGACGAGGACGACCGGGCGGCGATGGTCGAACGCGCGGAGACGTGGCGACCCCACCGGACGCTCGCCTCCCGGTACCTCTGGCGGTCGGTGGACTGACTCTTCTTACTCCTCGTCGGCCATGTAGTCGGCCCAGACGTACCGCGTCGCCAGCGACCGGTACGGTCGCCACCGTTCTGCGACCTCCCGCATCTCCGCCCGCGTCAGTTCGCCGTCCTCCCCGCTTCCCCGCCCGTCGCCGTACAGGTCCTCGATACCGCGCCGGACCGCTAGGTCGCCGAGAGGGAGGACGTCCTCCCGTTCCAGGACGAACAGGAGGAACATCTCGGCGGTCCACTCGCCGACGCCGCGAACCTCGGTGAGTCGCTCGACCACCTCCCCGTCCGAGTAGTCGGCCAGCGCCTCCCGCGAGAAGTCCGACTCCCGGAAGGCCCGCGCCGCGTTCCGGACGTACTCCACCTTTCGCTCGGAGAGACCCGCCTCTCGGAGCGCCGATTCGTCGGCGTCGAGCACGCGTTCGGGCGTCACCTCCCCGTCGAGCACCTCGAACACGCGCTCCGTGACCGCCGCCGCGCTGGCCGTCGAGATGCTCTGATAGGCGACGGCGACGACGATGCGTTCGAACTCGGACCACTCGCGTTCGGTGTAAGGGTCGCGCCGTTCCATCAGTCGCCGCATCACGGGGTCCGCTCGAAGGGCGGATTCTGCGTCGTCGGTCACGGTGGGTTCGTTCCGAACGCAGGGGGCCGGAGGGAATAGTCTCTCGGCCGACGGTCCGAGCGTACGTCACGAAGAACCGTTAATAAACTAGATAAAAGTTTCAACTGACTCCGAGGGAAACGTTGAAACGCCGCGCAACCGAGAATCGGGTATGGAGTTAGACGATATCAACACTATCACGGTTCTCGGTGCCGGTAACATGGGGCACGGTATCGCCGAAGTCGCGGCGCTGGCCGGGTACGAGGTGCACCTGCGCGACATCAACGAGGAGTTCGTGGAGAACGGCTACGACCAGATAGAGTGGTCGCTCGACAAACTCGCCGAGAAAGAGCAGATAACCGAGGCCGACGCCGAGGACGCCCTCGGACGGGTGGAGACGTACGTCGACCTCGCGGAGTCCGCCGCGGACGCCGACGTGGTGATAGAGGCCGTCCCCGAGAAGATGGACATCAAGAAGGACGTCTACACCGAGTTGGAGGCGGCCGCCCCCGACCGCGCCGTCTTCGCGACGAACACCTCCAGCCTCTCGGTCACCGAACTCGCCGAGGTGACGGAACGACCGGAGCGGTTCTGCGGGATGCACTTTTTCAACCCGCCCGTCCGGATGCAACTCGTCGAGGTCATCTCCGGGGCGGACACCTCCGCGGAGACGATGGACCTGATAACCGACCTCGCCGAGTCGATGGACAAGACGCCCGTGCGCGTCATGAAGGATAGCCCCGGGTTCGTCGCCAACCGCATTCTGGTTCCGCTGATGAACGAGGCGGCCTGGATCGTCGAGTCGGGCGACGCCACCATCGCGGAGGTGGACTCCACGACGAAGTACGAGATGGGCCTCCCGATGGGGAGTTTCGAACTCGCCGACCAGGTCGGCATCGACGTGGGCTACCACGTCCTCGAGTATATGCACGAGGTGCTGGGCGACGCCTACGAACCCTGTCCGCTCCTCGAACGGAAGGTCGAAGCGGAGAACCTCGGAAAGAAGACCGGCGAGGGCTTCTACGACTACGAGAACGGCGAGGGCGCGCAGATTCCCACCGACGAAGTCCGTGACGACATCGCCCGTCGCCTGACGGCCGTGATGGCCAACGAGGTGGCCGGCCTTCTCGGGAACGAGGTGGCCACCGTCTCCGACGTCGACCGCGCGTTGATGCTCGGCGGCGGGTTCCCCGACGGCCCGGCGAAGATGGCCGACGACGCGGGTCTGGAGACGCTGGTCGAGACGCTCGACGACCTGCACGAGGAGACGGGCGAGGAGCGCTACGAGGCGGTCGACTACCTCCGCGAACTGGCGGAGTCGGGCGAGAACTTCCACGGGAGCGCCGACGACGGCGACGATTCGGACCCCTACGACTTCGAGAACGTCGCCGTCGAGGTGCGCGAGGGCGTCGGCCACCTCGAACTGGACCGCCCCCACCGGCTGAACACCATCAGCGACGACCTCATCGCCGACCTCTCGGCGGCCGTCGACGCCCTCGCCGCAGACGAGGCGGTCCGCGCCATCCTCCTCACGGGGGCGGGCGACCGCGCGTTCTCCGCCGGCGCCGACATCCAGAGCGCCGCCGGAAGCGCCGGCGACCCGCATCTTGGAACCGAGCTCTCGCGGCGGGGACAGCGCGCGTTCGGTAAACTCGAAGACTGCGACAAGCCCGTCGTCGCCGCCATCGACGGCTACTGCCTCGGCGGCGGGATGGAACTGACCATGTGCGCGGACCTCCGCGTCGCCTCGAAGCGCTCGGAGTTCGGCCAACCCGAACACGACCTCGGTCTCCTGCCCGGGTGGGGCGGCAGCGTCCGCCTCCAGCGCATCGTCGGCACCGGCCGCGCGAAGGAGATCATCTTCACCGCCGACCGCTACGACCCGGAGACGATGGCCGACTACGGCTTCGTCAACGAGGTATACGAGAACGACGAGTTTGACGAGAAAGCCTTCGAGTACGCCAAGCGCTTCGCGCAAGGGCCGCCCATCGCGCAGAAGTACACCAAGCGCGCGATGCACAACGGATGGGAAGACACCGACGCCGGTCTCGAGGTCGAAGCGCAGTCGTTCGGCTTGCTCTTCGCGACTGACGACCTGATGGAGGGGATGACGGCGTTCATGGGCGACCGCGACCCCGAGTTCGAGGGCGAGTAAGAGACTCCCTCCCGCGGCTACTCCGTAACGGAATCTTTAAACAAATTAGCCTACCACGATAGAGTGCAGGCTCGGTTGGTGTAGTCCGGCCAATCATCTTGGCCTTTCGAGCCGAGGACCAGGGTTCAAATCCCTGACCGAGCATGCTTCTGAAGAACGTAGTGATGAAGAAACACGCGTAGCGTCGGGAATTTGAACCAGCGAACAACCCGTTGCGAGAGAAGTTCAAACCCCGCCAAGCACTCTCACGTGTTCTACGCGCCGATATCGACCGAGCGGTGACGGATCTCCGTCCACCGAAACGTCTTAGCCGACCGAGCGGCGTTCACCGGCGTGTTCCTCAACGAACTCGCACGCGCTAGAGCACCGTTCGCCGACCGAACTCGGGCGTTCTCGAACGCGCTCGCAGAGTTGACCGGGCGAGCGGGAATCGAGGCGCGCTCCTGAGATGGGGACGCTCGTTCTCGACATCGAAACCGCGAGTCCCTTCGGAGAACCGCCCGCGAACTCCAACGAGACGGAACACTACGAGTGGGTCGCCGTCAGCCTCGCCTACGTCGACGAACTCGACGAAACGCCGGAGGTCGAGGTGCTGTTCCGCCGCGGTGACTGGGCGGACGCTCACACGACCGACCTCTTCGAGCGACTGTTCGAATGGTGCGACGACCGGGCCGTCGACCGGGTGCTCACCTACAACGGCACGTGGTTCGACGGCAAGCATCTCCTCAACTGGGCCGAAGAGATCGACGCGTCTACCGACCACGAGTTCCAGCAACACCTCCAGACGCTCTTCGAGAACCACGTCGACGTCGCCCTCGCCGCGGCCGACGAGTACGCCGAGGAACTCTGGGAGGACCAGTACATCCTCCCCGACTGGAAGGCGTACGACCTCGCGGGTATCGACAACGCCAGCGTCTGGTACGACGATTACGATTTCCCGGACGTCTACCTCTCGGAGATAGACGGCCCCGCCGTGCAGGGTAAACACGTCGGGAAGGTGCTCGGAGCGCGGTACGTCGAAAACGTCAGTGTCGGTATCGAGACGACCAGCGTCCACCGAGAACTCACGCGACTCCTCGAAGACTACTGCAGGAGCGACGTCGCGGACCTGATCGAACTCTACGACACGCTCGGTGGTCCCGCCCTCGACGAGACGTATCGTCGCTCGGCCCGCGAGATCAGATAGGAGTTAGTTCTCGCACCTCGGTCGGTCGACGCGACCGAGATTCGACTCCCCCAAATGACATTTTTGTGTTATTTCACTATCAGCAGTATTTTATACACAAGAGGCGAGTCTGAGATATGAGCCGTCCACGAACGTTGCCTCGACGCGTCGCGCGTCGCGGGAGACTGTTTATACCCTCGCGCGGAGTACGTGGACGTGACCGGTGGGGGAGGTCAGCGAGGTGAGCGTACAACGCGTGTTCACAGACGACAAAGCCGAACGGTTGACGAAAGATGCCATCTACTCGATGCTGAGCAACCGCCGTCGGCGGTTGGTGCTCAACCACCTCCGCCGAACCGAGGCTGATATTTCGGTTCGCGACCTGTCCGAGGCGGTGGCGGCGTTAGAGAATGATATCGACGCGAGCGAGGTGACGTACAAGCAGCGAAAGCGCGTCTACACGTCGCTGCACCAGACGCACCTGCCGAAACTCGACGACGTGGGCGTTTTGGTGTACGACCGCGACCGCGGCATCATATCGCTGACGCCCCTCGCGACCGAACTCGACTCGTTTCTCGTGGACGCCGACGAACCGCCCCGCCCGACGTCGTGGTCGGTGTACTATCTGGGGCTGTCGGCGCTGTCGATAGTTCTCGTGAGCCTCGCGTGGACGCGGGTCTTCCCCTTCTCGTTGGTTCCGGACCTCGGGTACGGGCTCCTCATCGGAGTCGGGTTCGCCGTCTCTGCGGCCCTGCACGTCTACGCCGAACGACGAACCGAAGCGGGGGAGGTACCGCGCGTCGTCGCCCTGTTGACCGACTCTCGTCGGCGAAACGACGACTGACCGACTCCGACACGTTCAAGCCGTCCGCTCTCGGGGTCCGAACATGGCGCCCTCGACACGCGCTGTCCTCGCCCTCTCGACGCTCGTCGCCGCCGTCGCCACCGTGGGAAGCCTGTTTTTCAGCCTCGGTCTCGGCCTCGTCCCGTGCGAACTCTGCTGGTACCAGCGCATCCTGATGTACCCCTTGGTCGTCGTCCTCGGCGTGGCCGCCGCGGAGGAACGAGCCGACGTCTACCGGACGGTACTTCCGCTGTCGACGCTCGGAATCCTCGTCTCCTCGTACCACGTCTACATCCAACTGTTTCCGGTGTCGACGGGGTGTACGCTCGGCGGCGGATGTTCCTCGATACAGTACCCGATGCTGGGCGGTCTGTTGACCATCCCGCGACTCGCGCTGATCGCGTTCGTCCTGATCACGGTCCTCGTCGGCGTCGTCGCCCGCGGACGGAACGGCGCGTGGGCCGGTCGGTGAGGAGACGGCGCGTCGACCGGTCGAGAGACCCGACGCGTCAGAGCGACTCGCGCGGGCATACGATGAATTCGCGCGGGTCCGCGACGGACTCGCGGCGGAAACGGGAGCGGTGGCTCGCCGTCTCGCGGAATCGAAAAACCGCTCGCAATCGTACGCTCGCAGACCGTACTCGCGGCGGTCGAAACAGTACCGAACGAGGCGGTCTGCAGCCGCTGACGCCGCTCTCCCCCATTCAGTCCTCGTCGGCGGGCGTCGCCGTCTCGAACTCGGGGTCGTCGTCGGCGCCGAGTCGGTGGAGCACCGAACTCCGCTGATCCACCAGTTGGTACGTCGCCGAGACGACCAAGAGGAGGAAGAACACTCCGCTCAGGAGCGCCGGCCCCACCGACGAGAGCGTCGGCACGCCGATGCCGGACCCCAGTAGCGAGAGCAGACCGAGAAAGCCGAGGCCGAGGTAGTACTCCGCCCAGGAGATGCCGTACTTGGGGACGACCTCCATGTACACCGTCACCTCGTCGGCCGCCTCGGCCAACGCGACGGTCTTGGCGTCGCTGTCGTACGTCACGATACCTAGCTCGTCCAGTTTCGGCAGGTGCGTCTGATGAAGCGAGACGTAGACGCTCTGCCGGACGTTGCGCGGCGGGGGCGACTCCCCCGACTCGACCGCGCCGATGTACTCGGCGAGGTCCGCGACGGTCTCCGCCTCGTCGGACGACTGCAGTCGTTCGATGACGTGGCGTCGCCGCTCGTTGCGCAGGACGTCGTGGATGTCCGATTGGTCGAGGCTATCTTCGTCTCCGCGCCGAGATGTTCCCACCGTCCCGGCCCCTCCCGTGTGCATTACACTCCTCCTTTCGGCCGGAGGGATATCAACCTATCTGAGTATTATAATTTCTGATAAAGGGGACTGTGTGTCCAAAGGGACAGTTACGAGAGCCACTCTTCGGGTTTCGTGTCGTAATCGACGTCGGTGGCCTGAATGCGTTCTTCGATGTCGGCCTCCAGGTCGAACAGTTCGAACTCCTCGCCGTCGTAGCGGAGTCGCTTGCCCGTCTCGATGGGCGTCGGTTCGCGGTTGCGGCGGCGGGCCACCTCCACGTCGTGGTCGTCGTACTCCTTGACGATGGTCGCGATGTTCACCGGGCGGCCCCAGAGGTCGTAGATGCGTTCGAGAACCCCGCGCGCCTGCCCCATATTGAGCATGATGCCGTTGTACTGGTGGGCCAACAGCAGTTCGCCGCGGTTCTCGAAGTTGCCGTCGAAGACGACGATGGTCGGCTTGCCGAAGTTCGTGAACTGCAAGAGCAGTTTCTTCTTCACGTCCTCGTAGTCCACGGAGGCGACGCGGAACTCGCCCGTCGACTGCGTGAACTCGTAGGTGAAGTAGTGGTTGTCCTTGACGAACTCCTGGGTGAGGAACGCGTCGATGAACGTCACGTCGTTGTGGCTCTCGCGTATCTCGCGCATCCGGTCCCACCCCGCCGAGTAGTCGACGTCCGCGACGGCTTCCTCGACGGTGTCGTACATCTCGTCGTCGAACATGTATCGCGAGAGGCGTTCGAGTTCCGACCGACGGACGCGCCCGAGGAACCCGCGGTTCTGCGGTTTCACGAGCGAGAAGTGCCGTTCGACGAGTCCCTCGTAGGTGAGCACCTTCCAGGGGTAGGCGTCGACGTCCACCTCCTCGCCCGAGAGCGCCCGGTCCAGCGTCTCCCAGTCGACGCGCGGGTCGTCCTCGTCCAGTTCTGCGAGGAGGTCCAGCGTATCCGAGCGGACGCCGTCGATGGCCGGGTCCGGCGCGAGCAGTTCCTGCACCTCCTCAAAGTCGATGGCGTCGTGGAAGTTGCGCCACGAGACGCCCTTCACGCGCAGGAGTTTGTCGGCCACCTCCCGCCGGTTCGTCGTGTTCTCGATGTACTCCCAGAGTTCCTTGCCGAGTTTGTACGGGTTGAGGCCGGGAGAACCGAGGACGCGCGCCTGGTGGTCGGCGTAGGTGAGGAACTCGTCGGTGCCCGCGAAGCGCTCTTCGCCCATCATGAGCGACTCCCAGTAGGCCGCCCAGCCCTCGTTCATCACCTTCGTCATCTTCTGGGCGGCGAAGTAGTACGACTCCGTTCGGAGCATATCGAGGACGTCCTTCTGCCACTCCTCCATCTCGACGGCCTTGCCCTCCTCCTCGTCGTAGTAGGTGCCGTGGTCTCGGAGGTACGCGAGCACGTCCCGCCGCGGCGCGTCGAGTCTCGCCGCCTCGGCTTCCGTCTCGGCGAGTCGGTCCAACCACTCCTCGTCGAACACCTGCTGGCGCACGTCCTGGGAGATGTCCATGTCGTCCAACCGCTTGCGCAGGTCCTCCGGTTGAACCCGCTCGCGTCCGCTGGCCGCGTCCGTGATGGTGCGGTGTTGGTCGATGTTGTCTTCGAGACAGAGCACCGCGTCGATGAACCGTTCGACGTCCTCTCTGTCTATCTCCGGGTCGTCCGTGTACCCCTGGATGGTCTCGGCGTGCCGTTCGAGCATCGCCGCCGCGTCCAGGTCCGTCTCGCCCGCGAACATGCCGAACCACTCGTTGTTGGCGAAGAAGTCCGCGTGCGCTTCGACGTGCGTGATGACCGCCTTCTGGTCCGCCAGCGAGTTCGACTCCTGCAAGAACGCGTGCGAGGGATTGTCGTTGTTGACTATCTCGAACGCCTTGCCCATGCCGAACTGGTCTTGCTTCTGCTGGCGGTCGTACGACATTCCCCACCGCCAGTGCGGGTACCGACGCTGGAACCCGCCGTAGGCGATGAGTTGGTTCATATCCTCGTAGTCGACCACCCAGTAGTTCACCGGGTACGGGTCGAGGCCGAGTTTGCGGGCGAGGTTGCCCGCCTCGCGGACGGGTTCCTCCAGTTGCTCGGCCGCCTTCTGTGCGATCTGTCTGAATCGTCTCATGGTCATGTCACTCGGCCTCCGTGCTGAGGATGGTGTAGATCGCGTCTATCACGTCCTCGGGCGAGGAGACGTGCGCGACGACGACGTTGTCCTGGTCGTCGAGCGCCTTCTCCACCTCCTCGGCGTGCGTGGCGTTGATGGCGGTGCCGCCGGGTTGGGTCTCCACGTAGGCGTGGAGGTTCGCGTCTATCTCTCTCATCAGGGGGACGACGTTCTCCGTCGTGTCGTTCGAGGAGTTCTCCGAGTCGCCGGCGGCGAACACGTAGCGGTTCCACTCCGCCCACGGATACTGCTCGTCGAGAATCTCCTTGGCGAGGGCGTACGCGCTCGAGATGCGGGTGCCGCCGCCCGAGCGGATTCCGAAGAACTCGTCGCGGTCGACCTGCCACGCCTCGGCGTCGTGGGCGATGTAGACGAACTCGGCGTTGTCGTACTTGCCCGTGAGGTACCAATCCAGCGGCGTGAACGTCCGCTCGACCAGTTCGCGCTTCTTCTCGCGCATCGACCCCGAGACGTCGCGGATGTTCACCACGACGACGTTCTTCTCTTTCTCCTCGATTATCTCGGGGTGGCGGTAGCGCTCGTCCTCGCGGCGGAACGGCACGTCGCGCAGGCCGTCCCGGCGGATGCGCTGGAGCGTCGTCGACCGCTCGACGTTCTCCTCCATCTCCTCGAAGGAGGCCCATTTACCCCGCTCGTCGTCGGGAATTTTCGTCCACGCATCTTCGATCCACGGCAGCGACACGAGGATGTTCCGCTCGCGGCACCACCGGTAGACCGACTGGGCGTCCTGTCCCTCGACTTTCATCGCCTCGCGGACGAAGTCGTCGTCGAAGTCCATCGCGAGTTTCCGCTTCAGCCCCTCTTTGAACAGGCGCTCGAAGTCGAGGGTGCTGTGCGGACCCGACCGCGTCACGTCGGTGAAGTCGCCCTCTATCTCCTCGATGACCTCCTTTCCTTTGGGTTCGAGGTCGAGACCGAGTTCCTCGTCGAGTTCCTGGGCGAACTCCTCGGGGTCCATCTGGTAGTACTCGTGCTCGCCGCCCTCCTCGCCGGGGTCGCCGTCCTCGTCCCCGTCGCCGGGTTGCGGTTGGCCCACGGGTTGGCCCACGTCGGGCGTGCCGCCTTTGCCCTGTCCGACGCCGCCCTGGTCGAGGCGGTCGTACTCGAACTTTGGGAGGTCGACGACCTTGATGGGTATCTTGATGCTGTTCGGGCCGGACCCCCCGAGGTCGCCGTAACTGATGAACTCCGATAAGTCCTCGCGGCGGTCCTCGCCGACCTCGCGGAACCGCTCGATGTCCTCTCTCAGTCCCATCGGTGGCGCACCTCGTTCATGACCGCCCGCGAGGTGAGTTCCGCGGACGCCGGGGAGTAACCGTTCTCTACCATCTCCGCTATCGTTCGTTCTTTCACGCGTGCTGTCTCGGTGTTCGTCGGCGGGTCGTCCCACTGGGCGGGGTCGAAGTCCTCGAACAGGCGGCGGACGTCGTCCCACTCGTGGGTCTCGAGCACCGTTCGGATGACGGGTATCTCCGAGAGGTCCACGTCCGCGACGGTGAATCCCTCGTCTCTGTTCTCCCACGCGAAGCGGTTCAGCGCGGTGATGACCTTCTCGCGGCGGAAGCGTTCGACCGCCTCGGAGGGGTCGTTCCCGGCGTAGTCGCTCTCGGCGAACCGTCCGAGGTGTTCCACCTCGAACAGTTTCATCAACAGCGCGTCGGGGTCGACCGGGCCGCGGTCGGTCTCTATCTGGTCGCCCGCGTCCCACGCGTACACGTGCTCGACGTACTCCTCGACGGTCTCCTGTTCGACGTGCTTGTCTGCGAGGATGGCCGAGAGCACGTCCTCCTCCTGCTGGTCGAACACGCGGTCTTTCACGACGGCGACGCGGCCCTCGTACTCGGTGCGTTCGGCCCGCGAGAACACCGGCGCCTCGTGGAGGGTCTCGGCCATCGACTCCAGCAGGTCGCCCGGCATGATGACCGTGCCGACGTCCAACTCGGGGTGGTGTCTGTCGCGGTCCTCGTGCAGGAGGTCCGCGATGACGTCGCGGGTGAACGTGACCGGGATGCCGTGGATACCCTCGTTTTCGGCGTCGAAGTCGAACTCGTCGATGCCCTCGCGGGTGTCGCCGTCCTGCAGGTACCCCCGGTCGAACAGCGTCGCCTTGTCGACGAGGCTGTAGCCGTCGGGTACGTCGTCGCCGTCGAGTCGGGAGACGACCGAGTACAGCGCCGCCGCCTCGACGGCGTGCGGCGCGAGTTCGCGGCGCGTTATCTCGCCGGGACCGCTGCGCACGTCCACGAACAGCCCCTCGCGGATGCGCGTCTCGAGTTCTTTTCTGTCCTCGATGTCCCACACGTCCGTCTCGTTCGTCAGTTCGCGGCGGATGAGTTCGGTCTCAAGCGAGACGTTCGTCAGGTACCGGAACTCGTGTTTGTCGAGGCGGCGCTTCAGCGCCTTCAGCGGGTCGCGCCCGTTGCGGTCGGAGTACTTGTCGAGTTCCGCGTCCAGGTCGGGGTTCGAGATGATGAGCAGTTGCGTGTCGATGTCCATCCCGATGCCCTTGTCCAGTTTCACGTGGCTCTCGTCCGGCACGTTCAGGAGCTTCTGCAGCAGGTCCGCGTGCTGCGTCGCGTCCTCGACGATGGTGAGCAGGCCGTTACCCTGCGAGAGGACGCCGTCGTAGCTGAACGCCTGCGGATTCTTCCGCCCGCGCGAGTCGAGTTCGCGGAGCATGCTCGGCATCCACGATCCGACGAGTCGCTCCTTGGGCGTGCCGTCGTCCTCGGAGTGGAGGACGCCGATGCCGCGCCCCACGTCGACGACGTAGTTTTTCACCCGGAGGTGTTTCGGGTCGCTGACGGCGCTGAACAGGTCGCGCTTGCCGCTCCGGCGGTACTTCTCTTCGAGGTAGTCGTACGCCTCGCGGCAGAACGGGTCGAGTTCCTCGTCGAGGGAGGCGGGGATGTGGTCGGACGCGGCGGCGTTCAGGTCCTCTAAGAGGTCCCGGCGCACCTCCGGCGGAAACACCGACAGCGGGTGCGACTGCACGGGACTCTCGTACCAGTCGGACTCCTCCTCGGGGCCGTCCATCTCGCCGCCGTACGAGAGTCCCCTGCCGTCGGAGGCGGTGTTGACGTTCCACTCGACGGTGTATCGCCGCCCCGCCTCGGTCTTCGAGTACTCCCGCAGGCCGTTGATCAGACAGCGCTTCAGTTCCGATTTGCCCGTCGCCGTCGGCCCGTCGAACCAGATTATCTTCTCGCTCTTGCCGCGTTCGGCGGCGATGGTCCGCAGGTCGTCGACGAAGCGGTTCAGCACCTCGGTGTTGCCGAGAACCGCGTGCTCGCCGTCGTTTGACGGGTCGTCGAAAAAGCGGTAGCGCTCCCTCTCCTCGCCCTCCTCGATGACCGTGCGGGTCCCCGCGGCCTCGATGGCCGAGAGGAGGTACTTCGAGGCGTGCGAGGCGATGGCCGGCGACTCGAAGGCGGCGTCGACGTACTCCGCGAGGCTCATCGGCTCCTCGTAGGTGCCCCGGAGGCGCTCGTCCGCCCGACGGATGTAGTCTCTCGTTGGCTTCATGCTAGCCTTCCAACTCGGTCTTTGCCACCTCCGCGCCGGCGAACTCTAACACCTCTCTCGCGCCGTCGCGCGAGTAGCCCTGTTCGACGAGGGCGTCGACCCACGCGTTCCGTTCGTCGTCGTCCAGTTCGTTGGCGCTGACGAGCGCGGAGAAGTTGATGTTGTGCTTCTTGTCCTCCCAGAGTTTGCGTTCGAGGGCGCGGCGGAGTCTGTCGTTGTCCTGCGGGTCGAACGCCTGCCCCTCGCGGGCGCGGCGGGAGACCCAGTTGGACACCTCCTGTCTGAAGTCGTCCTTTCGGTCTTCGGGGATGTCGAGTTTCTCCTCGACGGAGCGCAGGAACTTCTCGTCGGGTTCCTGCTCGCGGCCGGTGAGTTCGTCCTGCACGGTGGCGTCGTCGATGTACGCCATCACGTGGTCCATGTACTTCTCGCCCTGCCGCTGTATCTCGTCTAAGTCGTAGGCGAGGGCGTGGCGCACGTCCTCGATGGCGCGCTCTTTGTACTCCTCGCGCACCATCTCTAGGTAGCGGTGGTAGCGTTCGAGGTTCTCCTCGGGGATGGAGCCGTGGTTCTCCAAGTTCTCCCCGAAGTGGGTGAACACCGACAGCGGCGAGATGTAGCCGCGGCCGCGGTGCGTCGAGTCCATGATGGCCTCGGCTATCTCGTCGCCGATGAAGCGGGCGGAGACGCCCTCCATCCCCTCGCCGATGTCCGCCTTCGACTCGGCCTCCTCGCGGAGTTTCTTCACGTCGATATCGTCGCCGTCGTCTATCTCGCCGTTGTACGCCTTCGCCTTCTGCGTCAGCGTGATGTTCCCGCCGTCGGGTTCGACGATGCGGGTGAGGACGCCGAACAACCCGGCCATCTCCAGGGTGTGCGGTTCGATGTGCATGTCCGGCACGTCGGCGTTCCGGAGCATCTTCCGGTAGATGTCGGACTCCTCGGAGTACTCGAGGACGTACGGGAAGTCGATGCGCTTGGTCCGGTCGTTGAACGCCTCCATCTTCTCGTCGCCCTTCTTCTCGCGGTACTCCGGCATGTTCGTCCGGCCGACGATGACCTGGTCGATGTCGATGCGCGGGTTGTTCTTCGGTTTGATCGTCTGCTCTTGGCTCGCGTGCAGGAAGTCGTACAGGAACTCCCGCTGGAGTTTCAGCAGTTCCTCCCCGGAGAACAGCCCCCGGTTGGCGTTGCAGAACGCGCCGGAGTAGTCGAACGCCCGCGGGTCGGACTCCCCGTAGACGGCCAGTTTCGAGTAGTTGACGTCGCCCGTCAGTTCCGTCTCGTCCTGGTTCTTCTTGTCCTTCGGTTCGAACGTCTCGACGCACTGGCGCTTGTTCTCGGAGGCGACCAGCCGGATTATCTCGATGTGGTTCTCGACGACTTCCTGTAAGTCGTCGTCGTAGTACGCCAGCAGTTTGTCCATGTAGAACTCCGAGGCGGGGTCGAGCGCCTGGTCGTTCCGGATGGTGTACGGCGCGTCCAGCGCCTCGTTCAGTTGCTCGATGACCATATCCCGTTGCTCCTGCGGGAGGAGCACGATGGGGTCTTGGTTCATCGGCGACAGGACCACGTCGTCGGAGGGGTCCTGGTCGCGGATGACGTCGGTGAGGTTGGTCCACCGGAACGTGTACATCCGGCCCTCGTCGCGCATCGTGTAGTCCTCGAAGTAGCGTCGGACCATCCAGTCGAAGTGGGACTTCCCGGAGCCCACCGGTCCGAGGAGGAGTTTGATACGCTTCTCGGGGCCGAGTCCGCGGGCGCCCGATTTGACCTTGTTGACGAACTCGTGGATGGATTCGTGGACCTCTCGGCCGTAGAACGTGTTCTCCCCGTCGTGGATGGGGTCCTCGGAGGCCATCTCGTACTCGACTATCCCGGCGTCCTCGTCGTAGTCGGTGCCGTAGTAGTCGAACATGTCGGCGACGCGTTGGTGCGCGTTGCGGGCAATTCTCGGTTCTTCGTAGACCTCGTCTAGGTACCACCCGAAGCTCTTCGCCTCGCGGAGGTCCGCAGGAACGGAGTCTTTGTAGTGCTTGCTCAGTCCTTCGAGGGTGTCGATATCGCCATTCATTGTTGGTGTACGGGTGTTGATAGAGCGACCACGTGCCCCCGTGCCTCGAGAGGGGGCGGACGGCCGAACCGCGCCGTTCGGACGCGGTCCGCGGTCGGTCGTATCGAACCGCCCGGTACGCGCGCGGGTCACGACCAACGGCGGCATAATCGGCGGCGAACGACGAGTCTTCGAGTGTTCGGCGGACGGTGCGCGGAGGGACGGTCGCTCGGTCCTGTCGACCGAGGCTGTCTGTGTGTGAGAGACACACACATATAAGTCTTCCTCGGATGTCTGACACCGTTATCGAACGACGGGACGGCGAAACGGCCGTTCTAGCGATACCGGACAGTACGGTGCTCTACACTGTACTTCGACACTGAAGGTAGGTAACACTCGACATATGTACTATTTGTGCGGGGTGGGCGTTCGGGTCGTCTCGTCGCCCGAACCGCGTCGGGCGGACCGAAGGTGATTCCTCGCTCGGACGGTACGTTCCACGCATGAGCGACGACGCGGCCGACGACCCGGAGGCGGCGGACTCGGAGTCGGCGCCGGCGGGGTGGACGGTGTGGAACGACGAACCCGGCGGCCGGCGCATCCTCGCGTACCGACCGGACGTGTTCAACGAGGGCAACTTCCATGCGGCGTACCTGCCGACCGTGTTCGTCTGGAACGGGTCCCGGGCGAACCGACCGGGATCCTCGCAGATCAGAACCGAGACGTGGCACGCCGTGCTCCGACTCGAACCGGACGTGGAGGGTCCCGTCGAGGAGTTCGACACGCGCGAGGCGGCCGTCGTCGGCGGGAACGAACTCGCGCGGCGATTCGCCGACGGCGAGGTAGAGTACCGGGACCTCTACCAGGTGCCGCCGGAGGCGTACCTGGATAAGTTGGACGAACTCACCGGTCGTGAGGCGGGTGAGAACGGGGCGCAGGGCGGACCGGGCGACGAGTAACGTTATCCGACCGCGCCGATTACGACTCTCACCATGACCACAGTCACCCTCATCGGCGACCGAATCGCGGAACCCGGCACGCAGTTCGTCTACCGCGGCCCCTCCTCGGCCTGTGAGGGCTGTCCCTACCGAAAGCAGTGTCTCAACCTCGAAGCGGGCGTGCGCTACGAGGTGACCGAGGTCCGCGAGAACGCGCAGTTGCTCGACTGCGCCGTCCACGACACCGGCGTCCGAGCGGTGGAGGTCGAACCCGTGCCCGTCGTCGCCAACGTCCCCGCGAAGGGCGCCTACGCGGGGAGCAAATCGAGCCTCGCGGGGCCGTGTCCGCACACCGAGTGCCCGAGCCACGAGTACTGCGTCCCCGAGGGCGCGGAGTTCGACCACGAGTACCGCATCTCCGAGGTTCGAGGGGACCCGCCGCACGAGTTCTGCTATCTCGACCGCGACCTGACGCTGGTGGAGTTCGCGCCCGAGAGCGAGTAGTCCCGGCTCAGTCGAGCGTGCCGATTCGGTCGGCGGCGTAGCCGAACACGTCGTCGTAGCCGTACGCGGAGAGCAGCACCGGATAGAACGGCCGGTCGGCGGTGAACGTCCGGTCGCCCGCGGCGGCGAAGCGGTCGCCCTCCTCGACGAGTTCGAAGTTGTTCACGAACACCTCGTACGTCTCGGCCGGTTCCTTCGGGATGCGTTCGAGCATCCGGTACACCGTCACCACGTCGTCCTCGCGCGTGCCCAGCGTGATCGGCGACTCCTCGTCCTCGACGGGCGCGGAGACGACGCCCGTGGCGGCGAGGAACGACCGAATCACCCAGTAGGCGTTCTCCTCGGCGTCCGCGGAGCCCTGCAGACCGCACTCGACTTCGATAGTGTGGGCGTGGTCGATGAGGCGGCCGCCGGCGAAGTCGCCCGTCTCGACGAGTTCGTCGATGGGGAGGTGGGGACAGATGGACCGCGAGACGGCGCCGACGTCGCCGACGAGGGCGAACGGCTTCGCGTACGACTGCGTGGAGTGGAGGGCGAGCGTCGTGCAGCCGCGGACTTCGCGGACCAAATCGGCCGCGAGGCGGCCCTCGTGAGTGTCCGCGTTCGCGTCACCCGGGAACGCGCGGTTGAGGTCCTCGTCGAGGTACCGGACGTCGGCGTCGAGAGCCTCCTCGTTGGCGACGATGAGCTTCACGGGGCGTTCGACCTCCGGTTCGCCGGCGACGAACCGCTCGACGGCGTGCGCACCGCAGGGCTCGTCGCCGTGGATCGAACCGATGACGGCGACTTCGGGGGTACCGTCCCCGAGTTCGTAGATTCGCATGACCAAGTTCACGGGGGCGAGAAGGAAAACGAGTTCGAATCGTCCCCCGACGGTCAGTGTTCGAGGTCCTCGGCGTACTCGTAGTCGGCGGGGTAGGCCGCCGTGCGCTCGCCGTCGAGCGCTATCTGCCAGCCGTGCAGCACCGTGGGGTCGTCGAGCGCCGCCCGAAGCGTCTCGCGGATGTCGTCGACGTCGACGCCGTAGAAGTCCGAGGGCGTCCCCCTCAGGTAGTTCAACGCCGTCTCGAACAGCGAGCGCATGCCGCCGTCGTCCTCGAAGTCGAAGTGCTTGTACGCGCCGGCCGCCACCTGTACCATCCCGTGGAGGAACGCGGACTCGACGCTGCCGCGGCCGTAGTTGTACCACTCGTCCTCGAAGCAGTCGTGCGACTCGTGGTACTCGGCGGCGTTGAACAGGCGCACGCCGTGTTCGGTGGCGCGGCGGAGCGTCGCGTGCTCCCACTCGCGGCGCTCGGCCCGCCACCCGGACGGGTCGCCGAGCGGGGGTGCGACGCTCGGGTCGCGGGTGTGGTCGTCCATACGGACAGTCTCACGACGGAGCAACCTAACGGCATCGCCGGTCCACCCTCCCGCGCCGCGGACGGCCGTACCTATATGCCCGACGCCGTCGTCCGTACGCCCATGAGCAACGGACTCAGCGAACTGCCGGGGGCGCTCGCCGCCTACGCGACGGGCGTCGGCGCGGCGGCCGGACGGGGGGCGTTCTACGCCTTCGTCTTCGTCGCCGCCTACGTCGGGATGGGCCTGTCACCGCTCGGGATGGGACTGGTTCTCGTCGTCCTCTGCGTCGCCCTGCCGGCCATCGGCGTCGCCGTCGTTCTCGAGGTACCGCCGCGGCTGAAATCGAGGTTCGGGTCGTCGTAGCGGACTGCCGCGGCGCAGTTCGGAACGTTTTAGCGGCGCGGTGTTCGAGCGTGTAACGCGCGAGGGTGGCCGAGTCTGGAAAAGGCGGCGGACTCAAGATCCGCTCTCGTAGGAGTCCGTGGGTTCAAATCCCTCCCCTCGCATCGCTTCTGCGAACGTCAGTGAGCAGAGCGATGGCTACGGAGAGTTTGAACCCGACCAGTCGCGCGCAGCGAACGAAGTGAGCGAGCACGTCTGGTCTCGGTTCAAATCCCTCCCCTCGAATTTTCGTCGACTCGAACGAACGTGAGAGTCGTGAAAATCGTACGAAGGGGTTCGAATCAGCGAGCAAATCTCTGATTTGCGAGTGCGGTTCAACTCCCTCCCCTCGCATGCGACATCGCCGAGCGACGGCAAGCGGTAGCTATCGCTCTGGTTCTGCACACGGCGTCCGAAAGAGAAGTCACCGTACGGACGGCGGATTCCGAATCCGTCCGTTCGCCGAAACGGATCAGCTGTCAGCGTCGCGGCCCGCGAGAACGGAGAGAGACCGCGTCAGTCGTCTTCGGCGTCCGGGCCGCCGTCGGTCATCATTCGCCCGTTCTGAGTGAGTATGTCGTCCGCGACGACGCGTGCGCGTTCGACGGACGGACAGGACTCCTCGGTGAACTCGCTGCCGAGCGTTTCGACGACGGCCATCACGTCGTCGAGTTCGCCGCGTTCCACGACGTCGGCGAACACGTCGTTGTAGGCGGTGGCTTCCCAGTGTTTTACCTGGTAATCGTCGGCTTGCGAGGCGACCGCGTACTGAAGCTGTTTTGCGGCGTCAGTGGGGTTCATATTCCACACGATGAGCCGTGAATACTAAAATGTACTCCGACTCGGAATTGAGTTAATCCAGCGGGTCGTCACGCCCCGTTCCCGAGAGGTAGGCGTCGAGGAGAGGAAGGAAGTCCCGGCCGCGGAGGTACCGAAGGCCGAAGTCCTCCGCCCAGTCGACGATGCCGGTGTCCTCGGTGACGATGCCGGCGTCGAGTTCCCGTGCGAGGATGAGGAGGTCGAAGTCCTCCCCGGAGTCGAGGACGCCCTGCCGGAGTTCCGTGCGGTACTCGGTACGCAGGTCCGAGACGACCCGTTCGGGGTCCTCGTCCCCCTCGCCCGCGCGCCTGACCGCCTCCTCGGAGACGCGCAGACCGCGGTTCACCCGGTCGGACATCTCGTGGACGAAGTCGTGGACGACGGCCGCTGGGACCATCACCTCGTAGCGCGCGGGATGTTTCTTGATGACCCACGTGTTCAACTGCGTCTCTATCTCCTCGTCGACGCCCCGGTCGTGGAGGATGCCGACGAGTTCCGCGTGCACCGACGGCGCCATGTAGCAGGAGACGCCCAAGGCGAGTTTCGCCCGCGCGATGGCGTCGAGCAGTCGGTACAGGGCGGCCTCCAGCGTCTCCCCCTCGATCCGTATCTCCTCGGAGAGGAACAGCGAGGTGTCGAGGACGAACCGCTGTTTCAGCGAGTACTCGGCCATTGGGCCGCCCTACGGCGGCATCCTATATGAGGAGTCGCACGGACGCGGTCGGTCCGACCCGCGACCCGGCCGCGACAGGAATATCATGAAAGTTTAAGATAGATTTATCTCCACCGGAGGCATCTATTGGGTTGCTGGTGCGCGAGGGCGTACCGGGCGACCGAACCGAACCTTCGGAAGGAGGGGAGGAACGGCGTCGACGCAAACACCGAACTGTCCGTCACAGGAACGTGAGGTCAACGCGTCGAAGGAAGACCGCGACGACCCGTCGCCGTCCCGAGAGGACGGGGCGAAGTCCAAGTACCGGACCACGCGAAAGCGGAGTTCGGGAAATCGGAAGACCCCCTAAGAAGGGAGCCCCGAAAGAGACGTGCGGGTCGAGGAAAACGCATCCCGCCCGGGCCTTAATCGCGCCTCAGTCTTCGATCCGTTTTCATCGCAGAGCCACGCGACCCGTCGCGAATCCGTCTCGTTTTCGATTCCGTCAGTATCACATCTACCCCGAGTCCGGAACTCACTCGCCGTCGACGACCCGTCGCATCGCCTCGAAGTATGCCGCCGCGACCAGGGGTTCCGACTCCCGCGTCGCCGCGATGCGTCGACAACCGTGCAGCAGCACCGCTCGCGTCTCCTCGTCGGCGACGTCGTGGTGGGCGAGCGTCTCGACGGAGTCGACGACGCCCTCGACGGCCCGTTCGTCGCGCAGACGGGCCGCGTCGGACCCGCGGTCCAGCAGGTCCGAGAGGTTTTCGCGCGCGTCGTCGGGAAGTTCGTCCGACACGTTCCGACCCAGTAGCGGGACGGATAAAACGTGTCGGAAACGCGTCCGGCGGCCTGGACGTGGTTCGGAGGCCGTGTGGACGACGGCCGCCGACGATGACTCGCAAAATCGACGGACGTGACGGCTGTGGTGACACCGACACCATCCGCAAGCGAAAAGAGGCCCGTTTCCCACCCTCCTGCATGGAACTCGACGAGACCGACCGCGCCATCCTTCGAATCCTACAGGAGGACGCCCGGACGCCCTTTAGCGAGATAGCGAGGCGCATCGACATGTCGAGCGCGACGGTCCACGACCGGGTCGGTCGGTTGGAGGACGCGGGGGTCATTCAGGGGTACCACGCGAAGGTGGACCCGCGGAAGGTCGGCTACGGCACGTCCGCGCTCGTCGGACTCCGCGTCGAACAGGGCCGCGAGGAGAACGCCCTCGAACGCCTGCGAGAGATAGACGGCGTCAAGGAGGTCCACCTCACGACCGGCGAGTGGGACGTGATGCTCCGCGTGTACGCCGAGGACACCGACGCCCTCCGCGACCTCATGTTCGACGAAATCGCCGAGATGGAGGGGTTCGCCCGGTCGCAGACGATGGTCATCCTCGGGACGGACTTCGAGGACCCGTCCCTGCCGGTGTAGCCCGGCGCGGGTCGACCCGCCGCCCGCGTGCGGGAGACCGGAATCCTCAACACCCGTCACGCCGGGGATTCGGGTATGGCTACGGTTGCAGAGCGCGTCGGCGCGGACCCCGAGCGACTGTGGGGCGGCACGGCGCTCGTCGCCCTCGTCGCCCTCGTCGGCGGCTCTATCGCCTTCCCCGAACTCGTCTACGACCGATTCATCTGGCACTACTTCTGGGGGCCGGTACAGGCGGACGCCAACTCGGCCGTCTGCGCCGTCCGCCCCGGCGGCGTCACGGAGTATCTGAGCAGTGCGAGCGCCTGCGCCGCGGCGGCCGAACCCGTCGCCTACCCCGGGTACACGCTCGTCTCCGAGGTGGGCTACATGCTGACGCTGCTGTTCGCCCTGACGGGCGTCGTCTTCCTCATGCGCCGTCTCGACATCGGCAGGAAGCGAAGCTTCTTCTACGCCCTCCTGCCGTTCATGTTCTTCGGGGGCGCGCTCCGCGTCGTCGAGGACGCGAACGACACGCCCGGGGCGGCGGAGGCGCTCATCTCCTATCCGTGGAACGCGCTCGTCATCAGCCCGGTCATCTACTTCACGGTCTTTCTCATCACGCTCGGCGCCGTCGTCGCCGCCGTCGCCCTCGAACGGACGGGGACGGTGGCCGACTACGAGCGACCGCTGTTCGGGTTCGGCGTCGCCGTCCTCGCCCTCACGCTCGGCTACCTGTTCTGGCTCGCCGCCTCCGGCGCGGAGGGCGTGGAGTTCTACCCGCAGGTGCTCGTCGTGATGCTCCTCGGCGCGACGCTCGCCGCCGGGGCGACGTGGTGGCTCATCGAGCGATTCGCCCCCGAGATAAACTCGGGCACCGAAACCATCGGCTTCGTCATCCTCTGGGGCCACGCCGTCGACGGCGTGGCCAACGTCGTCGGCCTCGACTGGATGACGGCCCTCGGCGCGGGGCCGAACCTCGTGCCCAAGCACCCGGTCAATCAGTTCGTGGTCGACTTCACGGCGAGCACGCTGCCCGCCTCAGTTCTCGCGGTGACGGGCGACGCGTGGCCGTTCCTCCTCGTGAAACTCGTCGCCGCGACGTTCGTCGTCTGGGTGTTCGAGGAGGGCATCTTCGAGGAGAGCCCGCGCTACACGATGTTGCTGCTCGTCGCCGTCCTCGCCGTCGGCCTCGGCCCCGGGACGCGCGATATGCTCCGCGCGACGTTCGGCGTCTGAAAAAGCGGGGCGCGGGGCCGCGCCGTCCAACCCTACTGCACCTTCTTCGCCGTCGAACGACCGCAGTCGGGGCACCGATACACCACGTGCGGTCGGCGCGAGAACTTCTCGTTTTCTCCTCGGACGTCGACTCGCGTCGTTCCTTCCCGTATCGAGATCGACACCTCGTGCGGCTTCGCCTCGCCGCAGCGAGCGCACTCCATGACGAGGGTCTCGGTGGGATGCCTGTCAGAGTCTTGCATAGGTTCCCCCTCACTAATTCCAGATATGGGCGCCGTAAGTAGTTTTTTCAGCTCTCAAATACTGTGTCGGGAGTTAGATAGTTCCGGACGGAACGCACCGTCAAACCGTCGTTTTCCTCGTTCACAGCCACCTCTTCGCCGAGCGTTCGGCGACCGGCGGACCGCGCCGCGAGCCGTTCCCACCTACGGGAACGGATGGTACGCCCGGTCTAACTCCGCCTCGAATCCCAGTTCGGCGGGCACCGTCTCCGCCCGCGTCCCGAAGAACGGGTCGCCCTGGAACAGTGGTTGCGCCTCGGGAATCAGAACGCGGACGGCCTCGAACCCGAGTTCGGCCACGTCCTCGGTAGTCGTCCGGACCGCGTAGGCGTCGAGTTCGGCGTCGCCGACGCGTTCGAGGACGGCCGCGAGTTCGTCCGCCCCCGCCGGCACCTCCTCGGGTCCCACGCTGGCGGCCGGCACCGCCGTCCCCGCGTCCACGAGTCGCCGGGCCTCCGCCGGGAAGTCGGCGTACTCGCCTATCGCGCCCTCCTCGGCGGCCGATTGGTCGGGGCCCATCGCCCTGAGTTCCATCCAGTTCTGCAGCGCCTCCGCGAGGGCCGAACGCGCGGCGCCAGCCGGGTCGAGCGACGCGTCGGACCCCGCCGCGAACCGCGGCCACTCGCCCTCCCGGTGGACCGTCGCGGCGACGACGGGCACGTCCACGTCCTGCGTGACCAACAGCGCCGTCGCCGTCAGGTCCTCCGCGCGGGCGCGCTTGCGGAGTCGGCGATACCCCTCGTCGGCCACCTCGAGCGCCAACGGGTCGAACGAGGAGTACCACGACAGCATCGTCGCGTCCCGCTCTATCACCTCGTACAGCCCCGAGAGCAGCGCCTCCGCGCCGGAGTTCCCGAGGCCCAACCCGGTCGTGATGGGCGGTTTGTGCCGCGCGTCCGGCGGCGGGTAGTGGACGAACTCGGCGGGCACGGAGACGGCGTCGCCGGTGAGGAGTTCCTCGCCGTCGACCCACGGAATCGGCTCCTCGGGGTCGGGCGCCCGGTGGGAGTCCGGGCGGACGAACCGCGACGGGGAGACGGCCCGGGCGCGGGTTCGCTCGGGGGCGACGGTGAACTCCGAGGACCGGTAGACCCCCGCGCAGTAGCGTTCGAGCGCCTCTCCCAGCGCCTTCATGAACGAGGCGTCCCAGTCGGCGTCGACGCCGGCGGCGAACTCGGCCGCCCGGGCGTCGCTGAAACCGCGCGTGTCGGTCGTCTGTGCGAGGTAGTACGGCAGGGGGAACGACTCGCGCTCGCCAACCTGCGCGACGAGGCCCGTCCGGTCGTCGAGGGCGCGTTCGGCGCGAGCGAGTGCGTCGTCGACGCCGACGTCCCGGTAGTCGCGTCCGACGGTTCGGTCCCGGTCGGTCGGGTCGGGAACCGGGAGGACGGGTCGCTCGGCGGCGACGCCGGTGCCGGCCACCTCCGCGACGGTCCCGGCGACGGAGTCGTCGCCGGTCAGGAGGGCGACGGCCCGGCGGCCCGCGAGGGCCCCGGCGAACCGGATCGCGCTCCGGTCGCCCGACGGCGACCCCTCGCCCTCCGTCGTGGCGGCGACTCTCGTTCGCAGGTCGGCGTAGCGGGTCGACCCCGCGAAGACGGAGACGGCGGCGTCGAGGGCGGGGACGGGGACGCCGCCGACGCCGCCGAGTTCGACGACGACGAGGCGGTCTACGTTTTCGTCGACCGTTCGCGGCGCGGCGGCGCCGGCGGGGGCGACGACCACCGCGAGGGTGCTCTCGCCGTCGACACCGTCGGGCGTCAGTTCGGTCGCGGCGGCGTCGCAGTCCGCGAGGGCCGCGCGGACCGCCTCGGCGGCCGGACCGCTCCCGACGAGTGCGATGTCGTGCGTTGTCACGGTCGAACGGACGAAAGAACGAGGGAAAAATCGAGGGGATACGGGGCGGCGCGCGCCGACACGCGGCGCACGAGTCGAAGGCGGGGTGTCGCTACGCCAGGAGGCTTCGTGCGACGCCCGCGAGTTGGTCGGGGCCGGAGTTGACGAGTCGGTCGTCGCCGAGTTTGAGGCGGAGACGCGGCCGACCCACGTCGATGGGCACCTTCTCGGTGTCGATGAGGCCCATCTCTTCGAGTTTGGTCTTCGTGCGGGAGAACGTCGCCTTCGAGGCGATGCCGACGTCCTCGCCCCACTTCGAGATGTCGTAGAGCAGGACGTCGTTCTTCGCGGCGACGAGGAGGCTGATAGTGACCTCGTCGAGGCCGTCGTCGTCGCCGCGCGCGGTCTGCAGCGACGAGAGGACGGCGTCGAAGTCCGTCCGGGCGTCGGGGCTGATCTCCTGTTCGAGGCTGGAACGCACCCGCGTGATGGGGGGGGTCCGGAGTTTGTACTCCGGCGCTTCCTCCCACACCGTGGTGTGGGTGCCGCGGGCGGCCTCGACGAACTCCTCGTCGGTCGTCACCAGACCGGCCACGTGGTCGCCGGCGGTGACGAGGGAGACGACGGCCTCCTCGGTGACGAGGAGGGCGTTCTCCGTTCGGTCGCCGGAGGTTCGCATCGACAGCGACCCCTCGTCGACGAGGTCCGCCGCGTTGCTCGCGACGATGAAGTCGTCCATGACGGCCTTCAGGGTCGATTCGTCGGCGACCAGCCTCATCTCCGGGAGGTCGCCGTCGTGTTCGGAGGCGACGGTGACCAGCGTGTCGATGACGTTCGGCGTCGGATCCACCACTAGCACTTCGCCCGTCCCCGAATCGAGCACCGTCCGCAGGATGCTCTCGACCCCCTCTGTGAGCATATTCGAACTGATGGTCATACGTTACAATATGACTGCGAGAATATTTAATATTAACGCAAACCGACTATCAGAATCAACGGGTAGTTCCTTATATCAAGCCGTCTGAGCGGGGAATTTCGACTGTCATCCCAGAATTTATACTAACTTCATCTGATTGAATAAACGCCGAGTATAGCCGTATCAACTGTCACGCACGCATAACGAACGCCGTCGTTCGTCCCGGTCGGGTCGGAATTAGGTCAGTTCTCGGTAGAGGTCCCCCGACCAGTGGATGTCGCCGTCGTAGATGACGGGGATCTCGGTTCGGTCGAGGAAATCCGAGAGGTCCTCCGCCGTGAGATTCGTGCGCTGGGAGGTGCCAAGCAGGTGCAAACGTTCGTCCTCGGGGAACGGCGGGGTGTAGCTATCGCCCGCGACGCGCGGGGAGTTCGTGTCGTACCTCAGGCGGTAGGTTCCGTCGTCGTTCTCGTCGATGGTCGCCACCGCGGGCGCCGGGATGCCCGGTTCCGCGAGCACGTGCGTTCCGTCGCCGACGACGGTGTAATCCTTCCCCATGATGATGCGACGGCGCGCGAACGCCAACGCGCGTTCGAGGCTGAATCCGTTGATGAGCAGGCGGACGAACGTCGTTCCGACGCGGGCGGCGTGACCGTCCAGCACCTTGTCGAACGTTACCGCTCCCGCGACGCTGCCCTTCTCGACGAGTTCGAGACCCTCGTAGTAGGAGCCACAGGCGTTGAGGAAGAACGTCTCGACGTTCGACTCCTCGATGTTCTCGGCGGCGAGGTTGCCGTCGACGCATCGGAGGCCGGACTCCTCGCAGTGGCCGATGTAGTGGACCAGGTCGTGCGGGGACTCGAACACCTCTGCGAGTTCCGCCCGCGTGGTCCGCTCTTTCACCTCAACCTCGATGTCCAACCCCGCCGGCCCGGACTCGTAGATGCGGGCGGCGTCGTTGTACTCGTCTATCATCCGCTTGTCGTTGAGGACGGCGACCACCGACAGCGACTTGCGATTCTCGGGGTACCGAGAACGGTGTTCGTACGCCGCCGAAACCGATTTGAACACGTCGATTGGGACTCCCTCGGCCAACCAACCGTGGACGCGTCCCGCCCCGAGGACGGGTTTCACCGGGTTCACGTCGGGGGCGTCGCCGGACTCGGACCGTTCCCGGTCGTCGGGACCGCCGGCGCGGTAGAAGTCGTCCAGCGACCGCGAGAGCCGTTCGTCGGTCCCGAGCGGTTTCGCCTCCGGGAGGAACAGGTTCGGCAGGTTCGACAGCAGGTACGGGAGCGTCCGAACGTGGTCGTAGGTCGGCGAGACGTACATCGACAGATGCCAGTCGGGCAGTCGGGTCGACACCTCCTCGAACGGCGCGTCGAGGTAGGCCTCCAGTCGAGTGCCGGCGTCAGCGCGGTACAGCGACTCGGCGTCGAGGTCCACCTCCGATAGGAGGTCGGCTTCGGCCACGTTTCGCCCATTCGGCCCCGCCCCGCGGACGAGACAGTCGAGGAGGAACGACCGGCGGAGGATGCGCGCGACCTCCGATTGGTAACCGGGGTTCGGGTCGAACTCGCGTTCGAGGTTCGCCGTCCGGAGCGTCGGCCACGCGTCCTCGTCGTCCGCGATTCGCACGTCGGCGCCGAGGTAGTGTACGAGCGAGGACGCCGGGACGAGGTAGTCGAGACTGGGCGGCAGTTCCAGCACGACCGACGGGTCCGGGCGGCGGGCGACGACGCTGTCCGGAATCGAGAGCGTCTCGCCGTACTCGATTCGCGGCGGGGGCGCCCGCATCTCGGGGAGCGACCGGTCGGGCGTCGCGGTCAGGTGGCCGGCGGGCATCACCGACAGTGCCGTCGCCACCCCCGCGGGCGACCGGGGGACGGTGACCGTCTCCGGTCGGTCGGAACGGTCGCCGACGCCGACGGTGACGGCCCGTCGGTCCGAGAACGAGAGGGTAGGTGCGCCACCGGCGTCGGTCAGCGTCGCGGCGCCGTCGAAGCGGACGAAGATGACCGCCGCCCCCTTGACGCGGAGGAGGTGGGGGGCGTCCGGTAACTGTACGGTGCCCTCCGCGGGTGCCGTCGGCTCTCGCTCCGTCTCCGAGTCGACGCGGCGGAGTCGGAGCAGTCCGGGCGGGAGTCTGAGCGCGGTCGCCTCGCCGCCGACCGAGTCGACGACGGCCCGCGGGAGGTCGTGCTGTGGGTCGCCTGCCGTCCATCCTTCGGCGGTGACGACCGCAGAAGCGCCGCCGGGACCTACCGCCTGGACCCCGGCATCAGTCGCCTTCACCTTGACCATCAGGTATACTCGAAGAGTGGGTTTGACAGGTATATGTCTATCGCCGGAATAACCCGAGTAAACGGCTGAACTGCCCTAAACTTGGATTTGAATGTTCTGGCCGAAGGCGCGAGCGGTGCGCACGAGCGTGCACAGAGACGGCGGCCATGACTGCCAAAGTGGACACATTTATTGGGAGGACGGACGCCGGTTGAGACATGGACCACAGCCACGTCCGCGGCGTCGACCCCGCGGTTGCTGACGCGCTGGAGGGCGAAGTGGATCGACAGCGAAACACGCTTGCCATGATCGCCAGCGAGAACCACGTGAGCGAGGCCGTCCTCCAGGCGCAGGGGAGCGCCCTCACGAACAAGTACGCCGAGGGCTACCCCGGCTCTCGGTACTACGCGGGCTGTGAGTACGCCGACGAGGTGGAGGAACTCGCTATCGACCGCGCGAAGGAACTGTGGGGCGCCGAGCACGTCAACGTCCAGCCTCACTCGGGCACGCAGGCCAACATGGGCGTCTACCTCGCCGTGCTCGACCCCGGCGACAAGATTCTCTCGCTCGAACTCAGCCACGGCGGCCACCTGAGTCACGGCCACCCGGCGAACTTCGCGGGGCAGACCTACGAGGTCGAACAGTACCACGTCGACCCCGACACCGGCTACATCGACTACAACGCCCTCGCCGACCAGGCCGAGGAGTTCGAACCGGACATCATCGTCTCGGGCTACTCCGCGTACCCGCGCGTCGTCGAGTGGGAGACGATTCAGGAGGTCGCCGACGACGTGGACGCCTACCACCTCGCGGACATCGCCCACATCACCGGCCTCGTCGCCGCGGACGTCCACCCCTCGCCGGTCGGCGTCGCGGACTTCGTGACGGGGTCGACGCACAAGACCATCCGCGCGGGCCGCGGCGGCATCATCATGACCTCCGAGGAGCACGCCGACGCCGTCGACCAAGCCATCTTCCCCGGCGCGCAGGGGGGACCCCTCATGCACAACATCGCCGGCAAGGCCGTCGGCTTCAAAGAGGCGCTGGAACCCGAGTTCGAGGAGTACGCCGAACGGACCGTCGCCAACGCGCGCGCCCTCGCTGAGACGTTCGAGAACGAGGGCGTCGAAGTCGTCTCCGGCGGCACCGACAACCACCTCGTCCTCGCCGACCTGCGTCCCTCGCACCCCGACACGACCGGCAAGGACGTCGAGGCCGCTCTCGAAGAGGCGGGCATCGTCCTCAACGCCAACACCGTCCCCGGCGAGACCCGGTCGGCGTTCAACCCCAGCGGTATCCGCGCCGGGACGCCCGGCCTGACGACGCGCGCGTTCGACGAGGACGCCGTCCGCGAGGTGGGCGAACTCATCGTCCGCGTCATCGACGACTACGACGACGAGGAGACGGTCGACACCGTCTCCGACCGCGTCGGGGAACTCTGCGAGGAGCACCCCCTCTACGACTGAGGCCGCGGTTCTCTCTTCTCTCCTCTCCGCCGCGTTCGGTCTCCGACCCCGATACGCGCCGATGATATGCACTCTTGTGCGTATTCTCCCGGGTTGTTTGCCCCGAGTATACACGAATCCGCACCATTGAAGTGCGGCGGCCGCGGCGTTGGAGGTATGACGGATATCATCGACGGCAACGCCGTGGCTGCCGAGGTTCGAACCGGTCTCGCCGACGCGATGGACGCCCTCGCCGACGCGGGCACGACGCCCTGTCTCGCCACCGTTCTGATGAGCGACGACCCCGCCAGCGAGACGTACGTCTCGATGAAGCACAACGACTGCGAGGAGGTGGGCATCGAGGCGCGCGACTACGAGATAGACCCCGAGGCACCCGCCGACGAACTGTACGCCACCATCGACGAACTGAACGCCGACCCGTCGGTCCACGGCATCCTCGTGCAGATGCCCCTCCCCGACCACGTCGACGAGCGAGAGGTGCTCCGGCGCGTCGACCCCGCGAAGGACGTCGACGGCTTCCACCCGGAGAACGTGGGTCGCCTCGTCGCGGGCCACCCCCGGTTCAAGCCCTGCACGCCCCACGGCATCCAGAAGCTCCTCGCCTCGGCGGACGTCGACACCGAGGGGGCGGACGCCGTCGTCGTCGGCCGGTCGAACATCGTCGGCAAACCGATGGCGAACCTCCTCCTCCAGAAGTCCGAGACGGGCAACGCGACGGTGACAGTGTGTCACTCCCGCACCGAGAACCTCGCGGAGAAGACGCGCGCCGCCGACATCGTCGTCGCCGCCGCGGGCGTCCCCGAGATGATAGACGGCGAGATGCTCTCCGAAGGCTGTACCGTCATCGACGTGGGCATCAACCGCGTCGAGGCGGACACCGAGAAGGGCTACGAACTCGTCGGCGACGTGGCGTACGAGTCGGCGAAGGAGAAGGCGGGCGCCATCACGCCGGTCCCCGGCGGCGTCGGCCCGATGACGCGGGCGATGCTCCTGTGGAACACCGTGAAGGCCGCGGGCGACGCCGAGGGCGTCAGCGTGGACCTGCCGTAGCCGCGCCGCGGGCGTCCGCCGCTATCGGTGCGTGCAGACCACCAGTCGTTCGTCCTCGTGGGCGACGCAGAACCGCTCGTTGTCGGCCACGTCGAAGGAGTGCGCTCCGCGCCGGGTGAGGAGGAGACGGTCGAACGAGTCGCCGCAGGCCGGACACGGCACGCCGTCGCGGTTCTCGTACAGCGTCACGTCGCCGTCGTCCCGGAGGAGTTTCATCCGGTGGCGGACGGCGTGTTGGTCGAATCGGTCGGCCATCGGCGGTGAAGGGTCGGCAGGGAGGAAAGGCGTTACCCCACTTATCCGAGGCGGGACAGTCGGTCCCGGGCGTTCGACAACGACGATTCGTCGCCCTCTCTCGCGTAGGCCGCGAGTTCGCGCGCGGCGCGGACGAGCGACTCCGACTGCTCGACGGGCACGTCGCCCTGAAGCGCCTCGACGCGCTTGAGATGCTCTCCGAGCGTCGAGAGCGTCCGCCGCGCCTTGGGGTTCGGGTCTTCCTCCAGCCACGTCGAGAAGTCGCGACGGAAGGCGTTCAGCGACTCCGCGTAGGCGAGTCCGCGCGCGGCCGACATCGCCGCGGGGACCGCCTCGGGCGCGGGGCGGTCCCCGCGTTCGACGCCGTTCAACAGTGAGAGGACGTACAACTCCATCGCCTCGTCGGGGTCGCGGCGGCGGACGAACACGTCCACCCCGTGTAGCAGTTCGCGCGCCGCGAGGTAGGTGTCGTCGGGGTCGCGGAGTTCGCCGCCGCTGATGAACCCGCGCGCTCGGAGGTACGTTCGCAGGTCGGTCTTCAGGTCGTCGGCGACGGCCGCTATCGACTCCTCCGCCGCGGCGCGGTGCGCGGAGAGGTCCAGTTCGTCGGCGCTGTCGGTGTGGCGCGCGCGTTCGCCGACGCCGACGCTCTGCATGCTGCCGCAGGCCGGACAGGCGACTTCGCCCGTCTCGTAGTACGACCACTCGTGCTCGCAGGATTTGCACCGGCGGCGGCCCCGAATCTCCATGTGCGGACGTGCGCGGTCCCCGGACAAAAGCCCGACGCCCCGGTCGGCGGCGTTCGACCCACACTAGGTTGATGGGTCCGACGGTCCTATCGACGCTATGCGCTCAGAGGAGGAGATCAGAGAGCAGTACGAGTTCCTCGCCGAGGAGTTGGCGTCCGAGGAGATGCGCCACAGCGGCGTTCGGGAACTGTTCACACATTACAAACGAGCGCTCGGCTGGGTTCTCGAGGAAGAGCACATGTGAGGGGGGCGCTCACGATAAGGGGCAATCCTCACATGTGCCGGCACATTTAATATATACCAGCGGATAGGTACGGGTGACGCTTCGCTTTGGAGGGCCGAAGCGTCAGCGGGGACCAATTCAGGGCGGCAAGCATCCACGCGATTTTCGCGTGGCTTGCTTCCTTTTCAGAAACTCACGCTCGAGAGCGACTGTTCTGTTTCGTACTCGTACCGAGCATCCCGCACGCCCCGAGCCCCGGAGAGAAGCGGTTCGGCGGGCGATAGAGACTGGCGGCCAGAACGGCCGGATTTCGTGCGTACACGCGCGGTGACGGTCGTTCCGCTCCGATATACTTATTCCAGCCAGACAATAAAGAACCAATTGAAATTACCGATGTACGACTTGACTGGGTTTCAGCGTGACCTACTGTACGTTATCGCCGGTCTCGACGAACCGCACGGCCTCGCCATCAAGGACGAACTCGAAGAGTACTACGAGAAAGAGATCCACCACGGTCGGCTCTATCCCAACCTCGACACCCTGGTCGAGAAGGGCCTCGTCGAGAAGGGACAGCGCGACCGGCGGACGAACTTCTACACGCTGACGCGCCGCGGCCGCCGGGAACTGAAAGCGCGCAAGGAGTGGGAAGCCAACTACGTCGACGTCGAGTACGACGGCGTCCACGTCTGAACCGGCGCCCTTCTCGAACGGTATAGTAGCGCGTCCGCAAGTCGTCACCCACTCGACCGTAGGGCGTCGTACGGTCGGATGCGTGCTCAGTTGCGGACGCTACTATCGGTCCCTCAGGAGGGTGTCGACCCGTCTTCGTTCCCGGACCCCGCTTCCGCGTCCGTCGAGCCGTTCGTATCCGCGTTCCTGTTCGCGGCCGGTTCTCCCTCCGTCTCGCCCGACCGATTCTCCACAGACGCATCCTCCGCCGGGGCCGGCGGTCCGGCGTCTTCGGCTTCGGTCTCCGTCTCCGCCGCGGGGTCGACGGCGTACGGCCGAATCGGCGATCCGGTCACCAGTTCGGGCAGGACGTACCGGGCGAAGTTGACGACGAGGACGAGTATCATCGGCGCGAAGAAGATTCCGTACCACCCGAACAGCAGGGGGCCGAACGTGTACGCGATCATCACCGCGCCGACGTGGAGGCTCCGCCCCGTGACGTACGGTCTCAGGACGAGGTCGGGAATCGTGTCCACGACGACGAACGAGAGGGCGACGAAGGCGAGGACGAACCAGAGCGTGGCGGGGTCCGTGAAGTACGACACCGCGAGGAGGTAGGCTGCGACGGGGACGTAGACGAGTTTCATCCCGACGACGGGGATGAGACTCGCCACTCCGGCGAGGAGGCCGACGAGGGCGGGCGCGGGAATCTTCACCCCGGGCGGCGCCACCGCGTTCAGCGCCGAGTAGGCGATGACGCCGATGGTGCCCGTGAGGACGGCGTTGAGGATGTTCCCGAAGAAGATGTTCTGGAAGTCACGGTCGACGGCGCTGAAGTACGCCTCCATCACCCCGCGGTCGTCCGCGAACTGCGTCCGGAACCAGCGGGCGAAGCGGTGGTCGTCGCGCAGGAGGTAGAACGCCAGCGCGATCATGACGAACAGGTGGATGGCGCCGATGCCGAAGAACGCGAGCGTGTCGGCCGCGGAGCCGAGCGACCGGAGTATCTGCGACACCTGCGTCTCCGTGATATCCGAGAGGTCGAACGCCAACAGCGCGTTCAGGTCGGTGAGTCGGGCGAGCTGTTCGCTCGTGATGGGGTACCGCGAGAGGTCGAAGAAGCCGTCGCTCGTCAGTTTCACCAGTTCGTTGGTGACGATGGCGAACGCGTAGGCGACGAGGGCCAGCGCCGGGAGCGCGAGGGCGAACAGGGCGATGGCGGCCGCGAGACTCGACGGACGGACGCGGCGGTTGAGGCGGCGGTAGATGGGGCGCGTCGAGTAGTAGATGAAGACCCCGAAGACGAAGGTGCCGACGAACGAGTAGAAGACGAAGACGAGCGCCACCGCGAGGACGGCGCCGACCGCCCACCACGCCAGCCGGGCGCGGTTCATATCGAGGAGGGGCATACCTGAGAACGGACTCCCGGACGGCAAAAGTCTGTCGTGAATTCTAACGTGTTTCGGCGGGAGCTACGACGGAACTAAAGTCGTCGCCCCACGAACGAGCATCCAATGTCGTCTCTCCCGGCTCTCGCTTTGCAGTCCGGCGGTCTGTTGTCCGCGCCGCTGTCGAACGACGTCGTCCGCCTCGTGCTGGCGGCCCTCCTCGGGATGTTTCTCGGGTTGGAGCGCGAGTGGTCCGAGAAGACCGCGGGGATTCGGACATTCAGTCTGACCAGCCTCGTCGGCGCGGTGTTCACGCTCATAGCCGTCAAGTCGGACCTCGGTGTCTCGTTGCTCGCCATCGGGGGAGCGCTCGTCATCGTGCAGGGGGTGCTCCTCGCCGTCAGCGGTCTGCTCGGCAAGGACGGAACCGGCCTCTCTCTCACCACCTCCATGTCGCTCATGGCGGCCTACGGCGTGGGGGTCCTCGTCGCACTCGGCTACGCCCTTCAGGGCGTCAGCGTGGCCGTCGTCTCGTCGCTGCTGTTGGTGCTGAAGCGCGAACTCCACGGGCTGGCCGGGCGGTTGGACCGACAGGAACTGCGCTCGATGACCGAGTTCGCCATCCTCGCGTTCGTCGCCTACCCCATCCTGCCGGCGGAGTCCTACACCGTCTACGGCGTCACCGTCGACAGCCCGCGCGTGGCGTGGCTCATGGTCGTCACCGTCGCCGGTATCGGTATCGTCAACTACGTCATCGTCCAGCAGTACGGCGGCCGCGGCATCGCAGTCACGGGTTTCTTCGGCGGTCTCGCCTCCTCGTCGGCCGTCGTCGGGACGATGCTCGACCACGTCCGCCAACACCCCGACGCCTACCGCTACGGCGTCGCCGCCGTCCTCCTCGCCGACGCCGCCATGGCCGTCCGCAACCTCGTCATCGCGCTTACGTTCACCGCCACGAACCGCGCGTTGCTCGGCGTGGCGCTCCCCCTCGGCTGTCTCGTCGTCGGGAGCGTCGTCGCCGCGTGGTTCTCCGCCGACTGGAGCGAACGCGTCGACATCCCCCTCGAGAGCCCGTTCTCGCTACGGAACGCGCTCGGGTTCGGCGCCGTCTTCCTCGCCATCCTCGTCGTCGGCACCGTCGCGCAGAGCGAGTTGGGGACGCTCGGCCTCTACGTCAGTTCGTTCGTCTCGGGGTTCGTCTCCTCGGCGGGCGCGACGACCACCGCCATCCTGCTGTACCGCGGGGGGAGCATCGACTCGACGGCCGCCACGCTGGCCATCCTCCTCGCCACGGCGTCGAGCGTCATCGTGAAGGCGCTGCTCTCGTTGGCCGGCCCCCGGCAGTTCACCCGCGCCGTCGCGCTCTGGTCTACGGCGCTCCTCGTCGGCGTCGGCGCCCTCACCGGCGCGTTCGTCTGGTTGGGCGTCCTGTGAGATTCGGAGTACGTCGCCGACGAACGAACTTCTTATCGTGTGGGTTACCGTAGGGCGGTCATGAACCGAGAGACGGCTACGCCGCGAGTCGACACCCTCCCGGGCGAGAAGGCGCGCGAGTGGGTGGACTACCACCGCTCGAACGCCGCCCCCAGCACCTACGTCTACGACTTCGTGTGGGACATCTCCGCCGGCGCGGAGGGGCCGTTCTGCACCGACGTGGACGGCAACGTCCTCCTCGATTTCACGAGTCACGTCGCCGCCGCCCCCCTCGGCTACAACAACCCGAAGATACTCGACCGCCTCCGCGAGTTCGACCTCGTCGACCCCCTAAAGATAGCGGGACAGGACTTCTACGTCTCCGACGGCCAGCGTCCGGGCGAGGAGCGGTTCCCCGGCCCGGCCGGCCTGATGGATCGGCTGGTCGAAGCGACCGAGCACTACGGCATGGACACCGTCTTCCTCTCGAACTCCGGCGCGGAGGCGGTGGAGAACGCCATCAAGATAGCCTACGACGAGTCCGGCGGCGCGAAGTACGGCGTCACCTTCGAGGGCGCCTTCCACGGCCGGACGCTCGGCGCCCTCTCGCTCAACCGTTCGAAGCCGGTCTACCGCCGCGACTTCCCCGAGATAGCGGGCATCGTCGACATTCCCTACTGCGACTCGCGGACGTGCTCGGCCGACACCTGCGACTGCGGCTTCTTCCCCGACGACTCCGGCGCCTCCCGCCTTCGGCGGAAACTCGACCCCGACAGGGGGAACGTCCACCCCGACGACGTGGCGTTCGTCGTCCTCGAACCGATTCAGGGCGAGGGGGGCTACCGCATCCCCTCCGAGGCGTTCATGGACGAGGTGGCGTCGCTCTGCCAAGAGCACGACATCACGCTCATCGCCGACGAGATTCAGACGGGGGTGGGCCGGACGGGGAAGATGTGGGGGTCGGACCACTACGCCATCGAACCCGACGTCATCTCCTCCGCGAAGGCGCTTCGGGTGGGGGCGACCGTCTCCCGCCGGGACGTGTTCCCCGAGGAGAAGGCGCGCATCTCCTCGACGTGGGGCGCCGGCGACATCATCTCCTCGCTGCAGGGGGCGCTGACCATCGACGCCATCCGCGACTACGACCTGATGGACAACGCCGTCGAACGCGGCCGACAGTTCCAGGAGTCCGTCCGCGACGCCGACCTCGCGCCGGTCACCGACGTGCGCGGGAAGGGGCTGCTGCTCGCGGTCCAGTTCGACTCGAAGGAGCGGCGCAACGACGTGCAGGAGGCGTGTCTGCAGAAGGGGCTTCTCACCCTCGCCTGCGGCTACGACGTGATCCGAATCCTCCCGCCGCTGGACGTGACCGAGCGCGAAATCGAACTGGGCGCGTCGCTGTTCAGCGAGGCCGTCGAGGAGTGCGCCTGAGTTAGTCCGCCGACGCCGGCCGTCCGCGCCTCACCCGTCTCATCCGCCGAAGTCGCACAGCACGGTCGTCGAGCGCACCGCGGCGTCGACGCCGCCTCCCGACCGGACGGCGACGACCGTCTCCGACCCGTCGCAGTCGACGAACGACCGCGGGATGCCGAGGCGTCGCGTCCCCTCTCCCGCGGCCCCGACGACGAGGACGTAGTCCGCCGGGTCGAAGAGGCGCATCTCGAAGGCCTGGTACGCCGGGAAGCGCACCTCGGCGTCGACGACGGTCCGGCCGGCGTCGACGTCGCGGAGTCTGATCGTCACCTCCCGCTTCTCGGGGGCGGCGTTCCAGACGACGACGCGGTGGTGGTACTCCTCCGCCGCGCCGACCGACACGCGCTCGAAGACGCTCGCGGGGTCGAACTGCGAGACGGTCCCCACACTCGACGGCGGGAGGCCGACGCGGGCGCGTTCGGTCCCGCTCGCGGCCGTTCCGCTCGCTCCGAGGGCGCCTTCCTCGTCCGACTCGGCGCCCGTCGATCCGTTCGTCGAGGTGGCCCCCGAGAAGGGGATACGGTCCGCGGCGTCCCGCGCGGCGGCGCACCCCGACAGCGCGGCGGCGAGCCCGGCGAGGAGCGAGCGTCGTCTCATTGTCATTTCCCACGACGTGGGGGGAGTTACCTGTACTGGTAACTCAAAGACCTATTTTGTCAAAAATAAATACTTTGTCGGACGAAGCCGGTTCCCCGGCCGCGTCCCCGACTGTCGCGCCGTCGGCCGTTCAGGTCCACTGGTCGAGTCCGGTCTGGACGACCGACTCCTCGATTCGCTCGAACCCGCGTTCGACCTTCTCGGCGGGTATCCCCCACTCCTCGGTGACGAACGCGCGGGCCGTCTCGACGTTCGGCGAGAGGTCCGTGTCGAACTCGTAGTCGTCGGTGACCGGCGGGTCGAGAAACAGTTCGCGAACCCGGTCGGCGTTGTCGATGTAAGCGTCTCGCGCGTCGAGGACGGCCCACAGGTCTCCGCGCGCTTTGACCTCCTTCAGGGCCGTCTTCGGACCGACGCCGGAGACGCCGTCGTTGAAGTCGGTGCCGCAGAGGACGGCGATGTCGATGAGTTGCTCGTGGGTTACCTCCAGCGACGAGAGCGTCGCTTCGAGGTCCATCAGTTCGGGGTCGCCCTTCGAGGTGAGTTGCCTGAGCGTGTACGGCGCGCCGAACAGCAGCGTGTCGTAGTCCTCGCTGCCGACGTAGTCGGCGTCGCCCCGCTTCGCCATGTGCGACGCCTGCGCCTCCCCCTCGGCGGGCGCCTCGACGACGGGCACGTCCAGCAGTTCGAGCAGTTCCCGGCTCGTCGTCTGAATCGTCTCGGTCAGCCGCTGCGTCCGCGCCTCCAACCGCGAGGCGGCCAGGGCGTCGCCGCGCTCCTCGGCCTCGCGTTTCAGCTCCTCGGCCTTCTCGCGTTGCGCGCGGCGCTCGGACACCTCGGCGTCCTTCAACTCCGTGACGCCGCCGTCGAAGACGAAGACGGGGGTCAGGTCGTGCTCGAAGAACTTGGGGAGCCCCTGCACGATGCCGACGAGGTTCGCCACCTCCTCGCCGTCGGCGGTGGTGTAGACGTCCTCGCGGGTGAACTTGACCGTCGTCGTCAGATATCTGTACAGCCAGTTGTGCGCGTCGACGGCGACGACGCTCCCCGCCACGTCGTCGAACGACACGTCGGACAGGGACGCCAGCGTCCGCAGGTCTGCGTTGCCCATTGCCCCTCGCTTGGGTCGCGGGGCGCTTTAACGTCCCGCGTCGGCCGCGTCGCTCCGGCCGTCCGGGTCGCTCCGACCGTCCGCGCCTCCCCGCGTCTGCGTGGCTCCGTCGATATCGTCGAGGAGGGCCGGCGGGTCCGATGCCGTCCGCGCCGCGAGAAACGCCGTCTCGGGGTCGCCGAGGTCCCTGTCGCGGTAGTCGTCCAACCCCGCCTGGTACGTCTCCCGCGAACGCGTCGCGGGCGCGTCCGCCGGCCGTTCGAGGACGAGTTCGGCGAGACCGGTCGTCTCGCCGGTCCACGCGAACCCGGCCTTGTAGAGCGCATCGTAGGCGAACGGGTTGTTGACGGCGATGGCGAGCGTCTCGTAGCCCGCGCCGCGGGCCGCGTCGGCGACGAACGCGCAGAGACGCGGTCCCAGCCCCCGCCGCTTGCGGTCCGAGCGGACGGTGATATAGCGAATCCACAGCGTCGACTCGTCGGTTCGGTCCTCGTTGAACGCCGCCGCGGCGACCACGGCCGAGTCGTATTCCTCGGAAGGGGCTGCTATCGGGTCCCACCGGTCGACGACGACGGCCTTGCCCGTGTTCGACATGACGAACTTCCCGGCGTAGGCGAACCGACGGTAGTCCAGACGGAGCGTCGGTTCGTCGGCCGCCCATCCGAGGACGACGAACTCCATGGCCGAACGTCGGGGGCCGCGGGGTTGAGTGCGTCGGTTACCCTTATTCGACCCCGAGGCCGTAGCTAGCGGCATGGCGAGTCTCCACGGCCGAGGCGACGTGCGCTTTTTCGACCGCGTCGCCTCGCTCTACGACCGACTGATGCCCTCGGCCGACGCCGAGGCCCTCCGTGCCGGCCTCGCGTTCGCGCGACGGGACGTCGACCGAGTGCTGGACGTGGCCGGCGGCACCGGCCGCGCGTCGCGTGCGTTGGCGCGCGGCGGCCTCGACCCCGTCGTGGTCGACTTCTCGCGGGGGATGCTCGCGCGGGCGCGGGCCGACGGACATCCCGTCGTCCGCGCGGACGCCGGGTCGCTGCCGTTCCGCGACGACGCCGTCGACGCCGTCGTCGTCGTGGACGCCCTCCACCACCTCCCGGACCCGGAGCGTGCGGTGCGGGAGGCGGCCCGCGTCGTCGCCCCCGGCGGGGTCGTCGTCGTACAGGAGTTCGGCCCGCGGACGCTCCGGGGCCGCGGCCTCGTCCTCGTCGAACGCGCCGTCGGATTCGACTCGCGGTTCTGGACGCCGACGGAACTGTGCACCCTGTTCGCGGCGGCCGGTCTAGACGCGAGAATCGTCTCGGAGGGCTTCGAGTACGTCGTCGTCGGGCGCGTAGAGGGGACGGACGCGTAGCGCGCTACTCGCCGTCGCGCGTCGTATCGACGCCGAACAGGGCGTTACAGCCGCAAAATCCGGTCGCGGCGTTCTGGAGCAGTCCGGCGCCGGCGAGGGCCGCGACGGCGGCCGTGGTGCGCTTCTCGTCGAGGGAGGCGGCGACGGCGACGACCGACAGCCAGATTCCCAGCACGCCCCTGAGCACGCGGTCCCACCCGCCGACGTTTCGTGGTACGTTCATGCGCGACCGTACGGGAGCGAGGATAATGATACTATTCCATTGACAGGACCACGGCCGTACCTAACCTCTCGCTCGCTCGAACCGACACCGAAACGGGAGAGTCATGTAGGACGGTGCGAATCCAACGGACATGGGAACTTCGAACAGTTCGTTCCTCGATGAACGGGTGGACCCGGACGCGTTACCCCTCGCAGTGGGGGATTTCCTCGCGTTGGCGCTCGTGCTGACCTACGGCGTGGTGAACCACAACGGCGTGGACTACCTCTCGACGGACCCCGCGGGGTGGATTCTGACGATGGTTCCGTTCCTCCTCGGGTGGGCCGTCTGCGGGACGCTCATCGGCGCGTACTCCGCCGGGGCGGCGGAGACGGCGAAGTCGGCCATCCCGCTGGCGATTCGCGGGTGGATTCCGGCCGCGCTCATCGGTCTCATCCTGCGGTGGACGGCGATGTTCGAGGGCGGCGTCGAAGTGGTGTTCGCCGTCGTCATCTTCGTCGCCGGCCTCGTGGCCCTCGTCGGGTGGCGCTGGCTGTACTTCAAGATTGTCGGGTAGTCGCCGTCTCTTCTCTTCTCTTTCGGAGCCGAGTTCGATTCCGCCGAACGCTAGTCCGAAGCGACTTCGGACGCCGCGGCCTTCCCGCTCCGCCGCGCCAAGTAGAGACCGAAGCCGGCGCCGGCGGCGGCGATGCCGGCCAGCGTGGCGAACAGCGCCGCCGGCGTCGCGTAGGTAAGAATGGTGCCGGCGAGGGCGCCGCCGAGGGCGCCGACGCCGAACACGCCGAGGTAGGTGTAGCCGTAGGAGAGTCCGCGCGTCCCGGCGGGCGTGTACTCGGCGACGGTGGCCTGGTAGAACGGCTGGATGACGAACAGGAAAAAGCCGAGGACGGCGCCGAAGGCGAGGAGGGGGACGAGCCCCGCGCTCACGACGGGCAGGAAGAGGACGGCGAGCACGGCGAGCACGGCGAAAGAACCCGCGAGCCCCCACTCGACGGGCAGGCGGTCGGTGAGCTTTCCGCCGGCGTACTGGCCGAGGACGCCGACCATCAGCAGCCCCGAGTAGAAGTACCGTTCGGGCTGGAGCGTCTGTCCCGAGTCGGCGGTGACGCCCAGCGCGCCCGCGAGCCCCGCCGGCAGCAGCGATGCCAGCGGAACCGGCTCGAACGTCCCCAGCCCCGACAGTAGGTCCGGGAGGAAGGTGAGGACGCCGCGGTAGTACAGCCCCGAGCACATGACGACGAGGAAGACGACGACGAAGCCGCCCGCGACCATCCGCCGGGATTCGGCGACGAACTCGCCGAGCGAGTCGACGCCGGCGTCGGCCTTCGAGGACCCACCCGTGTCGGCGTCGACGGCGGCGTTCTCGTCGAACTCGGCGCGCATGGCGTAGGCGCCGGCCGCGAGCGCCGGGAGCGAGAGGAGCATCGCCACCGTCGTCCACTCCATGAACATGAGGAGAACGGCGGTGAGAAGCGGGCCGAGGCCGATGCCGACGTTGCCGGCGATGCCGTGGTAGGCGAAGCCGGTGCCGCGTTCGTCGACGCCCTTCGAGACGAGGGCGAGGCCCGCCGGGTGGTAGACGCTCGCGGCGGCGCCCCAGCAGAGCAGGGCGAGGGTGACGACGACGAGGTTCGGCGAGAGGCCCAACAGGACGAACGACCCGGCCATGCCGAACAGGCACAGCGAGATGAGCCGCCGCGAACCGATGCGGTCGACGAGGACGCCGCCGGGAAGCGCCCCGACGCCGAACAGCCCGTAGCCCGCCGTCACGACGACGCCGAGCGTCGCCGCCGTCACCTCGACCTGCGTGAGACCGAGATTCACCACGTCGAACTCCGTCAGCCAGATGGAGACGAAGATGGGGATGGATAGCTCGTAGGTGTGCACCATCCCGTGCGCGAGCATCACGAGGGCGACGATCGAACGGTCGTTGCGATTCACGTCGGTGAGTCCGGCCAGCGCACAGTTGAACGCTCGGATGTGGGCAGAACGTGAAACGGTAGTATCGCTTAGGACTGGCAATTCAGATGGTATGTTTTTGTATCGAGAACAATCCTACCGAATGATACGCCGGTAGACGACGTACGTGCCAATCGGCTCTATAACTTATAGAAATCCCATCCGGTGCTAACTGGATGGATACTAGTGAGCGATGGGAAAGAACTATATGACGTGTGCCCGTACAATACTATGTATTATGACAGGGTACTACGACTACGTTCTCGGCCTCATTCCGCTCGCACTTCTCGGTCTCACCGGCGCGCTGTCGCTCGTCGGATTCGACCTGACGCAGGCGGTTCCCGTCGCCGCCGCCGTCGCTGCCGGCATCGTCGGGCACGCGCTGTTCGTCAACGGACCCGTCTCCTCCCCCGCGGGACGGACCATCAAGCCGGACGCGCCGACCAACGCGCACTCGAACCCCGCGACGCCCGTCGACGCCGACTAATCGTCCCGCCCTGTCACACTGACGACGTCAGCGTTCACACCCAGTTTTTCTGATAACCTCTCGGCGAGCGACGGCGTCGTTCGTATTCGTCCGTCACACCGCTCGTCGTCGGGCGTTCCGGTCGACGTGCCGGCCCCCTCACTGCGCCGCCGTCCCGCACGTTCATCAGGGTGGCGTCCGATGTACCGCCCATGACGGAGACGCTGTTTCTGACGAGCGACGACGTGGCGGGTCTCGCGACGCCCGCCGAGTTCGTCGACGCCGTCCGCGACGCCTACCGACAGCGTGGCGAGGGGGCGCCGGCCGAACCGCGGACGAAGCTCACGAACGAGGAACCGCCGGGCTTTCTCACCACCTACGCCGCCGTCCTCCCCGAGACGGGCGCGATGGGCGGGTACGCCTACAGCGCCGGATTCGGCGCGGGCGACGCGTGGTTCATGACGCCGCTGTTCGACGCCGAGTCGGGCGAACCGCTGGCTCTCATCGACGGCGCGAGCATGAACCCGTTCAAGACGGGCGCCGCCGGCGCGGTCGGAACCGACGCCCTGGCCCGCGAGGACGCGACGACGCTCGCGGTTATCGGGAGCGGCGCGCAGGCGCGGGGACAGCTTCGAGCCGCCGCGACGGTGCGGGACCTGGAGACGGTCTGGGTGTACTCGCCGACGAAGGAGAGCCGCGAGTCGTTCGCCGGCGAGATGGACCGCACACTGGACGCCAGCGTCGCCGCCGTCGCCTCCCCTGCCGCGGCCGTCGAGGGCGCGGACGTCGTCGTGACGGCGACGAACGCCTCCGACCCGGTGTTCGACGGCGAACGCCTCGAGGACGGCGCGCACGTCACCGCGATGGGACAGTACACCCCCGGTAAGCGCGAACTCGACACGACGACCATCGAGCGCGCGAAGTACGTGCCCGACCTGCGGGCGCGGGCGACGAAGGACGCGGGGTCGTTCATGCACGCCCTGGAGGAGGGCGTCGTCGACGAGAACCACATCTACGCCGAACTCGGCGAGGTTGTCGCGGGCGACGTGGAGGGGCGCGAGAACGACCAGGAAGTCACCGTCTTCGACAGCGGCGGCACCGGAATCGAAACGGTCGCCGGCGCGTACCTCCTCTACGAGAAGGCGAAAGCGGAGGGTCTCGGCACGACCATCGACTTTTCGCCGGCGAGCGAGTCGCTGACCGGCGAGTGAGGTCGGAGTGAACGCCCGCGGGAACTCACAGCGAGAGCCGAGACAGCCGAGCGAACGCCCGGAACGCCCGCGGCAGCGCCGAGACGGCGACGACGCACGCGACGGCGGGTACGACCACGCCGAGCGCGAACGACTCCCAGCGGAGTTGGGCGGCGACGCCGAGGTACGTCCCGCCGCCGACGACGAGGCTGTAGTACGCCGACCGGCCGGCGAGCGTTCCGAGGTGTCCGGGCGCGGGCCAGCGGGCGTCACTAACGTAGCCGCCGCGGAACGCCGCGACGGCGAGCGGGGTCGCACAGAGCGCCGTCAGCGCCGACAGCGCCACCGCCTCAGCCGGCCGGGCGAACAACAGGAACCACAGCGTCGGCACCGCTAAGGCCGACACCTCCATCCCGGCGGTCAGACTCCGACTCAGGTAGCGGTCGAACCGCCGAATCGCCCTCGCCACGCGTCGAACCACACGGACGAGTAGGAGAGAGTCGGCAAAACGCTTCGGTCGGGAGCGCGGTTGCGGACACGAAGGCGGGCGCCGCCCCGCCGACGGTCACTGCAGTCGGTACCGCAGGAGGGCCGCGATGCCGCCGAGATTCTTCAGCTGACGGCCGGGGTCGAACTCCGAGGAGAAGACGGCCACCTCCCCGCCCTGTCGCTCGACGGTCTGGATGACCTCGTTGACGTCCACGTCCCACTCGCCGGCGCCCTGTCTTTCCTCGCGGAGTCGCTCATCGAGGACGAGAAGCGTCTCGACGGCGCCGAAGTCGGCCGCCTCGGCCACCTCCTCGATGCCGTAGGACACCTTCTCGCCCGTCGCGATGCCCTCCATCAGGTCGTCGATGAGGTCCGCCTCCTTCGAGATGCGCGTCTGCGTCTGCACCTCGTCCACCGCGCCGCGTTTGAGCACCTCGTGGACCCCCCTGTCGCCGACGCCGGAGGTGTCGACGACGGTTATCTTCTCGACGATGTCGCGGTGGTTCTCGGCGATGTAGTCGCGGGCGTCCTGTTTCGTGAAGCCCGGGCCGGCGAGGATGATGGCGTCGACGTCCATCCGCGCGAGCGCCTTCCCGAGTTCCGCGAACAGTTCCGACCGCGGGCGGGCGTACTCGCCTTTGCCCGTCGGCGCGGTGAAGGAGAAGCGCTCCTCGGTGCCGTACTGCGCGACGGTGTGGACGTACGCCGCCCCCTCCTCGACGGTGGCGATGACCACGTCGGGGTTCTCTGCGGCCTCCTCGGCCTCCTCGATTCGCTTCTTCTGGTCCGGTTGGAAGTGCTTCTCGATGGTCACCTCGTCGTGCTCTTCGACGTTCAGCGTGTGGTGGTGGCCGAGTTGGTCCTCGCGGGAGGAGCCGACGATTTCGCCGCCGACGCGGAGGCGGTTGGCGAAGCGGGCGAACTCCACGTCGTCGACGCGGATGGTGACGTTGAGGTGTTCGCGCTGTCCGCCGGTGTCCCGCATCTGGTCGTCGTCGCGCTGGATGCGGCGGGTGGTGTCGCCGGAGACCAGATCGCCCGATTCGAGGACGTGCGAGAGATGCCAGAGGTCGTCCACGTTCTCGGGGACGAGCGTGATGCGTTCGCGGCCCTCCTCGCCGCGCCCGCGACTCGAAATACGCATACCCGAACTGCGTCGCCGGTCCGGAAAGGTGCTGCTATCCGGTGGCCCCCTTAGAAGTTCGACTCGGCGACGTCGCGGCGCTTCTTCGCGAGGCCCGCCGCGAACCCGCGCCCGAACAGGTAGTAGGTGACCACCTGCGCGTAGAACAGGACGAAGATACCGACGACGACCACCGAGAGCGCGGCCCCGACGAGTCCGAGGACGACGCCGGCGACGATGGCGAGGAGCCAGCCCTTGAAGTATTCGCTCGTCGCCGCGCCCGAGAGAACGGTCGAGAGGTCGAACGCCGCGCCGAGCGAGTCCTCGATGGCGAAGTTCGCGTACGCGGCGGGCGCGAAGTAGCCGACGATAAGTCCGAAAGCGACGACGAGGAGGGTAGCGAGCAATCCGACGATTCCGGCGGCAGCGTTCGGCGCACCGGTGGTCGGATCCGTGGTGACCGAGGAGACGCCAAAGACGGCGAACAGGACGACCAGCGTCGGAATCAGCACGACGAGAGCGAACACGATGTTGATGAGAAACAGTTTGATACCGTCGACGGCGAGGCCGCCCCAGTCGGTGAACGACGGCGCCGCACGCTCCTCTTTGGCCGCGCCGCGGAGGACGCGGACGTAGTAGCCTTGGAGGATGAACGCGGGCAGGATGAGGGCGCTGAGCACGCTGAGGACGCCCCCGATGACCAGGGTCGGAATCCAGTCGTCGCTGTTCTTGAGATACGAGAGCGCGTCGCCTAACATCGGACGAACCGAGAGCGGTTACTCAGTTAACTCTTTACCAAAAATCGGGTGACTGCGGGGCTGGAACGGTTCAGATAGCGGCTCGCTCGTCGGGTTGGTCGCCCATTTCGCGCACCTCGACGTTGCGCAGGTCGCCCCACGCGTGACCGATCATGTAGTACGCGGCGACCGCGGCGTAGAAGCCGAGGAACGCGCTGGCGACGAGGCCGAGGACGGGGATGGCGTTCAGCACGCCACCCACGATGCCGGCAACGACGATGACGGCGAAGCCGCTTATCCACGCCGTGAAGTACTTACCCGAGGTGAGCACGGGGCGCAGGTCGCCGACCGAGAACGCCTTGCCCACCCGGTCGGTCTCGACGAAGTTCGCCACCGCCGCGGGGATTACGTACGCGGCGAGGAGGCCGAGCACCAACGAGGCCAGGAGTCCCACGAGGAAGCCGAGGCCGCCGAGGATGCTCGCCCCGTTGGAGCCCTGACCCACGAAGAGGGTGAAGAGGCTCCCGGCGACGAGGACGCCCGCGACGATCATGGGCACGAGACCGTATACGAGGGCGATGACCGTGGCCTTCAGACCGTCGACGGCCATGTCACCCCACTCGTCGAACGCCGGGGGTCGCTCGTCGCCGTGCATCGTCGCGCGGACGACGCGGACGAGGTAGCCGGCGACCAGGATGGTGGGGACGATGAGGACGCCGAGGAGGCTCAGGACGCCGCCGATGAGGACGGTTCGGACCCAGCCCTCCTCGTCGTTTCGTAAGTAGTTGAGGGATTCGCTAATCATGGTTATCACGAGCGTTCTCCTGCCCCGCGTTATCGCTTGTGCGGCCGACCGCCGCGCCGGATTCGGACACCGGGTTGTCGTTCCGTCGAGAGGACGGAGTAGTACGCTCAGAGAGAATAACGTCGCTTCGGGAGATAAATATATATTATAGTTTGGTCCCGTTACCTGAACATTATAACTTTTTTGGCCGAACGGGCCGAGTCAGAGTCAAGCCGACCGCACGGGCGGGTGGGGCCGTCAGTCCAGTATCTCGCTACCGCCCGGCGGCAGGAACTCCTGAATCAGGTCCGGACTCGCCACCTTGCGGAGGAACGACTGGTCGGCGAACGCCTCCTTGAAACGGCGGTACACCATCTTCGCCGCGTCGTTCTGGGCGTAGCGGCCGGGTTGAAGCGTGACGGGCGCTTCGACACGGTCTTCGATCGCCGACGGCGGTCCGCCGAGGACGCGCGTCTCCCCCTCGCACTGCACGCCGACGGCCACCTTCGCCTCCACGTCCCGGAAGTACGTTCGGTCGCCGCGAATCACGAACGACCCCTTCTCCAGATACTCGCCGGACTCGGGCGTCTTGGAGACTTGGTCGGGCGTCACCATGTACGCCTCGCCGGCGTACCGTCCCTCCTTCCAGATGGAGGAGTAGGAGACGGCGAACTGCGCCGCCTCGCGTTTCGTCGCGTCGGGGAACTCCACCGCCTCCGAGGGTTCGGAGGGGCCCGTCGCCTTCACGACGGTGACGGGGCCGCCGTGCGCCTGCGTGTGGAAGAACAGGTCGTGTTTGTTCAGGTACTTCTTCACTATCTCCTCGTTCTGGTCGGCGTTACGCCCCCCGATGACGAGGTAGCCGTCGGAGGTGTGGAACCAGCGGAACCGCTCGAACCAGTGTTCTTCCGTGCGAAGCGGGATGGACGAACGCGATAGCCAGTCGATATCCTCCGGTTCTTCGTCTTCTTCTTCGTCGTCCTCGTCCTCTTCCTCCCACTCCTCGCGGCGACGCTTCGCCTCCGCCAGTTCCTCGCGGGTGTCCTCGACGGCCGCGAGGGCGCCCTCCTTTTTCCCTTCGACGCGCTTGGCCTCCGTGTACAGGCGGTCGGCGTTCTTCTCGACGCCCGTGTCGACGACGACTTCGATACGCGTGTCTTCGAGTTCGACGGTGACGGTGCCCTCCGCCCCGTCGACGTCGACGACGGATTCGGCCGCCGGGATGCCGCGTTCGGCGCCCTCTTCGAGTCGCTGGCGGATGTCGTCCCAGGGGACGTTCTCCTCGCGGGCGTCCCGGACCGTCGTGAGCACCTCGTCCACCAAGTCGTAGTGGGCGTACAGCAGTTCGGCGCGTTCGCGTTCCTCCTGGGCCTGTTCCTCGAAGCCCTCGATTGCGCCCTCCTGCTGTTGGATGATGCGCTTTTTCTTCTCTATCTCCGCTTCGAAGTCCGGCCGGTTCGACCCCGGTTCCTCGTCGGGTTCGTCCTCGGCCGTGCGGTCGAGTCGGAAGAAGTACTCGTCCAACGCGTCGTTGAACGTGTCGTGCGACTCGCTGTTCAGCCCCTCCGCCTCGTGTTCTTCGAGGGGGAACGGCGTCGCGTCGACGACGGATTCGTCCTCCTCGTAGACGCGCGGGTCGAAGTCGCCCGACTTCAGACGGTCGCGGAACGACTGGATAGCGTCGTAGACGGCGCGGAACTCCTCGTCGCCGGCCTCGGTGATGTCCATCGTCTTATCGACGCCCGCGCGGGTGCAGAACTCCTCGGCGTACAGGCCGCCGAGGTTCACCTGCGTCGCCAGCGTCCGCACCACGTCGGTGTCGGAGTCCTCCATGCGCCGTTTGAACCCCTCGTAACTCACCGTGAAGGGGTGCAGACGCGAGGAGGGGAACTCGTACTGCGCGCCGGGGGCGACGGTCCGAGACTTCAGCCGCACCGTCTCCAAACTGCGGACGACCTCGCCCGTCTCGTCGAGGACGGCGATGTTGCCCTCTCCAAACAGTTCGACGACTATCTGCGTATCCTCGTCGTCGCGTTCGAACTCGAACGTGAGGATGCGGTCGAACTCGTACTGCTCGACGCCCGCGAAGTCCGCGCCGCTGAGGCGGTTGCGGAGCATCATCGCGAAGTTCGGCGGCCGGCCGGGCGCGTCGGGAACGTGCTCGGGTTTGGCGGCGTGCGCCCGCTTTACGTCGCCGACTTCGAGGATGAGTTCGACGCGGCCGCGGTCGAAATCGCGCATCCGCAGGCGAAGCAGGTCGTCGCCGTAGAGATAGGCCTTGTCGACCTTTGCCCCCTCGTACCGGTTCAGTTCGGTGACGAGGGCGCTGAGGTCCACGCTCGTCAACTCCCGCTTCGGGTCCATACCCCCGCCTTCACGGCCGCGGATGAAAAGCCGCACGTTCGACCGACGAGGGTGCGACGTCGGACGCCGGCGAGACTCGTCTCTCGACGTTTCTCTATCTCTATAATATCGGACCCGTGATTTGTTTGATTGTCGTGGTGTGAGGATATTCACAACAGAGGCCCAAATCGATATCATACGAGAGGGGATGGTGACGACCATGTCGAAGCCGCGCCGGAGCGTCGACGACGAGGAGGCGGAGGCCATCAGACACTGCTCGGAGTGCGGCGGCGACCGGGAGCACGAGGTGAGCGTCACCGTCACCCAGACCGACGCGCACGACTACGTCCGCGAGGAGAACGAGGAGTACGCCCGACAACCGCACCGAGAGTACCAGTGCGTCTACTGCGGAAACGTGGAGTTAGAATCGCTCCGGTGAGCGACGGCGGGTCGCGGGCGTCGGTCCGCGGGCGCCGGACCGCACCGAAACGCTCAGCCCCCGGGCGGGCGTGCGGAGAGATATGACCGACCGGAACGCCGGTGACGACTCGGACTCGAATTCGCCCTCGGACCCCGACCCGAAGACGGACGACGGGGCGCGGACCGGCGTGTTCGTCGTCCGAACCGAGGCGGAACGCGAGGACGCCTTCGCCGTCCGCTACGACGTGTTCGTGGACGAACAGGGCGTCGACGAGGAACTGGAGTGGGACGAACACGACGAACCCGACGCCGAGGCGACGCACCTCGTCGCCTACGACGACGACATCGTCGTCGGCGCGGCGCGGTTCCGCCCGTACGACGAGGAGACGGCGAAGGTCGAACGCGTCGTCGTCGCCGAGAACCGACGCGGCGAGGGATGGGGCGAACGCCTGATGGACGTCGCCGAGGACGAGGCGCGCGAGTCCGGGTTCTCGCGCGTGAAACTCCACGCCCAGACCCGCGTGCGGGAGTTCTACGAATCGCTCGGCTACCGCGCCGTCGGCGAGGAGTTCGAGGACGCCGGCATCCCGCACGTCGAGATGCGGAAACCGCTCTCCTGAGCGTCGCTCCGCGGCAGGACGAATCGGTCGCGGAGGGATCACCGGCCCGAACCGGGCGCCGGGGACCCTGACGAGCGTCGGTCGCCGGTCAGCCGTCGCCGGTGCTCACCGACGACGTCTCCCGCACGACGTTGCCCGTCTGTCGGACTCCGAACCCGCCCGCTTCCTCGCGGCCGTGGAGTTCTCGCTGCGGGTGCGGTATGTTGATTCCCTCGCGGTCGAACGCGTTCCTCATCGCGCGGACGACGGCCGACGTCATCTTTCACCCCGCGTCGGGAGAACTGCGAGACTCGTAGATTACCTTGATAGACTTTAAATATGATAGTGAAGGCGGCCGAGTTCGGTACTACTCGTCGGCGGGAGCGACGTCCGTGAACCCGAAGCGCGCCCCGCCGTTCAGGCGGGCGCGATACCGCCTTCGTTCCTCGTGAGGAGGTAACAGACGAACGACGAGAGCCAGTGGGACCCCGCGTAGTCGTCGGTGAACGCCTGCTTCAATCCGCGTTCGGCGTGCCGGCGGGCGCTCTCCGCGAACGGGTCGGCGTACGCGTGGTCGCCGAGAGCGTCGGCGACGCCAGCCAGCGCCCACGCCTTCGAGACGTTCAGACCGACGAGGTGGAGCGCGACCCCCTCCTCGGGGTCGGAATCGACGCGCGCGGGTTCGAGAACCGACTCGTACGGCGCCGTCGTCACGTCCGGGAAGAACCGGTCGGCCCACGCCCGGAACTCCGCTCGGTCGTATATGCGCCGCATCAGGTCCGCCTCCGTGAGCGACGGCGACAGGAAGTCCCATTCGAGCGGTTCGTACTCGACGGGGGAGTCTTCATCATCTCCGAAGAACGCCTCCGCCGTCTCGGCGACGGCGTCCGCCAACGACTCCGCGCCGACCGTTCTCGCGTGGTCGTGGACGCAGTGGAGGGCGAACGCGGAGTTGCCGTGCGTGCCGACACGGAACGGCCGTTCCTGCGTTAGAAACGCCGACTCGACGAGCGACCGCACCGTCCGCGTCAGCGGTTCGAGCGTCGAACGCCACCGCTCGGCCGTCTCGCTCCCCCACAGCGACAGTTCCGAGTCGAGATGCAGCAGCCACGCCCAGCCGTAGGGCTTCTCGAAGGCGGGGTTCGCCTCCAGATACTGGACCTCCCCCCGAACGTTCTCGGGCGTCAGGCGCGCGTCGACGCTCTCGACGATTTCCGTGCGGTTCGGGTGCTCCTCGGCCAGTCTGAGCTGTCGGACGAGCGCCCAATGGCTGTGCACGGCCGAGTGCCAGTCGTAACAGCCGTAGAACACGGGGTGTCGCTCGCGCGGACGCGGGGCCCCGTCCGGGGAGTCGACCTGTCGGACGTAGTGGGGAAACTCCGCGTCGAGGGACTCCAAGGGATATCGTGCGAGTCGTTCCCACATCTCCGGCCCGAACCGGTCGCTCCGCCCGGAGAGAACCGCTTCGGCGTCGATGTCGTCTCCGTTCATGCGGAGACGTTTCGGGAACCGGACTTAGTCTGTCCGGTACCGTGGGGGTCGGTAACGAGGAGAGACGGAAAAGCCGCCTCAGAACCGCTTCGAACCATACAACCCCACTTTTTCCGGGGGCTCACTTCGTTCGCCCCCCGCAAAACCTGGAGGAAAAAGCCGCCTCAGAACCGCTTCGANCCCACTTTTTCCGGGGGCTCACTTCGTTCGCCCCCCGCAAAACCTGGAGGAAAAAGCCGCCTCAGAACCGCTTCGAGACGTACGGCCCGTCCTGGTGGTACCCCAGTTTCTGCTTGTAGTACTCGCGGACGCCGATACCGGAGATGACGCTCACCTTGTCGTAGCCGGCGTCGCGGGCCATCTCCTCGGCGCGTTCGAGGAGGCGGCGGCCGTAGCCCTTGTGCTGCCAGTCGCCCTGCGTTCCGATGCCGGCCTCGGAGCCGTACACGTGCAGTTCGCGGACGAGCGCGGCGTTTTCGAGTTCCCTCCGCACCGGGTCGCCGTCGGACGCATCCGACGAGCCTCCGCTCACACCGCTCGCGGAGGCGTGCGGGAACCGAAGCCGACAGAAGCCGACGAGGAGGTTCTCGACGGGGTCCTCGAAGGAGAGGAAGTGTTCGGTCCCCCCGGCGGCCTCGTACGTCTCCACCTGCAGTTCGACGCGTTCGGGGTCGGGGTCCGCCTCGTTCATCCCCGCCTCGCGGGCGCGGACGTCGTTCACCTCGATGCCCTTCTCCTCGGCCCGTTGCTCGGCCAACTGTCGGAGGTTGGACTTCCAGACGCCGGCGTCGATGAAGTCCGCGGGGATGTCCCGCTGGACCCGTTGGAGGCGCGTGTACTTCGGAATCATCCCCATCACCTCCGCGACGACGTCGGCGGCCTCCTCGTTGTTCAGCGGGTCGTACTCGTCGTTGCGCCACATGTCGTACGTTATCGTGTCGCGGACGACGAGCGTCGGGTATATCTTCAGGTAGTCGGGCCGCCAGTCGGCGTTCTCGAACAGTTGGCGGAAGTCCTCGACGCACATCTCCTTGGTCATCCCCGGTTGCCCGGGCATCATGTGGAAGCCGACCTTGAACGCCGAGTCGCGGAGCCGGCGGTTCGCGTCCAGCGAGGCCTGCACGCCGTGCCCGCGGTGCATGTCGCGGTTGATTCGCTCGTAGGTGGTCTGGACGCCCACCTCCACCTTCGTCGCCCCTAGATCGAGCATCCGGTCGATCTGCTCGGGGTCGCACCAGTCGGGCTTCGTCTCGAACGTCGTCCCGATGTTGCGCACGTCGGCCGTCTCGTTCTCGGCGATGACGTCCTCCAGATAGCGGAACTCCACGTCCTCGGGGTCGGGCTTGAACGACCGGTCCTCCGCCGGGTTGGGTTCGGAGTCGAGGTCGTAGTCGTTCATCGCTTCGAGGGCGCGCTTGACGAACCACTCCTGGTAGTCGTGGCTCCGGGCGGTCATCGTCCCGCCCATCAGGATGAGTTCGACCTTGTCGACGGGGTGGCCGATGTGGCGCAACTGTTCGAGTCGGAGCGTTACCTGTCCGTACGGGTCGTAGTCGTTCTGGACGCCGCGCGCCGCGGCGGGTTCGTGACCCGTGTACGACTGCGAGGAGGAGAACTCGGAGGCCGGTCCTCCCGGGCAGTACAGACACTTGCCGTGCGGGCACATGTGCGGGGAGGTCATGATGGCGACGGGCGAGACGCCCGAGGCGGTCCGAACGGGCTTTCTCCGAACGACCTCCTTTATCTCCTCGCGCCGGCCGTCCGGGGCGTACTGAAGGATTTCGGCGTTCTTCGGCACTTTCGGCGAGGAGTGCTCCGAGCAGGCGTCGAGTTTCGCGGACTCGAGGTCGTCGCGTCCCACCTCGCCGTCGAGGATGCGCTCGACCAGCGTCTCGCAGGTGCGGCGGAACGCCTCCGTCTCGGTGGGGTCCTGCTCTTCGGCGTCCACGGCGTCGGCGTCGGTGTCCGTGCTCACGGCGCCACCACCGCCGCGACGGACGTTCGAGCGAGAGACATCGTTGCCTCTGAGTCGCGTCGTTTCGGGGTTAAGGGTGTCGCTCGGGGGCCCCGCCACCCCGTGGGCCTCCTCCGCCCTCCGGTCACGGCGTCAGCCGGTAGAACCGGAAGAAGAAGTCTTCCACGGGGAGCACCTCGAACTCGGAGAACCCCGCCTCCTCGGCGTACCCGCGGAGCGTATCCGAACGCACGACAGTTCCCGTCGCCGCCGAGGGCGACTCGACGCGACCGACCGGCAGGCAGTGCAGGACGCTCCAACCGTACATCAGCGGCTCCACGTCGTTGCCCGTCTCGGTGAAGGCGTCGCCGACCCGTTCGTCGACGACGAGCACCGTCCCGTCCTCGCCCGCGAGGCGGCGCATGGCGCGGAGGACGCCGACCGGGTCCGACATGTCGTGGACGCATTCGAACGCCGTCACGAGGTCGTACTCGCCCTCGACGGACTGGTCACCGGCGTCGCGGTGGTGAACCTCGACTCTGTCTTTCAGCCCCGCGGCGGCGACGTTCTCGCGGGCCCCCTCCACGGACGCCGCGTCGAGGTCGTAGCCGTCGACGCGGACGTGCTCGTAGGCGCGGGCGAGGCCGATGGCCGACCAGCCGTAGCCGCACAGATGTATCGGTCGGCGTCGGAGCCTGTCGGCCCGGCGTCGCCGGCGGGCGGAGAAGAGAGCGACCGCTGACGGAGGGTGGGGAACGGGACGGAGGGAGCCGCGTTAGAACTGGTCGACGACGGCGTCGATGACCGCCTCGACGACGGCGTCGCGGGCGCCCGAGAGGAACTCGATTCGGTTGTCGCGGACGGCGACGGCGGTGACGCCGCCCTCGGGGACGGCCTCGCGCGCGGCGTCGGCGATGGCGCGGATGTCCACGTCGCCCGTCCCGCGGACGAACAGTTCGTCCGTCGAGGTGGCGACGGTGACGTACGCGTCGCCCTCGCGGTTGCGGCGGTGGAGTTCGTCGACGAGCAGCGACGTCGGCGGGAAGTCGAAGCGGTGCGTGTACGCCTCGGCGTCGAGGACGGCGACGGTGACGTCGCCCTCCTCGCGTTCTTCGAGGTTCGCCTGCGCCGTCTCGACCTCCGTGTCGAGTTTGATGCGGAACTGCTCGGCGATGTGACCGGCGAGGTTCCCCTCGACGGCGTCAGCGGCGCGCTGGGCGCCCGAGGAGACGCCGTCGTCGAACAGCAGGTCGGTGATGAGTTCGCGCTTGTCCTCGTAGGACTGGTAGTACGCCTCCAGGGCGATGGCCTCGCGGAGTTCGCGCGTCCGGTCGGCGTCGTAGCCGGTCTCCTCGGCCAGTGAGACGTACGCCTCGGGGGTGTTCTCCCAGTAGCTCACGGCGGGCAGGTGGCCGATGTCCTCGCGGACGTCCGCGTCGAGGGTGGCGGCGAGGTTCGCGCCGAGGGCGCCCGTCGACAGGTCGCCGGCGTCGGCGCCGACCAGTCCGGGACTGACGACCACGTCGGCCTCGTCCTCGACGTCCTCGTCGGCGTCCGCGGCGTCGACGACGACGCGGTTTGCGCCGTAGACGCCGAGGAGGCCGAGTCCGTCCAGCGATTCGGCGGTCGCGCCGACGCCGAGCAGGAGGACGAGCGGCAGTTTCTCGTCGTGGCGCTGTTCGTCCTGCAGCATCCGCGTCACGTCGTTCGTCGCCGCGTCCATGCCGTAGACGGGGTCGTCGAGCGGTCGGCGGGTGAAGTAGTGGTACTCGGCGTCCGCCCGGTCGTGCTCCTCGCGGATGCGGGGGAGCACGGCGCGTTCGACGGCCGCGCCGGCGACGTAGCCGTCGGCGGTGGCCGGGTGGCGGACGACGATGGGCTGGGATTCGAGGATGGCGCGGTTGATGACCTCCGCGGCGTCGGTCAACTGCTCGGTGACGGCCGCGACCGGCGCGTGGTCGGCCAGCGGTTCGACCGACTCGGGGCGAGCCTTCGCCGCCAGCGCGTCTTCGAGTCGCTGGCGGACGGCCTCCTCCTCCTCGTCTTCGAGCACCGCGAGGTCCTCGGTCTCGACCTGCAGTTCGTCGCGGCGCATCTCCACCTCGCCGTCGAGGCGGACCGCGTCGCCCTCGTCGACCTCGGGGTAGGCGCGGACGCCCGCCTCGACGAAGGCGGCGCAGTCGACGACGCCCGTCTCGTCTCGGAGTTCGAAGATGGTCGGCCCGCCGGTCTGTCGCGTGCTGACGACTTCGCCCTCGAGGCGCACGTCGTCGCCGACACGGTCCGAGAGGCTATCGACGGTGACGAGCGTGAAGCGGTCCTCGTCGGCGTCCGTCTCGGCCACGTCGTCGGCGTTCCCGTCGTCGCTCGGAACCGCTCGCTCCTCGTCCGTCTCGCTCCGTGCGTCGTCGGTGTCATCGTCGTCGGCGTCGTTGCCAGCGGCGGTGTCGGCGTCGGTCGACTCGGCGTCTGCGGCGTCGTTATCGTCGCTCTGCGCTGCGTCGCTCTCGTCGTCCGTTGACTCGTCGCTTCGGGACTGGCTCTTCCCGTTGCCGCGGCCGGAGGCCGACCCCGTCGACCCTTTCGGCTTCATCTTCACCGGGCCGGAGTCGTCGTCGTCGGACGACTCGACCGGTTCGCCGTCGTGGTCGCCGTTCGGGTCGTGAATCTTCGACCCGCGGAACTCGCGCTCGGACTGTCGGATGGACCACCCGAGGTCGATGTTGCCGTTGTCGCGGATGTTCTTCACCTGCACGAACACGGTGTCGCCCGACTCCCAGTCGAGACTCTCCAGTCGACGGTCGAGTTCGCTGCGGTGCAGCAGTCCCGTCACTCCCTTCGCGAGGTCGACGAACACGCCGAACTCGGCGAAGCCGTCGACCGTACCCTTGTAGTAGCGCCCCGGCGTCAGCTGCTGCGGGGAATTTCCCCGAAACTCGAACCACACGTCTTCGTCGTGCGTAATCCAATCCATTGCGTGCAACAAACGACCCGGGACTAAAACCCTTGTCGAATCGCTCTCGGCGACGCGTTCGTCTCGGCGCCGTTGCTCCGCTCTGCCGTCGAATTCGCCCGAAGACGGCCGGAAAGGTCGGCGCTCCGATACGTCTCAGCCCGTCGTTTTTCCGACGCGGCGCGACGCCGTCGGGTCCGCACGGCCGGTGCCGACCGGGCGACGTTCAGATGAGACCCGCGAGGCGGAGGACGTGCTCGAACGCCGTCCACCCGCCGAACGCGTAGCCGAACAGGAACGCGGCGGGGAGCGCACCGACGGCCAGCGCGCGGCGGGGGCTCACGTCGTGCACCTCGCTCAGACCGACGACGAGGAGGGCCGCGCCGTAGGCGGTGCAGACGAAGCGGAGTCCGAGCGACGGAAGGCCGGCGAGGACGCACGGCGCCGCCGCGTAGGCGACGACTTGCACCGTCTCGCTGATACCCCTGCGGTCCCGAACGCCGACGAGGAGCAGGACGGTCTGTATCGCCGCAGTGAGATGCAGCACCGCGGGGGCGAGGAGGAGAGCGACGAGGGCGAGGCCGAGGAGCGCCGAGACGGCCGGACCGCCGGCGAACGAGGGAATGCGGTCCGGGGTGAACGCGAACAGACCGGTGGAGTACGCGACGGCGACGACGACGGCGAAGACGAGTCCCGGCGCCTGGTCGCCCGGTGCGACGCCGTTCCTGAAGAACCGGCGGGGGCGGACGAGCACCTCGACCCACGCGCGGGCGACGCCGCGCGGACCGCGTTCGCGCCCGCCCTCCGGATGTTCGACCCACGTAGTCACGTCGCTAGCCTATTCGCGCTGAAGCGTATGACAGTTGCGACATCGCGCCTCGTAGGACTCCTCCGCTCCGACGACGATGGTCGGGTCGTCGTAGCGGGCGGGTTCGCCGTCGACGAGTCGCTGGTTCCGGGTCGCGGGTTCGCCGCAGACGGTGCAGATGGCCTGTAGCTTGTCGACGTACTCGGCCGTCGCCATCAGTTGGGGGAGGGGTTCGAACGGTTCGCCGCGGAACGTCTGGTCGGTGCCGGAGACGAGGACGCGGCGGCCGTCGGCCGCGAGGCGTTCGCAGACGTCCACGAGTTCGGCCGAGAAGAAGTTCGCCTCGTCGACGGCGACGACGTCCTCGCCGTTCAGTTTCTCGAGTATCTCCCAGACGCCGTCGCCCTCGGCGGGCACGACGTGCGCCTCCCACTGGCTGCCCGCGTGAGAGCCTACCGTCGTCTCCCCGTAGCGGTCGTCGACGGCGGGCTTGAACACCCCGACCTCCTGCCCGGCTATCTCGGCGCGCCGCAGACGACGCAGGAGTTCCTCCGTCTTTCCGGAGAACATCGACCCCGTGATGACCTCCACCCACCCGCTGTTCGTGATGGCGTGCATACCTCCTTGGGGTGCGAGCGAGCGGCAAAACCGTTGCCCATTCGCCGCTCCGAGGGAATCGGTGCCGCGGTTCGGTCGCGGGCACCGGGTCCGCGTTCCCGCCGCGAAACCCCGTCGACTACCGACCGCCGGCGCCGACGTTCTCGCCCGCCTCGAACGTCGCCGGGTCGGGTTCGATGCTCGCGTACTCCACGACGCGTTGCCCGAGGACGTGGACTCGCCGCTCCAACCCCTCGTTCGTCAACGCCCCGTCGCAAAACTGCGAGGAGACGTGCGGCAGGGCGACCTGGTGGGGAAGGACCCACGCGTTCAACGCGCGGCAGACGGAGCGGAGGTGTTCGAGGGCCGTGACGGGAAAGCCGCCGCCCGCGACGGCGAGGAGGCCGACGGTCTTTCCGTCGAACTCGTCGAACCCGCAGTGGTCCAGCGCGTTCTTCAGCACCCCGGAGTACGACCCGTGGTAGACGGGCGTCCCGAGGACGAGGGCGTCGGCGTCGCCGACCCGTTCGACCACCGCCTCGCTGTCCCCCTGGGCGTCTTCGTCGGCGTCCAACACCGGCAGGTCGTACTCCCGCAGGTCGAGCACCTCCCCCGTCCCGCCCGCCTCGCGGACGCCGTCGAGCGACCGCTCCAGCGCCAGTCGGGTGTAACTCCGCTCTCGAAGGCTCCCGCAGACGGCGACGACGTGCGTTGCTGCCATGACGCACGGTTCGTCCGAGGAAATAAAAGTGATGTGCGGTCGTCGATGACGGCGGACCGACGGCGTCGGCGAGTCGACGCGACGAGCGAAGCGATCGATAGTGGCAGGCGAAGCGGTCGACGGTGACGGGCGGCGGGAACGCTGAAGGACGCCGCGGGCGTGGGAAGCGATATGAAGACCGTGTTCCACCTGACGAGCGGCGACGTCGGCGACTGGCGGCACGCGCTGGGGAACGTGACCAACCTCCTCGAGGACGAGACGGTCGAGATGGAGGAAGTGGCGCTCCTCGTCAACGGCGACGCCATCCACCTGTTCGCGGAGGGGTCGCCGCTGGCCGAGGACGTGCGCGCCCTCGGCGACGACGTGCGCTGTCTCGGGTGCCGCAACTCGCTGACCGGCCGCGACATCCCCGAATCGAAACTGCTGGCGAACGTCGACTCGGTCCCCTCGGGCGTCGGCGAACTGACGCGGCTGCAGTCCGACGGCTACGCCTATCTGAAAGTGCCGTAAAGAACCCCCACCGCTTCGTCGGAGCCGAGCGCGTTACTGACCCGTGAGTCGCCGCCGCCGCGACTCGAACTCCGCCTCGTCTATCTCGCCGCGAGCGTACCGCGTCCGCAGTTCGTCCATCGCGGGGTCGGGTCGGGCGCGTTCGCCGTTCCCGTCGCGGGCGAGCAGCCAGTAGGCCGACACCGCGAGGAGGCCGACGAGGAGGGCGACCCAGAGGAGGCCGACGAGTAGCATCCCGACCCCCCAGCCGGTACCCATTCCCATCCAACTACCGCTCCCCATTCCCATCCCCATCCAGCCGTGGGTACCTGCGCCCGCGCCTGCGCTCGTGTGGCGCATCCACCCGTTCGCCCCGCCGACCGTCGCGGCGACGAGGGCGAACGCGGCCGTCGCGACGGCGGCACCGACGGTCCAGCCGACGAGTCTCTTCGTGGTCATTCGAGTCACCCGTCTGAACGGACGAGCGGCGGGAAGATAAGGCGTTGATCCGGTTCCCTCGAACTGAGAACGACGTGCGTCGACTCCGGGGGGTCCGTAGGGCCGCCCCCTCACGACGACCGGCGTTCGAGCAGCTTCAGCGCCGGCGTGGCCGAGACGCCGTGGACGACGACGGAGACGAGGACGACGGCGCCGACGAGCGCCCAGAGCCGTCGCGCCTCGGGGAACGGGGCGACGTTCAGCGCGTGGGCGAGGTAGTAGAACGAGCCCAACCCTCGGATGCCGAACGAGGCGATGACGCCGCGCTCGAAGGGGTCGCGGTCGAACCCGAAGAGACCGACGGCGCCCGCGAGGGGGCGGACGACGAACACGAGCGTCAGCGCCACCGCGACGCCCGTCGTCGTCAGCGGGTCGAGCAATCCGGTTGCGAGCGCCCCGCCGAACAGCACCATGAGCACCGTCATCAGCGTCTGCTCGCTCTTCTCGGCGACGTCGTGGAGCGTCTCGTTGTAGTCGTGGCTCCGCTCGGCGTCCCGGACGACGAGGGCGGCGACGAAGACGGCGAGGAAGCCGTACCCGCCGACGAGTTCGGTGAACGCGTATACGAGGAGCGTCCCGCCCAGCGCCTCCATCCCCCGGACGCTCCGCGCGAGTTCCGAGTCCGGGCTCCCGGCGAAGACGACCCAGCCGAGCGCTCGGCCGAGGATGTACCCCGAGAGTAATCCGACGGCGAGTTTGTACCCCACGTCGACGAGCGCCCACTCGCCGAACCAGAGACCCGGGTCGACCCCGAGCAGCGCCACGGCGATGGCGAGGTTCGTGAACGGGAACGCGAGGCTGTCGTTGAGGCCGGCCTCCGAGGTGAGCGCGAATCGGACCTCGTCGGTCTTTCCGGCCGCCCCCTCGACCGGTTCGTCCTCCGCGCCCGCGCCGGGCTCTTCGACCTGCATCTCGGAGGCCAACACCGGGTCGGTCGGCGCGAGCACGGCGCCGAGAAGCAGTGCGGCCGTGAGTGTGAATCCGGCGACGCCCCATCCCAACACCGCCGCGGCAACGATGGACAGCGGCATCGTCACGGCGAGCAGTCGCCACGTCGACGCCCAGTCGCGGAGGCCGGGAGTCCGGTCGAGTTTCAACCCGGCGCCGGTCAAAGCGAGGATGACGCCGAGTTCGGTCAGCTTCTCCGCGAGCGTGCCGTACTTCAGGGGGTCCGGCGCCGGCAGACCCAGCGGGAGGGAGAAGGCCGCGAAGCCGAGACTCACGTAGAATATCGGGAGCGAGACGGGCCAATCGCTGACGAACCGGGGGAGCACCGCCAGACCGACGAGGGCGAGTCCGACGACCAACTGCGCGAAGAAGTACGGTTCGAGGGCCATGGCGGCGACTCTCCCCGGCCGCGTAAATAAATAATCGCCAATCTGCAAAAATATTTATTCATACTGATATAGAATTAACCTCCACTCACTCCATCTCATGCGACGACGCCACATCCTCCGTCGGGGCGCGGCCGCCCTCGCGGTCGGCCTCACCGCCGGGTGCGCGGCGAAGGCGGACGGCGGGAAGGACACGCCGACGGCGGCGCAACGACAGACCCCGGTCCACGGCGACCTCCCGGCTCTCCCCGTCGAGGAGCGGTGGGCGGTCGCCGGGCGGTCTATCGAGGACGCCGCGTCGGCCGACGTCGCCGACGCCGACGCGTTCGAGACGGCCGTCGCCGACGGCGGGCCGGCCGTCGAGAAACTGACGAAGCGCGGGAAGAAACTCGAACTGAAGGCGACCCCGAGCGACGCCGCGACCCGCGGCGTCGTCACCGACGTGGGACACGTCGCCGGGGCGTACGCCGCCCTCGTTCGAAGCGACGACTCCTTCGAGCGCGTCAGCGTCACGCTTCTCGACGGGTCGAAGAGGCCGTTCGGGTCGTTTCAGGTCGTCACGGCGTGGGCGAAGCGGTACGTCGACGGCGAGTGGACCGCCACGGAGTACGGCGAGGCGGTCCTCGGAACGCTGAAGACGAAGTCGTAACCGTCGCTGTCGAGGGAGTCCGGACGACGCCGCCGGCCACCGCTTCTAAGTACAGATTGAGAGAAGCGGCAAAAGCATGAGCGACGACACCGAGATCAGTAGACGGAAGGCGCTGAAAGCCGGCGGTGCGGGCGCGACGATGCTGGGTATCCTCGGGTACGGGGCGAGAGGGGTGGCGGCCGCCGACGCCGACTCGAGGTCGGACCGCGAGGACTCGGAGCCGGGGTCGGACCGCGACGAGTTCGCCTTCGGTGGCGACCTTCCGGGGCTGCTCGAACGCAACGGCCTCTGGTCGGACGCGCTCCCGGAGGGATACTTCGAGGGCGTCCGGACCTCCCAGTCCCCGGCGGTCGTCTCGATCTGTTGCTCGGACTCGCGGGTCTCACAGGCGGGGATGTTCGCAGCACCGCTCGACGCCGGCTTCCTGTTCAAACCGTCCAACATCGGCAACAAGGTCACGACGCGCGTCGACGGGGAGCGGGCGGTCGACGGGAGCTTCCTGTACGGGTTGGAGGTGTCCGGCGCCTCCTCCGGCGTCGTCGTCGGCCACACGGGATGCGGGGCCGTCACGGCCGCCTACGAGTCCGTCGTCGGCGAGACTGAAGCGCAACCCCCCGGAATCGAACAGGAGGTCGCACCTATCGTCGACGTGGTCGAGGAGGCACTCGACGGCGGCGCCGTCGAGACGGACGCCGAGAGACGAGCGGTCATAAACCAACTCGTCGAGTACAACGTCCACGCGCAGGTGGAGTATCTCCGCGGGAGCGACGAGGTATCCGAGGAGAAGGACCTCTACGGCTTCGTCTACGACTTCCAGAGCGCCTACGGCGACGTGGACGGTCGGACCGTACTCGTCAACGCGGACGGCGAGACCGACCCCGACGCGCTCCGGGAGACGGTCCCGGACGGCTACGAGGAGTTCGTCGGGAGTCTGCTCCACTGAGGTCGCCGCGCCGTCCCGCCTCTCGGAGGCCCGTTCACCGCCGAAGCCGCTCGGGCGAGCGCGTGCTTCGGGAGGGCGGTCTCTTGGAGGACGGGCGCTTCCGGCGGTGAACCCGGCTGGCGCCGTGGTCGGCCGCGGGGAGCGGATCGCCCGCGAATCCGCTGAGAACGACCCGGCCCCCGACCCTCACGAACGCACGGAAAATAGTTACTTGAAATAGAGTTAATTCGCAGAAGGCTTATCAGCGCACCTGACGTACGGTTTCGTATGGAAACGCTAGTAGCGACTCGAAAACCCACGCAGGCCGGACTCCAGAACGTTCTCGTCGCCGTCGGACCGACCGACAGCGACCGCCTCGACCGCCTCGTCGAGGAGACGGTGGACGTCGCCGGCCCCACCGGCGCGACCGTCGTCCTCGCGCACATTTTCAGCCCAGAGGACTTCGAGGACCGAGTCGAGGCGCTGGGCTTCGACCGAGGAGCCAACGACGTCTCCCCCGACAGCGTGGCCGTCCGGTACTCCGTCATCCGGGAGTTCGCGAACCGCCTCGACGCCGAGGGAATCGACTACGAGGTCCGCGGCACCGTCGGCGTCGAAGACGAGGGCATCACCGCCCTGGCAGAGGAGTCCGACGCCGACCGTATCCTCGTCGGCGGACGCAAGCGCTCTCCCACCGGGAAGGCGGTCTTCGGGAGCCTCGCACAGCAGATTATGCTCTCCGCGCCCTGCCCGGTGACGTTCGTCCGCGCGGACACCGAGTGAGGACTTCGGTATCCTCGGACGGACCCTTTCGACCTCCGCGCTCTGCTGTGTCGTCTATGCCCGTCCCGCGTCTCGTTCCGGGCGGGGTGACGCTCAGCCGCGAAGCCGAGCGACAGTCTCGCCGTCGCGCTCCGCGAGTTCAACCAGTTCGTCGCTCGCGAGGTCGGAGAGGAGACCGCAGAGCCATTCTTCGCCCGTCTCGCCCCCGTAGTCGACGCGGACTCGCGGGCCGGGGTCGGTCAAGGGAGTTCGTCGTACTCGCCGAGGGCGCGACTAACGGTTCGCGCTCTCGCGATGAGTCTCGTTTTGCGTCGGTGCTAACGAGGATTCGATTGCCGCCGCCATCGTCGGTACTCTGGCAGCGATACGTAGGTACTCGATTTGTCACTTGTTTACAGCAAAAGCAGCGTACACCCCTCAAATAAAGCGCTTCACAGGCACGGGCCAGCTAAATCTTGATTTCAGCAGAGTACATTTACGCACGTCCCCGGAAGTAACGACTGCGAGTAGGGTGTAGATGTAGGGGGAGCTACCGACCTTGTAGAGAGATGGTCTCTCACAACCCGGCTGTCCGATTCAGCCAGAGATAGGCGTTTTGAACGCTTCTTCGTCCGATGTGGAGTTCTATCTCAAGAGTGAATTCAGACACGGAGACGGTGATCCGGGGCTTCGAAGAACTCTGAAACCCCAGTACACCCCGCCGAATCGGGGGTGTATCGCCAGAATCGCCTTCTGAACAGTGTGGCTCTACGCTAGATCCTAGCTACAGATGCGAGAGCAAACGCCGAGAATCGGACAGACAACCGATGGAACGTCCGAGTGTGAAATCTCGGCCGTCACCCCCGGTCGAGAGCAACAGACACTGCGAGCCACCGCCGAAGCGGCCGCTACACCCCGTCAAGAGGACCACACTCCGGGACACAGAGGGGTGTACTCTCCTTCGATCCTCTTCTCACTATACTTGATATCTGATATGTAAGTTTCCACTCGCTTCTTTCGCCCGAGCACAGGGCGGGAGAACGGTCGCTCGCCCAGTACCGTGCTCGGAGGATCGAAGTCACCGTCGGGAGGGAGCGTCGACCCGTGAGGGCGTTCCGTGTTCGATTCGGGCTGACGGTTGACACCGGTTCGCGTGGTTCGCTCGATGACTGGCGAGAGTAACTACCGTAGCTTGGCGGTCGGATTTCCATCCCAGTCTTCGATCTCGACTAACTCGTCGTCGGCCAACTCAGATACTAATTCTTGGAGCCACGCTCGGCCGTAACTCCCATTCGGGCTGTAGTCGACGCGAATCTTCGGCCCCAGTTCATCCAGCGCCAGTTCGTCGTACTCACTGAGTACACGAACGATCCTCCCTCGGAACTGTCGCCGACTCCCCTCGAACTCGGGTTGTGTCGGCACGTCCGGTGCGGTGAAATCGCCCGTCTCGTAGGCGTGACACCATTTTCGCCACGGACATCCAGCCTCGTCGCACCGCGGCGTCTTCCCGCAGGCGACGCCGCCGAGTTCCATAATCGCGTTGTTCCAGACGCACGACTCCCCCTCGGGCATCAGCGCGGAGGCGACGCGTTCGAAGGCGGTGTCGTCATCCGGGGTATCGAAGGCGCGGTGCAGAACGCGCTTCACGTTCGTGTCCACCACCGCGTCGCCGTTGTCGAACGCGAAGGAGGCGACGGCGTTGGCGGTGTAGGGCCCGACGCCCATCAGTTCGGACAGTTCGTCGGGCGATTCGGGAAACTCGCCGCCGTACTCCTCGGTCACCTGTCGGGCCGCCTCGTGGAGGTACTTCGCGCGGTTGTTGTAGCCGAGGCTGTGTCCGCTCCAGAAGGAGACCACGTCGCTGCGGTCGGCCGCCGCGAGGGCCGCCGCGGTGGGCCACTTCTCGAGAAAGTCCGCCCACGCCGCGACGACGCGGTTGAGTTGCGTCTGCTGGCTCATCACCTCCGAGACGAGAATCTCGTAGGGGTCGTGCGTCCGTCGCCACGGGAAGTCGCGGTGGTCGGCCTCGTACCACTCGACGAGGGCGTCGCGCACCGCCTCGACCTCTTCGGGGTCGTCCGGGAGGGCGGGCGCGTCGCCGGCGTCGAGGGTCGAGGCGTCGCCGTCGGTCATCGTGTGAAGGTGGGGCTGGCGCGGATTTAGGGGTGGTGATTCCGCGCCGGGGGAGTCCGTTCCGAGTCGCAGAAGCCTTACGCGCCGCAGTCCTCGGAGGCGGGTATGGGACTCGACGAACTCACCGACGACGTCGAAGCCGCGTACGTCGACACCGACGAGGAGACGACGGCGTCGCTGGACCGCGAGACGCGACACGAACTGGCGATGCTGTCGGCCGCCTTCGAGACCGACGAGGTGGACGAACTGCTCCGCCGGGCGGTCCACCTGCTCTTTCAGACCACCGTCGACCGGGGAACGCTCGACTTCCACCTCCGCCAGGGCTACGACGTGACGTACGACGAGTACCTCTCGGGGATGACGTACGACGAGATGACCGGGCAGGACCAGTACCCGCAACGCGACGACGAACGGCGCTACCAGATGTGAGCGCCGGGGGAGTCGGACGGCGCCGGGTCAGCGGAACTCGACCCGCGCGTCGACCCCGTCGCGCCTGACGTATCCGGTCTCCACCGCGGCGCGGTCGATATCGAAGACGCGGAGGGAGACGACCAATCGCCCGTCGCCCAGCGACGCCCGCAGGAGGACCCCCTCGCTGGTGACGACCACGTACGGCGGGGCCGCGACGGGCGGGGCGGGCATCGGACGCCCGGCGGCCGTCACGAGGTCCGAGAGGACGCGCGGGAGGTGCGCGAGCAGTCCCGCGGCGTCGAGAGCGCGCTGAAATGCTGGGACGACGGCGTCCCGGTCCGTCGTCCGGGGGGAATGCGCGGACGAGGTTTCGCCGGGGGTATGGTCGTCTCCACCACCGTTCCACTCGGTCGCGACGGCGTCCGCGCACGTCGAGAGGCCGTCCAGCACGTCCGAGTGCTCGGCGGACAGACGCCGTTCGACGCGGTCGACGACGCCGGCCGGGTCGGCCGAGTCGGGCGGACCGGGTGGGTCGGACGGGTCGGACACGGTGGCTCCTCCTCGACGCGTCGGAAGAAAAGTTCGTCGTCGTTCGCCGCTCAGTCGTCGGAGGCGACGGGTTCGGATGTCTCGGCCGCGTCGACGGCGTCTTCGAGTGCGGCGGCCGTCCCCGCCTCGAGGCCGAGGTCGCTCTCGAAGTCCACGTCTTCGTCGGTCAGGCGGAACTCCGCGAGCAGTCCTCGGAGTTCGCCCGCCCGGTCGGCGAGGTCGGTTGCGCCGTCCGCCACCTCGGTGAGCGTCGCGGTCTGCTGTTCGCTCGCCGCGGAGACGTTCTGCGCCTCGGCGGTCGTCTCCTCGCCGATGCCGGCGAGTTCGTCGGCCATCGAGAGCACCTCGTCGGCCGCGCCGGTCTGTTCGTCCATCGCGGCGGCGACTTCCTCGACGCTGGCGCTGTTCTGACTCACGCCGGCGGCTATCTCGTCGAACGACGAGAGCGCCTCGTCCACGTCGTCGGTCCCCGCCTCGACCCGTTCGCGCATCCCCTCGATGCCGTCGACCACCTCGACCCGTTTGTCCTGGAGCGTTCCGACGTGCGTTTCGATGGTCTCGGCGTACGTCGCCGTCTCCTCGGCGAGGTGTTTCACCTCCTCGGCGACGACGGCGAACCCGGCGCCCGCCTCGCCCGCGCGGGAGGCCTCGATGTTCGCGTTCAGCGCGAGGATGTTCGTCTGCTCGGCGAGGTCGGCGATGACGCCGGTGACGCTGCTGATGCGGGCAATCTCCTCGTCGAGGTCCTCGACCAACGCGACGGCCTCGCGCGTCTCCGCCTCGATGGCCTCGACGCTGTCGAGGGCGGCGTCGGCCGCCTCGTGGCCCTCCTCCGCCCGGCCGGCGACCTGCGCGGACCCGGCGGCCAGGTCGTCGGTCGTCGCGGAGACTTCCTGCACCGACGCCGAGAGCGAGCCCATCTCGCCGGAGAGATCGGAGAGGTGGTCGGCCTGTTCGCGCGCGCCGGCCGAGATGTGCTCGACCGAGCGGGCTATCTCGTCGCTGGCGGCGCTGACCTCGGCGGCGCCCTCGGCGACGCCGGAACTGCTGGCCGCGACCGTCTCGCCGAACGCCGTCAGGGCGAGCAGCGTCGCCTCCAACTCGGCCGTCATCTCGTTGAACGCGACCGCGATAGTCCGCATGTCCTCGGAGTCGGAGTCTGTGTCCATCCGGACGGTCAGGTCGCCGTCGGCGGCCTCGCTCATCACGTCGCTGTAGCGACTGGCGTCCGCGCGCTGGGACTTGAGGTCGTCTCTGAGCGACGCGACGCCGTCGACGACCGAACCGAACTCGTCGGTGCGGTCCGTCGGCAGCGACACGTCCAGGTCCCCCCCGCGGAGGCGTTCGACGCGCCCCGCCAGCGCGGAGAGGGGACTGACCGTCGTGCCGTGGATGACGGCGCCGAGGACGACGAAGCCGAGGCCGACGGCGCCCAAGAGGAGGAGCAACTGCGTCGCGACCCGCGACTCGACCGCGTAGACCACATCGCTGGGCGCGTGGACGACGGCGACGAAGTCGGTGCCGGCGACGGGCGCGTAGGCGACGAGGTGACGTTCGTCCATCACGCCGTTGGCGGCTTCCTCGTAGACGCCGGCGTTGCCGGCGGCGCCGTCGGTCAGGGCCGTCGCGTTCTCGACGCCGTAGTCACCGTAGTTACCGCGGCCCGAGGCGTCGAGTTGGACTCGTCCGTCGGCCGTGACGACCTGCGCGAAACTCCCTTCGACTGCGGTGTCGAGGGTGAGTTCGGCGTAGCTCACGTCGGCGACGACCATCACGACGCGGTCGGACTTCAGTTGGACCGGGCTGACGAACGCCACGAGCGTCCGCCCGTCGCGCTGGTACGGGCGGGTGACCGACACCTCGTCCGCGATCGACATCTCCATCGACCCCTCGACGAACTCGGTTCCGTCGGGGAGCGGGGCGGTGCCGACGGCCTCCTCGCGGGAGCTAGCGACGATTTTCGAGTACTCGGTATCGACGTAGTGGACCTCGGCCACGGCGGTCGGGAGGACGGCTTTCTCGCGGCGGAGATACTGGGAGATGACGGGGTCGTTCGCGGTCTGGAACACGTTGTACCGCGAAATCATCCGCGCGGTCTGTCGTTGTTGGGTCATCCACCCCGACAGCTGTTCGGACTGGAGGGTGGCCGTCGTCTCCAGGTCGCGCTGGGCCGAGTGGCTCACCTCCTCGGCGACCGTGACGTACGTGTAGCCGCCGATGGCGACGACGACCACCGTGACGACGGCGAACAACAGCGCCAGTTTCGCCAGGTAGTTTCTGCGGAGCGCTTCGGGGAGCAGTTCATCTAATTGTCGGGCGACCTTCATTCGGTTCGTCGGACGAAGTTTCGGTTGAAAACAGTTCGCCGACAATTATCAAAATTGGTTTTCTAAATCGGGAGACGTAGCCGAGGTCATTCTCAATTATTCGTGTAATAAATCGCCGAGGAGGGGTAGTCGGTCGCCGTCAGGCGCCCGATTCGGAGCGGCCCGGCCGGAGCGTTCCGCCCCGAGCGGTCGGTTACGGCCGTCCGCCGTCCGTTCTCGCGGTCGCGCGCTCCCGTTCCGGGTTCGCGGCGTCGCCGTCGCTCGGGGCGTCGACGGGACTCACCGACCGGTCGCCCGTCGCGTCCGCCGCGCCGACACCGTCCACCTCGAACTGGGCGAGTCGCTCTTGGAGTTCGTCCACCTGCCGTGCCAGTTGGGTGGCGCTGTCGGTTACTTCGCCGAGCGAGGCCGTCTGCTCCTCGGCCGCCGCGGAGACGTTCTCCGCCTCGCTGGTCGTTTCCTCGACGACGCTGGCGACCTCGTCCGTCATCGACTGAACGCCCTGCGCGGCGTTCGCCTGCTCGGAGGTGGCGGAGGATATCTCGCCGGCGCTGCCGTTCACCTCGCCGACGGCGTCGTCGATGTCGTCCAGCGTTCGGAGCGCGTTCGTCACGGCCTCGGTTCCCTCCGAGACCGACTCGCGCATTCCCTCGATGCCGTCGGTCACGTCCTCTCGTTGCTCGCGCACCTCCTCGACGAGCGTCGAGATGTCGTCGGCGAAGTCCCGCGTCTCCTCGGCCAGCGACTTCACCTCGTTGGAGACGACGGCGAAGCCCTCGCCGGCTTCGCCGGCGCGGGCTGCCTCGATGTTCGCGTTCAGCGCGAGGATGTTCGTCTGCTCGGCTAGCCCGCCGATGAGGTCGGTTATCTCGCCCACTTCGATCAGTTTCTCGTCCAATCGTTCGACGGCCGTGACCGTCTCCTCGGTCTCCCGTTCGATGGCGTCGATGCCGGAGAGGGCATCCTCGGCGAACGCCTGCCCGCGTTGGCTCTGGACTGCCGTCTCGTCGGCCTGTGTCGCCACCTCGTCGGACGCGGCGGCGACCTGCTGGATGGCGGCCGACAGCCGTTCCATCTCCGTCGAGAGCGTCCCGACGCTGTCGGACTGTTCGTGCGCGCCCGAGGATATCTGCTCGACGGACTCGGCCACTTCCTGACTCGCGCGGTTCACCTCGGTGGCGCTGGTCGCCACCTCCTCGCTCTGGGCGGCCACGTCGTCAGAGAAGCGCTTAACCGCGACCACCGTCGTCTCCAACCCGTCCATCATCTCGTTGAACGTCTCTGCGATGCGGCGCATGTCGTCGCTCTCGCTGTCCTCGTTCATCCGCGCCGTCAGGTCGTTGTCCGCGGCGGCGCGCATCGTATCGAGGTGCGCGCTCGCATCCTCGCGCTGGGCGCGCAGGTCTCGGCGGAGCATATCGACGCCGTCGGCGACTCGTCCGAGTTCGTCCGGACGATTTAGGTCCGCGCGTTCGTCCAAATCGCCCTCTCGGATGCGTTCGACGCGTCCTTCGAGCGTCTGGAGCGGTTGGGCGACGTACCGAGTGAGAAACAGCGCGATGGCCGCGAGGCCGAGCAGGGTACCGAGAAAGAGCACGCCGAGGTCTATCAACAGGGTCCGTTCGAGTTCCTGCGCGACCGCGGCGGAACTGTGTTGCTCTATCTCCGCGGCGAGGCCGACGTACGTGTAGACGCTGGCCCCGCCGACGAACACCGTGACGACGAGGAACAACGAGACGAGTACCTTCGTGAAACTGTCTCTAATTCGGTTCAGTAGGGGTATCTGTTCGACTTTCATCGTAACGACCGGATCGAAGGATATCGAACGGTTATACCTACTCGCCTAATTATCAGGTCCGATTTTAGAGATATTCAAATAGTTCGGAACTGATGCGGTAGAACATTAGTTACCGTTCGAGGAGGGTGGGTTTTCTGAGAGTAGTGTCGCGCAGTCACGGTCCGAAGCGAACCCCCTCCGCTTGGCTCCCTCCGGAGGACTTTATCGGGCGGCGGCCCCACCGGCGGGTATGGAAACCGAAGAAGTCGAGCGACTCATCGAATCGGGTATCGAGGACGCGGAGGCGACGGTGACGCTCCCGCGGGTTCCGGACGAAGAGCACGAGGACGCCCACTTCGCGGCCGTCATCGTCTCGCCGGCGTTCGAGGGGAAGACACTCGTCCAGCAGCACCAGATGGTGTACGACGCGCTCGGGGAGTCGATGACGACGGACATCCACGCGATGGAGTTGAAGACGTACACGCCCGAGGAGCACGAGACGGTGAACGGGGACGAGTAGCACCGCTCGGACGGGGAGAGAAACGCGGTAACAGGGGAAGAACGGCGGCGGGAGAACGGGGAGACGCGGGGCCGGTCGGTCGGGCCCCGGTCAGCCGATCAGAAGCGCGGTTCGGTCTCTTCGAGTTCGGCGAGCGAGCGGTTCTTCAGCGTCTCGCCCGTGTCGGTGTCGAACAGGTGGATGGCGTCCTCGGGGATGCGGGCGACGACCGGTTGCCCGGCGTCGAGGCTCCGCATCCCGTCGATGGTCGCCACGAACTCGGCGGCGCCGTCCGTCTCGAACGACAGGTAGACGTTGTTCTCGTTACCCATCGGTTCGACGACGTCGACGACGGTGCCGAAGTCGTGTTCGCCCGACCCCTCCTCGACCAGTTGCACGTCCTCCGGGCGGATGCCGAGCGTGACGTTCGTCGCGTCGCCGACGGCCTCGCGCGTCTCCTGGGAGATGGGGTAGTCGAACTGGTCGCCGCTCAACCGGTCCTCCCGCGCCTCCATCTCGAAGAAGTTCATCGAGGGTTCGCCGATGAACCCCGCGACGAACAGGTTCGCGGGTTGGTGGTACGCCTCCAGCGGCGTCGCCACCTGCTGGAGTTCGCCGTCGTTGAGGATGGCGATGCGGTCGCCCATCGTCATCGCCTCCGTCTGGTCGTGCGTCACGTAGACGGTGGTGACGCCGAGGTCCTCCTGCAGACGCTGAAGCTCCGTCCGCATCTGCGAGCGGAGTTTCGCGTCGAGATTCGACAGCGGTTCGTCCATCAAGAACACCTTCGGGTCGCGCACGATGGCGCGGCCCAAGGCGACGCGCTGTTGCTGCCCGCCCGAGAGTTCGCCGGGTTTCCGGTCGAGGAGCGCGGCGATGCTCAGCATCTCGGCGGTGTCGGTGACGACCGAGTCTATCTCGCCGTCGGACATGTCCGTCGACTCTTCGAGGCCGAACGACATGTTCTGGCGGACGGTCATGTGCGGGTACAGCGCGTACGACTGGAACACCATCGCGATGTCCCGGTCCCGCGGGGGGCGCCCGGTGACGACGTCACCGCCGAGGCGGATGTCCCCGCTGGAGGCCGTCTCCAGTCCCGCTATCATCCGGAGCGTGGTGGATTTCCCGCACCCGGAGGGACCGACGAGGACGAGAAACTCCCCGTCGGCGATATCTATCGAGACGTCGTCGACCGCGACGATGTCCGAACCGTCGTCGTCGTACACCTTCGTAATGTGATCGAGTGTGAGTTCTGCCATTTATGTTTCACCTGCGACCCCTTCGGCGAACTGGTCGCCGAACAGGACGTACACCAAGAGCGTCGGGAGCGCCGCGACGAACGCGGCGGCCATCTGGACGTTGTACTGCTGGACCATCGAGCCTTGGAGTTTGTTCAGCGCTATCGTCGCCACCTCGCTCGTCGGCGAGGACACCAACACCAGCGCGAACAGGAAGTCGTTCCACACCTGCGTGAACTGGTAGATGAGCACCACCGCGAACATCGGCTTCGACAGCGGGAAGATGATGCGCTGATAGATGCGCGTGAACGTCGCGCCGTCGATGCGCGCCGCCTCCAGCATCGACTGGTCGAAACTCGCGTAGTACGACCGGAACAGGATGGTGCAGATGGGAATCCCGTAGGCCGTGTGCGTGACGATGAGTTCGATGAGTCCGACCCGCTGGGCGAGGAACGGCACGCCGGCGAGGTAGTTCTGCAGGCCGACGATGGTCCAAAAGCGCGTCAGCGGAACGAGCACGGACTGGTACGGGACGAACATCCCGGCGACGAACAGCATCAGCACGCCGGCCTGTCCGCGCCAGTTGAGGTTCGTCAGCCCGTACGCCGCCACGGAGCCGATGAGGCCCGACAGCACCGTCGCCGGGATGGCGACGAACGCGCTGTTGTACAGCGCGCCGGAGAAGTCCGTGAGCGGGCCCTGCATCTGCGCCCACGCCTCGTACCACGGCTGGAGCGTGAAGCCGTCCCCGAACGGCGGGACGAACGGCGTCGACGAGAAGAACGCGTCCTGCGTCTTGATGGCCGTCATCAGTCCCGTCTCTAACGGCGCGAGGTAGAACAGCGCCATCGCGACGAGGACGGCGTACAGCGCGACGCGGGAGACGCTCAGTCCCTCCGTGTCGGTGCTCATAGGTCACCCCGCTGGTACTGCACGTACAGGTAGGGACCGATGACCACCAAGGCGAGTCCGAACAGCACGGTGGCGATGGCAGCCCCGTACGCCCAGTTCGACGAGCTGAACGCCTCGCGGAACATCATCGTCGCGAGGATGTCCGTCGAGGGGCCCGGCGTGTCGCCGAACATGACGTAGAGGAAGTCGAACGCCTTCAGCGCGAACACCATCAGCACGACGGCGGCGCTCATCGTCGAGGCGCGCAGTTGCGGGATGATGACGCGCCAGTACATGCGGAGCGTCGACGCGCCGTCGATGCGCGCCGCCTCGAACTGGTCGCTCGGGATGGCGCGCAGGCCGGCGAGGTAGACGACCATGCAGTAGCCGCTGAACTGCCACATCAGCGCGAAGATGACCGCCGCGAGCTTCGTGCTCGGGTCGCTTATCCAGTCGTTCGCGAGGAAGCCGAGACCGACTCCCCTGAGAACGACGTTGATGAGGCCGAACTCGGGGTTGTACATCCACGCCCAGAAGATGGCCGTCACGACGAACGACAGGCTCATCGGCAGGAGGTAGACGGTCCGCAGCGTGTTCTCGAAGCGGATACCCCGGTCGACGAGGATGGCGACGAGCAGTCCGACCACCAGCGAGACGACGGTGAACGCGACGAGCAGAACGACGGTGTTTCGCGCGGCGGCGACGAACGTCGGGTCGGCCAGCATCCGCGCGTACATCGAGAAGTCGAGGTTGCCGTAGTCGGGGCTGCCGAACCCCTCCCACTCGGTCAGCGAGATGACGGCGTTCCAGCCGATGGCGCCGTAGACGAACAGGCCCATGAGGAGCGCCGGCGGGAGCCAGAAGGGGAGCGAGCGGACGAACTCCGACTCGCGCCAGGACCGCTGGGACCCTCCGGTCGACTCCGTCGCCGTCTTCGTGACGGTGCCGCCGTCGGTCCGAACGTCGTCGCCGCTCGGGTCGCTCTCTTCGCCGCTGCCGCGGGTCACGAGTCGTCGAAAGAGTGATTCGAGCATCGTCGCCCGTTAGTTGGACGGGAAGGCGTTCACGAGCGCGGTGGTCGTCGAATCGACGTTCCACTGTTCGTTGAAGCCCGCGAACGCCTCGTCGATGTTGCCGTGAACGTCCGGCGTCACCGCCGTCCCGTGCGCGATGGTGGGCGGCTGTGACTCGGAGTTCTTGAAGTCCTCTATCTGCGAGGAGAGGAACGGTCCGAACTGGTCCGCCGGCACGTCGGTTCGCGGCGGGATGGACCCTTTGACGGGGTTGAACCGCTCCTGCGCGTCGACGGTGCCGCAGTAGCTCAGGAACTTCCGCGTCGCGTCGGGCGAGGGATTGTTCTTCGGGAAGACGAACGAGTCCGTCACCACGGAGTACATCGACGAGGTGCCCGGGAACGGGACCATGTTCCAGTCGCTCTCGTAGGCGAAGTCCGAGGCGGACTTGTACTGCCCCGCCGCCCAGTCACCCTGGTGGATGAACGCGGCGTCGCCGTTGACGACCTTGCTGTTCGCCTGGTCCCACGAGATGGAGCCGGCGTCGTCGTTGAAGTGCTGGTGGTAGTCCTTCAGCGTCCGGAGGGATTTCTTGACGGCGCTCTCGTGCTTGGAGATGTTGCCGTTCACGATGGCGTCGTTGTACGCGTCGACGCCGTTGTAGCCGAGGAAGATGGTCTCCCACAGCTGAACGGACGACCACGGCGACTGCGTCTGGTGGGCCATCGGCACCGCGTCGGTGTTCTCGGAGATGGTCGCGAGCGCGTCCGTGACCGCGGCGGGGTCCGAGAGGCTAGAGGGGTCGACGCCCGCCTCCTCGAGGACCGCCGTGTTGTAGAAGAGGTTGTTGAGCCGGTGGATGTTGAGCGGAACCGCGACGTAGTTACCCGACGGCTGGGCGAGGTCCTGTACGCCCTGCCGGTAGGCGTCGCGCATCTCCTGGCTCCACACCGAGTCGCCCAGCGTGTTCAGCACGTCGCCCTCGACGTACTGGGTGAGCGCCTTGCCCGGCCAGATCTGGAACGTGCTGGGCGGGTTCTGGTTGAGCACGCGGTTCTTGACGACCGTGTCGAGCGCCGACCCCGCGCCGCCGGGCGCCGGGTTGTTGTTCACCTCGACGTCCGGGTACTCCTGTTTGAACCCTTCGAGCAGCGCGTTCAGCGCGTCCTGCTCGCCGCCGGCCGTCCACCAGTGGACGAGTTCGAGCGCGTTGCCGCTGCCGCCGCTCTGTTCGGTCGCGGTCTCGGTGGATTCTCCGCTCGTCCCCTCGCCGCCCGCCTGTGTCGTTCCCTCCGTCTCGGTCTGTTCGCCGCCGCTGGAACAGCCGGCAAGTCCCGCCATTCCGGCACCAGCCAGACCGCTGAGTCGAAGATACGTGCGTCGCGAAAGTCCGTCGTCGTCGGTTTTTTCGTTCATGGTAATTTGTCGTTGACAGTTGCGCGTAAACCATTACCGCATGGTTTAGTTAAACATTTCCGGTCTTTACTGATATATGAGTGAATCAGTATATGGGCACAGTATGGTATGTACCGAATCGCTCGACAGCGAGCGGATACGGGCGATGTAGATCGCGTATCCGATAGGTCGGCGCTGACGACGGCAAAGAAAATCCTCTCGAACCGCGGCGTTTCGGGCCGTTACGCCGAGATTTCGTTTCGTCTCCCAGAAAATTGTTTTCAGTTCGTGAAACGGTGTCGTCGGTGCGCTGGGGGCGAATGGGACCGGGACCAACGGGTTTTACGCGGACACCCTTCGTCCCCCGACGTATGAGCGAGGACTACCGTACCGAACGGGACAGTCTCGGCGAGATGCAGGTGCCGGCGGACGCCTACTGGGGCGCGCAGACCCAACGGGCCGTCGAGAACTTCCCCATCTCGGGCATCACGTTCAGTCGCCGGTTCATCCGCGCGCTGGGCGTCGTGAAGAAGGGGGCGGCGCAGGCGAACCGCGAACTCGGACTCCTGGACGACGAGAAGGCCGACGTCATCGTCGAGGCCGCCGACGAGGTCATCGCTGGCGAACACGACGACCAGTTCCCCGTCGACGTGTTTCAGACGGGGTCGGGCACTTCCTCGAACATGAACGCCAACGAAGTCATCGCCAACCGCGCCGCCGAACTGCTGGGCGAGGAGATCGGCGACCGGGTCGTCCACCCCAACGACCACGTCAACTACGGGCAGTCCTCGAACGACGTCATCCCGACGGCGATGCACGTCTCGGCGCTCGAAGCGGTCGAGAAGGACCTCCTGCCCGCTCTCGATACGCTCCGCGAGTCGCTCGAAGCGAAAGAAGAGGAGTTCTCGGACGTCGTCAAGACGGGTCGCACCCACCTGCAGGACGCGACGCCCATCACGCTCGGACAGGAGTTCGGCGGCTACCGCACGCAGGTCGAAAAGGGCCTCGGCCGCCTCGACCACGTCCGCGACCACCTCTCGGAACTCGCCCTCGGCGGAACCGCCGTCGGCACCGGGCTGAACACCCACCCCGAGTTCCCCGAGAAGGCCGCGGAGTACATCTCCGAGGAGACCGATATCGAGTTCCGCGAGGCCGACAACCACTTCGAAGCGCAGGCCGCCCACGACGCGATGAGCGAGGCGCACGGCGCGCTCAGAACCATCGCGGGGTCGATGAACAAGATAGCCAACGACCTGCGCCTGCTCGCCTCCGGGCCGCGTAACGGCCTCGGCGAGATAGAGCAACCGGAGAACCAACCCGGAAGCTCCATCATGCCCGGGAAGATCAACCCGGTCGTCGCGGAAGCCGTCAATCAGGTCCACAAGCAGGTCGTCGGCAACGACGCCGCCGTCTCCGCCGGCGCCGCCGAGGGGCAGATAGACCTCAACCTCTACAAGCCCGTCATCGCACACAACGTCCTCGAATCGACGCAGATGCTCTCGAACGCCGCCGAGACGTTCGGGACGAAGTTCGTCGCCAAACTCGAAGCCAACGAGGAAGTCTGCGAGGAACAGGTCGAACGCTCGATGGCCCTCGCCACCGCGCTGAACCCGACCATCGGCTACGACAAGGCCAGCGAAGTCGCCAAGACGGCGCTGAAAGAGGACAAGACCGTCCGCGAAGTCGTTGTCGACAAGGGCTATCTCTCGGAGGAGGAGGCCGACGAGGTGCTGGACCCCGAGAAGATGACTCACCGGGGCATCCTCGGCGACGACTGAGGGCGCCTCGCGCCGGGCCGAGACGGTCCGGGCGCGCCGTGATACCGCACCTCAATAGTTTCTTTCGGGGACGTTCGTTCGGCAATCGAACGACGGCGTCGCAGCCGTGCGGAACAGTCACGAGCACCGGACAGAATCGGTATTTTGATGCCGGAATCCGTAGAAATAGCAATCATGCCGAGCCTTCAGTATCGGCGTGAGCACGGCCGCGACATGTTGGAGTGTCGAGGTTGCGGCGCCACGTTCCCAGAGGGGCAAGCGACGAACGACGGGTGGCACTACGAGTGCCCCGAGTGCAACGAGGCGACGGGTCTCGGTCAGGGTTTGCGTCGCGTCTGAGCGACGGATAGGACGGGCCCGGTTCGGGTCCGAAACGGATGGATGGCGCGCGGAGCGTCGATTTCCGGCGGGCGCGGCATCGACCGCGTCCGCCCGCCGATTCGAGACGTGAGGAGCGCCTCCGCCGACGGCCCCGGTCGGGCGCGCCGGCGCCCGTTGTGAATCCTTTTTACACCCCGCACTCGCATTGGCTATCAATGAGCGCGTACGACTACGAGGACCTCGGACTCGTCGCGGGGCTGGAGATTCACCAGCAGCTCGACACCGCGACGAAGCTGTTCTGCGGGTGTCCGACCGCGATTCGCGACCCCGACGACGCCGAGCGGACGTTCACCCGGTTTCTCCACCCGACGAAGAGCGAACTCGGCGAACTCGACGAGGCGGCCTTAGAGGAGAGCCGCGTCGAACGCGAGTTCGAGTACCTCGCCTACGACACCACCTGTCTGGTCGAAGAGGACGACGAACCGCCGCACCGCCTCGATCGTGAGGCGCGCGAGGTGGTCATGCAGATAGCGTCCCTCCTGGACATGGAGGCGGTGGACCAAGCGCACGTCATGCGCAAACTCGTCATCGACGGCTCGAACACCTCGGGCTTCCAGCGCTCCTCCTTGGTCGCGCAGGACGGCGAGATAGCGACGAGCGACGGCCCCGTGGGCGTCGAGGACCTGATGCTCGAAGAGGAGTCCGCCCAACGCGTCGAGGAGACGGACGACGGCGTCACTTTCTCGCTCGACCGACTGGGCATCCCGCTCGTCGAAATCGGCACCCGGCCGGACATCTCCTCGCCCGAACAGGCGCGCGAGGCGGCCGAGACCATCGGGATGCTGTTACGCTCGACGGGGAAGGTCAAGCGCGGTCTCGGCACCATCCGGCAGGACGTGAACGTCTCCATCGCCGACGGCGCGCGCGTAGAGATAAAGGGCGTGCAGGCGCTGGATACCATCGACGACATCGTCAGACAGGAGGTCGGCCGACAGGTCGAACTGCTCGACATCCGCGAGGAACTGCGCGACCGAGACGCCTCGGTCGGCGAGACGACGGACGTGACCGAGGTGTTCGAGGATAGCGCGGAACGAAGTTCCGCGGACCACGCGAGCGGGCAGAGCCCGCGATCGGACACCGACTCGGGCGTCATCGGCGGCGCCCTCTCCTCGGGCGGCGCCGTCCGCGCCGTCCCCCTGTTCGGCTTCGACGGCCTCGTCGGCCGCGAGATTCAACCCGACCGCCGCCTCGGGACCGAATTTTCGGACCACGCCAAGCGCCACGGCGCGGGCGGCATCTTCCACACCGACGAACTGCCCGCTTACGGCGTCACGGAGGCGGAAGTCGCGGCCCTCCGCGAGGCCGTCGGCGCGGGCGAGGAGGACGCCGTCGCCATCGTCGCCACCGACCCCGAGACGGCGGCGTTGGCCATCGACGCCGTGCAGGCCCGCGCGGAGGCGGCACTGTCGGGCGTCCCCGAGGAGACCCGCGGCGCGAACGAGGACGGCACGACGCGCTATCTCCGCCCCCTGCCCGGCGCGGCGCGGATGTACCCCGAGACGGACGTGCCGCCGGTCGAACTCGACCCCTCCGAGGTCGAGACGCCGGAACTGCTCACCGAGAAGGTCGAACGCTACCAATCGGAGTTCGGTCTGGGCTCCGGCCTCGCCGAACAGGTCGCCTACGGCCGGAAGATGCCGCTCTTCGAACGCGCGACCGACGAGGGCGTCGACGCGACGTTCGCGGCCGGCCTCCTCGAATCGACGCTGACCGAACTCCGCCGCGACGACGTGGCCGTCGGGAACGTCTCCGACGACCACCTCCTCGACCTCATGCACCTCGTCGAAGACGGCGAATTGGCGAAGGAGGGCGTCAACGACGTGCTGACGGCCCTCGCGGAGGACCCGTCGCTGACGGCCGAGGCGGCCGTCGAGGAGGCGGGCCTCTCGGGCGTCGACGAGGCCGAGGTGCGCGACGCCGTGAGCGAAGTCGTCGAGCGAAACCGCGCGCAGGTCGAAGAGCAGGGCATGGGCGCGTTCTCGGCGCTGATGGGCGAGGCCATGGGCGCCCTCCGCGGGAAGGCCGACGGCGAAGTCGTCAGTTCGGTGCTCCGCGAGGAGATACAGAAACGCGCTTAGGACTTCCGCACGAGTCCGGTCACCGTCCCCCTCATCACCACCTCTGACTCCGATTCGGAGTCCGGTCTGGCGTCCACTTTCCGCGTACAGGTCACGTCCACCGAGAGGTCGTACCGGTCGTCTCGCTCCTCGACGCGTTCGACGACGCACTCACAGCGGACGCTGTCGCCGGTGTACACCGGCCGCTGAAACTCGAACGTGAACGAACGACCGAGCACCCCGAGGTCCCCGCCGACTTCGGTCGGCAGCGTCGCCGTCAGGAGGCCGTGGACGAGCAACCGTCCGTCCTCGTCCGGTTCGGTGTGTCTCGGCTGGTCGTCGTTCGAGAGGGCCGCGAACTGCCTGACCTCCTCGGTCGAGAACGACCGCTCCACGACGTGCGTGTCTCCTTCGCTCGGATACTGGGACATGATTCGGACGCACTCGCCGCCGGCGGAAGAACCTGTCTCCGCCCTCGACCCGGTCGCGTCAGCGAATCTCGACTCGCACTCGGTCGTCCGCCGCGCGGCGGCGGAGTCGTTCGACCCGGTCCTCGGTCCGCGGATGCGTCGAGAACAGGTCCCGGAGGGCGTGTTCCTCGCCGGACTCCACCTCGCCGCGGATCCACAGCGGCGAGAGGATGCCGAACTCGGGGGTCGCCGCCCGCTCTATCTTCTCCAGCGCACGCGCGAGAGCGAGGGGCCGTCCCGTGACGGCGGCGGCGCGGGCGTCGGCGGCGTACTCCCGGCGGCGCGAGTGCGCCCGCGCGAACAGCGTCACCGCGGCCATCGCGAGCGCGACCCCCTGTTCGAGACGCTGGCGCACCCGTCCGGGGACCGTCTCGGCCCACGAGGCGGGGTCGCCGCGGAACCACGCGGCCGCGAAGGCGAGGCCGCTGACGAGGAACACGACGGGCGAGACGACGGTGTAGGCGAGGCTGACGACGGTCTGGACGGCGCTGAACGCGAGCGTCTGGACGAGGCTGTCGCGGCGTTCGAGGTGCGCCAGTTCGTGCGCCAACAGCCCCTCGAACTCCGCGTGGTCGAGGAGGCGGAGCAACGCCGCGTCGACGACGACGGTGTCGCGACCCGCGGTGTCGAGGGCGAACGCGTTCGGCGTCTGGAGTCGGACCACCATCAGCCGCGGCGTCTCCACGTCCATCCGTCCGACGAGGCCGTCCAACACCTCGTAGACGCCGGGACTCCGCTCTCTGGGCAGTTCGCGGGCGTCGAGTTGAACGAGGAGGCGCGCCGTCCCGACTCTGAGGCTGAGGTAGCCGAAGACGACGGTGAGGACGGCGACGGCGAGGACCGCCGTGGTCGGGTCGGGGCGCAGACGCCACAGCGTCGCCAGCGCCACGTAACTGCCGTACGCCAGCAGTCCGTAGAACAGGAGGACGACGACGCCGACGAGAAACATCAGGAGTCGGATCCCGCCGCGGGCGGAGGAGGCGGACATCGACCGTCAGTAGGGAATCGAGCGTCAAAACGGTTCGTTCGGCGGCGGGCGAGGTGGCCAACCGAGCGTCGGCGGCGGGCGAGAGAGTCGGGAGCGGTCGGCGGTCGATTCAGTCGTCGCGTCCGCCAGGTTCGCCGGTCTGCGCTCCCTCGTTGGCCTCCTCGTCTCGCTCTCCGCGCCCGTCACGCCCGTCCCGCTCTTCGCGCGCTTCGCTCCCGAACCGGTCCAATCGATCGGTGGCGCGGCGGAACACGCCCGTCAGCGTGTGGACCTCCCGGTCGGTCGGGTGGGCGCGTCCGACGACGCGGCGCATCATGCGCATCGTCTTCGGCCGCTTGTGGTCGCGGTGCTCGACGCGTTCGAGGAACGCCCCGAAGTTATCGTAGAAGCGCTCGATGTCCGCCTCTTCGGCCCTGTCGCGTTCCACGTCGGGCAACTGCGTCTCCGCGACGGTGAGCGAGCGGAGTTCGTAGAACAGCACCGTCGCCGCCTGTCCGAGGTTCAACACGGGGTACTCGCCGCTGGCCGGGATGGAGCACACCTCGTCGAGTCGCGAGAGTTCGTCGTTGTTGAGGCCGCGGCCCTCCCGGCCGAAGACGAGGGCCGTCTTCGTGTCGACCGTCTCCAGGCTCTCGCGCACCTCGACGGGCGTCTTGAACGGGTATCGGACGTGCTTTCGGCTGTCCTCGTTCGTGATGGCCGTCGTCCCGACGGTGTGGTACTCCTCGATTATCTCATCGAAGGTGACCTCCTCGGCGTTCGGGAGGACGTCCTCGCGGGCGTGGCCGGCGAACCCGTACGCCTCGCCGTCGGGTTCCAGTTCCGGCGGGTTCACGAGTTTGAGGTCCGTCAGCCCGAAGTTCTTCATCGCGCGGGCGATGGTGCCGACGTTTCCGGGCGTCTCGGGTTCGACGACGACGACGACCGGTTTGTGACTGCGAGCCATCTACTCCGTGGGGTAGTCCTGCCCCAAGTCGAGTCGGTTCTGGTCCTCGTCGTTCCAGTCCTCGTACGTTATCTCGCCCTTCTTGAAGTCGATGCGCTTGCGCTTGCCCTCCTGTCCCTCGTTGAGACGGCGGTTGAGTTCCGCCGGGTCGGGCGGCGTCGGGAGCTCGTTCGGGTCGGTGTCGACGTGGTCGGGCCCCTCGTAGTCGTCGGGCGCGCGGCCGCCGGCCGCGAACCACTCGTGGAACTCGTCGCGGAACGTCTCCTCGCCGCGGTAGTCGGACCCGCCGGCCTCGCGGTACCAGTAGAAGAAGTCCACCTCGTGGTCGGGGCAGAGGAGCACCTCTTCCATCGGTTCGCCGTACACCACCTTCGCCGGATTACAGCGCTTTTTCTCCCCTTCGCCGTGCACCAGATAGCAGGCGTCGCAGGGTTTCGACTGCAGGTAGGTGAGTCGGATGAGTCGCGTTCGGGCGTCCTCCGGCACCTCGTCGAGCGCACGGAACTCCCCCTCGTCGGTGAACACCTCGGATTCGTCGAAGCGCCACCCGCGGAGTCCGATGCTGACCTTCGCCATGAGCGGAGAGTAGCGGGCGCGCGGATAAAAAGAGCGTGACTCGGGCGTTCGACGGTGGCAGCGAGGGGCGCCGAGACCGGACCGCATATGTCGGTCCCATCCTACCACCCCACAACATGCAGACCGTCGACGCGGCCGGACTCGAAATCGGTGACGACCGACCGCCGCGCATCATGGGCGTCCTGAACGTCTCGAAGGAGTCGCCGTACGCTCCGAGCGTGTTCGACGACCCCGGCGAGGCGGCCGAGCACGTCGACGCCGCCCTCGTCGGCGAAGGCGCCGACATCGTCGACGTGGGGTTGGAGTCGGCGAACAAGCGCTTCGAGGTGCTGTCGGCTGAGCAGGAACTGGACCGCCTCGACACCGCCGTCGAGGCGATAGAGAGCGTCTCCGGCGACGCCGTCTTCTCCATCGAGACGCGCTACCACGAGGTGGCCGACGAGGCGCTCTCGCGGGGGTTCGACATGGTGAACGACATCTGCGGCTTCGCCGACCCGGAGATGCCGACCGTCTGCGAGGACCACGACGCCGCCGTCGTCAAGATGGCCTCCCCGCCGGACCTCGAACGCCCCGGCGCGGTGGAGGAGGTGGACGACATCTACGACGCCCTCGCGCGAAACGGCTTCACCGACAAGACCGTCGTCGACCCCGCCTTCGGCGGGTGGTCGGAGGCGAAGACGCTCGAGGACGACCGGGAGACGTTCCGCCGCCTCCGCGAGTTCCGCGGTTACGGCCGGCCGATACTCGTCTCCATCAACCGGAAGAACTTCCTCCGCGAGGTGGCCGGACGGGAGACCGAGGCGGCGCTTCCGGTCTCGTTGGCGGCCACCTCGATGGCCGTCGAACGCGGCGCGCACGTCGTCCGGACGCACGACGTGGCGGAGACGCGGGACGCCGCGCTCGTCGGACGGGAGTTCGCCCGACGACGGACTCGCGACGCCGATTCGGACTCCAGTCCCGACCGCCTGAGCGTCGAGGAACTCGACGTGACGACGCCGCGGGAAGCCGAACGCCACCTCGACCGACTCGGCGTCGACGCGCCGGCGTCCGTCGCCGAGGAGTCCGTCGTCCGTGTCTTCGAACTCGACGGCCTCTCCGACGGCGACGTGCGAACGCTCGCCGCGGCGGCGGGAGACGCCGGCGCGACACTCGCACGAGGGGCGACGGCCCCGGCGGCCGCCGGGCACGACGTCCTCCTCTTCGGAACCCCCCGCGCCCTCCGCGAGGCGGCGACGGTCGCCGAAGGGGGGTCCGAGGCGCTCCGGTCGGCGCTCAACTCGGTGACCCGAAAAGTATTCTGAGCGCCCGAGAATAGCTATAGAGCCACGAGAGTATCCCTATGTGCATTTCGTATCGACACTTAGTTAAGAGAAAACTTATGCCGGACGGTCGAGAATCAGCCCACTGGAAGCCGGAAGGGCACACGGGTAGGGGTACTTGGTGCCATTCCGGCCCACACCGAACTATCTTTGCGGAGTCCTAACCGATGGAGTTCACCGACTGGGAACCCGTCTACGAGCGGATTCTGTCCGATTTCGGCTACCCGCGGGAGGGCGACGAACGCGCCCGCGACGCGATGGCCGAGTACGCGCGTCCGTTCGACGCAGGCAGAGTCGACTGCGCGGGCGAGACGGTGGCCGTCGTCGGGGCCGCGCCGTCGCTTCGGGACGAGGTCGACGCCGTCGCCGACGCCGACCGGGTGTTCGCCGCGTCGACGGCGGCGGACGTCGTCCGCGAGGCGGGTTACCGCGTCGACCTGATGGTGACCGACTTGGACAAGAACCCCGAGACGGCGAGAGAGCGCACGCAGGCCGGACGGCCGGTGGCGGCGCACGCCCACGGCGACAACGTCCCCGCCGTCAGACGGTGGATGCCCCGGTTCGACGCCGGACACGTACTGGCGACGACGCAGGCGGCCCCCGTCGAGAACGTCGTCAACTTCGGCGGATTCACCGACGGCGACCGCGCGGCGTTCCTCGCCGACGCGTTCGGAGCCGCCGAACTCCGGTTCGTCGGGTGGGACTTCGACGACCCGAGCGTCGACGCCGCGAAGGCGCGGAAACTGCGGTGGGCGGAGCGACTGCTGCACCTCCTCGAACGGCGCCGCGGCGAGCGGTTCGCGGTGCTGGACGGACGGCGGGAGTCGATACGGCCGCTGTGAGAGGAGAGACGGACGGTCCCGAGTTCCGGAGTGTTCCGGAGTGGTCGCAGACGGGGCGCGTTCAGGCTTCCGCGTCGGCGTCGGGTCGGCGAGGCCGGTCGACGCGTACGGGATCGACGGACGCCTCGAACAGACGGGAGGCGCAGGCCCCGCAGGTGGCCGCGAGGACCGATTCGCGCGCGAGGCGGGCGGAGGCAGGGTCGCCACCCCGCCGGCCGACCCGGGAGACGGAGACGGCGCCGTCGCACGCCGGACACCAGTCGAGACAGAGCCTGAGCGCCGCGAGAACGCGGGTTCGAGCCGTCGAGTCCAGCGCCCACCACTCGGGGAAGCGAGTTCGGAACTCCTCGACGGCGGTGACGTCGGCGAGGAACGCCGCGCGCGAGGGCCACCGGCCCGCGGGTCGGTCGCGGACCGAGGCGACGAGCGTCCCGTCTTCGGCCTCCCACGACAGTTCCACGTCGCGGCGCGGGACCGAGAGCAGGTCGGCGAGGGCCGCGGTGTCCTCGCTCCGGTCGCCCATCGAGACGATGCGGCGACGCCACGCCCGTTCGAACGCCGGGTCGATGCGCGGGATATCGCCCTCGCCGTCGACCAGCAGGTCGGCGCCGCGGAGGTGCGACTCGACCGGGTCGACGCCGGACTCCGCGGGGAGTCGAGACGGGTCGTCGTCGCTGGAGAGACTGCGCGCGCCGGCGACGGCGCGGCGGGGGAGTCGGCGGGCCGCGGCGCGGAACTCCGGGTTGTCGGCGACGACGACCGCGGCCGTCCCCACGAGGACGAACGAGACGACGACGCCGGCGGTCGGCCACCGCGCCACCGTCCCGACGACGACGCCCGCGAGGACGGCGAACGCCGCGACGGTCAGCACGACGACGCGGGGGTCTCGGCGGCGTCGCACGGCGAGGGCTATCGAACGGACGGACGTACCTGCAGTCGCGGTGCGTCTACGGACGCGGTCGAACACTCTCGCCACTACCAGAACCCAACGAATGCTCCGGGTTAGGTATGCGGCGCTTACTCCCAATTCACGACATATCGGCCGTTTTTTCGCCTGTCCTATCGACCATTATGTTCTGCATCGCTGAATCGACCCGAAGCTAATCACCGGATACCGGCGAATAACGTTCACCAAAACGGAACGGTGCGGACGAACGATCCGAAACTGCGGGCGCGTTCTCCGAGTGTGAGAGAGTTTCTCATTCGATGCCGGTAGTTTGAGGCGTATCTCGTCCTTGCCACTGGTATGCAACTTCACTGGCACCGGCGCGACCTGCGCGCGTCGGACAACCGCGGTCTCGCGGCGGCGGCGGACGCGGACGAGGTCGTTCCCGCCTTCGTGTTCGACGACGACGTGCTGGCGCACGCCGGTGCCGCGCGGGTCCGGTTCATGCTCGACGCCCTCGCCGGGTTGCGGGAGCAGTACCGCGAACGCGGCTCCGACCTCGTCGTCGCCCGCGGCGACCCGGTCGAAGAGATTCCGCGCCTCGCGGCGGCGTACGACGCCGAGCGCGTCGTCTGGAACCAAGACTACTCGGGTCTCGCGCGGACCCGCGACGCGGCGGTGCGGCGAGCGCTGGACGACGCGGGCGTCGGCCGCGAGTCCGTTCACGACGCGATTCACCACCAACCGGGGTCGATAACGACGAACGCGGGCGACCCGTACTCCGTGTACACCTACTTCTGGAAGAAGTGGCGCGACCGGGAGAAGGCCGGCCCCTACCCCGCGCCGGACGCCGACTCGCTGGCCGACGTGACGGGCGAGGACCTGCCCGGCATCGGAGACCTGGGGTTCGAGGAACCGACCGCCGAGGTGCCCGACGCGGGTACCGAGGCGGCCCGCGAACGTCTATCGTCGTTCTGCGCGGACGCCATCTACCGCTACGCCGAGGACCGCGAGTACCCCGAACGCGACGCCACCTCGCGGCTCTCGACGGACCTCAAGTGGGGGACCGTCGGGGTTCGGGAGGTGTACGAGGCGACCGAGGAGGCGGCGGCGGAAGCCGACGGCGAGGAGGCCGAGTCGGTCGAGGAGTTCCAATCGCAGTTGGCGTGGCGGGAGTTCTACGCGCACGTCCTCTACTTCAACCCCGAGGTGGTGACGGAGAACTACAAGTCGTACGAGAACGGGATCGAGTGGCGCGACGACGCGGCGGCGCTGACCGCGTGGAAGGACGGCGAGACGGGCTACCCCATCGTCGACGCGGGGATGCGGCAGTTGCGCGCGGAGGCGTACATGCACAACCGGGTGCGGATGCTCGTCGCCTCGTTCCTGACGAAGGACCTCCTCCTCGACTGGCGCGAGGGGTACGCGCACTTCCGGGAGCACCTCGCGGACCACGACACCGCCAACGACAACGGGGGCTGGCAGTGGGCCGCCTCCACCGGCACCGACGCGCAACCCTACTTCCGCGTGTTCAACCCGGCGACGCAGGGGGAGCGCTACGACCCCGAGGCGACCTACATCAAAGAGCACGTCCCCGAACTCCGCGACGCCGACCCCGAGACGGTTCACGATTGGCCCGAGTTGTCGCCGACCGAGCGCGAATCGGCCGCGCCCGACTACGTCGCCCCCATCGTCGACCACTCCGAACGCCGCGAGGCGGCCATCTCGATGTTCGAGGACGCGCGCGGCGACGACGGGGACGACTGAGCGAAACTGCTGGCAGAGGCGGCAGCGACGGTGACGCGGGCCGTTTCCGGCGCCTGCAGTCGGTATCCTCGGAGAGCATACACTCTTACTCGCGGCCACTGATGCCCCGGTATGGACGTCGAAATCCTGCTCTACGACGGCTTCGACGAACTCGACGCCGTGGGCCCCTACGAGGTGTTCCAGACGGCGGGCGCGTTCGGCGCGGACTGCGCGGCGCGGTTGGTCACGCTCGCGGAGGCCGAATCGGTGACGGCGAGTCACGGCCTCCGCGTCGGCGTCGACGGGACGCTCGGAGACGCCCACGACCCGGACGTCGGCGGACCGAACGTCCTCCTCGTCCCCGGCGGCGGGTGGGCCGACCCGACGGAACCCGGCGCGGGGATGGAGGCCGAACGGGGGGCGATTCCCGACGCCGTCGCCGCGCACGCCGACCGCGGGGACGTTACCGCCGGCGTCTGTACCGGCGGGATGCTCCTCGCCCGCGCGGGCGTCCTCGACGGCCGGCCCGCCGTGACGCACGCGAGCGCGCTCGACGACCTCCGGGCGACGGACGCCATCGTGACCGAGGCGCGGTTCGTCGACGACGGCGACGTGCTCACGGCCGGCGGCGTCACCTCCGGGTTGGACCTCGCCCTCCACCTCGTCGAACGCGAGTGCGGAATCGACACCGCCGAGCGCGTGGCCCGGGAAATCGAGTACGAACGGCGAAGCGCCCCGGCGGGAAAGTAGCCGTCCGAGAGACGGTCACCGAATATGACAGTGTCGTGTTAGCATAGCACTCCTCAACGTTTAACAGCGGTCCGAGACAAATACGGAGTGGAGGAATCTCTCATGAGCTACGAACTCGACCCCCTACCGTACGACTACGACGCGCTGGAACCGCACATCTCCGAGCAGGTGCTCACGTGGCATCACGACACGCACCATCAGGGCTACGTGAACGGCTGGAACAGCGCCGAGGAAACCCTCGAATCCAACCGCGAGGAGGGCGACTTCTCCTCGTCGGGTAGTGCGCTGCGCAACGTCACCCACAACGGCAGCGGGCACATCCTCCACGACCTGTTCTGGCAGAACATGTCGCCGGAGGGCGGCGAGGAACCCTCGGGTGACCTCGCCGACCGCATCGAGGAGGACTTCGGCTCGTACGACGCCTGGAAGGGCGAGTTCGAGGCCGCCGCCAAGAACGCCAGCGGATGGGCGCTGTTGGTCTACGATTCGTTCTCGAACCAGCTGCACAACGTCGTTGTCGACAAGCACGACCAGGGCGCACTCTGGGGTTCCCACCCCATCCTCGCGCTGGACGTCTGGGAGCACTCCTACTACCACGACTACGGCCCCGCGCGCGGCGATTTCATCGACGCGTTCTTCGAGGTCGTCGACTGGGAGGAGTCCAGTTCCCGCTACAACGAAGCCGTTCAGCTGTTCGAGTAAGCGACGAGACTCGGAGTTCACTCGCTTCGAGCGTACACCCCGACTTTCTTTCGACGCCGCATCACGCCGCCAGCGACGCGTCCGTTCCCCCGACGCCGCGCAGTCACCGCGCTTACGTGCGCCGGCGGCGACTGTGTCGGTATGCCCAAATCGAAAGACGAGTTCGACACGCTGTACCCCTACCAACTGTACGAACCGGAGGAGATTCTGGAGGAGGACCTGATGTACACGGTCCCCGAGATGTCGCGCGTCCTGCAGGGACTCGACCCGGAGACGGAACTCGACGCCGAGACGGAGGACCGAATCGTCGTCTGGACGGTGCCGTGGCTGATGGCGCACGCCGACGAGTTGGTCATCAACGACCCGGAGGGCGACGAACCGGGCTACTTCGGTCTCAAATCGCAGTCGCGCCCCGCGGACGAGATTCCCGAGGACGCCGACGAGTAGCCCGAATCACCCCATCCGGGCGGCGCGCCCGGCCGTCTCGACGTCGTCGAACGGCTGCCGCGTGACGCTCGGTCCGTGGCCGACGTGCATCTCGGCGAAGTCCTCCTCGACCGCCTCGCGGAGTCTGTCGAGGCTGTCTATCAGCGTCGGTCGGTCTCCCTCCTCCAAGTCCGTTCGGCCGAACCCGCCGTTGGCGAACACCAAGTCGCCGGCGAACAGGACGCCCGCCGCGCGCGAGTAAAAGCAGAGGTGGTCGTTCTTGTGTCCGGGCGTGTGGAGCGCCTCGTAGTCGTCGTCGCCGATGGGAACCGCCTCGCCGTCGGCTATCGCGTTGTCGACCTCCGGGCGGTCGGCGTCGAAGCCCCACGTCTCCACGTCGAACGCCTCCCGGACGGCGTCGACGTTGTCGACGTGGTCCGAGTGAGTGTGGGTGAGGTACACGCGGTCGAGTTCGTCGACGTGCTCTTCGATTCGGGGCACGACGTCGAAGTTCGCCCCCGGGTCGACGAGCGCGGTGGTGTCGCCGGTGACGAGAAAGACGTTGCTCGTGAACGCCTGCACTCCCTGCGCGAGGTTGGTTATCACGGATGCGCGTAGACGCGAACGGAACTTTCGTCTTTCTCTCTGGCCGGACCCTGTCACTCGGCAAGTCGAACCCGTATCGCACACTCTTTAGGCAGCAACTGTGTCCACAATCGTAACACCAACTTCCCCATGCGTCAGTATCTCGACTTGGTCTCCGACGTGTTGTCCGGCGGCCACCACAAGCCGAATCGCACCGGCGTCGACACGATTTCGTCGTTCAGCCGCCACTACGAGGTGGACCTGCGGGAGGGCTTTCCCCTCCTCACGACGAAGGACCTCTCCGGGTTCCGCTGGAACTCGCTGATTCACGAGTTCGTCTGGTATCTGTCGGGCGAAGAACACATCCGGGCGCTGCGCGAGGAGACGGGCATCTGGGACGCGTGGGCCGACGACGAGGGCCACCTCGACACCGCGTACGGCCGCTTCTGGCGGCGCTTCCCCGTCCCCGAGGAGGGACTGCCGGGCGAGGCGTGGCCCGACGACTCCCACCGCTGGATGAACGACGGGGAACGGACGTTCGACCAGATACAGTACGTCCTCGACACCCTCCGCGAGAACCCGAACTCGCGCCGGATGGTCGTCAACGCCTGGCACCCCGCCAACGCCGCCGTCTCCACCCTGCCGCCGTGTCACTACTCGTTCGTCTTCAACGTGCAGGGCGACGAACTGAACCTCCACCTCACACAACGGTCGGGCGACATCGCCCTCGGCGTCCCGTTCAACGTCGCGGCGTACGCCCTCCTCGCGCACGCCGTCGCTCAGCGGACGGGCTTCGAAGTCGGGAAGTTCGCCCACACCGTCGTCGACGCGCACGTCTACTGCGGGACGGGCGAACGCGGCGCGTGGTACGGCGAGCACCTCTCGGACCTGCAGGAGCGACTCGCGAGCGTGGGTTCGCGAGAGGAGTACCTCGACGTGCGCGACTGGGTGGTCGCGGCCGCGCCCGAGGAACCCGACGGCGAGGAGGACTACGACCACGTCCCCGGCCTCCTGAGGCAGTGCGCCCGCGAACCCGGCGCCAAGCCGACCATCGAAGTGGCGGACGTGCCCCTCGAGGAACTCACCCACGACGATATCGAACTGCGCGATTACGACCCCGACGAAGGAATTCGGTTCGCGGTGGCCGAGTGAGATGGTCGGGAGCGACTCTCCCCGGGACGCCGACGCCGACTCCGTCGAGTTCGTCCTCGTCGCCGCCGTCGCCGCGAACGGCGTCATCGGACGAGACGGCGGGATGCCGTGGCACCTCCCCGAGGACATGGCGCACTTCAAGCAGACGACGACGGGCCACCCCGTCGTCGTGGGCCGGAAGACGTACGAGAGC
>NZ_AOIV01000004.1 GCF_000337095.1 Halogeometricum pallidum JCM 14848
CCTCGCGCCATCAGAGATGTGTATAAGAGACAGTCTCCACCGTCTACGTCGCCGGCGGCGCGCGCGTCTACGAGCAGTTCCTCCCGCGGGCGAGTCGGCTGATTCTGACCGAGATTCGGGAGTCCTACGAGGGCGATGCGACGTTTCCCGCGCGAGAGGAGTCGGCGTGGCGGGAAGTCGAACGCGACGGGGGCGACGCGTTCGACTTCGTGACGTACGAGCGAGTCGATCCGTAGCGGCCGAAGCGGTCGGACCGCGGCGTCAGGCCGTCTCGTTCTCGACGCGTCGGAAGATGACGTGCGAGCCGTCGTTCTCGACAGTGGCGAGCGTCTCGCCGTCGACGACGACCGAGAACCGCTCGTAGTCGCTCGGAACGGACGCGACGCCGTCCATCTGCGTGAACGGCGTGCAGTCCCCGGGGGCGGGTTTCTCGGAGTCGGTATCCGGCGCCGTCGTGACTCGGTAGACGTAGACGCCGGGTTCGGGCGTTTCGACGGTGCCGCGAATCTGTAGCGACGTCGCCTCGTGCGCGAACGTGCGGTTGAACAGGAACGTCGTCCGGTCGTCGTCGGGGACGCGGACGAGGTACGACGACGGTCCGGCGGGCGGGTCCGCGACGCACCCCGTGGCGGCGCCCGTCGAGGACGTCGGACTCGTCGTCACCGACCCGGGCAGGACGAACGCGACCGCGCCGCCGCCGACGAGGAGGCCGACGACGAACACCGCGACGACGGTTCGGGAGGTGTAAGGCACGTCGGTGCGAACGGCGTCCGAGGAGAAAAAGTTCGTCTGTGTGATACGACAGCATCGCCCGTATCACCCGGGCACTTCCGTCTCCCGAGCGAACCGGCCGCTTGAGTTTCCACGGTCGGTCCGCGACCACGCTTTTGTCGCCGCCGCCCCAATCGAAGAGCGTGTCCGCCACGTTCGAACTCTACGAAGACAGGGAGGGGAAGTACCGCTGGCGACTCCTCCACCGCAACGGCAACATCCTCGCCGACAGCGGCGAGGGGTACGCCACGAGACAAAAGGCCAAACAGGGAATTCGGAGCGTGAAGGAGAACGCCCCCGACGCGCCGGTCGAGACGGTCTGAGCCGGCCGGTCGTTCGATTCTCCGACCGCCGCTCGCGCGGTGCACGTAAATACGTTACCGGGATGCGGTACTATCAGCCCTCGGTGGTGCTTTTATACCTCCGGGGGTCGGATATGGGGGCATGAATCGGAACGATCAGCAGGCGTACGACCGAGGCACGTCGCTGTTCTCCCCCGACGGACGTATCTATCAGGTCGAATACGCCCGCGAGGCGGTCAAGCGAGGCGCGCCGAGCCTCGGTATCCGAACCGCCGACGGCGTCGTTCTCGCCGCGCAGCGCCGGACGAGTTCGTCGCTCATGGAGGCCGACAGCATCGAGAAGATACACAAACTGGACGACTACCTCGGCGCCGCCACGGCGGGACACGTCGCCGACGCTCGGCAACTCGTCGACGACGCCCGACAGGAGGCGCAGGTGAACCACCTCCGCTACGGCGAGCCCATCGGCGTGGAGACGCTGACCACGTCGCTCTCCGATATGATTCAGGAGACGACCCAGCGCGGGGGTACCCGCCCCTTCGGCGCCTCACTCCTCATCGGCGGCATGGACGGCGAGGGCGAGGACGCCCAACCGAAACTCCTCCAGACGGACCCCTCCGGCGCGCCGCAGGAGTGGAAGGCCGTCGCCATCGGCGCGAAACGCAACGACATCCAGGAGTTCCTCGAAGAGGAGTGGAACGAGGAACTGTCGCTGTCGGACGGCGTCACCCTCGCCGTCCGCGCCCTCCTCGTCACCGACGACGAACTCGAATCGCCTGACGTGAGCGCCGTCACGCTCTCCGCGGAGGGCTACCGCGACGTCGGCGAGGACGAGATAGACGAAGTACTCTCCGAGCACGTCCCCGGAAAGGACGACTCCGACGAAGCCCAGTAAGGCGCGATGGCCGACGAGCGGACGGAGTCGGCGTCCGACGCCGACTCGGACTCGGACTCGGAGTTGAAGCACGCGCCGACGGCCGTCGTCCGGCGACTCACGACGTTTCCGGTGAAATCCCTCGACGGATGCGACCGCGACTCGGTCCGCGTGGTCCGCAACGGCGGCCTCGACGGCGACCGGGAGTTCGCGCTGTTCGATTCTGCGGGTGAGTACGTCAACGGCAAGCGGGAGCGCTCGATTCACCGCGTCCGCGCCGACTTCGACTTCGAGACGCGGACGCTCCGAGTGAGTCTCCCGGACCGCGAGACGGAGGCGTTCGACGTGGACGACGACGCCGACGGGGCGAGATTGACCGAGCGTCTCTCCGAGTACTTCGGGTACGAGGTGTCGCTCCGGCGGAACCGCGAGGGGGGCTTCCCGGACGACACCGAGGCGTCGGGACCGACGGTCATCAGCACCGCGACGCTCCGCGAAGTCGCCTCGTGGTTCGACGGCATCGGCGTCGACGGGATGCGCCGCCGCCTGCGCGCGAACGTCGAACTCGGCGGACTCGACCGCGAACTGCCGGCGTTCTGGGAGGATCGACTGTTCGACCGGCGGGGCCGCGTCGTCGACTTTCGGATCGGTGACGTCCGGTTCGCGGGCGTCAACCCCTGTCAGCGCTGCGTCGTCCCCTCCCGCGACCCCGACACGGGCGAGGAGTACGACGGCCTCCGCGAGACGTTCGTTCGGCGTCGGCGGGAGACGATGCCCGCGTGGTCCGAAGGCGTCCCGGAGCGGCGCTCCGGGGGCCGTCAGACGGAGTCCGGCGGCGACTGGTTCGACCACAACTTCCGCCTCATGGTGAACACGCGCGTCGCGGCGTCCTCGTGGGGCGAGACGCTCGCCGTCGGCGACGAGGTTCGCGTCGGCGACTCGCGCCCGGCGGACGACTGAGTCGCTCTTCTCTCGCTCGATGCCGGTCGGCGCCGCACGATACCGCTACCCGGACGTTTAGGCCGAAGGACGCGAAACCGACGCGGCATGGACGCAGACAGACTCGTGTTCGCGGGCGGCCGCGTGGCCGACGTGGACGGGACGCGGCGGGCGGACGTGGTCGTCGACGGCGACGGACGAATCGTCGCGGTGGGCGCGGACGCCGCCGATTCGGCCGACGCGGTGGGCGAGAGCGGAGACGCTGCCGTCGAAACCGTCGACGCAGACGGGAAGGTGGTCGCCCCCGGACTCGTCGACTCGCACGTCCACCTGATGATGGACGGCCGACCCGACGTGGCGACGGTCGACGCAGAGAGCGCCGAGATGCTGAGTTACCGCGCCGCCGCGAACCTCCGCGAGAACGTGGAGGCGGGCGTGACGACGGTCCGCGACCTCGGGGCGCCGGGAAGCCTCGCCCTCGACGCCGGCCGAGCGGTCGAGGAGGGCGTCCTCCCCGGCCCGCGCGTCGTCGCCTGCGGTCAGAACGTCGTGATGACCGGCGGGCACGGCCACTGGTTCGGACGCGAGGCCGACGGAACCGACGAGGTTCGAAAGGCCGTCAGAGAGCAACTGAAGCGGGGCGCGGGCGTCGTGAAGTGCATGGCCACCGGCGGCGTCCTCACGGAGGGGGCGGTCACGGGCGCGCCGGAACTCACGGAGGCGGAACTGACGGCCCTCGTCGACGCCGCGTCGCCGAAAGGCGTGCCGACCGCCGCGCACGCCCACGGGAAAGACGGCATCGAGAACGCCGTCCGCGCCGGAATCACGAGTGTCGAGCACGGGACGTTCATGGACGCGGAGACGGCCGACATGATGGCCCGCGAGGGGACCTACTGGGTGCCGACGGCCAGCGCGTTGGAGGGAATCGTCGAGAACGGCGTCGAAGCGGGCATCCCCGAGCAGGCCGTCGAGAAAGCCGAGGACGCCCAAGAGCGGTTCGAGCGCGCGTGGGAGCACGCCCTCGAGGCGGGCGTGACGATAGCGATGGGCACCGACGCCGGGACGCCGTTCAACTTCCACGGCGAGAACGCCCTGCGCGAGATGGAACTGCTGGTCGAGTACGGCCTCACCGCCGCGGAAGCGCTCGAAGCGGCCACCGTCACCGCCGCGGAACTCCTCGGCGTCGGGGACGTCGGCCGCGTCGCGGAGGGTCAGCGAGCGGACCTCCTCGTTCTGGACGCCGACCCGAACGAGGACGTGACGGCGTGGCGCGACGCCGACGCAGTCTACCGCGACGGCGACCGAGTCGCGTAGGTCGGGCCCAAATTCCCCGTCGCGGCGGTGCAGTGATGCGCTACTGCGCGCCACACCCGTCCCGAAACGGAACGGTTTTATTCGTCGGTGAGATACGATAGGATGCGCTCTGGTGGTGTAGTCCGGCCAATCATATCACCCTCTCACGGTGATGACCAGGGTTCGAATCCCTGCCGGAGCACTTTTCGAGAAACTGACCTTCGAGCGACGTCTCTCGTCGCGTCGTGACGATAGGCGTTCCTCTTCTGGCGCGTCGTACAGGTACACACAGCAGCGTCCGAGCGGCGGACCCCCGTTCCTCGGCGCACCGGGTTTCCGGTGAATCGTCCGTGATAGTTCCGAGAGCTACGCCGGGGGGGTCCGCTAGGGGTTTTCGACCGCGTCTCACAGTTCGGCGGCGAGGCGTTTCGACAGCGTCCCGTCGGCGATGAGGCCGGCGACGGCCTCCATGTCGCCGTCCAGGCTCCGGTCCTCCACCACCGGCGGCGACGCCTCGCGGACGACCCGGTAGGCGACGCTCGTTCCGCGGCCGTGCGCCAGCGAGTCGTCGACGAACTCCGACGCCTGCGCGCCGGTGAGCAGTTCGACGGCGACGACGGTTCGGGCGTTCTCGAGCGCCGACTTCGCGGCGAACGCGCTCGTGGCGCTCATGCTCACGTGGTCCTCCTGCCCGCCGCTGACGGGCGTGTTGTCCATCGACGGCCGACCCGTGGCGCGCATCTCGTTTATCAGCGAGGCGGCGGTGTACTGGGGGATCATGAACCCCGAGTTGAGTCCGGGTTCGGGGGTCAAGAACGGCGGCAGATGCTCCTCCTGCAGGTTGGGGTTTACCATTCGGTCGACGCGACGTTCGCTGATGGCGGCGAGTTCCGTGAGCGCGCTGACGAAGTAGTCGAGGCGGAGCGCCAGCGGTTCGCCGTGGAAGTTGCCGCCGGAGATGACCACCGACTCGTCCGTCCCGGTCGCTCGGCCGTCGGCCCCGGCGGCGTCCCCGGAACTCTTGGAGTCCGGGCGCGCTCGAGAATCGCTCAGCGATTCCCGGACGTCGAAGACGAGGGGGTTGTCGGTGGCGCTGTTGAGTTCCACTTCGACCGCCTCGCGGAGGTGGTCGACGGCGTCGCGAACCGCGCCGTGGACCTGCGGGAGACAGCGGATGGAGTAGGCGTCCTGCACCCGGTCGCAGTTCGCGTGCGACTCGACTATCTCGGAGTCGGCGGTGAGCGCTCGAATCCGCTCGGCCACCGCGGCCTGCCCCGCGTGCGGGCGGACGCGCTGGACGGCCGGGTTGCAGTTCGCCGTCGTCCCCATCGTCACCTCCGTCGTGAGGGCGCCGGCGGCGTCGGCGGCTTCGCAGACCCGTTCGGCGTCGACGACGAGCAAGGCGGCGATGCCCGTCGTCAACTGCGTCCCGTTGATGAGCGCCAACCCCTCCTTGGAGGCCAGCGTTAGCGGCGTCAGCCCCGCCGTCGCCAGCGCGTCCGCCCCGGCGAGTCGTTCGCCGTCGACGGTCGCCTCCCCCTCCCCGATGAGCACCAAAGAGAGGTGCGCCAGCGGCGCCAAATCGCCCGACGCGCCGAGGCTCCCGCGCGAGCGCACGACCGGATGCACCCGCTCGTTCAGCATCGTCGCGAGGTGGTCGACAACCACCTCTCGGACGCCGGAGTACCCCTTGACGAGGGCGTTCAGCCGCGTCAGCAGCATCGCTCGAACCTCCTCCTCGTCGAGGGGGCGCCCCGCCCCGGAAGCGTGACTCCGCAGGAGGTTCGTCTGGAGCCGCTCTATCTCCGACTCCTCGATTCGCGTGTCCACCAGTTGTCCGAATCCGGTGTTCAGTCCGTAGGCGGTCTGTCCGCTCTCGACTATCTCCTCGACCCGTTCGCGCGAGGCGACGACGGCCGCTCGCGCGTCCTCGGCTATCTCGACCGTCGCGCCGCGGCGGGCCACCGCCGCCACGTCGTCGGGAGTGAGCGACGCGCCGTCGACGACGACCGTCTCGCAGTCGGTCACGCGACCACCTCCCGGTCCACGACCGTTCCGCCGTCGACGACCGTTTCTCCCCCGACGACGACGGTGTCGACGGCGTTCACGCCGAAGTTGTACGACAGGTAGACGTAGCTCGGAGCGTCCAGCACCGCGAAATCGGCGGGCGACCCGGGTTCGAGTCGGCCGGCGTCGGGGCGGTCCACCGCGCGCGCGGCGTTGACCGTCGACGCGCCGAGGGCCTGCGCGGGCGTCAGACCCATCTCGACGCACCCGAGCGTCATGGCGAAGGGCATGCTCTGGGAGTAACAGTTCGGGTTCAAATCCGTGGCGAGTGCGACCGGCGCGCCGCGGTCGAGGAACGTCTCCGCGTCGGCGTACGCCGACCCGAGGCCGAACGCCGTCCCCGGCAGGAGGACGGGCGTCACGCCGGCGTCGACGAGGGCGTCGATATCCTCCGCCGTCGCGTGCAGGAGGTGGTCGGCGCTGGTCGCACCCACCTCGGCGGCCAGTTCCGTCCCGCCGAGGTGGCTCAGTTCCTCGGCGTGAACCTTCGGCTTCAGGCTGCGTTCCGTCCCCGCCGCCAACACGCGCCGGGACTGTTCCACGTCGAAGACGCCCTCCTCGCAGAACACGTCGCAGAACTCCGCGACCCCCTGCTCGGCGACGGCCGGAATCTGCTCGGTCGCGACTTCCTCGACGTAGTCGTCGGCGTCGCGGCCGCGGGGAACCGCGTGCGCGCCCATGAACGTCGGGACGACGCGAATCGGGTGCGTCTCGGCCGCCCGGTCGATGGCCTCCAGCATCCGGAGTTCGGTCTCCCTGTCGAGTCCGTAGCCCGACTTCACCTCGACGGTGGTCGTCCCGTGCGCGAGCATCGCGTCGAACTGCTCGGTGAGGTTCTCGACTAGTTCCTCGGTCGAGGCCTCCCGCACCGCGTCGACGGTCCGGAGGATGCCGCCGCCGTCTGCGAGTATCTCCTGGTAGGTCTTCCCGCGCAGTTTCTCCTCGAACTCGTCGGAGCGGTCGCCGGCGAACAGAGCGTGCGTGTGCGGGTCGACGAACCCCGGCACGACCGCTCGCTCCGAGCAGTCGACCACCTCATCGGCGTCGCTCTCGGGGTGTTCCGCGGTCACCTCGTCGGTCGGGCCGACGGCGACGACGCGGCCCCCCTCGACGGCGACGGCGGCGTCCTCGACCCGCTCTAATCGCTCGTGGTCGGCGTACGTCACGACCTCGGCGGCGTCCGTCAGGAGGAGGTCGGTCACGCCGCCACCCCCGCGAAGAAGTGGGCGACGGCGCGTGCGGCCGTCGCGGCGGTGCGTCCGGTCGGCGTCGGGTCCAAGGAGGGCGCGCACTCGACCACCTCGAACCCCCGCACTCGCTCGTCGGCGGCGACGCCGCGGACGAGGGCGAACAGCTCTCTCGACGTGAGACCGCCGGGCGTCGGCGCGCTGACGCCGGGGGCCGCCGCGGCGTCGAGCACGTCGACGTCGACGCTCAGATACAGCGAGTCCGCGTCCGCCGTCGCGGTCCGAATCCGGTCCAGCGTCGCGTCGATACCCGCCGAGACGGACTCGGCGGTCACGACGGTCCCGCCGCGTTCGTCGAGGTAGTCGGCGTACGCCCCGGTCGTCTCGAAGTGCCGCGCGCCGACGACGCAGAGCGTCTCCAACCCCACCTCGTGCAGTTGCCGGTAGGGCGTGCCGCTGGTCGGTTCCCCGTCGTGTACCTCGCGGCAGTCGAGGTGAGCGTCGAGGCTGACGACGCCGACGCGTTCCCCGTCGGCGCGGGCGGACTCGACGAGGGGGACGACGTTCGGGTAGGTCAGCGAGTTGTCGCCGCCGAGAAACACCGGCAGGGCGCCGGCGTCGTACAGACCGGCGGTTGTCTCGCGCAGGGACGCCTGCACGTCGCGGACGGCCCCGCGGGCGAGTCGAACGTCGCCCGCGTCGCCGACGTTCCCGACCGACCCGGCCTCGAAGTGGCGCGTCTTCACGCCCGCGAGGGCGTCGCGAATCGCCGCGGGGCCGTCGCGCGCGCCGGGGCGGCCGACGACCGCGCCGTCGTACGGTTCGCCGACGAGGACGGCGTCGTACCCGGATACCGAATCGAGCGCCGTTCGCTCGACGACGTGACCGAACTGCTCGTCGTTCGGGTCCGCGGAGGTACCGGCCCACTCGGGCGCGGGGTCCATCGTAGTCATCGGGATTCACCTCCGCTTCCGTCGCTCCCGGCCGCTCCGCCGGTTTCGTCGTCACTCCCCGTCCCGTCTCCCGCCGGCGTTCCGCCTCGGCTGGCGGGTCCGGTGTCCGTCGGCGGCATCGGAACGCGGACGCCCGACCGCTCCGCCTCGTCCAGCGCCTCCTCGTAGCCGGCGTCGGCGTGGCGGACCACGCCCATGCCGGGGTCGGTGGTGAACACCGCGCGCGCCTTCTCGGCGGCGAGGTCCGTGCCGTCGAGGACGACGTGGTCGTTCGCGTGGAGGGCGTTGCCGATGCCGACGCCGCCGCCGTCGTGGACGCTGACGATGTCGGCGCCGGCGGCGCAGTTGAGCAGGGCGTTCAGAATGGGCCAGTCAGCCACCGCGTCCGTGCCGTCGCGCATCTCCTCCGTCTCGCGGTGCGGGCTGGCGACGCTCCCGGCGTCGAGGTGGTCGCGGGTGACGACTATCGGCGCCGAAATCTCGCCGTCGGCCACGAGTTCGTTGATTCGCAGGGCGAACCGGGCCCGTTCGGTCAGACCCTCTCCGTCGGTTCGGGAGCCGAGCCAACAGACGCGGGCGGGGAGGCCCTGGAACTGCACCTCCTCGCGGGCAAGCGAAATCCACCGCGAGAGGCGGTCGTCGTCGGGAAACAGGTCGAGGACTGTCTCTTATACACATCTCTGATGGCGCGAGGGAGGCGNCGCTCAGAGATGTGTATAAGAGACAGGATGTACGCCGGGACGAACCCCGGGAAGTCGAAGGCATCCCCGCGGTTCTTGTACGACTCCACCTGCCCGCGGATGTTGTTGCCGTACTCGAACGCGACGCTCCCGCGCTCCTGCATCTCCAGGATGGCGTCGACGTGACGCTCCATCGTGTCGACGCTCTCCTCGACGTAGCGCTCGGGGTCGTCCGCTCTGAGGGCGTCCGCCTCGGCGACCGAGAATCCGCTCGGGTAGTAGCCCTCCAGTTCGTCGTGCGCGCTGGTCTGGTCCGTGACGACGTCCGGGACGAAGCCGCGTTCGAGCATCTCCTCCAACACGTCGGCGGCGTTGCCGTGGACGCCGACGCTGTACGGTTCGCCGGCGTCCGCGGCCGCCGCGGCGCGTTCGACCGCCTCCGCGACGGAGTCGGTCTTCTCGTCGCAGTAGCCGGTCTCGATGCGCCGGTCGATTCTGCGCTCGTCCACCTCGGCGGCGATACAGACGCCGCGGTTCATCGTCACCGCGAGGGGTTGCGCGCCGCCCATCCCCCCGAGACCGCCGGTGACGACGGTTCTACCTCGAAGCCCCTCCTCGTCGGGGAAGTGCTGGCGGCCGAGTTCGGCCAGCGTCTCGTACGTCCCCTGCAGGATGCCCTGCGTGCCGATGTACGCCCACGACCCGGCGGTCATCTGCCCGTACATCATCTTCCCCTCGGCCTCCAGTTCGTGGAAGTGCTCCCAGTCGTCCCACTTGCCGACGAGATTCGAGTTGGCGATGAGGACGCGGGGAGCGCGTTCGTGCGTGGTGAACCGCCCGACGGGCTTGCCCGACTGCACCAGAAGCGTCTCCTCGTCGCCCAACTCGCGCAACTCCGCGAGGATGGCGTCGTAGGCGTCCCACGACCGGGCCGCGCGCCCGGTGCCGCCGTAGACGACGAGGTCCTCGGGGCGTTCTGCCACCTCGGGGTCGAGGTTGTTGTTCAGCATCCGCAGGGCCGCCTCCTGTCGCCACCCCCGGCACTCGACGTCGGTCCCGGTGGGCGACCCCTGATACCGCTTCCACTCCTCGGAGGGGTCGCCGACGTCGAATCGGCGCCGACCGGTCTCCCCGTCCCCCGCCTCGGTCTCGCTCCGTTTACCCGCGCCGTCTCTTTCGTCCGTCTCGTCCATGCGGCTAGTCGACGCCCGTTACGGATACTCGCTCGGCCTCCGTTCGGAGGGTGTTTTATATACTCCCGCCGCGGACGTGTCGGCGTGTACGAGGCGACGTTCGAGATATCCGGGGACGGCGGTTACACGCTGGCGACGGCGGAGACGGACGCGTCGCTGGAACTGTGGTGCAACGAGCACTGTGACCTGTTACACATCCGCGGGCCGTCCGCCGAGGCGGTGGTCGAACGGGTCGAACGCGCGGTCGGCGTCCGGGAGCGACTCGACCGCGACGGGGAGGTCCTCCTCATCACCGACGACTGCCTGCGGCGGCGGGAACCGAACGCCATCGAGGCGTACCTCGTCCGGAACGACTGCCTCCTGCTCCCGCCCGTTCGGTACGAGGGCGGCGCGAAACTCTGTCGCGTCCTCGCCCTCGACCCGTCGTCGCTGACGGCCGTCTACCGCGAACTCGTCGCCGACGGCATGACCGTCGACGTCCGGTCGAAACGGCACGCGAACGTCGTCGCCGAGGGTGCACCGCCGTCGCCGGCGGGCCTCCTGCCGGACCTCAGCCCGCGACAGTACGACGCCCTGCGCGCGGCCGTCGATGGCGGCTACTACGAAATCCCGCGCCGGACAACGACCGAGGAACTGGCGGCGAATCTGGGCGTCGGCCGACGGACGGCGGAGGAGCACCTCCGCCGCGCGGAAAACAAGATAGTCGGTGCCGTCTTCGAACACCTCCGCGGCCGCCGCGGCGCGGGGTGAGTCTGGTCACGTCGCGTCGAGGCCGGTCGGTCGTATCGAGTCGAACCGAACCGGGCCGTGTCAGGTAAGGTACCGCTCTCGCCCGTTCAGTCGCTGGCTTCCGCGGGCAGGTCGTTCGCGTCGGGTCCGGCGTCGGGCGTCGGGCGCACGATGCCGACGTACGTCTCGACGGCGGCCGACAGCATCGACCCCCAGTCGTCGAACTGCGAGTGAGCCGCCACGTGCGCGTCCCACCGCCTGTCCGGGATGTTTTCGAACGATTCCTGGTCTTCGACCTCGTAGTCGCACGACCGGACGAACTCGGCGATGGACTCGCTGTCCGTATGCATCGCCATCCAGTCGTCCCCGAAGAGGTCGTCGAGCGTAACGTCTCCTCCGAGACCACCGATTTCCCCAGAAACGGTGGCATCGAGAGTAGGGCTTTTCTCCCGCATCGTAGGTTCATATCGGTTCATCGGTGATAGTTCATGCGACTCGCTTTATGTAGTAATCCGGACCAGTATCGAACTTAACCAGTCGTTACGATCTCTACCACGTCGCGGTGCTCCAGTTCGTGGTCCGAACCGACCTGTCGCTTCGACCGGCAGTCGATGCCGTGCAGCAGACCGTCGCCGATGTCCGAGTGCAGGTGGTACGCGAAGTCCTCGGTGGTCGACCCCTCCGGCAGGACGAAGCAGTCGCGGAACACCCCCTCCGCGTCGGACTTCCCGTTCGCGCTTCCCGGGAAGACGGCGATGGCGCCCATCACGTCGAACAGGGCGGCCTCCAGCGACTGCTGGACGCCCGCCCCGCCGTAGGCGTCGATGAACTCTCTGATCTGTTCGAGTCCCTCCTCTTGCTCGTTGCTCACGTCGCCGACGATGTCGAAGTCGGCCGCGCCCGGTTCGTAGTCGACGACGCCGCCCTCGGCCGCCTTCTTCAGCGCCTTTTCCGCGTGCGCGCTGGCGGGGACGAACGTCAGGTGGTCGTAGTCGGAGTCTGCGGTTATCTCCGCGAAGTTCTCCTGTGCGGCGGGCTTGTCCATCTTGTTCGCCGCGATGAGCATCGGCTTCGTCCGCTTTCGAATCTCGCGGGCGATGGCCTCCTTGTCCTCGCGTTCCCACTCGTCGGGGTCCAAGGAGAGACCGAGTCCGAGGACGACCTGCTTTATTTCGTCTTTGTTCGTCTTGAACGCCGACATCTGTTCTGCGAGGTCCTCCTCGACGTGTTTTTCCTCGCCGTTGTAGCCCGACCGGTAGCGTTCCAGGCCCTTCTCCAAGACGTCGAGATACCACATGTCGAGTTCGTCCTCCAGGAAGTCGATATCCTCGCGCGGGTCGTGGCCCTCGGTGGCCTCGCCCTCGATGTCCGTCTCGCCGGAGAAGTCGACGACGTGGACGAGCACGTCCGCCTCGTTCAGGTCGGTGAGAAACTGGTTGCCCAGGCCCTTCCCCTCGTGCGCGCCGGGGATGAGACCCGCCACGTCGACGAGTTTCGCCGGGACGAACCGCGTGCCGTCGTCGCAGTATCCCACCGACGGCGTGCACGTCTCGTCGAACTCGGGCGCCGCGCAGTCGACGCGGACGTACGCCTCGCCGACGGAGGGGTCGATGGTCGTGAACGGGTACGCGCCCTCGGGCACGTCGTTCATCGTCGCCGCGTTGAAGAAAGAGGACTTGCCGACGGAGGGTTTGCCGACGAGTCCGATTTTGTAGCTCATTGACTTCTCGAAATTACTCGGCGGGCAAAAGGCGTCCTATCCGCTCGCTCTCAGTCCCGTGCTGGCAGTTCGCATAGAGTCGTCGTCGCGACGACGCACCACCGACTATTTGCCTCGCCACGCCCGAAGAACGGACATGAGCGACAGCGACAGGCACGCAGACGACGACGCCGACACGGACGCCAGCCCCAACGGCGATTCCGGCGCCGGGGACACGTTCGGCGTCGGAATCCACGTCACCGAGGCCGACCTACAGTTCGTCGTCCACGTCCCCTCGGACATCGACTCCGGGTGGACCGACCCCGAGGAGTTCCAGCGCCTCGTCGAGGAGGCCGTCTGGGAGCGACTCGACCGGGAGCGTACGCTCCGCGCCATCGCGGCCGAGACGCCGGACGGCGAGACGGTGACGCTCGGCCGCGTTACGCTTCGCCCCGACGGCACCGTCGTCGACGCGGATCTCGCAGCGACGGGCGGGGCGTGACCGACCGACCCGACGCGGACGCGTTGTCGGCCGTCGTCGACAGCGCACTGGAACGGGCGCTGCTCGAAGCGACGGACTCGCGGCGCTACTTCGCGCTGGCGGGCGCAGTCGAACGCGCCCGCGAGGACGCCCTCGACCCGCAATCCGACCCGCTGACCGCGGCGCTGGTGTGCACCGTCGCCGTCGCCGCCTTGGAGTCCGAATCGCCCGTCCCGACGTGGTCGCCGCCGGACGCGCGCAACGAACTCGTGGCCGTCGGCGCGGTGCGGGCGTCCGAGCGGTTCGACGTGGACCCCGACCGAATCGCCGCGCGTGCGGGCGTTCCGCTCTCGGATCTCAGGATGCGACTCGCAAAAGAGGATACCGAACCGTGAGCCCCGAACTCCGAAGTCGGCGTTCGAGGTAACTACTTGTTCCGTCCGTTGCCGTTTCCGTTACCGCGGTCCGAGGACGGCCGCTTCTCGTCGTCCTCGGATTCGTCGTCGCCGTCATCGGCGTCTGCGTCCTCGGAGTCCTCTTCGTCGGCGTCGTTCTCCACTCGGTCGTCCTTCGACGCGTCGGAGTCGTCTCCGTCCTGACCGCTCTTCGCGTGTTCCGGCGGTCCGCGCTTATCGTCGGCCGCGTCCTTCTTCGCCTGTCCGCGTGCGTCGGAACGACCCGGTGCGTCCGACTGATCCGACGCGTCAGACCGGCCCGGCGCATCGTCCGCGTTGCCGGGGTTGTTCGCCGTCGCGAAGTCGGAGATGATGCGCCCCGGCGGGCCGTTGAAGCCCGCGGTGCGCAGTGCGTCGAGGAACGCCCGCACCGCCTGCCCGAAGTTCCTCTGTTCTCCGACGAACTCGGTCGTCAACTCGACGGTCTCGGAGACGGTGTCGCCGTCGGCCGTCGCGCTGACCGTGATGGAGACGTTCTCCGTCGGCGCGGCCAGAGAGACGGTCCCGTCGGCTCCGGTCTCGAAGGTCCCCGTTCCGCTGTAATTTCCGTCGCTCGTCACGTTCACCGTGGCGTTCTCGACTGCTTCGCCGCCGCGGGAAACGTCGATTTCGACGCCGGCCGCCTGCTCGACCGTCAGGTCGAGGGGCGCCGACAGCGCGAGGAGCGTCACCGTCTCGGTGGCCGCGTCGTCGGCCTCCGAGGCGGTGACGGTCGCGGTGACGTTCTCGGCGGGGGCGGCGAGTTCGACCGTGCCGTTCCCGTCGGTCGTGTAGTTGCCGGCCGCCGCGTAACTGCCGTTCTCGACGGTCACTTCGACCGTCGCGTTCTCGACCGCCGCGCCGGCGCGAGAGACGTCGACGGTTACGGCGCCGTCGTCGGCCTGCGTCACGTCGACCGAGAACTCCGCGCCGACGAGACGGACGGTGGTCTCACCCGTCGCGTCCCCGTCCGCCGCGACGACGGTAACGTTCTGCGTCTCCGCGGGTTCGGGCAGCGTTACGGTCCCGTTCGCGTCCGTTCGGTACGTCCCCGCACCCGCGTACGCCAGTTCCCCGGTGACGTTCACCGTCGCGTTCTCGACTGCGGTTCCGTTGTCGGTGACGAGGACGACTGCCTCGCCCGTCGCGTCGTCTTGGTCGACGGCGACGCCCACCGTCGTCGCCGCACTCGCCGCCGCCGGGAAGGTGGCGGTCACGAGCAACAGCGCCAGCACAATCGTCAGTGATTTGGTGCGCATTACGATTTCACTGAGAACCTACATACACATAATACTGATAGTCTGTGATACCAACTACATCCGGTTTTAGCCGAATTTAACTCGGTTTAATCGGCAGACGGAGCCGGGTTCAGTGGGAGGTTGACCGAGAATCGGTACGCCCTATCGAGTCGTCCGAATCGGTGCATTCGCCGGTGCATTCGCCGGTGCGAAGACGGGCCCGGATTCGGATCGGACGTACGTGAAGGGGTGACGGGGTCGAGGTCGGTCTCGGAATGGTGCGGCGACGTGCCCGGGGCGCTCGAGAGGTTCGGAGTGCGGTCGCTCCTCGTCGGGTGTGTGCTGCGTTCGAAATGAAACACGCTCGCGCGGGNCGACGTGCCCGGGGCGCTCGAGAGGTTCGGAGTGCGGTCGCTCCTCGTCGGGTGTGTGCTGCGTTCGAAATGAAACACGCTCGCGCGGGTCGGTCCCGCGCGAGCGTGTGGGGGCACCTCGTTTGGAGGTGCGTATAATATCGTATGAGTGGAGGCGGCGAGAACGTGTTTCCAGAGGTTCGCACACTCCAGTACTTGCGTTCACGCTGGCGAGCTTAACTACCGTGTTCGAGATGGGTACGGGGGTTACCTCGCCGCTGTGGCCGCCTTAACGCCAACCGACGGAATCGAACCGTCGTGGTGATACCAATCGTTGGTGGTTCGGTGATACCGTATGTATGCGTGCAATCCAGTTAACGCCTGAACCCGTTCATCCGTGACCAGTAGACTGGTCCGATGAACAGTATGAATGTGGCATGGACTGTTAGTGCTCGTGGGCTGAACGCCTCGTTGCCTCGGCGCGTACACCCCAAGTCTATCGAACTCGTCTTCTACGAGTGTCCGTAATGGTACTTCTTTTCCAGGTGGGTTTCGAGCTTAGATGCGTTCAGCTCTTACCCCGTGTCGCGTAGCTACTCGGCATCTGCCCTCTCGGACAACCGATACACCAGCGGCGACCAATCGTAGTTCCTCTCGTACTATACGATCGTTCCCGTCAAGTACCTCACCCCCCCAATAGATAGCAGCCGACCTGTCTCACGACGGTCTAAACCCAGCTCACGACCTCCTTTAATAGGCGAACAACCTCACCCTTGCCTGCTTCTGCACAGGCAGGATGGAGGGAACCGACATCGAGGTAGCAAGCCACCGGGTCGATATGTGCTCTTGCCGGTGACGACTCTGTTATCCCTAAGGTAGCTTTTCTGNGGCAGGATGGAGGGAACCGACATCGAGGTAGCAAGCCACCGGGTCGATATGTGCTCTTGCCGGTGACGACTCTGTTATCCCTAAGGTAGCTTTTCTGTCATCTACGGGTCCCATGGAGGGACCTCGTAGGTTCGCTAGACCACGCTTTCGCGTCAGCGTCACTCGTTGGGAATGACACTGTCAGACTTCCGTGTGCTCTTGCGCTCTTCCACGAGTTTCCGACTCGCGTGAGGAAATCTTTGGGCGCGCTCGATATCTTTTCGAGCGCGTACCGCCCCAGTCAAACTGCCCGGCTACCGGTGTCCTCCTCCCGGAGTGAGAGTCGCAGTCACTGACGGGTAGTATTTCAATGCTGCCTCGGTGGCCCGCTAGCGCGGGTACCTGTGTAACGGCTCCTACCTATGCTGCACATCAGCGACCACGTCTCAGCGACAGCCTGCAGTAAAGCTCTATAGGGTCTTCGCTTCCCCTTGGGGGTCTCCAGACTCCGCACTGGAACGTACAGTTCACCGGGCCCAACGTTGGGACAGTGGCGCTCTCATTGATCCATTCATGCAAGCCGCTACTGAAGCGGCAAGGTACTACGCTACCTTAAGAGGGTCATAGTTACCCCCGCCGTTGACGGGTCCTTCGTCCTCTTGTACGAGGTGTTCAGATACCCGCACTGGGCAGGATTCAGTGACCGTACGAGTCCTTGCGGATTTGCGGTCACCTATGTTGTTACTAGACAGTTGGAGCGCCCGAGTCACTGCGACCTGCTCGGTCAAGAGCAGGCATCCCTTATCGCGAACTTACGGGACTAACTTGCCGAATTCCCTAACGTCGGTTGATCCCGACAGACCTTGGCTTTCTCCGCCAGAGTACCTGTGTCGGATCTCGGTACGAGCAGACATCTCGCCTTTTCACGGGCTCTGAGTACCACTGACTTGCGCTATCTCGCGCTTCGCTCGCTTCGTGCCGTTACGGCTTCCACGAGTTTCCACGATTCGACCGGGCGAAGGCCCGGTTCAGTGTTTCCCAAAGCGTCGGCTTTGAGTGATGCTGGTACTGGAATATTAACCAGTTTCCCATTTGTCTCATTCGAGTTACGGTGAGACTTAGGATCGACTAACCCTCGGCTGATTGGCAGTGCCGAGGAACCCTTACTCGTAAGGTCGTCGGGGTTCGCACCCGACTCTCGCTGCTACTGTGACCAGGATTTTCGTTTCTGAACGGTCCACACGAACTCTCGCCCGTGCTTCCACCCGCACAGAATGCCAGCCTACTGGGTCGCCCCGAAGGGCGCCGCCAGGTCTCGGTGGTGGATTTGAGCCCCGATCATTTTCGACGCCTCAAACCTCGGCCGGTAAGCTGTTACGCTTTTCTTAGAGGGTAGCTGCTTCTAAGCTCACCTCCCGGCTGTTTAGGGCTTGAGACAATCTTCGATCGCACTTAATCCACACTTGGGGACCTTAACCCGGCTCTGGGTTGTCTCCCTCACGGACCACAAGCTTACCCCGCAGTCCGGATTCCCATCGTCTACAACGTCTGCAAGTTCGGAGTTCGACAGAGTGGCCGACTCCTCTCGGAGGCGGGTCACTCAATCGGTCGCTCTACCTCGCAGACTATCTCGGATGAGGTCATGCTTCGACATGTTTCGGCTGGAACCAGCTGTTGCCAGATTCGATGGGCCTTTCACCCCTACACGCAGGTCACGGGAGGGTATTGTAAGACACCAACCCTAACAGACCTCCACGTGGCTTTCGCCACGCTTCGTCTTGCCTTCGTGTAGATCATCTGGTTTCGGGTAGCACCCACTTGACTCCCCGCGCTTGAACACGGCGGCCCTCGCAATGCTGCGGCCTTGTCGGTTTCCCTACGCCTTCCAGGATGATCCTGTTAGACTCGCCAAGTAAGTGCACTCCCTGGTTCGTTTTTCAAAACGTACGACGGAACACCGGCTTCCTCGGATTCCTACTGGTGGGTCGCCCCACGGTTGTTTTTCCGAGGACCTTGTATGCCCCGTCGCTCTATCACTGACTGATTTCAGGCCCTATTGCACCGCCCTTTTCGGGGTGCTTTTCAGCGTTCGCTCACGCTACTTGTTCGCTATCGGTCTCGAGGAGTGTTTAGTCTTCGCAGTCGATGCCTGCGACATTCACGAGGGATATCCAACCCCCGCTACTCTGGAGCAACCTCGGGTTCTCGCGGACACGATACGGGGTTGTCACCCTGTATCACGCTCCGTTCCAGGAGACTTCTCGTGTCGTTGAGAGCCGTGATCGGATGTCCGTACACCACATTTCTCGTAAGAGATTCGGTTTGGACTGTGTCGCGTTCACTCGCCGTTAGTAACGACATCTCGGATTGATTTCTGTTCCTGTTCCTACTAAGATGTTTCAATTCGGAACGTTCCCTATTGCGCGAAGCAATTGTTGAAGGGATTCCCATTCGGAGATCCTGAGTTCTTCGCTTCCATGCAGCTTCCTCAGGCTTATCGCAGCTTGGCACGTCCTTCGTCGGCTCTCGAGCCGAGCCATTCACCAGCCAGTACAGTAGCCAGTTACAGTTGTTATCGGACGTCCACGTGTCCCGGTTGAACGGGTTCAGTGGGCGTCTGGATTGCACGCGTACATACGGTCGTCATTGAACGTCCGGAGGGTGTGATATGTTCCGGAGCGTCCGTCGAACCCTTCCTATCCGCGCTTTCGCGGGATAGTGCATCGGTTTCGTCTTCGGGAATCATTCTCTGGTCCGGACCCACTTAAGGGACTCGGATTGGAGTGAATGATTCGCGATTAGATGGACCCGCTGGGATTTGAACCCAGGGCTTCCTCCTTGCAAAGGAGGTGCTCTGCCGCTGAGCTACGGGCCCGTGTTAGCCTTGGTAGTTCTAAGGTGCCCGTTCGGCGACGGGCGGGCGTTGAGTAGTGGAACGGAAGCGGCACGCGAATGTGCCAAAGGTGGGCCAGGTCGTCGACCTGGTCCCGATCGTTGGAGGTGATCCAGCCGCAGATTCCCCTACGGCTACCTTGTTACGACTTAAGCCCCCTTGCGAAGCCCAGATTCGACCATCTTGCGATGGCCTCATCCGGACCTCACTCGGGTGCTTTGACGGGCGGTGTGTGCAAGGAGCAGGGACGTATTCACCGCATTCTTCTGAAATGCGATTACTACCGAATCCAGCTTCATGAGGGCGAGTTTCAGCCCTCAATCCGAACTACGACCAGATTTCGGAGATTAGCGTTCCCTTTCGGGGTTGCAACCCATTGTTCTGGCCATTGTAGCCCGCGTGTAGCCCAGCTCATTCGGGGCATACTGACCTACCGTTGCCCGTTCCTTCCTCCAGTTTGGCACTGGCAGTCCTCCTAATGTACCCAGCCAGTCGGAACTGCTGCTGGCAATTAAGAGTGCGGGTCTCGCTCGTTGCCTGACTTAACAGGACGCCTCACGGTACGAGCTGACGGCGGCCATGCACCTCCTCTCTACAGCTCGTGGCGAGGTCATCAACCTGACCGTCATTACTGTAGTCGGAGCTGGTGAGATGTCCGGCGTTGAGTCCAATTAAACCGCAGGCTCCTCCGGTTGTAGTGCTCCCCCGCCAATTCCTTTAAGTTTCATCCTTGCGGACGTACTTCCCAGGCGGTTCACTTCTCGGCTTCCCTACGGCACAGCACAGGCTCGTAGCCTGTGCCACACCTAGTGAACATTGTTTACGGCTAGGACTACCCGGGTATCTAATCCGGTTCGAGACCCTAGCTTTCGTCCCTCACTGTCGGATCCGTCTTCTCGAGGTGCTTTCGCCATCGGTGGTCCGTCCAGGATTACAGGATTTCACTCCTACCCCAGACGTACCCCTCGAGCCTTCCGGTCCCAAGCCGTGAAGTTTTCGCCGGACGCCCATCCGTTGAGCGGATGGATTTCCCGACGAACTTTCACGGCCAGCTACGGACGCTTTAGGCCCAATAAGATTGGCCATCACTTGAGCTGCCGGTATTACCGCGGCGGCTGGCACCGGTCTTGCCCAGCTCTTATTCGAGAACCGCCTTACGGTTCTCAAAAGCGAGGACTATATGCCCTCGCACTCGGAGTCCCCTTATCGCACTTGCGTGCAGTGTAAAGGTTTCGCGCCTGCTGCGCCCCGTAGGGCCCGGAATCTTGTCTCAGATTCCGTCTCCGGGCTCTTGCTCTCACAACCCGTACCGATTATCGGCACGGTGGGCCGTTACCCCACCGTCTACCTAATCGGCCGCAGCCGCATCCTGCAGCGCCGGAGCGTTTAGTGATCCCGGCTGTTCCAGCCTGGGATCGGTATCGCGGATTAGCCTCAGTTTCCCGAGGTTGTCCGTGTCTGCAGGGTAGCTTGGCCACGTGTTACTGAGCTATCTGCTGCGAGTCTGAACTCGCGCAACTAGCATGGCTAAGTCGGACTCCGATAGCAATGGCCTCCGGCAGGATCAACCGGAATGGTTCCCCTCTATGAGAGGGGGGTTTGGCGGGATGGTCCCCGACGATGTGTCGGGGGCATCACCATTGCGTGGTCCGTTCGTGGTATTCGCTGCCCACCGTGTTACCGAACGGGTGGCACCGAACTACCAAGGCTAACATCAGATTCCATCTTGTACGGCGGACCGCAGGGGTGGAATCCTCATGGCTTCGGACTTGGACGTTGCACGGTCGTTGGCTTAAGGCCGTCGGTTCGTGCGTGGTCTTCGTGTGGTCCCCGAGGGGACCGTGTCCGAGTGTGCGCCGGGGTTGAACCGTCGCACGGTCGCGGTGTGTCGTTCGCATTCTTCCGAAGTGGACTCGAACACTTAAGGGCGTCGTCTCGGTTCGAGCGTGCGAGTGCGAGGCACTCGCGTGCCCGGAGATCCGAGTGGGACGCGATTCGAGCGTGCTTTGGAAGTGTGGCACCCCGGTCGCCCGGGGCGCCCCGCGTATTTCTACGAATGGCCGGGTNATCCGAGTGGGACGCGATTCGAGCGTGCTTTGGAAGTGTGGCACCCCGGTCGCCCGGGGCGCCCCGCGTATTTCTACGAATGGCCGGGTTATACTTAACCTCGTTGATTCGGGACGATTTCCAAAAAATAGTGAGATATTGATGGTATTGTGTAACGATAACTCGATATGGCCCAATTCGAACGACATTCGAACAGATTATATATTAGCACGATACCGACGTACGCGGGCAGGCGCGGGATACAAATAGGGTACGAACGACGAGGGCCGCTTGGGGACGTATAACAACGGGTCGCTTTATAAGCTAGGGGAGAGACGTTTCCAGCGAACAATGAGTGCGCCGGCAGACTCCATCGAGATTCAGAACGTAGTCGCATCGACCGGAATCGGACAGGAACTCGACCTCGAAGCACTCGCGGACGACCTCCCCGGTGCCGATTTCAACCCCGACAACTTCCCCGGACTGGTCTACCGGACGCAGGATCCGAAAGCGGCCGCGCTCATCTTCCGCTCCGGAAAGATCGTCTGCACGGGCGCGAAGAGCATCGACGACGTCCACGAGGCGCTCGGTATCATCTTCGACAAACTTCGCGGACTGAGCATCCCCGTCGACGAGGACCCCGAGATAACCGTCCAGAACATCGTCTCCAGCGCGGACCTCGGTCACAACCTGAACCTGAACGCTCTGGCCATCGGCCTCGGCCTCGAAGACGTCGAGTACGAACCCGAGCAGTTCCCCGGTCTCGTCTACCGGATGGACGAACCGGAGGTCGTCATCCTCCTGTTCGGTTCCGGTAAGATCGTCATCACGGGCGGAAAGCAGACCGACGACGCCGAGACGGCCGTCGTCGAGATCGTCAAGCGTATCGACAACCTGGGACTGCTCGACTGACCGTCCCCGATTCGGGAGCGCCGAGCAGTCCAAAGCGTGATAGCATCGGCCAAGAAAGTAGTCGAGTATGAGCGCACGTGATGAGATAGCGTTTCTCGTCGGATCTGAAAGTCGGATCGCGATTCTACGGGCCCTTCGAGACCATCCCCATCGACCGAGCGAGTTGGCGACGGAGTGTTCGTGCGCGCGGGAGACGGCGCAACGAACGGTGAGTGCCTTCGTCGAACGCGGGTGGGCCGAAAAGGAAACCGACGACGGGCGGTACGCGCTGACGGCCGCGGGGGAGATGGTCGCGAACGGGTACGAGGAGTTCGAGGCGACCGTCGCAGTCGCCGACCGCTTCTCGGTACTGCTCGCCAACGTGGGCAGCGTCGTCTCGGACCTCGACCCCGTCGTCCTCCGTCGACTCCACGGAACGGCAGCGACGTCGGACAACCCGCACGCGCCCATCAACCGGTTTCTGACCGTCGCCGGGAGCGACTACGTCGACGAGTTCCGGGGAATCACGCCCATCGTCAGCCGCATCTTCAACGAGGCGGCAGAGCGCATCATCGGCCCCGAGTCGAGCGTCCAACTCGTCATCGACGAACGCGTCTTCGAGACCTCCGCGTCGGAGTACCCCGAGGACCTCACCCGCGCGTACGAACTCGACCAGTTCCAACTGTTCGTCTCGCCGAAACGGCTGGAGTTCGGACTCATGCTGGTAGACGGACACGCGTATCTCGCCGCGTACGACGACCAGGGTAACCTCATCGCCAGTATCGACGGCACCGACGACGACTTCGTCGACTGGGCGGAGCGGACGTACGCTCGTTACCGGACCGACTCGTACACTCCGTCGGTGGGCGACGAGACGAACGGTGAGACGTCGAAGAACCCCTTCGAGCAGAACGGATCGTGACCTCTCCGGTCACTCGTGACTGTTCCAATCACTTCTGAGCGTGAGAAGATATAAGTTTCCCCTCGCGAAGTAGCAAACGCGGTCGCGTCGATGTCGACCCCGACGCTCGGACCCCGTTGCGCTTCGGCCCGCACCGCCCAGCAGCTAGTGAGTACGTCCGACCGAGTACTTGTGCCTCGTACTCTTCGGACGACTCACGTCCCGACGTTTTCTGTCAGTACGTCTCTGACTACTTGCGGATCTTCGAGCAACTGGTGTTTCGTGTAACTTCCCTCGGCGCTCCCACCGCTGTGTTTCGACTGCTCGATGATGTCGAGGAACGCGTGTTCTTTCAGGAGGTCACGGACTCGTCTGAGCGAGAGGCTGTCGGAGCCCTCCCCTGTACAGATGTTCTCGTACACTTCGTAGACCCGACTCGTTCGGAACCCGTCCTTGCGTTCGTTCGAGAGCGACAGCATGGCGAGGGCTTGGAGGACGTAGCGGGAGTGCGGCGTGGACCCGCGGATGAGTTCCCGGAAGCGGTCGGTCTCCGCCCGTTCGCGCGCCTGCGTCACGAACTCCTCGCGGACCGTCGGAGCGGCCGTCGACTGCGCTATCTCGCCGGCGTACCGGAGGATATCGATGGCCTTCCGCGCGTCGCCGTGTTCCCGCGCGGCAAGCGCCGCGGCCCGCGGAATGGTCGAGGCGTCTAACACGCCGTCGCGAAAGGCGTCGCTGCGCGCCTGCATGATGTTCCTGAGTTGGTTCGCGTCGTACGGGGGGAAGACGAACTCGCGTTCGCAGAGGCTCGATTTGACCCGTTCGTCCATCCGGTCTTTGTACTGGATCTTGTTGCTGATTCCGATGACGCCCAGTTTGCACTGGTCTATCTTGCCCGCCTCGCCCGCGCGCGAGAGTTGCATCAGGATGTCGTCGTCGCTCAGTTTGTCTATCTCGTCGAGGATGATGAGAACGACGTCGTACTGCGCGTCGAGGATGCGCCAGAGACGCTTGTAGTACGTCGACGTGCTGAGACCTTTATCGGGGACCTTGATTCCGGTCACCTCCGACCGGTTGACGCTGTCGGCGATGGTCTGGACCGCCTGCGTCTCCGTCGTGTCCTGCGCGCAGTCCACGTAGGCGAAAGTCGCTTTCACGGCCTCCTCGCTCGCGGTTTCGACGAGACGCTGTGAGACGTACTTCGCGCAGAGCGACTTGCCGGTACCTGTCTTTCCGTAGATGAGGACGTTGCTCGGACTCTGTCCGAAGATGGCGGGGTTGACCGCCGTCGCGAGGTTGGATATCTCGTCGTCGCGGCCGACGATGCGGCCCTCGCCCGGCAGGTGGTTTATCTCGAGGAGTTCCTTGTTGGCGAAGATGGGGTCCTCCCGAGTGAAGAGATCGTCGCTGGCGTTCGGCATACCACAAGACACCACGTTTCCGGTGAAATGGCTTGTCATCTTCCGGTCCGACACACACACCACGTTTCCGGTGAACGGCCCCACACCCGGGGGTAGGTCCAGTCGAAACGGGGGAGGAGGTTCACCGGAAACACGGTGTGCCCGGAGAGTTTTCCCTTGGCTCAGCGAGAAAACGACGGCCGGACATCGTCGATGAAGGACGGATAGCACCCCGTAACCCAACGAAAACCGGGAGAGAAGAGTCGGCCATCCGACGACGAGCGGAAACTCGAGCCGACACCTCGGCGTGAGAAGTTGTCCCGAACGCGTACCGAGCAGAGGACTTCCGAACGACTCCGGAACAACCCCAACTTCGCGTCCAGTTGGCTCGAAACTCGAGCCGTTCACTGTCTACGAATGCATCAATGGACTTTTACACTAAACAACTATTTAATAGTTGTTGTATTGTTCTCCCCGGGGTGGTCGTTTTCTCTCCCGCCTTCTCTGCGGGTTAAGGATACCGGCGTGCGCACGTCGGGCGAAGTCCGGACCGATTCCGACAAAGTAGGCCGCGGCTACCGAAGCTGATTCACCGGAAATGTGGTGTGATCATCACTCGCACGAGGGTTGTGATACCGACGTGTTGACGGCTGCTACCCGATTGAGCGACGATATTCATCGGAAACCGGGTGTGGGAAAAATTCACGGAGGCGGGGCTGTGACGCGAGGAGAGAACTACACCTACCGACGGCGTCGCCGCTCACACCGATTCACCGGAAACCCGGTGTGTCCGCGTCCCACGAAACCCGTCACCAGTTCGTGTCATCTCACCGGAAACCCGGTGTGCCCCGCGGCGTTGACCGCCGTCAATCGGTGGGTCCGCCACCGAGAGACGCCTCGTCCCGCCTTATTCCGTTTCACCGGAAACCCGGTGTCCGCCCGCACGCTCGGCTACCGTCCGTCCGACACAACATCCTTCGTTGAGTCGGCGCCGCCGGGTACCGCTTCACCGGAAACCCGGTGTGTCTCCGCGAAAGGGCCGAGAGCGTTCGGACCAGTCTAACGGGGGCTTTGCCGGTGGCGCGCGTCCGTCAGTTCGATAAGGGGTCCCCCCCTACAGTCGGTGATGACGTCCTCGGTGCTTCGCCGAACGGGACGCGGCGCCCAGCGGGTCGGTTCCCGACTTGCCGCGCCGTTTCGGCGAATCGTGCACGCGGTTCGACCGTCCGACGACGCCTCCGACGACGACGGCTGGCGACGCGACGACCCTCGACAGACGGAGACGCGGTGGCGGCGGGACGACGAGACGGTTCGCTGCTTCCGTTTCGACGACGGCTACGTCTCCACCGTCGAGTACGGGTCGCGCGACGTGACCTGGCAGTTGACGCCCGGACAGGTCCCCCTCGCAAGCGCGCTGGCGATGACGGCGCTGTACCTCCAGCACGGGATAACCCCGCAGTCGGACCCGGACGGACGCCCGTTCGTCGCCGTCGGCGAGTCGGGGCCGCGGCAGGTGTTCGAGGAGATAGCCGACGAACCCGTCGACTACGTCTACCTCGACGCCGTCCGAACGCTCGAAGAGTTCCCCGCGTTCATCGAGGCAGGAGCGGACCTCCGGCACGTGTACGACCAGATGTCGCCGGCGCGGTTCAACACCCTCGGCTGACGCCGAACGACCGAGAGAATCCGATCGCTCCCGATTCGTCTTCCTTTCTCAGACCTCCCTTCCCAGCGCAAGCCGTTTCCCCGCCGCGCCCCTGACGTGAGACGATGACGGAAGACGACGCCGGCGACGCTAACGCCGACGCTGACGCCCGGGCACGGGGGGATTCCGCGACCGACACCGACGGCGCCGACGCCCCTTCGACGCTCTCGGAGATGCGGTCGCGGGACGATACCGTCGACACCCGCGACGAATCCGACGAATCCAACGAATCCGGCGAGTCCGACAAACCCGACGAGGGGACCGATGGGGCCGACGATACCCCCGAGGAAGCCAACGACGACCGCGACCCGGTTGCGAGAGAAGCGGACGGTGCCGTCGAGACGGCAGACGACGCGACGCCCGCGACGTCAGCCGAACTGGTCGACGTCTCCGTCGGCGGATTCTACGACGCCTTGGAGGCCGAAGGCCGCCCGGTCGTGACCGCCCAGCAGGCCAGTCGACGACTCGGCCTCACCCAGTCGGAGGCGTCCGAGGCCCTCGACCGACTCGCCGACGAGGGCGCGGTTCAGCGGATGAACGTCGAGGCGGACCCGGTCGTCTACTACCCGACCGAGTGGGGGAAACTGGCCGAACGCGAGCGGGTCATCCTGTTCCCGGAGCGCCGCGAGATAATCGTCGACCGGCCGACGCAGTACACCCGCGCGCGACTCGCGCAGTTCGCTCACCTCGTCGACTCGACGGGCGACCGAAACACGGGCACGCGCGGCTACCTCTACAAGATACGACAGGAGGACGTCTGGCAGGCGCCGTTCGAGTCGTTGGACGACCTGCTGCGGATGATGCGCTCGGTGCTGCCCCGCCGGTCGCCGCATCTGGAGACGTGGGTCGAGAACCAGTGGAAGCGCGCGAACCAGTTCCGCCTGTACACTCACGAGGACGACTACGTGGTGCTCGAAGCCGCCTCGGAGAGCCTGATGGGCAACGTCGGGCGGCAGAAACTCGACGACGAGCACCTCGTCGCGCCCATCTCCGACACCGAGAGCTGGGTCCGCGACGGCAAGGAGTCGCACATCAAGCGCATCCTCTACGAGGCGGGCTACCCGGTAAAGGACGACCGGGACCTCGAGACGGGAGACCCCCTCGACGTGGACCTCCGGGTCGAACTCCGCGACTACCAACGGGACTGGGTCGACCGGTTCACGACGCAGAAGGCGGGCGTCCTCGTCGGCCCGCCCGGCGCGGGCAAGACCGTGACGGGCATCGGCGTGCTCGCGGCCGTCGGCGGCGAGACGCTGATTCTCGTCCCCTCGCGCGAACTCGCCGCGCAGTGGCGTTCGGAACTCCTCCGGCACACCTCTCTGGACGAAGAGCAGATCGGCGAGTACCACGGCGGAGAAAAGCAGGTGCGCCCGGTCACCATCGCCACCTACCAGACCGCCGGGATGGACCGCCACCGCTCGCTGTTCGACGACCGCGAGTGGGGCCTCATCGTCTACGACGAGGTGCACCACGTCCCCTCGCGCATCTACCGCCGGAGCGCCGACCTGCAGGCCAAACACCGACTCGGTCTCTCGGCGACGCCAATCCGCGAGGACGACAAGGAAAAGGAGATATTCACGCTCATCGGCCCGCCCATCGGCACCGACTGGTCGAAGCTGTTCGAGGCGGGTTACGTCCAAGAACCCGAAGTCGAGATACGATACGTCCCGTGGGCCGACGACACCGCGCGCAACGAGTGGTCCAGCGCGGACGGTCGGGAGCGGCACCAACTCGCGGCGATGAACTCACAGAAGATAGCCGAGACGCGCCGCCTGCTCCGACAGCACCCCGAATCGAAGGCCCTCGTCTTCGTCGACTACTTAGACCAGGGCGAAGATATCGCGGAGGCGCTGGACGTCCCCTTCGTCAGCGGCGAGATGCGCCACCACCACCGCGAGCGCCTGTTCCGGCAGTTCCGCGAGGGAAAACTTCGGACGCTCGTCATCTCCCGCGTCGGCGACGAGGGCATCGACCTGCCGAACGCCGAACTGGCCGTCGTCGCCTCCGGTCTCGGCGGGTCGCGGCGACAGGGCGCCCAGCGCGCGGGACGGACGATGCGCCCCGCGGGCAACGCCCTCGTCTACGTGCTCGCTACCCGCGGCACGAGCGAGGAGGACTTCGCGCAGCGACAGATGCGCCACCTCGCGGAGAAGGGCGTTCGCGTGACCGAGAGCGACCTCACCGACTGACCGACCGAAGCGACCTCTGCCCGAATCCCGACCGAACGGATGGCGTTAAGTTCGGACCGCCCGTCGTCGGGTGCAGACGGACGCGTCGTCGCCTCGCCGCGCCTGACGGCGACGCGTCCTCCCCCGAACGATGACCTCCGCTCCACCCGACGACGACGGACTCGACGCCTGTGAGGTCCTCCTCGACCGATACCGCGCCGCCCTCCGCGACCGCTCGGACGACTCGCCGGCGGCGGACGCCCGCGAGTCGTGGCGGGCGTTCGTCGGCGAGCACCACGGTTCCGTGTTCGACCAGTTGGCCGACGAGTCCGAACGCGGGTCGCAGTCCGCGAACGGGTCTCCGACGCTTCCGAACGACGCCGACGGCGTCGCCCGCGAGGTGTTCGTCCGAACGCTCGCGTTCGATTTCCTCCTCTCGACGCTCTCGGCCGCCGCCGAACGCGAGTTCTCGGTCGCGGTGGCTCCGATTGGCCCGTCCGTTCCCGGGGGTCGCTCCGACCTCCTCGCCGCGTTCGACGCCGTTCACGAGTCGGTTCGCTCCGACCTCCCGCCCGCGGTGCGGACCGAGGCGGACGAGGCGGCGGGCGCGTTCGTCCGCGAGTCGGACCCGGCGGCCGTCGCCGAACTCCACCGCCGGACCGTCCCGCGCCCCACGAGACGCGCTTTCGGCCGCTACGACACGCCTCCCGGACTGGCCGAACTCGCGGTCGAGAGCGTTCGAGGCGGCGGACCGAACGAGTTCGATGACGCCCTCGTCCTCGACCCAGGATGCGGCGCGGGCGCGTTCCTCGCCGCCGCGGCGCGGGCGAAGCGAGACGCGTTCGCCGCAGGCGACGCTCCTGACTCCGATACTGACCGCGACGCCGACCCGGCGACGGTCGCCCGGCGAATCGCAGAGTCGGTCCGCGGGTTCGACGTGAACCCCGTCGCCGTCCGCGCCTCCCGCCTCGCACTCGTCCTCGCCCTCCGTCCGCTCCTCCGCCGGGACGGCGTCTCCTCGTTCGCCCCGCGAGTCGTTCTCGCGGACGCGACGGAGGCGACGGCCGACGACGCGCCTCTGGACGGCGCGCGCGCGGACGTCCTCCTCGGCAACCCGCCGTGGCTGACGTGGGACTCGCTGACGCCGCGGGTGAAAGACCGCTGGCGCGAGGGGCCGATGGCCGACCCGGCCCTCGACCTGTTCCCGCACCGCGGGCGCGAGGCCCGACTCGGCCACGCGAACGACGACCTCTCCGTCCCGTACGCGTGGACCTGCGTCCACCGCTTCCTCCGCGACGGCGGCCGCGCGGCGTTCGTTCTCAAACGCGATCTGATGACGGGACCGGCGGGCGAACTCCTCCGCCGGCGCCGCGTCGGCGACCGGCCGCTGTCGATGCGCCGCGTCCACGACTTCGGGTCGCTGTCGCCGTTCGGCCGCGAGGTCGACGCCGGAACCGCGCTGTACCGTCTGGACGTAGATGCACCCGGGGGCGCCGACGCGCCCGACGACTCCGCGACCGAGGACGTCGAGATTCCGGCCACGAGGTGGTCTCGCACCGACAGCGTACAGTCGGCGTTCGGGTCGCTGTCGGACCTCCGCCGGACGCTCGCCGCCGAGGAGACGGCGTTCGTCGCCGCCGACCCGACGACCGAGGCGTCGCCGTGGATTCGCGCGGACGCCGAACGGGCGGCGCTCGGTCCCTCGGAGTACCGCATCCGACACGGCGTGAAGGACGACGCCAAGGCGGTGTACGCCCTCGACCGCGAGACCATCGAGGCCCACGATATCGAACCCGACCACGTCTACCCGTACCTGAAATCCAAGCACGTCGTGAAGTACGGCCTGTTCGGCCATGACAGACACCTCGTCCCCCAGCGACTCGCCGGCGAGGACAACGAGGAGGCCCTGCGTCGCGAGGCGCCGAACACGTACGCCTACCTCGATGCGAACCGCGAGCGACTGGAGTCCCGCGGGTCCTCGTGGTTCGACGGCGGCCCCTTCTACTCGCTGTTCGGCCTCGGACCGTACACGTGGGCCGACTACAAGGTCGTCTGGTGCCGCCTCGGCTATAAACCTCACTTCGCCGTCGTCTCCACCGTCGAGGACCCCCTCCTCGGCGAGAAACCCGTCGTCCCCGGCGACCACTGCATGTTCGTCGGCACCGACGACGAACGCGAGGCCCACTACCTCTGCGGTCTGCTGAACTCCGCGCCGTACCAGCGCTGTCTGCGCGACATCTCCTCCGGCGGGAAGTCGAGTCTCTCGAAGTCGACCGTCTCCCGACTGGCGATGCCCGAGTGGGAGGCCTCGGAGCGACAGGACGCCCTCGCCGAGGCGTCGATGGCGGCCCACCGAATCGTCCCCGACCACGTCGACTGTTCGAAGCGGGCGTACAACGCGAAGGCCGTCCCGGAACTCGACGCCGTACAGGCGCGCGTCGACCGAGTCGCCGAGCGGGTTCTGGCCGCCCGCGACGACCAATGAGTAATTCTTAAGTCCGGCGACGGCGCTACGAGTAGACGGGCCGCCCTTAGCTCAGACTGGTAGAGCAGCCGACTGTAGATCGGCTTGCCCCCCGTTCAAATCGGGGAGGGCGGACTGAACCTCAAAACCGGGAGCGGAGTGACCGGTGTTGGGTGTGAGGGACTTCTCGACCCGATTTTAAGCGGGCGAGCGCAGGAAACAGCCCGGAACACCTTTTGTCGGCTCGAATCCTAAGGATAGGCCTCTGGACCTCTTCTGTCGTCGTCAGTTCGCGAGCGAAGTGAGCGTACGCTGACGAACTATCGCGCCGACGTCTGCCGCGTTGCGCCGGCGAGCGCGGGCCGAAAGAATGGAAACGGTGGGTAGACTACGTCGGGTCCAGCAGTCCCGCGACCGCACACAGGAGGTTCCCGAGGAGGTTCCCCTCGCCTGCGACGGCGACGATGTCTATCTCGATGGTCGACGTCGACACCTGCAGGCCGAGCAGGTCCAGGAATATCTCGCCGACGTCGAGGTTGAGTATTGGGCACTCGCCCGACCCGTCCGGGCTGAGAACGCTGAGCACGTCGCTCAGGGCGCCGAGCACGGTCTGGAACGTCTGGTTTATGGTCTGTGTCGGATTCTGCGTGAGCTTCCCCTTGAGTCGTCCGCTGGCGACCAGTTCGTCGTTCTCGTTGACTTCGAGGTCGGTGAGGATGAGTTGACCGTTGAACGTCGCGTTCTCGCCGACGGTGAACGCGTCGTTGACGATGTCGGTGTTCTCCTCGAGCGTCCCGCTCTTCTCGACGTCGAACGTCAAACGCTGGAAACCGCCGCCCTGACTCTCCTGTGCCGCCGCCGATCCGCTCGCCGCGGCGCCGCCCCCGCCGATGACGCCGGCCGCCGCGAGTAGTTTGAGCACGCTCCGCCTGTCCGTCTTCTCGATGTCATCTTTCATGGTGTTACCCGACTCGTGCCACCGAAGGCAGCGACAAAGGCGTGGTGGCCAAATTGGACATATATACGATTATAACCGGAGACTTTCACTTGATACATACTCTAGAGGCAAAAAGTAGCGGAAGAAATCCAGTTGTAAAATCTATCTCACGGCAACTAACGTCAGTCCGCGGCGTCACTGTTCCGAACATCCCCCTTCGGGGTCGTGGGTCCAGGGGCCGCCGCCGCGACTGGTGCATCTGGTCGGCCGCGTAGACCGAAAGCAGTCGCACTGGGACGAATGATTCCGTGCCGTTCGTTCACAATCGAGCGTTCGCCCACACCGAACGAAACGGTTTCGGCTGCGCACCGTGCCAATCGCTAGCTCTATACCACGATATATTCAACATATTTCACTTTAAGGTCCTCCAGTCACAAGCCGGATGTATGAGCGTCGAAACAACCGCGCCAACGCGTGTCGTCGTCCGTAAGGCCATGAACGATCATCACACAATGACCGTCGAAGTCGAGCGATCGAACGAGACACGTCACCTCGTCGACTATGCAGACTCCGACCTCCGCGACACCCTCGCGGCGCTGCCCTCGGGGACGACCATCCCGGTATCGCTCTCGCGCGTCGGCGCCCGGTCGAACGTCTGGCGCGTCGAGTCGCTCCACCGCCAGGCGCCCGTCGGCGGTCCGAACCGGGCCGCACCCGCGTCGAACTGACGGCGCCGACCGCTCGCCGCCCGGCGAGACCCGCTCGGACGACGCTCTCCACCGTTCCGTAGGCCGCTCTTTCTTTCCCTCTCTTTCCTCTCGACGCGACCGACTCCCGTCTCTTCTACTGCACGTCCGCCGCTCCGTCCCCGTGCGGGAGCGACAGCACCGTCGCCCCGCCGGTCACCACGGCCGCCTCGTCGACGCGCGCCGTCGTCTCCGCGCGCAGTCGGTCGCCACTCAGTTCCTCGACCACCTCGGCCGTCGCCCGCACCTCGTCGCCCGGACGGACCGGCCGCTCGAACGAAAGGTCTTGCGCGCGGTAGACGATGTCGCCGGGCAGTTTCGCCACCGCCGCACTGAGGACGGAGGCGGCTATCATCCCGTGTGCGACCCGGCCGCCGAACGTCGTTTCGGCGGCGTAGGATTCGTCGAGGTGGATGGGGTTCTCGTCGCCTGAGAGGGCGGCGAATTCGTCAATCGTCGATTCGGTGACGCGGAGCGACGCCTCGGCGGCGTCGCCGACTGTCGCAACTGGCATACCGGGGTGTCGGCCGCCACCGACTTCGCTACTCGGGTCGTCGTCCGCCACAACCTCTCTCCGTCCGGTCACCACTCCTCGCGCGGCGGCGGGTCCGTCACCACCTCGCCGCAGTCCGGACAGCGAAGCGCGTCCTCACCGTCGCTCGAGACGGGTCGCGTGTCCCCGCGTCCGCACTCGGGGCACGTCGCGGGGACGCGAACGTCCGAGCCGTCTCGCGGCGCACCGATGGCGAGGAGCACGAGAGCGGAATCGCCCGCGTTGCGTCCGGCTTGGAATTCGCCAGGTGCGAACCGAATCGCCCCGCCCGATTCGACGACGACTTCCGAGGCGGCGTCCGGGCCGCCGCCGTCGCTCGCGCCTCGCTCACCGACGCGCCAGCCGAGTGTCTCGAACGTCGCCTCGCCGGCGAGAACGACGAACACCTCTTCTTGCTCCGGGTGCGCGTGAAGTCCGGAGAGTCGCTCACCGGTCGCCAGCCGATAACGGTTGAGCGCCACGCCGTCCGTTTCGAGGGGGTCAGACAGGCTCCGACGCTCGACGCCCGTCTCGTAGGGGGACGGTTCCACCGGGTCGATGTCGACTCGTTCCACAGGGTTCGGTTCTCGGCACCGGGGCAAATATATGCGTGTGGCGACCTACCGACGCGCTTCCATCCCCGCCGCCCCCGACCGGCGGAATTTAGCGTCCCGCCGGCGACTACCCTGACGTGACAGATTTCATCTACGAGAGTGAACTGAAGGTCCGTTTCCGCGATCTCGACCCGCTCGGACACGTAAATAACGCCGTCTACGCCAGTTACTGCGAACAGGCCCGAATCGAGTTCTTCCGGGAGGCGTTCGACATCGAGGAGGTGAACACCGTGCTCGCGAACATCGAGATAGACTACCGCCGGCCGATCGACGGACTCGGTGAACTCACCGTCGCCCTCGACGTGACCGAAATCGGGAACTCCTCGTTCGAGATGTCCTACGAACTCCGGTTCGACGGCGACGTGGTCGCCACCGCCTCCACCGTATTGGTCGTCATCGACCCGGAGACGACCAAGCCCACCCGGGTCCCCGACGAGTGGCGCGAGGCCGTCGAGGAACTGCGGGGCTGAAACGGCGGACGGCGAGGGGAACGCCGCCGAAGCGGCGGACTTTTCAACTTCTCGAATAATCTTCCAGTATGACCGAGAACATACTGGAGTCGGAACGGAGTCGTAACGACTCCGCCGACCGTCCGTCGCTCGCGACCCGGGCGGGCGAACGCGTCCTCCGAATCGGGGCGGACCGGCCGATTCGCATCAGCGCCGGTCACCGACTCCTCCACCACGACGGGAAGTGCAGTCGCCCGCACGGCCACAACTACGAGATAGCCGTCGAGGTGACGGGCGCGTTGCGCGAGGAGGGGTGGGTCGTCGACAAGGGCGCGGTGACGGACGTGATAGACGAGTGGGACCACCGCTTCCTCGTGGAGTCCGGCGACCCGCTTATCGAGGCGTTCGAGGCCAGCGGCGACGGCGACTCGCTGGTCGTCCTCGACGCCCCGCCGACGGCCGAGGTGATGGCCGTCCTCCTCGAAGAGGAACTGCTGGCCCGCCTCCCGGACACCGTCTCCGACGTGGCCGTCGAGGTGGCCGAAACGGGCGAACTCCGCGCGAGTCACCGATAATGCCCGTCTCCTCCGACGTCGACCGCTCCGAGAGCGCCCCGGACGGTCCCGCCCTTCCGATAAACGAACTGTTCGCGTCGCTGCAGGGCGAGGGTAAACTCGCCGGCGTGCCGAGCACGTTCGTCCGCACCAGCGGGTGCAACCTCCGGTGTTGGTTCTGCGACTCCTATCACACCTCCTGGGACCCGACGCACGCCTGGATGGGCGTCGACGAACTCGTCGACGACGTCGAGGCCCGCGACCCGGACCACGTCGTCCTCACCGGCGGCGAACCCCTCGTCCACGACGAGAGCGCGACGCTCCTCCGCGAACTGGACGAACGGGGCTACCACGTCACCGTCGAGACGAACGGCACCGTCGTCCCCGACGCGCCGATGGACCTCGCCTCCGTCAGCCCGAAACTCTCCACCTCGACGCCGACGCCCGCCAACGCGCCCGAGGGCGTCGACGTGGGCGAGTGGGAGGCGCGCCACGAGGAGCGCCGAATCGACCTCGACCCGCTCTCGACGCTGGTCGAGCGACACGACTTTCAGTTGAAGTTCGTCGTCACCGGTCCCGACGACATGCCCGAAATCGAAAGCCTGCTCGACGATTTGCGCGGCGTCGCGGCCGCCGAGATACGCGACGCCGACGTGCTCCTCATGCCCGAGGGGCAGACCCGCGAGCAGTTGGCGGCGACGCGGAACGTCGTCGCTGACCTCGCAGTCGAACACGGCTACCGCTACACGCCGCGTCTCCACGTCGACCTGTGGAACGACGCGCCCGAGACCTGACTCGCGACGACCGAGACGACTCACCCGACACGCTACGCCGCCGACCACACTTCACACATCACGACGATGACCGACACGACCCAACCCGACACCCCCACCGACGAAACCGGACAGACCGCCGTCGTCCTCCTCTCCGGCGGCATGGACAGCGCCACGACTGCCTACGAGGCGAAGGCCCGCGGCTACGACCTCTACTGTCTGCACACCTCCTACGGACAGAAGACCGAGGCCAAGGAGTACGACTGCGCGCGGCGACTCGCCGACGACCTGGACGCCGCGGATTTCCTGCACATCGAGACGGACCACCTCTCCGAAATCGGCGCGTCGAGCCTCACCGACGACGAGATGGCCGTCGACGACGCCGACATGGAGAGCGAGGAGGTTCCCACCTCCTACGTCCCGTTCAGGAACGCCAACCTCCTCTCGATGGCCGTCTCCTACGCCGAGGCGAACGGCTGTTCGGCCGTCTTCGTCGGCGCGCACTCGGAGGACTACGCGGGCTACCCCGACTGCCGACCCGAGTTCTTCGAGGCGTTCGAGACGATGGTCGAGGTGGGGACGAAGCCCGAGACGGAAATCGAGATAGAGGTTCCGTTCGTCACCGACTCGAAGACCGACATCGCCCGACGCGGCCGCGAACTCGGCGTCCCGTTCGAGCACACGTGGTCGTGTTACCGGGACGAGGCGCCCGCCTGCGGGACCTGCGACTCCTGCGCGTATCGCCTGCAGGCGTTCCGAAACGTCGGAACACGCGACCCCATCGAGTACGCCGAGCGACCGGAGTACGCCGAGTAGTCCGCTCCCTTTTCGCCTCCGTGTCGAACGACGCTTGCGGCGGTCCGCGTCCGTGGGATCGGTTCCGCCGCGAGCGCTCAGCCATCGAGGGGAAACTCTACTTCCCCTCACACCGCTAACCGACGGGCGTGAGCGACGACCGAGACGAGGACAAGCGGGAGACGGCGAGGCGGTTCGGCGCCGCCGCGTCGGCGTACTTCGAGAGCGCCGTCCACCGGGACGGCGAGGACCTGCGAACGCTCGCGTCGTGGTGCGCGGACGCGACCCGAGCGCTCGACGTGGCCACCGGCGGCGGCCACACCGCGGGCGCCCTCGCCGAGGCGGGCGTGCCGCGCGTCGTCGCGGCGGACGCGGCGCCCGAGATGGTCGCCACGGCGGTCCGCGAGTACGGCGTCGCGGGCGTCGCCGCGGACGCCGAGCGACTCCCGTTCGCCGCCGACGCCTTCGACGCGGTGACCTGCCGCATCGCGGCGCACCACTTCCCGGACCCGAAGACGTTCGTCGACGAAGTCGCGCGGGTCCTCGAACCCGGGGGCGTCCTCGCCTTCGAGGACAACGTCGCTCCCGAAGACGAGGAACTCGCGGCGTGGCTGAACGGCGTCGAACGCCTCCGCGACCCCACGCACGTCGCCCTGCGCTCGGTGTCCGAGTGGACGGACCTGTTCGAGGGTGCCGGCATGACGGTCGAGGAGACGGCGGGTGCGAAACTCACGCTGAATTTCGACGCGTGGGTCGAACGGACCGGAGTCGCGGACGAAGACGTCGCCGAACTGCACCGCCGATTCCGGGAGGCGCCCGACGGCACGCACGACCGGTTCGAGGTCGAGTTCGAGGGTGACGGAAAACCAACGGACGGCAGGGATAGCTCCCGAGCGGTCGTCTCGTGGGAGAATCCAAAAGCGGTGATGCGCATCCGAAAGCGCTGATACGGGTTCGGCGACGCGAGACGAATCCGCAGGCGCCGACTCCGACTTCCGCTCGCTCGCGCCAACTTTATCATATGGTGGTATCACTAGGTAATCGATGCCGACACAGCTCCAGCACGCGAGGGACGGCGAGACGACGGCGGCGATGCGGCGGGTCGCGGAACGCGAGAACGTCGACCCGGAGTTCGTTCGAGAAGAGGTCGCCGCGGGTCACGCGGTCATCCCGGCGAACCGTGAACACCCGTCGCTCGACCCCATGGTCATCGGCGAGGCGTTCTCGACGAAGGTGAACGCGAACATCGGCAACAGCGAGGAGACGAGTTCCCGGGAGGAGGAACTGAAGAAACTTCACACCGCGGTCCACCACGGCGCCGACACGGTGATGGACCTCTCGACGGGATCCGACCTCGACGGAGTCCGCGAGGCGAACGTCCGGTACTCGCCGGTCCCCGTCGGGACGGTGCCGATATACGAGGCGGTCAAGCGGGCCGACTCCGTCGGGGATATCACGTTCGAGATGCTCTTCGAGGTGATCGAAAAGCAGGCCGAACAGGGCGTCGACTACATGACCATCCACGCGGGCGTGCTGATGGAACACCTCCCGTTGACGGACGGCCGCAAGACGGGCATCGTCTCGCGCGGCGGGTCGATACTGGCGAAGTGGATGGAGGACAACGCGGCGCAGAACCCCCTGTACGCCCGTTTCGAGGAACTGTGCGAGGTGTTCGCCGAGTACGACGTGACGTTCAGCCTCGGCGACGGCCTCCGGCCGGGATGTCTGGCCGACGCCGGCGACGACGCGCAGTACGCCGAGTTGGAGACGCTCGGCGAACTCGTCGCCGTCGCCCGAGAGCACGGCGTGCAAGCCATGGTCGAGGGCCCGGGACACGTTCCGCTCGACATGGTCGCCGAACAGGTCGACCGGGAACGCGAAGTGTGCGACGGCGCGCCGTTCTACCTCCTCGGTCCCCTCGTCACGGACGTCGCACCGGGGTATGACCACATCACCAGCGCCATCGGCGCGACGGAGGCGGCGCGCGCGGGCGCGGCGATGCTCTGTTACGTGACGCCGAAGGAACACCTCGGCCTCCCGGACGCCGAGGACGTGCGCGACGGTCTCGCCGCCTACCGTATCGCGGCGCACGCGGGGGACGTGGCCGCGGGCTTGCCCGGCGCACGCGACTGGGACGACGCGCTCTCGGAGGCGCGCTACGCCTTCGACTGGCGGCGGCAGTTCGACCTCTCCTTGGACCCCGAACGCGCCCGCGAGTTTCACGACCAGACGCTCCCCGGAGACAACTACAAGGAGGCCCGCTTCTGCTCGATGTGCGGCGCGGAGTTCTGTTCGATGCGCATCGACCAGGACGCCCGGGAGGACGGCGAGATGGACCGCATCGCCGACGAGACGGACCTCGAGGACTCCCCCGCCGCGGAGGTCAATCGACCGCCCGTCGGGACGCACGACACCTCCCGTGTGCCGGAACTCCCCGCGTTCCTCCGGGAGATTCACGAGGACGACCGGTCGGGGGCCGCCGCAGACGACTGGAGTCGCGTCCGCAACTGAGTACTCATCCGACCGTACAACGTCGTGCGGTCGAGCGAGTGAAGACGTCCGGACGCTACTTTAGGGGACTCGTCGATGCGGCCGTCGTACCGGATGGTTCGAACGCCCGATATCTGCCCGACTGGTCGCCTCTCCCATCCGGTATCGTGCCGGATTCGATACTCGGGCTAATCCGACCGAAGCGCTCGCTCCCGTAGTTATCCTTTCTAGTACTACCGTGCCCGGGGCAGTAACCGAAGATCCACCGTCCCCGTCGGACGCGCATCGGCTAAAAAGATAGATAGTCACCGAAACGGCGAGAGAACGCATCGAATACCGATACACTCGATTCTGCAGTCGCGGTTCGGCGCTCGACGGTTTGTTCCGCTCACCAGCTAATCCCTGATATTGAATCTGATATTAGCGTCGCAACGCTGATAAGCCATCAAGTCAGCTAGACGTGGTATGACGCTTCGGGAGGAGATTTCCGTACTCTACGTCGACGACGAGACGGAACTATCCTCGATGGTCGCCACCTACCTCGAAGGAGAGTTCGAGGACGCCCAACTCACCGTCGAGACGGTGACGGACCCGCACGACGCCCTCGACCGTCTCGCGGACGCCGAGATGACGGTCGACTGCGTCGTCAGCGATTACGAGATGCCGGATATGGACGGACTCGAGTTCCTCCGCGCTCTCCGCCGCATCCGGCCGAACCTCCCGTTCATCCTCTACACCGGTCGGGGGTCGGAGGACGTCGTCCGCGACGCGTTCCGGGTCGGAGCGACCGACTACGTGCAGAAGGCGACCGGCACGGACCAGTACGCTGTGCTGACAAAGCGAGTCGCGAACGCCGTCTCGCGCAACCGCGCGGAGGAGACGACCGAACGCTACGACAGCGCGTTCGAGGCCCTGGAGACGGCGGTCTACGTCCTCGACCGGTCGGGGCGGTTCGTCTCCGTCGACGACGTGTTCGTCGAACTGCTCGGCTACGAACGCGACGCCGTCGTCGGGACCCACGTCTCGACGGTGTCGGCGGACGACGAGGACTGCATCCGCGAGAAACTCGACCACCTGTTCGACGGGACGGAGTCGGACACGACCCGGTTCGAGACGGAGGTGTACGCCGCGGACGGCGAACGCATCCACTGCGTCGCCACCGTCTCGCCCCGCGTGTTCGACGGCAGCGTGCACCGCGCGGTCGGCACGCTCCACGACGTGACCGAACAGCGTCGCCGCCGGGAGGTCGAGAAGTCCCGGGAGTGGCTGAAGGACCTCATCCTCGACACCTCGACGACGCTGATGAGCGCCGAAGTCGACGAGATAGGGACGAAGATACACTGGACGCTCCAGAGTCTCGGTGAGTTCGCCGATGTCGACGCGGCGGTCATCTACTCCTACGACGCCGACACCGACGCCCTGCAGAAGAGCCACGAGTGGACGGCAGACGGCGCGTCGCCGCGGCCGACCGCGGTGAGGTCGAACGACTGCGAGTGGCTCCTCGACCGACTGTGCCGGTTCGAGAACGTCCGGGCACCCGATGCGGGCGCCGTTCCCTCCTGTCCCGTCGACTCGCTGTCGCTCCCGGACGACGGGAGCCTCCTCGCGCTTCCGATGGTGTCGAACTGGTCGCTCGTCGGGGCCCTGATGTTCGTCTCCACCGAGTCCAGGCGGTGGCCGGACAAGGACGTCTCGCTGTTCGGCACCGCGGCGGATATGCTGTCGTACACTCTCGAACGCAAGCAGCGCGAACGACAACTCCACCAGCAGAACGAGCGACTGGAGGAGTTCGCGAGCGTCGTGAGTCACGACCTCAGGAACCCGATGAACGTCGTCGACGGCTTCGTCGACCTCGCCCGCGAAACAGGCGACGTCTCGCATCTCGACCGCGCGGTCAACGGCCTCGAACGGATGGACGCTCTCGTCAACGACGTGCTCGAACTCGCCCGACAGGGCCGGACCGTCGGCGAGACGTCCACCGTCGACCTCTCCGGCGTCGTCGAACGCGCGTGGGGCGCCGTCGACACGGGCGGCGCGACGCTCGAACTCGTCGGAGAACTCGGCACCGTCTCCGCCGACCCCGGGCGACTCACGCAGGTCTTCGAGAACCTCGTCCGCAACGCCGTGGAGCACGGCCCCACGGGCAGTCGGAGTTCCTCCGACGACGCCGTCGAACACGGTTCGACGGACGGCGACGACTCCCGCGGTGTCGACGCCGACGCCGTCACCGTCACCGTCGGTCCCCTCCCGAACCGCGGCGGCTTCTACGTCGAGGACGACGGCCCCGGCATCCCGCCCGAGGACCGTGCGGCCGTCTTCGAGCAGGGACACACCACGACCGAGGGCGGGTCGGGGTTCGGCCTCTCTATCGTCGAGGGAATCGTCGAGGCCCACGGCTGGTCCGTCGCCGTCACCGAGGGAAGGGGGGGCGGCGCGCGATTCGAGATCACCACCGCGTCGCACGCGCAGGCGTTCGACCCGCCCCGCGCAGACTGACTTCGCTCCGCCCCGACTGACGGCGCCCCCGCGACGACCGGGAGGCGCCCGAACCCGACTACTCCAGCAACTCCTTCGTCTTTCGGTGGCGGTATCGGAACATCGGCTCGAAGCCGACGACTGCCGCCGGCGACGCCGCCCGGCCGAGGGGGCCGCCCGGCAGTTCGTACTCTAAGCGGTCCTCGACGAGCGTCTCGTCACCGTCGGCGTAGAACTGGTGCGTGTGGACCCACTTCCGGAACGGGCCGCCGATCATCTCGTCGCGGAACACCGCCGCGCCGTCCTCGCACTCGCGTTCGACGATGTGGGAGGTCCACCGCTGGGCCGGGCCGACGCCGAGCGGTCGCATCGACATGCGGACCTTCGACCCGGTTACCAGTTCCTCGGGGTCGGGTTCGCCGTCGGGGCCTCGGACGTCGACGACGTCGAGGTTCATCCACTCGGGCGTCAGCGCCTCCAGTCCCGATATCTTCGAGTGAAACTCCCAGACCTCCGAGAGCGGGGCGGCGACCCGCGTCCGACGGGTGTACGTGGCCATATCGTGAGTAAGGGGCGTCCGAAGGAAAAGCCCGCGGGCGGGGCCGACTCAGAGCGTGAAGCGGGTGACGCTCGTGCCCGCAACGGTCAGGTCGGCGTCCGTCGCGCCGGCGACGGTCACCTGGTTCTCGCCGTGTTCGATGTCGACGGCCACCTCGAACGCGCCGTCCTCGGGTTCGACTATCGCCGTCTCGCTCGGCGTCTTGACCGCGACGACGGCCGCGTCCGTCTTCCCGGAGACGACCAGGTTATCGCCCATGAAGCGCGTGCTCACCTGCAGTTTCGGCCCCTCGGGCCGGTCGGTTTCGAGGTAGCGCTCGCGGACGAACGCGGGCATCTCGACGGGTTCGCCGACGTCGATGCTGTGCGCGAGGCGCACGAACTGCGCCATCGACCACGCCAGCGGCGTCGCCGCGCCCGTCCCCTCGCCGAACTCCCAGTTGTAGGCGGTGCTGTGCTCGCGGTCCCACACCTGCTCGGATATCATCCGTCCGGAGTTGGCGAAACTGGCCATCGTCCGGAGCATGTTCGCGGGGTCGAGCGCCTTCTCCTCGGTGTCGTTCAGCAGTTCGAACTCGCCGCGTTCGCCGGTGAAGATGGGCCAGAGGCGACCCTTCCCCTTCGACTCGATGGACCACGGCGCGCCCTCCTCGTCGCGTTCGCGTTCGCCGTAGCCGTCGCCGTTGTAGCGGTAGAAGGCCGGACCGTCCGGCGTGTCGACGCGGATGGTGCTGTCCATCTCGACGACGGTGTTCTGGATGATATCGTCGTCGGCGGGCTTGATGCCCAGCCTGACGAGTTCGAGGAAGCCGCCGTCGATTATCTCGCGTTCGTCGAGCGTCGGACCGCTGTTGGCCAGCGTCCGCAGGTGGCCGGCGTCCGGGTCACCGTCGCGGGTGACGCGGACGTAGTACGGCGTGTGCTCGTGGCGGTCGGTGCCCGTCTCCGTCGCCGTCCACGACTCGACGCTGTCGGTCCAGTCGTCGGCGAGGGCCAACCAGATGAGCGCGTCGGCGTCGTAACCCTCCCCGATGGCGATGGCGGCGGCCGAGGAGAGGCCGGCTATCTCGGCGGCGATGGACGAGGGCGAGTAGCCCGCCTCCTCCTCCCAGCGCTCCTGGGCCGTCGGCGGCCCGTTGCGCGCCACGTAGTCGGCCGAGCGCTTGACGTTCACGTAGTCGTAGCTCACGTCGTCGAACGTGACGCCGCGCTCTGCGAGCATGTACGCCATGACGGCCGGGAACGAGATGTTGTCCATCTGCTCGCCGCCCCAGCGCGTCCGGCCGTTGAGGTAGGTGTTCTGGGGGATGAAGCCGCGTTCGTCCTGCTGGTACTCGTAGATGTACTGCAGGGCGTTGACGGCCGTCTCGAGGTCCCCGACGGCGTCGAAGACGGTGAACACCTGATAGAGGTCGCGCGACCAGACGAAGTTGTAGCCGTACCCCTTCGGTTCGTCGGAGGTGACCGCCTCGCCCCACGGCACCGACGGCGACGCGATGCCCGCGCCGAGGAACGTCTTGTCCTCGACGGCCCGCAGCGCCATCAGGCAGGCGCGGTACTGGTTCGCCAGCGTCTCGTCGTCGGCGACGGATGCCGGCGGTTCCTTGTCCGCGAGGAACGACTGCCAGGAGTCGACGTACTTCGAGCGCACCGACTCGTACCCGCGCGTGAGTGCGCCGGCGGCCTCGCCGAGGGCTGCCGCGGTGTCCGCGTTCTCGGCGAATCCGAGCGCGAGCGTCTCGTTCACGCGCGTCCCGGTTCCGATGCGACCCACGAGGACGACGTTCTCGTCGTCGACGCGCTCTTGGGCGTTCGGCAGTTCGCCGTTCGAGAACAGTCTCGCGAGGTGTTCGGTGCCGGCCACCCCCACCGTCGCCCAGTCGAACCGCCCGGCGGCGGTCATGGCGACGGCGACGCTGTACTCATCGCCGTTCTCGTCGATGAGGAGCGGTCGGGCGTTGCCCTCCTGGTCGTACGCGCCGGCGTCGCGGGCGACGAGGTGGTAGCTCCCCATCTGCCCGAGGCGCAGGCCGCGGTCCTTCCCGCCGGTGTTCACGAGGGCGGTGTCGGCCACCGCGTACAGTTCGTACTCGTTGTCGTCGTCCGCCTCGAAGGAGACGTCGACGAGGAGCGCGTCGTGTTCGGGGTCGACGGCGTACTCGATGGTCAGTCGCCACTGGTGGCCGCGGCCGTCGCCGGATTCGGTGATGATGTGTCTGAACACGAGGGCGTCGTCCTCGGCCATCTCCGTGCGGCGCTCGATGGTGTCGGTGGCGTCGTCGCGTCGCGTCTCGTTGTGCGTCCGCGCGGTGTACGACGACTCGGCGTCGGCGTCCACGACCAACATGTCCAGCGTCCGCAGATTCATCAGGTCGACGCGCGGGAACCGCACCTCGGTGAGCGACCCCTCGGTGAGCGTGAACCAGATCCGCGAGGGGTCCTCCTCCGTGTGGTCGGCGACGGTGCCGATGCCGTACTTCTCACCGGTGGTCCACCGGGGACGGCTCTCCGGGCCCGAGGGCGCCGGTTTCGGTGCGGGCAGCGCGTCGTACTCCGAGAGCAAGCCGGTGGTGTTCAGGCGCACCGCGTGCGACCACCCGAGTGGCGCGGCGCTGTCGGGCGTGCCGTCGTCGAACACCTGCTCCGTCAGGTAGCCGCCGCCCGTCGTGAACGGCCCGTCGGGGCGAAGCAGGCCGTACAGGTCCGTCGCCTCCTCGAGGAAGGCGTCGGACTCCTCGCCTCGGCCGTATTCGTCCAGGAGGACGGCGAACGTCGCGGCGGCGTTCGCGCCCCACGCCGTCGACAGCGACCACAGCTTCGACTCGTCCTGCTCCGCGGTCCGCCACCAGTCGTCCTCGAAGCGGATGAGGCCGGCCACCTCGCCGGTGTCGCGGTAGAGCTCCGAGAGCGTCGTCTCGAGGTGCGACTCCAGTCGGTCGAGGTCGTCCTCAGAGAGGCCTTCGAGCCCGTCGTACGCCACGAACGCGTCGACGAGAGACAGCGTCGCGGAGTCCAGACGCGAGTCGAGTTCCTCGCCCTGCAGTCGCGTGCCGTACACCTCGCGCTCGTCGTCCCACAGCGCGTCGATTCCCTCGAACACGGCCGTCGCTTGTTCCTCGGCGTGGTCGGCGAGCGTCGAGTCGACGGGCGCGCGCGAGACGGCGACGTACGCCTGCAGGAACGTCGCGGCGGTGTGCGTGAAGCGACCCACCATGTTCTCCCACGCGTTCTGACACGTTTCGGGGAGGCCGTCGTCTTCGAGGCTGTCGTCCAGCGACGCGACGCCCCGTTCGATGGCCTCGCGCATCCGCCTGACGAGGTCTGCGTCCAGTTCGTCCCGGCGCCCCTCGAGGAACGTCGAGAGGAAGGTGACGACGCTCGCCGTCTGATCGGCCTGGTACTCGGGCTTATCGGAGCCCTCGACGCGGGCGTGCGCCCACCCCGGTGCCAGCGACCCGTCGACGGCCCACACGCGGTGGGGCCACGACCCGTCGTCCAACTGCGTCTCGCAGAAGAACTCCGCGTTCGTCGTCAGTCGGTCGGTCAGTTCCAGCGAGAGGCGGTCGTCGGCACCGAGGAGGTACCGCGATACCTCCGCCTCGTCGCGGAACCACGTGTAGCCGTAGCCGCCCGAATGCGTGTAGAACGGGTCGAACTCCGGCCCCGCGATGTGCGCGCCTGTGGGCGCGGTCAGCAGCGACAGCGCCCGAAGGTCGGCGCGGACGAGGTTCTGCCGCGGCACGTGGTCCGGGACGTACACCTCCGCGCGGTCGCGCGCCGAGGCTCGCAGGTCGTCGGCAGACGCGTGCGCCAGCGCGCAGTGGTTCAGATCCGAGAGCGCCTCCTCGCGGCTGAGCGAGCGGTGGTCGGACAACTGGGTGACGAGCGTCGTCCGGACCGCGCGGCCCTCGGGTTCGAGGGGGGCGGAGACGACGATGTCGCCGCTCAGGTGGGTGTCCTCGTACCGCTCCAACACGGCCTCGCGGGGGAACTCGAAGGTGTCGTCGGAGAGAATCTCGTCGAACCGCTCGGGTATCTGCCCGCGGACGTCGTCGAGACCGGTGGACGCCGTCACGTAGTCGTGTTCGTCGCGGTGGAACACTTCGACGGCCTGCGTCCCCTCGGGGCCGCCCGTCTCGTGGATGAGGCGGCCGACGCGCGTCTCGCGCCCTTCGGGTGCGAGCGTCAGGAACGCCGTCAGGTGCGCGTCGGTCGGAATCGCCCCGCGGAGTTCCACGTGCGTGACGTGCGCTCGGCCGAGCGTGAGGTCGTACTGGTGGACGGTGTACTCGCCGGCGTCGTACTCCGTCTCGACGAGGCTCGTCTCGCGGTAGTAGTGCTGCCGAACCGTATCGAGGCTGTCGAACCACCGTATCTCGCCGTTCGCCTCGATGGCGAACCGCGACCTGTCGATGCCGTAGAGTCCCGACAGCGCGGCGGAGTAATCGCGAAGTTCGCCGTCGCCCCCGACGTGTACCAGTCGGTCCCCATGGCCGGAGAAGGCTCCGTCGGCGGTCGGACGCTCCTCCGGAAAACGCCCGCCGTGGTCGCGCTTGTATTCGTTCAGCGCGGTCCGTAGTCTCATATACGCAGGAGGTGTGCGCCCGGAGCATAAGTATTGGCCGTTTTTATTCACATTCGCATACGGTTACCTCAGGACGGTCGAGCGGACAGGAGCGAGCGCGAACGCGGGAATCGCGAACCGACCGACGAAACACGTCATATCCGCCGAAGGATGGGCAAAGGCAAAGTCCCGAGGGGTGTTTGCTCTCTCCATGCACCATCCCGGTCCACCGCGGTTCATGGCTGTCGGCGAAACGGTACAGCTTGCACCGAGAGACCCCGACCCCGACGCGACGTACCGCTGGCACGTGAAGAGCGCGCCCGTCGCGAGCCAACTCGAACTGCCCGACGACGAGAACGTCGTTCCCTTTTCGCCCGATACGGCGGGGACGTACGTGCTCGAACTCGAGGCCCCCGACGAAACGCACACGCTCACCGTCCGCGTCTTCTCCGGCGAACTCGCGCCTGTCGGCGTCGGCGGCGGCGCCAGCGGGATGAGCGGATCGAGCGGGATGAGCGGGTCGGCGCGTCCGACGGGAGGGAGCGGCGGCGTCTCCGGTTCCGGGTCGGGCGCGGGGTCCGGCGGCGGCAAGGGCGGCGGCCGACCGCGCGTCCAACTACAGGGTAGCGTCGAGGACGACGTCTTCGTCGTCCGCGCGGACCCGCAGACCCACCCGGACAGCGACACCGACCGCGATAACATCGTCGTCGAGTTCCTCGTCGACGACCGCGACGGCGTCTCCTCCTCGGCCGTCGAGATCGACGGCTGGGAGCTTCGAATCCCCCTCTCGGCTATCGGGAACCGCGTCCGCGTCCACGGCGTCGCCCTCGCGGACGCCTACAGCGTGCCCGACACCGTGGAGTTCTCGCGCGAGCAGATGACCGACGGCGGTGATCGACCCGAAGATTTTCGAATCTCGTCGGAGCGAAACTCCGACGGCGGTGAGCGGAGCGAAGCCACGCGAACCTCGGCGGAACTGCGTTCCGACGGGGGTGAAGCGGAGACGATACCGACGCGCGGCAACGCCGTCTCCGGCGTCGTCGACCGCCCGAACGACCCGCCGGAGTGGTCGAAGGACGTCACCCTGTACGAGATATACGTCCGCGGGTTCACCGACGACGAGGAACACGACTCGGTCTTCGAGGCGTTCGAGGAGCGACTCGACTACCTGGAGGAACTGGGCGTCGACTGCCTGTGGCTCACGCCGGTCCTGCAGAACGACCACGCGCCGCACGGCTACAACATCGTGGACTTCTACGACATCGCCGAGGACCTCGGCACCCGCGAGGACTACGAGGCGTTCGTCGACGCCGCCCACGACCACGGGATGAAGGTGCTGTTCGACCTCGTGTTGAACCACTCCGCACGCGACCACCCGTTCTTCGAGGACGCCTACAAGAACCCCGACTCGGAGTACTACGACTGGTACGAGTGGCAGGAGAGCGGCGAACCGGGCACGTACTTCGACTGGGAGTTCATCGCCAACTTCGACTACACCAACCTCGAGGTCCGCCGCTACCTCCTCGACGCCGTCGACATCTGGGCGGAGATAGCCGACGGCTTCCGCTGCGATATGGCGTGGGCCGTCCCGAACACGTTCTGGCAGGAACTGCACGACCGGGTGAAAGAGAAAGACCCCGAGTTCCTCCTCCTCGACGAGACCATCCCGTACATCGCGGACTTCCACAACGGGATGTTCGACATGCACTTCGACACCACGCTGTACTTCACGATGCGGCAGGTGGGCGACGGCAACATGCCCGCCGAGGCCGTCCTCGACGCCGTCGACCAACGCGCGGAGGTGGGCTTCCCCCCGCACGCGTCGTTCATGCTGTACATCGAGAACCACGACGAGACGCGCTACATCGTCGAGTGCGGCGACGACGCCGCGATGGCCGCCGCGGGAGCGCTATTTACGCTCCCCGGCGTCCCGATGCTGTACGGCGGACAGGAGATCGGTCAGCGCGGCCGCCGGGACGCCCTCGCGTGGGACCACGCCCGCGAAGAGATTCAGGAGCACTACAAGCGCCTCATCGAGGTCAAAAACGAGACGCCGGCGCTCGGGTACGACGGCGCCTACCGGCGCGTCGACTACGAGTCCGACACCGACCGCGCCGTCGCGTTCCTCCGCGAACACGACGGTGACGCCTACGTCTGCGTCCTCAACTTCGGTTCCGACCCCGCGACGGTAACGCTGGACGACCGCGAGGTGGACTCGACGGACCTCGTCACCGGCGAGGACGTCGCCACCGCCGACGGACTGGAAGTCGAACACGTCGCCGTCCTCCCGGTGAACTGAGGGGATGACGACCGACGCGGGCGTCCAACTCCTCGACGAACTGACCGACGAACTCCTCTTCGCGGCCAACATAGAGGGCGTTCCCGTCGAGGTGTCTCCTGACTCTCTCGCCACGGACGCCGCCGCCGATGCCAACGCACCCGCGATTCCGACCAACGGCTGGGAGCCCGCGCTGACCGCGCCGGACGTCGACGCCGACACGGAGGTCACACTCGCCAACGCCGACGCCGTCGTCTGGCGACGGGAGCCGTAGAACTGCGCCTCCGAGAGGACCCTTTCGCCGCCGGAGGGGTACGCGGGCGGGGCTTTCGAGGTGGTTCCGACGACGTCACCGTCCGCATGCTTCGACCGAGGACTCGGGAGAGACGCGACCCGCAAACCCTGAATACCCGCAGTTCAAACGGGGTGACAGTGACAGAGACGTACGTCTGCCCGCACTGCGGCACGACCCAAGAGCGCTCGTACCGGGTGAGGCTCATCATCGTGACGTGCCCGGAGTGCGGCGAGAACGGTCGGCACGTCCACGCCTCGTACGTGGACCTACTGGACGAGGTGCCCGAGGAGGACAAACCCGACGAGTGGTCGCGGATGCCGCTGGACGAACGACTGCTGGACGCGGTGAAACGCGGTCTCGTCGACCTTAGGTTCTCCTGAGTCTCCTCTTCGACCCGATGCCTCTCAACGGACCGACGTTCGGCCTGCCAGACCCCGTCACCGTCGGCGTCCGAGCGACGCTCCTGTTGGCCATCGCGGGGGCGACGGCGTGGGTCACGGGGATTCCGGCGCTGTTTCCGAGCCTCGGACCCTCGGCGTTCGTCCTCGCCGCCCGGGACCAGGGGCCGACCCCCCGAACGGTCCTCGGCGGCCACGCCGTCGGCGTCGTCTGCGGCCTCCTCGCCTACACCGCCGCCGCGGCGGTGTTCTCGGTGCCGACGACGCCGCTGGATTTCCACCCGCCGTGGCTGGTCGTCAGCGGCGTCGTCGCCGTCGGCCTCACGAGTTCCGGGATGCTCGCCGTCGACGCCGTCCATCCGCCGGCGTGCGCGACGACGCTCATCGTCGCCCTCGGTCTCATGTCGACCCTCTCGGAGGCGGCGCTCGTCCTCCCGGCGGTGGCGTCGCTGCTCGTCGTCGACCGGTTCACGTCCCGGATCCACCTCCCCTTCTGACGGCTCACGTCTCCCGGCCGCTCAGCGCCGCCAGCAGGTGCACCGCCTCGGTCTTCGACAGCGGGTCGTTCGCGTTGCCGCACTGCGGCGACTGCACGCAGGCCGGACAGCCGTCCTCGCAGTCGCAGTCGCGTATCAGTCCGTGCGTCCGTCGGAGCAGCGTCTCCACCTCGTCGTAGCCGCTCTCGGTCAGGCCGACGCCGCCGGGGTGGCCGTCGTAGACGAATATCGTCGATCGGTCGGTGTGCGGGTGGTGCGGCGTCGACAGGCCGCCGATATCCCCGCGGTCGCAGAGAAAGGAGAGGGGGAACAGCGATATCATCCCGTGCTCGGCGGCGTGGATGCCACCGCCGAAGCCGTACTCGCCGCCGGAGAGGTCGTACTGCCCGGCGCCGTCCTCCCGCGTCTCCTCGCCGAGCGCGCGCATCTCGCGTTCCACGTCCGCCGGGACGGTGTAGTAGAGCGCCTTCGTGCGGAGGGTCGTCTCCGGGAGGTCCAGCGACCCGCGGCCGATGGCCTCGCCGCGCTTGGGGTCGCGGCGCTCGAAGCCCGTTATCCGCTTTCGCATCGTCACGTCGGCGAAGCGCACCTCGGTGTCCGGGCGGGCGTCGAGCGGTTTCGCCTTCAAATCTTCCTCGACGGTTATCTCCTTGTCGTGCAGGACGCGCGTGTAGTAGTCCGCCCACGTCGGGTGAAGCGTCGCCACGTCGCGGTCCAAATCGAGTTCCGTCACCTCGTAGGACTGCCCCTGGTGGTGGTAGATGGCCCCCGGATGGGCGTCGCGGAGGGCGTCCCCGAACGACAGCGACGCGACCACGTCGTTCGACCGGCCGTCCAGCAGGTCCACCTCCCGGCTCTCGATGGTCCGCAGGCTCATCTCGTGCTGGGGGCTGCCGTCTCCCGAATAGGTCCAGCGAACGCCCTCCGCGGTGTCGCGGCGTTCCAGCGTTCCCTCCGCCTCCAAGCCGGCAACCACGTCGGGCGTCGTCGGTCCGAAGTGGCGCTCCTCGTCCGGTTTCAGCCAGTTCTCGGCGGCGGCGCTGGCGACGTGCGAGGGGAGCAGTTCCGCGTTCTCGGGGTTGCAGACGGCGCGCTCCGGTTCCCCGTCCCAGAACTCCTCGGGATGGGTCAGGAGGTACTGGTCGAGTTGGTCCTCGCCGCCGACCATGACCACGAGGGCGTCGTCGCTCCCCCGCCCCGCCCGTCCGGCCTGCTGGAACGCCGACATCCGCGTGCCCGGGTAGCCGTCGATGAGGACGGCGTCGAGTCCGCCCACGTCGACGCCGAGTTCGAGCGCGTTCGTCGACCAGACGCCGGTGACGCTCCCGTCGTGCAGGCCGGCCTCTAGCTCCCGGCGTCGCTCGTGTTTCAGCGCGCCCTGATACGCCGCGACGCCGGCGGCCGCCTCGTTCTCGCCGCGTTCGCGGAGTTCGCTCGCGCTCTCGGAAGCGTAGCGCTCGGCGGCCTGTCTGGCCCTGGTGAACGCGAGCGTCTGGTGCCCGCGCGACAGCAGGTCCACGAAGAGGTTCTGCGTCTCGACGTGGCTGGAGCGCCGCCTGCCGCTCCCGCCGCGGTCCCCCTCGTACTCCGGCGGGTTCCAGAGCACCCAGTGCGTCGCTCCGGTGCCGCTGGTGTCCTCGTCGACGAGGCGGAAGGTGTCCTCCCCCTTCCCGGTGATTCGCGCGGCGTGTTCCACCGGGTTGCCGATGGTCGCCGAACAGCAGACGTACTGCGGGTCGCTGCCGAACCGCTCGCAGACGCGGTTGAGGCGGCGGAGCGTCAGGGCGACGTGGCTGCCGAACACGCCGCGGTAGCCGTGCACCTCGTCTATCACGACCGTCTCCAGCGAGGAGAAGAACCACTCCCACAGGCGGTGGGCGTGCGGCAGGAGGGCGTAGTGGAGCATGTCGGGGTTCGACAGGAGGACGGTCGGCCCCCGGTCCCGCACGTCCCGCTTCTCCGTCTTCGAGAGGCGCCCGGTGTACTGCCCGACGGAGACGCGACTGCCGAAGCCGAGGCCGTGCGCGAGGTCCGACAGCGTCTCGTCCTGGTCGGCGACGAGGGCGTTCTGCGGACCCAAGTAGAGCGTCCGTCCTCCGTGGTCCATCGCTCGTTCGAACGCCGGCACCGTGTACGCGAGGCTCTTTCCGCTGGCCGTTTGCGTGGCCAACACGACGTTACCGCCGTCGCGGACGGCCTCGATAGCCTCGACTTGGTGTCGATAGAGGCGGTCGATGCCGCGGTCCGCGAGCGCCGACTCGAGGCGCGGTTCGAGCGTCGCGTCCGCGAACTCGGGGCCGCGCGCCGGGACGCGCCGGTGGTCGCGTATCTGCCCGTCGTAGTACGGCCGGTCCCGAAGCCACGCGACGAGTTCGTTCACGCCGACTCTCGGGACGCGACCGACCTGACGGTTTCGGGCCGGCGGGCGGCGCCTTCGCATCCCGTTTTCCCACCCCGGCACCGTTTTGCGCTCGCGGGCCCAACTCGGCGTATGTCACGGTACGAGGCGGTCCTCGTGTACGACGGCGAGTGTCCGTACTGCTCCATCGCGGCGCGCGCCCTGCGGAAACTAGACGAGGTGGGCGCCATCTCGTGGTACGACGACGCCGCGCAGGCGTTCCTCGGACGGCAGTTCGGCGAGGCGCCGTTCGCCATGTTCCTCGTCGACCGGAGCGAGGGGCGCGTCTACGCCGGACAGTCGGCCGCCGAGGAACTCGCAGAGCGCGCCGGGACGCCCGGCATCGTGAGTTCGCTCGTCCGCGACAACTACGAGCGCATCGCGGGGGTCGTCGGCGCGGCCAGCGGACGCGGTCGCGACCCGGACGACTACCACGGGACGTACGATCTGACCGAGGACGCGGCCGCTCTCTTCGACCGCCTCGTCGACTCGGCGGCCGAGCGACCCGCGGCGCTCTGAGCGTGGTCTCGCTGCTCGACCCCGGCGCGATAGCGGCGGGGACGGACTCGCTCGGCGTCGGCGCGGGCGACGCGCCGCCCGGGACGTACGTGCTGCTGTTCGGACTCTCGGCGGAGAGCGAGATAGCGGTAGGCGCGCTCGGAACGGCGACGTTTCCGGCTGGCGCGTACGCCTACGTCGGGAGCGCGTTCGGGTCGAACGGCCTCGGACGGGTCGCCCGACACCGCCGCGTCGCCGCCGGCGACCACGGCGTTCGACACTGGCACGTCGACTACCTCGGCGGCCACCCGAACACCTCGCTGCTCGCCGTCGCCGCCGCGCCCCGGACGGACGCGGAGTGCGACGTCGCCGCGGCGTTGAACGCTAAAACCTCGCCGCTCGCGGGGTTCGGAGCGTCGGACTGCGACTGCGAGGCGCACCTCGCGTATCGAGAAGGGGACGAGAGCCTCCGCTCGGCGGTTCTTGGATATCTCGAAGGGAAATGACTGGAGAGAATCTCCAGTCGGTCGCGTCGGTCCGGGCGGGCCGACGCGATGTAACTGCCGGTTGTCAGAGGCACCCCGGCATGATTACGTAGTGTTCTCACTCACTTATATTCATCCGTCGGGAATGTTTTCACGGGATGGTAATACTATATATTAGTTTTCTCTTTTTATATACTGGTCGAGCGTGAAGATATAGATTGGACGCCAAACCGTGTGCCGGTGACGGAACGGTCACACGGCGCCGTCGGCCGAAATGGGGACGAAACGGCGGTTCCGAGTTCCGAGGAGAGGGGGGTGGTCCCTCCGGCCTCGAACGGCCGAGCGGCGACCGCCGACGATGCCCGAACGCACACCATTTTGGGGGCGACCGCCTACTGTGAGTCAACGCTCTATGTTTCCACCCCTACCGTACCTCGAGTGGATATCCGGTCGCCCCGAGGAGGCGACGTACGACCTCGGGTCGAGCGACCTGCGAACGTCGGCACACCAGTCGGGGGTGATCCCCGACAGCCTGGTCGACCTCCCCGACCCCGACGAGGAGGTGACGCTCCGCTCGCAACTCGCCGACGAGTACGGCGTCGACGAGGAGAACGTGCTCGTCACCGCCGGCGCGACGCACGCGAACCTCGTCGCCGAGTCGGCCGCCATCTCGGTCGCCGAGAGCGAGGCGGGCGACGCGACGCCGCCGCAGGTGCTCGTCGAGAAACCGGGGTACCAACCGCTCGTCTCCACGCCCGGCGCCCTCGGCGCGCGCGTCGACCGGTTCATCCGACCGGAGGAGGGAGACGAACTCTCCGCGGACCGAATCGCCGCCGCGGCGCGGAGCAGTTTCGCCCTCGCGGTCACCTCGAATCGCCACAACCCGACGGGTCGGCTGACGACTCGCGAACGGCTCTCGAAGGCTGCTGACGCCGTCAACGGGGCCGGCGGATACCTCCTCGTCGACGAGGTGTACGGACCGTTCGTCACCGACGAGACGACCGACGGCGCCTTCGGAGGCGTCACCGCCGCCGGCCTCGACGGCGCCGTCGTCACCGGGTCGCTGACGAAGTTCTACGGTCTCGGCGGCCTCCGAATCGGCTGGCTCATCGGCTCCGAAGAGATACTCGACGCCGCCCGCGACGCGGCGTTCCATCTCCCCACCGTCGCCGAACCGAGTCGCGCCCTGGCCCGCCGCGCCCTCCACAACCGCGAGGAACTGTCGGCGACGGCCCGCGAACACCTCCGCGCGAACCACGAACTCCTCGCGGAGTTCGCCGCGGCACACGAGAAACTCTCCGGGGAGGTGTACGACGGCAGTTCCTACGCGTTCCTCGAGCACGAGGACGCCGACGGCGACGACGTCGCCGAGGCGGCGTGGGAGGAGGGAATCCTCGTCGTCCCGGGGCGCTTCTTCGACGACGCCGACGGCTTCCGGGTCGCCCTCGGCCGCGAACCCGAACACGTCGAGGCGGCGCTGGACGCCCTCTCCGACGTGCTGGCGTCGCTGTCGGCGGACGCCTAATTGCAGCGATTCGGGTTCAGGCGAGCGCCTCGGCCAGCATCTCCACCGGGTGCGGCGGTTCCGCCTCGCCGTCGCGTTCGCCGAGTTGCGACCGGCAGGACGCGCCGGGGGCGACGACCACCTCCCCCGCCGAGTCGTCCACCTGGTCGTAGAGGATGCGCGCGATGGCCTTCGACAGCGAGTAGTGCTCGGTCTCGTAGCCGAACGACCCGGCCATTCCGCAACAGGTCGAGTCGAGGGGGTCCACCTCGTAGCCCGCGCGCCGCAGGACGCCGACGGCGTGGTGGTCCTTCTTCGTCGACTTCTGGTGGCAGTGGCCGTGGTACGTCAGCGACCGCGGCGGGGTGTCCGCCTCCGCGCTCCCGTTCTCCAGGAGGCGGAACGCGTCGAAGTACTCCATCACGCCGTAGGTGTTCGCCGCGACGGCCTCGACGTCCTCGCCGGAGAGCAAATCGAGGTAGTCGTGCTGGAACATCACCGCATCGGAGGGTTCGACGACGACGACGCTCCAGTCGTCGCGGACGAGGGGCGCGAGGGCGTCGACGTTCTGTCCGGCGCGTTCGCGCGCGCGGTCCACGAACCCCTTCGAGTGTGGCGGTCGGCCGGACCCGGTGATGCCGTCGGGGATGCGGACGTGGACGCCCGCCGCTTCGAGGGCGCGGACGGCCGCTTTCCCGGCGTCGGGATGGTTGTAGTTCGTGTACGTGTCGGGGAACAGGAGCACCTTCGAGACGGCCTCTCCCGCCGGTATCCGGGCTCCGCCTCGCTTTTCGAACCAGTCGACGAACGACTCGCGGTGGAACTCGGGTAACTCCCGTTCGCTCGCGATACCCACCGTCTTCTCCATCAGGAGGCGCGCGCCGGGCACCTTCGAGGCGAGATTCGAGAGGGGTGCGAGGGCGCTCCCGAGGGCCGACAGCGACCCGATGTCGGCGAACATCCTGTCGCGGAGGCTCGCGCCGTGCCGTTGGTGGTACTCGTGGGTCATCTCCGCTTTCAGTTTCGCCATGTCGACGCCGCTGGGGCAGTCCTTTAGACAGCCCTTACAGCCGACGCAGACGTCCAGGACCTCCTCGACGAACTCGTCGGTGAACTGCTCTCCGTCCGAGAGGTCGCCGCTCATCGCCTGCCGCAGCATGTTCGCCCGTCCGCGCGTGGACTGTATCTCCTCCTCGGTGGCCCGGTAGGTCGGACACATCCCCCCGCCCGTCGTCTCCTGCGGGCCGCGACAGCCCGCACAGCCGTGACAGAGTTCGACCATCCCCTCGAACCCGTTCTCGTTGGGCCACTCCAGCGAGGGGTCGAGGCCGGCCTCGAACTCGTAATCGGGGTCGAACCGGAGGTGTTCGGTCATGTCGTGGGCGTTCCTCCCGACCGTCCCCTCTGGACGCTCCTCGTCGTCCTGATAGCCGCAGACGTTCCCCGGGTTGAGGAGCCAGTCGGGGTCGAACGCCGTCTTCAACTCGCGGAACGCCTCCCACAGGCGGTCGCCGTACAGCTTTCGGTTCCACTGGGTCCGCGCCCGTCCGTCGCCGTGTTCGCCCGATACCGACCCGCCGTACTTCATCACGAGGTCAGTCGCCTCGTCGGCGATGGCCTCGAACGTCTCGACGCCCTCCACCGTCTTGGTGCTCACCAGCGGTCGGATGTGGAGGACGCCCGGGCCGGCGTGGGCGTAGTAGGAGGCGAACGTGTCGTGGTCCTCCAGAATCTCCTGGAACTCCGCGACGTACGCCGGGAGGTTCTCCGCGGGGATGGCGGTGTCCTCGATGTAGGCGATGTGCTTCTCGTCGGTGGTCCGAGAGAGGAGAATGGGGAGGCCGGACTTGCGCATCTTCCAGAACTTCGCGCGCGTCTCGGCGTCGTGCGCCTCCATCGCCGCGACGGCGGTGTGCGCCTTCGCCGTCGTCTCCGCCGCGCCCGCCGAGGGGTCCGCCTCGCTCTCCCCGCCGGGAACCCGGTCGGCGACGAGGTCAGCCACCTGCTGGCGGCCGTGTTCGTCGTCCTCTGCGTAGAACTCCACGAGGAGAACGGAGTCGGTTCCCTCGGGTAACATCCCGACCACCTCCTCGAACTCGGGCGTCTCGCCGGCCAGTCCGAGCAGCACGTCGTCCATCACCTCGACGGCGGCCGGACCGTGTTCGAGGATGGGGGCCACGTCCTCCATCGCGTCGACAACGTCGTCGTACGTCAGGAGCGCCACGGCGGCGGTGTTCGGGACGGGTTCGAGCGAGACGGTCGCCTCGGTGACGATACCGAGCGTTCCCTCCGACCCGGCGAGGAGTCGCGCGAGGTTCACCGTTCCCGGAACGCTTTCGGGGTCGACGCCCGAGTCGTCCGGGAGGCGACGCTCGCCGCGCATCTCGTCGACCAGCATGTCGAGGTTGTACCCCGAGACGTTCCGCTTCAGGTCGGGATAGGTCTCCGAAATCTCGTCGGCCTCCTCGTCCAGCACCCGCGCGACTTCGGCGTAGATGCGCTCTTTCGTATCGCCGTCGGGGTCGCCCTCCTCGCGGAGCGTCTCGACTTCCACCTCGCCGAACGTCGTCACCGTGCCGTCCGCGAGCACCACCTCGGCCGATTCGAGGTAGTAGTCGGTCTTGCCGTACTTCAGCGAGTGCGCGCCCGTGGAGTTGTTGCCGACGGCGCCGCCGAGCGCCGACTTGTCGCCCCACGCCGGGTCGGGGGCGAACTTCAGCCCGTGCGGCTTCAGTTCGGCGTTCAGGTCGCCCAGTCGGACGCCCGCCTGCGCCGTCGCCGTCGCGGCGTCGGGGTCGATATCGTAGACGGCGTCCATGTTCGTCATCAGGTCGAGGACGACGGCGCGGTTGACCGTCTGTCCGGCGAGGCTCGTCCCCCCGCCCCGCGGGAGGACCGGAATCTCCCGCGTCGCGCAGTACTCCATCACCGCGACTACGTCGTCCGTTGAGGCGGGCATCACCACCCCGATGGGCGTCTGTTCGTACGCCGAGGCGTCCGTCGCGTACAGTTCACGCGAGTAGGTGTCGAAGCGCACGTCCCCCTCGACGAGCGATTCGAGGTCGTCGACCATCCCCGGCCGCTCGACGTCGTCGTTCACGTAGTCGTAGTTCGCGTCGTCGTCCGCCGCGGGGTCGGCGAACCGTTCCCGTGAGTTCGATGCCATCAGTTGTCACGTCGTTCGACCGTTCCGCGTATAAACCCCGGGACGGCGGCATCGCGGACGGACCGCCCGCCGGTCCGAACGGCTCCCGGTCAGTTCCCCGTCAGACGGCCGTCTGCCGCCGTCGCCGTCGCCGTCGGGGCTCGCGTCTCGGAGCTACGAACAATTAAGGCGGATGGCCTCAAGAGGGTCCACATGGACGGCACTCCCGAAGAGCTAACGACGCTCGTCGGGCGCGAGGTCTACTCGAACAACGGCGTCTTCGTCGGGGAAGTCGAGGATATCCGCCTCGACCTCGACCGACAGACCGTGACCGGACTCGCGCTCGGTAGACTCAACGACGAACTGTTCGGAACCCGGATCGACCCGGGGAAGGGCGTGCTCCTCCCCTACCGCTGGGTCCGCGCCGTCGGCGACGTCATCCTCGTCAACGACGTGATAGAGCGCCTGAAGCACTCCGACGAGGAAGAAGAGTCGACGGTCGTCGCCTGACTCGAACGGCTGCGACGACCCCGAATCGGATCTATATCCGGATTCGGTCTCAGTTTCCGTTTCCGCTCTCGCTCTCGACGCCCATCGCCGCGAACAGTTTCTTCCGGACCGCCTCCTCGGTGAGTTGGAGCAGGGTGTCACGGTTGTCCTCGGACGTCTCGATGCCGGTGAAGATTCCGAGCGGAATCTCCACGTCGCCCTGCGTGGAGTGGCCGCCCGCCTCGCCGATGCCCTGGAAGGCGTCCTGCAGGACGTTACCGATGTTCATCCGGATGTCCTTCGACCGCGCCGAGAGGTAGATGTTGTTGTCGACGATGCCGAAGACGGCCGTTGTCGTCACGCCCTCGAGGTTGAGGAGGTGCTGGGCCGCCTGTCCGAGGGCGTCCCTGTCGCGGATGAACCCGGCGTTCGAGACGAGGTGGCTCCCCTGCACGTCGCGGTTCTGGATGGCCTCGGCCAGCACGTCCAGCGTCTCCGGCGACATCGACGGGGACTCCACCTGTTCGAGCGTGTCGTGGTCGGCGAACGGGTAGAGATACGCCGCGGCGGTCAGGTCCGCGGGCGTCGTCTCGCGCTTGAAGTCCAGCGTCTCCGCGCGGATGCCGTACAGCAACGCGGTGGCGACGGCCTCGCTGGGGCTGATGTTGAACTCCTGGATGTACTTCGTGAGGATGGTCGACGTCGAGGAGACGTTCGGTCGGACGTCGATGAACGCGGGGTCGATGACCTCGCTCGGTTCGAAGTGGTCGATGAAGACGTCCACCTCGGTGCCGATGTCGGGTTCGCCCGACTTCATGTGGTCGACGAGGGCTACCGCGCCGTAGGAGGCGAGGTCCGGCGCGTCAGACAGTCGCAGCAGGTCGATGCCGAGGAGGTTGACGAACGCCCGGTTCTCCTGGTGGCCCATCTCGCCGTCGTAGAGGATGTCCGCCTCCACGTCGAACTCGGCGGCGATGGCCTGCAGAGCGGCGGCGCTGGCGATGGAGTCGGGGTCGGGGTTGTCGTGCGTCAGGATGGCCAGCGTCCCCTCCGTCGCCTCCAAGAGGTCGGCCAACTGCCGGGCCTTGTACTCCAGTTCGCCCGACTCCAGCGAACGGAGCGCGGAGTCGGCGATAACCTCCGAGGGGGTGATGACCACGTCGGCGCCGAGTTCGGCGAGTTCGTCCTCGGAGACGGGGTCGGAGGCGCGGACGACGATGAACTGGTCGTCGCCGCGTTCTCGGATGGTGGACACGGCCGCCTTGTTAGCTTCGACGTCCGAGGAGAGGATGAGGACCACGTCCCGGTCGCTGACGGCGTCCCCGACTTCGGACTCGGAGATATCGGTCGTCTGCGCGTTCAGGTCCTGGTCGCGGAGGGCCTCGACGCGGCTCTCGTCCTTGTCGAGGATGAGGACGTCCTTTCCCTCCTCGGTGAGTTCCTCCGCGACGGCGTGCCCGACGCTCCCGCATCCCAGAATCGCGTAGGTGGACATCGAGGAGATGGTGACCCCAGCACTCATAATCGTCAGCACCTCTGGTCGGACGACACTTAACAGCACTCGTTTCCCGCGGTAGCGTCTGCGAACCGACTCGTTCGCCGACAGCGGCCCGGTTCGCCGGGTCGGCGGCGTGCGTGGTTCTCCCACCGAGGGGCTTAAACGAAAGGTCTTTACTTACCCCGCGGAAACGAACGATTGCACGGGCCGGTAGCTCAGTTAGGGAGAGCGTCTGACTCTTAATCAGACGGTCGGGGGTTCAACTCCCTCCCGGCCCGCTCACATTCTCTTCGGGACGACCGAACCCGCCGAGCATCGCCGCTCGTCAGACACCACGTTTCCGGTGAAATACCCACCGAGAGATTCTCGGACGCTCGAAATTTGCTTCTGTCGCTCGCCTCGAATCAAATCGGTTCCGCGGAATCCGCCCGTCCGTGCCGTCGACGCGGCCGACGCTCTCCGTCCTGTCCGTTCGGCGGGGAACCCGGCGAAGAAGGGGTCGAATTGAGTCGCCGCCGAGACGCGACGTTCCGCCGTCAGACTCTCACGCGCCGATCGCGTTCGTCACGGTCCTCGTCGACGGGGCGCGCGTCGTCGCGTCTCGGAGCGGTCGGTCGCTGGGCGTGGTCGACGCCGACGAGTTCGGTGACGCGCCACGCGTTGCCGCGCGAACCGAGCGACTCCATCTTTAAGGGTACCGTCGCGCCCGTCGGAAGCCGCGCCAACGTGTGCTTGACGGCGTCGCTCTCGCACTCGACTATCTGCCGTACCTCGTTCGACGCCTCGACGCGTACCGTCATCGCGCCGTGGTCGTTCATCGGCCACTCGATTCGCGCCGTCGTCGTCTCCGCGCCGGATGGGTTGGTGGGGTGAGACCGCATATTAGACACCTGTCACTACACCATCTTAAACTCTAGTTTGCGTACTCTGAATTTATTATCAATTTGTGAGAATCTACTATATGGGTGAAGAAATATCACGTCTCACCGATGTTCACTCGTCTTCGAGTAGTTCGTCGAGGAGCGTCTCCAACTCGTAGTTCTGGAGGACGCGCGCGCTGTCGCGGAGCGTCGAGACGACGAACGTGGAGTTCGTCCGTTCGACCTCGTCTATCTGCTCGAAGTCGGTGATGAGTCGTTCGACCATCTCCCGGCCCGAGAGATGAGCGACGACGATGAAGTCCGTCTCGCCCATCGTGAAGTACGCCTGTGTGACGCCCTCCACGTCGAGAATCTTGTCCTGAAAGGTGTGGTGGGGACCGCTGTAGTCGGTGAGCAACTCAACCAGTACGGTCACGCCGAGTCCGACCTTCTCCAAGTCGATGTCGTAGAGGTCGTTCTCGATGATGCCCGCCTCGCGCAGGTTGTTCAGTCGATAGTGTATCGTCGATACAGGAATCCCCGTCTCCTCGTGGAGTCGTTCGGGACTGCCCGTTTCGAGGTCCGAGATGGCCTTCAGAAGGCGTATATCACGTTCGTCCATGGCCCAGTTGTCTCTCCATACGCCCCTCGGGGGTTGTATGTTCCGCCTTCTGTCCGAGTTTATGTACCGTAACAAGGATATTATAAGTATACCGAACTATCATGGTCTAAGACGGAATAAATTTGAACCAAAATCGAATTCCTAATGAACTGTTGTAGATAGATTTAATTACTCTCGTATACAAGAATATACAACGCAGATGTCGCTCCGAACCTCCTCCACCACTGCCGACCGGAACGCCCTCCTCTTCCTCGCGCTCGCGTGCTTTTGGGGTACGTCGTTCGTCGCCATAGAGACCGGACTCGAATACTTCCCGCCCGTGCTGTTCGCGGGCGTGCGCTACGTCCTCGCTGGCCTCGTCATCCTCGCCTACGCCGTCGCCACCACCGACCGCTGGATTCCCCGCACCCGCGCGGAGTGGCTCAGCGCGGGCGTCGCCGGCCTGTTCGTCATCGCCGCCTACCACGCGCTGGCCTACCTCGGACAGATGCACGTCTCCGCCCCCGTCGCCGCCGTCGTCGTCAGTCTCTCGCCGGTGCTGACCGCAGTGTTCGCCGCGGCGATGCTCGACGAGTCGCTCGACGCCGTCGCGGGCGTCGGCTTCCTCCTCGGCGTCCTCGGCGTCGTCATCGTCGCCAACCCCGACCCGGCGAATTTCCTGTCTTCGAACCTGCTCGGCATCGTCCTCGTCCTCCTTGGCGCCGCCAGTTTCGCCCTCGGGTCCGTGCTCACGGCGCCCCTCCGGACGACGCTCCCCACCGAGTCGATGCAGGCGTGGGCGATGCTCATCGGCGCCGCCGTCCTCCTCGCGGTGTCGGCCGCCCGCGGCGAGTCTGTCGCCGCCGTCGAGTTGACGCTCCCGGCCCTCGTCTCACTGGGCTACCTGACGCTCGTCTCGGGCGTCGTCAGCTACCTCATCTACTTCGCCCTCCTCGACCGCGTCGGCGCGACCGAAATAAACCTCGTCGGCTACCTCCAACCCGTCGCCGCCGCCGTCACCGGCTGGGCGCTGTTCGGTCAGGTCGTCGACGCGACGACGCTCGTCGGCTTCCTCGTCATCTTCCTCGGGTTTGGCCTCGTCACGCGCGAGACGCTCCGCGCGCGCCTCTTCGGCCGTCCCGCCGCCGTTCCGGACGGCGCGGCGACGACGCGGACTGACGGCGGCTACGACGCGGACTGATCGCTTCCGGTCTCGGACCTTTTACTACGAACCGAAACCGCTTTTCAACCCTCCCGAGCAGTACCGCCGTGAATCGGAACAGCATACAATTTTACGCGCTCTACCTCACGCGGTTCGCCGGCGGCTACGGGTTCATCACCCTCATCACGCTCCTTTCCGACTACATTGACGCGCTCGACCCCACGAGCGTCTCCGTCTTCGGCCTCTTCACGGTCGGGGCGGGATTCATCGTCGGCATGTACACGACGGGGTTTACCGCCGCGCAAACCATCGCCGTCGTCCCCCTCGCGTGGGCGGGCGACCGCTTCGACAAAGGCGACGTGCTCGTCGGCGTCCTCGCCCTCGGGACGGTGGCGTACGCGCTCTTCGTCCCCGTCGACTCCAGTCTCAGCTTCATCGGCGTCCGCGCCCTGCAGGGCGTCGCCGTCACCGGCGCGGGGCTGATGTCGCTGTCGCTGGTGGGCGAACTCTCCGCCGTCGGGTCGCGCGCGAACAACATCGGCAAGGCGAACGCGTCGGCGTTCGCCGCCTCCATCCTCGGAAGCCTCCTCGCGGGGGCGCTGTACGACACGTTCGGCTTCACGCCCATCTTCGCCATCATCGTCGTCCTCATGGCGATAGCCACCGTCACCTGCTGGCTGTTCCTCGACGACGACGACACCCGAGTCCGCGGGTTCCCGTTCACCGACCTCGCGCTGAACCGACGCATCCTCACCATCGCCACCTTCCGCGCGCAGTACGCCGTCGCCGTCACCCTCGTGCGGACGTGGGTTCCCATCTACGCTGGCGTCTCTGCGGCCACCGGCGGCCTCGCGTACGCCAGCCTCGCCGTCTCGTTCACCGTCGTCGCGGAGAAGTTCACGAACATGCTGTGCCAACCGCGGACGGGCGCGCTCTCGGACCGGTACGGCCGCGCCCTCTTCGTCTTCGTCGGCGGCGGCGTGTACGGCCTCGTCGCCCTCGCGGTGCCCTTTTCGCCCGCCATCGGAACCGCCCTCGCCTTGCCGGCCGCGTTCCCGATTCTGGGACCGCTCTCGCCCGCGTTCCTCCCCCTCGTGGGGCTGTCGGGACTGCTCGGCGTCGCCGACAGCTTCCGCGAACCGGCGAGCATGGCGCTGTTCGCCGACGAGGGAACCGACAGCGGCGGCGTCGCCTCCTCGTTCGGCATCCGCGAACTGCTGTGGCGGCCGGGCAGCGTCGTCGGCCCCCTCCTCGGCGGGTGGCTGATGTACGAAGTCGGGATGGAGTGGGTGTTCTTCGTCGGCGGCGCGACGGCGCTCACCGGCGTGCTCACGTTCCTCGCCGTCCTCGTCTACGACTTCGGGCCGGGTGCGCTCACCGAGTGGTGACTCCCCCTGGATATCATTCAGGATAACCGACCGGTCGGTATTTATCCCGGCGGTCGCCTCCTTCTCTCTAATGTTCCGCGCGGACGCACCACCCGAGGAGGCCTACGAGCGACTACGAAAGACGCTCCGTTCGCTTCCGGAGGGAGTGGTGTCGCTGGCTCAGGTGACCGAGGAGTTCCAACACGCCTACGGGGGGTTGTTCCCCGACCTCAACGTCCCGCGGGCGATGCAGGACCTCATCGTCCTCGGCGAGGTCGAACTGTGCCGCGAGACCGACTCCGGCGCGCACGTCTGGTTTCGCCACCGCTGGGGCGACGTCGACCCCGACGATAGAGCGGACGACCCGATAGTCGTCACCGGGACGACGTGGCGGTGCTACGTCGCCCCCGACTTCCGGCGGCGCCGCGCCGACCGACTGTTCACCACCCGAAGCGCCGCGTTCGACCACCTGCGACGCGCCGGCGGCGTCGACGCGGATGCACTCGAACCCGTCTGGTTCCTCGAGGCGGTGTGGGCCGCGGGGCTCGAATCCGGCGAGACCGCCGTCGTCCGGCGCGAACCGGTCTACGAACGCGAGGCCGTCCACGGGGAGTACTACGAGGAGACGAGCGATTTCGGCGAGTAGACCGGGGGTCGTAGCGTCCACCGACGCACCGACGTCGACGCCTCGGCGCGTCGGGCGCCGTCGGCCTAGAGTGAAGAAATACCCCCCCGTAGGGAGGGTATGGATAGCCTCGACACCCCGCGCCGGCACCGACTCCTCGGCTCCCGTCTCGGGGGCCTGCTCGAGACGCAGACGTACGAGACGGTGGCGTTGCGTCGACTCCGGCGTCGGTACGCGGTCCGCCGCGCCCGCGCCGCCGCCGACGTGTCCCTCGGGTCCGGCCCCGCGGCGTTCCTGCGGGCGGCCGACGCGCCGCCGGCGCCGCACCTCCACGACCGAGTCGAGGCCGCACTCGCCCAGTTCGCGGAGTTCCGAGAACGACATGAGGACGCGGCCGACCGCTGGGAGGCGGCGTTCTGGGGCGACGAGGAGACGACGCCGGACGAACGCGTCGCCCGCGAACGCGAGCGACGGGCGGCCGACGCCGCCCACGCCGCCCCGGACGACCTGTTCGACTTCCTCGAACGCGACCACCTCGTCCCGCCCGTGGCGTTCGACGTTCCGACCCCCAACGACGCCCGCGACCGCTGGGCGCACGAACTCGCCGAACCTGAGCGGCTGTACGGGTTCGCCGACTCCACGGTGAGCGAGTCGCTCCCGCGCGTCTCGCGGTCGAAGACGGTGCTCGGCCCCGAGACGGTGGAGTACCGCGTCCGGTTCGCCACGCCGTCGCTGCACGTCGGCGACACCGCCACCGCCCGGGTGTACGAACCGGAGTCGGCGACGGACGACCTCTCGACGCTCGTCTTCTTCTCCGGCCTCGGGTCCTTCGGCGACCGGGCGGCGTACTGGCTCGAAGAGGAGGCGGTGGCTCGGCCCCTCGCCCGCGAGGGCTACCGGGTCGTCCTGCCGGACGCGCCGTGGCACGGCCGGCGCGAACCGCTCGGCGCCTACGCGGGCGAACCGTACCTCGCCCGGGCACCCGTCGGCCACGCCGAGTTGTACGGCGCCGCCGCTCAGGAGGCGGGCGTGTTAGTCGAGTGGGCGCGGACCGAAGGGGCACCGGCCGTCGCCGTCGGCGGTCTGAGCCTCGGCGGTATCGTCTCGCTGCACGTCGCGGGTCGGTGCGGCGACTGGCCCGAATCGATGCGCCCGGACCTCGTCGCCCCCGTCTCCGGCGTCGGCTCCGTCACGCAGGCGCTCACCGGGTCGCGCCTCGTCTCCCTGCTCGGCGTCGACGACGCCCTCACCGCCGCGGGGTGGACCGGCGACGACCTGAACGACTTCGCTCCCCTGCTGAACCCCCCCGCGAAGCCGGCGCTCCCGCCCGAGCGAATCCTCGCCTGCTACGGCTCCCGCGACGACGTGGCGCCCGCCGAGGGGATGGCGAGTCTCCTCCGCCGGTGGGACGTCCCCCGGCGGAACGTGATGGTGTGGGACCGCGGGCACGTCGGCACCGCGACGCGCCTCGCCCGCGACGACGCCTTCCGACGCGTGCTGACGGACGAACTCGACCGGCTGGCGGCCGAGCAGAGCGGGGACGGCGACGGAGAACGGGACGACGACGCCGACTCCGGAACGGCGACCGAATCGACGGCGTAGTCGCCTCCGAGCGTTCGTCCGTCGGGGCGAAGGAGAGAAGAAGAAAGTGTTCAGTCCGCGAGGAAGTCGGGTTCGAGGCGCTTCTCGCCGTACTCGGCGTCGAGGTGCTCGCGGAACGCCTCGACGGCCACGTCCTGCTCCTCGCGCTCCTGCCGGTCGCGCACGGAGATGGTGCCGGCCTCCGCCTCGTCCTCGCCGACGACGAGCATGTACGGCACGTTGTCATCCTGAGCCTCGCGTATCTTTCGCCCGAGCGTCCACGAGCGGTCTTCGACGGAGACGCGGAAGTCGCCGAGTTCGTTCTTCACGCGGTGGGCGTAGCCGAGTTGGTCGTCGGAGATGGGGAGCACTCTGACCTGCTCGGGCGCCAGCCACAGCGGGAACTTCCCGTCGAAGTGCTCGATGAGGACCATGAAAAACCGCTCGTAACTGCCGTAGAGGGCGCGGTGGATCATCACCGGGCGGTGCTCCTCGTTGTCCTCGCCCGTGTACGTCAGGTCGAACCGCTCGGGCATGTTGAAGTCCACCTGCACCGTCGGACCGTCCCACTTCCGCCCGAGGGCGTCCTCGAACGCGAAGTCTATCTTCGGGCCGTAGAACGCGCCGTCGCCGGGTTCGAGGTCGTAGTCGACGTTCTGGTTGTCGAGGACCGCTCGCAGTTGCGTCTCCGACTGCTCCCATATCTCGTCGCTCCCCACGGACTTCTCGGGGCGCGTAGCGAGGGCGACGTGGGCCTCCAACCCGAAGGTATCCAACACCTCGTAGATGGAGTCCATCACCTGCCGTATCTCGGCCTCTATCTGCTCGGGTCGGCAGAACAGGTGGCCGTCGTCGATGGTGAACGACCAGACGCGCGAGAGCCCCGACAGTTCGCCGCGCTGTTCTTTTCTGTACACCTTCCCGTCCTCGAAGTATCGAACCGGCAGGTCGCGGTAGGACCACGAGTGCTGGTCGAAGATGGTCGCGTGGCCGGGGCAGTTCATCGGCTTCAACCCGTACTCCTCGTCGTTCACGTCGAGGAGGAACATGTCGTCGACGTAGTTGTCGTAGTGGCCCGACTGCTTCCACAACTCCGTCCGAAAGAGGTGCGGCGTCTCGACGGGTTCGTAGCCGGCGTCGACGTTCAGAGACTCCGCGAAGCCCGACAGTTCCGAGAGTATCTTCTTGCCGTTCGGGTGATACAGCGGCAGGCCCGGCCCCGTTACCTCGGGGATGGAGAAGAGATCCATCTCCTTGCCCAGTTTCCGGTGGTCGCGCTCTTCGGCCTCCGCGCGCAGTTCCATGTGGTCCTGCAGGTCCTTTTCGGACTCGAACGCCGTGCCGTACACCCGCGTCAGCGTCTCGTTGTCCTCGTCGCCGCGCCAGTACGCCGAGGAGATGTTCAGCAGTTTCACCGCGCCTATCTCGCCCGTCGACTCGACGTGCGGGCCCTTACAGAGGTCCTCGAAGTCGCCCTGCACGTAGAAGGAAAGCTCCTCGTCGCCGGCGGCCTCGTCCTCCAGGATGTCGCGTTTGTATGGGTTGTCCTCGTACAGTTCCAGTGCCTCCTCGCGCGAGCGGAGTTCCCGCTCGACGGGGAGGTCGGCCTCGAGTATCTCCCGCATCTCGTCCTCTATCGCCTCGAGGTCGTCGGCGTCGAGGTCGACGTCCGTCACGTCGTAGTAGAAGCCCTCGTCCGTCGGCGGCCCGATGGCGAGTTTCGCCTCGGGGTGCAGGCGTTGGAGCGCCTGCGCGAAGACGTGCGCGGCCGTGTGCCGGAGGACGCGGAGGTACTCGTCGCTCTGGTCGGTGACGATGACGACCTGTGCGCCGTCGTGGACGGGGTCGGCCTTGTCGACCAGTTCACCGTCGACGACGCCCGCGACCGTGTCCTTTCCGAGCCCCGGACCGATTTCGTAGGCGACGTCCGCGACCGTCGCGCCCTCCTCGACGGACAGCTCCGAGCCGTCGGGGAGCGTCACCACGATTTCACTCATGTGCGTTCGGAATCGGAGCGCACGAATAAGTGTTTTTGAAGGGCGCTACGGGGTCGCACGGGCGCGCTGGCCGCCGGAGACGGTGGCGCCGCGGACCGTCGCGACGCCCGCCGACCCGCGTCCGCTCGGAGGTGACCGGAGCGCGACGCGACGAAACGCCTTTACAACACCGCCTGCTCGCACCCGAATAGATATTCGTTCGCCGTCGCGGCGCGAAGTGCTCGGCTACCGGACGCTCGGGATTCTGGAGGAGGGCTACCGTTCGGACCACCTGCCCGTCGCGGCGCGCTTCCGCCCGTAACCGCCGCCCCCGACGCTGACCCGAACGCCCGCCGACCGCGTGTGCCACACGCTTATCTCTCCGGCCCCGGACAGACGAACTATGAGATTCGACCGACAGTCTGGCGTCTTCATGCACGTCACGTCGCTGCCGGGTCCGCACGGTATCGGCGATTTGGGTGACGGCGCCCACGCGTTCGTGGATTGGCTCGCGTCGGCGGAGCAGTCGCTGTGGCAGTTCTGCCCGCTCGGTCCAACGGCGTCGATTCACGGCGACTCGCCGTACCAGTCGTACTCGGCGTTCGCGGGCAATCCGCTGCTCGTGGACCTCCGGGGACTCCGCGAGGAGGGCTACCTCACCGACGACGACCTCGAACCGGTCCCCGAGTTCTCGCCGCACGACGTGGAGTACGACCGCGTCCGCGAGTACAAAACCGAGATGCTCCGCGCGGCGCACGACCGCTTCGAGTCCGAGGCGACCGACGAGGACCGCGAGGCGTTCGAGGCGTTCCGCGAACGCGAGTCGGCGTGGCTCGACGGCTACGCGCTGTTCATGGCGCTGCGGACGCGCTACGACGGCGCGTGGATCGAGTGGCCGCAGGAGATCCGCACGCACGACGAGAACGCCGTCGAGCGACACCGCGAGGAACTCGCCGAGGAGGTAGCTTACCGCGAGTTCGTCCAGTTCGTCTTCGACCGGCAGTGGCGCGACCTGAAGTCCTACGCCAACGAGAAGGGCGTCGAACTCGTCGGCGACCTGCCCATCTACGTCGCCCTCGACAGCGCCGACGTGTGGGCCTCTCCGGAGGCGTTCGACCTGACCGAAGAGAACGAACCCGCCGCCGTCGCGGGCGTCCCGCCGAACCCCGGCGACGACGGCCAGCGCTGGGGCAACCCCCTCTACGACTGGGAGTACCTCCGCGAGAACGACTACGACTGGTGGATGGACCGACTCGACAGGCTCTTCGAACTCGTCGACGTGACCCGCATCGACCACTTCAAGGGATTCGACGAGTACTGGGCCATCCCGGCGGAGGCGCACTCCCCCGCCGAGGGCGAGTGGCGCGACGGCCCCGGCGCGGAGTTCTTCGAGGCGGCCGCCGACCGGTTCGGCGACCTGCCGTTCATCGTCGAGGACCTCGGCTTCATCGACCAGAGCATGGTCGACCTGCGAGACCGGTTCCAGTTCCCCGGGATGCGCGTCCCCCAGTACGCCAACTGGTGCCAACAGGGGGATATGTACCAGCCGATGCACTTCCCCGACAACAGCGTCGGCTACACCTCGACGCACGACACGAACACGTTCGTCGGCTACTACCGCGACCTGCCGGACGACCAGAAGGACTGCCTGCAGTACAACGTCGGCGCCGACGGCTCCGAGATACACTGGTCCGTCATCGACGCCGTCTGGCGGTCGAACGCCGTCATCGCGTTCACGACGGTGCAGGACGTGCTCGGACTCGGGTCCGAGGCGCGCTTTAACCTCCCCGGCACCGCCCAAGGCAACTGGCGGTGGCGCTGCACCGAGGAGGGGTTCGACCCCGACGCGGCGAACCGCTTGGCGAGTCTCACCGACGAACACATCCGTAACTGAGCGGGTCGCGTCGCCGCCCGTCTTCTCCGTCGCTCATTCTTCGAACCCCGAGTACGGCCTGCGGTGCGTCCGACGGATCAAGTCCTCGTCGGACACTCTGAGCCCCAGTTCGTCCAACTCCTCGCCGATTCGGCTCAGGTCGTCGCCGTCGATACCGACGGCACGCACCAGCACGTTCGCCTCGCCCGTCATCACCTCCTGTACCTCCACGACGCCGGGAACCTCCGCGGCCGCCGCGGCGAGTTTCCCTCTGTCCGGAATCGGGGCGGTGCAGACGATGAGCGTGTACAGCTGATAGCCCGCCGCCTCGTAGTCCACGTCGGCGTGGTAGCCGCGGACGATGCCGTCGGATTCGAGGTTTCGGATGCGGTTCCGCACGGTGCTGGCCGAGGCGTCGAGCGACGCCGCGATGTCGTTCGACGAGGTGCGTCGGGCCTCCCGCTGAAGCGCGTAGAGGACGCGCTTGTCGAGCGCGTCGAGCGTTCGAGTCGACATTCGAACGTCGTTCGACGGCCAGCCCATTAACCCTGTCCGCGGCCGATAGTCAGATACGCAGTATCGTGGTCGATTCTTGCGCGCCTGTCCTTGGTGTTCATTAACCCTCAAACGGTCGATGGGTTCTAACCGCTGGGGCCGGAACGGGAGACCACCATCAGATGAACGCAGCAGAAATCGGCCTCCGACTCGTCGCGGGCGTCGCGCTCATCCTCACGAACGGCTTCTTCGTCGCCATCGAGTTCGCGTTGACGCGCGCCCGCCAGTTCACCGAGGACGAGTTCGTGAGCGGGAATCCGAAACTCGAACGCGCTTGGGAGATGACGCAGGACCTCGAGCTGTATCTGACCACCTGTCAGGTCGGGATTACGGCGTCGAGCATCGCCGTCGGTATCGTCGCCGAACCGGCGCTGGCGGCCCTGTTCGAACCGCTGTTCGGCGGCACGGCGCTCGCAACGGTCGGCGCGGGCGCGATACTCGCCTACGGCATCATCAACCTCGTCCACCTGACCCACGGCGAACAGGCGCCGACGTATCTCGGCGTCGAGCGCTCCCGGACGGTGTGTCGGTACGGGGCCACGCCGCTGTACTGGTTCTACGTCGTCATCTCGCCGCTCATCACGCTGGGCGACGCGGTGGCGAAGTGGACGCTCAAACTGTTCGGCATCGAGATGACGGGAGCGTGGCTCGAAGCCGAGGAGGACGCCATCGAGACGCGCGCGCAACTCCGCAACCGGCTGAGTTCGGTGCTGGAGCGCGGCGAGATATCCGGCGAGCGACACGAAGAGGTGCTGGGAGCCCTGGCGGCCGGGTCCGTGCAGGTGCGGGACGTGATGGTCGCGGAGTCCGACGCCGTCTACCTCTCGACGGACGTTTCGTCCGAGGAGAACCTCCGGCGCGTCGCCGAGACGCCGCACACGCGGTATCCGCTGGTCGACGGCGCCCTGGAATCGGTCGAGGGCGTCGTCTACGTGCCGAGCGTCGTCGACCACATCGACGACCTGCGGGCGGGGGAGATAACGTTCGCCGACATCGCCGCCCCGCAGATGACGATTTCCGCCGAGACGACCGTCAGCGACGCCATCGACCGATTTCAGGCCGAGCAACAGGAGCTCGCGGTCGTGTTCGCCGACGGCGACGCCGTCGGTCTCATCACCGCGACGGACGCCCTGGAGGCCGTCATGGGCGAACTGGAGGACCCGCTCGACGCGGGGGAGGACCGCGACCCGTCGGGGTCGGGGGATGCGACGCCCGCCTGAACGGCCCGTAAACGGCTACGCGTTCGCTGATTGTCGCTGCGGGTTCGACGGCGACTCGTCGTCCGCCCGGCGGAGTCGAAGCGCCACGACGGTTCCGCGGGGGTCGTTGTCGCTGATGTCGAGTCCGCCACCGTAGCGGTCCAACACCGTCTCGACCAGCGACAACCCCACGCCGTGGACCGGCTCGGTCGTCGCGTCGGGCGGTTGAACGATATCCGCTTTCCGCTCGTCGTCGATGCCCGGCCCGTTGTCGGCCACCCGGATGCGCACCTCGTCGTCGGTGCTTTCCACCGCGACGGCCACCGACGGGCGGTCGGCGTCGTTGTGTTCGATGGCGTTCTCCAGCACGTTCGCCAGTGCGGAGACGAGAAACTGCCCCGCCAGCGCCCGTGCCGACTCCGGGGCGTCCACCGAGAAGTCTACGTCGGGGTACGTCCGCCGTATCCGGCGCACCTCGTCGTGGACGATATCGGTCACCTCGACGGGGAGGGGGTCGGGCGTCCCCTGCAAAGCCGCCGAGAACTCCCGGACGCGTTCGGTGAGTTCGCCGAGTTGCGCGCTCCGGTCGAAGACGACGCGGGCGTGCTCTCGAACCATCTCGTCCTCGTGGTCGGTCAGCATCTCGCTCCGAGCGGAGATGACGGTGAGGCCGTTGGCGACGTCGTGGCGGAGCAGTCGGTTGATGAACTCCAGCGTGTTGTGCTGTTCGCTTATCTGCCTGCGCTGATGCTCCGTCTCGCGGAGCAGTCGGTGGTTCTGTCGGGCCCGCGCGCGGTTCCGTCCGATGACGACGCCGCCGAGGGCGGAGAGGCCGCCGTACACCAGAAGCTGACGAGAGTACTCCAGCGGCGAGGCGCCCGACAGAAGGTTGTCGACGTTCGCCCACATCACCAGCGCCCAGAGGAACAGTATCGGGACGAAGAACCACCGCCCCGCCACGCGAACGTCGTCGTCTTCGAGTTCGCTATCGAGCGTCTCGTACATCAGCACGACGCTCGCGACTGCGAGTCCGCCGTTGATGAGCAGTTCGTACACCGCGTCGACCCGACTCGTTATGACCTCCGGGGTGTAGACGAACAGATTCACCCACCCGAGGACGGCGAGCGCTACCCCGGCCGCGACGGCGGCGACGCCGACGGGCGGGCGACTCCGCAGGACTCCACTGACTTCGATAACGGTTCTCACCGGTCGTTCGGTGCTGGTTTTCCGGACAGATGCATGATTGTTGGGGCAAACCACTTAGGGTCGAGGCGTTCACGCGACCGGATACGCCCGAAAAGAAGTACAGATATCGACGTCCGAGCGGGGTCGACTACCGACGGTTCGGATAGTCCATCTGCTCGGCCACCGTCGCCCGCGTCTCGGCGTCGGTCAGTCGCTCGACGAGGTACAGACCGAGGTCCAGCGCCGAGGCGACGCCGCGGGCGGTCACCACGCCGCCTTCGTCGACGACGCGGTCCTCGGACACCTCGCAGTACGCCGCGAGTTCCGCCGTCGCCTCGGGGTGCGTCGTCGCCGTCTTTCCCTCCAGGAATCCGGCCGCGCCGAGGAGCAACGACCCGGTGCAGACCGACGCCATCAGGTCGGGGTCGGCGGTTCGAAGCCACGCGAGGAAGTGATCGTCCTCCCGCAGGGTCCGGGTTCCCGCGCCCCCCGGGACGACGACGAGGTCGTACCCCGCCAGCGGTTCCCCGACACCGTCGGCCTCGAATCTGAGGTTCGCCGTCGCCGTCACCGTCTCCGCGGGGGCGCAGACGTCCCACTCGAACGGGAACGGCGCGAGGTCCATCGTGCCGAGGCGGGTCAGGGGGTCGAACGCCCCGACGAAGTCGAGGGCGGTCATCTCGTCGAAGGCGACGAACGCGGTGCGCATACGGGCGATTCGGCGCGGGAGGAGGTAAAGCCGACTTCCGGTAGCTTTTCGCCGCCCCGCGGAGACGACGACCCGTGCCGCGTCGCCGCCTCGGTTACCTCTCGCTACTGCTCGCGCCCCTCCTCCTCGTCGCCGCCGGCGCCGTCGCCGCGTTCTCGCCGTTCGGGGACGCGGCCGTCGGCGGCGTTTCGCTCGCGTTCCTCGTCTCGCGGGGGTTGACGGCCGCCGCCACCGCCTCGGCCGCGTTCGGGGCGTACCTCGTGGCGGCACACGCCGTCGCTCCCGGTTCGACAGCAAGCGCCGGTCGCACGACGCGCGGAACGTCCTCCGACTCCTCTTCGGGATGGTCGGTCTCATCGCCGTCCTCGGCGTCGTCACCGACCAGTGGCTCGGCGTCCTCCTCTCGCTCGGCGTCGTCGGGTTCGCCGTCACCTTCGCGCTTCAGCAGCCCCTGCTGTCGCTCATCGGGTGGTTCTACGTCATGCTCAAGCGGCCGTTCTCCGTGGGCGACCGCGTGGAGATAGCCGGGACGCGGGGGGACGTGGTCGACGTTGGCTTCCTCGCGACGACGCTGTGGGAGGTGCAGGGTCCGCTCGTCTCGACGGGGCAACCGTCGGGCCGCGTCGTCACCGTCCCGAACGCGCAGGTGCTCTCCGCACAGGTGACGAACGACTCGGCGCTGTTCAGCCACGTCTGGGCGGAGGTGACCGTGCAGGTCGCCTACGAGACGGACCTCGCGTTCGCCCGCGCCGTCATGGTCGAGGCGGCCGACGACCACCTCGGCGACGAGATGGCCGCGGCGGTGCGGTCCTACCGCGAGCGACTCGACGAGACGGCCGTCGTCCTCGACGTGAGCGACCGGCCCACGGTGAACGTCGTCCAACGGGAGTCGTGGGTCGAACTCCGCCTTCGGTTCCTCTCGCTCCCCCGGCGCGTCACTCGGAACCGCAACGCCATCTACGAACGGGTGCTCGCGCGGTTCGAAGAGGAACCCGAGCGGGTGAAGTTCCCCGTCGGCCGGAACCGGTGAGGACCGGTCTCACCGACGCGGCCTCACTTCGGTCCGAGCGCGTAGACGACGTCTGTCGCCGAGACGTACACGTTCGCGCCCGCGACGGCGACGGGTTCGTTCCGACTCTCGTCGCTGTCGAAGCGCCACCGTTCCGAGCCGTCTTCGAGCGAGAGCGCTCGCACGCCGCGGTTGGACCCGGCGAACACCACGCCACCACCGCCGACGACGCCGTCCGAGTCGTCCACGGGGACGCGCCACCGTTCTTCGAGCGAGTCCCGTTCCAGACAGATGATAGCCTCCGTCCCGCAGACGACGACGGCGGCGTGAAACAGGGCCATCCCGCGATTCCACCCGACGTTCAGCGGTCGCCGCGCCCGAGCGTCCCCGGTTCGCGTGTCGACGACGAACAGGTGGTTCGCGAGGAGGCGTTCCTCGCCGCTCTTCCACTCGCCGGTGCTCACCGGAACGAACGCTCGGCGGTCGTCCGTCGCCACCGTCCACGGGTAACCTGTCGTCTCGAACGTCCAGCGGCGTTCGCCGTCGAGTCCGACGCCGACGAGACTCGTGTGGTGGAACCGACCCTCGCCGCGGGTACCGGACGGGCGATAGGATTCGGTACCGCTCGCGACGAGTGTCTCGCCGGCGACGGCGAGTCCGTGGTCGGACCGACCGTGGACCGGATCGGTCTTCGCGTGCCACCGCGGTCGTCCACCGGGAACGCCGCCGAACACCGTTCGGTTCCCGTCTATCGCGTACAGTCGGTCGCCGACGGGAGTGAGCCACTCCGGCCGCCCGTTCCACGTCGCACCGTCGGATTCAACGGTCGGGAAGTTCAGTGTCCACGCGTCCTCGCCGCCGTGCGTCGTCGCCGCCACTTCCATCTTCGACCGTCCCCGGAGCAGGAACTCGTCGGTGACGACCGAGGCCGGTCGTCGATCGCCGCTCGCGTCTCTCCACCGGACTTCACCGTCCGAGCCGACGACGACGGGCCTCGACGCGTAGTACGTCTGCACGACGCTCGGTTCTCGCCCCGGACCGGGGGCGTCCGAATTCACGTTCGTCCGCCGTACGTCGAACCGACGCATCGGCCACACGTCGGAGCCTTCGGGAACGGAGAGCGTCTTCGCGGTGAGCGGATTCGGCGGGAGGGCGGTACAGCCGGCGAGACCGGAGAGCGCGGCACCGGTTCCCGCGAGGAGGGCGCGGCGAGAGGGGTCCATCGACCGTCTGTTCGGCTGACGTGTCGAAACTGTTTCGGACGGCATCGAAACCCCGATACCCGCCGCCTCCCTGACCCGAGACGATGGAGTTCGAAACCGGGGCCATCTCCCTGTCGAACCTCGACGGCGCGTTCGACCTGCAGGCGACGCTGGAGAGCGGGCAGTCGTACCTCTGGGACCGCGCGGACGGCGGGATGTACGAGTCGATGAGCGTGCACGGCGGCGACGCGTGGTACGAGACGGTCGTGCCGCCCATTCCGGGCGTCTCCGAGGAGTCGACCGTGATCCGGGTCCGGCAGACCGGAGACGCGCGCGAGGAGCGTCTGGAGTGGGAGGCGACGGCCGACGCGGTGCCGATTCTCACGCACCTGCTCCGCCTCGACGACGACCTGGACGAGATACTCGACGCGACGCCCGACGACCCCCTGCTCGAACGCGCCTACGACGCCTACGAGGGGATGCGCCTCGTGCGCGACCCGGCGTTTCCCTGCCTCGTCTCGTTCATCTGCTCGGCGCAGATGCGCGTCTCCCGTATCCACGGGATGCAGATGCGACTGGCCCGCGAGTACGGGGAGACGGTCGTCGTCGACGGCGAGACGTTCCACGCGTTCCCGACGCCCGAGCGACTGGCCGCCCGCACGGAGGCGGAACTCCGCGACCTGAGCCTCGGCTATCGCGCGCCCTACGTTCAGCGGACGGCCGAGATGGTCGCCGACGGCGAGGCCCACCCCGACGAGGCCGCGGGGCTCCCCTACGAGGAGGCCCGCGAGTCGCTGACCCGGTTCGTCGGCGTCGGCGACAAGGTGTCCGACTGCGTGCTGTTGTTCTCGCTGGGCTACCTCGAAGCGGTCCCCCTCGACACGTGGATTCGCTCGGCCATCGCGGACCACTACCCCGACTGCGAGAAGGGGTCGTACGCCGACACTTCCCGGGCAATCCGCGAGCGACTCGGCGGGACGTACGCCGGGTACGCCCAGACGTACCTGTTCTACTACCTCCGCGCGGGCGGGGAGTGACCGCCCGGTCGCGGTCGGTCCGGCGGCGGGCGGACCGGCCTCGATTCTGACTCTCGCGAGATACCGGTAGAACCTGATACCCCGGAATAACGCGTCGCTCGCCCCGGAGACGGGGTTCCGGGCCCGACGCGAGTCGTAGTTTCGGGCCAACCTTCATGCGGCGTCCGACGTAACGTCGAACTATCATGGACTGCAGGGTCGTCGTCGAGGCCGCGGTTCCCGTGTACGACGTCGAGACGGAGGACGAGGCCATCCGCATCGCCATCGCGAAGACCGGCGAACTGCTGAACCCGGACCTCAACTACGTCGAAATCAGCATGGGGTCGCGCACGTCGCCCTCCGGAGAAGAACTCGTCCCGGCGTTCGTCGCCGCGGACGAGGCCCTCGTCGCCCTCGAACTGGAGATGACCGTGTTCAACGTCGAACAGGAGGAACACGCCTCCCGCATCGCGCGCAAGGAGATCGGCCAGCGACTGGAGAGCATCCCGCTGACGGTGCTCCGCGTCGACGTCCTCCCCGACGAGGAGGAAGAAGAGGCCGAGGAGGGAGAGGCGGACGACGACCTCATCCCGGAGTTCGACGATCTGATGGACGACGGCTGAGGCGCGCGGTCCAAATTCGCCTCCAAATCCCCCCGGTCACCGTTCGTTTCGCGACGAAATCCCGCCTCCTTTTCGACGCCTCGACGCCGCTATCTGCGACGGTCGGAACGTCCCGCGCCGGAACCCGCGCGTCGACCCGTCCGTCCGGAAGGGCGGCGGCGCAGTCGCGGGAGAGAAGAGACTCACTCGTCGAAGAGTTCGGAGGAGTCGTTGTTCTGTAGGCGGTTCAGTCCGCGTGCGGTGCGACGGCTTTCTGCTCGGGTTCGTCCATCGAGGAGGTGATTCCTTTCACGAGTTTGAAAACAGCAGCCTTGTGGTCGGTCTTAGACTTGTGAATCGACGTCGGTCGGACGCCGAGTTCGTTGTATGCTGTGAGCGGAATGTCGTCGTCTTCCCACTCCTCGATCTCTGTGTGTACCTCTGCGAGCAGGCCGTGCAGGTGGATGAGTTCCTGCTTCTTCATGAGCAACCGCCACTTGAGACTGGAGGATTATATTACTATCCTGACCCTCGTTAGCACACCCTGCCTAAACGGCCGGAAAAACCCGTCTGAGGCCCGATTCCAATACGTTAGATGATGACAGACTGTTCGAACGCGTCCGGTCTAGTCCCGTTCGAACACATTCTCTCACGAGGACTATTGGCGCTCACGACCTAATGGGTGACGGTTCGCGGACGCGGTGCGGTTGAGACCCACTATCAGCCCTGAACGTTTTAGACGTCGCGTTCCCTTCTCTCCCCCATGGGCTACGAGGAACAACTCGACAGAGCGCTCGAAGAGTCGCCCGACGTCGCCGACGGGAGCGACCGCTTTCAGGTCCCCGACCCGCAGATTCGCTCGGAGGGGAACGCGACGGTGTACGAGAACTTCGACGAGACGTGCGACCGACTCGCGCGCGACCCCTCGCACCTGATGAAGTCGCTCCAGACGGAACTCGGAACGAGCGCGGAGATAGACTCGAAGGGGCGCCTCCGCCTCACCGGGAGTTTCAACGACCGGCGTCTACAGGTCGCCCTCGACGAGTACGTCGACGACTACGTCCGTTGTACCGAGTGCGAGTCGCCGGACACGCGCCTCGTCACCGAGCAGGGGACGACGGTGTTGAAGTGCGACGCCTGCGGGGCGCTCTCGGCGGTTCCGGACCTGTAAAAGGGGAAAACCGAGCGTCAGTCGTCCGGCGCCTCCGAGGCGCCGGACCCCCCGCTACTCGAACTGTTTCACCGTTTGGAGGTCGCGTTCGGTTCGCATGAACTCGGCGAGGCGGCGGGTCGTGCCGCACGACGAGCACGTGTAGTTCTTCTTGGTGCCGGGGAGTTCAGACGGGTTCGTTTCCCAGTCCTTCCCGCACTCGGGGCACAGCAATCGAACAAACGCTTCGACCATGGTTGCCTTTGACTCGCGGTGTGGGAATAAAGGTTTCCGCGTCGAAAAGTCGCGTTCCGCGTCGGGTTCGCTCGTCCGGTCGCCGTCGCGCGTGGCAGTCCCTCTCGGTAGCGTTCTCCTCGCCGGTCCCGAACGCCGCCGTTCGCCGGACCGCCCCACGAAAAATCAGCCGACGGTATCAGGCGAACAGGCCCGCATCATCCACTTCGAGCAGCTCTTTGTACCGGTTCCGGATGGTGACTTCGGAGATGCTCGCCACCTCGCTCACCTGACTCTGCGTCACCTTCTCGTTGGTGAGCAGCGCGGCCGCGTAGACGGCCGCGGCGGCGAGGCCGACGGGCGATTTCCCCGAGTGGATACCGACCTCTTTCGCCCCTCGGAGCAGCGTGTGGGCCTGCCGTTCGGCCTCGTCGGAGATGCCGAGTTCGGAGGCGAACCGCGGGACGTACTGTTCGGGGTCGGCGGGTTCGATTTCGAGCTTCAGTTCGCGGACGATGTAGCGGTACGTCCGGGTTAGCTCCATCTTGTCGACGCGGGAGACCGTCTCCAACTCGTCGAGCGACCGGGGCGTGCCGGCCTGTCGCGCGGCGGCGTACAGCGACGCCGTCGCGACACCCTCGATGGAGCGGCCGGGCAGCAGGTCGTCTCCGAGCGCGCGGCGGTAGATGACCGAGGCCGTCTCGCGGACGTTCTCGGGCAACCCGAGCGCCGAGGCCATGCGGTCTATCTCGCCGAGCGCCTGCTTCAGGTTGCGCTCCTTGGAGTTGCGCGTGCGGAACCGCTCGTTCCACGTGCGGAGCCGCTGCATCTGCTCTCGCTGGCGCGCCGACAGGGAGTTGCCGTAGGCGTCCTTGTTCTGCCAGCCGATGTTCGTCGACAGCCCCTTGTCGTGCATCATCCGGGTGGTCGGTGCGCCGACGCGGGACTTCGAGTCCCGCTCCGAGGAGTCGAACGCGCGCCACTCGGGGCCGTGGTCGACGGCGTCCTCCTCGACGACGAGGCCGCAGTCGCCGCAGACCGTCTCGCCGCGAGCTTCGTCGCTGACGAGCGAACCGCCGCACTCGGGGCACACCTGCTGCTCTCCTGCCGTCTCCGTCTCCTGCTCCGTTGCCGTCTCCGTCTCCTGCTCCGTCGCCGTCTCGTCGACGCTCTCGCGCCGCCGGTCTGTGCTGACGTACTCTCTGATTGTCGTGTCGCTCATGGTGGGATGCGGACCCGTCGCCAACCGGGTGAAGAAATAAGAACGGAGAGAGACTCCGGTGGCCCGAGTCCTTACTCTTAGTAATTCTGGAAAGTATATAAATGTTTCCCCAATTTGGACCCAAGAAAACCGCAACACTGAGCCACCAAGCGGATAGATATCGGGCATTTCCGGATAAATCGTGAACGACTGGAACGGTGAGATGGGAACTGTTTATGGCTTTCGGTCGTCAGAGCCAGCCTTCGCGCTCGAAATACAGGAGGAGGATGACCGTGACGAGAGCCATCCCGAGCATCACTGCTGGGTAGGCGTACGGCCAGGTCAGTTCGGGCATGTTCCCGGTCCCGGAGAAGTTCATCCCGTAGACGCCGACGACGAACGTCAGGGGGATGAAGATAGTCGCCACGACCGTGAGCCGTCGCATCACCTCGTTGGTCGACTGGGAGACGACGCTCAGGTAGATGTCGCGCGCGCCCCGCGCCAGGTCGCGGTACGTCTCGGTCAGGTCGACCACCTCGATGAGGTGGTCGTACACGTCGCGATAGTACTTCTCGGTCGGTTCGCGGACGTGCGCGGCGTCGCCGCGGGCGAGTATCGAGACGGCCTCCCGAGTGGGCCACACGACCTTCCGGAACGAGAGCAGGTCGCGCCGGGCGGCGTTGAGGCCGTCGAGCACGTCGTCGTCCGGGCCTTCGAGCACGCCCTCCTCTATCTCCTCGATGGTGTCCTCGACGTCGTCCAAGAGGACGAAGTAATCGTCGACGACGCGGTCGATGACCCGGTAGGCCGCGAAGTCCGGTCCGTTCACGAGGATGCGGCCTTCGCGGTTCTCGACGGACCGCCAGATGCGTTCGACGGCCGGCACGACGTCGTCCTCGACGGTGAGGGTGAGCACCCAGTCCTCCCCGACGAACAGACCGACGGGCCGCGTCCACACCTCCTCGTCGAACGTCGTCTCCCCCCGCCTGAGCGACGCCGCCTTCACGAGGACGAACGTGTGGTCGGGGAACTCTTCGGTCTTCGGTCGCACGTCGCTCCGAACGTCTTCGAGTTCCAGCGGATGGATGGCGAACACCCGCGAGATAGCCTCCATCTCCGCCTCCGTCGCGGTACTGACGCGAATCCACGTCGTCCCCGGCGCGTCGCGCGCCCGTTCGAGGTCCGTCTCGGAGTCGACTCCCCAGGTGTCGACGCCGCCCGCGTCGTACACTCGCGCGTCTATCACGCGCCGTCCCCACCCGCCCCGATGGCGGCGAGCGTTACGCCGACCATGACGCCGACGATAGTAATCGAGCGACCCGGGTAGGAGGCGACGACGCCGACCCCGTAGCCGAAGACCGAGAGGACGGTCAGGACGGCTCCGGCGGTCCGTTCGCGGTTCATGCGGGGTACGTCCCGCGGCGACGAGAAAAGCGTTGTTCGACGGGAGGTGTCGGTGTCAGGCCGGGTGCTCGATGGCCCGCATCATCGACAGCACGTTCTCTTCCTCGCCGCCCAGTCGCTGCGGGTAGACGCCGATGGCGACGACGAAGTCCTCGCCGTCGCGGTACTTCGTGACGTGGATGTACACGTCTACTTCCTGGCCCTCCACGGTCGCGGTTCCGGAGTACTTCGTCACCTGCGTCTGTCGACCCTGCACCGTTATCGTCTGCGAACTGACCTCCTGGACGTCGCTGAGTCCCTGGTACTGGTCCTGGACGAGGGAGACGAGCCGCCGGTTCGAGAACTCCCCGATGGGATTCATCGTCTGTCCGGCTATCTCGACGGCGGGCGTCGAGACGACGGTGAACACGCCCAAGTCGGCCTCGAAGATACCCAGATCGAGCGTCTTCCGGTACGTGGTCACCTGATTCTCCGCGACTACTTCCCGTTCCTGTCCGGCCGCGGACACCGTTCGGTTGACCGAGAGGACGCGGGGACCGTCGGTCGAGTATCCGGCGCTGCTGGCGGCCGACTCGTCCACCACCGCGGGTTCGGCGCTGAACGAGAGCGCTTCCTGCCCGGTCAGAAACCCGATACAGCCGGTCGTCGTCGTGAGCATCGCCACCGCGAGCACCGCGGCGACGACTCGTTTGGAGGTCATCGTAAACTGACTTTTCCTCCGAGACGGAATAAGTCGTTCGGAGAGATATCTAGAACATTCCATTTTCGGTCGTCGGACGAACTCCGCACTCTCCCCGATACGCCGTCTCTCCGGCCGCCGACGCCTCGACTCACTCCGAATCTGTCGGGTCGTCGTCCGCCGACGGTTCCTCCTCTTCGAAGCCCCGTCGCTCGTTCTCTCGTCGAACGACGCGGTTGACGTACCAGCAGTACAGGAGGGTGACGAAGGGGAACACCAGCGCCGACGCGAACCAGAGATGCCGGGAGAGGCCCCACTCGACGCCCTGCTTCCGTAGCGCCCGGATGTCCGCCCAGATGATGCCCGAGAAGAAGACGTGCATCACCACGACGACGGCGAGGGCGCCGCTGACGTTCGCGCCGAACACGGCGAGGGCGATGACGGTCCCGATGGTCCAGATGATGAGCAGCAGTCTACGGTAGACGCTCCCCACCCGCCGTCTTCCCTCTCCTTCGACCTGTCGGCCGCGCCGGTAGCCGTCGTCGCTCGTCCCGCTCATACCCGTCCCGTCCCGCCCCCGGAGTAAAAGCCCGTCGTGGTCCCGCTATCCCGTTCGCTCGCGTCCGCCGTCGGTCCTCCGATCTCCTGTCCGCCCGCGTCAGCCGTCGTTCGCGTCGCTTCGGCGTCGGCTCACCCCAGGTAGTTCACGTCCACCTCGTGCGGGCCCGTCGGCGTCTCCAGCGTCGCGCGTCCGTCGAGGCTGTCGCGGACGGCCAGCCGCCACGCCTCGACGGCCTCGGCGTGGCGTTCGCGGTGTCGCTCGCGGCTGTACGGCTCTTCGGAGGCGCGGAGTTCATCACCCGTCTCGTCGACGGCCGGGAACGACGGGGCGTCGCGGACCAGTCGTTCCGGCGGGACGTGGATGGGTCGCGCACCGTCGTCGTAGCCGCCTTCGGCGCCCTCGAGGTGGAGGCGGGCGCGCATCCGCCCCGCGAACGGAGGCGTCACGCGCAGGACGGCGTCCCGGCCGCGTCGTTCGTTAGCTTCTAGCGCCGTGACCACGTCGTCGGTCGTCACCGCCAGCGACCTGATCCGTTCGGGACCCGTCCGCGACTCGCCGGCGCTCGGGTCCGACTCGTCAGTCACCGGTGACTTTCGCCGGCCCGCCGAACGGACCGAGTTCCCCACCGCAGTCGGGACAGGTCGACCGAAACGACCCCGCCGAGACGCGGTTTCCACAGTCGCGACAGACGAAAGGTGACCGTTCGCTCATCGTTGACGACAGATGATTAGAGACTCACCGTGTTAAACGTTACCGCAGCCTACGGGAGGGGACGGGTCCGGATTTCGCTGTATAGCGTCCCGGTTCGGGTGTTACTATGAGTCTAGATGCTGCGCTTTCGGACTGAGACCGTCTCGGTGCGGGTGGATCTCATGAGCAAGAGACCACGCGAAATCGACCGCACGTTCCTGTGGGGGTTCGCCTGTCCGCGGTGTGGGGGCGACACCGACGTGTTCGTCGACGAACGGTCTGAAACCTACGGATGGATCTGTCCCGCGGCGGACTGCACCGCCGTCGGATTCGGGTTCGAGTCGCGCCGCGCGGCGCGAGTGGGCCTTCGAGCGTACCTCGACGACGGCCCCCGACGGTCGCGGCGCCGGCGCTGAAAGTCGCCGGACGGAGCGGTGGATACCGCTCCCGCCGCGACCCGCTGTTTTACTCGTATGTGTGTCCTCGATCCGCGCGCGGATTCGTGTCGGTGCTTCGCGTCCGTGGCGTTCCTCCTTCGACTCGTCGATTACGGTGCCCGTCGCCAGATAATCCAGTCGTCCGTTGATATCGGCGGCGACGCCGTGGAGGACCCACGGTTGACCCGGTCCGACGGTCTGTGTAATCTGTTTTCTTTCTTCATATCTCGTCCTGTCGTTGATTCATTTATCTGCTTATATCGAATAACTGGTTCCATCTGAGAGAATACGATCTTACTATAGCGAATTACGAAACTACAGGTTCAGATATACGCGCTAAGTACGTTTATATTCGATATAGTAATGGTGGTTAGAAATATATGGTTTCATAATTGGAATTTTACTAACAAAGGGTGACAAGGGCGCCGTTGAATGCCCCGCTCTCTCCGAACGAATGATGGAACTGGGAGCAACGGGCGACGTCCGGGGGATCGAAGTGACGACCGACCACCTCACCGGACGGACGATCAACGACCTCGGTCAAGACCTTCCCGACGGAGTGTTGATCGCGCCCGTAAGCCGCAGGGAGCGTTCGCAACTCCCGGAGTCTGACCCCGCGTCCCAGCACGGTACTACCCGACGTCCGTTGGACGGAGAACGGCCGTTCACGGGGCGATCGAGGGGTACCATCCCGAACGCCACGGCTGGGACTTCGATTTTGCGTCTCTACTGTGGGCGGCGTTTCGACGAATCGTTACGAAGCTAGTTTTGTAACGCATATGCAGTGATGCGTCTACGTTAGTGTTGAAACCTATTGCAGAACACGCTATTAAGACTTACCCGTAGTTGGTGGACCTCTTCGTACATTCGGAGCACCGAAAGGGACTCTTTTCGAGGTTTCCCCCACAGATCGCACGTTTGGTCGGGATAACTGAACAGTCGTTTTCCCGTTCGACGGCTACCACTGGAGGAGACGACATCTGCCGGCGGTTGCTACCCCGCACTGCACCACCGAAGTATTTGTCCGAACATAGCGCGAAAGCCGCTCACCGATGGATGAGGATAGCCGGAACGGGATTCCGCCCGACAGTAGCGCACAGTTTTCGATCGAGAACCTCACCAAACGGGTCGTTTGGACGACCGACACGACGGAGTGTCACAGTTGTGGCTCGACGGTCGAACTCCGGTCCGATCACTACTATGCGACTCCGGAAGCGGGTGAGGAGTCGACGTCCGATGAGGTCGTATTCTGCTCGCGTGCCTGCGCGGAGAGTTACTTCGGGTCGGCTTTGAGCGACTCGACACAGTTCTCGTCGAATTCTCGGTAGGGGAGGAACCGGAACACCAGGCCTTCGAGGTCCTCGCGGATCGTGCCGATGATAGCTTCGCCCGACGAGAAAGCGGGCTCCCAATTCAGTCGAACCGGTAGGTCTCCAGATTCCGCGGTGCGTGCGTCCGGACGTGAAGGTCCTGATAGAGTCCCGACGATAGCTGATCGGTCGACGATTCGTCGCCGTGGACACAGAGAATCCGCTCCGGACGTGGAGACATCGTCCGAACGAACTCTTCGAGGCCCGCACGGTCAGCGTGGCCGGAGAACCCGCTCACGGACGCAACGCTGAGCCGCAGCGTCAACTCGTTGTTCCGACGTCCGCGGCTCTCGAACGGAATCTCGCGCCGTCCGCTCTGAATCCGCCGTCCGAGCGTCCCCTGCGCCTGATAACCGACGAACATGAGCGCGTTCTCCGGTTCGCCGCCCAGTAGCTCCAACCACGACATGATGGGACCGCCCGTCACCATCCCCGACGTCGAGAGGATGACGCACTGCTCGCCGTCGCGAGCGATCCGTTCGCGCATGTCGTGACCCCCGTCGACCTGCTGGAACTGCTCTGCGAGGAACGGATTGTCGTCCTCGTGGAGAATGCGCTGGCGCAGTTCGTCCCGGAGGAAGTGCGGGTACGCCGTGTGAATCGCCGTCGCTTCCCGGATCATCCCGTCGAGATACACCGGCATCGTCGGAATGGCTCCCTCGCTCATGGCCTCTTCGAGAACCAACATGAGCTCTTGGGACCGGCCGACTGCGAACGCGGGAATGACGACTTTGCCGCCCGCCTCGTGCGTCTCGCTTATCAGCTCGAAGAGCTTCTCTTCGCTGTCCCGCTGGTCCGTCTGGTAATCGTCACGGCCGCCGTAGGTGGACTCCATGACGAGCGTCTCGGCCCGCGGGAAGTCGTTCGACGCCCCGTTGAACAGGCGCGTGTCCTCGTAGTGAATGTCTCCGGAGAAGACGACGTTGTGGAAGCCGTCCCCGATGTGGAAGTGCGTCACCGCGCTTCCGAGCACGTGACCCGCGTTGGCGAAGGTGAGCTTCACGTCGGGCGCGATATCGGTGACGTCCCCGTAGTCGACGGTGATGGTGTGTCTGAGCTCCTCGCGGACCATCTCGCTTCCGTACGGCGGCGTGCGACCTTCCTTGGCCGCGACGTCCAAGTAGTCGAGTTGGAGCAAGCCCATCAGGTCGCGCGTCGGTTGCGTGAGGTAGACCGGACCGTCGTAGCCGTACTTGAACAGCAGGGGGAGAAGCGCCGAGTGGTCGAGGTGGGCGTGCGTGAGGACGACGGCGTCGAGGGCGGCGATCGGATTCGCCTCGGGAGCCTGTAGGTAGGGAACCTCGCCCTCCGCGCCGGGTTTGTCGCCGCAGTCGACGAGGATGCGCGTCTCGGGCGTCGAGAGGATGAAGGAGGCGCGTCCGACCTCCCGGCAGCAGCCGAGCGTCGTCACCCGGACCCACTCGGTCTCGTGCGTCCGTTCGCGGTGAATCCTCTCGCCGACCCCTTCGAGAAACTCCCGTCGCTCGTCGCGCTCTTGTAGCAGGAAGTTGCGGACGTTCGCGACGGTCGACGATTCCATCGGGGGCGTCCGAAACACCTCCGGCGTCCATCCGACTTTCTGGGATATCTCTCGGAGCGTGCTCGCGCGCCGTCCGATGACTAATCCCGGCTTCTCGGCCTCGATAAGCACCTCGCCGGTGGCCGGATAGAACCCGAGATTCGTGACGCCCGCCTCTTCCGGCAGTAGGTCGAGAATGACCGGTTTCGCCGTCGACGGGTCCGTCTGTGTTCCGGGCGCCGGTCGTACGGTGATCCGTTTTTTCACCTCGTTCGCCAACTGACGTATCAGGTGGTCGTTCTCGGCGAATTTGCGGGGCGTGTCGGTGTAAACGATGAGCTCCGGCCCTTCGTACGTGACCCGAGCGATCGATACGTCGTCGGGGACTTCAGATTCGATGAGTTCTGTTATCGGTTCGAGCGAATTCATACTCAGTAGTTTCGTTGCCGACTTCGCGGTCCGAGGGGTACGCACCTCTCCCACGGGGATTCGGTTTCTCGAACCCTGTTGGCGCTGAGGCTTATTCGTACGGCTGCTGGAGGAACCGAGCAGACGGGTTAGGAACCGGACGTGCGAAGTCGTCCGTCTCTTCTATCTTGAGTCCGATATAAGTACTTACTGTCTATGGGCTGCCGGATATGCCGCTGGACCCGTCAGTACGCCTGCGAGCCGACGGTTGACGCTTCCCGAAGGGAGCCTAGAGGTGAAGCAGCTTAAGTGAACTACAGAGCTTTTTCTCCCTCTGTGGCTCCAAGTAACCAATAGAGTGGTCGATAATAGCTCTGACGGATTCTCGCTCTTCGCACGCACTTTGAGTATTCATCCGTATCTCTTCCCTCCGTAACGAGACATTCCAAACATATAGTAGCGATGTGCGGGGGTGAAGCGGAAAATGAAAACAAAGATCCGATAATAGATTTCATATCAAACGAGTGTGACCCTCGTAGTGTATTTAAATTCATAGAGTGGATCTTCATTCTCAAGAATAAGGATAAAAAATCGTATCCTGTCCATACGTCTTTATATCTGGTGTTATGGAAGTGGCTGGAAGCGTAGTATTTAGACCTCGTATTTGCCACCCCGAGAGGGAGACTGCCGAGAACAACGCGGTCGGAGGACCGCGTGACGCCGCGGTCAGTGGACCTCGGAAGGAAACGAAGCGACGGTAGCGGTGAGTATGCGTTACTATCTCGGACGAACTAGTTTGTCCACAAAACCCTGATATACGTATCTAACGACTGCAGTACGAGCACAGACGACGTCGACGATGTCGTCGGTCGCATTCGATCTGCTACTCCGGCAGACCGACCGTGATTAGCGAATCTGTTCGGCTACGACCGAACGCGACGGAAATCACACGACGAGTAGCGGTACCGGATTCGCCTCGTTTTGCGTACCGGGACGGATATACCGGTCCGGGGACAGCGTGGATGTATGAACGACGGTGCGCCCTCGACGAACGCGGGTTGGTTCGAGGGCATCGACCCCGACGAGTCGGAGAGAGCGAGCGAGGTGATCACTGACGGCGAAGCCGAAGAGCCGCGGAACTGGCCCGCGATTGCGGTCGAGTCGGGATTCGTCGACTCGGAGGAAGCGTACTACGAACGGCTTCACGAGGCGTCTCTCGACGCGACGAGACGGGAGGTCAGAGAGCGCGAACGAGCCGACGACATGCAGTTGGTTCATAGTATTCGCGCGATGGACGACGCCGAACGCACCGCGAACGAACTCGCGGAGCGACTCGCCGAATGGGCCGGGACGCTGTTCGACGACGCCGACGTCGGCGTCGACGGCGCCCGCGCGGTGGCCGAACGCGACCCGGAGACGCCCCTCGAAGAGCGGGTCGTCTCGTTCGCCGGGCGCATCGCGGACCTCGCCGACGAACGCGACGACCTGCGGGCGTTCATCGAGTCGCGGGCGCCCGCCGTCGCACCGAACCTCTCGGAGATGGCCGGCCCCGTCCTCGCGGCCCGCCTGGTCGCCCTTGCGGGCGGCCTCGAATCGCTGGCGAAGAAGCCCTCTGGGACCGTGCAGGTGCTCGGCGCGGAGGATGCCCTGTTTGCCCACCTCAAGGGTCGCGCCCCCTCCCCGAAGCACGGCGTCATCTACGTCCACGACTACGTGCGCGGCACCCACCCCGACCACCGCGGGTCCGCCGCGCGCGCGTTCGCCGGCAAACTAGCCATCGCCGCTCGAATCGACCACTACTCCGGGGAGATGAAACCGGGGATACACGAGGAGTTGCGCGAGCGCATGGAGACGATTCGAGCACGGGAGGCAGGCGAATGACTGACCTGCCCGAGGGCGTCGAACGCCGCACCTTCGACGGCCGCAAGCGACTCGCCACGCGGGGGGAGACGGTCTACGGTGAACCGCGCGACGAGGAGGGGTGGCGCGCGTGGGACGCCGGCCGGTCGAAACTCGGCGCGATGTTCGAACACGGGATGGATACCGGTCTCGTCGGCGGCGAGTCGGTGCTGTACCTCGGCGCGGCGTCGGGAACCACGGTATCGCACGTCGCCGACTTCGCGGGTCCGACGTACGCCGTCGAGTTCGCGGCCCGACCGGTCCGGGACCTCATCGACGTCGCCGAGGCGCGGGGGAACCTCTTTCCGCTCCTGAAGGATGCGCGAACGCCGGAGACGTACACGCACGTCGTCGAGTCGGACCTCGACTGCATCGTACAGGACGTGGCGACGCGCGGACAGGCCGACGTTGCGGTGCGGAACCGACGGTTCCTCAGCGATGACGGCCGCCTGCTCGCGGCCGTGAAGGCGCGAAGCGAGGACGTCGTCGCCGACCCCGAAGCGGTGTTCGAGGCGTTCCTCGAGGACCTGCGCGACTCCTACGAGGTACTGGAGACGCAGCGACTGGACCGCTTCCACGAGGACCACCTCGGTGTCGTCGCCCGGCCGAAGTAGATTCGGGCTTCGGGCCCGCCGCGCCCACCGGTCGCCCGCACGGGTCGCCGGGGTCCACGACCTATTTAATGAGCCCCGCCGAACGACCGTGCGATGGAACTAGGGTCCGCGGACGCCTTCGACCGGATGGGCACGCTCGGCGTCGAAGAGGAGTTCTACATCGTCGACGGCGACGGTCGCCCCGCCTCGGGCATCTCGGACCTCGTCTACGACAGTCCCCCCGAGGGGCTCCTCGGAGACCGCATCGACCACGAACTGTTCCGGTTCACGGTCGAGACGCAGACGCCCCTCATCGAGGACCCCTCGGAGGCGGGGGACCTCGTCCGCGCCGTCCGGCAGGCGCTCGTCGACCACGCGGCCGACCACGGCTACCGCATCGCCGCGGCGGGCCTCCACCCGGCGGCGAAGTGGCGCGAGCTCGACCACGCGACGAAGCCGCGCTACAAGTCCCAACTCGACCGCATCCAGTACCCCCAGCACCGCAACACGACCGCCGGCCTGCACGTCCACGTCGGCGTCGACGACGCGGACAAGGCGACGTGGGTCGCCAACGAGGCGCGGTGGTACCTCCCGCCGCTCCTCGCGTTGTCGGCGAACTCCCCCTTCTGGAACGGGTTCGACACGGGCCTCTCCTCGGCGCGGGCCAAGATATTCGAGAACCTTCCGAACACCGGGATGCCCTCGCGTTTCTCGGACTTCGAGGCGTTCCAGGAGTTCGAGCGTCGGATGGTCGAGTTCGGGTCCATCGAGGACCGCGGCGAACTCTGGTTCGACGTGCGCCCACACACCGGCCACGGCACCGTCGAGGTTCGGACGCCCGACGCGCAGTCGGACCCCGAACGGACGCTGGCGTTCGTCGAGTACGTCCACGCTCTCGTCCTCGATTTGGCCGAGCGCTACGAGGACGGCGAGTCAGGGACCGACCTCCGTCGGGAACTCCTCGACGAGAACAAGTGGCGCGCGACGCGGCACGGCCACGAGGCGAGTTTCGTCGGCCGGGACGCCGAGAGCACCGTCTCTCTCGGCGAGTTCGTCGACAGTGAGTGCGACCGACTCGGCGTCGACGGCCTCCGCGACGTGTACGACGCCGAGAGCGGAACCGAACGACAGCGGCGGATTCGCACGGAAGAGGGCCTCGACGCCCTGTGTGAGCACCTGTGTCTCGAATGACCGTTCGGAAAGGTTTTTAAGCGACTGGTTTTGACCTATGGAACAGAACAGTATGTCTGCGGACGATACTCCCGACGACACGAGAGAGGACGGTTCCGACGGGGACGAGGTGGCCGACCCGACCGACGCGACCTCGGAGCAATCGACCCGCGAGCGCCTCGAAGTGGAGGCCGACCGGGCCGTCTCGGAGTTCGACGAGAACATCGTCGACCTGCTGGCGTGGTTGCTCGACACGGAGACGCGCGCTCGCATCTACGTCTACCTCCGACAGAACCCGCACACCACGAGCGACGAGGTGGCCGACGGTACCGGTCTCTACCCCAGCACCGTCCGCGAAGCGCTCGCCGAACTCCACTCCGAGGAGACGGTGACGCGGCGCAAGCGCAAGAACTCCGGGGCGGGCAACAACCCCTACGAGTACACCGCCATCCCGCCGAGCGACCTCGTCCAGAGCGTCGTCGGACAGGTCCAATCCCAACTGAACACCGTCTTCAACCTCGACCGCCGTCTGCTCGGGGACGACGAGGCGGGCGACATCGAACCCGTCACCATCACCGTCCGCCCCGACGCCGACGACTGAATCGTCGGCCCTCGTCCGCGCTCCGTAAGCCGACCTTTTTAAGTCGCGAGACGCCGACCCCCGGATATGAACGTCGCGCTGGGCGGGACCTTCGATCCGGTTCACGACGGCCACCTCGCGCTGTTCGCGAGGGCCTTCGAACTCGGCGACGTGACCGTCGGTCTCACGAGCGACGAACTCGCGCCGAAGACCCGCCACGTCGACCGGTACGTCCGACCGTTCGAAGAGCGCAAGCGCGACCTGGTGAACCATCTGCGACCGCTGGCCGAGGAGTACGGTCGGGAGTTCGACATCCGGGAACTCGACGAACCGACCGGCATCGCCACCGAACCCGGTTTCGACGTGCTCATCGTCTCCCCGGAGACGAAGGACGGCGGCGCGCGGGTGAACGAGATACGGGAGGAACGCGGCCTCGACCCCCTCGACATCGAGGTGGTGGGCCACGTCTCGGCCGACGACGGAGAGCGCATCTCCTCGACGCGCATCGTTCGCGGGGAGATAGACCGGCACGGCAATCTGACGCCGGACCGCGACGGTCGCGAGGCGACCCGTCCGGACGACGCCTGACTCCGCTCTTCGTTCGCTCTCTTCTCACGACCGCGGTCGCGTTATAGTAGCGTCTGCAACTGATTACTCATCCGACCGAACGCCGTCGTGCGGTCGAGTGGGTTGAAGACTTGCAGACGCTACTACACCGTCTCACCACGTCGGCGGCCGGAACCCGGCGTCCTCGAGGATGTCCTTCCAGCGCTGTTGAATGCTGAGACGCGTCACGTCCATCGCTTCGGCGACGCGCGACTGCGAGCGCTCCTCGCCCGCGATGAGTGCGCCGGCGTAGAGGCTCGCGGCGGCGACGGCCCGCTTCGAACGGTCGGTGTCGGGGACGTGCGAGAGGAACATGTCGCTCGCGTACGACCGGGCTTCGGACCCGAGTTCCAAGCGGTCTCCGCCCGCCTCGATTCGCTGCAACCACTCCTCGTTGTCGACCCTATCCCGGGCGCTGTACATACCGAACGCTCCGCGCCGACGCACTTGACGCTTGCTCCGGGCGGTGCCGCGAACCGGTCGACGGGGTCGATTCCGCCGGCCGGTGGGCCGCCCGCCGGACGTCTTCGGAGGCGTCCGACCCGCCGACGAACGATAGCTTCTTACCTCGATTCCTGATACTGTCCAATGCGCGCGGGTAGCCAAGCCAGGCCAACGGCGCAGCGCTTAGGACGCTGTCTCGTAGGAGTCCGCCGGTTCGAATCCGGTCCCGCGCATGACTTCTCCGAACGCCAGTGAGGAGAGCCACCGGTACGGTCGGACTCGAAGCAGGGAGCAAACGGAGTGAGCGACCGAGGTTCGAATCCGGTCCCGCGCACTTTCCGTCCGAGCGACGGCGAGGACGAAAATCGCGACGAGCGGAGAGAACCCTGCAAGGAACGCGCAGCGAGCGAGCATTTCTTGCTCCGGTTCGAATCCGTTCCGCACACTAAGCGAACTCCCACCGCCGGCAGAGAATCGGTCCGCCCGCCGGGCGTCGATTCGTCCGTCGGCGTCCGCCGGTCACCTCTCAGTCCGCCGTTCTCGCACCCGTCCCGAACCGGTTGTCTGACGCACGTCAGTCGATATCAGTTCGGAGAACGTCCCACAAGCCTTTTTCTCACTGCAGATGACGTTCACGTGATGGTGGCGCTATCGGACCTCCTCGACGATGTCGTGGCCGACGTGGACGCGTTGTTTGTTTTCTCACCCAGCGGTTCGTTCTACGAACGATTCGCGGACGCCGACCTCGACACGCCCGTCGTGGTCGTCGCCCCCGAGAACGCCGTCGATGCGGAGACGTACATCGAACTCCCCTTAGAGTTCAAGAACGTCCGCGACCGCATCCGATTCGGCGTCGAGGGGGCGATGGAGGCGGACGTCGTCGAGGAGGGGGACGTTATCGCCTGTAGTGTCGCCGTGTTCGACGGCGATCAGGACGCCGTGATCCGCGTCCGCGTCGAGGAGAAGATGCGCTCGGGCATCTACGACCTGTTCGCCAACTCCCGGGCGGACCCCAGCGTCATCCGCGACGTGTTCGAGGTGGCCATCGAACTCGGCAAGAAGGGCCAGAAGGGCAAGCCCGTCGGCGCGTTGTTCGTCGTCGGCGACGCGGGCAAGGTGATGAACAAGTCCCGGCCGCTGTCGTACAACCCCTTCGAGAAGTCGCACGTCCACGTCGGCGACCCCATCGTGAACGTGATGCTCAAGGAGTTCTCGCGCCTCGACGGCGCGTTCATCATCTCCGACTCCGGGAAGATAGTCAGCGCCTACCGCTACCTCGAACCCGCCGCGGAGGGCGTCGACATCCCGAAAGGCCTCGGCGCGCGCCACATGTCCGGGGCGGCGATCACGCGCGACACGAACACGACGAGCATCGTGCTTTCCGAGTCAGACGGCCTCGTCCGAGCGTTCAAAGGCGGAAAGATGATTCTGGAGATAGACCCGGAGGACTACTAATGACACCCGCGGCTACGCTCCTCGCGGCCCAGACCGGCGTACCCACCGAGGCGCCCGACGCCGCCGAACCGTTCTTAGAGGAACTGTTCGGCCTCCTCCCTCGGGATATCTGGTTCGCGCTCGTCGTCCTCGTCGTCGGCATCGCCGTCGCCCTCCTCCTCGGGACGCTCACCCGACGCGTCCTCGAAGGACTCGGCGTCCCGGACTCCATCGAGGGCACGTCGTTCGAACGGACCGCGCGCAACTTCGACACCTCGACGGTCGAACTGCTCGGGTGGTTGGTCCGCTACTTCGTCGTCGGCGTCGCCGTCCTCGCCGCCCTCTCCATCGCGAACGTGAACTACGCCGACCGCTTCTGGAGTCGGGTCGTCGAGTTCCTCCCGATGCTGTTTTTCGCGGTGGTCATCGTCATCGTCGGCATCGTCGTCGGCGACAAGGTGGGGCTGCTCATCGCGGAGCGACTGCGCGGCGTCAAACTGCCGCAGGTCGGCATCATCCCGGCGGCCGCGAAGTTCACCGTGTTCTTCCTCGCGGCGCTCATCGCCCTCTCGCAACTCGGCGTCGCCACGACGGCGCTAGTGGTCCTCCTGGCTGCCTACCTGTTCGCCGTGGTGTTCCTCGGCGGTATCGCCTTCCGGGATATGCTCCAGTCGGGCGCGGCGGGGACGTACCTCCTCCTCACCCAACCCTACGCCATCGGAGACGAGGTGCGCGTCGGCGACACCGACGGTATCGTCCAGGAAGTCGACCTGTTCGTCACGCGCGTCGAGAACGACGGCGAAGAGTACATCGTCCCGAACCGGAAAGTGTTCGACGAGGGTATCGTCCGTGTGCGATGATAACGGCCTCAACTGACACGTCAGTTACAAAAACTATTTTGAGCTGTCACGGGGATTATCGTCCGAACACGGACCCCGCGCACAGCAGACATGACACCGGACCTCCCTCCAACAGTCGGTTCAGACGCCCTCTCGACGGCAGCGCGCGACACCGCTGAGACCCTTCTCGAAGCGTTCTACCAGCAGGACATCCGCGAAGAGTGCCTGCTGCGGGGGGACGCTGAGGGGGCGACCGAGGCGGCCGACGCGAGCGCCGAGGCGATGGCGACGGTGTTCAGAGCGGAGTTTCCCAGACGACCGCCCGAACGCGCCGAACGGGCCGGGAGAGCGTTCGCACACGCCCTGTTCCTCCACGACGAAATCGAGAACTGGCCCGCCCTCCGATCGAACGACGTGTCGTTCGACCGCCCCGAGACGGAGTTTCTCTTCAGCGACCTCTCGAAGCGGTACGCGGACGATATCGAGGAGGACCCCCGCTGGGAGATGGTGCAGAAACTGCTCTGCCGCGTCTGTGCGGAGGCCGGCATCGACTCCGCCTACGGCGAGCGACAGACGGAGTTCTGGCGACAGCACGGCCAACGCGACGAGAACTGGGCGCGGACGGCGCTGGAGGCGCACCGACTGAAGGTGGAGGCGATGGTCGCCGACTGCGACGGCGACGAGGCGACCGCACTCTCCGAGCGGTTCGTCTCGGGCGTGGAGTTACACGACCGGTGGACTCGGATCGACCGAGACCGGGATTTCGCCCCGATACGCGATGTCGTCGCCGCCTACTACCAGCGCGTCTTCGAACTTCGCGGCAACTCCCCCTCGGCGTGACCGATCTATCGAACCCGGAGGATAAAATACTCTGAGCGTCTGGTGGACGTGTGGAGTGGAGCATCGACGGAGATGACGACCGCCTCGGCGGTAAGGTGTACCGCCAAGCCTTCCGCAGCACCGGCGCTCCCGCGCTCATCGCCGACCCTAACTTCGTCATCCGCGACGTCAACGACAGCGGTCTGGAGTTTCTCGGCTATCGACCGGGTGAACTGGTCGGGCGCTCGGCGGCCGAGATATCTGGCGAGGACGACATCTACGCCGACATCGTCGACCACCTCTCGCGCGGCGAGACCTGGAGCGGTCGGTTCGTCGCCCGGACGAGCGAGGGCGACAAGGTGTACGGTCGCGGGTCCGCGGCCCCCATCCTCGTCGACGGCGACGTCGAGGGCGTCGTCGCCATCTTCGTCGACACGACCAAACAACAGCAGTACGAGAACGCCTCGGAGGTGCTGAACAGACTGCTTCGTCACGACCTGCGCAACGAACTCAACGTGATGTACGGCCACATCCAGCGCGCGCAGTCGGCCGCCTCGAAGGAGGAGGCGACCGAGAGTCTGCAGAAAGCCCAGAAGCTGGTTCTCGAAATCGTCCGCAAGTCCGAGCGAGCGCGCGACCTGCGCGACCTGCTAGAGCGCTCCTACGCCGCGACCAACCGCCCCGTCCGCCTCGACATCGTGCTGAACAACGCGATGGTCGAGGTGATGCGGGAGTTCTCCGACGCCACGTTCCGCTTCGAGGTGTTCCCCGAAGTCGTCGTCAGCGCGGACGACCTGCTGTCGACGGCGGTGGAGGCGGTGTTAGAGAACGCCGTCACGCACAACGACGCCGACGACCCGGTCGTCACCGTCGACGTGGACGTCCGCGAGGACGAGGTGGTCCTCTCGGTTTCCGACAACGGCCCCGGCGTCCCGGAGCCCCAGCGCGACCTGATATTCGGGCGCGAGGAGTACGACCAACTCCACCACGGCACCGGTATCAGCCTCTTTTTCGCCGACAGCGTCTTCGACAGCTACGGCGGCGACATCTGGGTCGAGGACAACGACCCGCGCGGTGCGACGTTCAAGATCCGACTGGAGCGCGTGTGAACCAACGATGCTTTCGATCCAAGTCACCGTCCTGCCCGCCGTCGGCTTCGCGCTGATGGCGCTCTGCGTAGTTCTGGCCGCGCCTGCGCTGGCGTACGCCGTCTTCGCCGACGCGCGAGCGCTCGGCAGCGACCACCCGTACCTCTGGGGCGTCGGCTCCGCCGCGGTCGCACCGCTGTTCGTCGTCTATCTCCTCGTCCGCCGCCAGTGGGGGGCGCGCGGACCGCCGTCGGACGGCGAGCGAATCGCGCGGACCGCCGCCGCGGCGGTGCTGGTCTCCCTGCTCGTCTCGGTGACGTTCACGCCGCCGGACGTCAACTCCCAGATTCTGTGGTTCTGGGGGTCGCTGGTCGTCGCCGCGCCCGTCTCGTACTCTCTGTTCTACCGGACGTAGTCAGTCGTCGTCCTCGAACTCGGCGCTCGACATCTGCCGGGCGGGCACGCCCGCCACCGTCGTCCCCGGCGGCACGTCCCGCGTCACGAGCGAGTTCGCGGCCACCTGCGCGTCCTCGCCGACGATGACGCCGGGCAGGATGACCGCCTTCGCGCCGATCATCGCCCGGTCTTCGAGGACGACTTCGCCCGTCCGGTACTCCTCCTGCAGGAACTCGTGACAGAGGATGACCGAGTCGTACCCGACGATGACGTCGTCGCCGAGGGTGATGAGTTCGGGCCAGAACACGTCCGGCGTGGCTTCGAGGCCCCACGAGACGCCGCGGCCGACGGTGACGCCGAGTCGCCGGAGCGCCCAGTTCTTCCACCGGAGGAACGGCGCGACGCGGGCCACCCACACGAGGAGGTAGTTCAGCGTCACCCGCCAGACGGGTTTCGCGTCGGTCCAGTACTGGAGGGAGTTCAGGGGGCCGGGCGTCGGGTGCGAGGTCACCCGGCGGTGTCGGGGGCCCGTCGCGTCGTCGGTGTCGTCGCTCACGCGGAACGGTTCTCCGTGCGAGGGTTTCAATCCCCCGTCGGCCCTCGGACGGTCGTTGCTCGGGCGGCCGTCGCACCGGCAGCGGCCGGTTACGGTGACGCGGTCTGCGACCCGCGCTCACGGGTAGTTCGACCGCGCGTAGGCGATGAGATCTGACAGCGCCGGGCCGCCGCCCGCCTCGTTGTCCCCCGAAGTGTCGTCTCCGGGCGTGGACGCACCGACGCTGTGGACCCCGACGACCCGCGGCCACGGTTCGTCGTCCCACCACCCCCAGTACGGTCCGCCCGAGTGCCCGCCCGAGGTGTCCATGAAATGCCCCATGACGTAGCCCGACTGACCGGCCGTCGAACGAGACTGGACGGACTCGATACTACCGGGGCTGAAGAACGCGGGACGCTGCGCCCCCGAGAGGTCGCCGGGGTATCCGATCTGCTGCCAGTAGTTCCCGTCGTTCCAGGCGGAGGCGTACGTCCGGTAGCCGGCGTATCCCGTCAGGTCGCCCATATTCCTGTCGAGCACGACGACGACGTAGTCGAAGGCGGTTTCCTGGTCGGAGAGGCCGTCGGAGGCGTCCGGTCGCTCCCAGTAGACGACTCTGGTTCCCCACGCGTGGCCGAACGGTTCGTCGCCGGCGTGGAAGGCGGGGGTGAACTTCACCCACCCCGCGCCGTCGTCGTCCCAGTCGACGTTGTGGCCGGCCGTCACCATCAGTCGACGTCCGATCATCGTCCCCGTACCGGTCCCTGCAGCTGTCTCGACTCTCCCGGCCGTACACCAGGGGAACGATGGGTCTCGGAAGAGATACCGCGTGTCCGGAGTGAACACCACCTCCGGAACGTCGTTGCCTTCGCGGATGTACCGACGCACCTTCTCGGTGAGTTCCGGCCGGTAGGTCACCGGAAGGTGCGGGGGACGCGAGCCGTCGGCCCCGTGTCGGCCCTCTAGGTCTTCGACGCTCTGCGGGTCGAGGGGTTCGCGCTCGATGGCAGGCGGGTCGGTTCGCTCCAGTCCGTACGGGGCTTCCAGAACGAACGAGGAGCGCTCCTCGTCGAAACGGAGCGTCGGCTCGGACTCCGCGTCCTCGACGACGAAGACGCGCCCGAGTTCGACCGTCGTGCCCGGTGATAGTTGTTCCTCGGCCTCCTCGTCCTCTCGGTCCTCCACCGCGTCGACGTGGGTCGGACGAGTCGGCGGTCGGCGAAGCTCTCGAACTCGGGCCTCGAATCGCTCCAACACCTCTTCGTCGACGGACGCGGCCCCCGCGTCGCGAAGTTCGTCCAGCAGTCTCCGCATTCGGTCCGTCACGTTGTCTCCGGGTATCTGTTTCTCCAACGTCTCTGATGGATGTCATACCTCATCACTATTTTCGACGTTCGAAGAGAATTACCCGGTGGGGCGTATATCCGACCCTGACGGCCGTATTCGGATCGAGCTGTGTCGGTAACGGTCGGAACGTGTCAGTTGCGCAACTCCGCCATGTGGTCGATTCGACGCTGGACGAGGTCCGGCTTGCCGATGTCGTGACGGACGCGCAGGCCCTCGCCCGCGGCCGCGAGGGCCGACTCGGCGGACTCCTCGGCCGCCTCGATGGTGTCCTCGACGCCGACGACGGCGAACGACCGCGAGGTGGTCGTGTACAGGCCGTCCTCGCGGGCGTCGACGCTGGCGTAGAACAGTAGTGCGTCGCCGGCGCTCTCCTCGTCGACCTCGATTTTCGCCCCGGAGTCGGGGTCCGTCGGGTAGCCGTCGGGGACGGCGTACTTGCAGACGGTCGCCTTCCCCGCGAACTCCACTTCGGGGAGCGACTCGCCGTCGCGGGCGGCGGTCACCACGTCGAGGAACGGGGTTTCGAGGACGGGTAGGGTGTTCATCGCCTCGGGGTCGCCGAAGCGGGCGTTGAACTCGACGACTTTCACGCCCCCGGTGGTGAGCATGAACTGCCCGTAGAGGACGCCCTTGTAGTCGTCGAGTGCGCCGACGGTCGCCTCCAGCACCTCGACGGCCTCCGTGTACTCCTCGAACGACATGAACGGCAGTTCCGCGGCCGAATCGCTGTAACTGCCCATGCCGCCCGTGTTCGGACCCTCGTCGCCCTCGTAGGCGCGCTTGTGGTCCTGCACGGCGGGCGTCGGGCGCACCTCGCCGTCCGCCACGAACGCCTGCACGGTGAACTCCTCGCCGACGAGGCGTTCTTCGAGGACGACCTCCGAGTAGTCCGAGTCGCGCAGGTACTCCTTGGCCTCCTCCTTCGTCACCTGGTCGCCGGTGACTTTCACGCCTTTCCCACCGGTGAGGCCCGCGGGCTTGACCGCCAGGTCGCCGTCGTAGTCGTCGATGTACGCGCACGCCTCCTCGGTGTCCTCGAAGACGGCGAAGTCCGGACAGCCCGGAACGTCGTGGGCGGCCATGAACTCCCGCTGAAAGGCCTTGTCCGTCTCGATGCGCGCGTCGTCGGACTTCGGCCCGAACGTGTAGACGCCCGCGTCGTCCAACGCGTCCGCGACGCCCGCTTCGAGGGCGGATTCGGGGCCGACGACGGCCACGCCGGCGCCCACCTCCTCGGCGTAGGCGACGACGGCTTCGGCGTCCGTCTCCGACGCCTGTCGGAACCCGGCCGACAGCGACGCGATGCCGGGGTTGCGGTTGCTCGCGCAGGCGTACAGTTCGCAGTCCGAGTCCGACGTCAGGGCGCGCGCGATGGCGTGTTCACGGCCGCCGCCGCCGACGAGGAGCGCAGTCTCCGTCATACGCGAACAGACCTCGGCACGAGGGTGTAAAGGTTGCTCTTCTCGGGGACGAATCTGTGCGCGGTCGTGCACACCCGGTTCGCGCCGACCAGTCGGACGCGCCTCGTCGGTCGACCGTCAAACGTCCGTTTCACTCACCGGAAGGCACTTTCCGTCGTCCTCCCGATGGGGAATATGGTCTCTCGCAGACAGTTCCTCCGACTCGGCGCGGCCGCTCTCCCGACCATCGGTATCGCAGGCTGTCTCGGCGGGCCGAGTCCGCTCGGCGGCCCGAACGCGCCGCCGCCGACCGACTCGGCGACGTCAACGACCGAAGCGACCGGCGACGGCCCGTCGGAGACGCTGGGCGAGGTGCCCGCGTGGGAACCGGACTGGTCGCTGTCGTTCGACGGGGACGTACTCGGTCTCGAAGCTGACGGCGGCGACCTATTCACCACGGTGAGCGACGAGGGCGGTGACTCGGCCGTCGCCGCCATCGCGGCCGTCGACCCCGCCGACGAGTCAGTCCGCTGGCGGACGGCGATGGAGGGCGAGGCCGTCGCCGGGTCCCACGCCTCGGCGCGGGGCATCGCCCGCGGCGGATGGGGAGCGACGCTCGACGGCGACGCCGTCTACGCCGTCGCCGGCCGGGCGGACGAACGGGAGTGGACCGCCCTCCACTCTCTCGACCGGTCGACCGGCGAGCGTCGCTGGTCGCTCGAACGCGACCGAGAACTCGGCGTCGCCGGCGTCTCGGAGGGCCTTCTCGTCGCCACCGGACTGGAGTTCTTCCCGCCTGCGGACGTGACGCCGACCAGCCACCAGACGCCGGAGGAACCCCTCACGACTGTCGTCTACGGACTCGACGCGGACGACGGGAGCCTCCGCTGGACGCGGGAGTTCGAGGCCGCCTCCGACGTCGGTGCCGGGCCCGAGGGGGTGTACGTCGCCGCCGGGAACCGATTCGTCGGACTCGGTCTCGACGGCGAGACGCGGTTCACGCTCCGCGTCGGCGGTGGCCCCCCGAGACGGGTCGAAGTCGACGGCGACCGGGCGTTCCTGCTCACTGGAGAGGACGGGGACGCGACGCTCTCGGGCGTCGCCCCGAACGGCGACGTGGACTGGCGACTCGACGCGCCCGTCGGGGAACTGCTCCTCGGCGCGGAGCGACTGTACGCCGGCGGCGACGCCGTCCTCGCCGTCGACTCCGACGGCGCCGTCGACTGGCGCGACGACGACTACGGCCGGTGGCTCCTCCTCGACCCGGACGACGACACGCTGTACACGCGGTCGGGGGTCGGGGCCGACGCGGCGACGGCGTACGACGCCTCGGGCGGAGGCGAACGGTGGACGTTCTCACCGCCGTCGAACAACGCGTGGCCGGAGGCGGCGACCGCCGAGAGACTGGTCGCCACCGCCATCACCGCCGAGGACGCGGACAGTCCGTTCTACACCGTCTACTCGGTCGACGCCGACGGCGAGGCGACGAAGTCGCTCGGCGTCGACACCGCGTTCGACGCGCTCGGAGTCGACGGGAGGGTCTACCTCGGCGACGGCGAGTCGAACCTGCTGGCCCTGACGCCCTGAGCGCGCGGCCGTCGCCGCCGCGTCCGTCGACCACCGAATCGACCCCGCCGGACGCGCCGCCTCCACGTCCCTTTAGTCTCCGCGGCGTCGTCTATCGACCATGAGCGACGCGACGGGGCGCAATCGGCTAGGCGAAGAGCAGAGTCCGTACCTCCGACAGCACGCCGACAACCCGGTGCACTGGCAACCGTGGGACGAGGCGGCCCTCGAAACCGCGCGCGAGGAGGACAAACCCATCTTTCTCTCGGTCGGCTATTCGGCGTGTCACTGGTGTCACGTCATGGCCGAGGAGAGTTTCGAGGACGAGGCGGTGGCGCGGGTGCTGAACGAGTCGTTCGTCCCCGTCAAGGTAGACAGAGAAGAACGACCGGACCTCGACCGCATCTACCAGACCATCTGCCAACTCGTCTCCGGCGGCGGCGGGTGGCCGCTCTCGGTGTGGCTGACGCCCGAGGGCAAACCGTTCTACGTCGGGACGTACTTCCCGAAGGAGGAGCGACGCGACCGGGGCAACGTCCCCGGGTTCCTCGACCTCTGCGAATCGTTCGCGAACGCGTGGGAGACCGACAGAGAGGAGATAGAGAACCGCGCCGAGCAGTGGACCGACGCGCTGAAAGACCAGTTGGAGGAGACGCCGGACGAGGTGGGCGAGGCGCCGGGGACCGAGGTGCTGGGCGAGGTGACGAAGGCCGCCCTCCGCGGCGCGGACCGCGAGTACGGCGGATTCGGCTCCGGCGGGCCGAAGTTCCCCCAACCCGGCCGAATCGAGGCGCTCCTGCGCTCGTACGTCCACTCCGGCGAGGAGGAACCGCTCGACGTGGCGATGGAGGCGCTGGACGCGATGGCCGGCGGCGGGATGTACGACCACGTCGGCGGCGGTTTCCACCGCTACGCCACCGACCGGCAGTGGACCGTCCCGCACTTCGAGAAGATGCTGTACGACAACGCCGAGATTCCCCGCGTCTACCTCGCCGCGCACCGCCTCACGGGTCGGGAGGCCTACGCCGACGTCGCCCGCGAGACGTTCGACTTCGTCGCGCGCGAACTCCGGCACCCGGACGGCGGCTTCTACAGCACCCTCGACGCCCAGAGCGACGGCGAGGAGGGGACGTTCTACGTCTGGACGCCCGAGGAGGTGCGCGAGACGCTGGACGACGAGACGCGCGCCGACGTGTTCTGCGACTACTACGGCGTCACCGCCGACGGCAACTTCGAGAACGGCACTACCGTCCTCACCGTCTCCGCGCCGATAGACGAGGTGGCCGAAGAACGCGGGCTGACAACCGAGGAGGCCGTCGACCACCTCGACGCGGCCCGCGAGACGCTGTTCGAGGCACGGGAGTCGCGGACGCGCCCGCCGCGCGACGAGAAGGTGCTCGCCGGGTGGAACGGCCTGATGGTATCCAGTCTGGCGCAGGGGTCGCTCGTCCTCGGCGACGAGTACGCCGAACTCGCGGCCGACGCGCTCGGATTCGTCCGCGAGCACCTGTGGGATTCGGACGAGAAACGACTCTCCCGCCGGTTCAAGGACGGCGACGTGAAGGGCGACGGCTACCTCGAAGACTACGCGTTCCTCGCGCGCGGCGCCTTCGACCTGTATCAGGCGACGGGCGACGTCGACCACCTCGCGTTCGCCGTCGACCTCTCGCGGGCACTGGTCGAGTCCTTCTACGACGAGTCGGCGGGGACGCTGTACTTCACGCCCGCCGACGGCGAGACGCTCGTCACCCGCCCCCAGGAGCTACAGGACCAGTCCACGCCGTCGAGCGTCGGCGTCGCCGCCTCCCTGCTCCTCGACCTCGACTCGTTCGCCCCCGACGCCGACTTCGCGTCCGTCGCGGGGTCGGTGCTCGACACGCACGCGGACCGGATTCGGGGACGACCGCTCGAACACGTCTCGCTCGCGCTGGCGTCGGAGAAGCGCGCCCGCGGCGGGTCCGAAATTGTCGTCTCGGCCGACGCCCTGCCCGACTCGTTCCGCGAGGCGCTGGCGACGCGCTACGTCCCCGGGTCGGTGCTCTCGGTCCGCCCGCCGACGGACGACGAACTGGCGCCGTGGCTCGATGTCCTCGACCTCACGGAGGCGCCGCCCGTGTGGAAGGGCCGGGAGATGCGCGACGGCGAACCGACCGTCTACGCCTGCGAGGGGCGGGCCTGCTCGCCGCCCGCGCACTCCGTAGACGAGGCGCTCTCGTGGTTCGGCGGAAAGCGCGATCTCGACGTGGAACCGTCCGAGGTGGAACTCGACGAGTCGGAACTGGAGTTCGGCGACGAGTAGCGGCTCAGGCCCGAATCTCGCGGCCGTCGTAGTGTTGGAGCGTCCCTGCGAGGAACGCGGCGACCGACGCCGCCCGCTCGGCATCCTCGCACGACAGTCCGGTGAGGGCGTCGACGTAGTCGCTGCTCAGGAGCGTGTGCGTCCCGTGGAAGTCGGTGGAGGGCACGTCGGCACGTTTACGACCGCAGTTCGTCGGCGAGGTAGACGGCGATGGAGACGCGCGCCTCCTCGACGAAGCGGGCGACTTCCTCCCCATCGCGTTCGACGACGACGGTCGGAATCAGTTCGATGTCGTACTCCTCGACGAGCGGTCCGGTCTTGCTGCCGTCCTCCTCTTTTTCCACCGGGTGGTGGTGGATTCGGTCCTCGGGCACCTCGGCCGCGCGGAGTGCGGCCCCGAAGTCGGGCAGTTGGTTGCGGCAGTCCTTGCACCAGTCGCCGCCCCAGATTCGGAAGACGAGACCCTCCTCGGAGAGCGTCTCGACGGCGTCGGCGTAGGAGTCGGCGTCCCACGCGGGGTTCGGTCGCATCGTCTCGAGCGTTCCGGATTCGGCGTCGGCCATGGGCGAGGGTAGCGAACGCGGCGACGTAAACCGCGCGGTGCCGGAGACGCTCGCCAGCGCCGGGCGGCGGTCGGCGGCGAGCGTCGAGTCGTCGACGGCGACGAACGGGCGGAGACGGAGAGACCGATGTATCGGCGTCTCTTGCCCCCGTCCACCACCGTTTTCGGTGCGAACCGACTACCGAGAGGTGATGGACGCGAACATCCTCGAGACCATCGGCTCCCCGCTGGTCGAGGTGTCGTCGCCCGAGGGGGCGACGGTGGCGGCGAAGGTGGAGTCGAAGAACCCCGGCGGGTCGGCGAAGGACCGCCCGGCGCTGGCGATGATAGAGGCCGCCGAACGCGCCGGCGACATCTCGCCGGGCGACAGCCTCGTCGAACCGACGAGCGGCAACACCGGCATCGGCCTCGCCATGGCGTCGGCGGCGAAGGGCTACGACATCACCATCGTGATGTCCGACTCCGCCTCGAAGGAGCGCCGCGACGTCATGCACGCCTACGGCGCGGACATCGAACTCGTCGAGGGCGATATCTCCGCCGCGAAAGAACGCGCCGACGAGTTGGAGGCCGAGGGGATGACGCAACTCCGCCAGTTCGAGAACGAGGCGAACCCCCGCGCGCACTACCGGACGACGGCCGAGGAGATTCTCGAACAGGTCGGCGACAGGGAGGTAGACGCCCTCGTCGCCGGCGTCGGCACCGGCGGCACCCTCTCGGGCATCGGCCGCCGCCTCCGCGAGGAGTTCCCCGAGATGACCGTCGTCGCCGTCGAACCCGCCGAGAACGCCGTGCTCTCGACGGGCGAGTCGGGTCCGGACGAATACCAAGGAATGGGGCCGGGGTTCGTCAGCCCCAACCTCGACACCGACCTCTTGGACGACATCGAAATCGTCCCCCTCGAAGACGCCGAGGCCGAGTGTCGCCGCCTCGCCCGCGAGGAGGGGATTCTGGTCGGTCAGTCCTCCGGCGCGTCGAACCTCGCCGCGCGCCGCGTCGCCGAGGAACTCGCCACCCCCGAGGCGAACTGCCCCGAACCGCCGGAGGGGTACGTCATCGAGGACGCGGCGGACGACATCCGGAAGGACGCCGGGTCGGAGGACGCCCGCGCAGATGGTGGCCCTGCCGGCATAGACGACGCCGCGGACGCCGCGACCGGTGCCGACGCCGACGACTGCCCCCTCGTCGTCACGGTGTTCTGGGACAGCGGCGAGCGCTACATGTCGACCGGAATGTTCGACTGAGGTTCGGGTCGGCGCGGCGTTCGATTCCCCCGTCAGACGCCCTACGAGCCGAACTCCGACTCGTGGACGCGGACGACCACCGTCTCCTCGACCTCGCGCAGGTCGTAGGAGGGAATCGACCCGTCCGGGCGGCGCGCGACGAACATCGGTTCGACGAGGCGGCCGTCCACGAGGCCGTAGACGGCGAGTCGTTCGGCCGTCTCCTCGGGTCGCACCTCGCCGTCGCGGACCGCCTCCGCGAGGCGGCGCGAGAGCCACTCGCCGTCGGAGACGCTCGGTTCCCGCACGAGCACGTGGTCGACGAAGCGGACGAGATACCAGTTCAGGTCGTTACACAGCGAGACGGCGGCGCCGACGCTCACGGTGTCGACGGCCAGGGAGTTCTCGAACGGGGCGCGGATGTCGTACGTCGAGAGGGCGGCCCGGGCGGTTTCTCTCGACAGAAGCTCGTACTGCACGTTCACGTCGGACGACCCCACGAAACAGACCCGCGTCACGGTGTGAGACCTGACGCGGGCGGGGTTTATCCGTTCCGATGCGGGTCGCCGGTCCGGTCGTTACCTGTTACCGCCGTCGCGTTCGCGCGGGGGAGGGTTAGGCGTCGTGCTCGTACGCTTCGATCCAGTCGGCGGCGCACGCCTCGTCGCAGAACGAGAGAAGCCGACGCTCCCGGGTCAACTTCTCCGTGCGGTTCGGCGAGCGCTCGCGGTCGAGTTCGGCCTGGTAGTGCGGTTCGTTCAGTTCGACCGTCGCGCCGCAGGTCGGACAGGTGTCGGCGCCCGTCCGCCAGCGATTGCGCGGGACGACCTGCAGGACGGTCCATCCCGCACCGGCCGCCGGGGAGGAGGGGCTGCGAGTCTCAGACATGGTCGAACGTACGGGTTCAGGCTATGTAAAGGCATTTACACCCGGTTTTTCATTCGGTACGTGTCTGTTTGTGTGGAAAAACGTGACGTTAGTTCTGGTATGTCACCCGAGTAGTGGTAGCCAATCACACGTCCCGGTCGAGCGGTTCGACCGACGCCTCACGTCCCGCCTCGCGCGCCGCGTCGAGGACGCCGTCGGGTTCGGCGGCGACGACGCTCTCGAGGGAGGCGTTCGTCTCGGGGTGCGACGGCGCGACTCGCTCGCATCCGACGGGCAGCGTCGAGTCGTCGTAGGTGCCGAGGCGGCGCGCCTCCTCGACGATATCGGATTTGTCGGTCGTCGACAGCGGTCGGTGGACGGGGAGCGTCGCCGCCGCGTCCGTGACGGCGAGGTTCGGGCCGGTCTGACTCGACTTCTGTCCGAGCGACTCGCCCGTCGCTATCGAGTGGGCGCCGTCGCGCCGGGCCACCGCCTCCGCCATGACGAGCATCGCCCGGCGGAGCGACAGCATGCGCGTGTCGTCCACCGCCGCGACGAGGCGGTCGACCACGGCCGCGCCGTCGACGACGCGCGGCCGCAGGTCCTCGCCGGGCGCGCGGGCCGCGAGCGTTCGAACGACCTCGAACGCCCGGGCGCGGTGGTCGGCACCGCCGTAGTCGCCGATGTCGACGTAGACCGGAATCGGAACGCACCCGCGGCGCATCAGTCGCCACGCGGCGACGGGGGAGTCGATGCCGCCGCTGACGAGGACGGCCACGCGGCCCTGCGTCCCGAGGGGCAGGCCGCCCGGGCCGTCGAACCGAACGACGGAGACGAACGCCTCGTCGCCGCGGACCTCGATTCGGTACGTCCGGTCGGGGTCGTCCAACTCGACGGTCGCGCCGGTCAGTTCCTCTATCAGTCGCCCGCCCTCGACGTTCAGGTCCCGACCGGAGAACTCGTGTCTGTCGGCCGGGCCGACGCGGTCGGTGTCGACGGCGAACTCCTCCCCGTCGGGATGGTCGGCAGCGAGGGCTTCGAGGGCTTCGTACACCTCTTTCCGCGTCGCGCCGACGGCGAGCACCGGTCGGGCGAACGAGACGCCGGGGAGCGTCGCCACCGCCTCCGCGACGGCGTGCGCCCCCTCGGCGTCCGGCGCGCGGACGACCATGCGGGACCACCGACGCTCCACGTCTCCCTCGAATCCGCGCCCGCGGAGCAGGTCGCGCACGCTCGCGGCCAACCGGCCGGCCATCTTCGCGCGGACCTCGCTGCTCTTGGCGCCGAACTCGCCGAACCCGACGAGCACGGCGTCCGCTTCGGTCACGACGCGGAGTTGGCCGCCGACCGGTATCAGCGTCCCGGTGTGCTCGCGGTCCGCAGAACCCGCTCGAACGCGCCGGCGCTCAGAACGTCGTCAGTTCGCCGTCGATGACGCGGCGCGTCACGTTCGTCACGTTCGCCAGTTTCTCGTCGATGATGGCCTCCACGTCGGCTTCGATGTCCGAGAGGGGGACGCCCTCCTCGGTGACGACCTTGGCGTCGGCGACGTGCGGTTCGTCGATGGGGCGGCCGATCTGCGAGAGCAGGCGCACCTGCAGGTCGCGGATGCCGTCGACGTCGTCGACGACGGACTCTGCGATGTCGGTCGACAGGAGGTTGTATATCTTCCCGATGTGGTTGACGGGATTCTTCCCGGAGGTGGCCTCCATGCTCATCGGACGGTTGGGCGTGATGAGGCCGTTCGCGCGGTTGCCGCGGCCGACGGAACCGTCGTCGCCCATCTCGGCGCTGGTGCCGGTGACCGTGAGGTAGATGGAGCCCTCGTCGTAGTCGTCTGCGGTGTTCACCTGCACGTTCACCTCGCGGTCGGTGTGGTCCCGCGCCACGTCGCCGACGTACTCGCGGACGTGTTCGACCGCTTCCTCGTACTCCTCGATGTCGGCGATGTAGGCGTCCACCATCGCGGCGGCGACGGTGATGTCTATCCGGTCGTCCTCGCGCTTGCCCATCACCTTCACGTCGGGGCCGAGGTACGGATGTCGCTCGGCGTACGGGCCGTTCAACTGTCGTTCGACGTTCAGCACGATGCTCTCGGTCTCGGTCAGGGGGGCGTGACCGACGCCGAAGGAGGTGTCGTTCGACATCGGCACCTCGACGGCGTCCTCACCGAAGACGTCCTGCAGGTCCCCTGAACCCTCGCCGAGTTTCACGTCGACGATGACGTCCGTGCCGAACTCCAGTTCGGGAACGTGCTCGGCGAGGTAGTCGCGCGCCGCTTCGAGGGCGACGGCGTCGACGGGGAGTTTCTTGCCGTCGTACTGCTTGGTCGCGCGGCCGACGAGGAGGATGTAGATGGGTTCGATGACCTCGCCGCCGCCGAACTGGGGTGCGGACTCGCCGGCAACGATTTGGGTCTCGTCGGTGTTGTAGTGGAGGACTTTGCCGACCCGGTCGAGATAGAGGTTCGAGAGCGCGCGCGAGACGTTCTCGGCGATGCCGTCGGCGATGGAGTCGGGGTGACCGATACCCTTCCGCTCGACGATTTCGACGCTCTGGTCCTCGACGGCGAGTCGCTCGACCGCCTCGATTTTGATGTTCCGCTCGGTCATTACGTCCCCTTCCGACCCACTCGGTGCTATAACTTGCGGAAAACTTCTTCCACTCTCGTATTACTGGTGAGAATACACGCGGGACGGGGCGGCCTCACTCCGAGAGGAGGAGGGCGAGATAGGAGGTCCGAATCTGGTCGTTCGGGTCGAGGCCGAGGCGGCGGAGGACGTCGAAGGCGCCCTCGCGGGCGGCGTCGACGTCGTCTTCCGTCTGCATCTCCACCTCCACGAACTCGCCGAGGTCCGCCACGGCGTCGAGGGTGACGGTGTACCCGTCGAGACTGAAGAACTCGCGCTCTTTCTCCACCGTCTCGACCGGTTCGAAGCTGAGACCCGAGAGGATGTTCTCGGCGCTCTCGCCGTCTTCGACGGCCGTCTCGTGTTCGCTCCGCGTCTTCGACTGCTCGTCGACGAGGGGACCCTTGTACGTTACCGTCGTCTCCTCTCCGTCGGCCGTTTCCGTCCCGTCGTCGACGCGCGTCTCCCGGCGGATTCGAAGCGCCTCGTCCGTCTCCGCGAAGTCGCGGTGCGGGGCGTCGTAGTAGGTGTCTACCTGCGTCGTCCGCGCCTCGCGGACGGCGCCCGCCTCGGCGAGTCGCGCCCGGACCGTCTCGTGGTCCGCGCGGAGTTTGACCTCCACCTCGTACATACTCCGGACTGGCGCCCCGTGCGGGTAAAAACGCACGCTCTCCTCGCCGCAGTTCCTATCCTCCATTCTATATAATGATTTATCACCATCCACAACGTGCTAGTAAATACCATGAGTGGAGAACTCACGGAACGGGAGTCCGTCGGCGTCGAGGAATCGCTCGCCGAGTCGTTCGACATCCCTATCAGCGGACGCGTCGTCCTGATGGCGATGACGGGGGGTTTCGCCGGCACGGTGCTGATGATGCCCATCCTCGTCGGCATCCCCGAACTGTTAGGACTGTTTCAGACGGCGCCCATCACCGGATTCGCGGGGTTCGCCGCGTTCTTCGGCCTCGAACCGACGGTGCTGCTCGGTGTCTTCCTGTTCGGGTTCGGCGGCACCGTCGTCCTCCCCTTGACGTTCCTCGTCCTCGGGGCGTTCCTCCCGCCGGAGTCGCCGCGCTACCTCCGCGGCGCGACGTTCGCCACGTTCTTCTGGACGGGATTCGTCCCGGCGTTCTGGCCGAACGCCGGCGTCCTCACCGTCCTCTCCTTCCTCCTCTTTTCGCTCCTCGCCCACTGGGTGTACGGACTGACGCTCGGTGTGGTTCTCCATCGAACTACCGGTATCCCGCAGCACGACGTCTGAGCGCGCGCTTCGTTCCCCCCCCGTTCGCACGTTCTCGACGGCGCGCCGTCGGGGACCGAATCGGGAGCGGCGCCGGGAAAACAGATAAATAATATAAATAATAATCAACAACCCGTGTTCACATGTCAACAACTACCACTGACGTGGGGCTCGACGTCCTCGCCCAGACGGGGCTGATTCCGCGCGGGACGCGCGCGTTCGTCTTCGAGCGTATCTTCGAGGTGTTCCTCGCGTTGGGAACGGCCGTCGGCGTCGTCGTCATCGGCTACATGCTGTACAACGCGTACAAGTACCGCGCGGGCGGCGGACGCGGGAGCGACGCCGACCGGCCCGTCCTCGGCGAACTCCCGACGGGAAGCGGCGGCGGGCGAAAGCTGTTCACCTCCTTTTTCCTCAGCACCGTCGTCGTCATCTCGCTCGTCTCGTGGACGTACGGGACCCTCCTGTTCGTCGAGGAGGGGCCGGAGGCGGAGGACGCGATGGAGGTCCGCGTGGAGGGCTATCAGTTCGGGTGGCGCTTCGTCTACCCGAACGGCCACACCGAGGACGGCACCCTCTACGTCCCCCGAAACGAGTCCGTCAGACTCGTCGTCACCTCCGACGACGTGTTCCACAACTTCGGCGTCCCCGAGTTGCGGGTGAAGACCGACGCTATCCCCGGCCAGGAGACGGAGACGTGGTTCCGCGCCGAGGAGACGGGCAACTACAGCGCGCAGTGCTACGAACTCTGCGGGGCCGGCCACTCGTTCATGACGGCGACGGTGGTCGTGATGGAACCCGAGGAGTACGAGGCGTGGTACGAGAGCACGGAAGGGAACGAAAGCGAAACCGGGAACGCGTCGACGACTGCCGGAGCGACGGCGGAGAGTGACCTCGGCGGAGCGCTCGTGGAGGTGGCGGGATGACCGACAGCGCGCCCGGTAGCGGCGGGCGGGACGACCCGGCTCACCGACCCGACGGCGGGCAGCAGGCGGACGCCTCGACGGCGGCGGGCGAACTGACCGTCCCGGCCCGCAAGAGCGACTACGAGGAGGCCGCCTCGGAGTTCCCGTCGATGGGGAGCATCCGCCGGTGGTTCGTCACGACCAACCACAAGGACGTGGGCATCCTCTACATCGTCACGTCGCTGTTCTTCCTCGTCCTCGGCGGCGTCCTCGCGTGGCTCCTTCGGATTCAGCTATGGGCGCCGCGAACTCCGACGACGACGGTGCTCGAACCGCTGGCGTACAATCAGGCCGTCTCCGCGCACGGACTCATCATGGTGTTCTGGTTCCTCTCGCCGTTCGCGTTCGGCTTCGCCAACTACGTCGTCCCGCTCCAAATCGGCGCGAAAGACCTCGCGTTTCCCCGGCTGAACGCCCTGTCGTACTGGCTCTACTTGTTCTCCGGAATCCTGTTCGGCGTCTCCTTCTTCCAGGGCGGGACGTTCGCCGGCGGGTGGACGATGTACGCCCCGCTGAACGTTCCGACGTTCACGCCGGACGTGGGAGCGAGCACGGCGGTGCTGGCGCTCACACTGTTCGTCGCCAGCGTCACCGTCTCCTCGGTCAACTTCCTCACCTCGATGCACACGATGCGCGCGGAGGGGCTGACGCTGCGAAAACTCCCCCTGTTCACGTGGTCCATCCTGCTGACCGTCTGGATGATGCTGTTCGCGTTCGCCGCCCTGCTGGCCGCGCTCATCATCCTCTCCTCGGACAGGCTGCTCGGAACCACCTACTTCGCGCTGGAATCGCCCGCGGGGTCGATGCTGTGGGCGCACCTGTTCTGGTTCTTCGGCCATCCCGAGGTGTACATCGTCTTCTTCCCCGCACTCGGGGTGATGGCCGAGGTGTTTCAGACGTTCACCGGCCGCCGCATCGTCGGGCGCAAGTGGTTCATCGCGGCGATGGTGCTCGTCGCCCTCCAGAGCTTCGTCGTCTGGATGCACCACATGTTCTTGACAACCATCAACCTCCAGATAAAGACGCTCTTTATGATAACCCCCATCGGCATCTCGCTGCCGTTCGACCTGATGGTGTTCGCGCTCATCTACACGATGCTGAAGGGGAAGATACGCTTCACGACGCCGTTCCTGTTCGTGTTCGGCGCCCTGCTGCTGTTCATCATCGGGGGAATCACCGGCGTCTTCCTCGGCGCCATCGTCTTAGACTACGAGTTCCGCGGCACCTACTGGGTCGTCGCGCACTTCCACTACGTGATGGTCGGCGGCGTCACCGCCCTCGTGGGGGGACTGTACTACTGGTTCCCGAAGATGACCGGGCGGATGTACGACGAGTTCCTCGGGAAACTCCACTTCGGCGTCTACTTCGTCGGGTTCAACCTGCTGTACTTCCCGCTGTTCGTCGCGTGGGAGACGCCGCGCCGCGTGTTCGACTACTCGGCCGGCCTCCAGGTGTGGCACCAACTCGCCACCGTCGGGGCGTTCGTCCTCGGCCTCTCCTTTCTGATCATGTTCTACAATCTGACGAAGAGCGCGCTCTCCGGGGACCCGGTGGGTGACAACCCCTGGGAGTACGCGACGACGGCAGAGTGGGCCGTCCCCTCGCCGCCGCCGTTGGAAAACTTCCCGGGCCTGCCGACGTACCGCGACGGGTCGCTCGGGTTCCGCGAGGAGTCGACGGCGACGGACGGCGGCGTCGCCACGGCGGAGGCGGCCACTCCGTCCGCCGCGCACCACGACGAACGCGAGGAACACGTCAGCCACGCGAGTTTCTGGCCGTTCGTCGTCGGCGCCGGGACGTTCCTGCTGTTCCTCGGCCTCTCGGGTCTTCGGGACGCGTCGTTCCCCGAGGGGATATTGGGGAGCGCCTACCTCGGCACCGCCGCCCTCGGCGGCGTCGTCACCCTCGGGTCGCTCGTGTTCATGGGGCTGGAACCGTTCCACGGACCCGCGCTCGCGGACGGCGAGGCGTGGCCCTTCGACGGACTGGAGTACGGTAAGGTGGGGATGTGGATATTCCTCGCCAGCGACGTGGTGCTGTTCGGCGGATTCATCGGCGCCTACGTGTTCACGCGCGTCGCGTTCGGGTGGACGCTCTGGGAGCCGATTCCGGAGAACCCCGTCCCGGGGCTGGTGAACACCTACCTCCTCCTGACGAGCAGTTTCACCGTCGTGTTGGCGCTCGTCGCCGCCGAGAAGCGAAACCGGCCGGGACTGGTCGCCAGCCTCGTCGCGACGTTCCTCCTCGGCGTCGGCTTCCTCGGAAACAAGGCAATCGAGTGGAACCACCTGTTCCACGAGGGCCTGTGGCTCTCCTCGAACGTGCGCGCCTCGACGTTCTTCCTCACGACCGGACTGCACGCGGCGCACGTCATCGTGGGACTGGTCGTGACGCTGTATCTGGCCGCGCGGGCGTGGCGCGGCGCCTACTTGGAGGACAGCAGTTCGGTGGAGTACTTCGGTCTGTACTGGCACTTCGTCGATATCGTCTGGCTGTTCCTCTTCCCGCTGTTCTACATCCTGTGAGGTGACAAGACATGAACACCAAACTGTACACGGTAATCTACGTCGTGCTGTTCGTCTCGGCGACGGTGCAAGTGCTGGTCGAGTTCGCCGGACTCGCCTACTGGACGGCGTTCGCGCTCATCATCGTGCTGTCCGCGATGAAGGCGGTGCTCGTCGCCGCCTACTTCCAGCACCTGCGGTGGGAGCCCCGTTCGTTGACGTACCTCATCGGCATCGGCCTCGCGGCGGCGCTAGCGCTGACGTTCGCGGCGTCGTACTCCATCCTCTGAGGTGCGCGGATGAGGACTCACATCCGCGTCCGCACGAGGCGGTTCGACCGGACGGCCCTCGGGTACGCCCTGCTGTTCTCGCTCCCGATGGCGCTGGGAATCACGGTGATGATGCTGAAGGTGGTCGGCGGACCGCTCTCGCGGCCCCTCGTGTTCGCGCCGGGCGCCGTCGTCGCCGCCTGCGTCTTCCTCCTCGTCGCCGTCGCGGCGACGGGGGGCGAGGCGGAGTGAGGGGCCGCCTCCGCCCTACAGTTCGTCCGCGGCGACGACCATCCGGTACCGACGGGTCTCGAACCCCAGCGAGTCGTAGAACGAGCGCGCCCGTTCGTTGTCCGCGTCCACGTCGAGGGCGAGTTCGCCGCACCCGGCCTCCCGTCCGTAGCGCGCGGCCCGGCGGACCAGTCAGTGCGCGAGCCCCGTCCCCCGGAACGCCGAGCGCACGTAGATATCCCCGACGACCAGCCTGTCGGGCCGGTCGAAGACGCTCGGGACCGCTCGACGTCCGCTGAGACGAACTCGGCGAGCGCGCTCCCGGGGTCGGTCAGCGGGTCGTCGCCGTCCGTCCGTTCCTCCGCCGGTTTCGACGGAGCGAACTTCGTTCCACCGCCGTCGGAGAGCTAGTATTTAACACGGTCCGTGACAACACAAATCACATGAACGGAGAGCTGTTCGTACTCGGCGCCGCGACGGCGGCACTCGTCGTCGGACTGGTCGCGCTTCTGTACGGCGAGTACGCCGGTATGACGACCACGCTCGTTCCGGCCGGGGGCGTCGTCGCCCTCGCGGGGGTCGGTATCCTCACCGCGCACGTCGCCCGCCTCCCGGACCCGGAGGAGTCGGACGAAGCGGGGCACTGAGCGCCCTCCCGCTTCTCGCCTCCTCGCTCCCGCGGCGCGGGCGGTTCACCCGGCGATGCTGAACCCGATGATGCCGAGGATGACGAACGCGGCGTAGACGCTCCCGAGCGCCGCGACCACCTTCAGGTGATAGAGGAAGAGGTCGTCCTCCTCCGCCGCCACCGCCGACTCGTGGGCCGCCCGCTCGGCGTCCGTCCGCCGCGCCGCGTGCGCCTCGCCGACGTGGAGGACCCGGAGCCGCATCGTTCGGAACGGGCGGCCGCAGTACGGACACGTCGCCGGGGGCGCTTCCCCGTCGGGAACCGCTGTCTCGGGGCGAACGTCTTCTTTCATCGTATCGCCTCCGCGACGGGTTGCGCGACGACCCAGAGGCTGATCACGGTGTACAGCACGGTGACGGCGACGAACGGGTACTGGCTCCGGAGCGGTTGGAGTCGACCGGGGAACACGTCGAACGACCGCGCGTGCGCCACCCAGACGGCGACGAGGTGTCCCCCGACGACGACGGCCAACTGGACCGCGCCGAACCACGACGGGAGGACGAGGACGGGCACGGCCGCGGGCGGCGAGAGGGGTGTCGAGACGACAGCGACGAACGCCGGGAACAGACCGAGGAAGTAGCCGAGAAAGTGCGCGAGGTGGTAGCCGGCGGCGATGGGGACGAGCGCGGGTGCGAACCATCCGGCGACGAACCGCGCGGTGACGTAGGTGTCCGCAGTCCGGCGGGCGAGGCGGGCCGCGAGGCGGTAGACGGCGAGGAAGCAGGCGAACCCCGCGAACGCGAGGGCGAGGCCGAGGAGCCATCCGGGCGCTCCGACGCCCGCCGCCCACTCGCGGGCGCCGCGCCACGCGACGGTGGCGACGAGGCCGTCGTACGTCGTCACCCAGAGCAGGGCGACGACGAACGCCGCGTCGTCCTCGGCCATCGCCTCCGGATAGCGGACGAGCGAGGACCCCGGCACCGAGACGGCGACGCCGTCGTCGGTCCGGCGGACGGGCGCGAGCAGCCCGTAGAGGCGGAAGACGCGCGAGACGGGGTCGACGCGCTCGAACCACGCGGACCCGTACCGCGCCGCCCCGGCGACGGTGACGGCGGTGTACGCGACGACGGCCGCGGCGAGGACGCGCGGGTCCGAGGCGACGGGGCTCTCCACCTCGACCCAGACGAGAACGAGGAGGCCCAGGACGCTCGGCCACGCGCCGAGGCGGGCGGGGAGTCGGGCGGATGCATCGCGGGGCGCCCCCTCGGCGGTGATTCGACGGACGGCGCGCGCGAGCGTCCGCCACGGGTTCACGGCCGGCCACGCGTCGACGACGAGGTAGGTGAACATCGTGAACCCGGCCCACCAGCCGACCCAGACGACGAGGACGGCGAAGTTCGCGAGCGGGGCCGTCGGCCCGGTCAGCCCCGCCCACACGACGAGCACGAGGACGGCGACGCCCGTCCACCCGAGGAGTCGGCGGCCCCGTTCGGCGGCCGCGCGGAGTCGGCGGCGGGACCGAAGGCGGCGAGGGCGAGCGAACGCGTCCAGCGCGGCCGCGTCGGTGACGAAACTGGAGAAGAGAAAGGAGACGCCGACGACGCCGCCGCCCGAGAGGACGACCAGCCAGAACGGGACGGGCGCGGAGCGGAGCGACCCGGCCAGCGACCCCGCGTGCGCGAGCGCCGGCCGGGAGCACAGCGTCGCTGCGAGGACGGCGGCGACGGCGAGTGACGCGAGGCGGGCGGACCGAACGCGGGCGGGGGGCGGAGTCACGGGTCAGAACGCGCCGAGCAGTTTGAGGACGACGGCGAGGACGAACAGCGACCCGAGCGCCCACACCCCCAGCAGGGCGGCCTGCGCGTCCTTCAGGCCGTGCCCGCGCGCGGAGACGAACGTACCGTAGAAGACGTAGAGGCCGAAGACGAGCACCGCGGCGACGAGGAGGAACGCCCCGCCGGCGGCGGCCAGTTCGGTCGGGATGTCCTCGCCGGCGGCGAACAGGACGGCGGCCCCGCCGAACGCCAACGCGACGGCGACGAACGCCGTAGTCCACACTGCGGGGCTATCGGCGGTCCGGGACAGCGCCGACGGCCGCGTCCCGCCCCGCGTCGTCCACCCGCCGACGACCGAGTGCTCCCGCCGCCCCCGACCGGTGAGGACGACGGCGGCCACGAGGGCGACTCCGAAGAGGAGACCGACGAACAGCGTTTCCTGTGTCATGCCAACACTCACCTATCATTAACAATGATTACAGTATCGGGCATAAACGTTCGCTTCCCCGACCGTCCGGTCGGCGGGGTCCGAGGAGACGACGGGAGACGGGCGACGCGGCGGTCCTTCGGGCGCGCGGGGGAGAGAGCGAGCGGTGGTCGCCGCGGCCCGACGAGTCCGTACTGCGGTCGTGAGCGGTCCGTTTCGGCCATCGACGAAACGTGATTCTTAAGGGTCGCACGGGTATTGTTGCGGGTATGAGTGACGAACAGCAGGCGGAGGCCGCCGAGGCGGAGGCCGATGCAGCGGAAGATGTCGAAGAAGAGGTCGCCGAGGAAGAGAGCGAGGGCGGGATTCAGGACGGCGACTTCGTCCGCCTCGCCTACACGGTCCGAACGGTCGAGGACGACACCGTCGTCGACACGACCGACCAGGAAGTGGCCGAAGAGGCCGAGATAGACACCGACGAGTACGACTTCGAACCCCGCGTCATCATCGTCGGCGCGGGCCACATCTTCGAGTCGGTCGACGAGGCACTCATCGGCGCCGAAGTCGGCGACACGGACACCGTCGAGATTCCGTCCGTCGAGGCGTTCGGCGAGTTCGACGACGACGAGGTGCGGACGATCAGCGCGAACAAGATCGACGAGGACGACCGCTACCCCGGCGCGCAGGTGCAGGTCGACGGCGACCAGGGCCGCGTCGAGACCATCATCGGCGGCCGCGCCCGCGTCAACTTCAACCACCCCCTCGCCGGCGAGGACCTCGAGTACGAGTACGAGATCCTCGAACTCGTCGACGACCGCGAGGAGCAGGCCGAGGGCCTCCTCGGCATGTACCTCCAGCAGGTCCCCGAGGTGTGGATCCAGACCGACGAGGAGGAAGAAGAGCAGGCCGTCGAGTCCGACGACGGAGACGAGGAGGGCGAACCCGAGACGGAGACCGTCTCCGTCGAGAAGGAGACGCTGTACATCGAGGCCACCCAGCAGATGACGATGAATCAGCAGTGGATGTTCTCGAAGCAGCAGATCGCACAGGACCTCATGGACCGCCTCGACCTCGACCGCGTCATCGTGCAGGAGACCATCGACGGGATGGGCGGCATGATGGGCGGCATGGGCGGTATGATGGGCGGCATGGGCGGCGGCGCCGACGCCGAGGACATCGAGGACGCCATCGAGGACGTCGACGTCGACGCGGACGAACTCGTTGAGGAACTCGAAGAGGGCGACCTCGACGTCGAGGCGGACGCCGACGAGGAGTAGACGCGACTTTCGGGGCCGACCCGACTCCGGACCAGCGCTTTCTTTTGGGACACCCGCGCAGAGAGACCGAGAGCCATGTCCGAGGAGTCACCCCCGACGCTCGCCCCCACCGACGACCTGAAACTGGCCGCCGTCGCCGCCGGGTGTACGGTCGGGTTGACGCTGCTCCTCCAGTTCGGTCTGGACCGCGACGTCTCCTTTCTCGTTCGCCTCGTGCCCCTGCTCCCCTACTTCGCGTACGTCTTCACCCGGCGCGTGGACTTCGGCGCACTCGACACCGTCCGCAACTGGTCGGCGCTGACGCTCGCGGTGACGGTTCTGACGCTGCTGTACTACGCGGTGTGAACGTCCGTACGGTCACAACTCCCCGATTCAGGCGATGTCGCGACTCGTGTCGACGGCCACCTGATCGCTGAGGCGGAGTTTGATGGTCTCCTCGGGCGCGCGGCCGCCGCGGAACTTGGGGACGGCGAGGCGGTTCTCTATCTCCGCGCCGTCGACGGTCGTCCGCAGGTCGAACACCACGTCGGCCATGTGCTCGGTGTACCGCCGGTTCGCCGGTTCGCCGCCCTTCATCCCGTGGAGGACGGCGAGACCGCCGGTGTTCACCATGTGCGTCTGGAGGCCGTTCAGGAACGCCCGGTAGCGGACGGGGTCGTTCGACTCCAACACGTCGACGATGTCCACGATGAGGTTCGCGCCCTCGGGCAAGTCGCGGACGAGTTTGTTCGCCACGTCCAACGGCGCCTCCCCGCCCACGTCCCGGACGGTGGGCGACCCGGTGCGCGTCCGGGTCCGCGCGATGGCGTCTTCGACCGCCTGATCCGAGCGGACGGTCGTCAGATACAGGGTCCCGCGGACGGCGGTGAGTTCGTAGAGGAACAGTTCGGACTGACTGGCCGGGTCGGCCAACAGGGCGACGATGCTCCCCGCCGGGATGCCGCCGCCGAGTTCGCGGTCGAGGACCGTGATACCGGTCGTCAGTCGATCAGACACGACACGTACACAGACAGTCCGCTATAATAGCTCTTTACGATGCTGTAGATCCGCTGCCACGTCCCGGTACGCACTCCCGACGCGCGCGGCGTCGAGTACGGGCGGGTCGACGGGCGGGACGACGCCCAGGAGGGGGCACCCCAGCAGCGACTCGACGCCGCTGGGCGCTAGCCGCGACCGCGTGAGGACGGCGCCGACGACGGGCGTTCCGAGCGATCGGGCCGTCGCTCCCGTCTTCACCGCGTCGCGCAGGGAGGGGGCGCACGCGGACGCGACGAGGAGGACGCCGTCCGCCACGCGCACCGGCGCGGCGGCGTCCGGTCCCGCGCCGGCGGGGCAGTCGACGAGCACCGCCCCCTCGCTCGGCGCGGCTTCGCGAATCCGGTCGAGACGCGCGGCGGTCCGGTCGCCCGCCCGTCTCCCCGAACCCGACGCGCCCGTCGGCGCCGGACGGACCGTCACGTCGTCGTGGTCGGGGTGGCGGTGGCCGAGGCGGTCCGAGTCGCGGTCGGAGTCCGGGTCCGGGTCCGGCCCCGACGGCGGGTCGCGGGGGACGTCCGCCATCGCGTGGAGGTTCGGCATGTCGGCGTCGGCGTCGACGACGACGGTCGGACCGTTGAGCGCGACGGCCAGTCCGAGCGCCGTCGTGGTCTTCCCGCATCCGCCCTTACCGCCGGCTATCGCGAGCATGGGGCGACTGGCCGCCTCATCGGAGAAAAAGCCGAGGTCGGTGGGCGCGAGTCGGAACCGACCAACCCGCATCAATCGCAACTCAGTCCTGACAGCAACCGCCGGCCTCGCCGCCGAAGTCGACGGCGAGGGGGTCGGAGATGGCGCGGTTCACGTCTTCGAGCCGCTCCTGCAACGTCTCCTGGGCCTCCAGGTACGCCGCCATCTTGTCCTTCGAGTGCAGTTCGTTCTGTGCGGTCTGAACCTCCTCCAGTCGCTCCTGCGTCGCCTCGCCGCGCTGTCGGGCGAGCATGAACTCCTCGCGGCGCTGCTGGAACTCGCGTATCTCCGCCTGCAGTTCCTCGTCGTCCTCGACGGCGGCCTTCGCCTCCTCGAACGCCTCGTACTCGGCCGTTTCGGCTATCGCGTCGCCGAGTTCGCGCCCCAGGTCCTCGAGTCGCTCCGTCTGGATGCTCATACTCCGAGTTGGGAGTCGATTCGTTTGAACCTGCCGGAGGCGGCGGTGGTCGGTCGCGGCCGCTCTCCCGCCGGAACATCGGAGGGAAAGAGTCGTCACTCTCCGAGTGGTACGGTATCATATGCCAGTCGTCACGCCCGACGAGTTCGCCGGGTGGCTCCGCCGGCTCGACGGGGACGCGCTGACGGCGTTCGTCGCCGACCTGTACGCCGACCGGGGGGAATCGGTCGCCGTCCGCGACGACGGGGCGGTCGTCCTCGGCGACGGCGACCGGGTGCTTTCGCCCGTCTCCGGTCGACGACGGCTTCGCCGACCGAGCGTCGCTCCCGACGCCGACGTCGTGGTCGCGGCGAGACCCACGCCCGCGCTTCTGCGCCGCGCCGCGCGAACGGACGCGTCCGTCGTCGGTCCCGCGGAACTCCGCAATATCGCGTTGTACGGCCTCGACCGCCGAGACGCCGAGCGCCTCTTTCGGGAGCACTTCGACGCCTCACCCGTCGTCGATGCGCGGGATCCCGACGACTCGCTCGACCGCCACGCCGCGCTCGGACGAGTCGGCGATTCCCTCGGCGTCGGCGTCATCGCCGTCGTTCTCGCCGTGCTCGCCGTCGCGGTGCTGTTCGGCCCGTTCGGTCTCGCGCTCTCCCCGACGGACGACGCCGCCGGGTCGCAACCGGATTCGGGGGACGGGAGCACGGACTCGGCGACCGCCCGGACCGAGGCCGAGTCGTTCCCCCCGGGAATCGCCCCGACGGGCGTGACGAATCCCGAACGGCTCGCGGCCGCCCACGCCGACGCCGTCGTCGGCCGGTCCTACCGCCTCGTCGTCAGCGAGTCGGGCACCGAGAACTGGGAGGGAGAGGTCTGGGGCGACGTCTGGAAGGAGGCGGCCGTCGAGAGCCCGCGACGGTTCCGCTACATCGTCACCGGATCCGTCCGCGGCGAGGAGCGCGACGCCGGCGCGAACGCCTCCGGCGGGGCGAGCGGACCCGACGACCCGACCGAGACCGCCGGAGGCGACGGTACCGCCGCCGGCGACGGCGACGGACTGGTCCACTACACCGCGTACGCGGACGGGCAGTACACCTACGTCCGCAACGAACGGGGGGACGGGAGCGTCTCCCGCTTCCCCGTTCGCCTCGATGGGAACGGCCACGGCCCGTTCGAGCGACGTACCGCCGCCGCCGTCGAGCGATACCTGAACGCCACCCGGACGTCCGTCGCGCGCGAGGCGGAGTCGGAACCGGACGCACCGTACCACGTCGTCGCCACGGGGACACCGGAGGCGTTCGCGGACCCCGAGAACGTCAGTAACTACCGCGCCGAGGCGCGGGTCGACCCCGACGGATTCGTCCGGACGCTCACCGTCTCGTACGCCGTCACCGACGGCGGAGAGACCCGGAAAGTGCGGTACCACCTGTCGTACTCGGGCGTCGACGCCGTCGAACTCTCGCCACCGCCGTGGTACGAACGCGCTCGGGGCGCGACGGAGTCCGAATCGCCGCCCCCGATGTCGACGCCCGACCGGACGCCCGTGAACCGGACCGGAACCGCCACCCGCGCGGACGACGCCCGCGCACCGACGACGACCACCGGGTCGAACGCGACTGCGCCCCGCTTTGCGAGCGACCGACGCTACCGCTTTACGCCGAGCGACGCCCCGCAGTTCCCGTAGAGTCACCCGTCCCTCACGTCCCGGCCGACGTACGTCCCTCGGCGGTCGGTCGACGGTCCGTTCGAGTTTCTCTGCGGACGAGACGGGATACGACTCGCGGCGAGTACGCCGTCGCGGGAGGGTGCGAGCGGCTCACAGACCTCTCCCGCCGGAAACCGAGGGGTCAGCAACCGCCGACGTTATCCCTCCCGACTGGCAAGAGAGGTGCAATGAGTCAAGACGCGACCACCGAGGGGGACCTCAGAAACACCGGGATGTCGCTGCGGCACGACCGGGAGTGGGACTACGAACTCGAACGCATCGTTGAGGAAGTCGAAGAACGGGACGCGAACCGTGTCGGCCTCCAGTTCCCCGAGGGACTGAAGCGCCGCGGTCCGGCCGTCGCCGACGACCTGCGCGAACTGTGCGGCGACGACGTGACGTTCATGCTGTCGGGACAGCCCTGTTACGGCGCCTGCGACCTCGACACCTACCTGATGCGACGGACGGACGTGTTCGTCCACTTCGGCCACTCGCCGATGAAGGAGTCGGACAAGATCATCTATGTGCCGCTGTTCTCGAACGTCGACCCGATGCCCATCCTGGAGGACTCCCTCGAGGAACTCGACGGCGAGGAGGTCGGTCTCGTGACGACCGCCCAGCACATGAACCGCTTCGAGGACATGGCCGACTGGCTCGAAGAGCGCGGCTACGACGTCCACACCCGCCGCGGCGACGACCGCCTGACGTACGAGGGTCAGGTGTTGGGCTGCAACTACGCCTCCGCCGACATCGACGCCGACCAGGTGCTGTACGTCGGCGGCGGGAAGTTCCACCCGCTCGGATTGGCGATGGAGCACCCCGACAAGACCGTCGTCATCGCCGACCCCGTCAACAACGTCGTGAAGATAGCCGACACGGAGCAGTTCATGAAACAGCGCTACGCCTCCGTCCACAAGGCGATGGACGCCGAGAAGTGGGGCGTCATCTTCTGTACGAAGATCGGACAGGGTCGAATGGAGATAGCCGAGAAGATCATCGAGGACAACCCGAACGCCTACCTCATCACGATGGACGAAGTGACGCCCGACCGCCTCCGAAACTTCGACATGGACGCGTTCGTCAACACGGGCTGTCCGCGAATCACCACCGACGACGGCCCGCGCTTCCACAAGCCGATGCTGACGCCGGGCGAGTACCGCATCGCCGTCGGCGACAAACCGCTCGACTCGCTGGAGTTCGACACGTTCCACGGCACCTGGTAGGCGGTTCCTCCCCGTCGTCCGCCGTCTCTCTTTCGTTTCTTCTCTCCGTTGCTTCCGAACGTGACGTTCGTCCAACTCTCCGACGTAAAGCACGACGCGACGGCCGGTATCGGACTCCTAACTCGCGTTCTCAGACGCCTAACTCCGATTCGACGTATCGAACCGCCTCCTCGGGCGTCTCGCACGCTTTCACGCCCGGCACGTCGTGCGTGTCTAATCCGGCGATTGGGCGGTCGAACACGAGCGAGAAACCCACCTCCGTGAGCGTCCCGTCCGCGCCGTCGATGGCGATAACGGCATCGCCGTTCATGACGACGAGTCCGTTCCGCGCGTGACCGAGGCCCGTGGCGACGGGGACGTCGACGTACTCGTTCGCGTCCGCGCGTCGCTCCGTGGGGAGGATGCCGACGGTGTCGCCGCCGACTTCCTTCGCGCCGCGGCAGGCCGCCTCCATCACGCCGCCGAGGCCGCCGCAGACGACGGTGTGACCCTGTTGGGCGACGAGGCGGCCGGTGTCGGCGGCCGTCTCTCTGGTCTCCTCTCCGACCGTGCCGCCGCCGATGATACTGACTCGCATACTGTTTGGTCGTGGCCGTCGCTGGTACGCGTTTCGTCCGTGAAAACGGACCGAGAAATCGGTCGTCGTCGAGGGCGGTTGATTCGACTGTGGGGGACGGGCGGCGCGCCGTGCGGGTTCAGTCCAAGTCGGAGGCCGGAGGTTCCGGCTCCCAACTTCCGAGCAGGCGCATCGTCTCGTCCATCTGCGAGAAGTCGGCCGTCTGTCTGCGATGAACTGACATAACGTACTATCAAACGCCGGTGGATGATATATAGCTTATGCCGGATATTAGTTCGCTAACGTGTAGCAGTGAGTAGATTCCCTATTCGTATGTAGGTTATATAGTACCTAATCGGTACGTTCGTTGTTTTCTTTCGTGAGGGTTACGCCTCCCCCCAACGCGCGAAACGAGGGGCAAGCGAGTCACGGCCATCGGGTCGGCGGCCCGAAGCGTTCGTCTTTGTTTCGTACCTCGGGAGTATGAATCCGCACCCCTACATAGTTTGGTTCGCCGGGGTCCGCAACACTTAGTCCCCGCCCGGACGCACGCACGGGCATGAGCGTCAGCGACTGGGGCGATTGGGTCCCGCGCGCCGTCGAGGCGGCGTCGCCGGACACCGTCGCCGCCTGGTATCTCGGCTGCAACGGCTTCTTCCTGAAGGGCAGCGAGGGGACGACCGTCGCCATCGACCCGTACGTCGGCCTGGGCGACCCGCCGCGGACCGTCCGCATGATTCCGGTGCCGTTCGACCCCGACGACGTCGAGGAGATGGACGCGGTCCTCGCGACCCACGAGCACACCGACCATGTCCACGGGCCGAGTCAGGCGCCCATCCTCGAATCGACCGGCGCGCAGTACTACGCGCCGGACGACTCCCTGGACGTGGCGTTCGAGGACGAGGCGTGGTTGGACGAGTACGACCTCTCGGAGGAGCAGTTCACCGAGGTCGCGGAGGACGACACTTTCGAGGTCGGAGAGTTCACGATTCACGTCGAGTTCTCCCACGACCCCGACTCAACGCACCCCGTCTCCTACGTCATCGAGCACGAGTCGGGGACGTTCTTCCACGGCGGCGACACCAAACCGCACGAGGACTTCGACGAACTCGCCGAGGCGTACGACATCGACGTCGGCGTCCTCGCCTTCGGCGCGGTCGGTAACATCGACGACAAGGAGACGGGCGAGCCTCAGCGGACGAAGTGGTACTCCACGGAGAACGAGGTGGTGAAGGCCGCTTCCGACCTGCAGTTCGACCGTCTCGTTCCGACTCACTGGGACATGTGGAAGGGCCTGACCGCCGACCCGACCGTGCTCCACCACCACGCGAAGAGCTACGACCACCCCGAACGGCTCGATATCGTGGAGATAGGCGACCGCGTGGACCTGTAGCACTCCCTTTCTCAGATCTCATATTTTCCCCGGTTGTTTTATGTCATCTCTTCTGGTAGGAGGGGTCATGAGTCGTGAGTCCGATGTGGGGGAACCGGTGTCCGTCTCCAATGGAGACGTGCAGGTGGAGAAGTCATTCGTCGCCGACGAGTTCCCGGTACCCGCCATCAAGTTCCGAATCACCTCGAACAGCGAGGAGTCCGAGCATATCCGTATCGTCGATCAGATTCCCGAAGAGTTCCCGATGGAGGGCGTCGGGTTCCACCCGGAGTACGAGAGCGACAACTGGGCGGCGTACAAAGACCACCGCGTCGAGTACGAGCGAACGCTCGAACCGAACGAGGAGGTGATCACCGTCTACGGCGTCCGACTCGACGAACTGAGCGAGGCCGAGGCGTTCCTCGTCGACCCCGTCCTCGAACGACCGCCCGTCCCCGAGGAGGGCGAGGAACCGGGCGACGGCGGCGTCGAGGACATCCTCGGCGAGGACCGAAGCCAACTCGTCCGCGACGCCCTTCAGGGGCACGGGAGTCTCGCCGACGAGGAGGACCGAGAGACCGTCGAAGCCACTGTCAGCGACGCCGAAAGCGGGGTTCCGGAGGCCGAGTCGACGGCGTCCGCGTCGGCCTCCGCTTCGGACGTGGAGGCGGCCCTCGATGAACGAGAGGAGGAAATGGCTGACCCCGCGGCCGCCGGCGTCGCCCCGCGGGAACTCACCGCCGAATCGACGCCCGCGATAACGCGCGTGTCGAACCCCGAGGTCGACGTTGCGGTCGAGACGCCCGCGGATACGGCGGACGAGACGGTCGACGACGAAGCGGCCGACGACTACGTCGACCTCGAGGCGTCGGTGGGTGAGGAAGCGGCCGAGGACATCGATGCTGACGCGACGGCCCCCTCCGGTGGCGCGGCGTCGGGGTCGTTCGCGGCCGGTCTGGCGGCCGAACTGCGGGCGGGCGAGGTGTCCGACGAGGACCTCGACCTCCTCCGCTCGGAACTCGACTTCGGCCTGCCGCGCAGCGCCGACGTCCGCATCCACCGGCTTCAGGCCCAGATGGACGACCTGCAGGCGTACAGCGACGCGCTCGCGGAGTTCATCGACGAGGAGGGCACCGGTCAGGACCTCGTCGACGGCCTGCGGCGCGAAGTGGAGGCGCTGAACGAGGAGATAGACACGTTCAGCGATAATCTCACCGCCCTCGACGCCGAGGTGACCGCGGCCGACGCCGACCGCGACGACATCCGCGAGGGCGTCTCGACCCTCGAAGGCGACGTCTCGGCTCTCGACCAACGCGTCGAGGACGCCGCTTCGCGCCTCTCGGACGTCGACGACCGGGCGACCGAGGCCGTCGCGGGCGTCGAGGAACTGAGCGCGACGCTGGACGAGGAGATGGAGACGGTCCACGCCGATGTCGAGGAACTGTCGGACGACCTGAGCCAGACCGCCTCCGCGACGGCCGGACTGGACGAGGAACTCGGCGACGTGCGCGAGGACATCGCCGAACTCGACGGAGACGTGGTCTCCGCGCGCGAGTCGCTGGAGGGCGATATCGACGACTTGCGTTCGGAACTCGAAGAACTGGACGAGGTGAAATCCCGCGTCGACAGCATCGAGGACGACATCGAGGTGCTGATGGCGTTCCGCGAGCGGTTGAACGACGCGTTCGGGTCCGGCGAGTAAGCGCCCGGACGCTCCCTTTCTCGCGGTCGCCGATCCGCGCTCGCACCGTACGCGGTCGAACGACGGCAGTACCGCGTCGAAGCGCAACCTGTTTAGTCGCCCTCCCCGTGCACCCCACAATGACAGAGACGGTGCGCGTCGCCGTTCCGCGCAAGGGGCGACCGCTCGAAGCCGTGCTCGACCGGTTCGCCGCGAGCGCCGACGCGGCGCAGGTCGCAGACGACATCACCTCGACGCTCCGGCACGAGAAGGCGGTCACCAAGGGGAAAGCGCATCCCGACCGCGACGTGTACGAGCGACTCGCGGCCTACTCCGACCTCTCGGACCCCGCGATCCCGGAGTACACGCTCCTCCGCGACGACCGGGAGGGGATGCCCCGTCGCATCGTCTTCGACAGCGTCACGTTCGACGTCGACGGCGTCGCCGTCCAACTCGTCGGGCGCGAGGAGCCGTTCCGGGCGCTCCGAACCCACGAGTTCGGCCTCGGGTTCGACAGCGCCGACCTCGTCCTCGAAGAGGTCGTCCAGTTGCGGGAGGAGGGCGTCGGCTCCCTCGCCGACATCAACGCCCGCATCGACCCGATGGACACCGACGTGCGCGTCGTGAGCGGACTCGGAGACACGGTCTACCACACGCTGATGGCGAAACCGGAACTCCTGCCGCCGGGGTCGGAGCTGAACCGCGAGTTCGTCGCCGACTACGAGGGGCCGCTCTGCATCTCGCCGCGCTACGAGCGACTCGTCGAGGCCGTCCTCGGCACCGGCCCCCTTGACGGCGTCTCCTTCGCCTACCCCGACGAGTCCGTAGAGGAGGAGGCGGCCATCGCGGACGTGGGTCTCGGCGTCTACCTCACGATGACCGGATCGACCGCGCGCGAGAACGGTCTCGTCCTCGGCGAACACCTCTTTCCCTCCGAGACGGTGTTGATGGAGAACGTCGCCGAAACGACCGAGACAGCCGAACGGGTCGAACGGGCCATCGCCGGTCCCGACGTCGAGACGGAACTGGTCGTCTGAGCGGCCGTCTTCTCCGTTCTCTTCCCACTTAGACGCTAGACGCCGCGGTCGCCTTCGCTCGCGTTCTCTCTTTCGCCCCCGCTCTCGTGTCCGTCTGCGGAGTCGTCGCTCGGGGCCGGCCCCTCGTCCGTCGCGGCGTCGGCGGTGGTCGCCTTCATCTCGGTCGGGTCGGTGCCGAGATTCGTCGTGTCCGTCGGGGCCGCCGAGAACGGACGCCCCCACAGGAGGTCCTCCAGCACGAAGTTGGCGAACTGGACGACGACGACCAACAGCAGGGGACCGAGAAACAGCCCGTACCAGCCGAACAGGGCCGTGCCGAGGATGTACGCGAACAGCACCGCACCCTCGTGCATCGTCTGTCCCGAGATGTACGGCCGAACGATGGACTGCGGGAGGATGTCGAGGAGGAGGAAGACGACGACGAGGAAGCCGACGGGGTAGACGAGGAGGCTCCCGTCGGCCTGCACCGCCCGCAGGGCGAGGTAGGCCGTCGCCGGAACGTACACCAACTTTCCGACGACGAGGGGGACGAACGTCGAGAGTCCGGTGAGAATCGCCAACAGCGTCGGGAACGGAAGGGAGACCGGCCCGGGAGCGAGGAAGTTGTAGCCGTTGTAGATAGCCATCGAACCGAGCGTCACCGCGAGGACGGTGAGGACGTTACCGAAGTAGACCACTTCGAGGTCCGCGTCGATGCCCGCGAGAAACGCGTACGCCGCGGTGTCGCGGCCGCCGACCGTCTCGCGGTACCACGCCTGCAGTCGGTGCCCGTCCCGGTAGAGGAAGAACGCGAACGCCAGCGCCAGCGTCAGATGGAGTAGTCCCGTCGTCACCGCGCCGAGTACGCCGGCCAGCGTCCCGAGAGCCTGTTGGAACTGCGATATCTCTCCGAGCTGTCGAACGAACTGCGGGAAGTTCTGGACGACGTCCGCGAGCGTCTGTTGGTCGCCGGGGAGGTGGTTCAACAGCAGCGTGACCGTTCCCGAGTCGAGCGTGGCCGTGAGTTCTCGGAGGGCGACGAACCCGGCGTACCCCAACAGCGCCAGCGTCGGCACGACGATGAACAGGAGGGTAACCGTCGCCGCCAGCCCCCGAGAGTCGATCCATCGCTGGATACGTCGGTTGACGGGCCGAGCCCCGTAGTACACGAAGAGTCCGAGGACGAACGTTCCGACGAACGAGAACACGAACAGTCCGACGATACCGGCCACCACCGCTGCGACGAGCCACCAGCCGACGCGCCGCCGGTCGATAGCGGCCGCTCTTCCAGCGTTCATACTATCGCGTTCAGCCACTGCCGATTATAGCTACTGCCCGATACGTCGGCGGCGCTCCCCAGTCACCGACGTCGCAGTCCGAGGAAGTACGCCGGGTTGCTGCTGTGTCGCCGCTCGAACACCGTCCGGTCCGAACTCCATCTTCCACTCACCCGTCGCCTCGAACCGGGCGCGGACCTCCTCGGAGGTGATGCCGTACTCCGAGCGGTCGTTCGCGCTGGCATCGCCGAGAACGCAGTAGCGGCCGCCCGATGGGACGACGGCGCCGAGGCCGTCGGAGTAGAGGGCTCCCCACACGAGGAACTCGGCGTCGATTCGGCGCCACCGAGCCTTCTCGCCGGTCTGCCGAACGGCGACGAACGAGATGTCGAATATCCCGATACCGCGTCCGAAAACCGGCGGCTCGGCCGAACGACGTATTCGCATCGACTCCGGTTTCAAACCCAATTTGATATAGCGATATAGAATTTAACTGGCCTTCTTCAGACGGACAAAATATCAGAGAAGCGAGTAGATATGCCGATCGTACGTCTCGTGCACCCGGTCGCCCCAGTTGTGGGTGTACGTGTCGATGATGTCGCCGCCGACGTCGCCGCGGAGGTACTTGACGATGCCGCGGTCGCCGGTCCGGTCCCGGAGGTGGGTGGTGAAGAAGTGCCGGAAGTAGTGCGGCGTGACGTTCTCCTCGCTGTCCCCGCCGGGGCGGTGCCACCCTCGTTCGGCGGCGTGACGTTCGACGAGGTGGTGAACCATGTCGGTCGTCAGTCGCTCGCCCCAACTCCCGGAAGTGCTGACGAATAGCGGGTCTGCGGGCGAACGCACGTCGGGTCTGATAGCCAACCAACGCGAGAGGACCGTCTCCAATTCCCCGTCGACGGGAACCACCGTAGAGCGCTTGCGTTTGTTCGACGCCGTCCGTCGTTCGCCGTCGGTCGTCTCGCCGGCCGACGGTTCGGCGGAGATGTACAGCGACGGGCCGCGGCCCTCGAGTTGCGCTCGTCTCGGCGCGTCGCCCAACGGCGTCCCGTCCGCGAGCGATACGTCCCGACAGTCGAGGTTGCAGAGTTCGCCGACGCGCATCCCCGTCTTGAGGAGCGTACACAGCACGGCGTGGTCGAGGGGGTGGTGGACCTCCCGCAGGAACTCCCGCATCTGCGGGACGGATATCTCCCGGCGCGAGGGATTCGCGTCTATCTGCTCGTCCATCTCCTCCATGACGAGCGTCATCGGATTCCCCTCGAACGCGCCGACCTGCGTCATGTACGCGTAGAATCGGTGGAGGTAGGTCGCGTACGTGGCGATGGTGCTGTCGGCGGCCTCGGACCCCCGAAGCGAGTGAATCCACGCCATGCAGTCGCGGTGGGACGCCTCCTCGACGCGCTTGTCGACGCCCATCGGGTTCGCGTCGGCGTCCGTGAGGAACGCCTCGAACCGCCGCAGGACGCGCTCGTAAGCCTCTCTGGTCCGTTCGGTCCGCCCGTGGTACGTCATGTCCTGCAGGAAGTACGCGACCGGGTCCTCGACGGTCTCCCCGTCGGCCGTCTCAACGGCCATCGTCGCCCCCGGACGCCCCCGACGCGAGCGAGTAGCCCCCGTGCCGACCGCTGTACTGCACCCGGTTCGACGCCTGCAGGTCCTGTAGCGTCTCGTCGAGGCGGTCCTCGATGTCGTCGGTCAGAGCCTCTAGGAGTTCGTCCCACGAGCGGTGGTCGGTCGCCGAGAGGGTGCTGAGGACGCGCTCTTCGAACTCGCCTTTTCGGCCCTCCGCGTCGTCGTCCACTTCGCTATCTTCGGTCTCTCCGTACCGGTCGGGCACCTCGAAGTCGCTGCGACCCGCCTGTACCATGGTCCGCACGAACTCGCTTTGGCTCATCCCGAGTCGTTCGGCGTGGCGCTTCCACTCGTCTTTCTGGTAGACGGGGACGTAGGTCATCACCGACTTCTGTTCGGTCTGCGAATCATCACTCGACACGGAATCGAACCTCCTCCTTATCCCGTTCCTCGGTGACTCGCGTGGGATGACATCCGGTCGTTCGCATCTGGGTTGGTTCTCGGTTCTTTTCGTCGGGCTTGGAGGTGAGTCGACCGACGAGCGCTCCCGTCCCTTCCGCCGGAATCTGCCACTCATAGGTGAGTGCTACTGTCGCAGATCGCAGTTCGTTCTCCAACACGGTGGCTCGTTTCGCGGTACCGCATTTACCAATATAACTCTACTTATATTGCCAGAGCATGTCCCGAAATCCGGGGTTATTTGTATACATACTCTGATTATTCGCCTCTCTGCAGCACTCACACAGATAACCCGCCACCGAATCCGTTGTTTCGTGTCCGACTCGGTAGATGCGCCCCGCCGAAACGACGCCGTCATTTCGCGCCCGCTCTCGGGTGTACGACTCTCCCTCACACAGAATAATATTCCTGTGTACTAAACAAGAAATAAATGGTCAGTGGAACCCCATTCTCTGACCGCACACCCTAGGGGTTACGACCCGAGAACACCTGTGTAGAATGCAGTTAATACTGCCGGTAATCGCCGGTGGTTGAGGCACGGTTCTGGTAGCCATCGAGGCCCGGGAATCGAAACCTCGACGCGGTGTGGACCACCGGCGTCCGCCCCACCAAAGAACACGTCCGAGAACACGCGGGACGTCCCGGGCACCGACCCGCCTACTCCGACGGATGGTATTTGGTCTCTAATTGGAACAGATAATGGACGGAAGCCTCCCTCAGAGGTCACCGGTGACCGTCCCGGTCGACGCCCACTGCTCGGACACTCCGTCACTCCGAACGGGGCGCCTGTACCCGATGCTCGGTACGCAGACTACCCGCCTAGCACCTGACCGTTCCCCGATCAGACAACCGGTCGCATCCGTTAAACGTCCTCCCGTCGATAACTTCGGCTCCAGTCGCTCCGGCGACGTGGACGACCGCACGCGGGAGACAGGCGACGCGTCTGTGAGAACTGTCCACCATGAATCCCCTTGAACCAGACTATCGGTACCGAATCGGGGCCGCACCGTCTAACGGAGTCCGCCGAACATCGGAACGTCGCGGCGTCGTAGGTTCTCAATCCCTCAATCGGCCCCGGCGGCCTCATCGGGTCGTCGCGTCACAGAGTCGTCCGGCGACGCCTCCTATTCTCTTCGGGCCACTCCTGGTTTCCTCATTTCCGCTGAGTTCGCCGAGACTTCGAGTCTTCTGGTGGCCCCCTGGTGATCGACTCGGAACCGACGCTCGTCCGTTCGCCGAACGCCGGCCGGGGTTCCTTCGAGTCGTTGCCTCGGACTACGAGCGCAGGTCTCCAACCTTATGTGCTCCGTGCTACCCTCGAACACTTGACCTCCGCGAGTCATGTAAACTCCATAGTGCTATACTAAACTATCCGGTTCCTCTTCGATCTCGTACTCCGAAATCGGATGAATCCGAACGCAAGGCTCTTGTTTAGGTCGGCCAAATCCCGACCGAATGGAGTTGACGCGTCGGGACGCTCTCGCGGTCCTCGTCGCGGCGGGTGCCGGGTCGCTCGCGGGTTGTGCGGCGCCGCGGGCGTCCGACGGCGACGCGGGGACGGGAGATGCAGGAGATGCGGGACCGGTGCCGGTCGGGGACTCGGAGATGGAGACGCTCGTCGCCGTCGCGGAGGTGGTCTACCCGTCGGCGGTCGACGGCGTTCCGAAGTTCGTTCGCACGTACACGGGCGGGCGCGTCGACGCTGACGACGCCTACGCCCGCGGCGTCGCCGCCGCGGTCGGGTCGCTCGACGAGTACGCGGAGGAGTTCCACGGCGACCGGTACGCCGCGCTTTCGGAGTCGACGCGCCGGGAGGCGTTAGACTACATGAGCGTGGACGTGGTCGACCCCGTCCCCGACGGCACCGCGGCCCAACGAGTGCGCCACTACGTCGTGAACGAACTGCTGTACGCGTTCTACACCTCGCCGACGGGCGCGGGACTGGCCGGTTTGGAGAACCCACCCGGCCATCCCGGCGGAACCGAGTCGTACCGCGAGGGTCCCGGCCGATGAGCGACGGACCCGCCGACGAATCCGCCGCCGCGCCGGACCGCACGCCCTCCCCCCGCGCGGACGTCTGCGTCGTCGGTGCGGGGCCGGCGGGGTCGCTCGTCGCCGCGCGCCTGTCGCGGGCGGAGTACGACGTGGTGGTGCTCGACGCCGGACCCCGATTCGACCCGGACGAGAGGTCCGACCGGATGGAGCGACACCTCCGGCCGGGTCTCGACGAGCCGATTTGGGGGATGGGCGGCGAGCGAGACGCCTACTCCTCGTCGGGGGGGCGCTCCTACCCGCTGAACGCCGCGCGGGTGAAGGGCGTCGGCGGGAGCACCCTCCACTGGCAGGGGATGGTGATGCGCCTGCACGAACAGGACTTCGAACTCGACTCCTCGGTCGGACTGGGTGCCGACTGGCCCCTCGACTACGAGGACCTGCGTCCGTACTACGCCGCCGCCGAACGGGAGTTGAACGTCTCGGGCGCCTCCGACAATCCGTTCGCGCCGCCGCGGGAGCGCCCCCACCCGCTCCCGGCGTTCCCCCCGTCCTACAGCGACTCGCTGTTCGCCGAGGCGTGCGAGACGCTCGAAATCGCCACCCACTCGGTGCCGAACGCTCGCAACTCCGAACCGGTCGACGGGCAGAGCGCCTGCGTCGGGTACGGCACCTGCGACCCGGTGTGTCCCTCGGGGGCGAAGTACGACGCCACCCGGCACGTCGAACGCGCGGAGGCGAACGGCGCGCGGGTGCTCGACCGAGTGCCCGTCCAGCGCCTCGAACACGACGGCGCCGGCGACCGGGTGACGGCGGCGGTGTACGCCACGCCCGACGGCGAAGAACACAGACAGACGGCCCGCGAGTTCGTCGTCGCCGCCGGCGGGGTGGAGACGCCGCGCCTCCTCCTCCTCTCGGCCAGCGAGGCGTACCCCGACGGCCTCGCGAACTCCTCGGGGGTCGTGGGGCGGTACTTCATGGACCACCTGTTCGCGGGCGTCGGGGGAACGCTGGACGAACCCACCCGACAGAAACACGTCGGCTTCAACACCACCGAGAGCCACCAGTTCTACGACCGCCCGGACGACTCGCGGACGGCCATCAAACTGGAGTTTCTCAACTACGCCGGCCCGGCCCCCGCGGACGTGGCCCTCGGCGCGGACGTCTTCGGCGACGCGTTACTCGAACGGGTCCGCGACGCCTACGGAAACCGGGTGGCGATGGGCGCCCTCGTCGAGCAACTCCCTCGCGCGGAGAACCGCGTCCGACTGGACCCCTCGCGCACCGACGACCACGGCAACCCCGTCCCCGACGTCGTCTGGAGCCTCGACGACCGGACGCGCCGAACCCTCGAACGAGCCAACGAGATTCAACGCGCCGTGCTGACCGAGATGGGGGCGGACGTGAAGTGGACCGTCGGCCCGGAGAACACCGGCCCCGCGTACCACCACATGGGCACGACGCGGATGGGAACGGACCCGAAGACCAGCGTCGTGAGCCCCCGACTGCGGACGCACGACCTCTCGAACCTCACGCTCGCGGGGAGTTCCGTCTTCGTCACCGGCGGCGCGATGAACCCGACGCTCACCATCGCGGCCCTCGCGCTGAAGGCCGCCGACCACGTCTCCGAACGTCTCTAACCGTCTCCGAGCCTCGCGTCCGGCGAACCGGCCATCGACACTCTTTAGGTGGGCCTAATCCTGTTCCCGAACAATGAGTATACGGCAGGACATATGCGTCGTCGTCCCGACGATTCGGGAGTACGAGTGTGTCCGAAAGTACGTCGCTAACGCCCGCGAACACGGCTTCGATACCGACCGACTGTTCTTCGTCTTGGTGACCGAAGACTTCTGCGACGCCGACGCAATGCGCGCGATGCTGGCCGAGGAGGGTGTCGACGGCGCCGTCTTCGACGGGAGCGACCGCGAGGCGTGGTTCGAATCGCGCGGCGTCGCCGACTACGACCACCTCGTCCCTGCGGCGAGTCACGCGCAGACCTCTTTCGGACTGCTGTACCTGTGGGCGCACGACCGCTTCGAGTACGGCGTGTTCATCGACGACGACACGCTACCGCACGCCGACGAAGATTTCTTCGGCACCCACATGGCGAACCTCGCCTACGAGGGGAAAGTCGAGTCGGTCCGCTCGGACGAGTCGTGGGTGAACGTCCTCTACCAGAGCGACACCGACCTCTATCCGCGCGGCTACCCCTACGCCGCGATGGACGAGAACGTCGAGACCAGTATCGAGAGAGTCGACTCCGTCGTCGCCTCTCAGGGGCTCTGGACGAACGTCCCCGACCTCGACGCCGTTCGCATCCTGATGGACGGCGACCTGCGGGGACAGGCCGAGACGCGGACCGAGGCGGCCGACTTCGAGCGGGATTTCGTCGCCGCGGAGGGCCAGTATCTCACCGTCTGCTCGATGAACCTCGCGTTTCGTCGGGAGGTGGTTCCGGCGTTCTACCAACTGCCGATGGACGACAACGAGTGGTCGGTCGGCCGGTTCGACGACATCTGGTCCGGACTGTTCCTCAAGCGCGCCGCGGACGTGCTCGGCAAGCGGGTGTACAACGGCGGTCCGCTCTGCGAGCACAACAAAGCCCCCCGCTCGACGTTCGACGACCTGGCGAACGAAGTCGCCGGCCTCGAACTGAACGAGTACGTCTGGCGGGTCGTCGACGGCGTCGCCGACGACGCCGACTCCTTCGAGGAGGCGTTCGCCGCGATGGCGGACGCCCTCGCCGAGGGCGACTTCTCCGAGTGGAACAACGGCGCGTTCCTGAACCACTGCGGCGAGTACATGCGCGAGTGGCTCGACTGCTTGGCGGCGCTCGAACCGCGTCCTGTCGACGCCGAGGAAGGGGCGGTGGTCGCCGATGACTGAGCGACGTTACGGCCGCCGACGCGTCCTCGCGGGCCTCGGCGCCGCGGGTCTCTCGGGCCTCGCCGGGTGCGGCGGGTTCACCCCCGAGCAGAACGAGGCGACCGGTACCGACGGCGCCGGGAACGGAACCGTCGGCGGGACGGCGGGGGACTCCTTCGGGGAGTTCCGCGGTTCGGGCCCCCTCGCGGAGGGACGCGGTGACGTCGGCGGGACGGCTATCGCCGACCTGCCGGACCTCAGCGGCGAGTTGACCATCTACCTCGGCGGCGGCGAGGGCGGCCTCTACCGCGACCTGTTGGCGAGATTCGAGGGGATGTACGACGACTTCAGTTACAACGCGCGCGAGTCCGGGACGTCCGACGCGGCGAACACGCTCATCAACGAAGGGTCGGCGACACCCGCCGACGTGTTCTGGTCGGTCGACGCCGGGTCGCTGGCGGCCGTCGCCAACCGAGGACTCACCGCGAAACTCCCCTCGAACGTCGTCGACCCGGTGCCCGACGAGTTCCACCCTGACGACCAGTGGGTCGGCACCGCCGGCCGCGCCCGCGCCGTTCCGTACAACACCTCGGCGCTGTCCGGGGGAGACGTGCCCGACAGCGTGATGGAGTTTCCGAACTCCGAAGCGCTGGCGAACGCGATGGGTTGGGCGCCGACGTACGGCGCGTTCCAGGCGTTCGTCACGGCGATGCGACTCATCGAGGGCGCCGACGCCACGCGCCAGTGGCTCCGCGGGATGCTCGACGCCGGCGTCTCCGAGTACAACAACGAGTTCCTCGTCTCCAACGCCGTCGCCGACGGCGAACTCGACGCCGGATTCGCCAACCACTACTACGCCCTGCGCGTGAAGGCGTCCCGACCGAACGCGCCTCTCGACCTGGCGTTCACCAGCGGCGACGCCGGCGCCCTCATCAACGCCGCCGGCGCGGAGGTGCTCTCGGCCAGCGGGAACCAGGAACTCGCGTTCACGTTCGTCCGCCACCTGCTGTCGGCGGAGGCTCAGGAGTTCTTCGCCACGCGGACGTACGCATACCCGATGATTCCCGACATCCCGCCCGTCGGGGGCCTCCCCACCATCGACGAGTTGAACCCCCCGAGCATCGACCTGAGCCGACTGTCCGAGATTCAGCCGACGCTGGAACTGATGCGGGACGTGGGAGTGCTCTGATGGGGGTTTCCTGAGATGGTGTCGGACGGGGGGTTCGGCCGCGTCCGCCGACTGCTCGACGACGACGAACCCGGGACGGCCGTCGTCGTCCTCGCCGCCGCCGTCGCCGCCGCGGTGCTGTCGCCGCTGGTGTGGCTGCTCGTCGGCGCCTCGTCGCTCGACGCCGATGCCGCCGTCTCGCTTCTCACCTCCGGGACGGCGACGACGGTGCTGGTCAACAGTCTCGTACTCGCCGCCGTCGTCACCGCCGCCTCCGTCGTTCTCGGCGTCCCGCTCGCGGTGTTGACGGTGCAGACGGACCTCCCGTTCCGGCGGCTGTGGACGGTGCTCGCGGCGCTTCCGCTTGTCGTTCCGAGTTACATCGGCGCGTTCGCGTACGTCTCGGCGTTCGGTCCGAGCGGGGCGCTCGCGGACCTGCTCGCGCCGCTCGGTATCGGAATCCCGACGGTCTACGGCCTCGGCGGCACGGCGCTCGTGCTGACGCTCTTTACGTACCCCTACGTCTTTCTCACCACGCGCGCCTCGCTGCTGTCGTTCGACGCGACGCAGTTGGAGGCCGCCCGGACGCTGAACCACACCTACCCCGAGGCGTTCCGGCGCGTCATCCTGCCGCAAATCGCGCCCGGGGTGACGGCGGGGGCGCTACTCGTCGCGCTGTACACCATCTCGGACTTCGGGACGCCCGCCATCATGCGCTACGACGTGTTCACGCGCGTCATCTACGTCGAACTGAACAGCTTCGGCGTCGGACGGGCGAACGCGACGCTGCTGTCGATGCAACTGCTCGCCGTGACCGCCCTGATACTCGCCCTCGAATCGCGCGTCGGCGGCGACGCCGCCGCCGGTTACGGGACGCCCTCCTCCGTCGAGACGGTGGTCTCACTCGGTCGCTTCCGATGGGTCGCCGCCGCGGCCGCCGGGGGGGTGAGCCTGTTCACGCTCGCGCTTCCGGTCGGCATCCTCGGGATGTGGCTCGTCCGCTCGGGCCCCGGCTACGGCGGCGGCGGCCTCGCGTTCCACCCCGCGTTCGCGGCTAACTCGGTGTACGCGGCCGCGCTGACTGCCGGCGTGACGGTGCTGTTCGCCCTCCCCGTCGCCTACTACGCGGGGCGGTCGGAGTCGGCGTTCGCCGCTCTGGTCGAACGGGCGACGTACCTCGGCTACGCGATGCCGGGCGTCGTGCTGGGTCTGGCGCTCGTGTTCTTCTCCAGTCAGTGGCTCCGCGACGCCGTCGGTCCGACCGCCGCGCAACTCGTCTACCAGTCGCTCCCCCTGCTCGTCTTCGCCTACGTCGTCCGCTTCCTCCCGCAGGCCGTCGGGTCGACGCGCTCGTCGGTGCTCGGGGTGGACCGCGACCTCATCGGCGCGGCCCGGTTGCTCGGCGCCTCCCCGCGCCGCGCGTTCCGCCGGGTGACGCTCCCGCTCATTTCGCCGGGGCTGCTCGCGGGCGCGGCGCTCGTGTTCCTCACGACGATGAAGGAACTCGACACGACGCTCATCCTCCATCCGACAGGGTTTACAACCATTGTGACCTACATCTGGCGAGTTCAAGAGGCCGGCTACTACGGCCGGGCGGCGCTGCCGGCGCTGGTCTTAATCGCCGTCTCCGGCCTCTCGATGATCCCGCTGCTCAGCGGAGGACGCGACGATGCGTGAGGAACCCACCACCACGAACCGCGAGGAGACGCGTCGAAACCGAGACGAGGGCGTCAACGCCGATACCGATCCGGGCGCCGACTCACTCTCAGACACCGACGCGGAGAGCGAACGCGCCGAATCCGCCGCGAGCGCGGCGGACCCGAACCTGACCGACGGCGGCGCCGCCGTCGGCGCGCACGAGGACCCGGCTGTCGTCCCCGAGACGGCCGCGACCGACGACGACTCCGAGGCGGACGCCGTGCTCGAACTGGAGGGCGTCGTCAAACGCTACGGCTCCGAGACGGCCGTCTCGGGGCTCGACCTGACCGTCAGGGAGGGCGAACTCGTCACGCTTCTCGGTCCGTCCGGGTGCGGGAAGACGACGACGCTGCGCATGATTGCCGGTCTGGAGACGGCCACGGAGGGAACCATCGCCGTCGGCGGCGACGTGGTCGACGACGGGGGCACTCCGACGCCCCCCGAGGACCGCGACGTAGGGTTGGTGTTCCAAGAGTTCGCGCTGTTTCCCCACCTCAGCGTCGCCGAGAACGTCGCCTTCGGACTGGACGACCCCGACTCCGCCGAGGCGGAGCGCCGCACGTCCGACCTGCTCGAACTGGTCGGGTTGGGCGACTACGGCGACCGCTCGCCGGCGGACCTCTCGGGCGGCCAGCGCCAGCGGGTCGCCCTCGCGCGGTCGCTGGCCCCCGAACCCGACGTGCTCCTGCTCGACGAGCCGTTCTCGAACCTCGACGTGAGCCTCCGCGTGCGGATGCGTGAGGAGGTCAAACGAATCCTCGAGGAGGCCGGCGTCACCGCCGTCTCCGTCACGCACGACCAAGAGGAGGCGCTGTCCATCTCCGACCGCGTCGCCGTCGTCAACGACGGCCGGGTCGAACAGGTGGGGTCGCCCGGCGAGGTGTTCGAGAACCCCACTTCGCGGTTCGTCGCCTCCTTCCTCGGACAGGCGAGTTTCCTCCCCGCGACGGTGACCGACGAGGCCGTGGAGACGGCCGTCGGGTCGTACCACCGCGACCTGCTGACGGGTCTCGGGGACGGCTACGCCGGCAGTAGCGTCGACGTGTTGGTCCGCCCGGACGACCTGCGAGCGACGCCCACCGCCGAGGGCGACGCCGACGGCACCGTCGTCCGCCGGCAGTACACCGGTCCGTCGTTCGTCTACCACGTCCGCCTCAACGACGGCACCGTCGTCCGCTGTCTCCACAACCACACCGAGGAGTTCGACGTCGGGGAACCGGTCGCCGTGACGCTCGTGGCCGACCACGCCCTCGCGTGGTACCCCTCTCAGTAGATGTCCGGCGGGTCGACGGACGATGACGGGTCGGTCGGCGCGTCCCCTGGCCTCGGGGCCGCCCTCGAACGCTTCGACCGCGGCCGACTCGCCGCGCTCTGTCTCGCACTCCTCGCCGCCGCCGTCGCCCTCCTCGTCGCGACGGAGCTGTTTCCGTACCGCTCGCTGAACCACGACGAGGCGGTCTACCTCCAGCAGGCGGACCTCCTCCTGCACGGTCGACTGTTCCTCCGCCCGCCCGTCGAGGAGGCGTTCCGGCCGTGGTTCTTCGTCGAGAGCGACCGGGGCCTGTACCCGAAGTACGCTCCGGGACCGGCCGCCGTCTTCGCCCTCGGGAAGACCCTCGGCGGTTACCCGCTGGCGCTGGCGGGCGTCGCCGCCGCCCTCGTCGCGGGCGTCGCCGCCCTCGGCCGGGAACTGTTCGACGCCCGCGTCGGCGTCCTCGCGGGCCTCCTCTTGCTCCTCACGCCACTGTTCGTCGTCCAGTCCGGAGTCTACCTGCCGTACGCGCTGACGACGGCGTTGAACGTCGCGTTCGTCGTCGCGTACCTCCGGAGCGAGCGACGGCGGAGCCTCCGCGACGCGGCGGCCGCCGGCCTCGCCGTCGGCGCCGCCTTCTTCTCTCGCCCGTACACCGCCGTGCTGTTCGCACTCCCCTTCGTCGCGCACGCCGCCGTTACGCTCTTGCAGTCGGGCCGGAACGGTCGAATCGATCGCGCACAGATCGCCCGACGCCTCGTCACCGCGACCGGCGGAACGGCTGGCGTGCTCGCCGCCCTCGGCTACAACGCCGTCGTCACGGGCGACCCGCTCGTGTTCCCGTACCTCGCGTTCGCCCCGGCCGACGGGCTCGGTTTCGGCCGCCGGGCCATCCTCGGCCACGAGGTGGTCTACACGCCCGAACTCGGCGTCCGCGCGAACGCGCTCGTCCTCGCGGACCTGTTCTCAGAGTGGGTCGTCGCCGGACGGACCGGCACCGTTCTCGCCGCTCTCGGCGTCGCTCTCGCTCTCTTCCGCCGCTCGGTCGTTCTCGGCGGACGCGCCCGTCCCGGCCTCCTCGCGGCGACGTATCTTACCGTCGCCGCCGGCAACGTCGCCTTCTGGGGGAACTACAACGTCCTCGGCGCCCTCGAAGACGGCTCGGACGGCCTCGTCCACTATCTCGGCCCGTACTACCACTACGATCTCATCGTCCCGACGGCGGTGTTCGCCGCCCTCGCCCTCGTCGTCGTCGCCGACCGCTTCCGGCGCGGCGTCGCCGTGCGCGCCGCAAACCGAGACGGGGTCGACGTCGGTCGAGCGCGCGCGCTCGCGACCCTCACCCTCGTGGTCTGCGCCGCCGTCGGTGGCGCCCTCGCCGTCTCGGCCGTCGACGAGGTGACCGACCGCGACGCCGCCGTGACCGCGGAGTACCGCGCGGCCTACGCCCCCTTCGCCGACGGCGATTCTCCGTCGGTCGCCTCGGTTCCGTCGCCGGCCAGCGCCTCGGGAGACGCCGTGGTGTTCCTCCCGACGCCGTACGGGCCGTGGCTGAACCACCCGTTTCAGACGCTCCGCAACGACGCCGACTACGACGACGGAGCGGTGTACGCGCTGGGCGATACCCGCGAACTCGCCGTCGCGGCGGCGTTCCCGGACCGCGACCTCCGCCGGTACGTGTACGCCGGGTCGTGGGCGCCCACGGACGACTCGACGGTCCGAGCGGCCGTCGTCCCCGTCTCCCGTGTCTCGGGCGAACGGGTCGTCCTCGACGCGTCGTTCGGCCTCCCCGAGGGGGCCGAGAGCGCGACGGTCAGGGTACACGCCGACGGCGGGTCGGCGTACCTCGTCGCGGACGACGCGGAGGGGCCGGTCTCGCTGTCCGCGGCGGCCGCTCCGGGTCGGCTGACCGTCTCCGGTCCGGGGCTCGAACCCGCGTCCGGAAGCGGGGGCGACGACGGCGAGAACGGGAACGCGAGCGTCGTGCTTCCTCTCGCCGACGCCGACGAGGTGGCCGTCGAGGTGTTCGTCGAGACCGGCCCGGCGAGCGGGTTCGGCTACGAGGTGGTGTTCCCCGTCGAGCGCACCGACGACGGCGGGGTCCGCGCGCTCTCGCCCACCGTCGAGCGGTGTCCGGTACCGACGCGGTGCGTCCCGCGGGCCGTCGACGACTCCCCACCGGGCGTCGGGGTGAACGCGACGCTCTCGGACGGTTCGAATGCATCGAACGGGTCGAACGGGCCTGCGGAAGGGTAGCGCGCGGCGCTCACCGACGCCGCCGGAGTCGCTCCTCGGCGCAGACGCGGAGGATGGACGCGGCTATCTCGCGGCCGCCGGCGAACGGGTCGAGTTTCGTCTCTCCGAGTCGCTCGGCGTACTCGATTGGCTCCTGTCGGACTCGGTAGCCCCGCATCGCCGGCCGGACGAGGAGTTCGGCGGACAGCCCCGTGTTCTCCGTCCACTGAATCGACTCGACCACGTCCTCGTGGTAGGCGCGCATGCCCGTCGTCACGTCGTACAGTCGCTCCCCGGAGAGGAGACTCGCCGTCGCCGCGAAGGCGCGGTTGCCCAGGCGGTTCAGCGCCGGCATCGCCTCGGCGCCGTGGTACAGTCGGTCGCCGCTCACCACGTCGTACCCCTCGTTCACCAGTTCGAGGAAGTCGGGGATGCGGTCCATCGGGTACGTGCCGTCGCAGTCGGTGGTGACGCGGACCGGGTTCGACGCCTCGGTCAGCGCCCGTTCCACCGCCGCCCCGTACCCCTTCGGGGGCTGTTTTACGACCGTCGCGCCGCGCTCTCGGGCGACGGCGGCGGTGCCGTCGTCGGAACTGTCGACGACGACCACCTCCGCCCGCCCCTCGGTCGCGGCGTCGACGTCCGCGAGGACCGACCCGATAGCCTCCACCTCGTTGTACGCCCCCATGACGACGCTCACGTCGCCGAGGTCGTACGCTCGCTCGGTCATACACGCAACTCGACGGCGAATCTTTTAGGTGTGCCGAAAAATACTCCGAAGTCGCCGAGAGTTACCGCTGGGAGTCACGGAGGATGAGCGGTCCGATGGCGAGCGTCCGTTTCGCCACCGTGGCGATGCGGAGGATGTAGGAGGTAAACAGTAAGAACGGAATCAGCGTAAAGGTGAACGCCGCGCTCACGACCCACGTGATGACGGGCACGTCGAGGAACTGCGTCGATCCGAACGTCTCCGCGCCGACGAACGTGAGCATGACGCCGGCGACGAGGAGGGCGGGCACCGCGACGTAGAGGATGTACTGCGAGAGGTCGACCAGCGCCCACTGGAAGTACAGCGTCTTGATGTGCTCGCGGGCCGGACCGAACATCGACAGCGAGGTTCGGAGGTCATCGAACGCCCGCTTCTGGTCGTCCGTGAGCGAGTCGCCGAACTCGCCGGTGATGCGCTCGACCTGGTATATCTTCCACGAGTAGTTGAAGTTGAGCGCGGCGAACAGCACCTCGAACGTCCCGAAGGAGGCGCCGTCCAACTCGTCTTCGACTTCCTGGGCGTTGCCGTGGATGCTGTCGACGAACTCCGTCACCTGTTCGCGCAGTTCCTCGTCGTCGCTCTCGGCGGCGAGTCGGTCGACCACCTCGCTCCGCCGTTCGGTCTCGACCACGAGTGCTTGGAGGAACGCGGAGGGGTCGGCCGGCACCGACTCCCCGAGCAGGTCCTTCGCGTACGTGCGGAAGTCCATCGCGTCGCTCATCCGCTCGCGCTGGTCGCCCAGCGGGCCGTTCTCCTGTGAGAGCACCAGTTGGTTGATGGTGATGACGAGCGTCGTCCCCGTGACGAGCACGCTGATCATCGTCGAGAAGATGGTCTCTATCGTGTCCGTCGATTTGATCTCTGCGTCCAGCGACGGCGCGAAGAAGACGCTGAAGAGGATGAAGCCGACGAAGATGAACAGCGCGAACGCCCCGGTCACGACCACCCGGTTCGCCTGCAGGAGGAGTTTGACTTTCAGTCGGCTCTCGTCGGCCCGCCCCCGCATCGTGTTCGCGGTGCCGATGTCGCTGCTGTCGCCACCGTCATCACTCATCGTCGCCCCCCGACTCGCTGTCGGCCGGCCGTTTCAGGACGATGAACTTCGTTCCACCTCCGACGTAGTCGAGCGTATCCGCGAGTTCCCACCCGTCCGCCCCGAGTTCGTTCAGCTTCTCGGCCGGGTCGCTCGTCTCTTTTTTCGTCTCCTCGCGCGGCGGGCGAAGCGTCCGATACTCCCACGTCCGCGTTTCGTTCGATGACACAGACCGGCGTTCGTCGCCGTGCGATAAGCGCATTGGGGCCGTCGGAACGACCCCGCCGGTTAAAGTGCTGGTTTATGGAGGCATAAGCTATAGCCCCCGTCTGGTCGACGCGTCTAGTTAGATGCGCGAACTTCATCTCTCTGTCTCTGCGGACAAGCGAGACGAGGTCGTCCCCGTCCTCGACGACAACGACATCGACTACGTGACGATACCGCGCGACGGCGACGAGACGTTCTTCATGCTCCCCGTCCCGACGGCGGCCGTCTCCACGGTGCTCGAAGGCCTCGAAGAGGCCGACGTCGACGAGGAGTCCTACACGGTGGTGACGAAGGCCGAGACGGTGGAGATGTCCCAGTACGAGGGGCTCCGCGAGCGCTACTCCGCGACGGTCAGAAAGCTCTCGAAGCAGGAACTGCACGCGAAGATACGCGAGATGCAGTGGCCGTATCAGATCTACTACGTGGGGACGGTGCTGAGCGTCCTCGCCGGGGCGGCGGGACTGCTCCTCGACCAACCCGCGCTCATCATCGGCGCGATGATCATCGCCCCGCAGGCCAGTTCCGCGCTCGCCGCTCCCGCCGGCGCCCTCCTCGACGACTGGGAGATGTTCGTCGCCAGCATCAGAGAGCAGTTTCTCAGCCTCGGACTCGCTATCGTCGGCGCCGCCCTGTTCGGGTGGTTAGTGCAGGCAATCGGCGTCGTTCCCCCGGCGCTCGAACCCTCGGAGATAGAACTCGTCGGCGTCAGACTGGCGCCGACGTTCCTGTCGACGTTGGGGGCCATCATCGCGGGCATCGTCGGCGCGTTCGGCTACACGACCGAGCAGTCGACGGCCATCATCGGGGTGATGATAGCCGCCGCACTGATTCCCTCCGCCGCGGCCGCCGGACTCGGTATCGCGTGGGCGTCTCCGCTCTTGGCGACGGGCGCAGTTCTCCTGTTGCTCGTCAACATCCTCGCCATCAACCTCGGCGCGTTCGTCACCCTCCGGGTGATGGGCTACGTCCCGGACTGGCGCGAGGAGGGAAAGTCGTTCCGAGAGTCTCTCGAGGACGACCGGATGGCAGTCTACGGGACGCTCCTCGTCCTCCTCGTCGCCGTCGTCGGCACCGGCTACTTCACCGGCGTCAGCATCGTGTTCTCCCAGTCGGTCAACCAGGAGGTCCAGACGACGTTCGAGCAGCCCTCGTACGCCAACCTCACGCTGTCGGGCGTGCAAGTCGGCTACGTCGGCACCTCGCTGGAGAACGAACCGACGAGCGTCACCGTCCACGTCGGCCGCACGTCGAACAACGCCTACCCGGACCTCGCCTCGCGGTTGGAACAACAGGTCGAACGGCGGACCGGTCGGAACGTGGCGGTCACCGTCCAGTACACCGAGTCTCGGACGTCGAGTGCGACCCGTCCGACGGGGAACCCGGCGGCGGCGTGACCCGGTGACGCCGGGGACGGAAGAAACGGGAACGAAGGGATTGGGCGCCGCTCTCAGACGTCGACCGGTTCGACGATGTCGGCGTCGTCGTTCGCGGGACTGTTCACCCGCGTCGAGACGGGGTACGCCCGCATCTCCGCGTCGGGGAACGTATCGAGCAGCGACGCCGCCTCCTCGGCGTCGCCGCGGAGCCACGTCTCCTCTTCCTCCGGTGCGAGGATGACCGACATCCGGTCGTGGAGTTCGGAGACGAGGTCGTTCGGTTCGGCGGTGACGACGGTGAACGTCTCCAGTACCTCCGCCTCGGCGTCCGCGCCGGCGGACCCCTCGGCGAAGTCGCCGAGGCCGGTCTGCGTCTGCGTCGGCTTCCAGCGCTCCCAGAGGCCCGCCATGGCGAACGGCCGGTCGTCCTCGAAGGCGACGCGGTAGGGTCGCTTGCCGCCCTCCGCCTGCACCCACTCGTAGAAGCCGTCGGCGGGGACGAGACAGCGCCGGCGCTCGAACGCCTCGCGGAAACTCGGCTTCTCGCGCACCGTCTCCGCGCGCGCGTTGATGAGATTGTTGCCGACCGACCGGTCGTCGGCCCAGGAGGGGACGAGTCCCCACGTCAGCGACCGGAAGGCGTCGGGGTCGTCGTCCGTCACGACCGGAAGCTCCTGTCCCGGCGCGCAGTTGTACCGCGGTTCCGGCGGCGCCTCGAACTCGGCGCCGAACCGCGCTTCCAGTTCCTCCGCCGGGGTGAACAGGCTGTACCGGCCACACATACCTCCCGCTACGCGCGCGGCGGTGAAAACGGTGCGGTCGCCCGGCGAGACGGTCCGTCGTCGGGGCGTCCCGGCCCGCACCCCACTCGAAGGGTTTAGGCGTCGCCGTCCCCCGGTTGGTGGTATGCGCATCGAGAACAGCTTCATCCCCGTCCGCGGTGTGGGCGAACGGACCGAACGGGGACTGTGGGAGGAGGGCGTCCTGACGTGGGAGGCGTTCGACCCGCGGTCGGCGCCCGTCGGCGAGAAGACCGGCGCCCGAATCGAGACGTTCGTCGCCGACTCCCTCGAACGTCTGGACGACGGCGACGCGCGCTACTTCGGCGAGGTGTTCCCCTCCGGCGAGCGCTGGCGCCTGTACGAGAACTTCCGGGAGGAAACCTGCTTTTTCGACATCGAGACGACCGGACTCGACGCCGCGAGCAACGACGTGACCACCGTCTCCTTCCACCGGGACGGCGAGACGACGACGCTCGTCCGCGGCGAGGACCTCACCGCCGAGGCCCTCCGCGAGCAGTTCGCCGACGCCGCCCTCGTCGCGTCGTTCAACGGCAAGCGCTTCGACGTTCCGTTTTTGGAGGAGAACTTCGACGTCTCCGTCGACGCCCCGCACATCGACCTGATGTACCCCTGCCGCCGCCTCGACCTGACGGGCGGGCTGAAGTCCATCGAGCGGGAGGTAGGCATCGACCGCGACAGACCGGACCTCTCGGGCCGCGACGCGGTGCGACTGTGGCACCGGTACGAACGCGACGGCGACGAGGACGCCCTCGACACCCTCGTCTCCTACAACCGCGACGACACCGCCAACCTGACGAACCTGATGGATATCGTCGCGTCCTCGCTCCACGAGGACTCGCTCGGCCCGTTCGTCGACGGCGCGGACGCCGACCGAGCGGTGAGCGGTCGGTCGCCGCCGGAAGAGAGGTAGACGAGAGTACTTTTGTACCACGGGCGATAGGCGCCGCACATGACCGACGACGCGGATTCTGAGGAGGCGGTCGACCCCGAACAGGAGGCCGACGTCGACGCGGGCGAGGGTGAGGGGCAGTCGGCGTCGGCGGAGGCCGACGGCAGCGACGTGGCCGACGACGAGGACGGGCGGGACCCTGAACTATCGAACGGCGCCGACGATACCGTCCCGAACGTCGAACTCGGTCTCTACCAGCTATCGGTCCGCGTCAGCGGCCGTTCGGGCGACGACCTGCAGACCGTCGAGGACTCGGCGAAGCGTCTCATGGACTACCTCATCGACCGCGCCGGGGAACTCGAAGAGCGGCCCGACGACCGGGGTCTGGGCTGAGGAGGGGGTCGAACGGTCGGTTCGGGCGACGGGGACGGAACGGTACGACCGCCCATCCTCGGCGGAGTCAGGTGTTCAGGATGTCCTGGATTCGGCGGGGTTCGCCGCTGAGCGCGGGGTTTTTCTCGACTATCTGTAGTACCTCGTGGTCGGTGACGTCGGGGTAAGACTTCTCGGTGGCGTTCTCGATGAGCGTCTTTTCGAGGCGGAACTCGGTCCCCTCGTACTCGACGTCCACGCCTTTGTCGTCGAACGACAAAACCGTCATAGCGCAGGATAGTCCGGGGACCTACAAAAGCCCGTCCCCCCGGCGTCAGCTCTCCGTCTTGCGGGGCGCTTATAACGGAGGACGCGTCACAAGGGAGTGTGTCACTCGGTTCGGACCCGCTCGACGCCCTCGAGATACCCGACGGCACCACCGTCGAAGAGCACGCGCTGGTGACCGACGGCGACGTCATCGTCGGAGGGCAGAGCACCGTCGAGTTCGGGGTCCGCGGCCGGAACGTGTTCGCCGGCGAACGGGTGCAGTTCGGCGGCGACATCGAGGCGGAGGGCGACTGCCGCCTCGACGTCTGGTGCGACGTAGCCGGCAACGTCCTCGTCGGGCAGGACGCCTACCTCGGCGAACGGGTCCACGTCGGCGGCCGACTCATGGTGTCGGGCGACCTCGACATCGGCGACGACGTGGACATCGAGGAGGGGTTCGAGGCCAGCGGATGGATCGTCATCCGGAACCCGGTGCCGACGCTCGTCTTCTACTTTATCGTCCTCTCGCAACTCCTCCGACTCGGGGAGAACGAGACGGCCGACGAACTCGCCGACTCGCTGTCAGGCGACGGCGACGTGGACCCGCTGGTCATCCCGCGCGGGTCCACCGTCTCCGACGACGCGTGGCGGGCGTCGACGCCCGCCGTCGTCGGCGACGACTGCCGCCTGCACGGCAACATCCGCGCGGAGTCCATCGCTATCGGCGAGGACGACAACATCTTCGGCAGTCTCCGCGCCAGAGGGGACGTCTCCGTCGGGTCGGGCACCCGCGTCCACGGCGACGTGACGACGCGCGACGGCACCGTCACCATCGAGTCGGGGGCCCGCGTCCTGGGCGACGTCTCCTGCGCGGAACTGAAACTCCACGAGGACGCCGCCGTCGACGGGACGATGCGCGCGAAGGGCGAGATGCGAATCGTTCGCGCCGACGTCTCCCGCGACGCCGAGTGAGATGAGACCGTCCGGGCCAGACTGAAACGTCCGCTTGAGTCTACGGTACATATTTTTGATGGGTCGCCGTACGTTCCCCCATCATGTCACAGAGACGAACGCTCGTCGCCGTCGCTCTCGTCCTCCTCGTCGCCCTCGCGGGGTGCAACGGGGCGGCCAACGGCGGCGAGAGTGGCGGTATGAGTACCCAGGTGGCCGACGGCGGGGCCGCGACGGAGGCCGAAGCCGCGTCGGGTGGGTCGGGCGGCGGGAACGCCGACGCGTCCGCGCAGGCGAACGTGCAGAGTCGTCGACTCATCAAGACCGGAACCGTGGGCGTCGAAGTCGACTCCTTCGACGCCTCGACGGCGAATCTCACCGCGGCCGTCGAGGGCTACGGGGGGTTCGTCTCCGATTCGACCCAGGAGCGACACCGCGTCGACAACGAGACGTACACGACGGGTCGACTCGTCCTGCGCGTCCCCGCCGACGACTTCGACGCCCTCGTGGAGGACGCGAAGGCCGAGGGCGACGTCCAAGTGGTCAAAACGAACACCGAGGACGTGACCGACCGACTCGTCGACTTGGAAGCGCGATTGGAGAACCTCCGCGCGCAACGCGACCAACTCCGCGACCTGTACGCGCGCGCGAACACGACGGAGGACGTGCTGGCGGTCCAGCGCGAACTCTCGGACGTGCAGGGGGAGATAGAGCGACTGGAGGCACAAAAGCAGTCCTTGGAGGACCGCGTCGCCTACTCCACGCTCACGGTCCGACTGAACGAACCGCGGCCGACGCCGAACCGAATCGCGCCGGACCGCTGGTACGACACGCCCGTCGTCTCGGCGTTCCTCCAGTCCGTCGACGGCGTCGTCGTCGTCGCCCGCGCCCTCGTCGTCGGCGTCGCCTACGCCCTCCCGTACGTCATCGCGTTCGTCCTGCCCCTCGTCGTTCTCGCGGGACTCGCGTGGCGCTTCCGCCACCGACTCCCGCGCGTCTGAGCGGTCGTTCGACTGCGGGGACCGAAAGGATGTTCCGGCCGTCTCTCCATCATCGACCATGCTCTCTGTCGCTCTCGCGGGCAAGCCCAACGCGGGCAAGTCCACCTTCTACAAGGCGGCGACCCTGGCGGACGTCGACGTGGGGAACTACCCGTTCACGACCATCGACCCGAACCGGGGGGTGAGTTACGCCCGCACGCGGTGTCCCTGCCTCGACCGGGAGGAACGCTGCGGCAACTGCGAGGACGGCGTGCGCTACGTCGGCGTCGAACTCCTCGACGTGGCCGGCCTCGTCCCTGGCGCGCACGAGGGCCGAGGGCTGGGAAACCAGTTCCTCGACGCTCTCACGAACGCCGACGTCATCCTCGCCGTCGTGGACGCCTCCGGCGGCACGAACGAGGAGGGCGAACCCGTCGAAGTCGGCACGTACGACCCCGTCGAGGAGGCCGACTTCGTCGAAGAGGAGCTAGAGCAGTGGCTCGCCGGCATCATCGAGAAGAACTGGGAGTCGGTCGTCCGCAAGTCCCGGTCGCCGGACTTCGACATCGACGAAGCGCTCTCGGAGATGCTGACGGGGTTCGGCGCGACGGAGTACGACGTGGCCGCTTCCCTGCGCGCGTTGGAGTACCCCGAGGACCCCCAGCAGTGGACCGACGAGCACCGCGAGGCCCTCGCGAGCGACGTGCGCGAGCGAACGAAACCCATCGTCCTCGTCGCCAACAAGGCGGACGCGGCCCCGCCGGAGAACCTCGAACGCCTCCGCGAGACGGACAAGCCCGTCGTCGCCGCCACCGCCGACGGCGAACTCGCCCTGCGGAAGGCCGCCGAGGCCGGCGTCGTCGACTACCTCCCCGGCGACGACGACTTCGACATCGTCGGCGACGTGAGCGACGCGCAGGCGACGGGACTGGAAAAGATCCGCGAGGTGTCCGAGGCCAACGGTGGCACCGGTGTCCAGGAGGCTCTCAACACCGCCGTCTACGACGTGCTCGACATGGTGACCGCCTACCCCGTACAGAACGAGACGAAGTGGACCGACGGCACGGGCGAGATGCTCCCCGACGCTTTCCTCCTCGAACGCGGGTCGACGCCGAAGGACCTCGCGTACGCCGTCCACTCGGATATCGGCGAGGGCTACCTCCACGCGGTCGACGCCCGCTCCGCCCGCCGTATCGGCGAGGACTACGAACTGGAGGAGGGCGACGTGATAAAGATAGTCAGTACCGCGAACTGAACGGCTCGCTTCGGGGCCGCCGCTCGCGCGGGGTCGGAGAACTGAAGGATGGACGCGTCGCTCGGAGGCTAGCGTCCGTGAAAACCGGGGATGTGAGGACCTACGTGTCCATGGCAGAGTCCTGTGTACGTCCCGGCCGGTTACTCCTCCGCACCGAAACGGTATAAGTTTACCTCGACGCCTCAGTCCGAGTGCACGGTTGACGTCGGGGCGGGCCTCGCGCGGCGGTCGACCGTGCCGGTCTCGTGGTCGAAGTCGACGAAACCTGCCTTGTCGAGTTTCGGCAGGTCGACGTGGTGGAGTCGAATCAGGGCGGCGTCGCGATCTTCGTCGGTCACTTCGTCACGGCTCGTGCACTCGCGTTCGGCAACGACGTCGGCGGCGAGCGCTTCGATATCGGCCGTCCCGCGGCGGTCGTCGAGGCAGGACAGCACGGTTTGTCGGTCACGGTCGGCGAAGGTGGCGATTGTATCGTTCATCGTTCGTGGTGTGATTCGGAGGGACTTCTCGTCCCTTCGACCGTACTCCGTAGAGACGAGAGTGGAGTATCAGTCCCGGCCCTAATCGGTTAGGTTTTAAGACGACCTTCGCTCTGATTTGACCGAGCGTAAACGACGCGCATCTACTTCGTCCCGTGAAAAATATCTCATTTCAGACAGTATTTCTCTCGACAGGGAGCGCGCGTGTAACCGCCCGACTACGGCAGTTAATGTCGAGTTATCCGGAGCGGGAAAGCGGAGATACTCTCAGACGACGGCGTCGTAGGCGTCGGCCATGATGTCGAGGGCCTCGCGGAGCGATTCCTCGTCGGTCGCATACGAGAGGCGGGCGTAGCCCTCGCCGTGGGCGCCGAACGCCTCGCCGGGGACGACGATGACGCCGCGTTCGAGGCACTCGTCGACGAACCCCGCCGGCACCTCGGGCATCACGTAGAACGCGCCCGTCGGCGTCGGGACGGTGAGACCGATGTCTTCGAGGCCCTCGACCACGATGTCGCGCCGGCGCCGAAACGACTCGGTCATCTCCTCGACCCGGTCCTGCGGGCCGGTGAGCGCCGCTTCGGCGGCGAACTGCGCGGGGGCAGAGGCGCACGCCTGCGCGTACTGGTGGACGCGGAGCATGCGCTCGATTCGCCGCGACGACCCGTGCACCCATCCAAGGCGCCACCCCGTCATCGAGTACAGTTTCGAGGCGGAGTTGACGACGACGACGTTGTCCGTCTCGGCGAACTCGGCGGGCGAGCGGAACTCGCCGTCGAAGACGGTGTACTCGTACACCTCGTCGGAGATGCAGAGCACGTCGTGTTCGTCCGCGATGCGGGCGAACTCCTCGACGTCCTCCGGCGGCGACACCGCGCCCGTCGGGTTGCCCGGACTGTTGACGACGAACGCCGCGGTGTCGTCGGTGATGGCCTCCTCGACGGCGGCGGGGTCGAGCGTCAGGTCGTCGCGCAGGGGGACGGGCACGGGCGTCCCGTCGGCGAGTTTCGTGAGAGCGTCGTAGGAGACGAATCCCGGGTCGGGGATGACGACTTCGTCGCCGGCGTCGACGTGCGCCTCCATCGCGATGTGGAGCGCTTCGGACCCCCCCGCCGTCGCGATGACGTCGTCGGGATGCAGGTCGATTCCCTGGTCGCGTTTGTGCTTCGCCGCGATGGCCTCGCGGAGCGACAGTATCCCCTTGTTCTCGGTGTAGGCGTCCGCGCGCCCGTCCCGGATGGCCTCGATGGCGGCCCGGCGCGCGTGGTCGGGGGCGGCGAAGTCGGGTTGTCCGAGGCCGAGGTTTATCGCCCCCTCCCCGGCGGCCTCGAACACCTCTCGAATTCCGCTTATCGACACCTTCTCGACTCGTTCTGAAAAGTCCGACATACGCTACCCCGCGTCCGCCGCCGGGATAGTTCTTCCCTCACACGGCCGCGGGCCCGCGCACGGGAAATAATCCGGCAATAAGGTCCGGAATACGTGACGCCGAAGTACGGTCTCTTTCGCAGAAATCGACGGCCGAGAGCCCCTATCCCGACGGAATTACCCTTCCGTCGGCGACGCGGATTCGATACAACCGTCGCCGCCGCCGCACACCGAAAGACCGTCCGTCCCGTACCCCCGGTCCGGAGAGTCCACACGTGACCACAAACAACGCGCGCGTCGACCCCGCACAGTTTCTCGAGCACCTCCGTGCGTTCCGGTACCGCGAGGTGACGATGACCGCGGCGGCGCTCGTCGTCCTCGTCGGCGCCGTCGTCCTCTTCCCCGGGGCGGGGAACGTCACCGCCGGGATTCGGGCCGACGTAGGGGCGTCGACGCTCGCTCTCTTCGTCGCCGTGGCGATTCTTGCGGGGGCGATAAAGGGCATGTTGGGGTTCGGCTACGCCCTCGTGGCCACGCCCATCTTTGCCACCGTCATCGACCCGACGCTGGCCGTCGTCGTCCTCGCCATCCCGCCGTGGATGATAAACATGTTCCAGATAGGTGAGACGGACACCGGACTCGACTTCGTCCGCGAGGAGTGGCTCCTGATGCTCTTAGCGGGCATCGGCGCCGTCCTCGGCGTTTCCTTCCTCGCGGCGTACAGTACGGGCCCCATCGTCCCGTTCCTCATCGGCCTCGTCATCCTCGGTTACGTCATCTTTCAGGTGCTGCAGGGGTTCGTCACCGTCGAGGAGGCTCACCACCCCGTCGCGCTCTCGGTCGCGGGCTTTCTCGAAGGCTTCCTCTTGGCCGTCTCGAATCTCGGACCGCTCCTGCCCGCTTACTTTCACACCTTCGAACGCGACGCCGAGCGGTACATCGGCGGCCTGTCGATGGTGCTCGGTCTCATCTTCACCGTCCGCATCGTCCAGATGGCGTTGTTCACCGACCTCATGACGACCTACCGTCTCTGGTTGGGATGCGTCATCGCCGTCGTGACGCTCGTCGGTCTCCTCGCGGGGACGTATCTCAGACGCGTCGAGGTGAACGAGACGTGGTTCAACCGGTTCGTCGTCGGTCTGCTGTTCGTCATCTCGCTGAACATCTTCCGGAAGACGATTCCGGCGCTGTTCCTGTAGAAGAAGGCTTTTTGCGCGCGCTCGGAACGTCCCGCGCGATGCCCTCCGGACGCGACTTTCTCGCCTCCGCGAGCGTCGTGCTCGGTGCCGGCGTCGCCGGGTGCTCGGCCGTCCCCGCGCCGCGTCCGACGATGGACGTGGGCGTGATGAACTGGCGCGACCGCACGCTGACCGTGACGGTGCTCGAAGAGGCGTCGCACCACTACCACTATCGGCCGGACTGCGGCGGGCCGGACGACCCGGAGCCCGGGTTGCTGGTGACGCTCACCGGCGACCGATCGGTGAGGTTCACGCAGGCGACCTGCTCGGACGACGAGCCGTTCGTCTGAGTCCTGTCCGACCCACTCAGCCCTCGTACTCGTCTCGCAGGTCCTCGATGTGACTCATCACGAGCGCCAACGTCGCGTCCGCGTCCGCGTAGCCCTGTTCGTACTCCCCGTACGCGGTGTCCACGTCGTCGAGGAACGTCTCAACCGCGGTTTCGAGTTCATCGCTCATGGTCGAAACTCTCCCCGCGGCGTGAAAAACGCCCCGCCGTCCGGTCCGTCGATTTATACCCGACGCCGACCCATCTCTCCCCGTGCTCACGCTGACGTTCGATGACGGGACGGTTCGCGTCGGCGGCCTGTCGGAATCGGCCGTCGAGGCGGCCGACCTGCCCGGCGTTCGGTGGGACGACCGGGGACTCGTCGCTCGCGCGCCCGCCCACCGCTACGCCGACCTGCGCGCGGTGCTGGACGACCGGGGCGTCGACTACGAGGACCGCGTCCTCCCCGAGACGCGTCTGGATCTCTCGCACGCCTACGACCTGCGCGACTACCAGCGCGACGCCCTCGACGCGTGGCGCGAGAACGGAGACCGAGGGGTACTCGAACTGCCGACGGGGGCCGGAAAGACCGTCGTCGCCGTCGCCGCGATGGCCGAACTCGGCGTTCCGACCATCGTCGTCGTCCCGACGGTGGATCTGCTCACGCAGTGGCGGCGCGAACTGGAGACGGAGTTCGGCGTCCCCGTCGGCCAGTTCGGCGGCGGCGAGCAGAACCGGGAGGCGATAACCGTCTCGACGTACGACTCGGCGTACCTCCGCGCCGAGGACGTGGGCGGCGACTTCGGCCTCGTCGTCTTCGACGAGGTGCACCACCTCGGCGGCGAGGGCTACCGCGACGTGGCCCGGTTGCTCGCCGCGCCGGCCCGACTCGGCCTCACCGCGACGTTCGAGCGTCCGGACGGCGCCCACGAGGCCGTCGCCGAACTCGTCGGGCCGAAGGTGTACGACCGCTCGGTCGACGACTTGGCGGGCGACCACCTCGCCGACTACGAGGTGCGCCGGGTCGAAGTCGACCTCTCGCCGGAAGAACGCGAGCGCTACGAGGAGGCGCAGGGGACGTTCGTCGACTACCTCAAGCGCTCGAACCTCTCCTTTCGTTCGGGGTCTGACTACCAGAAACTCGTGATGCGGTCGGGGTCTGACCCGAAAGCGAGGGAGGCGCTCCTCGCAAAGCAGCGCGCCCGGCGCATCATGATGAACGCCGACGAGAAGGTCGAGCGACTGGGTCGCATCCTCCATAAGCACCGCGACGACCGTATCATCGTCTTCACGGCGCACACCGACCTCGTCTACCGCCTCTCCGAGCGCTACCTGCTCCCGGCAATAACGAGCGAAACCGGCGCCGAGGAGCGGCGCGAACTCCTCGAACGCTTCCGCGACGGCACCTACTCCCGCATCGTCGCCGCGAACGTCCTCGACGAGGGCGTCGACGTGCCCGACGCGAACGTCGCCGTCCTCCTCGCGGGCAGCGGGTCCGAGCGGGAGTTCACCCAGCGACTCGGCCGCGTCCTCCGGCCGAAACCCGACGGCGGGACCGCGAGCGGAGCGAACGGTCCCTCGTCGGAGCGAGGCTCAGATGTCGGGACTGCGATACTGTACGAACTCGTCAGCGCCGAGACGGCGGAGGAGCGGGTCGCGTCGCGTCGCCGCTGACGGGCCGGACGCGAGCCTCTCCGAGTTTTCAGACCAGCGTCACGTCGAGGCCGCCGGCGCGCTCGAACTCCTCGGCGCTCACGTCGAACGTCGCCGAGAACGCCGCCGTGCCGCTGGGCGAAACGCTCACCGACCGCTCCTGTGCGTACGTCTCGTCGCCCATCCGAACGCGCACGCGGACGGTGGCGACTCGTTCGACGCCGCCGCGGTTGCCCACCTCGCCGAACACGCGGAGGCTCCCGCCGTCGGTCGCCTCGTAATCGAACGTCGACACGTACAGGTCCGGCTGGGCGGGCGTGTTGCGCGGCTGTCCCTCCGGGGGCGCGGGCGGTCGGCGCGGACCCGTCGCGCTCGGAGGCGAGCCGAGACATCCCGACGAGAGACCGACGAGGAGGGCGAGGAGGCCCCTCCGCGTCGTCGGCCGCGGCGACTTCATACACGCCCGTCGGCGGACGCTCTCAATAGTCTTTCCGACCGGGCGCGAGGGCGACGCGGTCGTCGCCCGTTAGGCTGCCGTCGCCGCTTAAGCCGCCGTCGCGCCGCTTGACCCGTCGTACCAGAACAGCACCGCGCCGACGGCGGCGATGATAGCCAGTGCGAGGGTCGTCGTCGACCCGAGGACGGCCCACGTCAGACCGAACCAGCCCGTCACGTCGATAATCCAGAGCAGACTCAGAACGGCCGCTCCGGCCGCGGAGAACCACAGCAGCCCCGTGTGACTGTCGTCGCGGCCGTCCGTCCGGGTCGCCTCGTCGTCCGGTTCGGGGTCGGTGGTTCCGTCCCGCACCGTAGTCCCGCCGGCCGTCCGCGCCTCGCCGGCGTCGTCCGTTCGCGTCGCACCGTCCGATTCGTTTGCGACTGTCTCTTCCCCTCTCGTTCGGTCGTCGGTGGGAGCGTCGGACATATAGGTAGTGATCGTGTCCTGACACCATAATATTTTACGGTGAAACGAGTCTGATATTATCGCGAGCGGTGGTAATTTCATCGAGATCTCGGCTCGTGACACGCGACTTTAGGCGGTCCGCCGCGAACGTCTCTCCGTGCTGACGAAAAACCTCCTGCGCGTCTCCCGGGCCGGCGGCGGCTACCGCCCGCAGTTCGTCGGTTCGGAGTCGCGCCCGCTGGCCGCTCGGGTCCTCGGCGTCTTCCAGGGCCACGTCGGCGAACCCCGCCGCCGCCTCGACGACGCCCTCTCGTCGCTGGAGGCCGAAGCCGAGGATTTCAAGCTCGTCCGCGGGTTCGCGGCGCTCCTCGACCGGGAGGCGACGTTCGAGGTGTCGGCCCCCCTGCCGCCCCGGCGCGTCAGGCGCACGGCGTTCGAGGAGGCCGAACGGGCGGGCGTCCCGACCACGCCCGACGAGCGAGCGGCCGTCCTCGACGCCGCGGCGGACCGACTCGGGAGCGACGCCTCGGCCGTCGAGTCGTCGCTGTACGCCGACCGGGAGGTCAACGAGGTGCTGACCGGGTTCGACGCGCGGTGGTCGCCGGACGACCTGCTGGCGCGGTACGACCGCTCGCCCGCTCAGACCGAAGAGTGGGACCGTTCGGACGGCGTCGATATCTCGCCGGACAACCTCGTCCGACTCTACAACATCTCGCTCGCCCAGACCGCCCTCTTCGACGCTACCGAGCTTCGTATCCGGTGTTCGGACCCACGAACGCTCGTGACGGCGGTCAAACGGCTCCGTCTCATGTACGAGATACGGACCGACGACGACGGCTGGGAGGTCGTCGTCACCGGCCCGGATTCGCTGTTCCGAAACACGCGGCGATACGGAACGACGTTCGCGCGATTGCTCCGGACGGTTGCGAAGATGGCGGAGTGGGAGGTGACGGCGACTATCGACGACCGGGGGACCGAGCGCACGATGAAACTCTCCGACGAGGACCCCATCGACGTTCTCGGCCCCGAAACGGTCGCCGAGATGAGCTTCGATAGCGGCGTCGAGGCCGACTTCGCGGCCCGGTTCGGGTCCGTCGACCTCGATTGGGAACTCGCTCGCGAGCCCGAACCGTTAGCGGTCGGAGCGAGCGTGATGATTCCGGACTTCGCCTTCGATTACAAGTTCGGCGACTTCCGGGTGTTCTTCGAGATTATGGGCTTTTGGACCCCCGAGTACGTCGAGAAGAAGCTCGAACAACTCGAAACGGTCGACGACGTGGAGATGCTCGTCGCCGTCGACGAGAGCCTCGGCGTGAGCGAAGACATCGAAGCTCGCGACCACCGGGCGATTCCGTACTCCGGGTCGGTTCGCCTGAAAGACGTGCGTGACGCGCTCCGACGATACGAGGAGCAGTTGACCACGGCGGCCGTCTCCGAGTTGCCCGACGAACTCCGGCCGGACGCCGACGCAATCTCGTTGGAAGCGCTCGCCGCTGAACGGGGCGTCAGCGAGGACGTGCTCGACGGCGTGGCGTTCCCCGAGCACCAACGAGTGGGACGGACGCTCGTCCGTTCGGCGGCGTTGGAGGATATTGCTGCGAAACTCGAACCCGGCCTGTCGTATCGCGAGGCCGAGGAAGCGATAGCAAGCTGGAATATAACTGACACCAGCTCGGTTCTTTCGACGTTGGGTTACGAAGTGAAGTGGGAGGGACTCAGCGGCGGGACGCTCCGACCGAAGCGTTGAGACGGCGGCTCTGTCGAGCCACCTCGGTACGTTCTGTGCTTGCGCTCGGAGACCAAACGCACAGAGAACGACTGATTTCGAGCGGTAGGCTCGATGTGCCGTTCGGATGCCGCGGGCCGGCGACGTGTGCGGTCCGAACCTATCGCTGCTGAATACATTTGCTAGCGACTTCGACGCGCTCGGCGGTCACGCGAACGGTTCCCCGAAACCGGAGGCAGGAATCGACGTTCCACGCGAGTTGGCTGCGCCGGTCGTCTCCGGTGACCGTTACTTCGTGGCGGCCGTCGGTACCGACGAGGACCCCGAACGTTTCGGCAACGCCGCTGTCGATTCGGACCTCCTCGAACTCGTAGTTCAGTCCCTCGGCATCGACGACCTCCACTTGGACGGTGATGGCGTCGGCGCGGTCGTTCCGAACGGTGAGGTTGAGGCGGCCGTGCTGCTCGCCGCCGAACGACCCGGAACACCCTGCCACGGAAACCACCGCCCCGAGAGCGAGGAACTGACGCCGACGCATGAACATCCCTGGGCGAAGGCAGAAGTTAACTCCCGGGTTGACCGCTCGTCTAGACGGTCGATTCGGATAGCGGGTGCCGAATCGGCCGAAACTGGATTTTAACCGTCGTCCGCACCGTGAAGAAACTGTGAACCGTCGTCACTTCATCGCCCTTGCAGCGACCGGGTCCCTGGCGGGTTGTACGGGGCGGTTCGGGAACGAGGAGAACAGTCGCCTCGACCTCACCGTCCGGAACGACCGCACTGACCCGGTGACGGTCCAAGTTGTGGTGGTCGGTGCGGACGGAACGACCTACACGGAGGAGTCGGACACGCTCGAACCCGGGGTCAGTCGCGCCTTCGAGGCGGTCGTCGGCAGAGAGGGACGGCGCGAGGTGACCGTCTCCGGCGACGACTTCAGCGGGCAACTCGCCTGGGACGCCGGAACGTGCCGGCTCTTCGACGGGACCGTCCGCGTGACCGACGAGGCTGTCGAAGTCGCTGGCGAGTGTGTCGACCAACGGTAGTTTCCCGTCCGAAGCCGTTCGGTGTCGGCGTCTCTGAAGCGAACGGATAGGCTTCGCTGGAGCGGATAATCGTCTGAAAAAATCGAGAGTACTGTTTGTCGCTGTGAGCGACGAGTGTGTCTCGGTATTACTGCCGGACGACGTTCGCCGCGCGAGGCCCCTTCGGCGAGGACTCGATGTCGAATTCGACCTCAGTACCTTCCGTCAGGTCCTCTCCGCCGACGTCTTCCATGTGGAAGAAGACGTCTTCGTCGTCGTCGAGGTCGCCGTCGTCAGTCGAGATGAAACCGTAGCCGCCAGTGTCGTTGAAGAAATCAACTTTCCCGTGTGCCATTGCAACCAAACGTTGACTACGGGGACTGATAACCCTTCCGAGCGTCGCGGTACCATGGCCCCCGTTTTATATACACGCGGAGCGGGTGAGCGGCTATACCTCCGACGAAAAGAGCGAAACCGCCGGCGAACCCGCCGACGACGATGATCGCCTCGCCGACCGACGGAACGGACGTCCCGGAGAGCAGCTCCCGGGTCGAGACGGCGAGGAAGAACGCGAGGGCGAACAGTCCGCCGATGATTCCGAACGTCGCCGTCGGGTGGCGACGCACGGCGGCGAGCGACTGGTAGACGATGTAAAATATTCGCGTCGGGCCGCCTACGAAAGGTCCTCTTGCCGGCCCTTCGGAACCGTCGAGCGGAGTTCGCCGTGGAGGTAGAGGCCGACGCCGATGGATTCTCTCGCGCCCTCGAACTCGTGGGCGGCGACGAGGTAGCCCCAGTCGCCGTCCCAGCGTTCGAGTTCCTGGTCCTCCCCGCGCACGAACCGGTCGGCCTCCTCGCCGTCGAGGAAGACGACGTTTTTCGTCGCTTCTCCGCAGAACCGCTGGACGGCGTTCGTCGAGGGTTTCCAGTGTTCCTGTCGGGCGCGGAGGATGCGAAGACCGAGCCCCTCGACGGGGTTCGGACTCACGAGGTCGCCCGCGAACGCCCATATCTTCCCTTTCCCCTTCTCCCAGAACGTGTGTCCGTCCCACGTCTCCGGGGGGACGCCGTAGCGCTCCGCCCACCACTCGACGACTTCCTCGCGGGTGGGGCGCCCGGCGACGACTCGCTCGTCGGCCGTCGCCGGCAGGCGGTCGAACCGCTGGCCGTCGTTCTCTCTCTCGTCCGTCCCGTTCGCTTCGTTCGCTCCGTTTCGGTCGTCGCTCATGCGGTCACCTCGAGTTTCGCGCAGAAGAACCCGCCCGTGTCGTTGTGGTGGGGGTAGACGCGGTGGGCGAGTTCCACGGCGGGGTCGTACTCCTCGCCCTCCCACTCGGTGATACCCGGGACCGTCTCGAAGTTCTCCGGAGCGTCCCACTCGACTAGCTCGCAGTCCTCTTCCTCGATGGCGTGGTCCAACACGGCCTCGTTCTCCTCGGGCGCGAACGTGCACGTCGAGTAGACGACGGTGCCGCCCGGCCGCGTCGCCTGCACCGCGCGGCGGAGAATGCCCTTCTGGATGCCAGCGACGCTGTGGACGTGGTCCATCGTCCACCGGTCCAAGGCGTCGGGGTTCTTCCGAATCGTCCCCTCGCAGGAGCAGGGAGCGTCGACGAGCGCTCGGTCGAAGGCGCCGACCGTCTGGGGGTCGTCGGTATCCTCGCCGAACGGCTTCAGCGAGTAGTTCCGCGCGTCCTGATTCGTCACGACGAGGTTGCTCACGCCGAGTCGCTCGGCGTTGTGCCGGAGGGCCGAGAGGCGACCGAGGTTGTTGTCGTTGCCGATGAGTATGCCGGTATCGTCCATCAGGTCCGCCAGTTGCGTCGTCTTGCTGCCGGGGGCGGCGCAGGCGTCCCACACCACCTCGCCCGGTTCGGGGTCGAGGGCGAGAGCGGGGAGCGCAGACACCTCTTCCTGTCCGTGTAGCCACCCGTGGAAGTACGGCCACGTCGTTCCGGGGCCGCGTTCGTCCAGCTTCAGGATGCCGGGGTGCCAGTCGGTGACCTCGTAGCCGACGCCCTCGGCGTCGAGAGCCGACCGCGCGCGCTCGGCCGTCGCCTTGATGGTGTTGACGCGGACGACCGACGGGAGCGGCCGGTCGCAGGCCGACAGAAACGCCTCCTCGTCGTCCACGAGCGGTGCGTACCGCCCTAAGGGGTTCATTGCCCTTCCCTACCGGGGGGGACCGCTTGTGGGTTTCGGACCGTCGGTCGGAGACGGGACGGCGCCGAATCGTTGGCGGGCGCGGGACCGGCACCGCCGCGGTTTTACGTCCCTCCCGCGCCAACCTCCTGCATGGCCGAGATAACCGTTCTCGAGGACGACGTATCGCTCTCGGAACCGACGATGGTGGAAGGGCTACCCGGAATCGGGTTGGTCGGGAAGATAGCGGCCGACCACCTCGTGGAGGCGTTCGACATGGTCCACTACGCGAACGTCCACTGCGACGCCATTCCGAAGGTCGCCGTCTACCACGAGGGCGACGCGTCGCTTGCGACGCCGGTCCGCATCTACGCCGACGAGGAACGCGACCTGCTCGTCCTCCAGAGCGACGTGCCCATCGCGCCGCAGGCCGCCTCGCAACTCGCGACGTGCCTCGCCGGGTGGTTCGACGAAACGCCCGTCACGCCCCTCTTCATCTCGGGACTCCCCCACGAGAAGGACGACGACGTGCCGCGTCTGTACGCCGTCGGGACCGGCGGCGGCGAGGCGGCCGCGGCCGACGCCGACATCGCCCTCCCGGACGAGATGGGACTCATCTCCGGACCGACGGGGGCGCTCCTGAACGACGCCGTCGAACAGGGTCGGCGGGCGGTCTGTCTCGTCGTCGAATCCGACCCGCAGTTCCCCGACCCGGAGGCGGCCCGCGTCGTCATCAAAGACGGGGTCGAACCCCTCACCGAACTCGAGGTGCCGGTCGACAACCTCGTCGAACGCGCCGAGGAGATACGGAACGCGAAGGAGCAACTCGCCCAGCGAATGCAGCAGGGCGACGAGGAGAGCACGCAGGCGCAACCGCTCCGGATGTACCAGTAGCGGCGTCCGGCACCTCAGTCCCGCCGGAGGTGTGCCGCCGCCCCGCCCAGGAGGCCCGCCACGCCCGCGGCGACGCCGAATCCGGGCGATTCGGCGCTCGTCCCGGTCTGGGACCCCGTCTCGCTTCCGACTTGGGTCTCGGAGAGAGACCCTTCGCTCGGTTCGCCGACGGCCTCGTCCTCCGAGAGGGAGCCCTCGACGTTCGTCTGCGCGGAGTTGTCTATCTGGAGACCCTCCTCCTCGGGGTCGACCCGCCTCAGCGTCAGGGCGATGTGTTCCTGGCACCGCGTCGCATCGAATATCTGCCACGTCGACCCCACCTCGAACGAGTCGCCCGACCCCGGGGTGTAGAAGTTCGTCCCCTTGATGACCTCCGTGGTCTGGTCGAGTTTTTCGAGGATGGACACCTCGTAGGTGGCCGTCCGGTCGGCGCTCCACTCGGCGGCGCCGCAGTTCGAGACGGCGCCCTCCGGGGGTTCCTCGTCCGTCGGGTCGCTGATCAGGAGGTACTGGCTCCGATAGGACTCCTGCTCGCCGCTGAACTCCTCGTAGGCGGGAATCAGCCCGCGCCGCCCGTCGGTCGCCGAGTCGGTTCCGGTCCCCGTCGACGTTCCGGTTCCGGTCTCGGTTTCGGTCGATTGTCCGACCGCAGTTCCGACGCCTGCGGCGAGACCCGTCGTCGCGCCGACACCGGCGAGGAACGTCCGACGGGAGACGGATTCAACACTTCGAGTGATTGGTTTATCTGTCACAAAGTTCGTATCGAACGGCGACGGAATTACGCTTTGTGGCGGCGGGCCCCGGTTCGGACGATTCTACAACCCTTATGCCCGGCGAGGTACTTCCCCGAATCATGACCGAAGACGCGTCCGACCCGACGGACGGCGACCCCGCCGACGCGGAGAGAGAGCAGTCGGCCACCGACGCCTCCGCGACGGGGGCCGAAGCGACGGACTCCGAGGCGGAGGCGGCGTCGAACGCGAGCGCCAACGGGCAGACTGGGGACCCGCTCGTCGCCCGGGCCGCCGAGTACGACGAGGAACTCGCGGAGGACGTGGCCGCCCTCCGCGGACGCGCCGACGAACTCGAGGCCGAACTCGCCGAGGCCGACGAGGAGAACGAGGAGTTGGAGAACCGCCTCAAGCGGACGCAGGCGGACTTCCAGAACTACAAGAAGCGCGCGAAGAAGCGACAGGACCAGATCCGAGCGACGGCGACCGAGGACTTCGTCGAACGCGTCGTCACCGTTCGCGACAACCTCGTGCGCGCTCTCGACCAGGACGAGGAGGCCGACATCCGGCCGGGCATCGAGTCCACCCTCGAGGAGTTCGACCGCATCCTCGCCTCCGAGGACGTGGGAACCATCGACCCCGACCCCGGCGAGGCGGTGGACCCGACGCGCCACGAGGTGATGATGCGCGTCGACAGCGACCAACCCGAGGGCACCGTCGCCGACGTCTACCAGGCCGGCTACGAGATGGGCGAGAAGGTCATCCGCGCCGCGCAGGTAACCGTCAGTACCGGCGACGGGCAGTAAGCGGTCCGCCGACGGACGACCGGTTCGCGTACGCTTTTGTCGGACCCGCGCCACGTCCACCCGTGCGACTCCCGTTCCGCAACCGCTTCCGCGAGACGCCCCGAATTCGCTTCTCCGTTCACGGCGACGGGCGAACGGCGTCCGAGGGGAGCGACGGCCCCGACGACCTGCTGTTCGTTCTCGGATGGGGAAACGAACCCGGGCACCACCCCGTCTCATGGCTCCTCGACCGACTCGCCGACGAGTACCGCGTCCACGCCGTCACTCTCCCGACGAACGGGTGGGACTTCGAGGACCAGTATCTCGACCCCGTGCGGGCGTACTACGAGGACCGCGAGTTCGACGCGGTGTTGAGCCACAGCACCGGGGGACTCGTGGCCGCCCACCTCGCCGCCGTCGTCGACGTCCCGCCGCAGGTCTTCTTGAGTCCGTGGTGGGGGATGGCGCCGGGCGGAGGGTTCGAGTCCGCCGTCCTCCCGTACTTTCTGCGCCTCCCGACGGCGCGGCGACTGTTCGAACCGGACCGCGACCGGACCGACATCGGGAATCTGAAGCCCGAAGCCGAGTTCGAGGCGGGACCCCGCGGAGTCTCGCCGGCGTTCCTCCGTACCGTCGTCGACGCGCAGGCGCGCCTGCCGCCGTTCGACCCCGCGGACGCGGTGTTCTGCACGCTGTCGGACCGCATCGTCAGCGTCCGCGCCATCGGCGACCGGACGCCCGCGGCGAACCTCCGACCGTACGACGGCGGCCACGAGTTCTTTGCCTCGTCGGGCCGGGAAGCGGTGGTCGAAGACGTGCTGGCCGCCCTCGACGGGGGCGTCAACGCGATTCGCTGAGGGCGGTTGGTTTGGCGTCTCGCCCGACTTGGGGATACGGTCGCGGGGATTGACTGCGGTTCGATAAAAAACCCGGCCACGCGGCGCGAGCCGAGGAGTCGAAACCGGGAGACGGCGGCGACCCGTCCGCAGAGCCGGTACGGTCCCATCTAGTAACCTTTAACCGATTTAGACCAGTAGTTGCCGTCAAGATGGCGAGCAACAAGATTCTCGGTATCGACCTCGGTACCACGAACAGCGCATTCGCGGTGATGGAGGGGGGCGACCCCGAGATCATCGTGAACGCCGAGGGAGACCGCACCACACCCTCCGTGGTCGCGTTCACCGAGGACGATGAGCGACTCGTCGGAAAGCCCGCGAAGAACCAGGCGATTCAGAACCCCGACCACACCATCCGGTCGATCAAGCGCCACATGGGCGAAGACGGGTACACCGTCGACGTCGACGGCGAGGAGTACACGCCGGAGCAGCTTTCGGCGATGATCCTCCAGAAGATAAAGCGCGACGCCGAGGACTACCTCGGCGACGAGGTCGAGAAGGCCGTCATCACGGTCCCGGCGTACTTCAACGACCGCCAGCGCCAGGCGACGAAGGACGCCGGCGAAATCGCCGGCTTCGAGGTCGAGCGCATCATCAACGAGCCGACCGCCGCGTCGATGGCGTACGGCCTCGACGACGACTCCGACCAGACGGTCATGGTGTACGACCTCGGGGGCGGGACGTTCGACGTGAGCGTGCTGGACCTCGGCGGGGGCGTCTACGAAGTCGTCGCCACGAACGGGGACAACGACCTCGGCGGCGACGATTGGGACCAGGCCATCATCGACTATCTGGCCGACGAGTTCCAGAACAACCACAACATCGACCTCCGCGAGGACCGACAGGCGCTCCAGCGGCTGAAGGACGCCGCCGAGGAGGCGAAAATCGAACTCTCCTCGCGCAAGGAGACGACCATCAATCTGCCGTTCATCACGGCGACGGACTCCGGTCCGGTCCACCTCGAAGAGAAACTCACGCGCGCGAAGTTCGAGTCGCTCACCGCCGACCTCATCGACCGCACCGTCGGCCCGACGGAGCAGGCGCTCGAAGACGCCGGCTACTCGAAGGACGACATCGACGAGGTTATTCTCGTCGGCGGGTCCACGCGGATGCCGCAGGTCCACGACAAAGTCGAGGAGATACTCGGTTCCGAACCGAAGAAGAACGTCAACCCCGACGAGGCCGTCGCTCTCGGCGCCGCGATTCAGGGCGGCGTGCTCGGCGGCGAGGTCGACGACATCGTCCTGCTCGACGTGACGCCGCTCAGCCTCGGCATCGAGGTGAAGGGCGGTCTGTTCGAGCGACTCATCGAGAAGAACACCACCATCCCCACCGAGGAGTCGAAGATATTCACCACGGCCGCGGCGAACCAGACGTCCGTGCAGGTGCGCGTCTTCCAGGGCGAACGCGAGATCGCCGAGGAGAACGACATGCTCGGCGAGTTCCAACTGAACGGCATCCCGCCGGCCCCCGCCGGCACGCCGCAGATAGAGGTCACGTTCAGCATCGACGAGAACGGCATCGTCACCGTCGAAGCCGAGGACAAGGGCTCCGGTAACGCCGAGTCCGTCACCATCGAGGGCGGCGCGGGTCTCTCCGACGAGCAGATCGAGCAGATGCAGGACGAGGCCGAGCAGCACGCCGAAGAGGACCAAGAGCGCCGCGAGCGCATCGAGGCCCGCAACGAGGCCGAGAGCGCCGTCCAGCGCGCCGAGACGCTCCTCGATGAGAACGAAGAGCAGGTCGACGACGACCTGCGCGCCGACATCGAGGCGGCCGTCGAGGACGTCGAGGAGACCCTCGAAGACGAGGACGCGACGAAGGAGGACCTCGAAACCGCGACCGAGGCGCTCTCGAAGGAACTGCAGGAGATCGGCAAGCAGATGTACGAAGGGCAGGCCCAACAGGCCCAGGCCGGCGGCGGCGCCGGACCCGGCGGCGCCGGACCGGGCGGTGCCGGCGGGATGGGTGGCATGGGCGGAATGGGCGGCGAAGGTGCCGGTCCCGACGGCGACGACGACGAGTACGTCGACGCCGACTTCGAGGACGTGGACGATTCGGACGACTCGGACGAAAACGCCAACTGACTCCTCGACCCTTCGAGTTCGAATTCTGTCGCCGCCGACCCGTTCTTTTGAAGTAGTTCAACCGAGTAACCCAGACAACGAATGAGCGAGGACTTCTACGACGTGCTCGGCGTATCGCGCGACGCGTCCGAGGACGAGATCAAGAAGGCCTACCGCGAGAAGGCCACACAGTATCACCCCGACGTCTCCGACGAACCCGACGCCGAGGAGAAGTTCAAGAAGGTGAAGAAGGCTAAGGAGGTGCTGACCGACGAACAGACTCGCCGGCAGTACGACCAGATGGGCCACGACCGCTTCGAGCAGGCCGAGAAGCGCGGCGGAACCGGCGGCGGCGCGGGCGCCGGCGGGATGGGTGGCATGGGCGGAATGGGAGGGATGGGCGGCCAAGGTGGCCAGGGCAACCCCTTCGAGGACATCTTCAACCAGTTCTTCGGCGGCGGCGCGGGCGGACAGGGCGGCCAGAGCCGTAACCGTCCGCGGCAGGGACAGAACCTCCGCACGCGCGTCGATCTGACCCTCGAAGAGGCCTACGAGGGGGTCGAAAAGCAGTTCACCGTCACGCGACCCGAGCGCTGTCCGGAGTGCGACGGCGCGGGCCACCCGCCGGACGCCGACGTGAACACCTGCCCGGAGTGTAACGGGCAGGGCCAGACCACCACCGTCCGCGACACGCCCCTCGGTCGCGTCCAACAGACGCAGACCTGTCGCCGCTGCGGCGGCGAGGGCGAGACGTACAGCGAGGCCTGTTCGCGGTGTAACGGCGACGGCGTCGTCCGCGAGGAGGCGACGCTGACGGTCACCATCCCGGCCGGCATCCGCGACGGCCAGTCGCTCCGCATGGAACGGGAGGGGGCGCCCGGCGAGAACGGCGGGCCGAACGGCGACCTCCTCATCGAGGTGTCCATCGAAGAGCACGACGCCTTCGAACGCGACGGCGACGACCTGTATCACAACCTTGCCGTCTCCTTCCCGCAGGCCGTCTTCGGCGCGACGGTGGAGATTCCGACCGTCACGGGGACGACGGAGTTCGAGGTTCCGAAGGGGACGCAGAGCGGCGAGTCGTTCCGCGTCCGCGGCGAGGGAATGCCGCACCTCCGCGGTCGGGGCAGCGGCGACATCCACGTGCAGGTGCAGGTCGTGACGCCCGAGGACCTGAACAAAGAGCAGCGAGAGGCCCTCGAAGCGTTCGCGGAGGCCGGCGGCGAGGAGGTCGACGTGAAAGAGGGCTTCTTCGAGAAGATCAAGAACTCGCTGTAACCGGTCTTTTCTCCCCCCTCCTCGCTCCTCTCGGTTTTCATCTCTCCGCCGACGGAATCGATACCCGACCGCCTCTCCGGTGCCAGTAGTTGCATACGTCTGTCACCCGTAGCTATTGGCGGATGTCGCACACCAAAGCCAACTACCGCGACGGGGACGAGAAGGCTGACGGAATGTACTTCCTGCGCGAGGAACTCGCCGCCGAGAAACTCGGTCTCACCGTCGTCGAGGCGGATCCTGACTGGACCGGCATGGAACACGACCACGCTGACGAGGACCACGAGGAGGTGTACTACCTCGTCGAGGGGGCGGCGACGCTCCACGTCGACGACGAATCGGTCGACCTCGAACCCGGCGACGCCGTGCGCGTCTCGCCCGACGCGAGCCGAAAACTGGAGAACGGGTCCGAAGAGAGCAGACTCGTCGTCGCCGGCGCGCCGTAGACGGCGACGCCGCGGGGTCGTTTGGGTTCCCTCCGACGACCGCGCGCCGTTTCGGTCCCGCAGTTCTTCGAAGCCGACGGTTCCGGAACGTTATCTCGCCTCGCTTCTTCTACTCGTGGTGATGACTCTCGGCGACGGCGAGATACCCGTGACGATCGTCAGCGGGACGCTCGGCGCGGGTAAGACGACGCTCGTGAATCGCGTCTTAGAGGAGCAGACGGACCACGACGTCGCCGTCCTCGTCAACGACATGGGCGAGGTCAACGTCGACGCCCGACTGGTCGCGGGGTCCGACGACGGCGACGTGATCGAGTTGACGAACGGGTGCGTCTGCTGTCGGCTCAGAGACGACCTGACGACCGAGGTGGTCCGCCTCGCCGAGGAGCGGACGTTCGACTGCCTGCTCGTCGAGGCCTCGGGTATCAGCGAACCCCTCCCCATCGCGCGGACGTTTCTGGAGGACGAGGCGGTCGCCGAGCGCTACCGCCTCGACACGATGGTGTCCGTCCTCGACGCCTACGGCTTCTGGAGGGAGTTCGACCCCGAGACGGAGCGTCCGCGCGAGGACGCCGACGCCGGCCGCGAACTCGCCGACGTGCTCGTGGACCAAGCGGAATTCTGCGACGTGCTCCTCCTGAACAAGTGCGACCTCGTCCCCGACGACGCCTTGGAGACCATCGAGGGCATCGTCCGGGAACTCCAACCCCGGGCCGACCTCCACCGGACGACCCGCGCCGACGTCGCCCCGGAGGCGGTGCTCGATACCGGCCTGTTCGACTTCGACGCCGTCAAGCGCTCCGCGGGGTGGAAGCAACGCCTCGCCGAGGCGCACGACGAGGAAGACCACGAGGACCACGACCACCACGAGGGGAACGACCACGGCGTCTCCTCGTTCTGCTATGAGTCCGAACGTCCGTTCCACCCCGAACGCTTCGAGGCCTGGATGGACGAGTGGCCCTCCGGCGTCTACCGCGCGAAGGGCTTTTTCCTCCTCTCGACGCGGCCGGAGACGGTGATGGGGCTGAACCGCGCCGGCCCGTCGGTGACGGCCGGCCCCATCGGACAGTGGCGCGACGACGACGACCCGGCGACGAGGCTCGTGTTCATCGGTACCGACATCGAGGAAGAGGCGATTCGAGCGCAGTTGGACGGCTGTCTCTGTACCGACGAGGAGATGGCGGACGCCGATGCGGACGGGAACGCCGTCAGCGACCCGTTCCCGCGGGCGTGACCTGCTCTCTGAGTTCGTCCCACGACTCCTCGAAGCCGTAGTTGGACTCCCGCTCTCTCGCGGCCGCCTGCGCCTCCTGATACACGTCGTCGTACTCGAGCAGTCCGCTCCAGCCGTCGTCGTACATCAGCGTGCAGTAGATGCACATCGTATCGTTTCGGACGCGCGGAACTCACATAATTGTTGCTCGCACCGATCGCCGACGCTCACCGCCGAGGCTGACAATTCCACCCGAAGAGCTATCTCCGGTCGGAACTCCTCGAAGCCATGAGCGAACGGACGCGCCCGGGCCGCCGTACTTCCGTGACGGGCCACTGTGAGCACTGCCGGTGGGAGGCCCTCGCCGCCTCCTACCCCGAGATGGTCGAGATGTACCACGACCACCTGCGCGAGGAGCACCCGACGGCGTGGATGCGGGCCTGAGATTCGGCGTTGACGCGTCGTGACTCGCCCCCCGGCGGTCGTCGGACCGGTGGCTCGCTCGATGGACCGTCGGCGAAAAAACGCGGTGTAAAACCGCAACCCCTCGAGAGGCTACGGTTCGAGGAGGACCTTCGTGACGCCCTCTTCGCGGTTGTCGAAGCGCTCGTACATCTCGGGCGCTTCGTCGATCCCCACGCGGTGGGAGACGTAGAAACTGGGGTCGGCCTTCCCCTCGATGATGAGGTCGCGAAGCTGACGGTTGTAGGACTTCACGTCGCACTGGCCGGTGCCGAGTTTCTGCCCCTTCTCGAAGAGTTTCCCGAAGTCGATGCCGAGTCGACCCTGTCCGGCCATCGCGTCGGGCGCGCCCGGGTCGGAGGGGACGTAGAGGCCGACGATGCCGAGTTGGCCGGTCGGACGGACGGTGTGGATGAGGTTATTGAGCACGACCGCCGGGTTCTCGCGGGCGGGGTCGTACGCTGAGTCACCTTCCTTATCGGAGTCGATCGCCTGATAACCGACCGCGTCGACGCCCTTGTCGACGCCGCCGCCGTGCTGTTCTTTTATCTGCTCGACGGGGTCGGCCTCCTCGAAGTTGATCGGAACCGCGTCGCAGTGTTCCTCGGCGAGGTCGAGTCGGCTCTCGACGCGGTCGACGATGTATATCTCCGAGGCGCCCTGGATCTTCGCGCTGTAGGCTGCCATGGTGCCGACCGGACCGGCGCCGTAGATAGCGATGGACTCGCCGGGTTGGAGGTCGGCGAGTCGGGTGCCGTGCCACCCCGTCGGGAAGATGTCTGCGAGGAGCGCAAAGGAGTCCTCGTGTTCGTTGCCCTCGGGGAGTTTCAGCGCGTTGAAGTCGGCGTACGGTACTCTGAGCTTCTCGGCCTGCCCGCCCTTGTAGGGTCCCATGGCGACGTAGCCGTAGGCCCCGCCGGCAAATCCGGGGTTGACGTTCGTACAGAACCCGGTCTTTCCGTTCTCGCAGTTCTCACAGAACCCGCAGGCCACGTTGAACGGGAGGACGACCCGGTCGCCCACCTCGAGGGAACTGACGCCCTCGCCGACCTCCTCGATGACTCCCATGTTCTCGTGCCCGAAGACGATGCCGGGGTCGGCGTCGGTCCGTCCCTCGTACATGTGGAGGTCCGACCCGCAGATTGCCGTCGTCGTGATGTCGACGATGATGTCGTTCGGATGTTCTAGCTCCGGTTCGTCCACGTCTTCGACCGCCACCTCGTGTGGTCCTTGATAGACCACGGCTCGCATCGACAATTTATGTCACCACTCCGTACTGCGGTTCGATCGGTATTATGTCATTTCATACACAATGGCGACTGTCACGATAGTTGGTGGCACGACACACAGCGACAGTTCGAGAAACCGACGGACTCCGCGACGACGGGACTTTTGCGAGGCGGTCCCTCTCTCCGGTGTGACTTCCGACGCCCCGCCCTCGCGGCCGCCGGACCCGGCCGTCCTCGGTGACCTCGTCGCCCGCGACCGGCGGACGTCCGCGCCCGCCCTCCGGGCCGACGACGCCGGTCGGTCGTACAGCTACTACGACTTCGTGACGACGACGTACAAGGCCGGTAACGTCCTGCGCTACCTCGGCGTCCGTGGCGGCGAGACGGTCGCCGTCGCCCCCGATCCCCTGCCGGAACCGGCGTTGACGCTCTACGGTGCGGCGCAGTTGAGCGCGGCGACGACGTTCCGCCTCGACCCGGCGGATCCGCCGCGAGCGACTCTCGTCGGCGTCGAACGCGAACCGGAGTTCGACCTCCCGCCGGGGCGCAAACTCGCCGTCTACGGCGGCCCGCCGGAGCGTCCGTCGACGACCCACTGGGAACAGGAGGTGTGGAGCGAGAACCCCGCGGTCCACCCGGCGACCGTCGCCCCCGAGGATGCGGTGCTCCGGGCGGACGGACGGACGTACTCCCACGGAGAACTGCTCGACGCGGCCGCCTCGGTGGTCGACGCAGCGGGTATCCAGGCGGGCGAGGAGGTTGTCGTCCGCGACTCGCTGGAGCGGCCGGGAACCGTCGTCGCGGGTCTCGTCGCGCCGATTCTCGTCGGCGCGGTGGTCGTCTTCCCCGGCCCGGACACCGTCGGCGACGTAGCCGTCGGCGAGGGGCCGGAGGGACGATCGGTGGCCCCCGAAGACGCGCTCTGAGGGCCGCTACCGGGCGCCTCGAATCTCCTCCAGCGAGTCGGGATTCTCGATGCTGGAGAGGTCGCCGGGGTCCTCGTCCTCGTGGACCGCGGCGATGGCGCGCCGGATTATCTTCCCCGACTGCGTCTTCGGGAACTCGCCGACGAACAGGAGTTCACGCGGGCGGAACGGTTTGCCCTGCTCCTCGCCGACGAGTTCGCGCAGTTCCTCGCGGAGGGCGTCGCCCGGTTCAAAGCCGTCTTCGAGGACGACGTAGGCGACGACGGCGGTGCCGGTGGTGTCGTCGTCGACGCCGACGGCGGCCGCCTGGTTCACGGCCTCGTGTTCGATGAGGACGCCCTCTATCTCGGCGGGGCCGACCTTCCGGCCCGCAACGTTCAGCGCGTCGTCCGCGCGGCCGTGGAGGAACCAGAAGCCGTCTTCGTCCTTTTGCGCCCAGTCGCCGTGGTTCCACATGTTCTCGAAGGTCGACCAGTACTCCTCTAAGTAGCGCTCGTCGCCGCTCCAGAGGCTCTTGGTCATCGACGGACAGGAGTCGCGGGCGACGAGGAAGCCACGTTCGTGCGTGTCGGCGATGCTCTCGCCCGATTCGTCCACGATGTCGACGCTCATCCCGAGGCCCGGCCCGCCCAGGCTACACGGCTTGAGCGGCTGGTTCGGCATCGGCATGAGGAAGCAGCCGCATATCTCGGTGCCGCCGGAGATGTTCATGATGGGCGCCTCGCCGCCGCCGACGCGCTCGTAGAACCACATCCACGACTCGGGGTCCCACGGTTCGCCGGTCGACCCGAGCAGTCGGAGCGTCGAGAGGTCGTGTCGGTCCACCCACTCGTCGTCGTACTTCCGCAGGGCGCGGACGGCGGTGGGCGAGATGCCGAACACGGTGAGGCCGTGCCGCTCTATCATCTCCCAGAAGCGGTCGGGTTCGGGGTGGTCCGGCGCGCCCTCGTACATGAACACCGTCCCGCCGAACGTGTGATTCCCGATCAGGGTCCACGGCCCCATCATCCACCCGATGTCCGATACCCAGAAGAACCGGTCGGAGGGCTTGTGGTCGAAGCCGAAGAATATCTCTTTGGCCGTCTGCATCTGGAGGCCGGCGTGGGTGTGGACGATGCCCTTCGGCGTCCCCGTCGTCCCCGAGGAGTACAGCAGCATCGACTCCTGCGCGGAGGGGAGTTCCTTCGTCTCGTACTCGTCGTCGGCCTCGCCGACCGTCTCCGCCCACCACTCGTCGCGCGGAGTCCACGTGATGGACCGCTCCTCGCTCGCTTCCAGTCCGATGCGGTCGTAGACGACCGTGTGCTCGACCTGTCCCGCCTGCTTTATGGCTCGGTCGGCCGACTCCTTCAGCGTCACTTCGCTCCCGCGGCGGTAGAAGCCGTCCGCCGTGAACAGCACCGAACACCCGGAGTCCTCGATGCGCGTCGCCGTCGCGTCCACGCCGAACCCCGAGAAGATGGGGACGGCGATGGCCCCGACCTTCAGACAGCCGTAGAGGATGGAAACGACTTCGGGAACCATCGGCATGTACAGGCCGACGGTGTCGCCCGTCTCGATTCCGTACGACTCCAGTAGGTTCGCCACCTGATTCGACTCCCGGCGGAGGTCGTGGTAGGTGACCGTTCGCTCGTCGCCGGGTTCGCCCTCCCAGATGAGCGCCGCCTTGTTCCGGTTCTCCGCGTCGGGCGCGCCGTGTCTGTCGACGGCGTTGTGCGCGACGTTCACCGTCCCGCCGGGGTACCAATCGGAGAACTGCGGACCGTCCGCGTCGTCCCGGACGACGTCGTAGTCGCTGTAGAACTCGACGCCGAGGTAGTCGACGAGTTCGTCCCAGAACCACTCGACGCCCGATTCCTCGACGCCTTCGACGTCCTCGCAGGTCCGCCGTATCAGTTCCTCGTAGTCCGAAATACCGTACTCCCGCATGAACGCGTGGACGTTCGTCGACTCCACGAACTCCCGCGACGGTTCGTGGACGACTTCGTCCGTGTCGGGTACCTCCATCACGTCCGGACATCGTCGCGTCCGCTGAAGTAACTTCCCCGAACGATAGTTCGAATCCGGGTCGGCGAGCGACGGAGCGAAGCGAGGTCATACCCGAATCCATCCGGAACGTTCATTTGAGTCTCGGATAACCGTTTTCGCGTTATGTCGACAGACTCTACGGGCGGGTCGCCGATTCAGCGCTTCGGCGCCCGGATGTCGAGCGTCGTCGAACGGGTGATGCCGAGTCCGTTCCTGTTCGCGATACTACTGAGCTACGTCGTCTTCGTCGGGGCCGTCGTCGTCGAGGGGACGAGCCCGTTCGCCCTCGTGGGCTACTGGTACGACGGCTTCTGGGTGCTCCTCGGGTTCGCCATGCAGATGGTTCTCATCCTCGTCACCGGCTACGCCCTCGCGTACCACCCCCTCGTTCGCCGCGGCATCGAGTGGCTGACCTCGCTCCCGAACGACGGCAAGCAGGCCGTCGTCCTCGTGGGCGTCATCTCTATGACCGTCGCGTGGGTCCACTGGGGCCTCGGCCTCATCGTCGGCGCGGTGATGGCCCGCGAGATGGGCCGACAGGCCGCGAAGACGGACCTGCGCGTCCACTACCCCCTGCTCTGTCTCGCCGGCTATATGGGCATGGGGCTGACGTGGCACTGGGGCCTCGCCGGGTCCGCGCCCCTCCTGATGAACACCCCCGGTAACGTCTTCATCGAGCAGGGTATCGTCGACGGACTCATCCCCACCTCGGAGACGGTGTTCCACGCGTACACGCTGACGCTCGTCGTCACGGGTATCGTCTACACCTCCATCGTGCTCTACCTCCTCGCTCCCGAACGCGCGAACGCCCAACCGATAACCGAGTACGTCCCCGAATCGGAACTGTTCGGCGCGGCCGGCGACGGCGGCGACGCCACCGGGGCGGACGCCGACTCGAAGCCGACCACCGTGGGCGAGAAGATAAATCAGAGCCGCCTCGTCGGCGGCGTCATCGCCCTCACGGGCGTCGTCTTCACCGTCTACACGTTCGCGATGCAGGGCCTCTCGGCGCTGAACCTCAACCTCGTCAACTTCCTCTTTCTCTTTCTCGGCCTCGCGCTGTACACCCGGCCGAAGGCCTACCAAGAGCAGTTCTACGACGCCATCACCTCGACGGGCGGCATCGTCCTCCAGTTCCCCCTCTATGCGGGTATCATCGGCATGATGAACAACTCGGGGCTCTCCTCGACGATGGCCGAGGCGATGGTGTCGCTGTCGACGGAGGCGACGTTCCCCGCCGTCGCGTGGATGACCGCCGCCGTCGTCAACGTGTTCGTCCCCTCCGGCGGCGGCGAGTGGACGGTTATCGGCACCACCGTGCTGCAGGCGGCGAACGAACTCGGCGTGCCCGCCGGGCAGGCCACCGTCGCCTACGCCGTCGGCGACGCCCACACCAACCTCCTGCAACCGTTCTGGGCGCTCCCCCTTCTGGGCATCACGGGGATGCGCGCCCGCGACATGTTCGGCTACGGCGTGACGATGATGCTCCTTCTCATCCCGTTTCTGGCGGTGGGTCTCATCTTCATCCCGTACTGAACCCCGCAACTTCTTTTCGGAGCGGCGTCGTACTCGCGTCCATGTACGTACGGGACGCCAAGAACCGAGACGAGGTTTGGTTGCTCGACCGCATCGAGGAGTCGGGGCTCGAAGACCCGGCGTTCCGTTCCCGCGACTACGTCATCGCTCTCGACGAGGAGAGCGGCGCCAAGGCGGGATTCGGCCGCGTCCGCGTCCACCAGACGGACGAAGCGGAGTTCTGCGAACTCGCTTTCGTCCTCACCCTCGACGCCTGGCGCGGACAGGGCGTCGGCGCGCACGTCGTCGAGCGACTGGTCGCGGAGGCTGGCGACGCCGGGTTCGACCGCGTCTACACGTTCACCGTCGAACCGGACTACTTCCTCACGTTCGGCTTCGAACCGGTCGACGGCGACGCCCTCCCCGAGACGCTTCGCGAACGCCTCGATGCGGTCCGGGCGGAACGCGGCGACGACGCCATCGCCATGCAGCTCCGACCCGACGCGTTCGAGATGCCCGAGGCGTACCGCGACCGGTTCAAGCGGGCGACCCCCGCCGACGAACCCGACCCGGGCGAGGTGGCGATAGAGGAGACGGCCGAGGACTTCGGCATCGACCCCGAGAAGACGACGTACAAGTACGACACCAGTCGGTAGGGAAACGCCCGTTCCGTTCGGCCTTCAGGTCCGGTCTTCGAGGAAGTCCGAACTGAAGACGATGTAGGCGAGGGCGCTGCAAAAGAGGATGGGCGGGAGGATGGCGAACGCCCAGAGCGGTTCGAGCCCCCAGCCGAGGAGCAACAGAACGCACATGAGTCCGATGCCGAGGAACGGCAGGACGGCGAGGACGGCGCGCTTTCGGTTCCGTCCCCCCGCGTCGGGTTGCAAAGGGGCGTCCGGGTCGAACTCCTCGTCCAACGCCGCCTCCTCGCCCTCGTCGTCGGCGGAGGCGGTAGCGGAACTGCGCATGGTCGCCGTCGGTCGCCCACCGGTAAAAGCGCCGCGCCTCTCCGCGCCTCCGACTTCTTTCGCCTTCCTTCGTCCCGTCTCAGCGGTCGCCTTCCATCCGCGAGGCGAGTTCGACGAGACCGAACAGGACGACAAGCACCAGCGTCGAGAGGGTGACGGCGTAGGCGGTCATCGACAGCGGCGTCGTCGGGATGACGAACAGGCCGCCGAACAGCGCCGACCTGGGGACGGTCTCCGCCCCGTTGGTCCCGATGAAGAAGCCGAGCACTCCCGAGAGGGCGACGACGGTGACGCCGACGGCGAGCAGAATGGACCGGCCGTTTCCGTCCTTCGCGGTCGACGGCGTCGGTTCCGCGGCGGTGTCGGAGTCGGGTGGCACACCGGGAGTTAGGAGGCGGCACGCTTGTCCGTTACCCTTCGGTTCGCAGGGCAAGCTACAAACGCCCGTGGCGGAAACTCGGTCCCCATGCCCGACGAACTCGTCGAACGCGCCCGCGAAATCCTCGAACAGGCCCACGTCCCCTACTCCGAGTACCGCGTCGGCGCGGCGCTCAGAACGGCCGACGGTGAGGTGTTCGTCGGCTGTAACATCGAGAACGCGAACTACTCGAACAGCCTCCACGCCGAGGAAGTCGCCATCGCGGAGGCGATAAAGAACGGGCACCGGGAGTTCGACCGCCTCGCCGTCTCCTCGGGCGCCCGCGACGGCGTCACCCCGTGCGGCATGTGCCGACAGACGCTCGCGGAGTTCTGCGAGGAGGACCTGCCCGTGGTTTGCGACGAGGGCGGCGAGGAGACGACGGAGTACGTCCTCGGGGAACTCCTGCCGAACACCATCTCCTTGGACACCTTGGAGGCGGCCGAACGCGACCGAAAGTGAACGGAAGCACAAGCACTTCAACCCCGCTCCACACACTGGAGGCATGAACGACAGCGAGGACCCCAACGACGAGGTCCAGTACCACATCGAAGTCGGACCCGAGGACGTGGCCGACAGCGTCCTCCTGCCCGGCAACCCCGAGCGAGTCGACAAGGTGACCGCGCTGTGGGACGACGCCGAGGAGAAGGCGTATCACCGCGAGTACCGCACGGCGACGGGGACGTACGAGGGGACGTCGATATCCGTCACCTCCACCGGCATCGGCGGTCCGTCGGCGGCCATCGCCCTCGAGGAACTCGCCCGCGTCGGGGCGGACACGCTCGTCCGCGTCGGGTCCTGCGGCGCCATCCAACCCGAGATGGAGGTTGGCGACCTGGTCATCACCTCGGGGGCGGTCCGACAGGAGGGAACCTCCAAGGAGTACGTCCGCGAGGACTACCCCGCCGTCGCCGACCACGAAGTCGTCTCGGCCCTCGTCGCCGCCGCAGAGCGACTCGGATACGACTACCACGTCGGCCTCACGATGAGCGCCGACTCCTTCTACACCGGGCAGGGTCGCCCCGGGTTCGAGGGCTTCCGCGCCGCCGGTTCGGACTCGCTCGTCGAGGACCTGCGCGAGGCGAACGTGAAGAACATCGAGATGGAGGCGGCGACGCTTCTCACCGTCGCGAACGTCTACGGCCTCCGCGCCGGCGCAGTGTGCTCCGTCTACGCCAACCGCGTCACGGGCGAGTTCCGCACCGAGGGGGAGTCCCGCGCCGTGGAGACGGCCAGCCTCGCGGTCCACCTGCTGGCGCGGATGGACGAGGTCAAGCGCGAGGCGGGGGTCGACCGCTGGCACGCCGGCTTGTCGCTAGACTGACGTTCGCTGTCGTCCTTACCCGAACTCGCCGGAGAGGGCTTTATCCGGGAACGAATCTCCGGCAATTTTCTCCGTACCCCGTCGCAGGCGGTCGATTCGATTCGAATCACGTTCCAAAGCCCCTTTATCCGATGCCTACGCAGAGTCACACATATGAGTACGAAGGTCGTCGTCCTCGGTTCCGGCTACGCGGGTACCGGCGCCGTCAAACGACTCGAAGAAGAACTCGATTCGGACGCGGAACTCACCTGGGTCTCCGAAAACGACTACCACCTCGTCCTCCACGAGGCCCACCGCTGCATCCGCGACCCGAGCGTCGAGTCGAAGATTGCCATCCCGGTCGACGAGATAAAAGAGCCCGAGACGGAGTTCCTCAAGGGCCACGTCGAGAACGTCGACGTCGACGAGAAAGTCGTCGAACTCGAAGACGGCGAGGTCGACTACGACTACCTCCTCGTCTGTCTCGGCTCCGCGACGGCGTTCTACGGCATCGACGGCCTCGAAGAGCACTCCCTCGAACTCAAGAGCCTCGACGACGCCCGCGAGATTCACAGCGAGGTCAAGGCGGCCGCCGAGGAGGCCTCCCAGGACGACCCCGCGAAGATAATCGTCGGCGGAGCGGGTCTCTCCGGCATCCAGTCGGCCGGCGAGATAGCCGGCTACCGCGACGACCACCGCGCGCCCCTCGATATCACCATCGTGGAGGGCCTCGACGAAGTGTTCCCCGGCAACGACCGCGAACTGCAGGGTGCGCTCCGCAAGCGCCTCGAAGCGCGCGACATCGAGATTCTGACGGGGGATTTCATCTCGGAGGTCGACGAGGAGACCATCTACCTCGGCGGCGGCGAGGACGACGAGGAACTCGATTACGACCTGCTCCTCTGGACTGGCGGCATCACGGGTCATCCGGAGGTCGCCGAATCGAAACTCGACAAGGACGAGCGCTCGAACCGTATCTTCGCCGAGCAGGACTTCAAGACGAGCGACGACGACGTGTTCGCCCTCGGCGACTCCGCCCTCGTCGAACAGGGCGACGACGCCATCGCGCCGCCGACGGCGCAGGCCGCCTGGCAGGCCGCCGAGGTCGCCGGCGAGAACGTCGCCCGCGCCACGAAGGGTCAGCCGCTGAAGACGTGGAACCACAACGACAAAGGAACGGTCATCTCCGTCGGCGAGGACGCCGTCGCCCACGCGGTCAAGGTTCCCGTCGTCGGCCAGGTCTACCCGAACGTGTTCGGCGGCCCGGCCGCCCGTACGCTGAAGAAGGGTATCGCCGCGCGCTGGATCGCCGACGTGACGACCCCCCGCCGCGCCCTCGAAGCGTGGGACGACCTCTGAACGCCGCCGACTGAACTTCCGTTTTCGGTCTTTTTCGTTCGCGTGCCGGACGCTCCCCCGGAAGCCGAGGCTCTCGGATGTTCACGCGACGAGCGCAGAGAGAATCGATTCGGGGCCGCGACGGGTACGTTACGGACGCGTGGTTACGGCTGACGCTATCGGGGCCGCGGGGCGATTCGCCGGACGGTGCACTCGTTCGAGTGCGTGTCGGGACGGATTTAGTGAGAGGGCTCGCCCTCGGGGGCGCGCATGTCTTCGATGCGGAGGATGAGGATGTTACTCGTGTCGTCCTTGCCGTCGACGATGCCTTCGATGACGAGTTTCGAGAGGGGCGTCGGACCCACGCGAACCTCGTCGCCCTCGTGGAAGTCGCGGACCGAACCCTGGACGTGAATCTCCGCGCGGCAGAGTTCGGGGTGGTGGACCGAGGAGAGGTCTATCTCGTCGACGTTGACGTCCTCGACGGCCTCGCCCTCGTGGAACAGGGGGACGAAGGCGGGTTCGTCCATCTGGTCGACGTCCAGCGCCTCGTAGGCGTTCGCGGTCGGCTTGTAGCCGCCTTTCGGTCCGGGAACGCCTTCGACCAGTTGCAGCGCTTTCAGGCTCTGCATCTGGTTTCGGATGGTTCCGGGGTTTCGGTTCACCTCTTCGGCGATGTCCTCGCCTTTGACGGCGTCCTCTGACTGACGGTAGAGGTTGATTAACGCCGTCAGAATCGTTTTCTGACTAGAAGTCAGTTCGATTGATGACATAGAAGAACGTTCGCCGTATACGTCCTTAAATCCGATGGATGAACGGTACAATCCGGTCGCTGTACTACGATTTTCGACGGTTCCTGTGCACTATTTTCACAAAACGTGGTTACGGCGGGCGATTCGTCGCGGCGGCGGCGGACTGTCTTGAGTTTACGTGTTTCTCTCCCTCGTACGTGAGACAAACGTGTACCGGTACCCGAAACGGAGTGTCATGCGGATCGTTGTCGTCTTTTACCGGCGAGCACCCCGAGCGTGTCCTCGCCGGAAAATCGGTCCGCGAGTCCGTCTCAGATCGGCGCCGCGGACGCACCGAGTCGGCGGGCACTGCCGGGACGCCGCAGGTTCTCAGACTGCTCCTCGTCGACCCCTGCGCTCTGCCCGTCGATGAACTCCACGGAGACGCGCACGTCGCGGTCCGTCTCCTGTCGCACCTGTCGGCGAATCGTCTCCGCCAACCTCGGGTACGGTTCGTCCGCCGGGCGCGTGACGACGACGCTCACCTCCGGCGTCTCGCCGACGTGACGGATCATCCCGACTTCGGTTCGGACCGACGTGAGGTCGAGTTCGTCGTATCGCTGCTGTTCCATCACGTCCTCGACGGCGCCGTTGGCGGCGTTGTCGAACGCTATCTGTCCGAACAGGAGACCGCCCGCGCTGAGGAGTACGGCGAGGAGGCAGGCGAGAGCGACGGCCGCCGGGACGTACTTCCGGACGCCGCGGCTCACCGTCTCACCGGCGCCCTCGTCCATCTGCGTCGACGACCCCCCATCCTTTTCTTCCATCGCCGCTCGCGTCCCGCCGTTCCACGCCTCGGGGCGGTAGCCGAGGTACCACAGCACCGAGAACGCCGAGACGTTGACGGCGACGGCGTTGACGACGAGGAGGAGGCCGGCCCCGAGGGCGACGCTCGGAAGACCCCACGCGATGCCGATGCCGACGGCGGCGGCGGCGGGGATGAGGGCCGCGGCTATCATGACTCCCACGAGCGAGACGGGTAGCGCCGTCGCCAACCCGAACGCGCCCGCAGACCCCGCACAGAGGCCGACCAGAACCGAGAGGAACCCCGGCGAGGTACGTTTGGCAATCTGCCCGACCGTCGAGACGTCCAGCATCGAGGTGACTATCTGCCCGGACTTCAGCGTCATCCCGAGGAGGAATGCGCCCGCGACGGCGGCGCCGAACCCGAGCAGTTGCTGGGTGAAGCCCATCCGTATCATCCGCCGGTCGTTCAGCGAGATGCCGACGGCGGAGATGAGCGCCGACCCGACCTGCGGGGCGATGACCATCGCGCCGACGACGACGGCCGGCGAGTCCATCAGCAACCCGGCGGCGGCGACGAGGGCGCTGAATACCGTCAGCGAGTAGTACGTCAGCGGGTTCCGGTGCATGTCGAGCGCCTTCGCCCGAATCTCCTCGCGCGCGACGGAGTCGTCCTCCTCGACGCCCGCGACGAACCGGTCTTCGAGTTCGTGGTAGTTCCGGGTCTTCGCCGTCTCCGCGCTGGCGATTATCGTGTACTCCCGGTCGTCGACGCCCGCGTCGCGGAGTTCGCCCATGACGTACTCGACGGCCTGCGTGGGGAGCGGAAACTCCACCAACGCCGTGTTCCCTCGCTCCGTCGCGTTCTTCGTCACGACGAAGTCGATGTTTTCGGACTCCAAGATGTCGATAACCGTCGACCGCGACTCCTCGCTCACGAGGAGCTTTATCAACCGCATTGACTCGAATCACGGCCGTCGCCATCTTGAGGGTACTGGCGGTTGCAACGCCCGCGACTCGCCGCCGCCGGGTGATTGTCGGTTGGTCGGAACGTTCGCTCGCCCGGCCAGAACGCTCATTCCTCCGCGCCGGTGACTCTCCCTCGTGCGACTTATTCGTGTCCGGGTGGACGACGACGTGCGGGATTCGGTCGTCGCGGCTCTCGACGGCGAGGGAGCGACGTACGCCGTCGTCCCGGACGCCGAACGCGTCGACAGCGCGTTCGTCGAGATTCCCGTTCCCGACGGCGCCGTCGACCCCGTCCTCGCGTATCTCTACGACAACGGCGTCGACGAGGACGCCTACACGGTCGTCGTCGACTCCGAGCGCTCGGAGTCGACGGTGAACGACCACCTCGCAGAGCGGTTCGTCGAGGGGCCGAAGGGCAACCGGGGCATCTCCCACGTCGAGATTCGACAGCGCGCGGAGGACCTGACGCCCGGTCGGGCGACGTATCTCGCGTTCGCCGCGCTCTCGGCGACGCTCGCCACCGCCGGTCTGCTGTTGAACTCGGCCATCGTCATCGTCGGCGCGATGGTCATCGCGCCGTTCGCCGGGTCGTCGCTGTCTGCGTCCGTCGGCGCGGTCATCGACGACCGACCGATGCTCGTCGAGAGCGTCAAAGATCAGGCGCTCGGTCTCGTCGTCGCCGCCGTCAGCGCCGTCGCCGTCGCTTACGCCGTCCGCTGGACGCTGTTCGTCCCGTCCACGCTCGCCGTCTCGCGCGTCGAACAGGTCGGCTTCTTCATCACGCCGACGCTGTTGGCCCTCGCTATCGCCATCGCCGCGGGGGCGGCGGGCGCGTTAGCGCTGGCGACCGACCTCCCCGTCTCCATCGCGGGCGTCGCCGTCGCCGCCGCCATCGTCCCGTCCGTCGCCGCGGCGGCCGTCGGCACCGTCTGGGGACAACCCGTTCTCGTCCTCGGCGCCGTCGTCCTCCTCCTGATGAACATCGTGTTCATCAACATCGCCGCGTATCTCGCCCTCGTCGCCCTCGGTTACCGCTCCTCGGTCGTCGCCAGCACGTGGCGCGACCTCGGACCGAGCGTCCGGACGGCCGGGTACGCCCTCGTCGTCGTCGGGTTCGTCGCCGTCACGGCGGCCACCGGCGCGGCCACCTACTCGCATCTCGCCTTCGAACAGGACGTGAACGCGGGCGTGCAGACCACGCTCGCACAGGAGGAGTACCGGGGTCTCGAACTCGTCGGCGTCGGCGCGCAGTACGACGACCCCGGCGTCTTCGCCTCCCCCGAGAGCGTCACCGTGACCGTCGTCAGCGACGCCGACACGAGTCATCCGGACCTCGCCACGGACATGCAGGCGCAGGTGCAGGACGCAACCGGGCAGAACGTCGCCGTCGAGGTCCACACGCAGGACTACCAGCGCGCCGCGGCCGAAGCGGACTCGTCGACTCCCGTCGCCGACCGACTCTCCGGCGTCTACCGCCGAGTCGCCGGCCTGTTCGGTCGCACGGTCGAGGACGCCGACGAGACGGCCGACAACGCGACCGACGACGCGACCGGTCGGGTCGACCCCGCACCCCTCGCAGTCGCCTGACCTGCCGCGGTTCCGATTCGGGCCGGCCTGATTCGGCCCCGACCCGACCGGTCCCCGAACCGCAATCACTACCCGTCCCCTCGCCGCAGTTTCGACGATGACGGACACCGTTAGAATCATCGGCGCACCGACCGACTACGGCGCGAACCGACGCGGCGTGGACATGGGCCCCTCAGCCATCCGCTACGGCGGTCTCGCGGACGAACTCCACGGCGCGGGACTCTCCGTCGTCGACGACGGCGACGTTGCCGCGCCGCCGGCGGAGGCCCGCGACCCCGAGGCGGAGGCGCCCTCCGAGGGGAACGCGAAGTTCCTGCGCGAGACGCGCGACGTCGTCACCTCCCTGGCCGACCGCGTGGCCGCCGCCCTGGACGACGGGGAGACGCCGTTGGTCCTCGGCGGCGACCACTCCGTCGCCATCGGGTCCGTGACGGGGTCGGCCCGCGACGCCGAGATCGGCCTCGTCTGGTTCGACGCCCACGGCGACTTCAACACCCCGAGCACGTCGCCTTCGGGGAACGTCCACGGGATGCCGCTAGCGGCCCTCCTGGGTCTCGGCGACTTCGCCGACACGCCGTGGGCGAACGCGTCGGGCCTCGCCGAGGAACACGTCGCCGTCGTCGGCCTGCGTTCGCTCGACGACGCCGAACGCGAGGCGATCCACGACAGCGACGTGACCGCCTACACGATGTCCGATATCGACGAACGCGGCATCGACGCCGTCGTCGACGACGCCCTCGACGTGGCCTGCGCGGCGTCCGACGGCGTCCACGTCAGCCTCGATTTGGACTGGCTCGACCCCCGCGAGGCGCCCGGCGTCGGGACGCCCGTTCGCGGCGGCGTCACCTACCGCGAGGCGCACTTCGCCCTCGAACGGGTGGCCGAGACCGACGCGCTCCGCTCTCTGGAACTGGTCGAGGTGAACCCCGTGCTCGACGAACACAACGAGACGGCGGCGCTGGCGACGGAACTCGCCGCCAGCGGCCTCGGTAAGCGCATCCTCTGAGGCGCGTTCGGTTCATCGAGACGACGCACCGGGTTTCCGGTGAATTTCGCCGTCGCCCTCGGCGCGGTTGCTGGTCGGAATCGACAGTACGAACTCGCTACGTGGCGCCTACGTAGTGAGCATCCGCGAGCGATCGGTTCTCCGACGGAGCCGTCGAAGACGGCGAAGTCGGCCGTTTTTTGGTCCCGGTTTTCACGAGGAGAGGTGCGTAGGAGGCATATCCGACGAAGTATAAGGGTGGGCTTCAGTTAGAGACAGATTCTCATTTTGTCGCTGGAAACATATCGCCATCGAACACTGCTATGCGTCTCGTCCGGAGGCCGCGGTGACGTAGACACCGACCATATCCGTTTTCTCGACAGTCAGCGTGACCTCGTCGTCCTCCTCGAAACGCCGGTCGGTCACGACAGTCATCGTCTCGATTGGGCTGCGGCGGATAAACGCCCAGAGGAGGTCCAGTAGTGAGGGGTGACCCCCTTGCCGAAGTACGACCACGTAGCGCGACTCGGCTAACTCTTTCAGGTCCGGCGTCAGGTCGTGCTCGTCCAGTTCATCGGGCGGGACGACGTGTAGGACGTCGCCCTGAATCGTCTCGGTCACGGTATCGAAACGGGGGCCGACAGAAAGAATGGTGTGATGTCGCTGCACGCAGAGCGTCTACCTTTCAGATATCCCCTGACCGACCTGATATAGCAGGTTCCAGGTTTACTCGGGTCGAAACGTCTCCTATAGCATATGAGATTCCACCTAACGGACGACCAACGAGCGCTTCGAGATGAGGTTCGGGAGTTCACAACGGAGGAGATTGAACCGAAGGCCAGAGACCTCGACCGAAAGAAGGAGTACCCGAGCACGATCTTCGACGGACTCGCCGACCGTCGTCTGACCGGCCTGACGCTCCCCGAAGAGTACGGGGGTCGGGGCGAAGGCCTCGTCGAACTCGCGTTGATGATCGAAGAGCTATCGGCCGGACTCATGTCCGTAGCTAGCACCGTCGGACTCCACCTCGGAGTCGCGACAGTCGTCGAGCGCTTCGGAACCGAAGAGCAGCGCAGGGACTTCCTCCCCGAGATGGCGTCCTTCGACACCGTCGGCGCACTCGGCTTGAGCGAGGCGAACGCGGGGAGTAACAAACTCGAGATGGAGACCGCCGCCGAACGCGACGGGGACGAGTGGATACTCGACGGCCACAAACAGTGGGTGACGAACTTCTTCGACGCGGACTACGTCCTCACGTACGCGAAGACCGGCCCGGATGAGGACGCACCGCACAACATCAGCGCGTTCCTCGTTCCGACCGACGACCTCGACGTCGAGACGGTGTGGGAAACGCTGGGGGCGAACAGCGTCAAATCCCCGCGCGTCTCCCTCTCGAACGTTCGCGTTCCCGATAATCGACTCGTCGGCGAAGAGGGTGAGGGCTACGTTCAGCGTGGCGAGATACACACCGGTGTGAACGTCCCCGCCCGCGGTGTCGGTATCGCCCGCGCCGCCCTCGAGGATACGGTGGCCTACACGAGCAGCCGTGAGCAGTACGGCCAGCACATCGGCGACTTCCAAGGTGTGGGCTGGAAGGTCGGAAAGATGGCCGAACGAGCCGATACCGCCCGGTTGCTCACCCTCCGCGCGGCCGACCGTGCTGACCGCGGGCGCGACATCACACGCGAGTTCAGTATGGCGAAGATCAACGCCACACAGGCCGCCGTGGACAACGCGAACGAGGCGATTCAACTCCACGGCGGTCTCGGTTACACGACCGAACGCGACGTCGAGCGGTATCTGCGTGACGCGAAACTCCTCACGATTGCCGGTGGTCCGAACGAGGGCCACAAGAACGTACTCGCCGAGGCCGTCTTCGAGCGACACGACGACAACTGATTCAGTCGGGCAGTCGGCCGTGTCCTTTCGGCTTACAGAACTCTCATTCGGTTGTGCGGGGAACTCGCGACCACACAGCGTCTCAACGTCGGAATCTGGGTGCTGAGCGACCGTTTCGGACCCGATTCCGAACGAAGAGACCGCGTTTCGACCGTTCGATAAAAGGAGGCGACGCGTTCGCGCCGACCTGCGCGGCCCGCGATTCGCGCGCTTACTCCTCGGATTCGTCCACGTCGTCGGACCCGACCTGGTGGACGTCGACGCTGGCGACGTGGTCGCCGGCGTCCATCTTCATCACGATGACGCCCATGGTGTTGCGGCCGACCGTCGAGACGTCGTCGACGGGCGTTCGGAGCATCTGTCCCGACTGGCTCATGACGAACAGGTGGTCGCCGTAGCCCACCGTCTCCATCGCGCAGACGGGACCGTTGCGGTCGTTCGTCTTGATGTCGATGAGACCCTTCCCGTTTCGAGACTGGCGGCGGTAGTCGCCGATATCGGTGCGCTTGCCGTAGCCGTTCTCGGTGACGGTGAGCACCCAGTTGTGCACGTCCTCGTCGACGGCGGCGACGCCGACGAGTTCGTCGTCGCCCGTGAGTTTCATCCCGCGGACGCCGCGGGCGGAGCGACCCATCGCGCGCACGTCGTCCTCGTCGAAGCGGATGGACATGCCGTCGCGCGAGGCGAGTATCAGGTCTCGCGTCCCGTCGGTCACCTCCACGTCGGCGAGTTCGTCGCCGTCGTCGAGTTTCGTGGCGATGATGCCCGTCGTGAGGATGTTTTGGAACTTCTCGACGCTGGTGCGCTTGACGTAGCCGTTGCGCGTCACCATCGTGAGGTACTTCTCCGTCTCCTCGTCGATGTCGGCGGTGTTGACGACCGAGGTTATCTCCTCGCCGTCGTCCAGTTCGAGGAGGTTCACCGCCGATTTCCCGCGGGCGGTCCGTGACATCTCGGGGACCTGATAGGTCTTCAGCTTGTACACCTGCCCGTGGTTCGTGAAGTACAGCAGGTAGTCGTGCGTGTTCGCCACGAACACTGAGGAGACCGTATCGCCCTCCTTCAGGTCGGTGCCGATGATGCCCTTGCCGCCGCGGTGTTGCGCGCGGAACGTGTCGAGGGACATCCGCTTGATGTAGTCGTCCTCGCTGACGACCACCACAACGTCTTCCTCGGCGATGAGGTCCTCGTGGGTGACCGACCCCGTGTCCTCGATGAAGGAGGTGCGCCGTTCGTCGGCGTACTCCTCCCGTATCTCCGTCAACTCCGAACGGATGACCGCGTCGAGTTCGTCGGCGTCGTTCAGAATCTCGTTGAGTCGGTCGATGCGGTTCTGTACGTCCCCGTACTCGGCCTCTATCTCCGCGGCCTCCATGGAGGTCAACGAGCCGAGTTGCATGGCGACGATGTGGTTGGCTTGGTCCTCCGAGAAGCCGAAACTCGGGAGCGCCTCGCCGTCCACCTCGACGGTCTGTTCGCCGCGGAGGGCGGCCTTCGCGTCGTCTCGGCTCTCGGAGTTGCGGATGGTCTCCACCACGTCGTCGATGTTGTCGAGCGCTTTCAGGCGGCCTTCGAGGATGTGCGCGCGGTCCTCGGCCTCCGCGAGTTCGTACTCCGAGCGCCGGCGAACCACGTCGCGGCGGTGATTCAGATACTCGACGAGCGTCTCCTTGAGGGTGAGGACGCGCGGTTGCCCGTCGACGAGGGCGAGGTTGATGACGCCGAACGTCGATTCGAGGTGGTGTTCGAGCAGTTGGTTCTTCACCACGTCGGCGTTCGCGCCGCGCTTGAGTTCGACGACGACGCGGATGCCGTCGCGGTCGGACTCGTCGCGCAGGTCGCGGATGCCCTCTATTTTCCCCTCGTTCACGTCGTCGGCGATTCGCTCGATGAGACGGGCCTTGTTCTCCTGGTAGGGGAGTTCGGTGATGACGACGTTATCTTCGTCCTCGTCCACCTCGAACTCCGCGCGGACGCGGATGCGACCGCGGCCGGTCTTGTACGCCTTGTGGACGGCGTTGCGGCCGACGATGTTGGCGCCCGTGGGGAAGTCCGGCCCCTCGACGAACTCCATGAGGTCTTCGATGGTGCACTCGGGGTTCTCGATGAGGTGCGTCGTGGCGTCGATGACCTCGCCGAGGTTGTGCGGCGGGATGTTCGTCGACATCCCGACGGCGATGCCCGAGGAGCCGTTGACGAGGAGGTTCGGGAACGACGCGGGGAGGACGACGGGTTCCTGCTTGCGGTCGTCGTAGTTCGACTGGAAGTCGACGGTGTCCTTCTCGATGTCGGCGAGCAGTTCCTCCGCCATGGGGGCCATGCGTGACTCGGTGTACCGCGGGGCCGCGGGCGGGTCGCCGTCGACGGAACCGAAGTTGCCCTGCCCGTCCACGAGGGGGTAGCGCATCGAGAAGTCCTGCGCCATCCGCGCGAGGGCGTCATAGATGGCCGAGTCGCCGTGCGGGTGGTAGTCGCCCATCGTCTCGCCGACGACGGACGAGGACTTCCGATGCGCGGAGTGGGCGGTGATGCCCGACTCGTGCATCGCGTAGAGGATGCGCCGGTGGACGGGCTTGAGACCGTCGCGCACGTCCGGCAGCGCGCGACCCGCGATGACCGACATCGAGTAGTCGATGTACGACTGCTCCATCTCCTGTTCGATGCGGGCGGTCTTTACCTCCGCGGCGATGCCTGCGTCCGGTCGGAACTCGTCTGGCGTGTCTGAACTCATCTAAATGTCCACCCACTGCGCGTCCTTCGCGTGTTCTTTGATGAACTGCTTTCGCGGTTCGACGGCGTCGCCCATCAGGATGTTAAACATCCGGTCGGCGGCGGCGGCGTCCTCGACGGTTATCTGCTTCAACACCCTGTTCTCGGGGTTCATCGTCGTATCCCAGAGCTGTTCGGGGTTCATCTCGCCGAGGCCTTTGAACCGCTGGACCTGCGTGGGGTTGCCGTCGCACTCCTCCTCGACGATTCGGTCGCGTTCGGCCTCGGTCATCGCGTCGTACGTCTCGCCGCGGTAACGGACGCGGTACAGCGGCGGTTGCGCCGCGTAGACGTAGCCGGCCTCCACCAGCGGCCGCATGTAGCGGTACAGAAGGGTGAGAAGCAGCGTCCGGATGTGCGCGCCGTCGACGTCTGCGTCGGTCATCAGGATGACGCGCTCGTAGCGCACGTCCTCGATGTCGAACTCCTCGCCGACGCCCGCGCCGATAGCGGTGATGAGCGCGCGGACCTCGTTGTTCTCCAGTATCCGGTCTAACCGGTGTTTCTCGACGTTCAGAATCTTTCCCTTGAGGGGGAGGATGGCCTGGAAGTGCCGGTCGCGGCCCTGCTTTGCCGACCCGCCCGCGGAGTCGCCCTCAACGACGAACAGTTCGGACTCGGCGGGGTCGCGGCTCTGACAGTCGGCGAGTTTACCGGGCAGCGCCGTCGACTCCAGCGCGGATTTCCGGCGCGTGAGTTCCTCGGCCTTCTTCGCCGCGCGGCGGGCCTTCGCGGCCTCGACGGCCTTCATCACGATGGACTGGGCGGTGCCGGGGTTCTCCTCGAAGTAGGTGCCCAACTGCTGGTGCATGACGGACTCGACGATGCCGCGCACCTCGCTGTTGCCGAGTTTCGTCTTCGTCTGCCCCTCGAACTGCGGGTCGGGGTGCTTGATGGAGATGACCGCGGTGAGTCCCTCGCGGATGTCCTCGCCCTTCAGGGAGTCGAGGTCGTCGAGGAGGTTGTTCTTCCGGGCGTAATCGTTGATGACGCGGGTCAGCGCCGTCTTGAACCCGGTCATGTGCGTCCCGCCCTCGCGGGTGTTGATGTTGTTAGCGAAGGCGTGGATGGAGCCCTGAAGTTCCTGCGTCGCCTGCATGGCGACCTCCACTTCGATGCCCTCCTCGGTGTCCTCGTAGTAGATGACGTCGTCGTGCATCGTCGTCTTCGTCTCGTTGAGATAACGGACGAACTCGCGGATGCCGCCCTCGAAGCGGAACGAACTCTCCTCGTCGTCGGGTTCGTCGCGGAGGGAGATTTCGACGCCGGAGTTGAGGAAGGCGAGTTCGCGGAGACGGTTCTCCAGGGTGGAGAACTCGAACGCCAGCGTCTCGAACACCTCTTCGTCGGGCTTGAAGCGAATCGTTGTGCCCGTGTCCTCGTCGGGTTCGAGGTCGCGGACGCGTTCGAAGGCGTCGGCCTGCGGTTCGCCGCGTTCGAAGCGGTGCCGCCAGAGGGCGCCGTCGCGCTTTATCTCGACTTCGAGCCACTTCGAGAGGGCGTTGACGACGCTCACGCCGACGCCGTGGAGACCGCCGGAGACCTGGTAGGACTTGTTGTCGAACTTGCCGCCGGCGTGGAGGACGGTCATGATGACCTCGACGGCGGGGCGGTCGTACTGCTCGTGGGTGTCGACCGGGATGCCCCGACCGTTGTCGGAGACGGAGACGGAGCCGTCGTCGTTGACGGTGACCGATATCTCGTCGCAGTAACCCGCGAGGGCTTCGTCGATGGAGTTGTCTACGACCTCGTAGACGAGGTGGTGGAGACCCCGTGAGTCGGTCGAGCCGATGTACATCGCCGGGCGCTTTCGAACGGCTTCCAACCCTTCGAGGACCTGAATCTGCCCCGCTCCGTACTCACTTTCGTGTGACATACTATCTGCTTCGGGGTTGGCTATCTCCGGCCTTAAACCCTCGCACGCGCGCCCGCGTGAGTACTTACTAATACCCCGATAGCCCGACTCGCGCTTCGCCCCGAACCGCCCTCGCGTTCGCTCGGTCGCTCGATTCCCCGCCGCGAACCGTCGCCGGAACGCCGTCTCGTCCGCTGCGCCGATCGTTCCACTTTCACCCTGCTCCCGAACAGTACTTAAGCGCTCATCCAGAAGATTTCCTCACAGAATGACCTCGTTCCAGTCGACACTCGGCGAGGACGCGGGTATCGCGGAGGAGTTGGCCGAGAGCCAACGCGCGATATCCATCGCCGAGTTCTTCGAGAAGAACAAGCACATGCTCGGGTTCGACTCGGGGGCGCGAGGCTTGGTCACCGCCGTGAAGGAGGCGGTCGACAACGCACTCGACGCAACCGAGGAGGCCGGAATCAAGCCCGACATCTCCATCGAGATCCGCGAGGCGGGCGACTACTACACGCTCGTGGTCGAGGACAACGGACCCGGCATCACGAAAGAGCAGATTCCGAAGGTGTTCGGCAAACTGCTCTACGGCTCGCGGTTCCACGCGCGCGAGCAGTCCCGCGGGCAGCAGGGTATCGGCATCTCCGCGGCGGTCCTCTACTCCCAACTCACCTCCGGGAAGCCGGCGAAGATCACCTCCCGCACGCAGGGCGACTCGGCGGCCCAGTACTTCGAGCTCATCATCGACACGGATACGAACGAGCCGGAGATTCAGGTCGAACGCGAACTCGAACCGGGCGAGTCGGATCTCTCCCCCACGCACGGCACGCGCATCGAGGTTGAGATGGAGGCGAACATGCGCGCTCGCCAACAGCTCCACGACTACGTCAAGCACCTGTCTCTTATACACAT
>NZ_AOIV01000005.1 GCF_000337095.1 Halogeometricum pallidum JCM 14848
CAGGTCCTACTCGGTGTCGGGCTTCCTGCAGGAGGAGTTCACCCGCGTCGGCGCGAAGACGGCAGACAAGATACTGAACAACTTCCGCGACAGGCACTTCGGCCGAGAGATGGGCTGGGGGGTCGTCGAACGCGAGAGCGAGGGAGAAGGCGAGAGCGTCGACCTCGATGCCGCAATCGAGGACGCCATCGCCAACAAGGGCGCCGAGGCGACGGCGGCGTTCGCCGAACGCGTCGGCGACACGCTCCGGAACCGCGAGCGGACGACCCACTTCGAACTTGAAGACATCGTCGACACCGTCGCCGACGACATCGGCGAGGAACACGGCGTGGCGTTCGGCGACACCGTCCGCGAGAACGCCGTCGAGGCCGCGTGGGCCGTCCTGACTGAGGGACGAGACCTGTACGACGTCGTCGACGGGGCGACGAGCACCCAGAAGGACGACGCGACGGTCCGCGGCATCGCGGACCGCGTCGCCGAGAAGTTCGGCTCGAACGACCGCCACCGCGCGACGAAGGGTCAGGTCCGCGAGTACGTCGAGCGCTCGGCGGACGTGCTCGTCTCCGAGGACGTGACCTTCGGCGATACGGCCCGCGAGAACGTTACCGACGCCCTGTGGGCGGTCATGCGCACCGTCCCCGACGACGCGCCGAAGGTGAGCGAGGCGGCCGACGACCGCGACGTCGCCTCCGAACTCCTCGAAGCCATGCGCGAGGCGGACATCCTCGCGCCGCCGACGAACTGCCTCTCGCCCATCACGGCCGAGTTGGTCGAGGCCGGCCTCCGAAAGGAGTACGACGCCGACTTCTACGCCGCGGCGACGCGCGACGCCGAGGTTCACGGCGGCGACCCGTTCATCGTCGAGGCGGGCATCGCCTACGGCGGCGAACTCTCCGCGGAGGGGTCCGTCGACCTGCTGCGCTTCGCCAATCGGGTTCCCCTCGTCTACCAGCGCGGGGCGTGCGCGACGACCGACGTGGTCAAGCGCATCGGCTGGCGCAACTACGGGCTCGACCAACCCGGCGGCTCGGGGATGCCGAGCGGGCCCGCGGTCATCATGGTCCACGTCGCCTCCACGAACGTCCCGTTCACCTCCGAGTCGAAGGACGCCCTCGCCAACATTCCTGAGATAGAAGACGAGATAGAACTCGCCATCCGCGAGGCGGCGCGCGAGCTCAAATCCTACCTGAACAAGCGCCGCTCGATGCAGAAGCGCCGGGAGAAACAGGACGTGCTCGGTCGCATCCTGCCGGAGATGGCGGACAAACTGTCGGAGGTCACGGGCCGCGAACGCCCCAATATCGACGGCGCGCTCGCCCGCATCATGAACAACCTCAGCGTCGACCGGGAGGTCGAGGACGACACCGTCACCCTCGTCGTGGAGAACCACTCCGACCGCAGCGAGACGCCCGACATCACCGACATCGTCTCGGTCGAACCGACGGAGGTGCCCGAGGCGGCCACCGTCGTCGACTTGGACGGCGAGTGGTTCGTCAAGTGGAACCCCTCGGTGTCGGCGGGCGACACCGCCGAACTCAGCTACACCGTCGCCTCGGACGCGTCGTTCGATATCAACGTCGACGGCGTCGAAGCGGAGAAACTCACCGTCAACACCTAACATGAGCACGAATCAGAACGACGAACTCGCACAGGAGCGACTCATCGACCTCGCCGCGGAGTTCTACGACCAGTTCGCCCAGGGGGACATCCCGCACATGGACATCCCCACGCGGACGAAGAGCAACATCGTCTTCGACGAGGAGTCGAAGGTGTGGGTGTACGGCGACCGCAAGTCCACGCGGTCGGCCAACAGCGTCCGCGGCGCGCGGAAGCTTCTGAAGGCCGCCTACGCCATCGAGTTCCTCGTCAACCAACTCGAAGAGAATCGCTCGTCGACCCTCCGTGAACTGTACTACCTCTCGGAGTCGTGGGACAACGAGGAGGCGCAGTTCAACGACCAGAGCGAGTCGAATCAGCTCATCGAGGACCTCGAAATCGTCTCGCACGTCACCCGCGAGGACTTCCACATGCGTCCGGAGGAGTCCGGCGCAAAGGTGATGGGACCGCTCCACATCCGCGAGCAGACGCGCCGCGGCGACCGCGACATCCACTGCCAGGAGGACGTGGGTCAGGGCGGCTACCAGATTCCGAACAACCCCGACACCATCGAGTTCCTCGGCAACGACGCCGAGTTCGTCCTCTGCGTCGAGACCGGCGGCATGCGGGACCGACTCGTCGAGAACGGCTTCGACACGGAACACGACGCCCTCGTCGTCCACCTCGGCGGCCAACCGGCGCGGGCGACGCGCCGCCTCACGAAGCGACTCCACGACGAACTCGGCCTGCCCGTCGTGGTGTTCACCGACGGCGACCCGTGGTCCTACCGCATCTACGGGTCGGTCGCCTACGGTTCGATCAAGTCCGCGCACCTCTCTGAGTATCTCGCCACGCCCGAGGCGAAGTTCATCGGCATCCAACCGCAGGACATCGTCGATTACGACCTGCCGACGGACCCCCTCTCGGACTCCGACGTGAACGCCCTCGAATCCGAACTGGAGGACCCGCGCTTCATGACAGACTACTGGGAAGAACAGATTCAACTGCAACTCGACATCAACAAGAAGGCAGAGCAGCAGTCGCTGGCCGCCCGCGGTCTGGACTTCGTCACCGACACGTACCTGCCGGAGCGACTAGACGAGATGGGCGTGCTGTAGCGACTCGAGCGAACGGGCGTTCGTCGTCGCGCGCGAGGGCGCTACAGCGCTACCTCGCTACAGCGATTCGCCGCGCAGGAATCGTCCCACCGCTCGGTCGAACGTCCGCCGGTGCTCGGAGGCGACAGCGTGCCCCGCGCCCGACAGCAGCGCCAGCGTCGCGTCCGGGAGCGCCGCCTTCGTCTCGCGGAGCACCGACGCGGGGAACAGTCGGTCCTCGCTCCCCCCGAGCACCAGCGTCGGCGCCGTCACCTCGCCGAGTCGGTCGGTCGCGTCGTGGTCGCGCACGGCCCGAATCGACGCGCGCACGTCGTCCGGGGACGGCGGCGCAAGCGCCGGACCGACCGCACGCAGGAGCGGGGGGTAGGCCCGCCGTCGCCACCCCGCGTACGTCTCGCGGGCGATCGACGCGTACAGTTTCCCCCAGTCGCCGTCGGCGGCCTGCGTCTCCCAGTCGTCGAGGACCGCGCGGCCGGCGTCGCCGAGATGCGCGCCGGCCGACGCGAGCACGAGTCTGTCGACGTGCTTCGGGTAATCGGCGGCGAGGTGCTGGGCGATGAGGCCGCCCATCGAGCGTCCGAGGACGTGCCCGCCGTCCAGTTCGTCCAGCGCCGTCGCCACCGACCCGGCGAGTTCGCGCGTCGTCGCGTCCGGGTCCAAACCGCGGGGGCGGCCGACCGTCCAGACGGTGAAGTCGCCGGTGAGACCGCGGTACGTCGTCTGCGCGAGGTACGCCGCCGTCGCCGCCCTCGGCCCGCCGCGGAAGGCGTCGCCGAGGCCGGGGAGGACGACCAGCGTCTCGGGGCCGTCGCCGGCGCGGTAGTAGGGGATTCGCCCGTCGAATCGACCGTGGTCGACGGTCGGCGTCGTGAGTCTCATCTCGCGTCGGAGGACGGTCCGACGGTGCAAAACGGTTGCCGCGGACCGGCCCGTCGACCCGTCGGGCGGGCGGTCGGCCGTCGTCGAAGAGTCGCTTCAGACCGCGTGGTCCGCCGGGTCTTCGAGGACGACGGGGATTCCCCGGGAGGCGACGTCCGCGACGAACGCCTCCGGATCGGTCTTCAGCAGGTCGATGGTATCGTAGTGGATCGGAAGGACGAGTTCGGGGGACAGTACTTCGGCGAGGTCGGCGGCCTCGTGTCGGTCCATCACGACGCTGCCGCCGATGTTGGCGAGAAAGAGGTCCACCGACAACCGTTCGAACCCCTCCAACACGTCGCTGTCGCCCGGCCAGAACACCGTGACGCCGTCCACGGAGAGGAGGTAGGCGCACCCGAGTCCGCGCGGGTGGACGAGGCTCCCGTCGTCGCGGGCGTGCGGACTGTCCTCCTCGTTGTACGCCGGGAGCGTCCACAGGTCGACCGAACCGACGCTCAGATGTTCCTCTTCGCCGACGCGGATAACCTCGTACGGCAGGTCCTCGACGGCCTCCACGTCGCGGTCGATGTTCGCCGGGTTCACCCCCTCGAAGACGACGACGGTGGCGTCCTCTTTCGCCACCGAGCGGATGGCGTCGGGGTCGTAGTGGTGGTCGTGCGTGACGCAGACGAGGTCGCCGTCGCGGGCGTAGTAGTCGTCCAGAACGCCGTAGCGGCCGGGGTCGAGGTAGACGACGAAGCCGGATTCGGACTCGATTCTGACGGTGGCGTAGCCGAGCCACGAGACGCGCAGGTCGCGGAAGGAGACGGTCATACCCTACGCACCGTGCGGAGCGACCAACACGTTTGGGGTCCGGTTCGAGTCGGACCCGCCGGTCGTCTCGACTGTCACCCGCGGGTCGCAGGCGACGGTGCGCGTTCAGTCGTCGGCGGGACCCAGTTCGTTCGACGGCGCGAGGATGGACGCGCCCTCGAACTCCATGTCTACGGCCTCGCGGGCGCCGAGGAGGTCTAACACCGTGGGGGCGACCTGCCGCATGTCGATGTCGCCGTCCAGCGACAGCGACGGGGCGGCGGGGCCGCCGACGCCGAAGAACGGCGTCGTCTCGGGGTCGACGCGGCCGTGCGAGCCCTGCACCTTCGAGGGGTCCGTGGAGACGAACCCGTCCTCGCCGAGGAACAGTTCGCAGGGGTCGTAGCCGGGTTTCTCGTGGATGTCGACGCTGTCGGCGTAGGGGGGCATCGCCTCCTCCTCCCCGTCGTCCCACCAGTAGTAGGCGAACCACGCGTCCGGGTCGGCGACGAGCACCAGGTCGCCCGCGTTCTGGTTGTCGATGCCGTACGCGGCCTGGTCGTCGCCGTCGAGAACGCGTTCGATGCCGTCGAGCGATTCGAGCGCCTCGTGAGCCCTCTCGACGGCGTCTTGGTCGCAGTAGACGTGTGCGATTTGGTGGTCGGCGACGGCGAACGCCTCGGAGGCCGGGAGGTCCGGAACCCGTCCCTCCCCGCCCTCGGCGTCCGTCGTCTTCATCAGACCCGCCTCGCGGAGCGCGCGGTTCGGGAAGACGGGGGTCGACACCTCGTGGAAGCCGTACTCGCTGACGACGACGACGGCCGTCTCCGCCCAGCGGTCGGTCCCCTCGAGAAACTCGAGGTAGTCGCCGACGAGTTCGTCGGCCTCCGAGAGCGCCTCGGTGAACGCCTCGGAGTTCGGCCCGTGGCTCTGTCCCGTGTAGTCGAGGTGGGGGACGTACGCCCAGAGCATGTCCGGGTCGTAGCGCTCCGTCGCCTCGCGGGCCGCCGACAGGATCCACTCGCTGCTCTGCGCGTTGGCGGCCGGCCCCCAGTAGTTGTGGAGGGGGAAGTGACCGTACGCCTCGCGGAGTTCCTCGTAGAACCCCTCGGGGCTCGTCCAGCAGTTCATCTCGATGAGGTCGTTGTTCTCGTCCTCGATGGGTTTCGGCGTCACCGCCACGTCCGCGGAGGTGCCGTAGAGGTGCTGGAAGAACAGCGCTCCCGTCGTCACGTCTGCGTCGCGCGCGGCCTCCCAGATGCGGTCGCGGTCGCCGCTGTTGCGACCCCACAGTTCGACGGTGTCGGTCTCGCGGTCGTACTCCGCGTTCGAGACGTCGCCGTGCGTCGAGGGGGAAAGCCCCGTCGAGAGCGTCGTCTGCGAGGGGATGGTCACCGCCGGGAACGGGGGCACCGCGCCCGTCGTCGCGCCGTCCTCGAACAGGCCGGCGAGGTTCGGCGTCGTCTCGGCGTCGACGTGGTCGGGTTGGAGGCCGACGACGTCGAGGACGACCACCCGGGTCGCCGCCGACGGTTCCGCCTCGGGTTCGGCGTCGGTCATCGCTCCGCCTCCGGGTCCGTCTCGACATCGCCACCGTCGCCGGCGCCGCCGCGGCGGTCCTCGGCGTACGCTTCGGGCACGGCGAACTGCCGCGAGAGGTCGTGTTCGGTCGCGGCGTGGAGGAGGGGGCGTTCGGCGATGTCGCGGCCGCCGAAGGCGAACCCCTCGACCCCCGGTAAGCCGAGTCGAGTGTAGGGTTCGCGGGCCGTGACCGTGCCGGTGTCGTCGGTCGTCCCGCGGGCGATACCGCGCGCCCCGGTCGTAGCCGTGGCGGCGACGTTGCCGCGGGCGCCGACGAACCAAACGCCCGTTCGCGTTCGCGTCATATACCTTTCGCGGGACGGAACGGGGTTAGTTATGCGTCCGCTTCATCCGAACGGGGGGTGCCCAACCGATTCTGAGGCGCGTTAATCGGCCGCTATTCGGGCGTACCGAGGCGTTTTTCTCGCGGCGAAACCTGTAGGGCGACGATAACAAAGCGGGGGTGGTTCTCAATGTCATATATGCGTCTTATCGACTCCCACGCGCACATGACGTCGCGCACGACCGACGACTACCGCGAGATGCGGCGGTCGGGCATCGAGTGCGTCGTCGAACCCTCGTTCTGGTCGGGGTCGGACAAGCTCTATCCCGAGTCGTTCTTCGACTACTTCGAGCACATCCACGACTTCGAGACCGAACGCGCAGAGCGCATCGCAGGGATGGACCACTACATCACCGTCTCCATCAACCCGAAGGAGGCCGTCGACCGCGAGATGTCCGAGGCGGTCATCGACCGGCTTCCGGAGTACCTCGAACGCGACCGGGTGGTCGGCGTCGGCGAAATCGGGTTCAACCTCCAGACCGACGAGGAGGAGTGGGCGTTCCGCGAACAACTCCGCATCGCCGAGGAGCACGAAGCGCCCGTCATCATCCACCTCCCCCACGAGGAGAAGCCGAAGGGGGCGGCCCGAACCGTGGACATCATCGAGGAGATGGACGTTACGCAGGAGCGCATCATCATCGACCACAACGAACCCGGGACGATGGAGACGACTGCCGCCACCGACTGCTGGCTCGGGTTCACGCTCTACCCCGGCAAGATATCCATCGAGGAGGTGATTCCCCTGCTCGAAGAGTACGGCACCGACAGACGTGTCATCAACTCCTCGGCCGACTGGGACGACTCCGACCCCCTCGCGGTTCCGAAGGCCCGCGACGCGATGATAGACGCCGGCTGGGACCGCGGGGAGGTCCGAAAGCTCCTGTTCGAGAACCCCTTGGAGTTCTTCGCCCAATCGGATAGCTTCGACTACGCGCGGGAGATAGCCGCCGAGTCGTCGACGAACGAATCCGCCGTCGAGGCGGCCGGGACCGAGGCCGAGTAGATGTCGCTCGAATTCGGCTTCTCGATGAACGCCTTCCGGGAGTACTCGACGGTCGGCGCCATCGAGGCCGTCGCCGACGCCGGCTACGACGGTATCGAACTGCTGTTCGACGAACCGTTCCTCTACCCGCCGGAGGCGACCGGCGAGGAGTACGACGAGGTGGAGACGGCGCTGAACCGCAACGATATCGCCATCAGCAACTGCAACGCGTTCATGCTGACGGCGATCGAGGACTTCCATCACCCCTCTTTCGTCGAACCCGACGAGGACTACCGCCGCCGCCGCGTCGACTACACCCTCGACTCCATCGACGCCGCCGCGGAACTCGGCTGCGATCACATCTCTATCGAACCCGGCGGCCCCGTCCCCGAAGAGAAGTCCCGCGAGTGGGCGATGGAGACGTTCGTCGAGGGCCTCGACGAACTCGCCGAGAAGGCCGAGTCGAAGGGCGTCGACGTGATGGTCGAACCCGAACCCGACCTGCTCATCGAGACCTCCGATGAGTTCCTCGACCTGATGGACCGCGTCGACTCAGAGCGCATCACCTGCAACTTCGACGCCGGCCACCTGTTCTGCATGGGCGAGGACCCCGCGGAACTGGTCGAGACGCTCGCTCCGTACACCCGCCACTACCACCTCGAAGACATCCCGGAGGACCGCTCGCACGAGCACACCCAACTCGGCGACGGCGCGATGGACATCGACGGCTTCCTGCAGGCCGTCGAGGACTCCGGCTACGACGGCTACGTCACGGTCGAACTCTACCCGTACCAGGAGACGGCCGCCGAGACGGCGCAGGGCGCGATGGACTACCTCCGCGAACGCGGGTGGGCCTGACGCGATGGCCGCGGGCGTCGGCGACGCGTTCGGGTTCGAGCGGGTTCGGCGAGTGGCGACGGACTACGCCGAACTCGTCCGACTGCCGAACATCTTCACCGCGCCGCCCGACGTGCTCGCCGGCGCCGCCCTCGCCGTCGCCCTCGGGGCGTCGGCGTCCCTCCCGACGGTCGCCGGCCTCTGTCTCGCCTCCGCGTGCGTCTACGCCGCGGGCACGACGCTGAACGACGTGGCCGACGTCGACGAGGACGGGAGAGAGCGCCCCGAGCGACCGATTCCGTCCGGCCGGGTCGGACGGGGTAGCGCGCTCGTCTTCGGCGGAGCGCTTCTCCTCGCCGGCGTCGGCGTCGCCGGGACGACCGGAGGAACGCTCTCCGGACTGGCGGCGGCCGCCCTCGCCCTCACCGTCGTCCTCTACGACGGCCTCCTGAAGGGCGGTCCGGCGGGCTTTCTCGCCATGGGTACGGCCCGAGGGTTGAACGTCTTTCTCGGCCTCTCGCTCGCCGGCGCCGCGGCGTTCGATGCCGTCGCGTTGCTGTTCCCGATTGGCGTCGTCGTCTACGTGGCGGCGTTCACTCGGATGGCCGAATCGGAGACGGGCGGCGGCGAGGGGTCGGACGTGGCCGTCGCCGCCGCGGGGGCGACGCTCGCGGCGATGGTCGTTCCTATCGTCGCCACCGTCCTCGCGACGCCGGCGGTCGGACTCGCAGCCACCGTCCTCGCCGCGTGTTTCCTCGCGTGGGACTGGCACGCCCTCGGACCGGCGATGGCCGACCCCGTCCCCTCGAAGGTCGGACCGGCCGTCGGAACCTGCGTCCTCGGTATCGTCCTCCTCGACGGCGCCGTCGCCGTCGTCGCCGGTCCGTGGTTCGCCGTCGCCGCCGCGGCGTTCGCGGTTCCGACGCGCGTGCTCTCCCGGCACTTCGACATGAGCTAAGCTATGAAACTGGCATTCTCCACCAACGCGTACACGAACTACACGCTCCCGGAGGCCGTGCGTCGCATCGCCGACCACGGCTACGCGGGAGTCGAACTGCTCGGCGACGCGCCGCATGCGTACTTCCCCGAGTTCGGCGCGGACGACGAGGCCGCCCTCGTCGACGCCCTCGAAGGCGCGGATATCGCCGTCTCGAACGTCAACGCCAACACCGCAATGGGGTACTACGCCGACGCGCCGGAGACGGCCTTCTTCGAACCGAGCGTCATCAACCCCGACCCGGACCTGCGCGCGTGGCGCGTCGATTACACCAAGCGCGCCGTCGACCTCGCCGAGGCGACGGGCGCGCCGGCGGTCTGTCTCGCCTCGGGCGCCCCCCTTCCGGGGACGCTTCCCGACGAGGCTTACGAGCACCTGCTCTCCTCGCTGGACGACATTCTCGACTACGCCGAACCGCGCGGCGTCGACGTCGGCATCGAGTTCGAACCCGAACTCCTCGTCGAGTGCACCGACGAGGCCCTCGACCTGATAGACGACGTGGGCCGGAACGGACTCGGCATCAACCTCGATCTGGGCCACTCGGCCGTCTACGGCGAGCAACTGCGCGAAACCGTCGAGAAGGCCGCGGGCCACATCACCGGCGTCCACCTCGAAGACATCGCCGGCGGCGTCCGCGGAAAGCACTACCACCTCGTCCCCGGCGACGGCGACCTGGACTTCGCGGAGGCGTTCGCGGCGTTGGACGACGTCGGCTACGACGGCTTCGTCACGCTGGAGCTGTACACCTATCCGGACCGTCCGGACGAGGCCGCCAGACGTGCGTTCGAGGCGCTCGAACGCTACGTCTGAACCCGCTTCGCTCGAAACCTACTGCCGACCCTACTGCGACTCGACCAACCGCTCGATTCGCTCCAAGGAGTCCGCGTCGGCGGCCGCTTTGTCCTCCCTGACGGCGACGAACCGGGGGAATCGGAGCGCGTACCCCGAGGAGTACGTCGGCGAGCGCTGTATCTCCTCGTAGCCCACCTCGAAGACGACGGAGGGATTCAGCTCGACGGTCTGGCCGTCCTCGGCGACGATTTCGGGTTCGAGCAGTTCCGAGAGTTCGGCCAGTTCCTCGTCGGTGATGCCGGTGGCCACCTTGCCGATGGTCGCGTACCCGTCCCCGTTCCCCTGGCCGTCGCTTCCTTCGTCCGTCCGGGCGGACAGCAGGAAGGTGCCGAGGTGGTTCGCGCGGCGTCCCTCGCCCCACTCCGCGCCGGTGACGACGAGGTCGACCGTCTCGACGTCGGGCTTGCGCTTCAGCCAGTTCTTCCCTCGGTCGCCCGGCGAGTAGGTGGAGTCGGGGTTCTTCAGCATGATTCCCTCGTGGCCGGCCGCCAGCGACCCCTCCTCGAAGGCGGCTATCTCCCCCTCGTCGTTGGAGACGAGGAGGTCCGAGACGGCGTCCTCGGGCAGTATCTCGGCCAGGCGGGCGTGCCGTTCGGTGACCGGCGCGTCGAGCAGGTCCTCGCCGTCGGCGTGCAGGCAGTCGAACGCGTGAAGTTCGAGTCGGACTTCCTCGCGCATCCGGTCCACGTCGTGCTTGCGGCGGAAGCGCCGCAGCACCTCCTGAAAGGGGAGCGGGGAGCCGTCGTCGTCGACGGCGACGACTTCGCCGTCGAGGATGACCGGCGCGTCGACGTGTTCGGCCGCGAACTCCGCTATCTCCGGGAGCGCGTCGGTCACGTCGTCCATGTTGCGCGAGAACACCGACACCGAGATGTCGTCCCCGTCGCTCTTCCCCCCTGCCTCGCCGTCGGCGTGCAGTTGGACGCGCGCCCCGTCGAACTTCCGCTCGACCGCCGCCTCGCCCCACTCCTCGAGGGCGTCGGTGGCGGTGCCTGCCTGCGCCAGCATCGCCTGCACGGGCCGCCCGACTTCGAGACGGACCGCTTCGAGCCCCTCGAGGCCCTCCTCCCGGGCGGTGACGGCGACCATGCCGTAGTCGTTCGACACCTGCAGGGCGCGTTCGACGGCGGCTAGGTGGTCGGCGGCGGCGCGGGTGAGGGGGCCGTCGTCCTCGTCCCCGTCTTCGTCCTCTTCTTCCCCGTCCTCGGGTCCGTCCGCCTCCCTGACGAGAAACGCCTCGGCTATCGCGTCGCGGACGGTGCCCTCGCCGACGCCGATGCGCATCTCCGAGAGGACGAGGCGAGCGAGAAATTTCGCCTCCTCGGGGCTCGCGCGGTTGAACAGCCCGAACAGGGCGCTGAGCTTTCGGTCCTCGCTGCCGGACCCGGTCGCGGCGGCGAGTTCGCGGAGCGTCCCGTCCACCTCGCGGACGGTGAGTCCGTCGCCACCTCCGCCATCCCCGCCGCCGAACGCCGCCAACCCCCGCTGACCGCCGAAGTCGTAGCCCGCGGCGACGGCGCCTATCTCGCCCTCCTCGGCGAGTCTCTCCTCCACGTCGTCGGCCGTCACGTTCGGCCCGGCGGCGCGAGCCACGGCTTCTCGCAGGAGTCGCGGCCCGATATCGAGCGTCGTGGAGTCCCACGCCGGAAAGACGCGGCCCTGGACGAACCGGGCGACGGTGTCCAACTCGTCGCCGCTCTCGCGGAACAGGTCCCGTACCAGCGCGGCGGTGGCCAGGTCGGCGGGTTCAGCCTCCATCTCCGACGCGCGCGCGGCGAACTCGGCGAACTGCATCGTCCGCCCGTGGTCCCCGGGAGGAAAAAGCGCCTCGAATCGCCCGTCGGGCGCTCGACCGTTCGTGAACGCGTGACGGTGCCGCCGCGCAGCCGCGGGATTCAAGCCGACCGGGAGCACAGGAGGCGGTATGAGCGACGAGCTTGCGGACAGAGTCCGCGACGTGCTCGCCGTCGACGCCGAGGAGTACCAGGCGCAGGCGGAGGCAGACGCGGAGGTGGTGAAATCCGAGTTGGCGGCCGGCACGTTCGACAACCACCAGTCCATCGTCGGACTGGAGTACGAGTTCTACGCCGTCGCTGACGGCCGGTGGGCCTCCGAGGAGACCGAGAACAACGGTCTGATGCGGGTCCCCCGTCGGCTGCTCGAACTCATCGGCTTCGAGAAGGAGCTCGGACTCCACAACGCCGAGATGACGACGAGTCCGCAGCCGCTGAACCCCCACGGGCTCCGAGCGCAGGAGTCGGAGGTGCTCGCCCGCCTCACCGCCGCGCTCCAGTGTACCTCCTCGGAGGGGATGCGCCTCGTCAGCGACGCTCTCTGGACCATCCCGCCCCAGGGGGAGACGGCCAGAGAGTATCTCACCGACAGCATCTCCGACGGCGGAATCCGTATCGCCACGAACATGACCGACGCCGTCCGCTACCACGCGATGGCGAACGGCGAACACCCGGTCGAGCAGATGTCCATCGACGCCCCGCACGTCGAACTCAGCGCCGACACGGTGATGCCCGAGTCGCTCATCACCTCCATCCAACCGCACTACCAGGTCGCTCACGCCGCCGACCTCCCCCTCTACTTCAACTACGCGCTCCGCGTCGCCGGCCCGCTCCTCGCGCTGGGCGTCAACTCGCCGTTCTTCCCGCCGGACCTCTACGACGACGCCGGCCCGGCGGAGATTCTCGCGGACGCCCACATGGAGAACCGCATCGCCGTCTTCGAGTCCGTCCTCAACGGCGAGGACGCGAAGAAGGTGCGCTTTCCCGACGACCTGCCCGACGTGGAGACGGCCGTCGACCGGGTCGCCGCGGACGCGACCATCGTGCCGATGCCCGTCCCGCGCGGCGACCGCTTCGACGACTCCTTCGCCACGCTCCGCCGCAAGCACGGCACCTTCTGGCGGTGGGTCCGCCCGGTGTTCGACGGGGCGACGAAGTCCTCGGCGAACGCCCGCATCGAGTTCCGCCCCATCGCCGCTCAGCCGACGGTTCAGGACTCGATGGCGTTCCAGGCGGCCTTCGCCGGCCTGATGGAGAGTCTCCCGAAACGCGAGCACCCGGTCATCAATCAGGAGTGGGCGACGGCCCGGGAGAACTTCTACGCGGCGATGCGCGACGGGTTCGAAAGCGAGCAGCGCTGGGTGGCCAACGACGGCCACGAGACGACGGACCCCGTCGAGGTGTACGACGACATCCTCGCGCACGCCGTCGACGGCCTGAAGTCCGCGGGCTGTTCGGAGGCCGAAGCCGACCGGTACGTCGCCCCCCTCCGCGTCCGCGCGGCGGCGGGTCAGACGCCCGCCGGGTGGAAGGTCGACCGGGTCCGCGAGCGACTCGACGACGGCGCGGACTTCGAGACGGCCGTCTACGAGATGCAGCGAGATTACATCGAACGGCAGACCGAGACGCTGCTGGAAGGCTCGTTCGCCGACTGGGTGTAGCCCGACGAAACCGGGTCAGCGTCGGCGCATTCGGCCCCGACGGTCGCGCCGACGGACCGACGGCTCGAAGCCGATTCGACCGAGAGGAGAAGGGAGCGAAACCGCTGTTTCCGGCGTTAGAGGACTTCTTCGAAGTCTTTGTGCTGGGTTATCTCCACGCCGTCCTCGGTGACGACGCAGATGTTGATACCGTTGCCGGAGGCCAGGTCGCGTTCGACGGCGCTCTTGACGGCGCGGGCGGCGACGGTCTTCGCCTCGTCGATGGACAGGGCGTCGTTGTACTCCTGTTCGAGCACACCGAGAGCGTACTGGCTCCCCGAACCCGTGACCGTGTACTCCTCTTCGAGGATGGACCCGGCGGGGTCGATGCTGTAGATGTGGGGGCCGTCCTCGTCGACGCCGCCGAGGATGGGCTGGACGACGTAGAACGCGCCCGAGCGAAGGAAGTTCCCGAGGAGCGTCGACAGCGCGGTCATGCTCATGTTCTCGCCGCGACGGGACTCGTACAGTCGGACCTCCGCGCGGATGGAACGGATGAGCGACTGGGCAGCGGACACCGACCCCGCGATGGTCAGCGCGCCGGTCGGGTGGATCTCTTCGACCTTCTGAACGTCCTTCGAGGAGACCATGTAACCGAGACTGGCCCGCATGTCCGTCGCGAGGACGACGCCGTCTTCGGTCTTGAGACCGACCGTCGTCGTCCCCGTCTTCGTCTCCTGCGGCGTCGACTCGCCCGCACGCTGCTCGGCGTTCGGGAACTCGCCGAGTTCGGGGGCGAACACGCCCGAGTGGTCGCCGTTCAAGGGGTCGAGGCGGCCGGCGGAATCGTCGTTCGTGGGAGTACGCATTACCCCCTTTTGAAGTCCGCCGCTGATAAATGCCACCCTTCCCTCCCCTGTTGCCAGTATCCCCCGTTTCGGCCGATAGCGGGACTGTCCCTGTCGGTTCGTGGACGAACGTTTGACGGCATCGGCGCGGTCGCTCGGCAGTGCGGGTCGGCGAGAAGTGACAGCTATCGGCGGGGCGACGGCGAATCGGTGAGATTCAGTCGGCCCGGTGGTCGGCGTCGGTGTGCTGGTAGGCGGTGCTCGCCGCCTCGACCATCCGGTCGATGGGGAGGCGCACGCCGACGCGGCGGGCGAGGAGTGCGACGGGCATCAGCAGGATGCCGAGGGCGAGAGTCAGTTGGTAGAGGGCGAACGTGGCGGTCCGGTGCATCGCATTGAACATCGCGTTGACTGAGCAGGTGAGCCCGGTGTATATATACGTTGTGCTCACGGCGAACGTACGAACTCGCCGCTGTCTTGCGATTAAAGTCTACTTGCGTTCCACCCACCGAAACTGTTCCTCGGGTCGCTCACGAGGTAGGAGTCCCGTCACTGCTCCCCCTCGTCGGCATAACTTATGCGGGGGATTCTCGTTACATACGCAGCAGAAAGTCAGTCGATAATGACAGTTCGTGACGGTAGCGACGGCGCCGGGACGACGGAACCACAAGACACGAAACCCCCTAGCGCGACTGAGAGGTATGAGCAACTATCTCGTCGCCATGGAGGCCGCGTGGCTGGTTCGCGACGTCGAGGATATCGACGACGCCATCGGCGTCGCCGTCAGCGAGGCGGGGAAGCGGCTGAACGACAAAGACAAAGAGTACGTCGAGGTGGAAGTCGGCGTCACGGGCTGTCCGGCCTGCGGAGAGCCGTTCGACTCGGCGTTCATCGCCGCCGACACCGCGTTGGTGGGGCTACTTCTGGAAATCGACGTGTTCAACGCCGACGGCGAGAAGCACGCCTCCCGTATCGCCAAGAGCGAAGTCGGCGGCGCCCTTCGGGACGTCCCCCTCTCGGTCATCGACGTCGTCGAGACGGAGGGAGACGAAGAAGAGGCCGAGGCGTAGTTCTCCGGAAAGCTTTTCATATAACCTCGGGTTATTTCGGGGTATGGAACTGCCGACCCCGCACGACCTGCGCGAACGGCGGAAGGAACTCGACCTCACGCAGAGTACGCTCGCCGAGATGGCGGGAGTCTCCCAACCGCTTATCGCCCGCATCGAGGGCGGCGACGTCGACCCGCGCTTATCGACCCTCCGACGCATCGTCAACGCCCTCGACGAGGCCGAGGGCAGCGTCGTCCGCGCCGACGACCTGATGAACACGACGGTCGTGAGCGTCTCGCCCGACGACTCCGTTCGGACGGCCCGCGACCGGATGCTCGAAGAGGGGTTCTCGCAACTGCCGGTCATCCGCGACGGCCGCCCGGTCGGCATCATCTCGAACGGCGACATCCGCCGTCTGGGTGACGACGACGTGGGCGAACTCCCCGTCGCCGAGGTGATGCGCGAGGCCATCACGACGGTCGAACCGGCGGCCACGTTAGAGGAGATTGACTCCTCGCTGGACCATCACTCCGCCGTCCTCGTCGTCGAGGGGGGCCAGACGGTCGGTATCGTCACTGAGGCCGACGTGGCCGCACGGCTCTGAGCCGCACCGTTCTACCGCCGGAGACGCTTCACGCTTTCTCGTTCTCTCTTCCCGAATCTCCACAGTAAGCCGCTCAGAGGTCGAGACCGCGAACGGCGACGCCGGACCCCGCCTCGACGCGGCCGATCACCCGACCCTCCGTCTCCGCGGCGAGGGTCTCGGCGTCGTCGGGGGCGAGTGCGGCGACGAACCCGGTCCCCATGTTGAACGTGCGGTGCATCTCCTCGTCGGAGACGTTGCCCTCCTGCTGTACGAACTCGAAGACCGGGTGGGGGTCGAACGCGTCCTCGACGACGTAGCGGAACCCGCCCATGCGTTCGAGATTCGTCCACCCGCCGCCCGTGACGTGCGCGGCGGCGCGGACGCCGTGTTCGCGCATCGGGTCGAGCAGGTCGGTGTAGATGCGGGTCGGTTCGAGCAGCGCCTCGCCGATGGTGTCGTAGCCCTCGAACGGGCAGTCGTCGTCGTACTCGTGGTTCCGCGTCGTCGCCTTCCGCGCGAGGGTGAGACCGTTCGAGTGGATACCCGACGAGCGGAAGCCGACGAGCGCGTCCCCCTCGGCGGCCTCGCCGGGGAACAGCGCGTCCTTCCGCGCCAGCCCCGCGCACGTGCCCGCGAGATCCAGTCCTTTGACGACCTCGGGCATGACGGCCGTCTCGCCGCCGACGAGTTCGACGTCGGCGGTCTCCGCGCCAGCCGAGAGCCCCCGGCCGACTTGCTCTGCGAACCGTTCGTCGGGGGTGTCGACGGCGAGGTAGTCGACGAACGCGACGGGGCGGACGCCCGCCGCCACGAGGTCGTTGGCGTTCATCGCGATGCAGTCGATGCCGACAGTCGAGTAGTCCTCGAGGGCCTCGGCGACGATGAGTTTCGTCCCGACGCCGTCGGTGGCCAGGGCGAGGTAGCGGTCGCCGATGTCCAACAGACCCGCGTAGTCCCCCTCGCTCTCTCCGGCGGCGCCCACCAGCGCCGCCGTCGCCGCCTCGCTGGCGCCGATGTCGACGCCCGCGTCCGCGTAGGTCAGTTCGTCCTCGGTCGCGTCGTCCGCGGGGTCCCCGCCCGCGCCGGTACCGGTCATGTCCGAACGCGCGCGGTGGGAGGGCAAAAAGGTGCCCGTCCGGCGCGCGCGCGACGCCTCGCGGCGCCGCCGAGTCCCCGCGGACCGCGGGGGGTCTTTGGTAGTGGGCGCCAACGCCCTCGCTAGGCCCTTCGAAACCCCGAGGACGACGCCCGGCCGAGACACGGCGTCTCACGATTCGACGAGACGGACTCAGAACCGTTTGTGAAGAATCTAATCGGTTCTGAGACGTTCGTGAACTATTACTAAAATGTCCCGTTCGACCGTAAACGGTCCGAAAATGACGGTAAGGCTCGACTGACTATATGGGGGAAGGATACATCGGATAGAGTGACGGTAACCAATGATGTCAAGTGCCTCCTCCACCCTCGAACGAACGCCGATCCGACTCGGTATCGGCCTCGCAAGTAACGCCGCCCGTCTCACCGCGCGCTCGGCGCAGACAGTGACGTTCTGGGCGGCCATCCTGCTCCCGCTGACGTACCTTCCCCTCCTCCACGGCGGCCTCGAACAGGCCGAGATTCTACGCTTCGCGGGGTTGCTCGTCTGCAACGCGTTCGCGCTCGTCGCCGGTCACGGCTACGGTCGGGACTGACGCTCGGCGCCTGCTAGCGGGAGCGAGAGCGACGACGCCGTCCCTCCGGACGGCAGGTCCCCGCGTCGTCGCACTCCTCCGGCGTCGCTGTTCCGCCTACTGCGCTGACCGTCCTCTCGTTTCTCTCTTGGTCGCCGACGGGTCGGCGGCGCGGTGCGACACTGAACGACCGCCGTCGTTCAGAACAGACCGCCGAAGACGAACAGGCCGAGCGTCACCAGCACCGACGGGACGAAGACGACGAGGAAGACGACCTTGCTCCAGGAGAACACGGTCTTGCCGTCGAGCGACCCGAACGGGAGCATGTTGAACGCGGCGAGAAACAGGTTGATGGTGACGCCGCGGGAGCCGACGAGGCCGACGAACTCCGACCCGCCGAACGCGCCGAGAAAGAGCAGCGGAAGGAACACCGCGGCCAAGAGGAGGTTCGTCACGGGGCCGGCGAGGGCGATGAGGCCGTGTTCGCGCTCCGTGATGCGGCCGCGATGATACACCGCGCCGGGGGCGGCGAAGATGAAGCCGGCGAGCGAACTCATCACCGCCAAGAACAGCATCCCGTAGTCGGCGCGGAACTCCGCCTGCTGTCCGAAGCGGACGGCGACCACCTTGTGCGCGAGTTCGTGCAGGAGGAACCCGATGCCCGCGGTCAGGAGACTGACGAGCAGGGGGCCGAGGAGGCCGCCCTCGGTGATGTTAGCGACGGCGCGGGTGCCGCCGCCGGCGAAGAAGATGGCGAACGCGAGGCCGAGTGCGACCCACGCGAGGAGTAAGTCGCGGAGTTCGTGGGAACTGAAGCTGAGAGACGTGTTCGTACTCATGTGTTCGAGTCGGTGACCGTTCGAACGGTGCGGGGATGGGCCTTGCGGATGCGGCCGCGGCGCCGGTGCGCCGTCCGTGCGATATCAGCCGAGCAGGCCGACGAGGACGTCCCAGCCGTTGCGCGCGCCCTCGAACATCAGGTCGATGATGCCGGCCGGGCCGCCGAGGTCCACGGCGAACAGGGGGAGGACGTAGCCGATGAACAGCGCCGAGGCGACGATGCTCCCGATGTTCGTCGCCGCGACGACGACGATGAGGCGGAACAGGGGCACCTCGAACATCTCCGAGACCAGTTCGCCGACGGGCGTCTCCTCGTCGGCCAACAGGTCGTTGAGTCGGCCGATGTCGCCGACGTTGACGGGTCGGTACTGCAGTTCCATGTAGCCGGTGAACCACCCGGGCGCGAGGAACGGGTTGATGGAGGTCATCCACGCGACGGCGCCGCCGACGAGGGCCGAGGGCCACCGCGCGCCCGCGGCCTTCGCCAGTCCGGCGGCGAAGAGGCCGTTGATGAGGAACCACGCGCCGAACAGGCGGAACAGCGTGTCGTTGCCGGCCGTCGAGAGCGTCAGCAGGCCGAAGAAGCCGACGACGGCGACGGAGATGGCCGTGCCGACGACCTTCGCCCACGGGAGGCCGCCGAGGCCGTCCGAGGACGTCCCGACCAGCGACTCCATCGGCGGCAGTTCCTCGGGGTTGGCGAGGTAGCGTTCGATGCCCGCGCGGTGGCCCGCGCCGACGACGGCGACGACGTCGCGGCCGGTCCGGCGGAGGCCGACCAGTCGGTGGGCGATGTAGGCGTCTCGCTCGTCGATGAGCGCCTGCGCTCCCCCCGGTGAGAACTCGCGGAATTCCTCCATCATGGCGCTGACCGCGTCCGTGTCGGTCATCTCGCTCATGTCGAACTCCTCCAGTTCGTCCACCTCGTCGTCGGGGCTCCCCCCGAACGCCGTCGCCAACGCGAGGGCCAGTCCGCCGAGCAACAGGCCGCCGCCGACGCCGACGGTGAGACTCCCGAGGACGCGGACGGTGAACGCTCCTAACCGAGCGACCAGCGGATCCGCGAGACCGAAGGCGACGCCGCCGACGAGGCCGGCGGCGACGCCGACGCCGAGGGCGACGGCGGCGCGTTCGCCCGTCGGGAGGACGGACCCGGCGAGGACCCAGAGGGCGGCGGCGACGGCGGCGAAGACGAACAGGCCGCCGGTGACGCGGGCCAGCACGCCGAGGCCGATGCCGACCGACCCGCCGAACAGGCCGACGGCGGGGCCGGCGAGGAGGCCGAAGAACAGGCCGAGGAGGACGGCGACGCCGCGACTGTCGCCGAGGCCGAAGGCGAGGCCGCCGACCATCCGCAGTTTCTCCAGGAACGACATGCGCGCCCAGAACCGCCGCATCGTCTCGTTGATGTCGCGGTCGACGAGGGCGACGTCGATGCCCAACCCTTCGGCCGCCTCGACGGCCGCGAGCATGTCCGCGCCCGGTTGCACGTCGAACTTCTCGCCGAGTTGCGCCTGTACGTACGACAGCATCCAGTAGGCGATGAACTGAAAGACGGTGTTGCCCCGGAGGAGGTCGCCGGGTTCGATGTCGTCGGGCGTCCCGCCCTTCATCTGGCGGTACCGACCCTCGTCGAGTTCGACGGCGACCACGTCCGGACGCTCCGCCGCGACGACTTCCTCAACTTCGCGGACGCTGTCCTCGGAGACGTGCGCCGTCCCGACGACGCGGACGCGACCCTCGCCGGCCGCTTCCTGACTCATTACCCCCGATTTCGGGCCACGCTTTTTACCCTTGTCGGAGCATCTCGCGGTATGCGCGACCTCACCTTCGACGCGGAGACGCCGACAACAGCCCACGAGACGGCGGTAGCGTGCCTCAGGGACGCCGTCGAGGCGGTCCTTCCGGACCGCGTCGTCCGCGACTCCGTCTCGCTCGACGGCGACGACCTCTCTATCTCGGGGTCGACGTACGACCTCGCCTCGTTCGACCGCCTCCTCGTCGTCGGCGGCGGGAAGGCCGGCGACGGCGTCGCGGATGCACTGGAGGCCGTCCTCGGGGGCCGAATCGACGCCGGCGTCGTCGTCACGCCCGACCCGGGAACGGGCGCCCGAATCGACCGACTGCCGGGCGCCCACCCCGTCCCCTCGCGCGAGGGCGTCGAGAGCGCCCGTCGGATCGTCGACCTCCTCGCCGACGCCGACGAGCGAACGCTCGTCCTCGCCGTCGTCACCGGCGGTGCCAGCGCCGTCATCCCGACGCCCGCCGAGGGAATCGCCCTCGAGGACCTCCAGTCGACCACGGACGCCCTCCTCCGCTCGGGCGCGCACATCGGCGAACTGAACGCGGTCCGCAAGCACCTCTCGACGCTGAAGGGCGGCGGTTTAGCCCGCCTCGCCGCGCCCGCGACGGTGGCCGGCCTCGTCCTCAGCGACGTCGTCGGCAACGACCTCGGCGTCATCGCTTCCGGACCGACCGCTCCCGACGGGACGACGTACGACGACGCGCTGTCCGTGCTCGACCGCTACGACCTCGACGTGCCCGCGAGCGTCCGCGAGCGACTCGAACGCGGCGCCCGCGGCGAACTGTCGGAGACGCCGAAGCCGGGCGACCCGGCGTTCGACCGGGTGCGAAACCACGTCCTCGCCGACGGCCACACCGCCCTCTCGGCGGCGCGAGAGACGGCCGAAGCGGCCGGTTACGAACCGATACTGCTCTCCTCCCGCGTGCGCGGCGAGGCGCGCGAGGCGGCGAAGACGCACGTCGCCGTCGCCGAGGAGGCGGCCGCCACGGGAGACCCCGTCGACGCCCCCGCCGTGATTCTCACCGGCGGCGAGTGCACCGTCACCGTTAGAGGAGATGGCGAGGGCGGGCCGAACCTCGAATACTGCCTCTCGGCGGCGAGAGAACTCGGCACCGACGCCGTCGTGGCCGCCGTCGACAGCGACGGCGAGGACGGCGGGACGGACGTGGCCGGCGCGGTGGTCGACGCGGAGACGGCGGCCGGCGTCGAGGCCGGACGCGAGGCGGCCGCCGCCCTCGCGGGCAACGACGCCCTGCCGTTCCTCCGCGACCGGGGGGCGCTCGTCCGGACGGGACCGACCGGCACCAACGTGAACGACCTGCGGGTCGCCGTCGTGGACGGGCGGGACGGGCGGAGGGACAGCGAGGACCCGAGCGGGGAGTGAACGGCGAACACGGGAAAGCTTGTATCCCGTGGCGCCCTATCCGCTGTCATGGCACGCCTCCTGCCCTCCTCGTCGAACGCCGAGGTCGACGCCTCGCCGCGCGTCATCGGCCTCGACGACGACGACGCCGACGGCCTGTTGTCGGCGCTCTCCTCGGCGACGGCCCGACGGGTCCTCTCGACGCTCCACGAGGAACCCGCGAACCCGGCCGCCCTCGCAGACGCCGTCGACACCTCCCTGCAGAACGTCCAGTACCACCTCGGCCGCCTCGAAGACGCCGGCGCCGTCGAAGTCGTCGACACCGTCTACTCCGAGAAGGGTCGCGAGATGAAGGTGTACGCGCCCTCGGACAGACCGCTGGTCGTCGTCGCCACCGACCGGGAGGGGACGACCGGTCTGCGCGCCGCCCTGCGCCGCCTCCTCGCGGCCGTCGGCGTCGTCGGCGTCGCCAGCCTCCTCGTCCAGTGGGCGGCCGCGGGGGCGACGCTCCCGTTCGCCGCCCAGTCGGGAAGTGCCGGCGGCGACGCGGCGACGATGGAGGCGACGCGCGTCGCGGACGACGCCGCGACGGCCGCCGGACTGCCGCCGGGACTGCTCTTCTTCCTCGGCGGACTGAGCGTCCTCCTCGTCTGGTCGCTCGCCTGGTACCTCCGCCGCGACTGAGTCTCCCGATTCCCGCTCTCGGAGTCGGATCCTCCCCGTAGGTATTCATACCCCGCGCTCGAACCACTTCGCATGAATCACCGGGCCGAGGTGAAGGGAATCGGCGTCGGCGTCGACGCCCAGGGCGGGAACGTCCCGGCGGTGGTCCTCCAAGCCCGCGAGGAGTACCTGCCAATCGTCATCACCTCCGACCAAGCGCAGGCGATCCAACTCGCTCTCTCGGGCGAACCGTTCGAGCGGCCCCTGACCCACGACCTTCTCGTGGAGATGATCACGGAGTTCGGCGGCGCCATCGACTCCATCCGCATCGACGATTTGTCCGACGGGACGTTCTTCGCCAAGATAGACGCCGAGCGCTACGAGGACGGCGAACCGAAGACGTTCGTCTTCGACGCCCGCCCGAGCGACGCCGTCTCCCTCGCCGTCCGCGTCGACTGCCCAATCATCGTCTCCGACGAGGTGCTGGACGAGGCCGGTCAACCGCCCGAGCGGTTCGACTTGGGGGAGCAATCCGACGAACACGACGACCTCGACTTCTGAACGCGCGGGGTGGCGGGGAGACTTCCACGCTTTTACCGCCGGCCGACCAACTCCGAGCCATGACGCTCGACGTGGACCCACCGTCGCCGCCGGAACTCAGCCCGAACGTCGACCCCAACGAGTACGACGACGCCGACGTGGTCGGCGACAGCGACTACCGCCGCGAGGAACTCGGCGCGTTTCTCGCCGAGGGCGCGTGGGAGGAGGCGTTCGCGGAATGGGCCGCCGAGACCGACGTGACCGACGACGAGTGGGACATCGTCACCGACCTCGGTCTCGGTTCGGACTTCGATTTCTTCTGGGACGACTTCGCCGGCCGCGTCGGCTACCACGCTCCCGGCCTCCCGCAGGACTGGAAGGAACGCGAGGTCCACCCCGACCTCGACTCCTGGAAGGCGGTGTCGAGCATCAACGCCGGCCTCACGGAGTTGGGACAGACGGTGTGCGACGTGCTCAAGGACGACTACATCGACTGGGAGTCCGAGTACGAGGCGCCGGACGACCTGCCGGACTTCTGAGTCGCCTCCGGGGCCGTTCGGCCTCGCGAGTGAGAAAGTACTTGTCGACCGTCGAACAGGTATCCGTATGCGACGACGCGCCCTCCTCTCGGCCTCGGCCCTCTCGGTGGCCGGTCTGGCGGGTCTCTCGGGCTGTCTCGGCGACGTCCGACAACGGGTGAGCGGCGACATCCACGCGAACCACGCGACTGCGGCGATGCACTCCGCCGAAGCACCGTGGCTCCGCGGCGGCCTCTCCGCCGACGCCGACCGGACGTTCCACGCCGAACTGTTCACCGAGGCGCCGCCGGACGACGCAGAACTGTTCACCGCCGACTACCCGCGGAAGCCGCGGACGTTCGACAACGACGTGCGGAACGACGACTACTCGACGGGATTCTCGCTCCTCGCGGAGGCGAAGATGCCCCGCGAGGAGGCGTACACGATTCTCCCCGGCGGATACGGTGAAGAGGGGTGGGAAGGGTGGAATTCGGTGTCGCTCCCGCTCGGCCGCCGGCCGTACGAGGACGGGGCCGGACTGCCCGATGACCTCCGCGATGCGGACGAACTCGTCTGCACGATGCTCGCGCGCTACGAGGCGGACGCGGCGCCGTCGCGGGCGACGGTGACCGTCTACGGGAAGGAAGGCGACGCCGTGGTTCGAGAGGCGACCGCGAAGCCGCGATTCCGGTCCTGAACGCGAATCAGCCGTCGTAGTGTTCGTCGAGGTAGTCGACGATGTCCTCGGCGTCGTACACCGCCTCTTCCCGCTCTCGGTCGAGGAGGAACGGAATCGCGTCCTCGCCGCCGACGGCGGTCAGTTTCCCGTGCGTCTGTTCGTTTAGCACGTCGCCGCCCTCGTCGCCCGGCAGTCTGGGGTTGTGGACGACGTAGGAGGCGCCGAGTTCGGTGAGTTTGCTCCGAACCTGTTCGCTGTACGGACAGCTCTCGGCTTGGTACAGTTCGAGCACGGTTCGCGGTTCGTCCTCCGGGCACTCGAAGCTACTCGCCGACTCCCCGGGTCCGACCGGCGGGGCGACGGCGGGCGGTCCGGAACGGTTCGCACGGTTCCACGGACTTGATATACGTTCCCGGATTGTCCTCCTGTATGGACGACCTAAGCGACCAGTATACGCCGGGGGACGTGGAGTCCGCCGTCGGCGACTACTGGGACGAGGAGAACGCCTACGAGGCGGCGAAGGAGGCGCACGCGGACGACCCGTCCTTCTTCTTCGTCGACGGGCCGCCGTACACGTCCGGCCAGATGCACCTCGGGACGGCGTGGAACAAGACGCTGAAGGACGCCATCATCCGCCACAAGCGCATGACGGGCCACAGCGTCACCGACCGCCCCGGTTACGACATGCACGGTCTCCCCATCGAGGTCAAAGTCGAGGAGGAACTCGGCTTCGAGACCAAGCGGGACATCGAGGAGTACGGCATGGAGTCGTTCATCGAGGAGTGCAAGTCGTTCGCCGAGCGGAACCGCGAGGCGATGGACGAGGACTTCCAGTCCATCGGCGTCTGGATGGACTGGGAGAACCCCTACGAGACCATCTCGCCGGAGTACATGGAGGCCGCGTGGTGGGCGTTCCAGCAGGTCGCCGAACGGGACTTGGTCGAACGCGGCAAGCGCTCGGTGAACTACTGTCCGCGCTGTCAGACCGCCATCGCCGCCAACGAGGTGGAGTACGACGAGATAGAGTCGCCCTCCATCTACGTGAAGTTCCCCCTGAAGGGGAAGGAAGGAAGCCTCGTCATCTGGACGACGACGCCGTGGACCCTCCCCGCGAACACGTTCGTCGCCGTCGACGGCGAGATGACGTACCAGGCGGTTCGCGCGGAACGAGACGGCGAGAGCGAGGTGCTGTACCTCGCGGAACCCTGCGTCGAGGACGCCCTGAAGAAGGGTCGCTACGAGGACTACGAGGTCGTCGAGGAGGTCGCCGGCGAGGAGATGGTCGGCTGGGAGTACGACAACCCCCTCCGCGAGGAACTGGCCGAGTACGCCGACTTCGAGGGCGCCGGCGAGGTGTACACCGCCGACTACGTCGAGGCCGACCGGACGGGACTGGTCCACTCCGCGCCCGGCCACGGGCAGGAGGACTTCGCCCGCGGACAGGAACTCGGACTCGATATCTACGTCCCCGTCGACGGCCGCGGCGAGTTCACCGGGCAGGCCGGCAAGTACGAGGGCACGTTCGTCCGCGATGCCAACCCCGAGATAATCGAGGACTTAGCGGCGAACGGGAGCCTCCTGCACTCCGGCGAGCACCGCCACCGCTACGGCCACTGCTGGCGGTGCGACACGGACATCATCTTCCTCGCCACCGACCAGTGGTTCATCACGGTCACCGACATCAAAGAGGAACTGCTCGACAACATCGAGGACTCGGAGTGGCATCCGCAGTGGGCGCGCGACAACCGCTTCCGCGACTTCGTCAGCGACGCGCCCGACTGGAACGTCTCCCGGCAGCGCTACTGGGGGATTCCCCTCCCCATCTGGGAGTCGCCGGACGGCGAGGACTTCGTCGTCGTCGGCACGCGCGAGGAGTTGGCCGAACGCGCCGACCAGGACGTCGACCCCGACGAACTCGACTTACACCGCCCCTCCGTCGACCCCCTCACCATCACCGAAGACGGCACCACGTACGAACGCGTCCCGGACGTGTTCGACGTCTGGATAGACTCCTCGGTGGCGACGTGGGGAACGCTGGACTATCCCGGCGAGACGGAGGCGTTCGAGGACCTCTGGCCCGCGGACCTCATCGTCGAGGCGCACGACCAGACCCGCGGGTGGTTCTGGTCGCAACTCGGCATGAGCACCGCCGCGTTCGGCGAGAGTCCCTACGAGTCGGTGCTGATGCACGGGTTCGCCAACGACGAGAACGGCCGGAAGATGTCCAAATCGCTGGGTAACATCGTCACGCCCGAGGAGGCCATCGAACGCGCCGGCCGCGACCCCCTGCGCGCGTACCTCCTCAGCCACGACCAGCAGGGCGTCGACCTCTCGTTCGAGTGGGCCGGTCTCTCCGATATGCAGTCGTCGCTCAACATCCTCTGGAACGTCTTCCGGTTCCCCCTGCCGTACATGGAACTGGACGGCTACGACCCGGCGACGCCGGACCTCTCGGAGGGCGAACTCACCGTCGTCGACGAGTGGGTGCTCTCGCGCCTGCAGACGGTGAAGGCCGAGGTGGCCGATGCGTGGGACGAGTACGAGGTTCACGACGCCCTCAACGCGGTACTGGAGTTCGTCACCGGCGACGTCTCGCGCTTCTACGTGAAAGCCATCCGCGAGCGGATGTGGGAGGAGGAGGACTCCGCCTCCAAGCGCGGCGCGTACGCGACGCTGGCGACGGTGATGAACGAGACGGTGCGACTGCTCGCGCCGTTCACCCCGTACGTCGCAGAGCGGATGTACCAGCGCATCGACGGCGGCGAGACGACGGTCCACGCCCTCGACTACCCGACGGTCGACGAGCAGTGGCGCGACGAGGAACTGGAGCGCAACATGGCCGTCCTCCGGAGCGTCGAGGAGGCGGCCGCCAACGCCCGCCAGCAGGGCGAGCGAAAGCTCCGGTGGCCCGTCCCGCGCGTCGTCGTCGCCAGCGAGGAGGAGGGCGTCGCCGAGGCCGTCGAGGCGCTCTCGGACCTCCTGGCCGACCGGGTGAACGCCCGCGAGGTCGAGGTGGTGGAGGCGTTCGACGAACTCGTCGAGCACGCAGACCCGCAGATGGGCGTCATCGGTCCCGCCTTCGGCGGCGACGCCCAGAAGGTGATGCAGGCGGTCAAGGGCGCCTCCCGCGAGGCGGTCGAGTCGGGCGTCGACGTCGACGGCGAGACGGTCGAACTCGACGACGAGATGGTCGAGTACCGCGCCGAACCGCCGGAGAACGTCCACGGCGCCGACTTCGCCGTCGACGACACCGACGGCGGCGTCGTCTACGTCGACACCTCGCTCACCGAGGAGATAGAGGCGGAGGGGTACGCCCGCGACGTCATCCGCCGCATCCAGGAGATGCGCAAGCGCCTGGACCTCGACGTCGAAGAGGAGATAGCCGTCTCCCTCGACGTGCAGGACGACCGAGTGGCTGACCTCGTCGCGCAGCACGACAGCCTCATCGCGGAGGAGGTTCGGGCGACCACCCTCGATTCGGACGGCGACGACGCCGACCTGACCGAGGAGTGGGACGTCGAGGGCGTCACGGTCGTCATCGGCGTCGCGCGGACCGAGTAACGGACACGATTGCGCCGCGGCCCCGCGTTTCTCGCCGGGAATCGTTCTCCCAACCCGGAAGCACAGCGAAAGCTTTTGGCGTCTTCGGGCGACCTACACGTGGACTATGAAGAAACTCGTTAACGACCCATCGGACTACGTGGACGAGATGCTCGACGGGATGCTGGCGGCGTATCCCGACAGGCTTCGTCGCCTCGACGGGACGAAGGTGCTCGTTCGCTCGGACGCGCCGGTGGACGGCAAGGTGGGCGTCGTCTCCGGGGGCGGGAGCGGTCACGAACCGACGCACGCGGGCTACATCGGCGACGGGATGCTCGACGGCGCGGCGGCGGGCGAGGTGTTCACCTCCCCGACGGCGAACGAACTGAACGAGATGGTGCAGGCCTGCGACGCCGGCGAGGGGGTCCTCTGCGTCGTGAAGAACTACGAGGGAGACGTGATGAACTTCGATACGGCCGGCGAGATGGCCGAGATGGAGGACGTGGAAGTGGCGCAGGTGGTCGTCGACGACGACGTGGCCGTCGAAGACTCGCTGTACACCTCGGGTCGCCGCGGCGTCTGCGGCACCATCCTCGTCCACAAGGCCGTCGGCGCGAAGGCCGCCGCCGGCGCGTCCCTCGAAGAGGTGCAGGCGGTCGGCGAGAAGGTAGTCGAGAACGTGGGGACGATGGGCGTGGCGCTCACCTCCTGCGTGACGCCCGAGAAGGGCGAACCGACGTTCGACCTGGGGGAGGAGGAACTCGAACTCGGCATCGGCATCCACGGCGAACCCGGCACCGAACGCGCCGAGATGATGAGCGCCGACGAGGTGGCCGAACACCTGACCGAGAAGGTGTTGGAGGACCTCGACATCGAGTCCGGCGAGGAAGTCGTCACCATCGTCAACGGGATGGGCGGCACGCCGCAGTCGGAACTGTTCATCGTCAACCGGAAGGTGCAGGAGATACTCGACGGGAAGGGCGTCGAGACGTGGGATGCGTGGGTTGGCGACTACATGACCTCGCTGGACATGATGGGCTGTTCGGTGACCGTCTGCCGCGTCGACGACGAACTGAAGGACCTGCTCAACGCCGACGCGGACACGCCGGCGCTGAAGCGCTGAGTCGGCCGCCGCGGACACAAAAACCGACCGACACGACTACTTTTCCGTTCGCCGTAGTTTCAAGCCGACCGGCGCCGTCCATCCGATATGGCAGACGAATCCGTTCAGCGCGAAGCGCTCGTGGCCGCCGTCGAGAACGTGGCCGCGCGCATCGAGTCGGAGAAGTCCCACCTCACCGACCTCGACTCGGCCATCGGCGACGCCGACCACGGTAACAACATGCACCGCGGCTTCCAGGCCGTCGCGGAGAAGACAGACGAGTTCGAGGGGATGGACGTCGACGAGATAGTCAAGACCATCGGGACGACAATCATCGGCAACGTCGGTGGCGCCGCGGGACCGCTGTACGGCGGGTCGATCATGACCGCGAGCCAGGAACTCGAAGGCGGCATCACCGCCGAAACCTCGGTCGCCTTCGCGGAGGCCTACTTGGAGAAGGTGAAAGACCGCGGCGACGCGCCCGTCGGCGCGAAGACGATGGTGGACGCCCTGACGCCCGCGGTCCACACGTACAAGAAGTCCGTCGAACACGACGACCTGCCGCCGCTGACGGCCCTCGCGAAGGCCGTCGACGCGGCCGAACGCGGCGTCAACTTCACCGTCCCGCTACGGGCGTCGAAGGGCCGCGCGTCGTTCCTCGGGTGGCGGTCGGTCGGCCACCAGGACCCCGGCGCGACGAGCACGCTGTTCATCTTAGAGGAGATTCTGGACACCGCCGGCGAGTATCTGGAAGGGGAGACGGACGTCGAGGCGGTGGCCGAGTCCGCGCCCGACGAGGACCCCGAGGAGGCGCAATGATCGGACTCGTCGTCGTCTCGCACAGCGCGAAGGCGGCGGAGGGCATCCGCGACATCGCCGCGCAGATGGGCGGCGGCGACGCCCGCATCGAACCCGCCGGCGGCGACGGCGACGACGGCGAGGGGATAGGCACGGACGCCAACCGCATCGGCGAGGCCGTCGACGCCGCGGACGACGGGGACGGCGTCGTCGTCCTCGTCGACCTCGGCAGCGCCGTGATGAACACCGAACTCGCCCTGGAGATGACGGACGCGGAAGCGGTCGTCGCCGACGCACCCGTCCTCGAAGGCGCCCTGAACGCCGCCGTCGAGACCACGTCCTCGAAGGCGACGCTCGACTCGGTCGTCGAGTCCGCCGAGGACGCGCGCGAGTACCGCAAGCTGAACGACTGAGCGCCGAACGGTCGAAAAGAAGGTCGGTACCGATTTTTCAGAGGCCGAGCGTGGCGACCCAGGACGCACTCGGGAAGACCCCGGCGATGTAGAGCACCGCGACGAGGAACGTCCCGAAGACGATGGCGGCCGCCGGCGGGTCCCAGTGGGTGTCGCCGTGCGAGTAGAACACCCGCTGGAACAGTTCGCCGAACAGGCCGCAGGCGACGCCGAACGCCGCGCCGACGACGAGGGCGGCGAGGAGCGACCCCTCGCCGCCGTTGGTCACCGCGAGCGCCGCGGTGCTCGCCGGGAGCGCTATGTGGTGCGTCACCGGGATGCGCTCGACGCCCAGGTTGAGGAAGATGAGCGACGCCGCGCTGATACCGAACGCGAGGAACGCGCTGCCGGTCACCATGGCGATGTAGGCGCCGAGGATGCCCACGACGAGACCGATCATCGCCACGTTCCCCCACTTGTACTGGTGCGGGAGCCACGGTTCGACGGCGAACCGGGAGGACGGCGCGGCGGCCGTGCCGCCGTCGGACTGGAGGTCCAACGAGGCTCCCGAGTCGTCGACTCCCTCACCGCCGTCCGTCTTCGCGGTCCCGCCGTCCGTCGCCGGGTCGCCGATGACGCGCATCTCCTCCCGTTCGAACGGCGACATGTCGAGGAGGCTCTTGCCGCGGTGCTTCCCGACGATGTCGTAGCCGAACGCGATGCGGTGGATGAGCGCCGACAGCGTCACGCCCATGGCGATGTGGTCGTACGGCATGGCGAACGCCCCCGAGAGGACCGTCAGCCAGTAGCCGACGATGCCGAAGACGCCCCCGACGGCCAGCACGTCCGGTTTGGTTCCGAGGGCGAACCCGATGTTCTTCGCCTCGTAGTAGTCGAAGCCCGAGTCCATGTACCCCTTCTTCGCCGCGTACGCCGCGGCGGCCGCACCGCCGGCGAAACTGATGGCCGGCGAGAACGGCGCGCCGAAGGCGACGGATCCGGTGATACTCGCGGCCTCGCCGTTGGCGAGAACCGCGGCCTCCCCGGCGACGACGAGGAAGCCGGTGAAGATGAACGCCGGAAGCGCGCCCAAGGCGGCCCCGAACGCGCCGCCCGCGAAGGCGGCGATGAGCAGTTCTATCGTCCAGAGGTCTGCGAGCGCCATCCTTAGTCACCCCCGTCCCGGGCCCAGTCGCGGGAGCGTTCGACGGCGTCGGTCCAGCGGCCGTAGCGTTCCTCGACGTTTTTCGCGTCGCCGTCGGGGGAGAA
>NZ_AOIV01000006.1 GCF_000337095.1 Halogeometricum pallidum JCM 14848
TCTCGACGCCCGAGACGTCCTCGTACCCCTCCTCGAACAGGTGCGCGAGGTGTCGGCCGGAACTGCAGCCGAGCTCCAGAATCGAGGGGTCGGACCCGGCGAATCGGTCGATAGCGTCGGCGAGCATCTCGCTCGTCTCGTTGGGTCCGTAGTAGGCGTAGTACTCCGGCGAGTACGCACCGGAACGTCCCGTCCACCGTCGATGAACGTCGTTAGAATCCACTGCGTGGCCGTTCGCGGGGGAGGGCTATAGTCCCGTCGTCCCGACGGATGCGGAATCGACCGGAGGACCCTACAGTTCGTCCGCCCAGGGCCAGTCCTTCTCGGCGCCCCACGGCCACGTCCCGGTCGCTTTCATCCCCACGTCGAAGTCGTCGTCGAGGCAGGCCTGCCTGATCTCCGCGTCGTCGACGTGGTCGACGGTCACATCCTCACGCGCGAGTCGCGCGACCCCCGCGGCGCAGAGGATAGACATGTCGCGCAGGTCGCGCACGTCGAGTTTGTCCATCGTGTCGGCGTGAGTGTGTCCCCACCCGCGGTCGCTCCCGCCCGAGGTGGAACGGCCCTGCGCCCCGGCGACGCCGCGTTGGACGAACGGCCAGTGGTCGCTGTGGGGTCGGAGTTGCGATTCGGTTCGGATGGGAATCTCGTACTCGTCGCTGACGGCGTCGAACGCCTCGGACATCTGCTCGAAGCCGTGGTCGTGAATCTCCAACTGCCGCGAGTAGCCCGCGCCGTCGACGTTGACGATGCACTTCACGTCTTCGAGGTCGTGGGTGTGACTCCAGTAGTAGGATCCGTACAGGCCGGTCTCCTCGGCGCCGAAGACGACGAGTCGAACCTTCGTCTCCAACTCGTCGGCGACCCGCGCGAGTATCTTCCCGACTTCGACGACCATGGCGGTGCCGAACCCGTTGTCGTTCGCGGCGGTCCCCACGTCGTGGCCGTCGACGTGGGCGGTGAAAAGCACCGCCTCGTCGGTGTCGGGGCCGACCGTCGCCTCGATGTTGCGGGAGGTGCCTCGGCCCGTCTCGCAGTCGACGGACAAGTCCGCTTCGACGGTGCCGTCGGCGCAGTAGCGCTGGAGTCGCGCCCCGGCCTCCTTGCTCAGGCCGACGGCGGGAATCGGTCCGGCGTCGTTCAGGTCCCCGATGCTCCCCGTCGGCGGGAGCGACCCCTCGATGTGGTTGTAGAAGACGAACCCGGCGGCGCCCGACTCGGCGGCGTAGCGGTACTTCTCCGAGCGGTGGACCCACCGGCCGTAGTCGTCGGGCGTGAGACTCGACGCCATGGCGATGTCGCCGGTGAGGTCGACGTCCTCGAAGTCCTCCGGGAGGCCGTACCCGAGGTCGACGAGTTCGCCCGTCACCTCGCCCGACGGCGTCCCCGGCAACTCTACCAGTTCGTGCGACCGCGCGAACGTCGTCTCTCGGTCGCCGTGGGCGACGGTGAGACCGGCCTCGCCGCGCCGCCACGTGGGAATCGGGAACTCGTCGAACGTCGCGTCGTCGAGGCCGGCGTCCTCGAACGCCTCGGCCACGAGGTCGGCCCCGATTCGCTCGCCCTCGTGTCCGGGCATCCGGTCGTTCAGGTCTTCGAGGTCGGCGATGAGGTCCCAACCGAGAGTACTTCGATAGGCGTCGCCCACGACTGCGTCCGGTAACCGTGTCATCATCTGGGGTGCGATATCTGTTTTCAATAATCTTCCGATACAGTTACCGGTCTTGTCACTACTCGTCGGAATAATTTCCCTGACGCCAAGCAAAAATGTGCATTTGAGTGCGATTTTGTCGAAAAACGCTGCACCGTACCGACATATTCAACCGCTGTTGGAAAGAACTTTATACCGGCATTGTTGATAGTCAATGACATGGCTGAAGATAACGAACGGGTGAGGCGACGCAGCTTTCTCAAAGCGGCGACGGCCGGCGGACTAGCGGGCATGACGGCGCTTGCTGGCTGTTCGGATCAGACCGGCGGCGGGACGAGCGAGGGCGACGGCGAGTCCGGCGGTGGCGGGAGCGGGACGGAAGGGTCCGAAACCGAATCCGAGTCGAGTGGGTCCGGCGCGAGTCTGCCGACGTACACGTACGTCAACAACTCGCAGAGCTACAACCCACCGAGGCACGACGCCATTAACCTCATCGCGAGTCAGTTCGGCGACCTGGGACTCGACATGGAGGTGGACGTGCTGGAGTGGGGTACCCTGTTCAGTCGGGTCTCCCAGGAGTACAACTACAGCTTCGCGACGTGGCACACGTTCTTCGTCTCCGAACCGGTGACGGAGCTGAACAACCTGTTCAACTCCAACAACACCGACCCGGGACAGGGGAACTACTCGGGGTACACGAACGAGGACCTCGACAAACTGATGGGTAACTACCTGGCCGAACCGAACCCGGACACGCGAATCAATCAGGCCCACGAGATACAGAAGACGCTGATGGACGACGTGCCGACGATGCCCATCACGCAGATGCCGCAGGCCGCCATCTACAACAGCAACCAGGTGACCAACTGGCAGGCTGACCTCGCCAACGGGTTCAACTCCTACTGGACGATGATCAACCTGGAGATGGTCGGCGACAACACGGAGCTGAAGGGATACTGGCCCGAGACGCTGTCGACGATGAACGTGCTGGGCCACAACGACGAGTCCAAGCACGTTTACCAGTTCAACATGCTGTACGACTTCCTGGTCCAACTCAACAACAACGCGGAGCCGGATCCGGAGGTCAGCCTCGCGACGGACTGGAACCGCGTCGACGAGACGACGATGGAGTACACCATCCGCACGGACCACTCCTGGCACGACGGCGAGGACCTCACCGCCGAGGACGTGGCGTTCACGTACAACTACATCACCGAGAACGAGGTGCCGCTGTACTCCACGCAGGCGCAGTATCTCGAGAGCGCCGAGGTCGTCGACGAGCAGACGGTCCGCATCAACATGTCCCAGCCGCTCGGGCCGTTCAACCTCTCGGTGGCGAATCTCATCCCCGTCATCCCGAAGCACAAGTGGGAGGGACGGAGCAACCCGGCGCAGGCGAACATCCAAGAACCCGTCGGCAGCGGTCCCATGATGTTCGACTACTGGGAGCAGGGCAGCGAGTTCGGCATGACGAAGTTCGACGAGCACTTCGCGCCCGTCAGCTTCGAGAAGCGCTTCTGGCGCATCATCCCCGAGGCGTCGACGGTGTGGGAGAACCTCATCAACGGCGACCTGAACTACGAGCCGTTCGGTCGAATCGACCGCAGTCTGGACCAGAACCAGAGCAACGAGAACATCGGCACGAAGTTCCAGACCGCTCCCACGTTCTGGATGTTCACGCCCAACGAGCGACAGAAGGGCCTCGACGACAAGCAAATGCGGAAGGCGCTCGTCGAGACGATTCCGCGGACGCCCATCGTCGACCAGATTCTGTTCGGCTTCCCGGAACCCGGCTCCAACATCGTCTCCTCGGCGTTCGGTCCGCTCCACACCGACGACGTGACCAACTACAAGGAGAGTCCGGAAGCCGCGCGGAGCCGCCTCAAAGAGGCCGGCTACACGTGGGACGACAACGACATGCTCCAGGCACCGAGCGGCAACTAACCACCCGACTCGAGCGTCGGAGAACCGGTCCCGACGCGGAATTTCACGTAACCAACGGTACAATACCAACACATAATCATGGGAAAAGCGAGCTTTGTTGTCAGGCGCACGCTCCAACTCGTCGTGACGCTCTGGGCCGTCGGAACGGTGCTGTTCGGCCTCTTCCGACTCATGCCCGGGGACCCCACTTCCTACGTCGTCTCCTCGCAGATGACACAGGAGGCGCGACGACAGATCATCGAGAGCTACGGGCTCAACGAACCGCTGTACGTCCAGTACATCAAGTTCCTCCAGAACTTGGTCGTGCTGGACTTCGGGCAGTCGTTCCACTCGAACCAACCGGTCACGCAGGTCATCGCCACCTACCTGCCGAACACGCTGGTGCTCATGCTGACGGCGTTCATCGCCGCGTACACCATCGGCATCACGCTGGGCGTGCTCTCGGGGTGGTACCGCGGGTCGCGTTTCGAGCGGAGCACCGTCATCACCGCGCTGACCGCCCGGAGCGTTCCGACGTTCTACGTCGGCCTCATCGTGCTGTGGATATTCGGCGCGGAACTGGGCGTCATCCCGATGAGCGGCATGACCAGCCTCGGGACGCAGAACGCCGGATTCTGGGAGATGGTGTTCTCGGTCGACTTCCTGCAACACCTGCTCGCCCCGGCTTTGGTGCTCGGGTTCTACTTCATGGGCTATCCGCTGCTCATCATGCGCTCCAGCATGCTCGAAGTGCTCTCCGAGGACTTCATCGACGTCTGCCGCGCGAAGGGGCTGAAAGAGCGGACGATCATGTTCAAACACGCCGCGCGGAACGCGATGCTCCCGGTCGTCACGGCGGCGGCCATCGCCCTCGGCTACGCCGTCGGCGGGAGCGTCCTCATCGAGACGGTGTTCGCGTGGCCCGGTATCGGTCGGGAGATGGTTCGGGCGGTCCTCCGGCGGGACTTCCCCGTCGCGCAGGGGACGTTCATCGTCCTCGCCGCGACCATCATCATCCTGAACTTCGTCGCCGACCTGGCGTACGGCTACCTCGACCCCCGGGTCACGTACGATTAGAACGATGGCACAAGAAGAACAAAGCGGTCGGTCGATATTCACCGACCTCGACGACGGTTCGACCAACGAGCAGGTAGACAAATGGCAGCGAACGGCCCGTCTCTGGAAGGAGACGCTGATAGAACAGTGGAAGATGCTGACGGACGAACTCTCGGTCAAGCTTTCGCTGTTCGTCGTGGCCGCGTTCGTGCTTATCGCCATCTTCGCCCCGCTCATCGCCCCGTACCCGCCGCTCCAGCGACAGTACCAGGGCGACGCCGGGATACTCATCGAGAAGTGGGCGGATCCGTCCCTCCTCGGCGCGGACAACGGCTACCTCCTCGGGACGACGGCTGAGGGATTCGACATCTTCAGCCAACTCGTCTACGGGACGCGCGCGGCGCTGATGGTCGGACTCATCGCGGCGGTGTTCACCGCCGGCATCGGGACGCTCGTCGGCCTCGTCGCCGGCTACTACGGCGGGAAGGTGGACGACGCGCTGATGCGCGTCGTGGACTTCCTGTACGGGATGCCGTTGCTCCCGACGGTCATCGTCCTCGTGGCGGTTCTGGGGCCGAACCTGTGGAACATCATCCTCGCGCTCATCATCCTGCAGTGGCGCTCGACCGCCCGCGTCATCCGCTCGCAGGCGCTGTCGCTCCGCGAGCGACCGTTCGTGAAGGCCGCGGAGGTGGCCGGCGCGAGCGACTGGCACATCATCAGCCGCCACCTCGCGCCGAACGTCCTCCCGATGACGTTCCTGTACGGGTCGTTCGGCATCGCGTGGGCCATCCTCGCGGAGGCGGGCGTCTCGTTCATCGGTCTCGGCGACCCGAACACCGTCTCGTGGGGCACGATGCTGCAGGCCTCGCGGGCGTACTCCGCGCTCCAATTCGGGGCGTGGTGGTGGTTCGTCCCGCCGGGCATCTGCATCGGCCTGCTGGTCATCAGCGGCTTCCTCATCGGCCGCGGCTACGAAGAAATTACGAACCCCAAGTTACAATGAGTCTGCTCGAAGTCGAAGACCTCGAAGTCTACTACGAAACGGAAGACGGGCCCGCCCAAGCCGTCGACGGCGTCTCCTTCGAACTCGAAGAGGGGGAGAACCTCGGCATCGTCGGCGAGTCCGGGTGCGGAAAGACGACGCTGGCGAAGTCCATCATCGGCATCCTCCCCGACGCCGGCTACGTCAACGGCGGCGAGATTCGGTTCAAGGGAGACGACCTCACGGACATGACCGGCGCCCAGCGGCGCCGTCTCAAGTGGGAGGAGATATCCATGGTCGCCCAGTCGGCGATGAACTCGCTGGACCCCGTCTACACCATCCGCGAACAGATCGTCGAGGCGATAGAGACGCACCGGCCCGGAACCGGCCGGACCGAGTCCACCGAAATCGTCACCGAGATGTTCGAACTCGTCGGGTTGGACCCCGACCGCGCCGACGACTACCCCCACCAGTTCTCCGGCGGGATGCGTCAGCGCGCGATGATCGCGATGGCGTTGGCGCTGGAACCGTCGCTCATCCTCGCGGACGAACCGACGACGGCGCTGGACGTCATCATGCAGGACCAGATTCTCAAGCGCATGGGGAAGATCCAGGACGAGGTCAACTCCTCGATGCTGGTCATCACCCACGACGTGAGCGTCGTCGCCGAGACGTGCGACCGCGTCCTCGTGATGTACGCCGGCAAGGTGGCCGAGGAGGGGCCGGTCGAGGAGATATTCGGCCAACCCTACCACCCCTACACCATCGGACTGAAGCGCGCGTTCCCGAACATCCGCAAACCCACGCAGGACCTCCTCTCCATCGCGGGCTACCCGCCCGAACTCGTCGACCCGCCCACGGGCTGTCGGTTCGCCGAGCGGTGTCCGATGGCGACCGACCGGTGCCGCGAGGAGGAACCCGAGGCTCACCAGATGAACGGTCTCCGGTCGTACTGTCACTACGCCGAGGACATCGACACCGAACTGCGGCCGTACGCCGACAACCCGGAGACGTGGAGTCAGACCGCCGCGGCCCGCAAGGCCGAGACCGGCAACGTCGGGGGTGACTGAGATGGCAAACGAGGTACTCCTCGAGGTCGAGAACCTGAAGAAGCACTTCAAGGTGAATCAGGGCTGGATCGCGAGTCTGATGCAGTCGGTCTCCGGCGACGGCCCCGACTACGTCCACGCCGTCGACGGCGTCTCCTTCGAACTCCGGAAGGGGGAGACGCTCGGACTGGCGGGCGAGTCCGGGTGCGGGAAGACGACCACGGGCATGTCGCTCGTGAAACTGCACGACCCGACCGCCGGCGACATCGTCTACAACGACAAGAAGCTCTCGGAGGCCAACGACGCCGAAATCGCGGAGTTCCGGCAGAACGCCCAGATGATATTCCAGGACCCCTTCGAGAGCCTCAACCCGCGGATGACGGTGTACGACACCGTCGCCGAACCGCTCCGCATCCACGACATCCGCAACGAGACGGCGCGGGTCCAGCGGGCCCTGGAGTTCGCCGAACTCCTCCCGGCCGAGCAGTACTTCGACCAGTACCCGCACGAACTCTCCGGCGGGCAGCGTCAGCGGGTCGCCATCGCGCGCGCCCTCGTCCTCGACCCGGACTTCATCGTCGCCGACGAACCCGTCTCGATGCTCGACGTGAGCCTCCGGGCGGGCGTGCTGTCGCTGCTCGACCGCATGACCGACGAGTTCGGCCTGTCGGTCGTCTACATCAGCCACGACCTCTCGCTTCTTCGACACATGTGCGACCGCCTCGCCATCATGTACATGGGGAAGATAGTCGAGAAGGGACCGACCGACCAGATAATCGAGAACCCCCAGCATCCCTACACGCAGGCGCTCATCAACGCCGTGCCCGTTCCCGACCCGGACGTGGGCCGCGAACGCGTCGAACTGCGGGGGGAGGTCGGCGACGTGGTCGAGATTCCGAGCGGCTGTCGGTTTAAATCGCGGTGTCCGGACTACATCGGCGACGTCTGCGACCAGGTGGTCCCGCCGCTAGAGCAGAAGACGGACGCCGGCGTCGACCAGGACATCGCCTGCCACCTCTACGAGAGCGCCGAGGGGTACGACCCCTACGCTGAGTTGGCGTCGATGCGCGACGGGGACGCCGCGGCGACCGACTCCGGCGACGACGCGTCGGCCCCGGCGGACGACTGACCCGGCCGGCGCGAACCGAGTCGCCGATACGGAGAGCGAGCGTCGGTTCCGGGGCGGACGAACCGTCAGTTCTCGGCTCTCGCGGACGCCTCGCGTTCGGCGAGGAATCGCTCGGCCCCTCTCTCGACGACGGACGGAAACCGCTGTGCGAGCGCCAATCCGATTCTCGTGACCCAGTCGGTGTAGATGACGGGGCGAGTCGATTCTATCTCTCCGGCCAGTTTACGTCCCACGTACGCGGGGTCGCTCATCTGCGACTCCGGATAGCCCAGCGCCGTCGCCGACCGAGTGCTCGCCAGTCGGGGGTGCAGTATCGTACACGCCACGTTCTCGTCCCGCAGTTCGAGTCGGAGCGAGCGAGTGAGCGATTCGACGGCCCCCTTCGTCGACGCGTACCCGGAGAGGCCCGGACTACCGACCCGCCCGACGCCGGAACTCACGTTGTGGATGATTCCCTCGTTTCGCGCTCTCATGTGGGGTAACACCGCCCGTATCGTCCGGACGTACCCGAAGTAGTTGACCTCGAACGCACGTCTCGCGTCCGCGAGAGACTGGTCTTCGAAGAATCCGAACGCCAGTATCGCGGCGTTGTTGACCAGGATATCGATTCGTCTCCACTCGTCGAGAATCCCTTCGATTGCCGCCTCGACGTCCGCGTCGACCGTCACGTCGCACTCGTAGTACCGCACGCTCGCCGGATACGCCTCCCGAAGCGACTCGATAGCGTCCCCGTTGACGTCGAGTCCGGCGACGCGATAGCCGTTCCCGAGGAGAGCGGCGAGCATGTGGTACCCGATTCCCTCGTTCGCGCCGGTGAGGACGACGACCCGAGCGTCCGCGGACGACTGCATAACGGAGCTAGTACGCTCGGGACGAGAATGAACTCGCGGGTCCGAGACTCCGTTGAGACTAACGGGCGCCCTGCTGAACGCCCGATGCGTCACGAACCCACCGAGACGAGCGAGTCGCGCCGCCGCCGACCGCTATCGCTGCTCTTTCAACGTCGCTCGCAGGCGGACGCCCGGCGCGGTCACCGCGAACGGGAGGTGCGATTTGTGCTTCTCGCAGACGCCCGTCGTCGTCTCTCGGGCGGTGCCGAACGCGGAGAGGGTGCGGAGCACGGCGGGTTCGTACTCCAGGGCGACGCCGTCGACGCGGCCGGCCCGGTCGCCGTCTTCGAGGCGGTAGCCCTCCGCGACGGGGAACTCGGCCGACCCGCAGTCGGGACGCTCCTCCGTCTTGCGGTCGATGTCCTTCGCGTACAGCACGCTCGCCGGGAAGACGCCCGAGCGCTGGACCCGTTCGAACTCGTCGCGGAACCACGGCTCCCCGAACCGTTCGACGTAGACGTCGGCCTCCGCGCGGAGCGTTCTCTCGTCGGCGTCGCCGGGGGCCACGTCGAGGTGCCGCGCGTGGATTCGCGGGGGCTGTCCGTGACCGAGGCTGGGGACGGCGTTTCCGGCCGGGTACGTCTCCTCCTCGGCGGCGCTCGCGGTGTTGTGGAGGAGTCGCTCCACCTCACCGTCGGAGACCACCCGCGTCGGCGTGGTCGGTCGGACCTCGGCGTCGTAGGCGCGCGCGGCCCACGACCCGGCGCGGACCCCGTCCTCGATATCCAATCCCTCGGGGGCGATTCGGTCGCCGACGGCGTAGGGGCTCATCCCCATGTAGCCGGTGTCGGCCTCGAGGTAGTGAGAGACGAAGTGGAACAGTTGGCCGGCGGCCCGCGAACTCAGGGCGACGGTCGTCTCGCCGGTCGGCGCGCCGGCGACGGCCGCGTTCGAGAGCGCTCGCGCGTCGGCGGCCGCCGACTCGAAGACTTCTGAGAGGTCGTCGAGGAACGCCGCGCCCTCGGTCGACCCGGCGTGGCGGCGCACCTTCGGTCCGTCTTCGAGTTGGAGGCTGCACGTCACCCGCGCGCGGTCGAGCGTCGTCCGAACCGTGCTTCCGGTGGTGTTGCCCACCGTCTCCTCGAGGTGCGTGTCGGCGTAGTTGACCCAGATTCGCCGGAGGTCCAGGTCCTCGGTCGCCGCGAGGCCGTCCTCGACGGCGGCGACCTTCTCGTCGACGCTGACGGCGTCGACGGGTTCGTTCGCCCACCCGCCGTGTACCGCCCGGTGGGTGGTGTGCGCGTCGAAGCTCGCCGGGTCGCGCTGGGCGAGCATCTCTCCGCCCCGGACCGCGCGTTCGGCTTCGTCCTCCAGACTCCCCTCGTCGAGGCTGGTCGTGTAGCGGTAGTCGGCCGCGCCGTCGGCGAACGTGCGGAGCCACACCCCGCTCTCGGCGAACGAGACGCGCTCCCGCGGGCCTTCGTGGGTCACCACCGCGTCGGTCTTCTCCTTGTACACGCCGCCGACTTCGGCATACGCCACCGCTTCGTCGTCCTCGAAGCGGGCCAACAACCAGTCCATCGCTTCCAACGCGTCCTCGCGCTCGTCCGTCATCGGTACGTGATAGGAAATCACTCCACATGAATCCCCGAGAGGCGAGTTTCGGCGAGGGTGAACGTTCCGCCGGACTACCGCCGCCCGTCACCCGGACCGTTCGTACAGCAGGGGTTCGCCGTCGGACACCGCTAAGTCGAGAAGCGGGTCGTTCTCGTAGACCGCGGCGCCCTCGTGCAGGCTGAGGACGTACCCCGAGCGCTCGGTGACCACGCTCGATTTCGTCTCCCCGTGCGGCGTGAGGACGTCCGCGACCACGTCCCCCGAGTCGACCCACTCGCCCTCCCGAACGCGGTAGCGAACGATACCGGCGGCGTCCGCGTAGGGGTGGACGAGCCGTTTCAGGTCGCCCTCGGCGGGCAACTCGAACCCCGGAGACGGAACGTCCGGGGCTTCGTCGACCATCCCGAGCGCCGAGCAGACGCCGTACAGTCCGGCGACCGCGGCCTCGCGGGCGTCCCGTTCGACGACGAAGCGCCCGCCGAGTTCCGGCGTGAACGCGGGGATGCCGTCCTCGACGGCCGCGCCGGTGAGCGTGTGCGCCAGCGACCGTCGCTCGGCCTCCGCGCGGCCGAACTGGTTGACGACGGGGAGGCCGAACGCGTCGGCGAGTTCGACCACCCGGTCGCGGAGCGACGCCGCCGCCGCCTCCTCGCGGTGCGCGCCGTACCCCACGCGCGGTCGGATGGTGTAGGGGTGCGTGGCGACCCACGAGGTGTGGAGCGAGACGACGGCGTCGGCGTCGCTCCGAATCTCCTCGTACAGTCGTTCGCAGATGACCTGCTGGACGCGCGGGGGGGTCTCGCCGCCCTCGTCCTCGCGGCCGAACAGGCGGTTCGGGTCGTCGTCGTGGTAGTAGGAGGTCCGACTGTTCGTCCGGACGCCCGCGGGGTTCGTGACGGGGACGCAGACGAGGGTTCCGCGGAGCGGTTCGTCGCGGACGCGGTCCAGAAACTCGTGTATCGCGGCCGTCCCCGTCGGTTCGTCGCCGTGAATCGCGCCGGTCGCCCACGCGGTCGGTCCCGGTTTCTCCCCCTCGACGACGACGACGGGGAGCCGTTCGGTCCCGCCCGTCGGCAACTCGGCGACGGGCAGGTAGCCCGTCGCGATTTCTCCGGGTTCCGACTCTGCGGTTCCGACTTTCATGCGGTTCTCGCCGCGGTGACGCGGCCTCCTCTCCCGTGCATGCGAGCAGATACCGAACCGCGTAGCATGAAACTCCCGGAGGCGGAGGACCCTTCCGAGGACGCGGCATCGGGAGTCCGACTCGCCCGCCCGACGCTACCGCCGCCGTTCGCGTCGCTGTCGTTGCTCGTCGGCCTCCGCCTCGTAGGACTCCGCGACGACGGTGTCGCGTATCTTCCGTCGGTACTCCCAGACGCCGGCCGCGAGGACGAGGACGGCGAGGACGGCGCCCCGGAGGGGCGTCCCCGCCAGCGCGAAGTACGCGAACGCGGCGACGGCGAACGCGACGGAGAGACCGAGTCCGAGCGTCGTCCACCCGCGTCGTCGGTCCCGAGAGCGGGAGTTCGGCATAGTGACCCTATCGGCGGCCCCGGTAGGAAGGTTCTGCGGTCGGCGCGCACCGACTCGGCTGCCGCCCGCAGACCATCAGACCGTAATATCCTCGGTAGATGCGCTCTGACATCGCACAGACGGCCCGCGACGACGGCGTCGACCCTCAGCGTAATACAACGATGACAATCGCTAAGCGGCTGCCAGGTGCGTGCTGCCGTCGCGCTCACGCCGCGTCCGCGCCGGGCGCCATTCCGAACGGTTCTCCCCGCGCGTGGCTCTCCGCGAGCAGAACGTACATCGCTTGACTCCACTGGAGGTTACAGTTCCAGCGCACGGAGCCGTCGCCGCGGATCTGTTCGGGCAGGAGACCCGTCGCGGACGTCCACGTCGGCGCGTCCTCGAAGACGTACTTGCGGAGGGCGTCTCCGTCGCCGTCGAGCCACCGGACCGCGTCCGCGAACGCCTCGCAGATGGGCCACCCGCCGTCTTCGACGCTCCCCGACGGGGTGAAGTCGTCCTCGGGGTAGCGGCCGACGCAGGCGGCGTCGTCGGCGCACCACGCCGGGTCCGTCGCCAGTTCGACTGTCGAGCGCATCTCGTCGCTGTCGGCGTCGACGACGTTCCACGGCCACGTCGCCATGAACGCCGCCGCGTCCGGTCGCTCGTCCGGCGCCACGCTGTCGTCGCCTTCGGGGCTGTCGGCGGTGACGTAGTGGTCGCCGAGGTAGGCGTCCTCGCGGAAGCAGTAGTCGTTGAAGCGCTCGGCCCACGTCGCCGCCGTCTCGCGGCAGTCGTCGGCGAACCCATCGTCGCCGCGCGCCTCGGCCATCTCCGCCATCGCACGCAGGCCGGCGATGGACGCGGCGCTCCCCTCCGTCGAGTGCCCCCACACCTCCTCCCAGGGGTCCTGGGACTTCCCGGGGAAGCCGTCGCCGTTGTCGTAGCCGAGGAGGAACTCGGCGGCCGACTCGCTCATCCCGTAGTGTTCTTCGAGAGCGTCCTCGTCCTCGTCGGTCTCCTTCCAGAGCAACCAGTGGGCGTAGATCGGTCCTCCGACTTGGTCGAGTTGGAGGGCGGTCCAGTTCGGGTCGCCGTCCGAGCGGTAGTTCTGCCACCACGTCCCCTCGCGGGAGATGTCCCTGTCGTCGACGACGTCGTCGGTTATCTGCTTGCCGTCGAGCCACGAGAGCGCCCGCCGCGCCTCCTCGACGGCGTCGCCGGCGAGCATCGCCGCGACGATGAACACCTGGTCGCGCGGCCAGACGAAGCGATACCCCTGGTCGTCGGGTTCGAACGCGCCGGCGATGGTACCGCCGCTGGGGTCCTGTGCGCACTTGAGACTCGTCAGCGACCGCTCGTACATCGCGTTCGCCGTCTCGTCGTCCGCCGACTCCTCGCCCCCGGACTGGATGGAGGAGTTCAGCACGGAGAATATCGTCCGCTCGCCCCCCTCCTCGAAGGAGACGCGGTTTCGGACGAGGAGCGCGGGCCGGTCGAGCGAGACGAGGACGTCCTGCGAGAGCGACGCTTCCGCTCCATCCTCGAACGCGAACTCGTTGTCCACGTGCGCCTCGGGGACGCGCGGCGACTCGTAGGACACGTCGCTGTCGGCGGCGTCCTCGCGCACGTCGAGCGTCTGCTCCCTGTCGGCGTCCCACAGGAGCGTGTGGAAGTCGCCGAACTGCTCGACGTCGGCGCGGAACGCGGACGTTTCCTCGATGAGCGCGCCGCGCCAGTCCTCGCCGACGGCGCTCGAAGGGTACTGATTCACCGTCGTCAACACGTAGCCGCCGTCCTCTCGGGGCGAACTGAGCAGCGCGTCTTTGTCACTCGGGGGATGAAGTCCGTCCATGAGTCCGGCGGGTCAATCGACCGCCCCGACCACGTTCCTTTCGGCCGGCGGACGGGAGCGCCGGTACCGATGTCGATTTTGGCGTCGACGCCGGGACGCTTCCGCGCTACATGTCGTCCCAGGCGTCGACGGCGCGCCGTACGCCGCCGACCTTCGCCAGCCACCGGGCGGAGATGAACTTCTTGAGTACCTCGGCGGGGCGTCCGCTGAACGTGTTCACCGGCGACCCGACGACGCCGTGCGCGACGGCATCGTCGGCGACGGAGACGAGCGTTCCCTTGTTGATGTAGGACCAGTGGACGAGTTCGCGGCCGTCGATGGTCCGGGCGACGTTCTGGCCGAGGTGTTTCCCCTCCTCCATGGCCGCCTCCGCCGTCGGCGGCGGCGACGCGTCGGCGTCGGGGTGGACCACCTGCTCCCACAGGTCGTGTTCGGTGTGCGGGCCGCCCTCGACGTCCTGATTCACGAGGGCGGCGTCGCCGATGGCGAACACCCGGTCGTCGCTCGTCTTGAACGTCGAGTCGGCGTACGCGCGGTTGTGGTCCTTGTCGACGTCGACGTTCGACATGGAGTCCTGCCCGGTGACGCCGCCAGCCCACACGAGAACCTCGTACTCCATCGAGTCGCCGTCGTCGAACTCGATTGCGTCCTCGCCCACCGAGGTCATCGCCTTCCCGGTGTCCACCTCGACGTCGTGGCGTTCGAGTTTGTTCTGGATGGCGCCTTGGAACTCGTGGTCGTGGCCGGGGAATATCTCGCCGCTTCGCTCGACGAGGTGCACGTCGATGTGCGAGTCGGTCCAATCGCGGAGCGCGGCCACCTCGCCGGCCGTCTGGATGCCCGTCAGACCGCCGCCGCCGACGACGACTTTCGCCGGGTCGGTCCGGTCGGCGTCGACGGCGGCCTGTTTTATCCGCTCGTGGATGCTCAGGGCGTCGCCGAGGCTCTTGAGCGTCAACGCGTGTTCTTCGAGGCCGTCGATACCGTAGAAGGCGGTCTGACTCCCCAGACAGACGACGCAGTAGTCGTAGTCGAGGGTGGTCTCGTCCTCGAGTTCGACCGTTCGGTCGCCGACGTCGACGTCGACGACGCGCCCCTGTACGAACTCCGTGTCCTCGTCGGCTATCTCTTCGACGGGCACGGTCACGTGGTTTCGGACCGAGGGTTTCCGGACGCAGCGGTGGACTTCGTGGAGCACGAGGTGGTACGGGTTCTCCGACACCCAGACGAGGTCGGCCTCCTCGTCCAGTTCCTCTTGGAGGCTCCGAATCGCTGCACTCCCGGCGTACCCTGACCCGAGCACAACGACTCGTGTCATGGTTCGTTCGGCCGACATTTCCCGCGTCACGGCCTTAAGGGCGATGGCGGGGGTTCGCACGGCGGTTCGCTCTGCGACCGCCATCCCGCGGCGCCGAGCGCCGCCGGCCGTCCGTATTTTCACGGACAACGCTGAACACCGACGCATGGCACCGGAGATAACGCGAATCGAGACGACGGAGTTCAGCTATCCGCTGGAGGACGTGGGGACGGACGAGGGGTACAACCTCGCGTACGAACCGGGGGCGACGACCGAACGACGGCTGTTCGCCATGAAGATTCTCACCGACGAGGGCGTCACCGGCGAGTTCGTCGGCGGCAACTCCCCCGCGTTCGCGCAGGTGCACGAGGTGGCCGACCACCTCGTCGGCGAGAACGCCCTCAGCCGCGAACGCCACTGGAGCGAGATGAAACGCGCCCTGCGGAAGTACGACCGCATGGGCATCGGACCCCTCGACATCGCCCTCTGGGACCTCGCGGGGAAGTACTACGACGCCCCCATCCACGAACTGCTCGGCACCTACCGGACGCGCCTGCCCACCTACGCCTCGACGTACCACGCCGACGACAACGGCGGCCTCGACTCCCCGGAGGCGTACGCCGACTTCGCCGAGGAGTGTCGAGAGATGGGTTACGAGGGGTTCAAGATACACGGCTGGGGCGGCAGCGACGACCGGCGGGACATCCGGCGCGAGGAGGAGACGGTACGGGCCGTCGGCGAACGCGTCGGCGACGAGATGGACCTGATGATAGACCCCGCCTGCGAGTACGAGACGTTCGCCGACGCCGTCCGCGTCGGCCGCGCCTGCGACGAGCAGGGGTTCTACTGGTACGAGGACCCCTACCGCGACGGCGGCGTCTCCCAGCACGCCCACCGGAAACTCCGCGAGACGATTCAGACGCCCCTGCTCCAGACCGAACACATCCGCGGCATCGAGGCGCACACGGACTTCATCGACAACGACGCCACGGACTTCGTCCGCGCGGACCCCGAGTACGACGCGGGCATCACCGGCGCGATGAAGATAGCGCACATCGCGGAGGGGCACGGCCTCGACGTGGAGATTCACTCGCCCGGCCCCGCCCAGCGTCACTGCATCGCCGCGATGCGCAACGCGAACTACTACGAGATGGCTCTGGTCCACCCCGACTGCGGAAACACCGGTGCGCCCATCTACGGCGGCGACTACGAGGACGAACTCGACTCCATCGACGAGGAGGGAACCGTCGGCGTTCCGGAGGGCCCGGGCCTCGGCGTCGAGTACGACTGGGACTACATCGAGGCGAACGCCAACGGCGGCCGGACGTACACGGGACTGTAACTCTCCGTCTCCGCTCCCGTTCGGCGAGTTCTTTTTTCCGGAATCGTCACGAACGACCGCGTATGGTGCACTCGATGTGGGGCGATTGGTTCGTGAACGACGAGATAGAGGCGGTCGACCCCGACGGCCTGTCGGCGTGGTACCTCGGCGGCAACGGCTTCGTCTTTCGAACGCGGGAGACGACGCTCTACCTCGACCCGTACTTCGGCGACGGGTCGCCGCCGCGGACGATTCGGATGGTACCGGTGCCGGTGGACCCCGAGGCGGCCGAGATGTGCGACGCCGTCCTCGTCACCCACGAGCACATCGACCACATGCATCCCCCGTCGTACGCTCCCCTCGTGGAGAACCTCGACGCGGACGTCTACGCGCCCGAAGCGTCCTACGAGAACCCGGCCTACGAGGGCGACCTGCGCGTTCCGGACGAGAAGCGAAACACCGTCGAACCGGGCGACGACCTGACGTTCGGCGACATCGACGTTCATGTTCGAGAGGCGAACGACCCCGACGCGGAGGAACCGGTGACGATGGTCGTCGAGTCGGGCGACGAGACGTTCTTCGCGGCCGGCGACTCCCGCCCGGCGGACGTCTTCGAAGACGTCGCCGAGGAGTTCGACATCGACGCCGGCGTGTTCGCCTACGGTACCGTCGGCAACATCCACCACACCGAGGACGACCCCGCGGAGACCTATCCGACCGACTGGTACAACGACGGCGAGCAGATGGCCGAGGCGGCGAACCGACTCGAACTCGATAGACTCCTCCCGACGCACTGGGACCTCTGGCGCGGCGTCGGCCACGACCCGAAGTCGCTGCACGAGCACCTCGCCTCCTACGAGTACCCGCGCACGCTGGAGGTGATTCGAGTCGGCGACCGCATCGAAGTGGGCGAACCCGGCGTGATTCGGCCGAAGGACATCCGAGAGGGGGAGTAGCGCGGCGAGTCGCGGGAGTCGAACCGACGCGGGCTTTCGAGTTTTCGTCGTCAGTTTCGGTTCGTTCGGCTCTGTTGAAACCCGCAGGATTCGATACGGGCCGTGTGCTGAATAGAGAGGCTGTATTCAGCACGGAGGATTCGTTTATTCCACCTCACCTACGCTGAACTAACTGCTGAGTAGCGCCTTGCGTCTCAATCATCGAATCAACCCTCTCCGGCTTTGAGAACGGAGGAACTCTCTACGGTAGTGCCGTCCGAAAGTCTTCGCACAGGTCGTCGGGGTCTTCAAGGCCGACTGACACGCGAACGAGCGTCTCGGGGATCTCCGCCGTTTCCTCTCCGTGGCCAATCTCGTCGGGAATCATCAACGACGGCACCTCGATGAGACTCTCGGTTCCACCGAGACTTGCTCCCGGTGTAAACACCTCGAGTCCTTCGATAAACGCCTCCAGTTCAACCGGTGAACCGTCGAACTCGAAGGATAGCATCCCGCTGTACCCCGACATCTGCTCACTGGCGAGCTCATGCTGCGGGTAGCTCTTCAGTCCCGGATAGTACACCCGCGCTACCCTATCGTGCTCTTCGAGGAACTCTGCGACCGCTCTCGCGTTTGCCTCGTGGTGTTCCATTCGCGCCGGCAGGGTCTTCAGCCCTCGACCGACCAGATAACAGTCGAACGGCGATAGCATGTTCCCGAGGCCAACCCGCTGAGAGAACGCTAACCGGTCGAAAACTCCGTCATCGTCAGTGATGACGGCCCCACCGGTCGAGTCGGAGTGCCCGTTGATGTACTTGGTCGTGCTGTGAACGACGATGTCAGCGCCCAGTTCGAGTGGGGCTTGGAAGTAGGGACTGGCGAATGTGCTGTCTACGCCGAATGGGATACCGTACTCGTCGGTGACGGCAGCAATAGCTCCGATATCACAGAGCCGCATAAGGGGATTCGTTGGCGTCTCCGCCCAGACCAAGTCGGTGTCCTCATCGACGGCGGCGGCGACATTTTCGGGTTCGCGGGCGTCCACGAAGTCAACATCACACTCGAAGTGGCCAGCGGCGAGTTCCGTGAGTAGTTTTTCCGTTCCACTGTAGATGGAGTCGGAGGAGACGACGTGACCGCTCGGTGGGACAAGCGAGAGAATGGTAGTCGAGATAGCAGCCATCCCGGAGGCGAACGCGAGCGCGTGGTCGCCACCTTCGACACGGGCTAACTGGTGTTCGAGTGCGGCCCGCGTCGGGTTGCTTTCGCGGGAGTAGTCGTGTTCGTTGCCGTTCACTCCGTCCTGCCATTCGAAGGTAGTTGAAAGGTGGAGAGGCGGGACAACGTCGTTCGTTTTCGTCCTGTGGGAGTTGGTCGCGGTGTCGGCTGCACCTACAGCACGTGTTGCGAATCGGTACTCGTTGGGTTTGTTATCGTGTCGTGTCATCGGTATCACCATCGGACGCGCGTGAGAGAGATACTTCCGGAACAGGTGTCCGTTGCTTGTGTTCATCACTGGGTAGAATAGACGTGGGCTTCGAGGCGGAGTGGCCAAGGACGAAACCGGCGTTGTCCGGTCCGAGGAGGGATTTCGGCAAGTGCATACATCCACAGACGAGAACACCTATCTCCGCTCGTGGGAGTGAAACGGGCATAATGTACCTCGTTACGTTTCGTCTTGCGCCGGGGGAGTACGACGCGGAGTTTCGCGAGTTGAATGACGCGATTCAGATGGCGGCCGAAGAGACAGAGGGGTATCTGGGAAAGCGGACGTGGCAAGCAGCAGAGAGTGAAGAAGCGTTGGTCGTGTACTATTGGGAGTCGCTGGATGCGCTCAAGTCGTTCGGAGCCGATGCCGACCACAAACGGGCGAAGAACCGGTGGACGGAGTGGTACGACGCATACGAAGTCACGATTACCGAGGTCATCAGGACGTATGGAAATGGGTTCGGTAACGACGCCGACCCACCCACGTAGGGTAGCCTATCGGATTAGTGAAAGTAATAGTAAAATTGACACGTAGACGCTCTGCACGTAGCATCGTGACCAGGAAGTTCGAGTGACCGGTTCGCACCCTCTATTCAGCAGAGTCTCGACGAACTATCAGCGACCGAGGTTTTCAACAGAGCCGTTCGCTCGTGTTCGGCACCGGGCGTACTCCAACGCCATCTGACGCTCGGCGGGTAGACTTAACACGTCGACGAGCGCACACGAGAGCATGGGAAGCGCTAGTTTCGACTTTAGCGACGAGACGGTCATCGTCACCGGCGCCTCCGCCGGCATCGGTCGGGCCATCGCGCTCCGGTTCGGCGAGGCGGGGGCGACGGTCATCAACGCCGACATCCAAGAGGACCCGAAAGAGGAGGACGAGGATACGCCGACCCACGAGAAAATCGAGGAGTCGGGCGGCACCGCCGAGTACGCCGAGACGGACGTTTCGGACCCCGACCAACTCGAATCGGTCGTCGAGGCGGCCCGCGAGTACGGCGGCGTCGACGTGATGGTGAACAACGCCGCCCGCCAGCACAGCGAACCGTTCCTCGAAGTCGACCAGGAGGACTTCGACAAACTGCAGGACACGAACGTCCGCGGCTACTACTTCGGCACGCAGGCCGCCGCGAAGGACATGATAGACCGCGACGACCCGGGTTGTATCGTCAACACGGCCTCCATCAGTTCGGAAGTCGCCCAGTACGACCAGGTGCAGTACGACGCGACGAAGGGGGCGATAAAGATGATAACGCGCGGGACGGCGCTGGAGCTCTCCGATTACGGCATCCGCGTCAACGCCATCGCGCCGGGGCAGATAGCCACCGAGTTCACCGAGGGCTGGAGCCAGCAGGCGCAGGACGCCGCGGGCGACGAGGAGGGGGAGTTCATCAAGCCCATCCCGCTGCAACGCGCCGGCTACCCCGAGGACTGCGCGGGCGCGACGCTGTTTCTCGCCAGCGAGGACGCCTCCTACATCACGGGCGACTTGGTGTACGTCGACGGCGGCTGGACGGCTATCTGAGCGGTTTTGAAGAGTTACGGACGGCGCTTTTTCCGCGAAAGGAGGTGGGACGGACGCTGACACTACCTCGAAAGCCCCCGCGCTGTCGGCTGCCGCGCCTCGCTGCGCGCGTTCGCTTCGCTCACGTGCTTGCGTCGGCGGGGCTGACCGACAGCGCGGCCCCTTTCAGTCCCGCCCGCGTCGGTTTCTCGGTCGGTCGTCGCGTATCCACTCTCGGTCGCGCGGGGAAGAGAAGAGAATCGCAAGAGACTGCGGCGGGTTCGGCGCGCTCAGTAGTCGTCGTAGACGGTCTTGATGATGGTGAAGAAGTCCATCCCCTCCTCGCCCTGTTCGCGGTAGGTCTCCGAGGAGGAGGCGTTCATCCCGCCGAACGGGACGTGCAGTTCGAGGCCGGTGGTCGCCTCGTTCACCTTGACGACGCCGAAGTCGACCTCGTCGACGAAGCGGTTGGCCTCCGTGTGGTCGTCGGTGACGATGCCGGCCGAGAGGCCGAACTCCACGTCGTTGGCGAGTTCGACGGCTTCATCGAAGTCGCTGTAGGTGGTGACGCCGACGAACGGGCCGAACACCTCCTCCTGCATTATCCCCATGTCGTTGTCGACGTCGGTGAAGATGGTCGGCTGGACGAAGTAGCCGTCGTCGTACTCGTCGCCTTCGAGGCGTTCGCCGCCGTATTCGAGCGTCGCGCCCTCCTCTTTGCCCTTCTCGACGTACTCCAGCGTGCTCTCCAGTTCGCTCTCGCTGACGTGCGGGCCCATCGTCGAGTCGTCGTCGAGGCCGAAGCCGGGTTGGACGCTCTCGGCCTCCTCGACGAGGGCCTCGACGAACTCCTCGTACTGGGAGTCGTGGACGATTGCCCGTTCCGTCGCGGTGCAGGCCTGCCCGGTGACGCCGAACGCGCCTGCGGCGACGGTTTCGGCGGCCTCCTGTACGTCCGCGCTCGCGGAGACGACGGTGGGGTTCTTGCTGCCGAGTTCGGTCTGGACGCGCTTGTGGTCGTCCGTCGCCTGCTCGTAGATCATCTCGCCGACCTGTCGGCTACCGGTGAACGAGACGGTGTCGACCTCCTCGTGGTTCAGGATGGCCTGCCCGACGTCCTCGCCGCCGCCGGTGACGAAGTTGATGACGCCGTCGGGGACGCCAACCTCCTCGGCGGCCTCGTCCATGCACTCGAACACCTTGCGGAGGACGTTCGGCGCCTCCTTCGAGGGCTTGATGACGAGCGTGTTACCGGTCGCCAGCGCGGGGGCCATCTTCCAGCAGGGGATGGCGATGGGGTAGTTCCACGGGACGATGAGGCCGGCGACGCCCATCGGTTCGCGCACGTAGTACAGATTCTGGTCCGCCGCTCCCTTCTTTCGCTCGCCGGCGTAGTCGAGGGCACGTTCGGCGTAGTAGTAGAAGATGTCTATCGCGCGGTTGACCTCGCCGTTGGCCTCGCCGCGGAGTTTCCCCTCCTCGCGGACGAGCGTCTCGGTGAGTTCCTCCTCGCGGTCGTCCATCCGTTTGGCCGTCTCGCGGAGGAACTCTCCCCGCGTCGCGGCGGGCGTGTCGGCCCACTCGTCCTCGGCGGACGCGGCGGCGTCGATGGCGCCGTTCGTGTCGGCTTCGCTGGACCGCTGGAACGACCCGACGACCTCCGAGGTGTCGGCCGGGTTCTTCACGTCGAACGTCTCGCCGGTCTCTGAGTCTCGCCACTCCCCGTCGATGTAGTTCTGATACGTCTCTGTCATCACCCCGACGTTCGAACCCTCGACTTACGCCTCTTACGGCCGCGGCGCCGCGGCGGCGAAATTACACCCCGACAGCCACGAGAAATTAGTGGCGTCGTCGCATACCGAGAGTCGATGCGATACTTCCGCGTTCGGATCGGTTCCGGCGACCCGCGTCTCGTCGCCCGCGACGGCCGGACAGCCTACGATCTCTCGTCGGCGCGCCCGGCCCTCTCGTCGTTCCGCGACCTCGCGATGGTCGCCTCGACGACGAACCGCGGCGTCGACGACGTGGCCGAGGCCCTCCTCGACGACGCGCCCGTCGTCGGCGAAGACGAGGTCGAGTCGGGGACGGTCCGTCCGGTCGTTCCCGACGAGGTGTGGGCCGCCGGCGTCACCTACGAGGCCAGCGGCGACGCCCGCGAGGACGAGAGCGGCCGCCCGGAGATGTACCAACAGGTGTTCGAGAACGACCGGCCCGAACTGTTCTTCAAGGCGACGCCCTCCCGAACCGTCGGCCCCGACGACCGAATCGGCGTCCGCGAGGACTCCGAGTGGGACGTCCCCGAACCCGAACTCGGAATCGTCCTCTACGAGGGCGACATCGTCGGCTACACCGTCGGCAACGACGTGAGTAGTCGGGACCTCGAAGGCCAGAACCCGCTGTATCTCCCGCAGGCGAAGGTGTTCGAGCGGTGCTGCGCCGTCGGCCCCTGCGTCGTCTCGCCGGAGACGGTCGAGGACCCGCACGACCTGGAGATGTCGATGACCATCGAACGTGACGGCGAGACGGAGTTCGAGGGCGAGACGGACACTTCGCTGATGGCGCGCACCTGCGAGGAACTCGTCTCCTACCGCAACCGCCACGACGAGACGCCCGAACTCTCGGTGCTCCTGACCGGCACCTCCATCGTCCCGCCCTCGGAGTTCACTCTCCGGGAGGACGACCGCGTCGAGATAACCATCGAGAACGTCGGCACGCTGACGAACACGGTGACGACTGTATGATTCAACGATACGATACGCACGGGGTGATTCCCCGATGATAGGCGACGACGAGTCGGCGGACGAACGGACCGACGACCGCGACGAGACGCCCTCGGTTCCCGGCGACCTCATCGTGGTCTCGAACCGCCAGCCCTACTCCCACGAGTACGACGAGGACGGCAACGTCGTCGTCGACGAACCCGCGGGCGGCCTCACCGCCGGCCTCGACCCCGTGATGCAACGCGTTCACGGCACCTGGATCGCGTGGGGCGACGGCGAGGCCGACCGAGAGGTGACCGGCGAGGACGACGTCGTCCGGATGCCGCCGGAGGAGGAAGCCTACGACCTCAAGCGCATCTGGCTCTCCGACGACGAGGTGGAGGCGTACTACTACGGCTACAGCAACCGCGTGCTGTGGCCGCTGAGCCACGGCGGCATCTGGAAGACGGAGTACGCCAACCGCCACTGGCGGCGCTACCAGCAGGTGAACGGCCGCTTCGCCGACGCCGTCGTCGACGCCATCGGCGAGGACTCGGTGGTCTGGTTCCAGGACTACCACTTCGCGCTGGCGCCCCGGATGGTCCGCGAGGACGCCCCCGACGCCCTCCTGACCCACTTCTGGCACATCACGTGGCCCGGATGGGACACGTTCCGCGCCTGCCCGCAGGCCGAGGACCTGCTGGACGGCCTGCTGGCCAACGACGTCCTCGGCTTCCACGTCGAGCGCTACTGTCAGAACTTCCTCGACTGCGTCGACCAGGCGTTCGAGGACGCGTTCGTCGACTACGACGACAACCGCGTCCAGTACGAGGGCCACACGACCTACGTTCAGGCGTTCCCCCTCGGCGTCGACGCCGACGGCATCGCGGAGTCGGCCTCCTCGGCCGACGAGGAGTCCTGGCGGGCGTTCAAACAGGACCGCGGCATCCCCGAGGACTCGAAAGTCGCCCTCGGCGTCGACCGCCTCGACTACACGAAGGGCATCGTCGAGCGACTGAAGGCGCTCGAACAGTTCTGGAAGGGCCGTCCGGAGCGACAGGGCGAACTCACGTACGTGCAGAAGGCCGACGAGTCGCGGTCGCTCATCCCCGAGTACCAGAACCTCCAGACGAACGTCCGGGAGGCAGTCGAGCGCATCAACGAGCGCTTCGGCACCGACGAGTGGACGCCCGTCATCTACATCGACGACTGGTTGGAGAGCGACGAACTCAACGCGCTGTACCGCTACAGCGACGTGATGCTCGTCAGCGCCCTGCGCGACGGGATGAACCTCGTCGCCAAGGAGTACGTCGCCTCGCAGGTGGACGACGACGGCGTCCTCATCCTCTCGGACCAGACGGGCGCCTACGAGCAACTCGGCGAGCACTCCCTCGTCGTCAACCCGCACGACACCGAAGGGTTCGCCCGGACCATCGAGGAGGCGATGACGATGGACGCAGAAGAGCGCCGCGAGCGGATGTCGGCACTCCGCGAGAACGTCCACGAGGAGGACCTCAACGCGTGGATGGCGGACGTGTTCGCCGCCGCCGAGGAGGCCGGCGAGGAACGGGACGACGCGGACGGTCAGTAAAAACAGCGTCGCGCGAGGCGATTCGGTTCCGCTCGCGTCCCTCTCTTCCTTTTTCTCCGTTTCGCTCCGCTCAGAACTCGACGTGTTCCACGTCGTCGTCGGTGCCGTATATCACGTCGTCGACCACGTCGACGAACAGGCCGTGCTCCTGAGCGCCCGGAATGCGCGCGAGTTCGGTCGCGCGCCCCTCGATGTCGTCTATCTCGCCGAAATCGCAGTCGACGATGAGGTTGCCGTTCGCCGTGAACAGCGGTCCGTCCTTCTTCTCGGCGTAGCGGAGTTGCGGGTCGCCGCCCTGCTCTTTCACCCACGACTGCGCCACGTTGCGCGACTCGGGCAGCACCGAGAGGGGAACGGGGTGCGACAGCGGCGTCGACTGCTTCTCGTCGTCGGTGGCGATGACGAGGCGGTCGGCCATCTCGTCGATGAGTTTCTCGCGGGCGTGGGAGGCGCCGCCGCCCTTCACGACGTGGGGGTTCTCGGGGTCCCACTGGTCGGCGCCGTCGATGGCCACGTCCAGCGACTCGAACTCGTCGACGTCGGTCAGGGGAATTCCGAGTTCGCGGGCCAAGTCGTGGCTCTGGAGGGAGGTGGCGACGCCGCGCACGTCCTCGAGTTCGCCCGATTCGAGTTTCCACCCGATGGCGGCGATGGCCCACGCCGTCGTACTACCGGTGCCGAGGCCGATGTCCATCCCGGACTCGACGACTTCGGCCGCCTCGATGCCGCCGCGGCGGCGCTTGTCCATCAGCACGTCTTCGGGACTGCTCTTGATTCGCGTCGGCGAGGGGATGACGCGGATTCGCTCGCGTATCTCCTCCTCGCCGAGTTCGATTCCCTCCTCGTCGAGTTCGCTGCGAGCCTCCTCGACCACCTCGTCGGTCGACTCGGCCCACACGCTGATCTCGCTGCCGTTCTCGTCGTAGACGAACTGTTTTGCCATTGGTGTCTCCTCCTAGCTGTCGGGGTCGCCGTCGTACGACTCGCGCTTCTCGGGCCGCAGGGTGTCCTCGTCGCCCTCCTCCTGTCGAATGTCGCTGCGCGCGTCGTTGTCGACGCGGCCGGTGATGCGTTCGTCCATGATGCCCTCTTGTTCGCCGAAGGGGTGGAGGCCGAAACCGTGACGCATCAGGGCGACGGCGCGGGGGGCGTGCTTCTGGTTTCCGCGCGATTTGAACAGTTCGATGACCGACTGGGTGATGACGGGCACCGGCGTCTCGCCCTTGAACGCCTCCTGCACCAGCCAGTTCACCTCGCCGGTGTCCTCGACGAAGTTCGGCACGTCCTCGAAGTTCTCGGGGGCGTCGGAGAACTGGTCTTCGTTCTTCAGCCCCTTCGACATCAACTCGACCAGCCAACTCTCGATGACCGCGCCGTTGTTCCACGTCTCGAACAGGTCGCCCATCTCGCCGTCCAGGTCGAACTGCCCGGCCTTCAGGAGTTCGACGCCCTCGGCGATGGACTGCAGCATCCCGAACTCGATGCCGTTGTGGACGAGTTTGACGAAGTGGCCGCTGCCCGGTTCGCCGACGTGGATGAGGCCGTCCTCCACGGAGAGGGTGTCGAGGTAGGGTTCGGCTATCTCGAAGCCCTCCTCCTTGCCGCCGACCATGAAGCAGGCGCCGTCCTTCGCGCGCGGCGGCCCGCCGCTGGTGCCGGTGTCGAGGAAGTAGACGCCCTCGTCCCAGCAGCGCTCCTCGCGGCGGATGGAGTCGCGCCAGAAGGAGTTGCCGCCGTCCATCACGACGTCGCCCTCGTCGAGTTCGCCGACGAGTTCGTCGAGTTGGTCGTCTATCAGTTCGCCCGCGGGCAGCGACATGTAGACGACGCGCGGCGGGTCGAGTTCCTCGGCCAGCGTCTCGTACTCACCGGCGTCGTGTACTTCGATGCCCGCCTCCTCCAGTTCGGGTCTGTCCTCGGCGTCGAGGCCGACGACGCGGATATCTTTCTCGACGGCCTGCCGCGCGAGGTTGCCGCCGATCTTACCCAATCCGACGATACCGAGCGTGAGTTCTTGCTCTGACATATATGTCTCCTTGTAGTCGTGCATCGCCGTCCGCGCGTGCGGCGGCGCCGCACGCGCGTCTCCGTGATTCACCGCGAACACGAGGCGAGGGAATCGTTCGCGACGTCTCCCCCGTCCGCAATACGTGTCGAAGGGCGCCCGCGACGACCAAAATCGTGATGGCCGACGCGTTTAATCCGCCCGTCGCCGAATCTGAGGCCGAACCGACGGTACGGCCGGGAACGTCGGCCGCCGTGGGGGTCTCACCAGGCAGCCATGAAGGAGTTCACGCCGATTTCCGACTACGGTATCGTCGGTAACTTAGAGACGTGTGCACTCGTGAGCGACCAGGGCGCCATCGATTGGTGCTGCTTCCCGTACCTCGACTCGCCGAGCGTCTTCGCCGCCCTCTTCGACGGCGAGCGAGGCGGGACGTTCTCGGTCGCACCCGCCCAGGAGTACGAGTCCCGACAGCGATACCTCGACCGGACGAACGTGCTCCAGACGACGTTCACCACCGCCGGCGGCGAACTGACCCTCACCGACTTCATGCTCGCGTCGGGGGAACCCTACGCCGAGGACCACCCCGCCGACGCCGTCTACCGGAAGGTGACGTGCACCGAGGGCAGCGTCGACGTGCACGTCGAGTTCGAACCGCGGTTCGACTACGCCCGCGCCGACACGCGCGTCGAGTCGACCAGCGGGGGCGTCGTCGCCGAGGCCGGCGAGGAGTCGCTGTTCCTATCGTCGCCGGTGGACCTCGCCGTCGAGGACGCCGGGGACGGCGACGACCGGGCGGCGGCGACGTACCCGCTCTCCGCGAACGAGTCCCACTGGTTCGTCGCCCAGTACGGGAGCCACGAACCGCTGGCGGGCGGCACCTGCGACGGCCTGCTCTCGGACACCGTCGACTACTGGCGCGAGTGGGCGCACCCCTGCGGCGACGACGCCGACGGGACGGAGAACTGCCTCCTCGAAGGCCGGACGCACGACCTGGCGGTCCGGTCCGGCCTCGTCCTGAAACTGCTGATGCGGCGGGACACGAGCGGTATCTGCGCCGCGCCGACCACGTCGCTCCCGGAGGACGTCGGCGGCGTGCGCAACTGGGACTACCGCTACTCGTGGATACGCGACGGCGCGTTCACCGTCCGCGCGCTGACGCATCTCGGTCACTACGAGGAGGCGTCGGCGTACCTCGACCGCTTTCTCGACCTCTCGAAGGAGTTCCACCCCGACGATATCAAGCCGCTGTACTCGATGGACCGCGGGGAGGACCTGACGGAGACAGAACTGTCGCACCTCTCGGGTTATCTCGACTCCGCGCCCGTCCGCGCGGGCAACGACGCGGCCGACCAGCGCCAACTCGACGTGTACGGCGAGTTGATACTCGCCATCTACCAACTGCTCTGGGCCGGCCGCGAGATAGGCGAGGACGACTGGCGGGCGGTCCACGACATCGCCGACCACATCTGCGAGGTATGGGACGAACCCGGGTCGGGCATCTGGGAGGTCCGCGGCGACGAGCACCAGTTCGTCTACTCGAAGGTGATGTGCTGGGTCGGTCTCGACCGAGCGATACAGATGGCCGAGGAACTCGACTACGCCGCCGCGGAGGAGCGCTGGTCGGCGGTCCGCGACGAGATTCACGAGACGGTCCTCGACCGGGGATACAGCGAGGAACTCGGGGCGTTCACCCAATGTTACGACGACGACACGCTGGACGCAACCGGACTGCTCATCCCGCTGACGGGCTTTCTCCCCCCGGACGACGAACGGGTCCGCTCGACGGTCGACGCGATACGCGAGAAACTGGCGACCGAGGAGGGACTCGTCTTTCGCTACAAGGGGGGCGCCGACCCCCTTCCGGGAGAGGAAGGAGCGTTCGTGCTCTGTTCGTTCTGGCTCGTCGACGCCCTCGCGGTCACCGGCCGCGTCGACGAGGCCGAGGCGATATTCGAGAGCGTACTCGACTACGCGGAGCCGTTGGGACTGCTCTCCGAGGAGATAGACGCCGAGACGGGACGGTTACTCGGAAACTTCCCGCAGGCGTTCAGCCACATCGGCCTGGTGAACGCTGCGCTCTACCTCGCGGAGGCGCGTCTGGACCGCGAGATACAGCCGTTCGGTTCGCACTCCTTCGAGGGGTGAGGGGTCGTCGGAGTCAGTTCGACTCGATGACCTCGGCGGCGTTGTCCCGCGGCCGGTAGCCGATGGTCCGGAGACCGTGCGTCAGCGACAGACAGCGCTCGTCGTTCGCGGAGATGGCGTTGACCGTGACCGAGTTCTCCTCCTCGGGCAGGTCCGCGAGACTCGCCGCCCGCACGGCGTCCTTGCAGTCGCGCGGACTCAGCCACATCGCGCGGGCGAACCGGGCGGCCTCCTCGGCGTATTCTTCGGAGACGGGGTCGGTCACCTCCGATTTCAGGTCCTCCTCGGCGAGCAACCAGCCGATTCGGAGGTTCACCGCCTCGACGCCCTCCCGGTGGGCGAAGTAGTTCCCCATCGCCTCGCCGGCCACCTTCGTGACGCCGTAGAAGGAGTCCGGCGCCGTCTCGTCGTCGGGGTCGATGACGTCGGTGCCCGCGCGCATCGTCTCGGGTTCGTCCGGGTCGGCCACGATGTGTCCGTTCGTCGCGTGGTTCGAGGAGGCGTACACCACCCGACCCACGTCGTTCTCGTCGGCCGCGTAGTAGGCGTTGTAGGCACCCTCGACGTTGACGTCCTTCAACTCGTCCCACTCGGCGTACGGCGAGGGGTTCGCCGCGAGGTGGACGAGGACGTCGGCGTCCTCGGGCAGTTTCTCGACGAACTCCTCGCGGTCGGAAACGTCCGCGACGACGCTCTCCATCCCCTCCGTCTCCGTGTGCGTTATCGGCGTGACCTTGTGCGTCTCGTGGTCGAACGCCTCGACGGCGGTGCTCCCGACGTTGCCGGCGGCACCGGTGATGGCGATGTGTGCCATGTCGGTGCCAACTGCGGCGGCGAGGAGTAAAGGTTCGGCGGCCGCGCGTCCGAACGCGAACGGGGCCGTCGCCGCCGTCTCCGACGGAACGCCCCCGTCCGCCCGCCGCGTCTGAATCGCCCGCCGGCTATTTTACGGTCCCTCCCCAGGCTGAACGTATGGGTACGGCAACCGATTCTGAGGACGAGGAGGGCGGACTCGGCCCGCCGGCGGGGTGGGACGTCCCCCGCGGACTCGACGAGTCGTCGTGGTGGCCGTTCATCGCCGCCGTCGGCGCGGCGAATCTCTATCTCGGCGCGGGCCTGTTCATCATCGGGTGGACGGACTACTCGCTCGTTCCGAAGTTCCTCGGACCGCTGTTCTTCGGCGGCGGAGCGTTCCTTCTTCTCGTCGGCATGTTCGGTTGGCTCTATCAGGCGTTCGTCGAACCCTACTGGGACAAAGACGAGAGCATCCTCGACTCCGGCGTCCACCGACTCGGCATGTTGCTGTTCGTGCTGACGGACATCGCGACGTTCGCCGCCGGGTTCACGTACTACTACTTCCTCCGCATCGGCGCGTGGCCCCCCGAGGAGCTTCCGCATCTGCTCACGCCGGTGTTGGCGATAAACACCGTCCTCCTCGTCGGTTCGAGCTTCACGTTCGAGTACGCGCACAAGAAACTCTCCGGCGGCGACCGCAAGCGGTTCTTGGTGTGGCTCGGGGTGACGCTGGCACTCGGGTTGGCGTTCGTCGGCGGGCAGGTGTACGAGTACCACGAGATGATCGTCAAGGAGGGGTTCACCATCTCCACGGGGCTGTTCGGTCCCGCGTTTTTCGGGCTGACGGGGCTGCACGGTCTCCACGTCGTCACGGGGACGATACTCATGGGAATCCTGCTCGTACGGGGGCTGATGGGGCAGTTCAGCGCCGGCCGCGACACCGCCGTCAGGACCGTCTCGATGTACTGGCACTTCGTCGACGCCATCTGGCTCGTCATCATCGTGTCGCTGTACTTCGGCGCGACGTTCGGCGCCTGAGAGGGCGTCCAACGTTCGGCACGGGCCGGACGCCAGTAGATTTACCCTCGATTCCGCCCCTCCTTCTCCCATGGCGACGCTCCCCAAGTTGACGACGACGCAGGGACTGTACGACTGGCTCCTCGCGCTGACGGTGTTGTTCGCGGCGTTCCTCGGCGCCCTGCTCCTCGCGTCGTTCTTCGGCTTCATCCCCCCCATCGACCAGTTGGACGGGGGCGGTGCGCTCCTGCTTCCGGTCGTCCCGGCGCTCGGGTGACGAGCGACGGATACCGGGCGACGCCGCGGCTCGGTTTCGACCCCGACCGCTCAGCGGTCGGACCGATGGGCCAGCATCCGGGCGAGTCGCGGCGAGTAGAACAGACCGAGGCCCACGAGGACGCCGAGGACGCCGGCCGGGAGGACCCACGGCGCCGCCGAGGCGCACTCGTCCATCGTCTCGATGGCCACGTAGTACTCCTCGCCCTCGTACGCGACGAGAGCGCCGCCGCTGAACGCCGCCTCGTGTTCGAGTTCGCCGTGGACGTCGCCGGTCCCGCTCACCGACCCGACGGCTTCCTCGAACGCCTCCTTCTCGGCCTCGTTCAGTTCCTCGTAGTCGAGTTGCGTCCACGAGGGGTCGACCGTCCCCTCCGGCGCGTTGTGGTCGATGTCCTCGGGCGGCGTCACCGCGATGGCGGGGACGCCGCAGAGGCCGAGGTCGTCCTGTACGGCGGCGTAGCCGCCGTAGACGGCGCCGCCGATGCTCGCGCAGAACACCAGGGCGCCGAGGAACGGCAGGGCGTACGCCGCGGCGTCGCTCCAGTTCACCGCGCGTCACCCCCGCGCGTGCGTGTCAGTCGCCGCGTCCGGGCGCTCGCCCCCGCCGCGGCGTGAGATGTCACCGTCATTCCGAGACGTGGACGAGCGACGTTTTCAGACGGCCGCTCAGCATCTTGAACGTGGTCGCCAATCCCGCCCCGTAGGCGAGGTGGGCGACGAACGCCACCAGGATGTAGCCGACGAGTTCCCACCCGGACTGGCCGCTGTAGAACGCCACGAAGAACCCCGGGAGCATCACCACGGCGAACACGAGGCCCGTCCTGAGGAGGGGTTCCCCCGGCAGGAAGTCCGCGAAGGTGACGAACAGAAGCGCCCACGTGGTCATCCCGCCGCCGAGGAAGATGAGGTAGCCGACGAGCGGACTGCCCTCCACCCCGACGAGTTCGGCGAGTTCGGCGAACGACACCAGGTCGAACACGCCCAGGAGGGAGCCGACGTAGAGGACGGCCGACATGAGCATCATGCCGACGAAGCCGGCGACGGCGCCGACGACCACGTCGTTGCCGATGCCGGAGAGGTCCTCGAACGCCTTCGGACTGCCCGTGTCGGGTTCGTCCTTCTGGTCGCCGACCATCTGGCTCTCCGCGGCGGCCCGCGTCTCCTCGGGCGAGGTGCTGGTGACGCCGTACTTCTCGGCGAGTCGCGCCTCGAACGCCTGCCACTCGCGGGTGAACTGCTGGGTCTTCTTCAGGTCCCACACGTCGGCGTCGCGGACGAGGTCGCCGAACCACAGCGAGTGCAACATGTTGTACAGCCACAGCAGGACGCTGAAGCCGATGACGAACGCGCCCACGGAGGCGACGTCGTGGAACAACTGGAACTTCGGCGGGTAGGAGGCGAACCGCCGCGGCATCCCGAGAGCGCCCATTATCAGGAACGCCATGAACGTGACGAACACGCCGACGGAGGTGAGCACCGCCTGCAGGCGCGCCAGACGTTGGTTGTACATCCGTTCGGTGATGATGGGGAACCAGTAGTAGGAGGCGGCGAACATCTGAAACGGGATGATCGCCATCAGGATCATGTGGAAGTGTCCGACGACGTAGTAGGTGTCCTGATACATCACGTCGATGGGGATGGACGCGAGGAAGACGCCCGTGATCCCTCCGATGACGAACAGACCGAGGCCGCCGGCGGAGAACAGCATCGGCGCGGTGAGCCTGATGTCGCCCTTCCACATCGTCGTCATCCAGTTGAACACCTTGATGGCGCTCGGAACGGCGATGGCGATGGAGACGATCATAAAGGAGGTGAGGAGTCGCGGGTCCATCCCCGTCGTGAACATGTGGTGGGCCCAGACGCCGAACGACATCACGCCGATTGCGAGCGTCGAGTAGACGACGAACTTGAACCCGAACAGCTTCCGTCCCGAGAACTTCGGGAGGATGGTGCTCATCAGCCCCGTCGCGGGCAGGAAGATGATGTACACCTCCGGGTGGCCGAAGAACCAAAACAGGTTCTGATACAGTATCGACCCGCCGGCTTCGACGGCGTAGAAGGAGGTGCCGAAGTTGCGGTCGAGCAGCAGCATCAGGATGGCGCTCCCCAGCAGGGGGAACGCGAAGAGGATGATGCCGCTCGTCGTCAGCATCGACCACGTGAAGATGTCGAAATCGCCGATATCGACGTCCGGTCCGCGCTTCATGAAGATGGTGACGATGAAGTTTATCGCCCCCATCATCGTCGATAGCCCGCTCAGGTGCAACCCGAGTAACATGAAGTCTATCTGCGGGTTGGCCAACTGCGTCGACAACGGGGTGTACAGCGTCCACCCCGTCGCCGGCGGGGCCAGCGTGTACAGGATTTCCAGCATCGAGCGCGGCAGTCCGAGCCCGAGAACCCGCGCGATGACCTCGGTGATGAGACCGCCGCGGACGAGGAGCAGCGACGGCGGCAGGAGCCAGAAGGCGATGGCGTTGATGCGCGGGAACGCCAAATCGTCGGCGCCGATCAGCAACGGAAGGAAGTAGTTCGCCATCCCGAAGAACACCGGCGTGACGAAGAAGAAAAGCATCGTCAGCCCGTGGGTCGTGAACAGCGCGTTGTACGTCTCCTCGGACCACACGTCGACGGCGGGCGTCAGCAGTTCGGTCCGAATCATCATCGAGTCGACGCCGCCCCACAGGGCCGCTACGGTCCCGAAGACGAGATAGAGGAGGCCGATGTCCTTGTGGTCGACCGTCGTCACCCACCGGAGGAGGTTCGCCTTCTTCTCGCGTTCCTCCGTCTCGTCGCCCCGGACGTGTCCGCCGTCCGCGAGGATGGTCCGCGAGAGATTCCGGAACGACCCGTACCGCGCGCGGAGGACCACCCCGACGACGAGACACGCCACGAACGCGTACGGGACGACGCTCATGGAGAACTCCGAAGAGAGAACGGTTCGACTGCGTAGTTCATCTCGTCTTCGGGAAAGGACTTCCATCGATTAAATCTATTCCCCGCCTGGCCGAAAGATTCAATCTCCGGATCGCTCGAACGCGTCTTCGAACCGGACAGTCGGGCATCGCGTCGGGTGACCCATCAGAGTTTAGTTCGCATCGCTCCGAGACGTACGCAATGGATCGGACGCCCGCGCGTCTCGGCGGATTTCTCGCCCTCGTCGTTGCCTTTCTCGCCCTCGCGACGACGCCCGTGGCGGCCCAGTCCGTCAACAAAGCGCTCATCAACAACCTCAACCGAAAACTGCTGTACGTCGCGTTGCCGTTGATGATGTCTGTCGAGTTCATCATCTTCTACACTATCTACCGGTACCGGAACAACGACGACCCGGCGCCGACCGAGGAGAACCGCCGACTCGAAATCACCTGGACCGTCGTCACCGCCATCATCCTCGCGTTCGTCGGCATCGCCTCGATGGTGGTGCTGGCGAACCCCTACATCTCCCCCGTCGTCGCCGCCGACAACAGCCCTCAGGGGGGCGGAACGAACCACTACCTCCAAGGCGCGGTCCAACCCGACGACCCGAACGCCGTCGAAATCGAGGTGCTCGCCTACCAGTGGGGCTGGGAGTTCCGGTACATGGACCAGGAGAACGTGACGACGAAGAAGAAGTTGGTCATCCCGAAGGGGCGGGACGTCTACCTCCACGTCAGTTCCAAGGACGTGATACACTCCTTTTACTCGCCGAAACTCGGGCTGAAACAGGACGCCATGCCCGGCACGTACGCCACTATCCGGACGAAAGCGACCGAGGAGGGCGTCTACCCGTTCTACTGCGCGGAGTTCTGCGGCTCCGGCCACGCCCGGATGGGCGGCGACGTGGTCGTCGTCTCCAACGAGGAGTATCGGACGTGGGTGCGGGAGCAGCGAAACGGCGGAAACGCCACCGCATCGGCGGTGGCGGACGCCAAGGACGGGGCAGCGTCGGGCAACGATACGAACCTGATCGGCAACGCTACCACCGAGACGGGCAGCGACACCGATCTGCTCGAAAACGCCACGAACGGAACGGAGAACGGCACCGAGACGCCGAACCCGAGACTGCGCGCCGGCGACGCCACGGGTGCGCCGTCCGTCGGAAGCGCGTAGGGCCGGACGACGCGAAGCCTCGCCCCTACTCGCGGCCCCTTCTCTCACGCCTTCTTCTTCGACGACTATCGTGAGCAAAATCTGACTTTTCGACAATCGCTTAGGGGTTGTCTCGGCTGCCGTCGAGTGTCACGCCCCTCGACGGCCGACAACGGCTAAGCGGTTGTCGGAGATGGACACGGGTTCCCTAGAGGAGTCTCTTACCACGGGTTCGCCTCCCTCGACGAGGGCAACGAGGTCCGGCGCGCCGTGTTCGAGGCGGCGCGCCTCACGAGCGACTTCGACCTCGTGGTCGCCCGCGACGGCCGGGGGGTGCCGACCTCGGCGCTGAGCGAGGGCGAGGTGGAACTGCTCGGCGTCGCGGTGGCAGTGGCCGGTCACCGGGCCTACGACGTGGACGAACGCGTCCCCGTCGTGACGCTCGACCGACTGGGCGGCATCGCCGACGACAACCTCGGCCGCCTGACGGAGTACCTGCTCGACCGCTCGGAGTACGTCGTCACCACCGCCTACCCCGAGCACTCCTCGGTGACGGGACACGAGGTCGACCCCGCCGAGTGGCGCGTCGTCTCCGACCGGACGGGGACGCCGCACTGACCGCGATCGGACGCGTCTCCCCGCCGAGACGCGGTATCGATCGATTGGGGCCGCTACAGGCGGTCGATTGCTCCCGACACCGACCTCGCCGGCGTCGGCTTGGACGCGGATCGGGAGAAACCGCTCCGCATCTCCGACAGTTGGGAACGCTTATGGTGTTTTGCCCGCATATATCGGTAGCATGGATTCAGATTCCGACGACGTCGCGGTGACGATGGAGATTACGGGGTCGTACGACGAGGTACTGTCGAAGCTCCACGCCGAAGAGGAGGGTCGGCCCGGCCTCGAGCCCCTGCTGGAGGACGTGGACATCCTTCTGGACACGCTCGACCGGATGGAGGAGGGGACGCGGTCGGCCATCGCCGACAAACTGCCCGAGGAGATGACCGTCGACTACGACGCGGAAGCCGTCGTCGACCTGCTGCAGGTGCTCAAACGCTACGACCTCGTCACGCTCGAAGGCAACACGTGGAAACCCGGTCCGGAAGCGGAGCGCCCGGAGTAGCGGACGACGCTGACCCTGTCCGGACCGACCCGCTCGCGCCCCGTTACGGCTTCAGCAGCACCTTCGTGACGCCCTCTTCGCGCTCCGGATAACCCGGCCGAATCGGCGGTGAAACATCGGCTCACTCCTCCCCGGTTTCGTCGCGTCCGTCTCCCGCTTCGCGTCGACGTCGCGACGCTCGGTGTTCCTCCCGTCGGCGCTTCACCCGAAACTGCCGGTACCGCTCCTCCTGTTCCCGCTGAGCCAACGACCGCTCGATGTACCGCTCGTCCGCTTCGAAGTCCGGAATCAGCCGGTGGGAGAGGTAGTTCACGCGCACGCGGAGACGGTATGTCTCCGCGGCGAGTCGACGGGCGACGTCCGTCGTCTCCGCGAGTTTGACCGCGGTTTCGAGGACGCTCTCGTACGCGCCGGCTATCTCGTCGTCCAGCGAACTTGTCCCGATGATGCCGTAGCCCCGGTCTTCGATCCGCGTCGTGATGTGGGTGCTCAGGAACAGGGGCACGACGAGTCCGGACAGTTTCGTCTCCACGAGGAGCAGTTCGGGGTGCGTCGCCCGCGCCTCCGCGAGTTCTCTGAGGGCTATCTCCCCCTCGCGTTCCGCGCCGCGGGTGTGCAGGCCGGCCGCCTCGTCGAACTCCTCGTCCAGTCGCGTGCGGAGCGTCCGGTAGCGTTCGAGCACGTCTAAGAGGAGGAAGACGAGTCCGTCCCGACGGCGTTCGAGCACGTGCCGCCCCTTCCGGGCGACTTCGAGTTTCTCGGTGACCGCGACGAGTTCGTGGTGCGTCGGTGCGACCCGGCTGTGCCGACGGCGTGTCATCTCGTACGACCGCTTCGATTTCCAGGAGCATAGCTCCACCTTCGAGACCCACACCGACCGAGTCGATGGTTTCGACCGCGTTCGCTCGGCGCCGCGTTCGACTGCTCCCGACCGGTGGATTCCGGGGAGGCTTTACTCCTCGACGCCGTCCCACCGTCCGTGCAACCGGACGACAACCGCCGCGGCTGGGCCGAGCGCTCCGGGGATTTCTCGCCGGCCTACTACGCCGACATCGGGCCGAACGAGGTGAGCGAGACGCTCGCCGCCGTCTTCGAGCACTACGTGGACGAGGACGCCGCGATACTGGAGGTCGGCTGTAGCTCCGGCCGCCACCTCGCGCACCTGCTCGACCGGGGGTACGAGAACCTCACCGGCGTCGACATCAACGGCGACGCCTTGGACGTGATGGCCGAGTACTTCCCCGACCTCGCCGAGACCGGAACGTTCCGCGTCGGCGCCATAGAGGACGTAGTCGCCGAGTTCGACGACGACGCCTTCGACGTGGTGTACTCCGTCGAGACGCTCCAACACGTCCACCCCGAGGAGACGTGGGTGTTCGAGGAGCTGATACGCGTCACCTCCGACCTCCTGATAACGGCCGAGAACGAGGGCAATAGCCCGCAGCGCGGCCGAGACGGGGCCGAAGTGAGCTACGTCAACGACGAGTTCCCGCTGTTTCACCGCAACTGGAAGCGGGTGTTCTCCGACCTCGGCCTCGCCCAACTCCTCGCGGAACCGGGCAAGCGCGACACGGTCCGCGTGTTCCGCGTGCTCTGAGCCGGCCGGGTCGTCCGACCGCTTCTCGGGCCGACGCTCGGTCGCCGAATCGAGGCGTTCAGGGGCGCAGGTGGGCGTCCGGGACGGCCGCCCTACTCGGCGCGGAACCGGACGGCGATTCCGCTCGGATCTTCGACCTCGAACCCCGCTTCGCGCTCCGTGACCGAGGCGTCCGCCGCCGCGAGACCCCGACGAACCGTCGTCAGCGTCGCTTCGTCGGGGACGAGGAACTCGAACCACGCCACTCCGCGTCCGTCCGCTGGCCGCGACCGCCCGTTCCAGACGTTCACGCCGAGGTGATGGTGGTAGTCGCCCGCCGCGAGGAACAGCGCCGAGGGCGACTCCGTCTGCACCTGTAGACCGAGCGTGTCCGCGTAGAACGCCCGCGACGCCGATAGCGACGTCGCCTCTAGATGGACGTGTCCGACGGTCGTTCCGGGCGGGGCGGCCGCGGCGCCGTCCGACGCCGAGACGAGGTCGTCGAGGTCCAGCGACACCGTTCCGATTCCTATCTTTCCGTCCTCGGTGCGCGGCCACTCCGCCCGCGGCCTGTCCGCGTACACCTCGACGCCGTTGCCCTCCGGGTCGGCGAGGTAGAGCGCCTCGCTCACGTAGTGGTCGGAGGCTCCGCTCAGCTCCGACCGGTCGCGGATTCGTTCGAGGGTGGCGCCCAACGCGGCCCGAGAGGGGACTCTGAACGCGTTGTGGAACAGTCCCGCGCGGTCGTCGGTCCGGGGCGGGGCGTCGTCGTCCCGTCGCAGGACGAGCAGCGCCGTCCCGTCGACGCCGAGGGTCGCCGTCGTCTCCGTCTCCGCCAACACGGAGAGGCCGACGACGTCGCGGTAGAACGCCGCCGTCGCTTCCAGGTCGGCCACGGTCAGGGCGGTTCGGCCGATTCGCGCGGCGTCGGGAACGAGGGGTGTTCGTGTCATTCGCGGGTCTCGGTCGGAAGTTCGTCGGTCTCGGATATATATCTCCGCGAACGCCGAGTCCACCACGTGACACCGGCGTAACCGGGCGGTGGTGACCCGCGCCTCACTCGCCGCTTTCGTGTCGGCAGAACCGAGAGAAGTTTGCCAGCGTCCGCGTCGCCGTCGACTCCTCTAAGGAGCGTTCGCTCTCCTCCCAGACGGCGTCGTACTCGGGCCGGATGGCGGGCGTGAACTCGGGGTGATACTGAACCGTCCAGACCGGACGCTCGCGGTGCCGCGTGGCGAAGTAGTCGTTGTAGTCGGTCGTGCCGACGACGTCCATCCCCTCGCCGGGTTCGGTCACGACGTCCGAGTGGAGGACGGGAACCACGGGTTCGACTCCCTCGAACAGGGGAACGTCCGCGAGCGACGCCTCCACGAGGTGATTTCTCGACTCCCCGCCGTCGACGACGGTCCCCCCGAGGGCCGCGTTCACGAGTTGGTGCCCGAAGCAGATACCGAGAAGCGGGACGCCCTCGTCGAGGACCGTCCCGACGAACCGCTTCTGTCGGCCGATCCAAGGCTGGTCGGGTTCGTCGTAGACGCCGCACCCGCTCCCGCCGAGGACGACGCCGTCCACGCCGTCGAGCGACGGGTCGGACGCTCCGTTCGGGTAGTCGTGCATTTCCACGTCCGCGTCCGGAAGCAGTCGGGCGACTTCACCGGCCATGTGCCCGCCCTCGACCGCGTTGTCCACTACCAGTATCACGTCGTTCGGCGCTTCGGCGTCGAGCGTCTTACCCGCTCGGGTCCGACGTTCTCATCGCACCCGGCGACCGGACCGACGGGCACCGGACCGCGACGGACGATGGACGAACCCGTCGCCGGCGCCGAGGCGCGGCGGTTCTCACTCCCCTCGGCCCCGGTAGAGGTAACGAGGATGACGACAGGAACCGCGGCGACGACCGCGTAGTGCCGCTCGCCCGCGAAGATGCGCGGCGGTCTCGATACGAACCACGCCACTGACGGTTCCGGCCCGCGCACGTCCGGTCGATGGACGCCGATCGGGATCGACTGCTGGCGGCCGCCCCCCTCCTCGCGGCGGCCCTGTGGGGCGGAATGTACGTGGTAAGCAAGTGGGGGTTTCGGGAGATTCCGCCGCTCACGCTCGTCTTCCTGCGCGTTGCGCTCGGCGCCGGGACGCTCTATGCGGTCGTGAGCGTCACCACCCCGGACCGGTCGTTCTCCCGCCGGGACTGGCGACGGCTCGCCGGACTGGCGCTGTGGCTCACCGCGGCGCTGACGACCCAGTTCGTCGGGACGGACCTGACGAACGCGAGTCAGGGGGCGCTGCTGACGGTGTTGACGCCCGTGTTCATGATCGCGTTGGGCGTGACCGCTCTCGACGAGCGTCTCTCGCGGCGGAAGCTGCTCGGGACCGCGCTCGCCCTGATCGGTACGCTCGTCGTCCTGGTCGGCCGGTACGACCCGACCACCGTCACCGGCGGCGGACTCGCCGGCGTCGGACTGCTGCTGTTCTCGGCGTTCTCCTTCGCCGGCTTCTCCGCGTTCGGAAAACCCCTCATCAGGCGCTACTCCGCGCTGGAGACGGTGACGTACGCGACGCTCCTGTCGGTTCCCCTGTTCGGCGCGCTGGTGCCGGTCGAGTGGTATCTCGACCCGGGCGCGTTCGCCGCGGTCACCGTGACCCCGACGCTCGTCGGGGCGGTCCTCTACCTCGGGGTGCTGAGCACGGCGGCGGCGTGGTACTGCTGGTACAAGGGGATGGAGTACGCCGACGCGAGTTCGGTCGCCGTGTTCTTCTTCGCCCAACCCGTCGTCGGCGTCCTGTTGGGGGCCGCCATCCTCGGCGAACGCGTCGGCGGCGAGACGCTCGTCGGCGGAGCGCTCCTCCTCGCGGGCGTCTACGTCGTGAACCGCGCCGGAGAGTCCGTACAGGAGGTCGAGACGGAAGCGGCTCGGACGCGGACCACTCGCTCCGAGTAGTCGCGGCGACGGCCCCGACGCTTATTGAGGGGTTCTCGGTACTATCTGCCATGGACTCAGAGCACCGTCGACGGGAGTTCCTCAGACTCTCGGCGGCGGCGACCGGTCTCGCGTCGGTCAGCGGGCGGGCGGCGGGCGAGCGAATCGCCGGCTGCCCCGAGTACATCTGCGGGACGGCCCCCGAACCGCACGAACCGGGTGCGTCCGACTGCGAGGGCGGCGCGTCGGGCGGAAGGGATTCCATCGACGTCCGCGGGGCGATGTACCTGCCCGCCCGCGCGCTCACCTTCTATCAGATGTGGGCGGACTACGACGAGGCGGTGATCGAACGCGACCTCGGCTACGCACGCCGGGTGAACCTCAACGCCGTCCGGACGTGGACGAGCTACGAGTTCTGGAAGCGGGAGCCGAAGGCGCACGAACGCCGGATCGACCACTTCCTCCGCGCGGCCGCCGAACGGGGCATCTCGGTGCTGTTCAGCCTCTTCGAGGGGAACGGCGTCTGGCCGACCGACGAGAACCTCACCAACGACAACCCGTTCACGGGCGTCGGCGTCCGGTCGCCGGGGAACGCCCTCCTCGCCGACCGGTCGCGCTGGGGCGAGGCCGAGCGGTTCGTCGAGTGGTTCGCCGGCCGGTACGGTGACGACGACCGACTGCTCGCCGTCGAGGCGATGAACGAACCGCACTGGCACTCGCGGTCGAAGTCGTTCGCGCGGTCGATGTTCGAGACGCTCGCTCGCAACCGCGGTTCCGTCCCGCTCACCGTCGGATCGACGAGCATGGTGAACAACGCGACGTACCTCGACTGGGGCGTCGACGCGCTCCAGTTTCACTACAACTTCCCCCGCTCCGAGGAGCGCTACCGGCGCTTCCTCGACCGGATGCGCGTCCTCGCCGACGAGTTCGACGGGCCGACGTGGTTGACCGAGTGGCAGCGCGTCCGGTCGCCGCCTTTCGGCCCCTGTCCCCCGAACGACGACCACACCTATCCGAACTACGCCTCGCTCGCGCCGGCGATTCACGACTCGGGGTTCGGGAACTTCTTCTGGTCGCTGATGGTGAAACCAGCCTACCTCCCGCCGATGCGCGGGAACGGCGTCCTGAACGGCCTGTTCCACGAGGACGGCGCCGTCTGGAGCCTTGAGGACGCCCGCGCCATCAAGGCGATGTCCGGCGACCCCTCCGTTGACGGCCTCGAAGAGCGAGCCGAGTGGCCGGAGTGGGCGGCGGGCGTGAAGGAGTTCGCGTGCCGCTGATCAGCAGTCGTCCTCGCGGTGGACGTCCGCGAGCCGGTTGTTCGAGACGTCGTTGTCGCGCCGGGGGTCGAACGCCGACGCGGGCGGCGACGCCGCGTCGACGGACACGCCGACGAGGTTCTCCCGAATCGCGCAGTTCGTGAGGCGCGGCGCCGCGACTCCTTCGAGGAGGAGTCCGTAACTGTTCCCCGTCGCCTCGACGCCGCGAATCGTCGCACGGTCGACGCTCTGGAGGGAGAGACCGACCTCCCACGCCTCGACGGCGACGTTCTCGACGACGACGTCGGAGAGCACCGACTCGCCGTCCGCCGCTATCGCCGTCGTGTCCGAGATGCCGTTGCCGACGACGGCGTGCCCGCGACCGTCGAGCGTGACGCCGTCAGATACGATTCGAATCATCGCGTCCGATGGGGGGGAGGCGCCGCGAATGCCCCTGTCACCCGTCAGCACGTACTCGCCCGGTTCGGTGATTCGTCCGTCGTCCGGGACCCGTCTCGAAGCCATGGCGTCCGGTACGTCGGGCGTGTTTAAGGCCGCTCGGGCGGCGGAGTCGACCGCCTGTCTGCGTTCGTATCCTGCTGTCACTCTTGGGACGTCCGCGCGGCGGCGTACCGAACCGTCACAAGCGGCAGTCCGAACAGCGAGATGCGCTGTTCGGCCAGCACGTCCGCGTCGTTCCCGAAGTCGTCGGAGAACGGCGCGTCGGGGTCCCCCGCCGGCGAGACGCGGAACCGCTGGGCGGCCGGGAGGCGGAAGGCGCCCGCGCCGGTGTGCAGGTACAGTCCGCCGTCCGGGCAGTCGGTCGTGAGCGCGACCCCCGCCCCGTCGTGTCCCATCCGGAGGACGGTCGAGAGGTTCGCGCCGGGGAGCGGGACCGCGATGTCGACGAACCGCTCGCCGCCGTCGACGTAGCTCGCGTAGACGGCGACGAACACCGCCTCGCCCGTGTCGTCGTCGGTTCGAACCCACAGTCGGGGGTCGTCCCGCGGGTCGGCCGAGGCCGCCGGCTCCGCCAGCGCGAACAGTTCGCTGGAGACGCGCTTCGCGTCGCCGCCGGGGCCGGGGAGGTTGAGCTGTTCGACCCGACTCGTCCATCGACTCGCCAGGCGCGCGCCGAGCGCGTACGGTCGGTGCCACTCCGCGGCGACGGTCATCTCGAACGAGGCGGTCCGCTCGTAGAGCGCGCGGACGTCGGGGTGAACGGCGTCGGGGTCGAACCCGGGACGGGCGTAGTCGGCGAGCGAATCCATCTCCCCCGACACTCGGTCGCCGCGGAGGCCGGTGCGCTCCGGCCACGTCGGACCGACGTACCCGTCGCCGTGGAGCGGAGAGAGCGGGACGCCGCGGGCCCTGCGGCGAGCTAGTCCGAGCGCACCGCCGACCGCCAGTCCGACGACGCCCAGACCCAGCGCGGCCGTCCGAATCGAATCCCCGAACACGACTCCGATAGGGCTCGTTCGGAGTTAAGCCCCGTGCCCGCCCGCGAGCGACCGCTCCTTCCCGCGTCGGTTCGAGAAAAATCGTCCGCCGAGTCCAAAATGATAGTTATAGGTAGATACTTCCGAAGCGGGCCGCAAGTCGCGCCGAGGAGGCCCTCCGAGTCCAGCCGCGACGCCCGACGTATTACCGACGGAATTCCCGAACGCGATAATACCTTTGCGTGGAGCAGAGACTTCATTCCCAAACTGTAACTTCAATTCCGAATTAGACAATCTTAACACGCGAAAGAGCCAACTGTGTCGCAATGCCGAAATCCAACCGTGACTGGTGGCCCGAACAGTTGAACTTGGACATCCTCGACGACAACGCCGACCCGGGGAATCCGATGGACGAGGACTTCGACTACGCCGAGGAGTTCGAGAAACTCGACCTCGACGAGGTGAAGGCGGACATCGAGGAGATACTGACGACGTCGCAGGACTGGTGGCCCGCCGACTACGGCCACTACGGACCGCTGATGATCCGGATGGCCTGGCACAGCGCCGGCACGTACCGCGTCGCCGACGGCCGCGGCGGTGCGAACCGCGCCGGTCAGCGTTTCGCGCCCCTCAACAGTTGGCCCGACAACGCGAACCTCGACAAGGCCCGACGCCTGCTCTGGCCGGTCAAGAAGAAGTACGGCGATAGCCTCTCGTGGGCCGACCTGATCGTCCTAACCGGGAACGTCGCTCTCGAGTCGATGGGGTTCGAGACGTACGGCTTCGGAGGCGGGCGCGAGGACGCCTACATGCCCGACGAGTCCGTCAATTGGGGTCCCGAAGACGAGATGGAGGTGACCTCTCCCGAGCGCTTCGATGAGGAGGGCGACCTCGAGAACCCCTTCGGTAACTCGGTCATGGGGCTCATCTACGTGAACCCGGAGGGTCCGCACGGCGAACCGGACCTCGAAGGGTCGGCGCACAACATCCGCCAGACGTTCAGCCAGATGGCGATGAACGACGAGGAGACGGTCGCGCTCATCGCCGGCGGCCACACGTTCGGAAAGGTCCACGGCGCCGACGACCCCGAGTATCTCGGCCCCGAACCCGAAGCGGCCCCCATGGAGGAGCAGGGTCTCGGCTGGTCCAGCGACTTCGGGTCCGGCCGCGGACAGGACACCATCACCGGCGGTATCGAGGGTCCGTGGAACAGCGCGCCGACCCAGTGGGACATGGGCTACATCAGCAACCTACTCGACCACGAGTGGGAGTCGCACAAGGGCCCCGGCGGCGCGTGGCAGTGGCGGCCGGTCGACGACGAACTCAAAGAAAGCGTGCCGGACGCCCACGACGAGTCGAAGAAGGTCGACCCCATGATGCTGACAACCGACATCGCGCTGAAGCACGACGAGGACTACCGCGAGGTCCTCGAGAGCTTCCAAGAGGACCCCCGGAAGTTCCAGCAGGCGTTCGCGAAGGCGTGGTACAAGCTGATCCACCGCGACATGGGCCCGCCGACCCGACTCGTCGGTCCCGAGGTGCCCGACGAAGAGATGCTGTGGCAGGACCCCATCCCCGACGCCGACTACGACCTCATCGGAGACGAGGAAGTCGACGAACTCAAAGCGGAGATTCTCGACTCGGACCTGACCGTCTCGCAACTCGTCCGAACCGCGTGGGCGTCCGCGTCGACGTACCGCGACAGCGACAAGCGCGGCGGCGCGAACGGGGCGCGAATCCGCCTCCGACCGCAGCGCGACTGGGAGGTCAACAACCCCGAGGAGCTGACGAGCGTACTGGACACCCTCGAAGAGATTCGCACGGAGTTCAACGACTCGCGGTCCGACGGGACGCAGGTGTCGCTCGCCGACCTCATCGTGCTGGGCGGCAACGCGGCCGTCGAACAGGCGGCGGCGGACGCCGGACACGACGTGGACATCCCCTTCGAGCCGGGGCGGACGGACGCCTCGCAGGAGCAGACCGACGTCGAGTCGTTCGAGGTACTCGAACCGACAGCGGACGGCTTCCGCAACTACCGCTCGGACGAGGCCGACGAACGAGCCGAGGAACTGCTCGTCGATAAGGCGGATCTCCTGAACATGACGGTTCCCGAGATGACGGTGCTCGTCGGCGGAATGCGGGCGCTGGGCGCGAACTACGACGGGTCCGACCGCGGCGTCCTCACCGACCGACCGGGGACGCTGACCAACGACTTCTTCGCGAACCTGCTCGACATGAACTACGAGTGGGACCCCGTCTCGGACGACGAGTACGCGTTCGAACTGCGCGACCGCGACACGGGCGAAGTCGAGTGGGAGGCGACCCGCTTCGACCTCGTCTTCGGGTCGAACGCTCGTCTCAGAACCGTCGCACAGGTGTACGGAAACGACGACGGCGAGGAGAAGCTCGTGGACGACTTCGCGGAGGCGTGGCACAAGATCATGACCCACGACCGCTTCGACCTCGAGTAAGCCCGGTCGACTGAGTTCGACCGAGAGCCCCGGAGACGACGGCGCGCCCGCCGGTTCGGCGGCGGGCGCGGCCCTCTTCGACTCGCCGTCGAGTCACGGACGCGTCATCCGTCGAACTGCGGCTTTTTTCAGCACGATTCGATCGGCCCGGAGACCGGCCTCGACCGTTCAAACGCACTCCGACCACCTGACCCCGACCGACGGCCGCCGGTCCACCCGATGGCGGCGTTCACCTGCCGTCGGCGAGCGAGTCGGCCGAGCCACATCGTGCCACCATTTGTTCGCCGCTTCTCAAAGGTGTGGTCGCCGCGGCCGACCGGCGGACGACCGGCCGTGCGGAATCCGGTTCGTTTCACGACTCGAATCCCGAGGCTGTCGCTGATTCGTTCTGCACTTCTTCGGAACAGAATCAGCGGACTCGACGGGAATTCGGTGCGGCTCGAGACGATACCGATTACAGTCATCCCGCCGTCCTCTGGCGATTCGTCACGCCACGAATCGGCATCGACCGCTTACGGGATTTAGCCACCGTGAGCTCTGCCACCAGAACCCCTCGGTCCGACCGAAGCCGTCGAACCGTACCTCGCCGACCGCGAGAGCGAACTCGCCCGCCGCGTCGATTACAATGAATCGACGAACGCGTCGAAGGCCCCACTCGCGGGATGGACGTGACAGTACGTTCCCAGCGTCTCGTGTTCGTACAGTCCGTCCCGGTTCTCGTCGATACCGTCGCCGCGTTCGACGTCGAACGCGAACCGCGCGTCCGACGCCGCGTCCGCACTGGAATAGTGAAACTCGTGACCCCGAAGGCTCGCTCCGGCGCTCGCGGTGAGGGCGTTCGAGCGGGCGCTGAGTTCGACGTGGTCCAGTGCCTGATAGCGGTCGTGCATCCGCACGTCCGCGGGCAGAACTTCGGCCATCCGGTGAGTCTCGCCGTCGGCGGTGGTCAGGGTTTCGGCGAGTGCCATCAGCCCGCCGCACTCGCCGAGGACGGGGAGTCCGTCCGCCGCCGCGGCACCGAGCCGTCGTATCGCCGGGCTCTCCGCCAGCGAGTCAGCGTGAAGCTCCGGGTACCCGCCCGGCAAGTAGACGCCGTCGCACGCCGGGAGTTCGTCGCCCGCGGTCGGCGCGAAGGTGACCACGTCGGCCCGTTCGCGAAGCCGTTCGATGGTGGCCGGGTAGCAGAACCGGAACGCCTCGTCTCTGGCGACGGCGACCCGCTTGTCGGTTCGCGGGGGGTCCGTCGCCGGCGTCGGTCGCGGCGGGACCCGAGCGAGGTCGACGAGTCGGTCGATTCGCACGTGTTCGGCGACGGCGTCGAGCGCGTCCGGGTCGAGCGGAGATTCGTCGCCCATCTGCAGTCCGAGATGTCGGTCGGGGATTTCGAGTCCATCTCGCGGCGGAATCCGACCCAGATACGCGATGTCGTCCGGGAGCGCATCGCGAATACCCGCTTCGTGGCGTCCGCCGTGGGCGCGCTGTGCGACGATTCCCGCGACGTCGACGTCCCGGTCCGCGTGTGCCGCGTAGCGCTGGAAGCCGAGCGCAGTCGCGGCGACGCTCTCCATACCGGCTTTCGCATCGACGACCAAGACGACCGGGAGGTCGAGCGCCTCGGCGACCATGGCGGTGCTGGAGCCGTCACCGTCGTACAGCCCCATCACCCCCTCCACGACGCAGACGTCGCCGTCGCCCCGGTGGTAGTTCCGCCGGAGTCCGTCCGTGCCTTGGAGCCACAGGTCGAGCGTCCGCGACGGTCGGCCGGCCACCCGTTCGTGGTGACTGGGGTCGATGAAGTCGGGGCCGGCCTTAGCGGGTTGTACCGTATACCCCGCCTCGCCGAGAGCACGAACGATAGCGAGAGTTGCGACGGTTTTTCCGACTCCCGAGTGCGTCCCGCCGATGACGAAGCCCTTCATGGGACAACATCGGTTTTCTTCGACATGAGTCCGTCGTCGGTCAGTGACCGGCCCAGTCGCCGGGCCTCCTCGAACGCGTCCGAGGCGGATTCGACCGGGCGGGGCGTCCGGCTGTCTCCACCGACCGGAACGAATCTCATCGCCCAATCCCTCATCGCTGACCACCTTCGCCGTCGGTCGCTACCGGGCGGTGCGTCTCGGTCAGTCGTCCCTCGAAGGAGGCCGTCGGGGAGGCGTCGTTGCGCGCGAGAGCGCGCTGTTTTTCGACCTCGGCGTGAACGGCATCCGTGATGCGTCCGTGCGCTCCGTAGGGGTCTGCGTACTCGATACCGCCGCGTGCGAGTTCGAGTTCGTCGGGAATCCTGCGCTCCGTCGCTTCGCTCCGTGCGAGAAAGACCGGGACCGCGACCGACCGCGTCTTCGTGGTGTTGTACCGGACACATTCGACCGTGGGATTCTGGAGGAGATAGCACGTGAGAACCTCGCCGTACTCCGACTGCTCGCGGAGTCGGGCCGCGTGGTAGTCGACGGTCTGTCGGTGATAGGGCTTCGAACTGCTCCCGAATCCGACGAGGATGAGAGACACGTCGTCGGACGGCCGAGCGAGCGCCGCTCCCCGCTCCTCGATTGCCTCGGTGACCGCGGGACTCTGTCCGAGCGGTTCACAGTACCGAACGTCCCCTGCGACGTACGAGAGCGCCGCCGGGATGTCGCGTATCGTCTCGTGAGTGTGTGCGGTACACATCGGCACCGCGTACACCGCGTCGGCGGCTATTCGCTCGAACTGCGCTCGGAGTTCGCGGATCGGTTCGCTCTCGTACGTCGCCACTGCGACCGTGTCGACGACGCTACGCCGTCGGAGTCGCTCGGCGTGCACCTCCAGGACTTCGCGTGCGTTCCTCGTATCGCGGCCGATGAGCAGTAGTGATTCGGTTGTCATGGGGCCATTGAACAAATGAACTTTATCTATCCCAAGTTGGGTTGCATAATCGGTCGAGATGGATTCTGAAATATGTTTTGGTGACTCGACGACGTTCGCCGCGTGAGACGGATTCGGCCCTAGCCGGAGACAGTCGTAGTCAGGCGATGAGCGCAGGAGCGCGCCGGACGAGAGAACCGGAGAGGGAGGGGCTATCTGGACCGAACCGCGAGAACCGAGAGGTCGGAGAACGGTGACGCGTCCTCCGCTGACTCTGCCGCCATCGCCGAGAGTCCTTCCAGCGTCGTCTCGGTCACCGCTTCGTTCGCGTGCGTCAATCGTTCGAGTACCAGCGCCTCCAGCGATGGTGACGCGCCCGCGTCGAGTAAGTCGGCGGCGACGTCCTCGGGCATCCAGTCGTAGGGGCGCGGAAGTACGAGGAGGTGCCGGTCGCCGACGTCCTCGCGGAGTCGCCGGAGGTCCGACGCGATGGCTCCGCTCTTGTGCAGGGTCACGAACGTCGATTCCTCCATCGGCGTTCGCGCCCGACTCGCGGCGACCTGAAGGGACGATATCCCCGGAACGATCCGGACGGGCGAGTCGACTGCGGCCTGAACCTTTCCGAGGAACTGGTACCCCGAGTGGTTCGGGTCGCCCATCAGCACGGCCGTTCCGGACTCACCGCCCGAGACGCGGTCGGCGAACGCCGCGAGCGTCTCAGCCTCGTCGCGGTAACCGCAGGTGAGCAGGTCGGCGTCCGTCCGTTCGCGGACGAACTCGACGACCGTCTCGAACCCGACCACGACCTCGGCGTCGCGAATAGCGCGCTCACCGCGAGGGGTGAGATACTCCAAGTTCCCCGGACCGATACCGACCGCGTGTACCGGATTCTCCGCGGAGAGGGACTCGGACGCCGACGCCGCGAGTACCGCCGGGTCGGGACGGGTCTCCGAGTCGGACGTGTCGCTCACGGAAGGTCGACCTCTCCGTCTCGAACGTCGCTCGCCACGTGGACGAGTTCGTTCGTCAGTCCGGCCGCCAACCCGCTTCCGCCGCGGCGGCCGACGTTCGTTATCGCAGGGACGCCGTGCCTCTCTGCGACCGCTCTGAGACGCCTCCGACTCTCCGCCGCTTTGACGAACCCGACTGGGGTGGCGACGACGACGGCGGGGCGCGTCCCGTCTTCGATGCAGTCCGCCAGAGCGAGTGCCGCCGTCGGCGCATTTCCGACGGCGGCGATGGCGTCGTCGTAGACCCCCCGCCGGTCGAGATTGAGAACGGACGCGGCCGTTCGCGTCATGCCCGTCCGTCTCGCGAGTTCCCCGCCGTTTCCGATGGCCTTCTCCACGCGGCAGTCGTGGCCGCGTCCGGTGATACCCGCTTTGACCATGGTGATGTCGGTGACGATGGGACGCTCCTCGAGAACCGCCCGCGCGCCGGCGACAACCGGTTCGTCCGCTGTCTCACCGGTGAATCGGACGAGGTGCTGGAATTCGGGGTCGCCCGTCGCGTGGACGCTCTTCTGCCGGATGCGGTCGGCCAACGTCTCGTCCGGGACGAGTCCGCGGACGCGGTCCATGCTCGTCTCGGCGATTTCCATCGCGTTCTCCGTGGTCGCGCCCAGGTCGGCGTACTCCTCGAACTCCTCACCGGACGCTTCGGCGCCGCCGTCGGTTCGTCGGTCGTCAGTCGTCATCGCTCGCCACCCCCGTTACCTCGGCGTTTCCGCTGCGCGCCTCGATATCGCCGTCGACCCGGAGGTTGACGTCGCGGAGTCGGTCGACCGTCTCGTCGTCGGCGTCCCACAGTCCGCGGTCGACCGCCTCGAGGAGCGTGTCGGTGATGCTCTCTAGCGCCCACGGGTTCACGTCGCGCATCCACTCCTGACGCGCCTCGTCGAAAGCGTACTTCTCCGCCACGTCGCCCCAGAGCGTGTCGCTCACGACGTCCGTGGTGGCGTCCCAGCCGAGGACCACGTCGACCGTCGTCGACAGGTCTCCGGCACCCTTGTACTCGTGGTCCTCCATGCTGTCGAGCCACTCGGGGTTGAGCACGCGAGCGCGCATCGCCTTCCGGACCTTCTCCTCGTTCGTGTAGACCGATACGTTGTCGGGGTCGCTGGAGTCGCCGACGTAGGAAGCCGGCTCCTCGCCCGCGATTTCCGAGACGGCGGTGATGAATCCACCGTGGAAGGCGTACCAATCGGAGCTGTCGAACTCGTCCTGTTCGGCGGTGTCCTCTATCTTGACCGTCGCGTCGACGCTCCCGAGTCGGCGCTCGAAGGCATCGTGCGCCTCCGAGACGCGACCCCGTTTTCCGAGCGCGTACCCGCCCCACTGGACGTACACGTCAGCGAGGTCCGAGCGGTCGTCCCAGTTGCCCTCGTCGACGGCCTTGTTGGTTCCCGCGCCGTACCCGCCGGGGCGCGTCGTGAACACGCGCCGTTTTGCGGCTTTCTCCGGTTTGTCGACGCCGTCCTCGTCGAGTCGTCTGGTCTCCTCCTCGACGTGTTTCTTCACGTAGTTCATCTCGTGGGGCTCGTCGAGGTCGACGACGGCGTCGACGGCGTCGTGAATCACGCCCGCGGTCTGCGGGAAGGCGTCGCGGAACAGTCCCGAGACGCGGGCGGTGACGTCGATTCGGGGACGGTCCAGTTCGTCCAGCGGAATGGGCTCGACGTCGTCGATGCGCCCGGCGTCGGTCCAGACGGGTTCGACGCCCATCAGCGCGAGAACCTGTGCGATGGTCTCACCGCGCGTTCGAACGGTCGGCGTCCCCCACACGACGACGCCGACCTCTTCGGGGTAGGCCCCCTCGTCTCGCGGTTCGCCCTGCTCACCGCTCGACTGTTCTACGGCGCTGTGCGCCGCACTCTCCTCGCAGTGGCGTTCAGCGATACCGTCCGCCACCGCGCGGCCGACCCGCCACGCGCTCTTCGCCGGCACCTTCCGCGGATCGAGCGTGTAGAAGTTCCGCGCCGTCGGCAACAGGTCGACCCCACCTCGCGTCGGGGCACCGCTGCCACCGGGCGGGACGTACTCGCCGGCCAGCGCATCCGCCGTCCTCGGGACTTCGTCCTCGGCGCCTCGCACTCGCGGCGCCGCTTCCTCGCAGATGAACGAGAGCGCCTCGCGGAGGTCGTCGTGCGCCCCCGACTTCGCCCGCGCGTCCCTGAGGGGGTCGACATCGACGACGAGGAGGTTCATGTTGAGTTCGTCCTCGGTTCCGGCCTCTACCTCCGAGGCCGGCACGTCGAAGTCGTGAGCGGCCAGCGTCTCCACGAGCGACAGGCTCGTTTCGTACACCTCGTCCGCCGCCTCCGACAACGTCATGCCCAGTTCGTCGTCGTACGCGCCCGGTTCGTCGAGCATCCGCTGATAGTCGACGCCGAGCACGCCGGCCACGCTCTCGCGGAGGCTCGGTCCGCCCGGGTTCTCCAGTCGGGTGAGCGCGACGAGGTATTCGACGAGACGGTCCGCCTCGGGGGGTTCGCTCATCGTGTGGAGCCCCATCCGTATCTGCGTCGTCTTCACGTCGGTGAGGTACGCGTGGACCCGTTCGACGAGTTCGTCGACGTCCACCGCCGCCCGCGGGTCGCTTTGCTCACCGCTCGCCCGGTCCGAAGCGCTTCGCGCCTCGCCGTCTCCTTCGACCGTCCCCTCCGCGAGAGTGGTCCCGACTTCTTCGGGACCGCGAACCTCGACGCGGTCGTCGATTTCTCCGGCGACGCCGAGTTCGACCGCGAGGTCGAGTTCGTCGATCGTCTCCCGGAGGAGTCGCTCGAGGTGTTCACCGTCGTCGGTGCGGGCGTCTTCCATCCCGGCCTCGCGGTACTGGTCGGCGAGTTCCTCGAGTTCGGCCAGTTCGTCGTACGTGCCGGCGTTGCGCATCACTGGCGTCAGGTAGTCGACGACGGCCGCGTACGACCGCCGCTTCGCTTGGGTTCCCTCTCCCGGGTTGTTGATGATGTAGGGGTAGACGTTCGGCAGGTCGTCGAGGAGCTGGTCCGGGGCGCTTTCCCCGTTCAAGCCGACCGTCTTGCCCGGAAGCCACTCCAGGCTCCCGTGCGTGCCGAGGTGGACGACCGCGTCGGCGTCGTACGCGTTTCGGAGCCAGCCGTAGAACGCCACGTAATCGTGCGGCGGTTGGAGGTCGGAGTCGTGGTAGACCTTCGAGGGGTCCATGCCGAACCCGCGCGGCGGCTGGACGGTGACGAGGACGTTTCCGAACTCGACGCCGGGAACGGCGAACGGCCGGTCGGGCACCTCGCCCCACTCCTCGACGACGTTCGACTGGAAGCGTTCGTCCGCGGCCGCGAACCACTCGCGATACTGCTCGGTGGACACGACATCGACGCTCAGGTCTCGGACGTCATCCGGAGCGACCCAGCGGTCCTCGAGCGTTAGCTGTGCGGTCAGCCGTTCGACGAGGGCCTGGCCGCTCTCCGGCCGTCTCCCGCCGAGGTCGTAGTTCCGGGACGCGAGTTCCTCGAGGAGGTTGACCGTGCTCTCGGGACTGTCGAGGCCGAACGCGGTGCCGATACCGTCGTCGCTCGGCGGGTAGTTGTGCAACACGACCGCGATGCGCTTCTCCTCGTTGGGCGTGTGCCGGAGTTCCGCCCAGTTCACCGCGAGTCGGGCGGCGTGGTCGACCCGGTCCTCGATCGGGAAGTGCTGTTTGGGCGCGCTCCCGATGTCGGCCTCGTCGGCCGTTCGTTCCTTGCCGCTGATCGGGTGGGTGATGACGTTGCCGTCGAACTCGGGGAGCGCGACGGAGAGCGCTAACTCGAACCCCATGACGCCGGTGTCGCTCTTCTCGTAGCGGGAGCGAGAACGCATGGTCGTCACCGTCTGGACGACGGGGACGCCGAGTCGGTCGAGGAAGACGTCCTCGGCGCCGGACTCCTCGTCGTCCGCCGCCCGCCCGCGCTCGTCCATCGACAGCGAGAACATGAACGACGAGAGGACAGCGTCGACGAGCGGTTCGCCGTCGCGGAGGAGCCACTCGTCGGTCACCCGTTCCGCGTCCCACTGCTCGTCGGTGTCCGTCGCCGGGTTGCAGAATATCGGGAGCGCGTCCGCACCCTGCGCCTCGATGGCGCGCACCTGTGCGTCGACGTAGCGCGTGTTCCCGTGCGTCCAGTGGGACTCGTAGAACCAGACTGCGACCGTCGGCGTATCGGGGTCGAGCGTGGCGAGAAGTTCCTCGTACGACGTCCCCGGGTGGTCAGGGTGGTAGACCCCTTCCGTCGGGAGCGTGACGGGGTCGTCGTACTCGTAGTCGCCGCTCCCGTACTCGTCGGCGAGGAAGCGAACACAGTTCGCGACGTTGGTGGTGCCGCCCCGCTTCAAGTACTCGTACACTCGGTCTCGGTCCGTCGGAGATACGGACGTGTCCTCGAGCGCGTAGGCGTCGCCGGTCGACTTGACGACGAGCGGAACGCCGGCGTCTTCGAGACGGCCGACGGCGTGGTCGTACCCCGGCATACTCTCCTCCGCGCCGTGGAGCCAGAAGACCGCCGCCGTCGCGTCTTCGATTTCGTCGAGGAACGCGTCGACGTCGCTCCGGTCCTCGAAGTCGCTCTCGGAACGGACGACCAGTTCCACGTCTGTCTGTGCCGCGGCCTGCTGGACGGCTCCCAACTCGTTTTCGGTCGCGGTGTAAAGGCCGATTGTTGGCATAACGTTGTTAAACCTCCATTGCTCTAATACAAGTATGATTGATTTAGGGGAGAACAATAAATCTTCGGCAGCTCGGGGCGAAGGACCCTCGTTCGCCGAAATTGTCGGTCAGACCGAACTCAAGCGCGCTTTACTAACTGTCGCGGCGAACGACGACTTAGACGGGCTCCTGATACAAGGAGAGAAGGGAACGGCGAAATCCACGGCGGTTCGAGCGCTGACGGACCTGCTTCCGAACCGGGACGTCGTCGAGGACTGTCCCTACGGATGCCCGCCGAACGAACCCGAACGCCAGTGTGCCGACTGCCGGGAACGGACGGACCCGCCGACGACCGAACGACCGGTCCCGTTAGTGACGCTCCCGCTGGGGGCGACGCGCGAACGGGTCGTCGGGACGCTCTCGGTGGCGGACGCGCTGGCCGGCGACTACGAGTTCGACCCCGGACTGCTCGCGCGGGCCAACCGCGGATTCCTCTACGTCGACGAGGTGAACCTCCTCGACGACCACCTCGTCGACGTGCTCCTCGACGCGGCGGCGAGCGGCGTCAACCGGGTCGAACGGGACGGCGTGAGCGTTTCTCACCCGGCGGATTTCACGCTCGTCGGAACGATGAATCCCGAGGAGGGCGACTTGCGACCGCAGCTACGCGACCGGTTCGCGCTCCAAGCGACGGTCACGGCCTGCGAGGACATCGACCGGCGGGTCAGCATCATCGACCAGGCGGTCGGACGGAGAGCGGGCGACGCGCCCGAAACCTCGGAGGCCGAGCGGACGGGGACCGACGAGTACCGAAATCAACTGAGAGCGGCCCGAGAGCTGCTCGCCGACGTGGAGCTGTCGACGGCGTTCGCCCGGGATATCGCGGAACTCTGCCGTGACTCCGGTGCCGAGGGCCACAGGGGCGACATCGCGACGGCGCGAACCGCCATGACGTTCGCCGCCCTCGACGGGCGGACCAAGGTCGTCGAACCGGACGTCCGACGGGCGGCGGAACTCGCCCTTCCACACCGGCTTCGGTCGCAACCCTTCGAGGACGCTCCCGACCCCGACGAACTCATCGACGACCACTTCGACGGCGAGCAGGGTGACGGCGAGAACGCGGACGAGACGGAACGACCCGACGACGAACCCGAGGCTGAGCGCGGTCCTCCCGAGGGACCGACCGACTCCGGCGACGAGGGCGAGGGTGCAGGGTCCGACCCATCGACCGGGGAGGAAGACGATAGTGACAGCGGGAGCGACGAGTCCGGTACCCGGCCGACCCCGTCGCCGCGAGGAGAACCCGGACGTGACGATGGAACCGAAGCGCAGGTGACCGAAGACGAACGGGAATCGGAGAGAACGGACGAGGAGTCGGAGGCGACGCCGGCTATCCCGGGACGGTCCAGCGCTGCCGTCGGCGCGGGGCGTGCTCCGGAGATAGCTGCACCGGACGCCGCCGACGACGGGAGTGCCGGCGGAGGGTCCAGAACGCGGACGCAGCCGCTCGTGGACAATCGGGGCGCCCGCGTCCGGAGTCGACGCGCCGGGTCGTCCGCGCGCATCGACGCCGCCGCGTCGGTGCGAGCGGCGCGCTCCCGCGGAGGTTCGTCCGTCGAGTCCCGCGACCTGCGTCAGTCGGTCCGGCAGGGTGACGCCTCCTCGCTGGTCCTGTTCGTCGTGGACGCGAGCGCGTCGATGCTGCCCGCGATGCGGACGGCGAAGGGCACCGTGCTCGAACTGCTGAAAGACGCGTACGAAAAGCGAGACGAGGTGGCGTTCGTGACGTTCGCCGGCGAGGAAGCCGACGTGTTGCTCCCGCCGACGAACAGCGTCACCCTCGCCGCTCGTCACCTCAAGGAGCTTCCGACCGGCGACCGGACGCCGTTGCCCGCTGGACTTCGAACCGCGTGCGACGTCCTCGACCGGGCCGACCCGGCCGCGTCCGTCGTCGTCCTCGTCACCGACGGGCGGACGAACGTCGCCGACGGGAGTCCGGTGCGCGAGACTCGCGAGGCGGCGAGACGGCTGACCGGCCACGGCGCTCACGTGGTCGTCGTCGACGCGGGTGACGACGATAGGACCGGGCTGACGGGAGTCATCACCGAGGAGACGAACGGCCAACGCGTCCCGCTCTCCGCGCTGTCCGCCGAGCGTATCGAGTCGGCCGTCGGCACCGATCGTGAAAGTTAGGTTTCGTTACTCCGGTAGATTTACAAACCAATCTGATTTTATGCAAGTGTAGTTTAGAATGGCGATCTCCAACAACAGCGTTCACGGTCGGATCGAACAGGCTCGAATGGAACTCTCGGCGACGCAGGTGGCTGCCGGACTCGCGCTGGTGGCCGCACTCGGGTTCGCACTGCTGTTCCTTCAGGAACCGATGGTGCACGATTCGATGCACAACTTCCGCCACGCGGCCGGCGTCACCTGTCACTGACCTCGATGCTCGCTGACTACGTCGCCCGCGGTCTGAAAGCCGGCGTCGTCGCCGGTATCGCGTTCGGGGCGTTCGTCGCGCTGGTCGCCACCCCCCTTATCAGGTACGCCGAGACGTTCGAACACGGTCACGGCGCAGGACCCGTCGTCTCCGAGACTGTCACCGCGACGGTCAGTGTCGCGGGCGGCGTCCTCTTGGGAATCCTCTTCGGTGGGGTCGCCCTCGGGGCCGCCTTCTACTTCCTCGAACCGATGATTCCGGGCGCGGCCGGGACGAAAAGCTACGTCCTCGCGGCCGCCGGGTTCATCACCGTCTCGGGCGCCCCGTGGCTGCTGTTTCCACCGCAGCCGCCGGGCGTCGAGCAGGCGCTTGCCACCGACGTTCGACTCACCTGGTATCTGGCGATGATGCTCGTCGGCGGACTCGGGTGCGGGCTGTCCGGCTACGCCTACACCCGGCTCCGAACGTCCTCCGGCAGGCCCACCGCGTTCATCGGCGCACTCGCCGCGTTCGCGCTCGTTCCGCTCGTCGCCGCGTTCGGTCCGGCGAACGCAGCCTCCGGTCCGATTCCGGTCGAACTCGCGACCGCGTTCCGAACGATAACCGTCGCGGGTCAGGCCGGACTCTGGTTCGTCCTCGCCAGCGTCCACGCGTGGCTCCTTCGCCGCGACCGGTTCGATACGCCGGACGACGACGACGACGAAGAGACGGCGCTCACGGACGCCTCCGGAACGGTGGCTGCTGACTGATGGAGCACCGAACGCGGGACGTGCGCGAGAACGGGTTCTCCGACCACGTCCTCGTCTGTACGAACGACCGGGACTCCGAGTACGCGTGCTGTGCGGACGCTCGCGGGGAGGACGTCTACGAGGCGGTGAAAGCGTGGCTCCGAGAACGCGACGTCTTCTGGTCGCGGGTCCACGTCGCCGAGACGGGCTGTCTCGGACTCTGTAGCGCCGAGGGGACGGCCCTCGCCATCCACCCCCGCAGTCGGTGGTACTCGGACGTCACGCCCGAAGACGTGCCGGAACTGCTGGAAAGCGAGTTCGGTCCCGACGGCTCGCGGCTGGGACTGGACGAACGCGACGGCTCCGCCCGCACGCCGCGTGAGTAGTCGGTAAGTGGCGTCGTCGCCGGCGTTCGTTGACGACGGCGTCAAATTCCCCGAGAAGACGAACGAGTCGCCCCGTCCGGATTAACCCGCGTCAGCCGCCTGGCGCGCGGGTCCCAAGCCGCTTTTGACGAACACGAACGACCGCCGGTCCGGCCTCAATCGCTCACCGTCAGCGAACGCGTTCGTCGCTCCCCGTCACGTGCAACCGGTACGAACCGCGCTCCGTCCCGTCGTCGTGGTAGACGACCGGTTCTTCGACGGCGGCGGTCACGCCGCTCTCGCGGCTGACGGCGGTGACCACCCCGTCCGTTTCGAATCTCGTCACGAGTCCGTCGTCGCGGTCGAACACGCTGAAGCCGTGGGAACTCGCGTCGCGTACTCGGAAATGCTGCGCACCGGGGACGACGACCGCGTCGCCGTCGGCGCCGAGTTCAGCGGCGAAACCGCCGGTCGGTGCGGACCACCGCCGCTCGCCGTCCGAACTGTACCCGAACACCGTGTGTTCGTTCGGGTGGAGCGATTCGCTCTCACGGCTCTCCTCGGCGTACGTGTTCCCGGTGACGAAGAGCGCCTCGCCGTCGGCGGCGTGAACGTGATTCGGATACGCGTACAGCGTCTCGTCGCCGACTTCCGTCGGCGTCGCCAACTCGACCGACCACCGCTCGGTCCCACCGTCTCGAAGGCGATACCCCCGATAGTCTCCGTGGCTGGCGACGAACGCCCCGTCGCTCGCGAGCGACACGTCGCCGACCCGTCGCTGCCCCTCGGAACCGGGGTCCCAGTCGTACCGAACGGTTCCGTCAGCGGTGTCGAGCACGACCAGCCCGTGCTGCTGTTCCCCCGGGCAGCGGTTGTACGCGACCGCGACCCGTTCGTCTCGCACGTCGAGGCTGATCGGGGACGCGTCCGTTCGATGCGTCCAGGCGAGGTCGCCGTCGTCCTCGAAGGCGTAGACGACGCTCTCGAACGACCGTGCCTCCCCGTCTCTCTCGTACCGACGTGCAGCGACGTAGAGGCGGTCCCGATGGCTCCGGATACCGACGACGTAGGGGAGGAAGAACCGCGACGGTTTCTGCGGCGCTCCCACGTCCGTCGCCGCGGCGTACCGCCAGCGGAGTCGACCGGTGCCGGCGTCGTAAACCCGAACGACTCCGTCGGGACTTCGCTCGCCGACGGCGACGCTCTCGCCGAACGGGGTCGCCGACACGACGGATGCAGTCTCGCGTTCCGTGCTGGCCCGCCAGCGTTCCTCGAGCGTCGTTCGGTCGTACGCGCGGATGTCTCCGGACGCCGTCCCGGCGACGACCACCTCGTCGGTGACGGCGACGGTCGAGCGCTGTCCCGCGTGCCGGGACCGGGCCGGCGTCGGGTCGCCGAGGTCGACTGTTCGACGTTCCAGCGCGTCACTCATCGACCGGGAAAGTTTCGTGGAGGGTGTCGTGCGCCTCCGCCAGTCCGCCGAGCACGCTCTCGCCCTGGTCGGTCAGTCGGTGAACCGCGCGCTCGGCGTCGCGGACTGCCACCAGCCGTCCGCGCATGTAGTCGTACTCCGGGTCGTCTTCGTCGGTTGCGGCGATTTCCTCTTCGAGGTCGACGAGTGCGGCGTCGAGGTGGCGTTCGACCGCCGAGAGCGTCTCCGCGTTCGCCAGGGCCTCGATGGGCCCGTCGAGGTGCCCGTCCAGTTCCTTTTCGGCGTGTTCGCGCGCGCTCCGGTCTTCGGTGCCAAGCACGTTCATCAGTCCGAGTCGTAGGGCTTCGATTTCGTAGCAGCTCATGGGTATGTGTACGGTTACAGCGTCTGATCGACGATGTTCGAGACGATTCGGTCCCTGTCGAGGTGGGACGAGACGATTCGTTCCGCGTCGGCCCGACCGACGCCACCGTACCAGACTCCGTCCGGGTAGACGGCGACCATCGGCCCGTCGCCACAGCGTCCGAGACACGACGAGCGCGTGATGCGGACGTCGCAGGCGTCGGAGTCGCGGGCCTCCTGTCGCAGTCGCTCGAGGACCGCGGGAGCGCCGTCGGCGGCGCAGGTCTGGTTCGTACAGACGGCGACGTGTTTCTCGGGGGCGTCGTGGGTGTGGGGGTCCTCGCCGACGTCGTCGCGGTCGGCGTGTGATTCCTGGTGCGTCAGCGCCCGGAGCATCGCCCGTGCGCCGCCGGCGTCCTCCTCGTAGCCGTCCAGTTCGACCTTGTACTTGCAGGTGTCGCAGGGCATGTCGACGCTCTCGGTGCGGGCTTCCTGCCAGCGGTCGCCGAGCACGTCCAAGAGCCGCGTATCGGTCCCGAGCGGGTCGCCGGCCGCCGCGTCGACGTACGGATACGCCTCGTCGAATTCGGCGGCGCCGTCGCGAATCCGGCCGGTGAGGACGCCGTCGCCGAGCATGTAGGGGAGGACGACGACCGCGTCCGGGCGGTGTTTTGCCACCGCGTGCAGCGTCTCTTCGAGTTTCGGTTCCGTGACGCCGATGAACGACGCTTCGACGCGGTCGAACGCCCGTCCCTCGTAGAGGAGTCGGGCGAGTTTGTGCGCGTCGCTGTTCGCGTCCGGGTCGCTGGAGCCGCGCGCACAGAGGACGACCGCGATATCCTCTGACGTCCGGTCGACCCCGAGTTCCGCTTCGACCGCCGCGGCACGTTCGTCGAGCAGGTCGACGATGGCGGGGTGGACGCCGAGGTGTGCGCCGTTGTGGACGGTGAGTTCGGCGTGTTCGCTTCGCGCCTGCTGGACGGCGAACGGGACGTCGTTTTTGACGTGACTCGCCGCGAAGAGCGAGAGTTGGACGACCGTCACGCGCGAAACCGTCGATGCGAGTCCCGCGATCGCGTCGGGTATCGACGGCTTCGCGAGTTCGAGGAACCCGGCGTCGACCGGGACGCCCAGCCGACCCTCTAACTCGGCGGCGAGGGTGCGGACCTGTTCGTTCGACTTCTCGCGGCGCGAGCCGTGTCCGACGAGGAGCACCGCCTCGTCGTCCAGTCCGGCCGGAGTCGCTTGCGCGTCGGAACTCATGACGAGAGGTCGCCCACCTCGCCTCCGGTCGCGCGTTCGACGCTCCGGCGAAGTTTCCGCCGTCGGTCGGCCGAATACAGTCCCGAGTCGTCACTGCCGGCGTACACCCAGTCGGCGAACGCGGTCGCATCCGCGTCCGAGGCGAGTCCGAACCAGTAGCCACCGGAGGACGTCTCGGAGAGGTCGTCGGTCGGAACCGACGGTTCGGCGTCGTCGAGGAGCGACCGAACCGTCCGGAGCAAGGCTTCGTCGTCGTGGACGAACGAGACGCCGACGGACTCCGACGACTCCCGGAAGCAGACGGTGCCGCAGGCTTCGAGCAGTCCCCGGACGAGTTGCGGACGGGACTCGGCGAACGTGTCGAACCGGTACCCGCCAGGCTGTCCGTCGACGGGGAGGCCGAGCGCGGCGCCCGCACGGGCGGCGGGCGTGCCGAACACCTGTAACTCGAACTCGTCCTCGAACCGGACGATGGAGGCGTCGTGCGCCGATTCGTGCGCGGCGACGCGGTGCTCGCTACCCGTCCGGTCGGTGCCGGCAATCGCCGCCAGCGCGTCGGCGGCCGTCTCGTCCGCCGTCCGAACCGTCACGCAGTCCCGCGTCAACTCCCCGTCGCCGGCCACGCGTCCCCAGAAGTACGCCGTGGCCGGTGTCGAGGTGAGCAGGTCCTCGACGGGTTCGGGCGGGGAGGGCCGCCGCCCCGCGTCATTCATCGTCCACCTCCGTCAGCACGTCGATCGCGCCGACCGGACAGGAACGAGCGGCCTGTCTCGCGTCCGCCAGTCGGTCGTCGTTGAAACTCACGAGTTGGCTTCCGTCGCCGTCCTGTTCCGCGCGGCCGCCCTCGACCGTCACCAAACCGTCCGACGCCTCGACGAATCGGTCGTCGCGGACGAGACAGGCGAAGATGCCGTCGCAGGCATCGCGGTCGAGCCGAATCTGATACTCAGTAGTCATATTTGGACTCGTACCCCCGCGGCGTCACCATCCGACCGTCCCAGACGTACGTCTCCTCGTTCCCGACGAGGATGGTCGTCGTCATGTCGACGAGGTCGGTCTCGCCGAGTTCCTCCAGTTCCCGGAGTTCGACGATGTCGACCTGTTCGTCGTCTCGGCCCGCGCCGTGGACGATACCCACCGGCGTGTCCGGAGCGCGGTGCTCCATGAGAACCTCACAGCACTTCCGGAAGTTCTCCCGACGCTTGCGACTCCACGGGTTGTAGATGGCGATGGTGAAGCCCTCCTTGGCCGCCGCGTGGAGTCGGGATTCGATGGTCGGCATCGGCGTCAGGTGGTCCGACAGGGAGATGCTCACGGTGTCGTTCACGAGCGGTGCCCCCAGTCGGGCCCCGCAGGACTGCGCCGCGGGAACGCCGGGAACGACCTCGAAGTCGACCATGCTCGCGGTCGCCTCTTTCGACTCGAGGATTTCCAGTGCTAATCCGGCCAGCGCGTATACGTTCGGGTCACCGCTCCCGATGATCGCGACGTCGTTTCCGGCGAGGGCGCGGTCGATGGCCTCCTCGGTGCGGGACACCTCACCGCACATCGGCGTGTCGTACAGTTCCTCCGCCGACTCCGTGACTTCCTCCGGAAGCAGGTCGACGTACGTCGTGTAGCCGACGATGTGCTCCGCCTCCAGCAGTGCGCCCCGGGCCCGCTGTGTCATCTCCTCGGGCCGTCCGGGACCCAGCCCCACAGCGACGAGCCGACCGGGTTCGGCGTCGAAGTCGTCGGCGCGCGCCTCGACCTTCTCGTCGGTCGCCGACTTCTTCGAGGCGCCGCATTTCGACCCCGACTCGGAGTTGGACTCGGCCCCGAACGACGAGTTCGACGCGCCGCACCTCGAACTCGATTCACCGTCCGTCCTCGTATCGCCCGTACTCGCGCCGCAGCTAGTTTCGGTGTCGGTACTACTCTCGGTGGTGTCGTCAGTGTTCATTATCAGAAATCGTCGACGTCACGCCCGCCGCGCGGGGTGACGAGGTGTTTGCCGTGGTCGTTCTCCCAGACCGTCGTCTCGTGGGTGCCGACGAGGAGGGAGGTGCCCATCCCGCCGACTTCGTCTTCGTGGTCGTTCGCCTCGCCGAGGGTGGTGATGGTGTGCGTCTCGTCCTCCAGATTTCGGCCCGCGTCGCCTCGGCCGGCGTCGTTGAAGATGCCGACGGGGACGTCGTCGGCTCGCTCTTCGCGAATCACGTCGACGGCCCGCTGGTAGTCCCGCCAGCAGTTGTAGAGGACGATGACGAAGCCGCTGATGGCCGCGGCGCGGAGCTTCTCCTCAATTTCGTCCCATCCGCGCCACTTGTCGGACAGCGAGACGGTACAGAAGTCGTTCGACAGGGGCGCGCCGAGGTTCGCCGCCCCGCCGAGCGCGGCCGTCACGCCGGGGACCACTTCGATGGGGACGTCGTACGCCTCGTCTTCCTCCGCCATCGTGAACAGGAGGTCGCTCTTCCCGTAGACGTTCGGGTCGCCGCCCGAGACGTGAGCGACGTCCTCGCCCGCTCTGACGCGCTGGAACGCCTCGCGCGCCAACTCTATCTGCTGGCCCATCGTCGAGCGAACGAGCGTCTGTCGGACTCCGCCGCGCCGTTCGAAGACCGTCCCGGGACCCGCTTCGGCCGTCGTTCCTCCGTCGGGTGCCGCCTCCACCTCCGCGTCCTCCGGCGGCAGCGTCCCGTCACGTCGGAGGAACTCCTGATAGAGGTTCGACGCGATGACGCAGTCGGCCGTCGCGACGACGTCCTTGGCTCGCTGCGTCATCGCGTGCGGCAGTCCGGGACCGATGCCGACGACGTAGAGAGTCCCCATCGCGCCGTCGGCGGCGGGGTCCGTTTCCGACATGTTATCGCCCCACCGCGACGGTCACGGCGTCGTCGAACCGTTCTTTCGTCCGGGCGAGTTCGTGGTCGCGACCGCCGGCGATGGCCGACGCTTCGGCGATGCCCGGCCAGCCGATGAGTTCTTTCGACCGCGAGGGAGAAGGTCCCTCGAACTCTTCGAGCGTCTCTTTCTCGAAGAGGACGACTCCGACTCCGATTCTCTCGGCGGCCTCGTAGAGGCCCGCTTCGCCCTCCTTACGGGTGCCGGTGGCGACGAAGTCGACGTCCGAGAACTCCAATCCCAGGTCGTCGAGGGCGTCTTCCCAGGCGTCGACCACTTGGCTCTCGTTCACCCCCGAGACGGTGCCGGTTCCGAGGACGACGCCGTCGTCGGCGTTGCGCTTGAGGACGGTCACGTCGTCGCCGACGAGGACCGCGCGGGGGCCGTCGAGACGGGCCACGGCTCCGAGTTCGTCGTTCAGAACCGCCAGGTTCGTCGCGACGGTCGAATCGCCGTTGACGACGTGCGCGTCCAGCGCCTTCGCCTTGCTCTCGACGCCCTGTTTTCCCGCCGCTTCGCTCGCGGTCGTCATCGCCGGGACCGCGCCCAGTCGCGAGAGGTCGTGGGCGACCTGGTTCGCGCCGTGGTGGCCGCCCGTAATCGGAATCGCCCACGTGAGTTCCTCGTCGACGACGACGATGGCCGGGTCGTCCCACTTGTCGTCGAGCAACGGCGCGGTCTTGCGCATCGCGATGCCGGAGGCCATCAACCCGACGAAGCAGTCGTACTCGCCCCAGTGCTCCGCGAAGACGTCACCGTGGTACTCGACGATGTCCACTCGCTCGTAGCCGTCGCCGAGGCCGTCCTTGATGTCGCGTGCGGTGTCGAGCTTTCGCTCGAAGCTGATGATCGCGATTTCTTCGGCCACCTCGCCGTTGCGAGACGACGGCTCGCAGCTCGCCGCGCTTCGCCCGGCGGCGTCCGAGTCCGGCGTGGAACAGTCTCCGCCCGATTCGCCCGCGTCCGCGTCCGTGTCCGTATCGTTCGTTTCGGTACTCATGATTAGTCGTCCGCCTCGCTCTCTGTCGAGCCGCGATTCGCCCAGCCGTCGTACAGATAGGACCGCTCGTATCCCGCCTTCCGCGCGGCGTCGCCGATGACGACCATCGCGGACGCACGGTACCCCGCCGCCTCGAGGCGGTCGCCGATGGTTTCGATGGTCCCCTCGATGACCTCCTCGTCCGGCCACGACGCGTGATAGACCACCGCGACCGGCGTCTGCGGGTCGTGGCCCTCCTCCAGGAGGCGGTCCATCGTCTCCCCGACCGCGTGGGTTCCGAGGTAGATACAGGTCGTCACGTCGCCCATCTCGACGAACTCGCCGATGTGGTCGTCCTCGGGGTCGAGCGTCTTCCCCCGGGGGCGGGTGAACGCGACGTGGTTGGCCACGCCGTTCAGCGTGAGTTGGGTTCGGAGCGTCGCGCTGGCCGCGAAGGCCGAGGTCACGCCCGGGACGAGGTAGGTCGGCACGCCCTCGTGTTCCAGCGCGTCCATCTGCTCCAGGGCGGCCCCGTAAATCGCCGGGTCGCCGCTGTGGAGTCGGACGGCGTCCCGTCCGGCCTCGTACGCGTCCCGCATCAACGGCACCAGTTCCTCGAGGTCCTTCCCGATGCTCGACACCCGTTCGGCGTCGGCGCAGTACTCCTCGAGGAGTTCGCTGTTGACGAGCGACCCGGCGTGAACGACGAGGTCCGCGGCCTCGACCAGTTCCTTTCCGGTGACCGTGAGTAGCCCCGGGTCGCCGGGCCCGGCACCGATGAACGGGATTCCGTCTTGAACCTCACCGGCGGTTCGGTCGCCGACTCTGGCGTCCCGCTCTTTCGCACGGATGGCCGCCTCCGCGTCGATGGCCTCCTGCGGGTCAGTCATCACCGTCCACCCCCGGTAGCTCGTCGCCGCAGGCTTCGCCGACGGCCCGTTCGGTGCGTCCGATTTCGGAGCCGCCGTCGGTGCTCACCTTCCCATTCGACTCGTCTCCGTTCGTCGCCTCGACGTCGCCGAACGTCGCCGTCGCGGGCTCCGCGTCGAGGCCGCGCTTCTCCGCGTAGGCCAGCGTGTAGTAGTCGCGGTCGGTCAACTCCTGCGGGTCGTCCGTGACGACCGTCTCGCCCTGCTCCATGTACAGACGGCGACCGTACACCACGTCGTAGCCGGCGTCGACGAGTCCCTCGTGAGTTGCCGGAACGTCGGTGACTTTGAACAGCACCATGCGGTCCGGACCGGTCGGCGCCGTTCCGCGAGCGGCCTCGTGGAGCGTCAGATTCGCCCCCGCCGCGACTTCGACGCCGAGTGCGGTCGTGAAGGCGGTGACCGCGCTCACGCCCGGAACGACCTCGACGTCCACGTCCGGGTGGAACGCGGTGAGCGTCCGCCGGAGGTGACCGAACGTGGAGTAGACGTTCGGATCGCCGAGGGTGACGAAGGCAACGGCGCCGTCGCGTGCGCGCGGCGCAATCTCCGCGGCCGCCTCCCTCCACGCGCGTCGGAGTTCGTCCTCGTCGCGCGTCATCGGGAACTCGAGGTCGCCGATGCGGTCGTCCGGGACGTGTTCCGTCGCGACGGACCGGGAGAGTCGGCCGGGCGAGTACACCACGTCCGCCTCCTCGAGCACCCGGCGTCCTCTGACGGTCACGAGGTCGGCGTCACCGGGACCGAGTCCGACGCCGTGGAGAGTCATCGCTCCCTCCCGCCGTCGGCGGCAGCGGGGTTCGTTCCGCCGACGAGCATGTACACCGGGTTGTCCGAATCGAAACTCGTCGCCCCGGCGAGTTCGTAGCCGTGGCTCACCTGGAACTGTACGACTTCTTCGAGGAGGCCCCGTTCGCGGAACGCCTCGGTGGCCGCGCCCGCGACTTCGAGTCGGGAGACGTTCATGACGACGCGGTCGATGTCGGTCTCGACCGCGTGATCTAACACCGCGTGGTAGTTGCGGCTCCCCCCGAGAAACAGAGCGTCGACGTCGTCCGGGAGTCCCTCCGGCGCCTCCGCCTCGCGGAGTTCCACCTCCGCGGTCGTATCGTTCGCGGCGAGGTTCTTTTCGGTGACTTCCAGTCGGTTCGGTTTCCGTTCGAGTGCCGTCACCCGACCCGCGGCCCGCGCCGCTTCGATGGTGACGGCGCCGGTACACGAACCGACCTCCGCGAAGTGGTCGGTCGGCCCGAGGTCGAGTTTGTTCGAGAGGACGGCTCTGACCTCCGACTTCGTCGGACCGGCCTTTGCGTCGTGCGGGAGCGAGACGTGCGCCATCAGCGTGTACAACTCTACTGACACACAAAACAATTTTGGTTGTATTACACCAAATAGAATTGTAAAAAGGGCCGATGACGGGGCAAATACGCCAAGTTGGCATGAACTAAGGCAAAATTACTTTACTCCGGACCCTCGACACCGAATAATGGCAAAGGATGCGGACGAGGCCGACGAGTTCGGCGTTCTTCGAAGCAAACGCAACGCGACCCGGTATCAGATCCTGGTCCAGATCGCCGAGCGACAACCCGCGGTCAACCAACAGGAAATCGCCGACGCCATCGGCGTCACCTCGCAGGCGGTGAGCGATTACCTTCGAGATCTGTCCGAAGAGGGGTACGTCAACAAGCACGGTCGCGGCCGCTACGAGGTCACGAAGGAAGGCGTCGACTGGCTGATCTCCCAGACCGACGAACTTCGCACGTTCGTCCGACACGTCTCCGAGGACGTCATCGGACAAGTAGAGATCGAGACGGCCATCGCGACGACGGACATCGCCGAAGGCGAGACGGTTTCGCTGTCGATGCAGAACGGCGTCCTCCGGGCGGTGTCCGGCGGGACCGGAAGCGCAACCGCAGTTGCAGTCACGGGCGCGTCGGCCGGGGCGGACGTCGGTATCACGAACTTCGACGGGGTCGTCGACTACGAGTTGGGGACGGTGACGATTCTCTCCGTTCCACAGGTCCAGAAGGGCGGGAGTTCTGTGGTGGTCCGCGAGCAGTTGGCCGACATGGCGACGTCGCATGATCTGGTTGCCGTCGCCGGAGCAGAGGGCCTGGCCGCCGTGAACGCGGCGAACCTCGACCCGGATATCCGATTCGGGAGCGCCTCGGCCGTCCACGAGGCGGCCACCAAAGGGCTCGACGTATTGTTGGTCGCCGCGACGGACGTGCTCTCGCCACACACGGACAAACTCCGCGAGGGGAACATCAGCTACGAGGTCGTCGACACCGCCGAAGAGTGAGTTCGCTGTACCCCTCGGCGGCTATCACAGTGCGTCCGTTCCTACTTTCCTCGCGTCTGATTCGATAAAATCGCGTGAAGGCGTTGACTCGCGATACGAGACGTACCGAAACTCCCCGACGCGCCGGCGACTAATCTACGAGGAAGCCAACGCCGCCTGCCGGATTCGGAACGGTACGAAGCGGGACGGACCCGAAGTGATTCGATCAGGAATTTGGGTCCCCATTCGAGGGTCGCCGTCCTCCCTACTGCATCGCGGATTTCGGATAGCTTTCCGCCGTCCGTGCAGTTTTCCACCCGTTCTTTGTCGCTCACATCTCGACGAGTCTTATCTTCGATGTGTTCCGTAACTCCGGCTGTTGCGAGCTTCTACTTCGCCGTTAATGGGCTACCCGAGGAACGCGTTGAAGCTCAGTCCGACGACGACACCGGTCGCGACAACCGTTCCCGCGTAGATGAGTAGCAGGCGGCGTTTGAACAGTTTGTTCAGGAGGATCAGGTTCGGAATGCTAACACCCGCGCCGCCGACGATAAACGCTAACACGGTGCCGATGGCGATTCCCTGCTCGTGAAGCGCTCCAGCGATGGGGAGCATCGCGCTCATGCTAACGTAGATTGGTGCCCCAAAGAGGGCAGCGAGCGGCACCGCGAGGGGATTCTGTGGCCCAAGGACGGCTTGTAGAATCCCGACGGGGACAACACTGTGCACGAGGGCCCCGATGGTCATACCGAGGATGAGGTACGGGAGCGTGTCGATGAAGAAGGTCCGCGCCTCACGTGCGGCCGTCTCGAAGTGCTCGCGGTGCGTTGTCTGGGTTTCTGGCGAAGGCGCACAGCACTCGACCGTCCCGCCGTCTGTGGCCACTGGTTGACTCGTTTCGTCGTTCAACTGGATGTCTTTGACGTCGTCAGCGAGTCCAAGCCGGCCGATGACGATGCCGCCGACGATGGCAGCAACGACCGTCGTGACGACGTACCAGAGCGCCACCTCGAAACCGAACGTTCCGAGAAGCAGGACCACCGCGATCTCGTTGACCATCGGCGAAGCAAGGAGAAAGGAGAATGACAGACCCAGCGGTGCACCCGCTTGGAGGAGGCCACCTAATACTGGGACCGTCGAGCAGGAACAAAACGGTGTGACGGCTCCGAACCCCGCGGCCATCACATTACCCGCACCTTCGTCGTAGCCTTGGAGTTCTCGCTCGACTTTTTCGGGAGGAACGTATTCCTGAGCCAACCCCACTACGAACGACGCGCCGATGAATAGGGGGATGAGCGTGATTGCGAGGTGTACGAAGAAGGCCCACGATTCGGCCACTGCGGGTGGAATCTCTGGAATCATCGAGTGCTCTTAGCTGCCGCAATCGGGTTCGCTCGATTCGGAATTGGATTGGCCTTTCCCGATTTCGGGGGCGCATTCACAGCCGTCGTTGGTCCGGTAACGATCGGCGAGCCGGTTCCAGACACGGTCGATCACGCTCTCGGGCATCACATCGTATTGTACTACCCCGATTCAAATAAGGTTATTGAAATTGGGATAATACAATATGTTTCGTCCGGTGTCCTCAGTAGACGACAGAATTCGGCGTCGAACGGGCCGGGGAGGCGGGGGAGAACTTATTCCTGATCGATCGACGCCGCTAAATCAAGAATATCCATAACTGCCGTATCCGCGATTCGATAATAGTTCCACTTCCCGCTTTTTCGGCTCTTCACGAGGCCGGCCTTTCTGAGTTTACGCAGATGCGTCGCAACGGTGGACTGCGGAGCGTCCAGAATCGCTATCAACTCACAGCCGCATCGTTCGGCCTGTCGAAGCGCCTCCAGCAATCGGAGACGATCCTCGTTAGCCAACGCCCGAAATACGGTATGTTCGTTCTCAACGGTGCCCTCCTCCGGACGATCCTCTAACAGCTTAGAAATCTGCTCGTCCGGGTTGTCGTACAATCGCTCGAGCGTTTCCCACTTCACGTTTTCCGAGATTTGCGCATCCGCGTCTACCATATCGCATAGACACAATTCAACGATATAAAACTCACTGTGGCCCGTTAGTCACGGTCAGAGAACGCGTCGGTAGGGGAACGACCGACCGTCGGTAAACGCGGTACCAACTACTCGCAGATAGCCTACCGCAGGATACGCACGCTAACCGCCCAGGGATACAGGGGGGCGAGCCCGGCAGATTCGACCCGATAGAAGCCACATCCAAACTCCCTGGAACACCCCCCGTTCCACCCGGTTTGGATACGTCGAAATCGCCGGACGGACCCGACGGGCGGTCGGTCAACGGGTGAACGAGATCGACATTTCGGAGGCCTCAAACGCTCTGAACCCCGAATATGGCACTATTATCATTCGTCACGGAATCGAACACTTCGACCACTCGCTGAACGGTGCTCATCCGCCGATGCATTCGTGCTTCTTCGCAGGTTGGTTCACGACGTACTCGTGTGTCTCCGACGCGAGTTCGTACGTCCTCTCCGCACGCTCTCTGGTAGCGAGGCCGTCCTGATAGTACGTCCTGGCTCGGTGGTTTCGCCAGAGGTCCTGTAGATTCTCGACAACGTGTTCCGAGAGGATACCACGTCTCGTCGCTTCGGTGTACACGCTCGGGTGCGTTCCGGGCAGGTTTCGTGGTTCGACGCCACCTTCGAGCAGTTTGAATTCGACGGCGCGTTCGACGGGCACGAACGACGCTTCGATAATCAAGGTGTCCCTGTTCCAGTAGCGTCTCCGCACCAGCGAGCAGTCGACGCGACTTACGGAGTTGAAGCACATCCGCTTCGTTCGTCTCCAAGCCATCCTCTATCTCGTCGGGTCGTCGGTCGAAGGCGGCCTGCACTTCGTCTACAAGCGTCTCGATTCGGTTGCTACTCACTACTCACCACCTCGGTTCGGATCTGTTGGAACTTGTCGCCGCCGTAGACGGTGATTCCTTCACGGAATATCTCGCGTAGTTTTCCCCCTGTACGGCGAGCGCTCTCGCCGGACTCGACGAACGGCTCGAACGTGTATCGGTCGGCTTCGGGGTTGCCGCGGGGAGTGCCAGCGGCGAACGGTCTCCCGGCCGTCACGAGGACGACCCGGAAGGAAACCTCTCCAGACCCATTCCGGGCGCGGAAAACTGCGAGGGCGGTTCGCCGACGGAAACGCCGGGCTCCATCGACGTCCGGGGGGCGATGTACATCCCAGCGCGCGCGTTCACTGCCTACCAGATGTGGGCGGACTACGACGATGGAGTGACCGAACGCGACCCCAACTACGCGCGTCAGGTGGACTCAACGCCGTTCGGGCGTGGGCGAGCTACGAGTTCTGGGAACGGGACCCGGTGGCGCACGAACGCCACGTCGGTCACCTATAAAACAGAAACAGTATATAAAATAATGATACAAGTACATTGTACATGATTTATACACAAAATTATATTGCACTATGGTGTCAATTCGTTCACAACGCTTTGTGGGCACTCACACGAGCGGTCCACTGGTGTTGAGACTCATGCCAACAAACAATCACCCAGACAGCGACGAACGACCGACCGATTCTCGAACGCTGACCGGCGTCTCCCGCCGAACCGTGCTTGCACTGCTCGGCGCCAGCGGCCTAAGCTCGGTGTCACGTCCGGTCAGTGCGCACCACGATCAGGGAACGACCGACACCTTGGGTGAGGACGAACTTCACTCGGCACCGGACCCCAGCCAGCCACTCATCGAACACGACGCCGCGACCAGCGACGTCGTCAGCAGCGGACCATCGGCCAAGGTCACGAAGAACCTCGCCGTCGCGGGTCGCGGCGAACGTCTGCTCCCGGAGGGGACCACGGACGTGTGGGCCCACGACGGCTACGCGTACATGGGTACGTTCAACGAGCCCTGTGGCACCGGCACCGGCTACATCCCGGGCGTCGGCGAGGTCAGCCTCGTCGACGACGTCGAAGCGCCCGGCATCGTCGTCTTCGACGTTCACAACAACAACAGGCCGGAGTACGTCGGAAACATCCCGTCCGTTGCGAACAGTCGGACGAACGACGTCAAGGTCGCAGACATGAACTCGGGGGCGGTTCTGGCCCATTCGAACGAGCCCTGTAATGGCGGGCCCGGCGGGTTCGAACTCTACAACGTCGACGACCCGACCGCCCCGGTACACCTGGCTTCGGTCCAGACCGACGACCCCAACGAGTTCCTGCGTGACAACTTCGGTTTCGCCGACTTCGGCGTCCACAACGTGTGGCTGTTCACCCAGGGCGAGAAAGACTACGTCGCCGCGGTCGTCGAGAGCGAGTTCGGGAACTTCCAGATATTCGACATCACCGACCCCACGAGTCCGGAGTTCGTGAGTGCCTGGGGGGCCGAAAGCCTGTTCGACCCCACCGTGGACTGGTTCGCCACCTCCGACTTCGGTCAGATACTCGAGGCGGACGCCTACCTGCTCGACGGGTTCGGGACCTCTCGGAACCGCTTCCTGCACGACGTCACCATCAACGAGGAGGGTACCCGCGCCTACCTCGCAAACTGGGACGCCGGACTGGTCCTGTTAGATATCAGTGACCCGACGACTCCGACGCTCGTCTCCCAGGCGATCGACCCGAACGCGGGCGACGGCGAAGTCAACAGTCACCAGGCGTGGCCGACCTCGGACGGGAGCGTCGTCGTCGAAACTGAGGAGGATTTCGACGCCTTCGAGACCGAGTTCGAGATTACCAGTGGCCCCCACGCGGGAGAATACGACGCCGTAGAGGGGTCGTTCACGACACCCATCTTCACCCTTCCCGGACGAACGATGAGTGGTCCGACCGTGTACGCGGGACTGGCATGTGACGGCACCACCGTCCCGTCCGCCCCCTCCTCTGACCACATCGCGGTCATCCAGCGCGGAGACTGCCGGTTCGACGAGAAAGCCCAGAACGCCATCGACGCCGGGTACGCCGGTATCGTGGTGTTCAACAGCGCGGCTGAGGGTGACGAAGTGATGATAATGGGTGGCGAGTCGCGCGACATTCCAGGTGTGTTCGTCGGCCGCTCCACGGGACTGGCGATTATGGGCGCCGCCAGTGCTGATGACCTCGCGGTCGACGACACCGGTGCATCCATCGAAGTCGAGGCCACCCCCGGCCGCTGGGGGAACGTCCGAATCTGGGACTACGCCGACGAGGAGAATCCGGTGCTCGCCAGCCAGTTCGACACCGTCTGCAGCGCCAACCCCACCGACGAGAGCTGTGACCCACGTGGCACTTACTCGGTGCACAACGTCGTGGTCGACGGGGACGAGGTGTACATCTCCTGGTACTCCGACGGCGTGCTCGTCGTCGACATCAGCGACCCGTACAACCCCGTCGAGGTCGCCCGATACAACGAAACCGGGACGAAGTTCGAGGAACGGAACGGCGGTATTCAGGACGTCTGGGGCGTCTATAAGGACCCCATGGAGCCCTGGATTTACGCCTCCGACCGCAACGGTGGACTGTACGTCCTCAAAGAACTCGGGTCCGGGTCCGAAAACCGCCAGGAGTAGGTTCACCTCCCGATCGCGTGGACGGCCCACGCGACTGGAACACCGGACACTGCATGGTCGACGGTCGTACCCCGAGACTCGGGTCAATCGTCACCCGTCACTGCTCGCACGTGTCGACGACCGGTCTGTCGCGTGTCGAAATCCCTCGCCGACAAACCCGCCGAAAGCGGCACGAGGTCGCTGTGCGGTCAATGCGCGACGAGAAGCGGGAGTACGGACCCGACGGGAGTCACGCGAGCGTCAGCGAGTGTGACTACGTCGGGGGAGCGAAGCGAACGGACCCGACGGGATTTGAACCCCGGTCGCTCACTCCGTTCGCTCCCCGGTTCAAATCTCGCGGCTGTCGCTATTCTACGCTCGCTCCGTTCGCGATAGAATAGCGGACCCGACGGGATTTGAACCCGCGACATCTTGGTCCGGAACCAAGCACTCTGTCCACTGAGCTACGGGCCCTCGAACTGACCTACCGGCCGCCGGCGTATAACGATTGTGAACCGTTCGAACGGTCCCGACGCGCCGCGGAACGCCGTCCCCTCAGAGCGTCCACCGCACGGCGTGCAGTTCGTCGTCGTCGGTCCCGCTCTGTCCGACGACGACGCCGCCGGCGTTCACGGCCGAGGCCCGACTCCGGCCGGTCCCGTTCGGGCGGAGCGTCCCGAGGTCGCTCAGCCGACCGTCGGCCCAGTAGAACGCGTGGCCGACGCCCGCGTCGACTTGGCTCTCGCCGACGACGACGTCGCAGTCGACGCCGTACGCGTCGCTGTAGCCCGAGTTGTCGGCGCGGAACGTCCCGAGTTCGACGGGTTCGCCGTCGGTCCACATTGTCGCCGTCCGCGTCGCGAAGTCGCTCGACCACAGGCTTCGACCGACGACCGTCGTCGGGGTGGCGCCGAACGCGGCGCTGGCGTCGTCGCCGTCGAGCGTTCCGAGGTCGACCATCCCCTCCCGTTCGGTCCACCGGAAGGCGTGGACGGGACCGTCGTTCGTCTCGCTGTACCCGACGACGCTTCCGTCGTCGACCGCCGCCGTGGCGACGCTCCGGCCCCCGCCGTCCGAGCGGAGCGTTCCGAGGCCGTGCATCCCCTCCTTCTCGGTCCAGCGGAACGCGCGGACGACGTTGTCCTCTGCGCTGGCGTGTCCGACGACGGTCCCGCGATTATTGATGTCGTGCGCGCGGCTGTTCGCCGGTCCGCCCTCGAGCGACCCGAGGGATTCGACCGTCTCTTCGTCGACCCAGCGCACCGCCCGCCACTCCCAGTCGGCGTCCTGTGCGCTCCCGACGACGGTGCCGCGGGCGTCGACGGCGGTCGCCTCGCTGTTGCCCCGCCCGTCCGAACGGAGCGTCGGCAGGGGGGCGGGCGTCGGCGCCTCGTCCGGGTCGAGGTTCGCGTCGGCCGCCCAACGGACCGCCCGCGTGAACACCGCCGCGTCGACCTGAACTTCGCTCGACCCGACGACGGTGCCGCGTTCGTTCAGGTCCGCCGCATCGCTGACCGTCCCGCCTTCCAGCGTTCCGAGGTCTACGAGGTCCACCGTGACTCCTGTGCCGCTTTCGGGACGCCGTTCGGACCGTCCGACCGACCCGGCCGGCGTTCGACTCCTCGACGTAGATCTCCGCTCATCCCCCTACCCGACTCCGCACGCCCACATAATGGTTGATATTCTCACACAATGACGACGTTCTCGTATCAACTGAAAAAGAGCTTTTCGCAAGTGGAGAGTTCTCGTGAAGGAGTACGTATATGCCTCAACACTCTCGCAGGGATGCGGACGGTTCACGCCCGAAGACGAACGATTCGCATCCGGTTTCCAGGCGGAACTACCTCCGGGCGGTGGGGGCTGTCGGCGTCGCGGGACTCGGCGTCCGCGCCGGTAGCGCTGGGGCGGCCGCGGCGAGTCCGTGGACGGTCGTCGCCATCCCGGACACGCAGAAGTACGCGGAGAGTTCGTCGCTCATCTCCCGGGCGCACGCACAGACGGACTGGATTCGCGCGAACAGGAGCGCGGAGAACATCGCCTTCGTCAGCCACGAGGGCGACCTGGTCGAACACGGCAGCAGCACGACCGAGTGGCAGCGGATGGACGCCGTGATGGACAAACTCGACGGGGTGGTGCCGTACGGGACGACCATCGGAAACCACGACTACGCGACCACCAGCAACCGGTCGTCCAGCCTCGCGAACTACGTCAAGTACTTCGGGAAGTCGCGCTACTCGGGGAAGAGCTGGTATCTCGGCGCCGGACCGGGCGAGCGGGCGCACTACCAGCGGTTCTCGGCGGGCGGGTACACCTTCCTACACGTGAACTTGGAGTGGGGCGTCCCCGGCACCGTCTCGGACTCGGGGACGGTGATGGGGTGGGCCGACGACGTGCTCTCGAAGTACGCGACGACGCCGACCATCGTCACCACGCACTCGTACCTCTGGGACAAATCCGGCGTCGAGGGGCACGCCGGACAGCGGAGCGGAGCCAACTCCGGCTTGGACATCTATCGAAACCTCGTTCGGCGGCACCCGCAGGTGTTCATGGTGCTCGGCGGACACTTCCACTACACCGACGGGCAGTGGAAACAGACCTCGACGAATACCGCCGGGACGGCGATATACGAGATGCTCGCGGACTACCAACACTACGCCAACGGCGGCGACGGTTGGATGCGACTGATCAAGTTCATCCCCGACGGCGGGTCCGGGTCGCTGGACCGCGTCTCGGTGCGGACGTACTCGCCGAGTCGCAAGCAGTACAAGACCGACGGGCGGAGCCAGTTCTCCTTCGATTTCAGCTTCGCCAGTCGGTTCGGGCAGCCGTCGTCCGGTTCGGGGTCCACGGGCGGAACCACCGGCACCGCGACGTTCCAGCAGGGGTCCGGCGGCTACGCGGGGACGCAGGACACCTACCTCCGGGAGTCCTCCCCGACCACCGGGTACGGCTCCGCGACGACGCTCGTAGTCGACACTGACGAACCGTCGAAATCGGGGCGCAAGACCCACGGCCTGTTGCGCTTCGACGGCATCGTCGGGACCGGGACCGGTCAGATTCCGACGGGCGCGACAGTCACGTCCGCGACCCTGTCGCTCCGGACGGTCGACCCGGGCAACGGGGCGTCGCTCCACCGGATGCGGACGACGTGGAGCGAGTCGTCGACGTGGTCGTCGCTCGGTAGCGGCGTGCAGACGAACGACGCGGAGGCCGCCGCGACCGCCGACGCGAAGACGGGGGCGACCAGCACCGGCACCACGACCGTCGACGTGACGAAGAGCGTTCAGGCGTGGGTCGGCGGCGCGGCCAACCTCGGTTGGGCGTTCATCCCCCTGAGCGGCGGTAACGGCTGGGACTTCTACTCCTCGGAGGGGTCGACGCCGCCGAAACTCACCGTCACCTATCAACGTCCGTGATGCCGACTGAAACGGGGGAGAAACCGAACCGCGGTGCGACACCCGCGGGCCGACGCTCGTTCGTCACTCCGCGGCGGCGTCGCTGCGGTCGATGACGGACTGCTTCCACGTCCCGCGGGTGAACCACGCGGCGGCCGCGACGGCGCCGAGAATCTGCCCGACGGCCATCCCGATCCAGATGCCCGTCTCGCCGAAGTCCCGGACGAAAGAGAGGTAGTAGACGATGGGGACGCGGCCGACCCAGAGGGCGAACAGCGAGAACGCCAGCGCGGTCTTCGTGTTGCCCGCGCCGCGGTAGGCGCCGAGGACGGTCTGGAGGACGCCGATGAAGCCGAACTCGAAGGCACGGATGCGGACGTACTCCGCGCCGAGTTCGATGGTTCTCGCCGCCGACTCGGTGCCGGTGCCGATGAAGACGCCGACGATGGGCTCGGCGAAGACGTAGGCGACGACGCCGATAGCGAGCATGACGGCGGCGCCGACTTTCGCGGCCAACCAGACGGCCCGTTCGGCCCGGTCGGGTTTGGCCGCGCCGAGGTTCTGCCCCACGATGGTGTCCGTCGCGCGACCCAACCCGAGAGCGGGGAGGAAGACGAGCGTGGTGAGGCGGTTGCCGAGGCCGTAGGCGGCGACCACCTCGGGGGCGAACGTGACGACCATCGCGGTCAGGGTGATGAACCCGAGCGCGCTGGCGGACTGTTCGAGGGCGCTGGGGACGCCGAGGCGGACGATTTTCTCGATGTACTCGCGTTGGGGGACGAAATCGCCCATCGAGATGTCCGGTCCGGCGTCGGTCCAGAAGATGACGTACAGGCCGATGACGGTCGCCACCAGACGCGAGAGCACCGTCGCCACGGCGGCGCCCGTCACCCCGTAGCCCGCGAAGCCGGTGACGGCGAACAGCGAGGCTTCGAGACCGGGAACCCCGAGCATCCCGAACAGGGGGTTGTTCTGAAAGCCGAAGATGAAGACGGGGTCGACGACGACGTTGATGGCGACGCTGATGAACATCACGACCATTGGCGCGCGCGTGTTCCCGTACCCCCGCATGAGCGAGGAGAACACGAAGAAGCCGAACAGGAAGGGGAGACCGAGAAAGAACACCCGCATGTAGTCCCCGGCCAGCGGGATGACCTGCCCGGCCGTCGCGGCGGAACTCGGGAGGACGCCGAGCATCAGGTCCGTCGCGAAGAACCCGAGGAGGCCGACGGCGACGGCGATGGCGATGATGAACGAGAACGTCTGCCCGGCGACGGTGCCGGCGGAGCCCTCCCGCTTCGCGCCGGTGTACTGCGCGACGAGGATGGTGCCCGCGACGGTGAAGCCGCCGCCGATGGAGATGAGCAGGAAGATGAGGGGGAAGGCGAGGCTGATGGCGGCGACGGCGTCCGTCGAGAGGCGGCCGAGCCAGATGGTGTCGGCGAGGTTGTAGGCGACCTGCAGCAACTCGGTGACGATGATGGGCCACGCGAGCGCGAACATCGGTCGCTTCAGGTCGCCCTCGGTGAGCGACCCACCTTCGGGCAATGTTGGAGGCACTGAACGTGTAGCACAACGTAACTTCTTGTTAACCCGTCGAAACGGGAACGGACGGCCGGATGTTTCGAACCGAAATACCCTCCTCGCGCGTCGACCGCTCCGCGCCGAGGCGGCCGAAAACCGGCGGCTCGGAGCGTAACTCGCGGAAATACGGATGAGCGGCGTTAGAAGCGGTACGTCTCGTCAACCGGCGGAGACCGAACGGAGTCTCGGAACACCTCCGAGGGGGCACTGCACCGCGAGAACGAGTGTACGCGTGGGAACCGAGTCTCAGGGCGCTTCGCCGGTTTCGAGCGTGAGGTCCGACTTCGGGTAGGCGACGCAGGTGAGCGTGTAGCCCTCGCCGAGTTCGCCGTCGTCGAGCATCTGCTGGTCGTCGTGGACGACGTAGTCCTCGGAGTTGCCGCCGGAGGTGACCTGCCCGGCGCAGGAGACGCACTGGCCCTGCCGGCAGGCGTACGGCAGGTCCCAGCCCTCGTCCTCGCCGGCCTCCAGGAGCGTCTCGTTGTTGGCGACTTCGACGGTGCTTCCCTGCTTTGCGTACTCCACCTCGAAGTACTCGACTTCGTCCTCGGGGATGTCGGCGGGACTCGTCGACTCCTCCTCGGCCTCGCCTTCGAGTTCCCCGCCCTCTTCGCCGCCGCCGACGGCGCCAGCGGCGACGCCGCCGCCGCCGATAGAGCGGTTCATCGGTTCGGGGAAGTCCGTCTCGGGGACGGTGCTCGCCCGGCGTTCGAGGACGTCCTGCGAGATGTCCGCGCTGGGCGTCCACGCCGTCCCGCGCGAGAAGTGCAGGGCGACGGCGAGGAGCGTCAGGGTCACGCCGAGACCCAGCCCCAAGAGACTGATTTCGACCATGTCGGCGGCTACGGAGTCATGGGTTAAGGGGATTTTGATTGTCCTCACCCGGACGGTCCGCGGGCGTTCGACACTTAGACTGCGGCGAGGTGTGACGACTCGGAGACGCGACCGGCGGGTCAGAAGCCGCCGGTGGTGAGCGTCTCGAAGAACCCGGGGGCGGAGGTGGCCGAGAGGAAGATGGCCAACACCACGAGAACCAGGTTCGCCGCCGTCAGCGCGAGGCTATTGGTCTCCTCGCCCATCGTCTCGGAGTCGTTGAGCGCCCAGAAGAGGAAGATGACCGTCACCGGTAGCCCGACGATACCGTTGTACGCCGGGAACAGTAGTATCATGTCGACGACGCTCAGCCCGAAGAATATCGTGACGAGCGGAGACAGACAGCCGATTCCCGTCCCGATAGCGTAGATGATCTTGAAGTCGCGGCTCCCGCTGTCGACGTCCTTCCCGCGGGCGTTCTGGATCATGTACGCGGGCGCCCACATGATGGGAATGATGCTGTTGAACGCGGCCGCGACGGCGCCGAGCAGGAAGAGCGTCATCGCCCACTGCCCGAGCACGTCGGCGAGCGCGCGACCGGGGGTGATGAACGTCTCCAGCGACGTGTAGCCGGCCGGTCGGAGGACCGCCGCGGCGGCGATGAGGATGGCGACGGTGGTGACGGCGCCGACGGTGTAGCCGATTCCGAGGTCGCGCCGCATCGTCGAGACGTCGGCCTTCTCGGTCCAACCCTTCTCCGAGACGAGGTTGGATTCGAGGAAGAAGTTCGGCCACAGTGCCGTCGTGCCGACGATACCGGCGGCGAACGTCAGCGCACCCGCCTGACCGAGGATGTCGACTCCGGGGACGAAGCCGGAGGCGAGAGCCCCGAGGTCGGGTTGACTCGCGCCGGCGACGACGAGGTAGATGACGAGGAGGCCGAGCATCATCGCCGTCATGACGCGCTCGATGCCCTCGTAGTTGAGAATACCCGTGACGATGGCCGCGAGACCCGTGAGGACGGCCAGCGGCATCCAGCCGACGGCGCCGCCGATGAGAATGGAGATGCCCTTCCCGACGGCGGCGGTGAGTTCGAGCGCCCACGCCACGCACCCGACCGACAACAGCACCGAGACGACGAGCGCCCCGGTCTGTCCGAGTTTCGCCCGGATGAACGACATCAGCGACTCGCCGAAGATGCCGAGCCGAGCGCTCATGTCCTGTCCCATGAACCCCAGCAGGGCCGCCCCGACGACGGCCCACGCGAGGGTGTAGCCGTACCGGACGCCGGCCGAGGAGGCGATGAAGACTGACCCGGAACCGAAGTAGCTCGCCACCATGACGAACGCGAGCCCGTACTCTTGGAAGAACCCGCTCACGGTGTCTCGCAGTCCGCTCTGTGACGTCGCTGCCATCTCAGCTTCCCCGTCGCTTCCGCGCCGTTCCTCGTCGGTGTTCGATTCGGCGTCCGCCCCACCGTGACCCTCGATGGAGCGACGCTCGGCGGAACCGACGCTCAGCGCTACGACTGACTAATTGCATATATTCCCGCGAAATCACTACAAAATATAGTGTCTCTTGAGAGGGTTAAATCCACGGGCCGAGAGGCGTGCGAGTGACTTACAGCCGCTCTCGGCCGTTCGAGTCGGTCGGCCGCCGCCCTTTCCCGGTGCACGGTCCAACGCCGTTCCCCGATGGTTGCCTCGCTCGCGCTTCCGATACTCGCCTCGCTCGCCGCCGTCGCCTTCCTGGCGGGCGTCGGGAACACCGGTATCGGCGTCGGCGGCGTCTTCGTCACCGCTGCGCTCTACGTGTTCACCGATCTGCCCTCCGAGACCGTCGCCGGGACCGCGCTCGCGACGTTCGCGGCGACCGGTGCGCTCGGAAGTTACTCGTACGTCCGGTCGGGCGAACTGCGGGGCGAGGGGGGTCTCCTCGCGGTGCTCCTCGGCGTCGGCAGCGGCGTCGGCGTCCTCGGCGGCGTCCTGCTCAACGACCTCCTTCCGACCGCGACGGTCGAGACGCTGTTCGGCGCGGCCGTCACAGTCGTCGGGGCGGTCGTCGCTTACCGCGAACTGGAGGGGCTCCGACCGGTCGCCGAGTTGGACCCGGACGCGACGACCGGCCGGGCCTCGTTCGTCGTCATCGGCGCCGGCGTCGGCCTCGTCAGCGGCCTCCTCGGCATCGGCGGCCTCGCGGCCGTCGTGCCCGCCCTCGTGCTGCTGGGCGTCCCCCTGCTCGTCGCCATCGGCGTCGGACAGGTCGTCTCGGGACTGCTCTCGCTGGTCGGCGCGGCCGGGTTCGCGCTCCGCGGCGCCGTCGAACCCGCACTCGTCCTCGTCGGCGGCGTCCCGGAACTCGCGGGTGCCGTCGTCGGGTGGCGCGTCGCCCACGTTCTCCCGGAGCGTCCGCTCTCGCTGGCTCTCTCGGTCGCCCTCGTCCTGTCCGGGGCGTACGTGCTCCTCGGGTGAGCGCTCGCGTTCGCCGGCGGCGCTCCGTCGGGGCGGATGCGGCGCCGAGTGCATCCATCCGATAGATTCTCGTGGGATGGAGAGCGACGGTCGAACGAACGATGAAACTCCTCTCGTGGATGCGCTCCGTTCGGAGCGCGCGTTCCGCGGTCGGGCGACACGTCCGAACGCGCCTCCGGGCGCGAACCGTCGACTCCCCCCACCGACTCTCGCGGACCGGGCTCCCGCCGAAACCGTACGACGGGACCGACGCCACCGTGAGCGGCCTCCCGAACGGGGACGACACCGAAGAGGAGTGACCGAGGCGGCGCGCGGTCAGGCCATCAGGTACGCCCCGAGGACGACGAGCACGCCGCCGAGCGCGATTTTCAGCGTCCGCGGCTCGGTCCGCCGGGCGACGCCCCACCCCACGACGATACCCGCGAGTTCGGGCACGGCGATGAGCGCCACCAGCGGGACGGACACCGCGCCGTCGAGGAGGTACGCGGCCGTCGCCGGACCGGCGACGAACACCGACTGCACCTGCGCGGCGGCCACCGCCGGCAGCAGGGGGACGCCGAGCGCTATCAGCAGCGGAACGGCCAACACCGGGCCGCCGACGCCGAGCAGTCCGCCGGGAACGCCGACGGCGAACCCGACGGCGCCGACCGCGAGCGTCCCCGACCGGGTGGTGGGGTCGACGAACGACCGACCGACGCCGTAGCGCTCGCGGTACCAGGTCAGCAGGCCCGCGAAGACGACGAACGCGCCGAGCAGGAAGGAGAACTCGGAGGCGGAGACGAGCGCGTTGACGCGTTTGCCGACGAGGGCGCCGATTCCGCCCGGGAGGCTGAGCGCGACCGCCATCCGCTTTCCCGCCGCGGTCCGGAGTTCGCCCGACCGAACGTACACCGCGGTGCCGAGCAGACCCGCCGCGATGTTCGTCGCGCCGGCCGTCCCCGCCACGACGGCCGGGGACGCGGCCGTCAGCGCGAGGGCGATGGTGATGAAGACGCCGCCCGGTCCGATGGCCGTGATGCCGACGCCGGCGAGGAACCCGACGACGACGAATAACAGCGCCGCGGACGCGGCGAGACCGAAGAACACGTCCCCTCTCAAACGCTTCCCGCGGAAAGGCGTTCCTGATCTCCGTCGAGCGGTCGGTACCGACCGAACCGTTTTCTCCTCGCTCGCCGTCCCACCTCCATGGCGAAGATAGTCTACGACGACGGGTCGGACGTGGTCGAGTACGAGGCGGAGACCGTCGAGTACGATAAAAGCCGGCGCGCGTGGGCGATTCGACAGGAGGGGAAGCCGCCCGTCACCATCTACGTCCCCGAGACGCGCGTGTTCCGGGTGGAGAAGCGCGGCGGTAGGGGGTCGTAACGACGCGGAGGCGGCGCGAAGACGCGTCACCGTACCGCCGGCCCGCGGTCGACCGCTACTCCTCCCGAACGATTTCGTGCCGCCCGAATCCGTAGCGCAGGCGGTTCGCCAACCGACGCGAGAACCGCGCCTCGTCGCGGCTTCCGAACCGCTCGGCGAGCGCCTGGTAGATGAGCGGCACCGGGACCTCCTGTTCGAGCGCTTCCTGTACCGTCCAGGTGCCCGTCGACCCCCCGGAGACGTGGTCGGCCACGGTTCCGAGGTCGGTCCCCTCCTCTCGGAAGGCCTCCTCGCAGAGTTCCAGCAGCCACGAGCGGATGACCGCGCCGTTGTTCCACGTCTCGGCGACGGATTCGAGGTCGAGGTCGTAGCGGCCGTTCGCCAGCAACTCGAACCCCTCGCCGTACGCCTGCATGAGGGCGTACTCGACGCCGTTGTGCACCATCTTCACGTAGTGACCCGACCCGGCCGGTCCCATCCGGTCGTGGCCGTCGGGACCGGTCGCCACCGCGTCGAAGACGGGCGTCATCGCCTCGTAGGCCCACTCGGGGCCGCCGACCATGAGCGAGAAGCCGAGGTCGGCGCCCGCCGGCCCGCCGGAGGTGCCGCAGTCGAGGTAGGCCGCCTCGACCGTCTCCGCGCGGCGGACGGACGCCTCGAAGTGGGAGTTGCCGCCGTCGACGACCACGTCGTCGCCGTCGAGGTGGGGCGCGAGTTCGTCGAGCGTTGCGTCCACCGCGTCGCCCGCCGGCACCATGAGCCAGATTCGCTTCTCCTCGCCCAGTCGGTCCGCGACGTCTTCGAGGCTGTCGGCGGCCGTCGCCCCCGCCCCGGCCGCCGCGGCCGTCGCCTCCTCCGAGAGGTCGAACGCCACCACGTCGTGCCCGGCGTCGAGCACGCGGTTCACGACTATCTGTCCCATCCGACCGAGTCCGACGACGCCTATCTGCATGCGTGGGCGTCCACCCGCGGGGGAGGTAGTGGTTCCGATTCGACGGACGCCCCCGCTCTCGACGACCCCCGACGCGTCTATGTATCGCGCCACCGTACCACACGAACGATGCTCGACGAACTCCTCAGAACCGACGCACCGACCGCTGCACCGGACACGCCCGTCGCGGACGTCGCGGCGGCGATGCGCCGACGCGGCGACGACGCCGTCGTCGTCCTCGACGAGGACCGCCCCCGCGGCGTCGTCACCCCCGCGACGCTCGGTCGGGCCGTCGTCGCCGGCGACGACCTGAGCGAGGAACTCGTCGGCGAACTTTTGGAGGGAGACCCGGTGACGGTTCGGCGCGTCGCGACGCGCGCGGATCTCGTGACCCTCTTCGGTCGGGAGGGGGTCCGCGAGGCCGTCGTCGTCGACGACGCCGACCAGTACGTCGGCATCGTCACCTTCGACCACGTGCTGGCCGCCTACGCCCGGGAGTTCGACGCCCTCCTCGACCTGGTGGTGTGAGCGGACTCGCAGACGCGGCTGTTTTCACGCTCGTCCCCGAACCGCCGCTATGGACCCGAAAGTCAGGGAACACGCCGAGGTGCTCGTCGACTGGAGCGCCCGAATCGAGGCGGGCGACGACGTGGTCGTGAGCGTCGCCGAGGGGGCGCACGAACTCGCCGTCGCCGTCGCGGAGAAACTGGGCGAACGCGGCGCGAACGTCGTCACCACCTACGCCTCCGACGAAGTCTCCCGCGCCTACCTCCGCGCGCACGACCGGGCGTTCGAGACGGGCGAACACGAACTCGCCCTGTACGAGAACGCCGACTCCGTCCTCTTTCTCGGCGGCGGCCGCAACACCTTCGCCACCGCGGACGTGCCCGGCGAGACGCGGCAGGCCGCCGCGCGGGCCGCCGAACCCGTCCGCGAGGCGCGCATGGACACCGACTGGGTGTCGACGGTCCACCCGACGCGGTCGCTCGCCCAACAGGCGGGGATGTCCTACGAAGCGTACCGCGAGTTCGTCTACGACGCCGTCCTCCGCGACTGGGCGGAACTCGCCGAGGAGATGGCGCGGATGAAGGAGATTCTCGACGAGGGGTCGGAGGTCCGTCTGGTGAAGGGCGAGGACACCGACCTCCGGATGTCGATCGAGGGTCGCAGAGCGGTCAACTCCGCCGCCTCCGTCGCCTACGACTCGCACAACCTCCCCTCGGGCGAGGTGTTCACCGCCCCGTACGACCCCGAAGGAGCGGTGTGCTTCGACGTGCCGATGACCCTCTCGGGGACGCGCGTGCGGGACGTCCGCCTGACCTTCGAGGGCGGCGAAGTCGTCGATTTCTCGGCGGCGTCCGGCGAGGACGCGCTTTCGGACGTGCTCGACACCGACGAAGGGGCGCGCCGCCTCGGCGAACTCGGCATCGGGATGAACCGCGGCATCGACCGCTTCACCGACAGCGTCCTCTTCGACGAGAAGATGGGCGACACCGTCCACCTCGCGGTCGGCCGCGCCTACGACGCCTGTCTGCCCGAGGGGGAGGCGGGCAACGACTCGGCCGTCCACGTCGACATGATAACGGACGTGAGCGAGGACTCCCGCATCGAGGTGGACGGCGACGTCGTCCAGCGAAACGGCGTCTTCCCGTGGGAGGACGGATTCGAGGGCTGACGCTCGGACCGGCGTCCGTCGGGGAGGCGCCGCGTTACTCCTGCGCCCGAGCGACGTTGTGCATCCGTTTGCCGCATCGCGGGCACATCGTCGTCGGGTCCCCCGGCTCCGACCGGAAACTGCACCGCGTGCACTCGTACCACTGCGACCGGTCGAACGACTCGTTCATACGGATCGTACGCGCCCATCCTTGTTGAATGTTATCTAGTCTCACACTAGACGTTCACCCGGCCCACGAACCGAGGCTGAGACGGCGCAAGCGCTTTCGACGTACTTTTTACCGGCTGTCGTTTGAATCCACCCATGGCAGAATTCCAGGTTGTCGTCTCCGACCCCGACGCGGGTGACACCCACCAGTTCGAGGTCGACGGACAGGACGCGAACCGATTCCTCGGCCGAGACATCGGCGACGAAGTCGACGGCGGCGCCGTCGGCCTCGACGGCTTCACGCTCGAAATCACGGGCGGGTCCGACGAGGCGGGCCGCCCGATGCGCGCGAACATCGCCGGGTCGGACCTCAAGGAACTCCTCCTCGAGGGCGGCGTCGGCTACAAGCCCTCCCGCGACGGCGAGCGAAAGCGCGTTACCGTCCGCGGTCGGCAGGTCTCCGACGAGACGGCGCAGGTCAACGCCAAGGTTCTCGACGGCGGCGACGTGGCCGCGGCCCTCGGTGAGGGCGACGAGGACGAGGACGCGGACGCCGAAGACGACGACGAGTAACACCTCCGCCACCGTGTCGGAACGCGTCCCCAGCGACCACGACTCGGTGTCGTCCTACCGCGCGAAAATCGCGCGTAGCGGCGGCACTCGCCGTCCCTGCCTCCGTTTCCCCGACGAGGCGGCCGTCGAGGACGGCGACCTGATTCGACTCTCGCTCGGCGGCGACCTGTACCACGCCCGCGTCGACGCCGACAGTTCCGGCCGCCTCCTCCGCGGCGCCTACGACAACAAACGCCTCGCGCGGACGCCCGGCGAGGGCGAGAACCGCCTCGTCGAGTGGTGCGAGGAGACGGGCCGCGACCCCGGGTCGGCCGTCGAAGTCGACGAACTCGACGCGGGCTACTGTTACGGCATCCGCGAACCCGGCAAGCGCGTCGTCTACTCCGTTCCCGACCGGCCGAACGAGTCGTTAGCGGACATCGCCGAGACCCTCGGGCGCGACGAGTGAGGCGGGACCGGCCGGGAGCGGCGACGGCGAGCGACGGAGTTCAGGCGACTTTTACCGTTCCGCCGGCACTCTCACGGCATGAGCAAACTCGACGAGTTCCTCGCGGGCGACCGCCACGACGACGTGGCGCTGTTTCTGACGCACGAGTACCTCGACAGCGACGGTAAGCTCTCTCGTCTGGGCGAGGAAGTGGAGGACGGCTACGTCCTCGTCGTCGACGGCGACGACGGTCGAAGCGCGTTCGCCGCCGGTACCGGCATGGACCCCATGGAGTTCTCCCGCACGGCGATGGAGGAGACGGGGCACGTCGACCGCGACCTCGGCGGCGGCGAGTGCCCGGAGAGGGACGACGACGGAGACGAGGACGAAGACGGCGACCACCGCGCCGAGTTCATCTTCGCCTTCTCGGAGGCGCAAAACGAGGAAGTCGGCGGCCTCTACGCCCGCGGCGAGGTGGTCCACGCGTACGCCCACTGCGCCTGCGGCGCGAACTACTCGGACAAGTGGGTCGTTGGCGAGGAGACGGAGACCGGCGTGCAACCCGGCGACTCCGACCCCGCCCACGCGAACGAGTAGCCGCCGACGCGGGCCGGCAGAGCGCAGCGTTCGGATTCGGGCGGCGCGTCGATTCTCCGGTAACTCACGCGGCGTTGACCCGACGCTCGAAGACGAGGAACTTGGTCCCGCCGCCGGAGTAATCTATCGTCTCGATGAGTCGCCAGCCGTCGGCGGCCAACTCGTTTATCTCGTCTTTCGGGTTCGCGGACTCCTTTTTCAGCGCCTCGCGCGGCACCCGAAGCGTCTCGTACTCCCATCGGTCGTCTCCCTGTCGAGTCACGTGTGAACGTGCGGCCGGAGGCAGATATAGAGTAGCGTTCGCAACCGAGTACTTATCCGGTGCACGACGTCGTGCGGTCGAGTGAGTGAGGACCTGTGAACGCTACGATAGCTGTTCTGACCGGACGACGACCCGCGGCCGAGTGCCGGTTTGACCGCCGCGCGAACGCGACCGCCTACGGATATCTAGACCCGCGAACGGTCACGTTGTACGTGTCGACGACGGTTCCGTTGACGGTGTTCACCGCCACGATCTGTGACCGCGTCTGGGTCGGTATCGGGAGGGAGACGGACGTCTGCCCGGCGTCGACCGTCGTCGTGTAGAACGACGACCCGCTGTCGGTGATGACGTTGAGGCGCGTGACGCCCATCTCGGTCGTCGCCGCGGGCGCGAGCGTCACCGACGCCTGTACGGACGACGTCCCCCACTCGCTGACCGTCGACACCCGCTCGAACACCGCCGAGTCCTCGGACGACCCGATCGACGGACTCACCGTGACGCACCCCGCGGTGACGACCAACAGCGCGACGGCGGCGATGACGCACAGTCGTCGGTTCGGATTCATCGCTCGGCCCTTCGCAGGACACTCATATCACTCCTTCGACCTTAATGTAAGCAAAATTCCGGTCTGAAAAAACCGGCGAACGGTGCCTGAGCGACAACGGTAAAGTCGGTGACTGACGACGGGTCTACTAACTTCTACTGCCATGTGCGAACACAGACGAGAGCGTCGCGAGGCGACGCCGCGATGACCGACGAGCCGTCGGACACCATCGACACGCGCGAGGAGGACCCGAACCTCGACCAGTCCGATATCGACGACGACATCGGCACGGCGAACACGATGCGCGAACGCGGCGGCGAGACGCGCATCAAGACGTGGTTGGTGCTCGACGGCAGTCGCCTCCTCGTCACCGCGATGCTGGCGTCGCTCATCTTCGGCGTGTTCGTCTTCGGGGGCATGTTCTACTACCAGTACTACCTCACCGACGCCCTGACGGCCGACACCGTCGAGACGGTGTTCTCGACGATGATCAGCGTCATCGTCACCGGCGTCACGCTCACCCTGACCATCTCGCAGATCATCATCTCGCAGGAGAACGGCCCGCTGGGCGACCAGCGCGAGCGGATGAGTAACACGATGGATTTCCGGGAGTACACGAAGGAGATAACCGGGTCGCCGACGCCCGCCGACCCCTCGGCGTTTCTGCGCGCGCTCATCTTAGAGAGCAAGGACTACGCGAAGACCCTCCGCGAATCGGTCGCCGACAGCGGCGACGAGGACCTCCGAGCGGAGGTCGGCGAGTTCACGAGCAGCCTCGTCGAGAACGCCGACGCCGCGGAGCAGAAGCTCGAAGGGCGGAAGTTCGGGTCGTACACGGTCGTCTCGGCGGCCCTCGACTACAACTACGGCTACAAGATATTCCAGATCGAACGCATCGCGGACGACCACAAAGACGTCATCTCCGAGGAGACGGAGATCATCCTCGACGATCTCAAGACCGCGCTCTCGATGTTCGGACCCGCCCGCGAGCACATCAAGACGCTGTACTTCGAGTGGGAACTCATCAGTCTCTCGCAGAACATCCTCTATCTCTCCGTGCCCGCGCTCATCACCGCCGGTTTCGTGACGACGTACCTCGGCGGGAGCGCGCTCTCGGGGACGGTGCTCGGCGTTCCGAACCTCATCTGGGTCACCTCCGCGGCGTTCGCCATCACGACGCTTCCCTTCCTGCTCCTCATCTCCTACATCGCGCGCATCGCGACCATCGCCAAGCGGACGCTCGCCATCGGCCCGTTCATCCTCCGGGATTCGCAGCGATGACGCACCGTCGGCCGTCTCTCCGACGCTGCCGGCGCACACGCGTCGCCGCCGACTGCTCCCGCTGGCGTCAATCGACGAGCGGGCGTCCCTCTCGCCGTGAACGGTCGCCTTCACCGACGCTCTCTTCTCCGAGTCGGCGACGTTACCGGTCCGTCTCGACGCCCTCGTCGTCCGCGTCTTCCTCGACCGCTTCGGCGACGCGCTCGAACGCCGCGAGGATGACGCGCTTCGTCGCCGCGCCGTTCGTCGTCCAGTGGTGCGCGTAGTCGAGCATGTCGTCGTAGATGTCGGGCTTACAGCCCGCCGCCTTCGGGTGGCCGCCGCCGTTCACCTGTCGGGCCACCTCGTGGGCGCGCTCGAAGTCGTCGGAGCCGCGGATGCTCGCGCTCCCGGCTGGCTTGACGACGACGGCGGCGTCGGAACCGCGTTCGCGCAGCCCCTCGGCCACCTCGTTCTGCGAGCACCGGCCGTAGGTGACGCCGACCGTCCACGGGCCGACGCGCTTCATCTCGGCGCGGTCGAGGGCGGCGTCGATGAGCTGCTGTTTCTCCACGCGGCGGAGTTCGATGAACTGCTCGACTATCTCGGGCAGGTCGACGCCGTAGGCGCCGACGACGGCAACGTACTCCTCGGGGCTGACCCAGTAGGCGTAGTCGGAGAGGTCGTCGCTCTCGGGGATGTTCTTCTGCCAGAGGTCGTGGTCGCGGGTCACCTCCGCGAGGTCGGTCCACCGCTCGCCGAACTCGTAGTCGAGCGACCGGAGCGTCACGTCCGTCGAGCACTCCTCGTCGGACTCGCCGACCACGAGGTCGACGCCCGCCTCGCGGACGGCCGCGGCCGCCTCCTCGTTCCACTGGTGGTGGTCGTACCACGACACCGACCCCGCGCGGTCGAGGAGGGCGTCCAGTTCCGCTTCGACCCACTCGTACTCGTCCGGGCAGAGGTCGCAGACGTAGGCGTCGATGCCGTCCGGGGCGTACTCGGCGACTCGTTCGAGCGCCTCGTCCAGCGAGTACGGGCCCGCGCCGACCAGCGCGACGGTCGACCGGGGGGTCTCCTCGTCCTCGGGTTCTTCGGCCTCCTCCTCGTCGTCCATCGGCCCCTCGGACTCCCACCGTTCGACGCGGCGGGCCACGTCGTCCTCGAACGTCGCCACGTCGAGGGCGGCGCCGTACATCTCGCGTATCAGCGCGACGCAACCGAGTCCGTCCGCGTCGGTGTCGGCGATGACGACGGCTTCGGCGTCCTCGACGGCCTCCGCGACTCTCTCCTCGGCGCGGTCCTCGTCCAGCGAGTCCGGGTAGAAAAAGCCCGCGCCGGGCAACTGCGACTTCCGCGACAGCGACAGGCGGGAACTGTCGATGAGTTCGTCTTCCATACCGGGGCGAGGGGAGCGGGGGTGAAAGAGCCGGTGGTCTACGCGACGACGCCGCGACGTTCCCGAGGCCCGGAGGCGGATTCGCGAGACGTACGTACCGCTCCGTACCGCTCATAGCAGCGTTCATCCTCCGTGCCGCCGCGTGTCGAGACGACCGGCGCGGCCGCTCGGAGGCGGTCGTCCGACGCCGTCACCGAACGCTCGCCGCGTCCGTGACTCCCGCACCCCACCATCCATGACCGAGACAGACGCGGTCCCCCGAACGACCGACGACGAACCGGCGCGCCGAATCGACCCGCGCTTCGTCGAGGGGCGGGGTCGACTCGTCCTGTTCGGCGGGGCGTGGTGGCTCGCCCTCGGGGAAGCCGTCGGCATCGCTCCCGTCGTCTGGGGCGGCGTCGTCATCGTCGCGGGGGCGTTCGGCCTCGACACCGTCGGCAAACTCCTCCGCTACCGCGCCCTGCCGATACCGAGCGCTGATCGACTCACGCTCGGTGCGACGCGGACGCTCCTCGCCCTCGCGGCCGTGGCGGTCCTCGCCGGCTACGCCGACGGTCGGTACGGCGGCGGCGGGATTCGAATCCTTCGGTGGCTGGCGACGGCCGGCGTCGGATGCGGACTGCTGCACGTCGCCGCGCGGTCGCTGTACCTCCCGGCGAGGGAGTCGGCCGTCGACGGCGACGTGCCCTCGGAATAGCGCGGCCGCGGTCGCACGCCGTCGCGCTCAGACCGACTCGGGCGTCCCGGTCGGTCCCTCTTCGTCCTCCGCCAACTGCCGGACGGTCAGCACCGGGACCGGACAGGTGCGCACGACGCGTTCGGCGACCGACCCGATGAGAAAGCGGTTCTCGCCGTGTCGGCCGCGCGTCCCCATCGCCACCACGTCGGCGTCCACCTCGCGGGCGTAGTCGCCGACGACGGTGGCCGGACGCCCCTCGCGGACGGCGGTGGTCACCGCCCGGTCGGTCTCGGTTTCGACCTCCGAGAGGGCGCGTTCGCCGCGTTCGGTCAGGGCCTCGCTCATCTCCTCGCGGAGTCGATCCGGGGAGGACTCCACCTCGCCCGCGTCGACGACGTACAGCGCGTGGACCGACGCGTCGAAGCGGTCGGCGAGGTCCAGGGCGACGCCGACGGCCCGGCGGACGCTCTCGGACCCGTCGGTCGCGATGACGATGGTGTCGAACATGCGCGGCGCTACGGCGGTGGGCGGCTTAAAACCATAGTCGCGTCCGCGGGTCCCCGCTCGACCGCGCGTCCGAACCGGCAGCCCGCGGGGTGGGTCTTTTTGACGGCGGCCGTCTCATCCTCCCGTATGACTGACCGCCGTCCGTTGGACGTGAACCTCGTCCTCGTCCCCGTCGACCGGAGCGAGGAGTCCACGAACGCCGTCGAACACGCCACCGCCGTCGCCGCTAAGTACGACGCGACGGTCCACGCCGTCCACGTCCTCGGCGAGGACGTGGTCCGCGCCATCGAGAACGGCGCCGTGGACGAAGACGACGTCGCGGCCGACAGCGCGGTTATCGAGCGGACCGCCGGCGACCTCGCCGAACGCTACGGCGTCGAGGTCGCCACCTCGGTCGCCTACGGCTTCTCCACGCAGTCGAAACTCCGCCACCCGGGGAGCGTCATCCTCGACACGGCGGATGCGCTGAACGCGGACTTCATCGTCGTCCCGCGCGAACCGATGTCGGGCGACCCCGGCGAGGTGCTGGCGAAGGCCGCCGAGTACGTCCTCCTCTACGCCAGCCAGCCCGTCCTGTCGGTGTAGACGACGCTCGGGCGGGCGCTTTGGCCTTGGCCCGTCTCAGCCGTCGGAGAGGCGGAGCGTCATCTCCAACTCGAAGCTCTCCGAATCGCTCGTCTCGAACCCCATCTTCTTGTAGAGACCGACGGCGGCGCGGTTCCACCGCTCGACGGTCAACCACACCTTCTCCACGTCGTTCTCGGCGCCGTGACCCAACAGCACCTCCATGAGGTACGTCCCGATACCGGCCTCCTGGTACGCCTGCAGCACGAAGATGGCGAGTTCGGAGGCGTCGCCGTCGGGAACGAGCGTCGCGTGCCCGGCGGCGTCCTCGCCGTCCCACGCGATGACGTTCAGACAGCCCTCGGCGAGGATGTTGTCCAGCCAATCTCGGATGCGGCGCTCCTGCCCCGGCGGGATGCCCTGCGCCCGGTCGGCCGGGTCGAACGCGGTGTACATCTCCACGAGCGCCTCGAACTCCTCGTCGCTCCCGTCGTGCGGTCGGATCTCGATCTCGCGTCCCTCGCGGTCCTCGAACGCGAACGGCGGGGCCTCGAACGGCCCGGCGATCTCCTCGGGGTAGCGGCGTGACTCGCTCATCGGACCAGGGACACCGTCACGTGCGAGTTCAAGAGGACGAACTCGGAGATACTCCCGAGGTTTATCTTCCCCATCGGACTCGTCTGTCCGCCCCCGATGACGATCTGCTCGAAGTCCTCCTCCTCCGCGGTGTCGACCAGTCGGCTCCCGGGGTCGCCCTCCAGGTGGCGTATCTCGGCCTCGACGCCCGCGTCGGCGAGAATCTCCTCGACCCGCGCTTCGACTTCCTCGCGCGTCCGGTCGGCGTCGTCGTTCTCGACGATGGCGACGGTCAACTCGTCGCCCGCGGCCGCCGCCCGCGAGACGGTCCGCTCGACGGCCCGTATCGAATCTTCGCTCCCGCCGACGCCCAAGAGCACCTTCATGGGACGTGGTGTCGTGGCCGCGGTAAAAAACAGTTGCCCGTCTCGTCCGGCGTTCGGGCGATTGGCCGCCCGAGCGTCGCCCGACGGAACGCTTTTCCGCCGCGCAGGGATACCCCGCGGTATGACCGAGGACGACCCGACGGCGGCGGACCGCGAGGACCGGGCCGACGCCGAGGCGGGGGGGACGGAGGAGACGGGACGCGACGCGGCGTCCGATTCGGAGACGGGGGCGACGGAGACGGCGGCGGACGCCGAGAGCGACCCCGCCGACGAGTCCGTCCCCGAGGAGACGCCCGGAGGGCCGACCGACGGGGCGGCCGACCCCGAAATTCCGCGCGACGTGCAGAAGTACGCGCGCTTCAAGAAGATGGACGGCGCGCAGTACGACCGCGTCAACGAGTTCCTGCGCGACCGGACGTACATCACCGCCCGCGAGTGGGCCATCGCGCGCCTCTGCTCGGACTTCCGCACCGAGACGGGCGTCGAGATGACGAAGATAGGCGAGAACCTGCCCGAACTCGTTCCGTTCATGACTGACACCTACACGCCGCAGGCGGTCAACCAGGCTCGGTCGTCGTTCGAGGGAAAGGTCCAGAAGGCGGGCGCGACGTTCCTCTACGGCGCGATGTCGGGCTTCTTCACGGCCGAGGAACTGGACGAGTTGATGTACGAGGTGACCGAGGTGGCGAAGTTCCTCCTCGAAGTCGAGGGCGTCGACCTCTCGGTGGAGGACGAACTCGAAGCCGAGGAGCGAATCTCCAGCGTCATGCGCGAGGTGCGCGACGCCAGCGCGGACCTGCGGCGCGAGGAGACGTCCGAGGATGCGAGCACGGCCACGAACACGGATACGGACGCCGCCGACGACGACTGAGCGACCGCGTCTCACGCTCCGTCCGGTAGCAGCGATTCCGGATTCTCCTGTGCGAACTCGACCCGCCGGTCGGTCGACGGCGGCCGCACGTACAGGCGCATCTCGCCGCGCGCGTCGACCCGTTCGAGCATCGGCGCCGCCTCCGCCACCGCGTAGTACACCGGAATCGCGACGGCCTCGGCGGCCGACTCGTCTCTCATCACCACGACGGCGAACACCGTCTGGTCCCCCTCGGCGCGGCGGGCGCCGTAGGTGTCGTGGGCGCCGAAGCTTCCCTCCTCAACCAGTCGCTCGACAGCCTCGAACTCGCCGTCGGGGACGAGTACGTCGAGTCCGGCGCGATCCGTCCCGCCCGTGTCGAGATATGCGGGCACCGGCCTCACGTCGCCGGGGTGAAGTTCGGTGACGGCCCATCCGGCGTCGCGGTACGACGCCGCCGTCGCCTCCGTCTCCCCGACGACGGTGTCCAAGAACGCCCTCACGTCGGAACGCGGGCGCGAATCGGACGAACTCCGCCCGCGGTCGGGTCCTCGGTTCGGGTCGTCCACGCTCTCGTTTCGGCCCCCGAGGGACGAAAACGTTCCCGCTCCGGATAGAAGTAAAAACGTATTTGGGCGCGAGGACGGGGAATTCTGACCGTGATACCGCTCCCTCGGCGCGCGCGCGTCGCCAGCGGGGGGTTCCTCGTCGGCCTCCTCGCCGGCGTCGCGGCCCTCGTCGTCGCCGCCGTATTCTCCGGCGTCGCAGACGGCGCGGACACGGCGCTCCGGTTCGGTGCCCTGTTCTTCGGCGTCGGCTTCCTCGGCTGGTCGGGGTCGGCGCTCGCCGCCCGCGGAGTCGGGTCGGGGGGGAAACGTCCCGACGCCGGATTGGCTTGGACCGGAGCGAACTTCCGTCGGTCGATGGCCCGCGTCGGCGGTTTCGGCGCGGGCGTGATGGCCGCGGCGGCGACACTCGGCGCGCTTCTCGCGTAAGTTCATATGGGGAGACGGGGCCACTCCCCGCCGTGACGTAGCTTCGCCCCCGAGTCGTCCGCGGCAGTCCGGCACCCGACTCGGGGCCCTGCGGTCGCCGGCAGTTCACCCTCCCGTCTCGCCGCGCTCAGTCGCGGACGTTCTCGCCGCTCACGTCCTCGAACGACCCGTTCTCGTAGACGACGCGTCCGCGAACGACGGTCGTCTCGGGGAAGACGCCGCCCATTCCCTCGAACGGCGTCCACCCGCAGTTCGAGTGGAGGTCCTCCCCCCGAATCTCCCGGCTCTCCTCGGGGTCGAACAGCACGAGGTCCGCGTCGGCGCCGACTTCGATTCGACCCTTCGACGGTAGGTCGAATATCTCGGCGGCGTTCGCGGCGGTCACGTCGCGGACGCGTTCGTACGATATCTCGCCCTTCCGCGCCGCTTCCAGCAGGAGCGGAAGCATCGTCTCGACGCCGGGGACGCCGCTCGGCGCCTCCCACAGACCGACGTCCTTCTCTGCGCGCGTGTGCGGCGCGTGGTCGGTGGCGACGGCGTCTATCTCGCCGTCGACGAGTCGCTCCCACATCGCCGCGCGGCGCTCTTCGCTCCTGAGAGGCGGGTTCATCCGACCGTACGTCCCCAACTCGGTCGCGTCGGCGCGCGAGAGGAACAGGTGGTGCGGGGTCACCTCGCACGTCGCGCCGCCCGCCTTCGCGGCGTCGACTCCCTCGGGCGTGCTGGTGTGCGCGATGTGGACGTCCGCGTTCGAGTCGGCGCCCACCTCGACGGCGCGTTCGACGGCCGCCGCCTCCGCCTCGGCGGCGCGGTACTGGCTCCACGCGTCGGCGTCGGCGGTCCGACCCGTCCCGCCGGCGTCTCTCTCTCTCGCCGACTCGTCGAACAGGTCGGCGTCCTCCGCGTGGACGGTCACGGTCACGTCCGCCTCGGCGGCCCGTTCCACCGCGTCGGCGAACAGGTCCGCCTCGATGCCCATATCGCCCGTCGAATCGGCCAAGAAAACCTCGCCGAGTGCGAACAGCGGCCGGTCGAACAGCGAGTCGGGGTCCCAGTCGGCGGTGACGCCGCCGCTGATTCCGAAGTCGACGGCGGACTCGGCCGCCAGCGCCTCCTTCTCGTCGAACGCCTCGCCCGAGATGGTCGGCGGCGTCGTGTTCGGTTGGTCGGCGACGACGGTGACACCGCCGGCGGCGGCGCTCTTCGACCCCGTCCCCCACGTCTCCTTGTGCGAGAACCCGGGTTCGCGGAAGTGGACGTGCGGGTCGACGGCGCCCGGGAACAGCATCTTCCCGGCGGCGTTCAGGATGCGGTCCTCCTCGCGCGGGTCGAGCGACTCCTCGACGGCGGCGATGCTCTCGCCTTCGACTCGAACGTCGCGCACGCGGCCGTCGGCCAGCGTCGCGTCGGTGACGAGCAGTGACATACCAGTCCGTCCCGCGCGGGGGACGGTAAGCCCCGCGGTTGCCGGCGGCGGCCTACCCCGCGACGCTCTCGACGTCCTCGACTCGTCGCTCCGCGTCGCCGACGAAGGCGTCTTCGAGGGCCCGACAGACGCGCTCGGAATCGGCCGGGCCGCCGCCGCGCGCGACGCTGCCGACCGAACCGGGGTCGAACGGCACGTCCAGCGCCTCGTAGACGGGTCCGAGCACGGCCGCGAGTTCCTCGTGGTCGGCGACGACGACGACGCCCGAGACGAGGGCGGCGTCGCGACGGACGCGCTGAGCGATGCCGCATATCTTCCCGTGCGCCTGCACGGAGTGGGCGCCCGGACAGAACGACTCCGGCGGTTCGCCCCGCCGCGCGGCCACGCCGAGTCCGCGGAGGGCGCGGACGACGGCCGTCGTCGCCGTCTCGTAGCGGTCGTCCATCCCGGTTCGTCCCTCCCCGGAGGGGACCGCGGAGGCGAACGCCACGGTCCGCCCGGTGTAGGCGACGGCGCGGCCGCCGACGCTCCGTTCGACCGTCGGGTAGCCGCGGGACTCGGCCGCCTCGCGGGCCCGGTCGTACCCCTCGGCGCGCGCGTCCCGACGGCCGAACGCCACCAGTCGGTGCGGCGTCCACGCGCGGAACGCTGGTTCGCCCGTCTCGCCGGTCGCCTCGCGCAACCGTTCGGTCGCCGTCCGGTCGGCCTCCCGTGTCGCCGCGCGCCCGCGGACGACGCGGACGGTCGCGTCGGTGTCCTCACCGCTCATTGGTCGAGACAGGTCCCGACGCGCCTAAGCCCTCTCGGTCCCCCGGTCCGAGCATGGACGGCGACGAACGGACCGGAGGCTCACCGACCGACGCGGACGAGGCGGTGACGCTCCCGGAGTCGACGCTGCGCCGGTACCGCCGGTTCTCGCTGTACAACTCGCCGTACCCGGCGCACGACCGCGGGCGCGCCGTCGACCTCTACCCGGCGACGAACGAGGGTCTCTCGCCGGTCGCCGGGGAGGTGTTGGAGACGCGGACCGTCCGCGCGCCGCCGAAACCGTACGCGCACGAGGCCGAGTACCTAATTCTGATCGACGCCGGCGACCGGATCGCCCGAATCCTCCACGTCGAACCCGCCGTCGAGGCCGGCGACCGGGTGGTCGTCGGCGACTCGCTGGGGCCGATGATTCGTTCGGGATTCTTCGCGCCGTGGGTCGCCAACCACGTCCACGCCGGCTTCCGACGCCCCGACCAGAACCTCCGGCGCGCCGCCGGGTCGCTCCCCGTCGTCGCCGACGTGCCGGTCGAACCGCTGGCGTGGGACGGCGTCGGCACCGTCGTCGAGACGGCCGAAACGTACGCGCTGCTTGACGCCCCCGAACACCCCGCGCCGGGCGAGATGTTCGCCGGCATCGCGACCGACGACGGCCGCGTCCTCGACGGCGGACTCGCCCACTACGCCGGCGGCGGCGTCCTCGCCCGCGGGCAGGGCGGTACGGGGTGTTCGGACGGGTCGGACATCCCGACCGGTCCCGTCCCCTTCCTCGGTCACTCGGTCGGCGAGGCGACGGGCCGCGACGTGGCCTGGCGCGATATCGAGGTGCTGGCGAACGGCGAGCGAATCACCGGTCTCTCGCTGTTCGCCGCCGTCGACCCGGAGTTCGGCGCGAAACTCGTCTGTCCCGGCCGCGACTTCGCCGTCGGCGAGGAGGTTCGCGTCGCGGTCCGAGACACCGACGACCCGATTCGACTCGGCTGAGTCGCTCCTTCTTCGTCTCAACCGCGTCGCTCGCGGTGCGCCTCCTTCCGCTCTCGGTACGTTGCGTCGTCGCGGACGCGTTCGAGATACTCCTCGAAGACGAGGGCCGCGGCGCGTTTCTCCTCGTCGGCCCACTCCTCGGGTTCGCGCTCCTCGCCCCCCTCGTACTTCTGCCCGCCGGGGTACTTCGCGTAGCGCATCGACCGGGTGTACCCCATCTGGAGGTACTTCCGGGCCATGTCCATCCCGACGAAGTCGCCCGCCGCCCGGTACTCCTCGTAGCGGTCCCGGATGGCCCGCGCCGACTCCTCGGCGGACGCCTCGTCGGCGTACGACCAGTGCGGGAGGAGTTCGGACTTGTACGGTTCGACCTTGAAGACGCCCTCCTCGCCGCGGCCTATCTCGTACTCCTCGGGGTGTTCGCGGAAGTCGACGTCGTACTCGGGGCCGTCGTCGCTCCCTTCGCCGTCGCTCATGCGTTCGCTCCGGACCGGCCGCGGTTGCCTCTGACGGCCGCCGGTCGGATTGCCGTCTCGGGACGGGACCGTCGACGCCCGGCCGCGCGAAGAAACTGTAAACGCGTCACCGGTGGCTACATACGTTCCGCCGCCGGGTACGAGTACATGAGCGACGACGAAGCGGACGGGCTTCCTGACGACGCCGCCGCATTCGTTCAGCGGTACATCGAACAGGAGCACGGCTACCTCTCGTGGCTGGGCACCGAAGTGAACGAACTCGAATCGGGGCGCGTCGTGATGACCGTGCCGTACGACGAGAAACTCACGAACACGACGAATCCGCCGACGGTCCACGGCGGCATCGCGGCGACGCTCATCGACACCGCAGGCGGCATCGCCCAGCGGACGATGCTCGACGTCCCGTTGAACGGCGGGGTGGCGACGGTGAACCTGAACGTGAACTACCTCCGGCGCGCCGCGGGTGACCTGCGCGCGACGGCCGAAGTGGTCCGGTCGGGCGGCACCATCGGCGTCAGCACGGTCACCGTCGTCAGCCAAATTCCGGACCGGGTGCGGGAGGACAACGAGGCGTTCGAGCGGTGGGAGGGGACGACCGAGGAGGAGGCGGTCGCCACCGGACAGGGCGCGTTCCGCCTTTTCCGGGACTGAGACTCTTGGGCTACTCGAACCGGACTTCCCCCCGCGTCGTCACCTCGCCGAACAGCCACGACGCGTGGTCGAGCGCGTACTCCTTGTGGCCGTCCTCGATGGCGCCGATGGCGTCCTCGACGAGGACCGGTCGATAGTCCCTGAGACCGGCGCTCCCGGCGGTGTGGAGGACGCAGACGTTCGCCAGCGTCCCGCAGAACAGCAGGTCGTCGATACCGTGCGCGCGTAGCCACCCGTCCAACTCCGTCCCGTAGAAGGCGTCGTACGTGTGCTTGGCGACGACGTGGTCCTCCTCGCGTACGTCCATGCCCTCGGCGAGTTCGGCCTCCCAGGACCCTTCGAGGACGTGTTCGCCCCAGCGCTCGAACTCGTCGTAGTAGTGCGCGCCGTCGAACTGCTCGGGCGGGTGCACGTCCCGCGTGTACACTATCGACGCCCCCGCCTCCCGCGCGTCCTCGACCAGCGCGGCCGCGTCGTCGACGACGGCTTCGCTCGATGGTGCGTACAGGCTCCCGTCCGGGTGACAGAAGCCGTTCTGGAGGTCGACGACGACGACGGCGGTGCGGTCGGGGTCGAACGCGTACTCGCTCATACGCCTTCGAACCCGCGCCGGCACCAAAACGGTACCTCGGCCGGGGCCGCCGTCGGCGCGTTCGCGGACCTGCCGCCGTCGACGCGTTCGTGGACCCGCCGCCGTGGAAAAAGCTACTTCCGCGCGCGGCCCAACCGGACGGTATAGTATGTTAACGCGACACGGAATCGGTGCCGTCACCCTCTCTTTGCTCTTGGTCCTTTCGGGCTGTGCGGCGCCGGCGGACGAACCCTCCCTCGCCGAGGGCGGCGCCGGCGCCGTCTCGAACACCTCCGACATCGCCTCGCCGGACGCGAACTTCTCGGACCCCGACGACGACCCCCTCGGCTGGGAGGAGGGATACTGGTACAACGAATCGCTGCGCATCGACCAGTCCGACGGGCTCTCCGACGCCGAACTGGATCGGTACATGGCGCGGTCGATGGCGCGCGTCGAGTACCTCCGGCACGAGGAGTTCACGGAGAACGTCTCTGTCGACGTGCTGACCCGCACGGAGTACCGCCAGCGGTCGGCGAACAGGTCGGCGAATCAGTCGGCCGAAGCCGCGGCGTTCGACGAGTGGAACAACCAGGTGTGGGAGGCGCTGTTCGTCACCGGCGAGGAAAACGATAGCCAGGAGGCCATCAGCGGGACGCAGGGCAGTTCGGTCGCGGGCTTCTACTCGCCGCGCAACGACGCCATCACCATCATCACGAACTCGCCCGACTCGCCCACCATCGATAACGCGACGCTGGTCCACGAACTGACGCACGCCCTTCAGGACCAACACTACGACCTGACGAGCGAGAAGTACAGCGCCGAGACGCAGGACGGCGAGTTGGCCGTCGACGGCGCTATCGAGGGCGACGCGAAGTACGTCGAACTCCGGTATGCGAGCATGTGCGGCGGCGAGTGGGCGTGCGTCCCCACCCCGACGGCGGAGGGCGGTTCGGGCGGCTCCGGCGGGTCCATCAACTACGGTATCTTCCTGACCATCTTCCAGCCCTACTCCGACGGCCCGGTGTACGTCCACGACGTGCTCGAACGCGGCGGCTGGGACGCGCTCGACGAGATGATGCGGAACCCGCCCGCCTCGACCGAACAGACCATCCACTCCACCGACGAGGAACCCGTGCCGATATCGTTCCGGAGTCGGGCGACGAACGGCTGGTCGACGTTCTCGGAGCAGGGGCAGGGCGGTTCCGATACGCTCGGCGAGGCGTCGATATTTACGATGTTCTGGTACCAGGCGCGCACCGCGAACGCCGACACCGTCCCCGTGCGGGACATCTCCGAGACGGAGAGCCGGTACGACACGTACAACTACGACGCCGTGCCGTCGAACGGGTGGGCGAACGACCGCCTGTTCCCGTACGAGAAATCGACCGGAAGCGGCGAGGAGTACGGCTACGTCTGGGTGACCGAGTGGGACACCGAGGGCGACGCACGGGAGTTCCGCGACGCGTACCTGAACATCCTCGCTGCACACGATGCGGCCAAGCAGGGGCAGAACACGTGGGTCATCGAGGACGGTCCGTTCGCGGACGCCTTCCGCGTCCGAATCGACGGCACCCGCGTCGTCGTCGTCAACGGACCAACCGTCGAGGACGTGAACGACATCCGGCCGCGGAACTGAGACGCGAATCGCGCTCGGTCCTCGCTTCCCGTCTCTTCTCTCTCTACTTCGCTCACCACGGTTTTTCCACGTCCACCGCGCCGACTGACAGCCGGCCGTCCGCGAGTTCCAGCGACAGCGAGAGCGCGAGGAACTGACCGCCGTCGCCCATCACCATGTTCTCAAAGACGTACGTCCCGTCGGGTGCACATCCGCCGTCACCGTCTCCGTCGTGGCGCCCGTACGTGCTGTATCTCTCGGTGAACGTCGTCCCCGGTTCTGCGGTTCGCCAGTCCAGAAACTCGATGACTAGCACCTCGCCCTCCCGCACCCAGCACTCGCCTGTCCACGTTGCGCCGCCGGGTGACACGGTGTCGTTGTCAGGGACGATGACGAGTTCCGCCCCATCGTCGTTCTCGCCGACGACACCGCCGAACGGCGGTCGGGGTTGAAAGCCTAACTCGACCGTTCGCTCGGCGTCGTTCGTCAGCGAGAGTTCGAGTCGCGCGGGCGATTCCTCGGTCGCCTGTGCCAGCACCTTCGCTTCGAACGGGAAGTCGTCGGCGGTGACAGCCGGTGTCGACGGTGCCGCCCCCGCCGATGTCGTCGTTCGTGCCTTCGCGTCGGTTTCGGTCGGCGTTCGGTCGGCCGCGGTGCCGTTTCGACTCGAACACCCGGCGAGCAACGCGGCCGACGAGGCGACGAGAAGCCCGCGACGGGTGCGGGCGCGAGTGCGACGTCGACTGCTCTGACCGAGGAGGGGACGTTCGGGGGACACGCCGATAGCTCTTCGAGACTCGGCATATGTTTTCTGTCTCACACGACTGCGCCGAGACTGTTTTCTACGACCGTTCCCACTCTCCCGTGTGAACCTCTCTCAGTCTACTCTCCTCTCGGTTGCTCTCGCCGCCCTCGTCGTCGTCTCGGGGTGCGCGGCGCCCGTCGCGGACCCGTCGGCGATGCCGGCGTCGTGGTCGTGGCCCGACGACCCGCCGACCGACCGCATCGGCTGGGAGGCGGGCTACTGGTACAACGAGTCCATCGCCGTCGACCAGTCCGACGGCCTGAACGCGAGCGAACGCGAGGCGTTCGTCGCGCGGACGATGGCCCGCGTCGAGCGCATTCGCGGGTTGGAGTTCCGGGAGGCGGTACCCGTCGAAATCATCTCCCGAGAGCGGTACCGCAGCGAGTCGGACGCCTTCCGGAGCGACCCCGACCCGTGGCAGGAGCAGGTGTACGAGGCGGCGTTCCTCGTCGGCGAGAACGAGTCGGTGAGCGACGTGCTCAACCAACTGTACGGCGGGGCCATCGCGGGCTACTACACACCGAGCGACGACCGAATCGTCGTCGTCAGCGACGGCGAAACGCCGACGATGAGTCGGGCGACGCTGGCGCACGAACTCGTCCACGCCCTCCAGGACCAGCACTTCGGCTTCGCGTCGACGCCGCCGACGCACGACGGCCGCATCGCCGCCAACGGGCTCTCCGAGGGCGACGCCAACTACGTCGAGGCGCTGTACGACGAGCGCTGTTCGGCCGAGTGGGACTGCGTGACGGCGCCCGACACTGAGGCCGGCGGCGGGTCCGACTTCGACTTCGGCGTCTACCTCACCGTCTACGCGCCGTACAGCGAGGGACCGCAGTTCGTCCACTCGCTCAGGCGGCGCGGCGGGTGGGACGCCGTGAACGCTGCCTACGAGGACGCGCCGATCACCGCCGAGCAGATTCTCCACCCCGAGGCGTACCCCGACGAGGGGCCGGCCGACGTGACCGTCCGGGACCGCTCCTCGGCGGCGTGGTCGCGGTTCGACCGCGACCGGTCGACCGACCGACTCGGCGAGGTGTTCATCTACACCGCGTTCTGGGACACCGACGCGATAGACCGCTCGTCGCTCCGGCAGCAGGTCGGGCCGTACTCGCGGTACAACTACACATCGAACGCGTCGGCCGGATGGGGCGGTGACGAACTCGTCCCGTACCGGAGCGGCGACGGCGAGTTCGGGTACGTCTGGGCGACTGAGTGGGACACCGAACGCGACGCCCGGGAGTTCCGAACCCGGTACGTGGAGTCGCTGCTGGTCGGGAATCTAAACGCCACCCGGGTCGGTCCGAACGTCTACGTCGTCGAAGATGGGCCGTTCGCCGACGCCTTCCGCGTCCGCCGGTCCGGCACGCGCGTCACCGTCGTCAACGCGCCGACAGTCGGGCGATTGGACGGCGTGCGCGCGGCCGGGTGAGCGCGTTCGCTCCCGCGCCGCCGCGTCGGCGCCGTCGACGCGACCGCCGACCCGAATCGTGACAAAACACTTACCCTCTCGCCGGCACCGGAACCCATGCACTCGCGCAGACTCGCCCTTCCCGCCCTCCTGACCCTCGTCGTCCTCGCCGGGTGCCTCGGGGGCATCGGGACGACGCCGACGCCCGACCCGTCCGCGACGGCGACGACGTCGACCGAAACCGCGACCGAGGCCCCCGGAACGCCGACCCCGACGGCCACCGGGCAACCCCCCTCGACCGCCGACTGTCCGGCCTTCGTCTCCGTGGACCCCGTCGACGACGTGCCCGACGACGCGACGGTGATACCCTACGGGGATCTCTCGGCGGAACGGCAGGCCGAGTTCCGGACGGCGCTGTCGGAGGGCCACGCCGAAATCGAGGACGGCGGCGAGGGCTACGGATTCTGGGTGGACCGACCGTACGTCCGCTACGAGGGCACCGTCTACCGAGCGGTCGTCGCCGTCTGCTGAGCGACTTCGAAGAGGAATTCTCTCCGGCCGCCCCGCCTGAACGAACGCGTTTTTCACGACGCCGCCGAAACGGCCGAGCATGGACTTCGACATCGTCGGCGCCGACGCCATCCGCGAGGGGTCGGCCACCGACGCCTACTTCGAGCGGACGGAGACGACGCTCCGACACGTCGGTAAGAACCCGCACGTGGTCGCGGAGGTGACGGCCGACCAGTTCCCCGACGGCGAGTACGAACTGCTCGCGGGGGTGAAAGACGCCGCCGCCCTTCTCGAAGGCCGCGACGTGGACGTGGACGCGATTCCCGAGGGCCGCCTGTTCGACGGCGGCCCCGTGATGCGCATCGAGGGCTCCTATCTCGACTTCGCCCGTCTGGAGACCGCTCTTTTGGGCTTTCTCTCGCACGCCTCTGGCGTCGCCACCGCCGCCCTCGACGTGCGCCGCGCCGCGCCCGATTCGAGGGTGCTGTCGTTCGGCGCGCGCCACGTCCACCCCTCCGTCGCGGCGATGGTCGAACGGAGCGCCCTCGTCGGCGGCCTCGACGGCATCTCGCACGTCGCCGCCGGCGACATACTCGGCCGCGAGGCGTCCGGGACGATGCCGCACGCCCTCCTGATCTGCTTCGGACGCGGCAACCAGGAGGAGGCGTGGACGGCGTTCGACGAGGCGGTCGACGAGTCCGTCCCCCGCGTCGCCCTCTGCGACACCTACAGCGACGAGACCGACGAGGTGCTTCGCGCCGTCGAGACCCTCGGCGACGACCTCGACAGCGTCCGCCTCGACACCACCTCCTCGCGGCGCGGCGACTTCCGGCACATCATCCGCGAGGTGCAGTGGACCCTCGCGGCAGAGGGTCACGAGGACGTGGACGTGTTCGTCTCCGGCGGCCTCGGCCCCGCGGACCTGCGGCACCTCCGCGACGCGGCCGACGGCTTCGGCGTCGGCGGCTACGTCTCGAACGCCGACCCGGTGGATTTCGCGCTGGACATCGTCGAAATCGACGGCGAACCGACGGCCAAGCGCGGCAAACTCGCCGGCGTGAAGGAGGTCTACCGGACGGCCGACGGCGGTCACCACGTCGCGCTGGCGGGGACCGACGCCCCCGACGACGCGGAGCGGTTGCTCGAACCCCTGCTCCGGGACGGGGAACTCGTCGCCGACGGGTTCGATATCGACGCGGCGGCGGCGCGGGCGGCCGACGACGCGGACGCCTGCGGCTACGGGGCGCGGTAGCGCCAGGAGGCGCTACTCGTTGTTTCTCGGCGGCGAAGAGAGGCGCAGAAGTTCGTTTCGCGGTAGTCGAGCGGGGAACCGTCCCGCTCCGAAAGCGTGCGGTCGCGGGTCTCGTCTTACAGTTCTTCGACGCTGCCGCCGTCGGATCGCTCGCGGAACACCTGTCCCTCGAACAGCGTCACCATCGCGTCCTCGTCCTGCCACGCCAGCGGCGGCAGACCTCCCTTCCGGCAGGCGTGGGTGAGGAACTGCTCTTTGGACCAGCCGTTCTCGACGGGAATCGTCGGGTAGAGCCAGCCGTGGCTGCCGTCTTTGTCTATCGCGACGCCGTGGGTGCCGAGTTCGAGGTCGGCGACGGGGTCGTTGGTGAGAACGTGATTGCAGACGATGCAGACCGAGATGTTGAGATTCGGGAGTTCGGGCGGTTCGATTTCGGAGCCACATGAATCGCCGGACGCGGCCTGAATTGCCGCGTCGACGATGGCGTGGCCGAGTTGGTCCTTCCCTCGATACGCCCCGGCGCACCCCCGTAGGCGGCCGCGACCCCGTGTGGATTGGATTCGGACGAACGCCCCGGTGCGAGCGTAGAACGCGTCTCGCATGCTTCCGGGTTGTTCCCGTTGGCCGTGGAGAACGTACGATTCGACCGACTCACGCGCCAGTTCGACCGCTCGAGACCCATCGTCGTATGAGAGCCGAACGGTCTGCGCCTCGGACATACTCCTATTGAAGCACTCACTAAACTTGAACGCTTCCCTTATCATGGTTCTGAGCAGTTTTTCATTTACGCCCGCTCGCGGTGAATCTGAGACGGTATCCGACCGTTTCGGTCGAATCGAACATCTTATGCGACCCTCCGAATTAGACGAAAACGGCAGAGAGAGCCCGGTTCCCGTGTCCCGCCGGTCCGAACCGGCCGTGGACATGAGGAAAGTCCCCCCACCGTCCGAACGGGTGACCGGGCGCAAGCCCGGAGTCGGAGACGACTGGCTCTGGAACAGAAACGAGACCCCTCGGTCCGACCGATGAGACGCGTCCGGCGGAGTCCTCCGCCGACGGCGCGAGCGGCTACCGCCGCCCGCGCGCGAACCGACCCGCAAGGGAAGGGAGTTGACCCGTCGAGGGTAGCGAGACGGCGACAGCCGTCTCGGAGCGACGAACGGGCGCGACGCGCCCGCGAGTCGTGGAGGCGCGGTGCCTCCTCCGCGCGGCCGCACCGCGGCCGCGCGAACGACGGCCGAGAACGGGTGGAACGGCGAAACCTCACCGGTGCAAGTCCGCGCCGCTAAGGTAGTTCGGACAGCGCGTTCGGGTTCGCCCGGCGCGCCCCCGAGAGGGGAGGACGCGGACGCTCAGCCGAATGCCGGGTCGAAACAGAAGGGGGCTTACTCCTCTCAGCCGCTTCGAGCGCCGAGATATTATCTCAGGCCGATTTTGTTAATAATCTCTTGCACCAAATCGGCCTCTATTCGCAGGTGGATTAATAACCGCGAGTCGACTAGCCTCTCGTATGAACCGGGACGGCCACGACCAGGACGATGCGGGTCACGACCGCGACCACGCCAGTGGCCACTCTCACGACGAAGGGAGTGACCGCGGTCGCGGTCACGACCACGCCGCCGACGCCTGCGGGTGCGACGACGGATGCGGCGACGCCGCCGCCCCCGACGCGGAGTCGGCGTCGCTCGACGGAGACGACGAGGGGCGGACGCTCCGCCTGTCCGTTCCCGACATGGACTGCGCTTCCTGCGCGGAGAAGGTGACAAAGAGCATCCGCGGCGACGCGGGCGTCCGCGACGTGGACGCGCAACCGACCACCGGGACGCTGTACGTCGGCTTCGACGACGCGGAGACGGACGAGGACGCCGTCCGGTCGCGCGTCGAGGCGGCGGGGTACGCCATTGCCGACACCGAGACGGCGACGTTCTCCGTCCCCGACATGGACTGCGCCTCCTGCGCCGGCAAGGTGGAGAACTCGCTGGACGGCGTGGCCGGCGTCCTCGAACGCGAGACGCAACCGACGACGGGGACGGTCACGGTCACGTTCGACCCCGACGCGGCCTCGCGCGGCGCGTTGGTCGCCGCCATCGAGGGGGCGGGCTACGCCGTCGAGGACGACGAGGGCGGCGACTCGCCGCGCGACGTGTGGCGCGGTCCGCGCGCGCTGAAGACGTGGGCCGGCGCCGCCTTCCTCGCGGTCGGCCTCGCCCTGGAGTTCCTCCTGCCCGGACTCGACGTTCTCCTCGCCGCGCCCGCCGGTTACGAGATCAGCGTCGCGTGGGTGTCCCACACGCTGGCCGTCCTCCTCGCGGGAATTCCCGTCCTGCGGAACGGCTACTACTCCGCGAAGAACGCGAGCCTCGACATCGACCTGCTGATGTCCGCCGGCATCCTCGGCGCGATGGCGGTGAACATGCCGTTCGAGGCGGCGACGCTCGCGGTGCTGTTCAGCGTCGCCGAGTTGCTGGAGCGGTTCTCCATGGACCGCGCGCGCAACTCGATGCGCGAACTGATGGAGCTCTCTCCGGACACGGCGACGGTCCGGCGCGACGGCGAGGAGACGGTCGTCCCCGCCGAGGACGTGGCCGTCGGCGAGACGGTGCTCGTCCGCCCCGGCGACCGAATCCCGCTCGACGGCGTCGTCACCGAGGGCACCTCGGCGGTGGACGAATCGCCCATCACCGGCGAGTCCGTCCCCGTCGACAAATCGTCCGGCGAGGAGGTGTTCGCCGGCAGCATCGTCGAGGAGGGCTACCTCGAGGTGGAGGCGACGTCCGCCGCGAGCGACTCGACGCTCTCGCGCGTCGTCGAGATGGTCGAGGACGCCAACCGCGAGAAGACCGAGGCCGAGCGGTTCATCGACCGCTTCGCGCGCTACTACACGCCGGTCATCGTCGTCGGCGCCCTGCTGACGGCGGCGGTGCCGCCCCTCCTGTTCGGCGACCCCTTCCGCGAGTGGTTCGTCCGCGGCCTGACGCTCCTCGTCGTCGCCTGCCCCTGCGCGTTCGTCATCTCGACGCCCGTCTCCGTCGTCTCGGGAATCACGTCGGCGGCGCGCAACGGCGTCCTCGTGAAGGGGGGCCAGCACCTCGAAGCGATGAGCGACGTGGACGTGGTCGCCGTCGACAAGACGGGCACGCTCACGACGGGCGAACTCGGCGTCACCGACGTCGTCGCCCTCAACAGCAACGACCAGACCGACGTGCTCGGGTGCGCCGCCGCCATCGAATCGCGCAGCGAACACCCCATCGCGCAGGCCATCACGGCCCACGCCGCCGACCGCGACGTGCCCGACCGGGAGATTCGGGACTTCGAGTCCATCACCGGTAAGGGCGTGAAGGCGGTCCTCGACGGGGAGACGCACTACGCGGGTAAGCCCGGCCTGTTCGCCGACCTCGGGTTCGACCTCGAACACGCGCACGTCGAGACGGACGGCGGCGAGCGAACCGACGGGGGAACGCTGGTCACGGACGCCCGCGACTGCGACCACGGCAGCTATCTCGACCTGACGAACGAGGTCATCCCGCGCCTCCAGTCGGAGGGGAAGTCGGTCGTCCTCGTCGGCACCGAAGCGGAGATCGAGGGCGTCGTCGCGGTCGCGGACACCGTCCGCCCGGAGGCCGAGTGGACCGTCTCGCGCCTCCGCGAACTCGGCGTCTCCCGGGTCGTGATGCTCACCGGCGACAACGAGCGCACGGCGGACGTCATTGGCACGCGCGTCGGCGTCGACGAGGTGCGCGCGGACCTCCTCCCCGAGGAGAAGGTCGACGCCGTCCGCGAACTCACCGACGAGCACGAGTCGGTGGCGATGGTCGGCGACGGCGTCAACGACGCGCCCGCCCTCGCCGCCGCGACGGTCGGCATCGCCATGGGCGCGGCGGGCACGGACACGGCGCTGGAGACGGCCGACGTGGCCCTGCTCTCGGACGACCTGACGCGCCTGCCGTACCTCGTCGATCTCTCCTCGCGGACGGCCGGCGTCATCCGGCAGAACATCTGGGCGTCGCTCGCCGTGAAGGGCGTCCTCACCGTCGCCGCGCCCCTCGGTCTCATCACCGTCGCCACCGCCATCGTCGTCGGCGACATGGGGATGAGTCTCGGCGTCACCTCGAACGCGCTTCGACTCGCGGGCGTCGAACCCGACGCGGCCGCCGCCGACTGGGACGGCCGCGACGACTGAAACGCCCGAACGCCCGAGACGACTGAGACGCTCGGAACGACCGGACGCGCCATCGGCGTGACCGCCCGTCCGGGGCAAACGTTCTTTCCCCCGGGGGGCGTCAGCCGAACCGATGCCGTCTCGCAGGTCCTCGGCGGTGACGCTCGCCCTCCTCGTACTGCTCTCCGGTTGTATTTCTCCGCTCTCGGACGACCCGCCCGCGTCGGTCGACGACCCGGAGACGACGGCGAACGCCGCCCAGCGAGAGCGAGTCGAACGGGTGACCGGCACCGCCGTGGTCGCCGCCGACGGGGAGAACCCGTGGGGGTCGGACCCCATCGTCGTCGGTATCGAGGACGCCGCTGGTACCGACCGCGACTGGGAGCCCCTCGTTCGCGAAGCGACCGCCTACTGGGAGGAGCACGCCGAACGCTACGCGGGGTACGGGGTCGACTACGAGGTGCGTCCGAACGCGACGGACCCAGACCTCGTGATTCAGTTCGTCCCGACGGTCCCCGAGTGCGACGGCGCCGCCGACGCCGCCGGATGCGCGCCGCTCATCACCGACCGGCGACAGGTGGACCGCCCCGAGACGGTCTTCGTCCGCACGTCCTTCTCCGACGAGTCGACGGTGCTCGTCGTCGAACACGAACTCGGGCACACGCTCGGCCTCGACCACGAGAACGCCCCCCGCGAGGTGATGGCCAGCGAGTCCGTCCTCTACACGACGGCGCGGCCGAACGCCACCGACCGCGAGTTCCCGTGGAACGACCCCGAGTTCTCGGTGTACGTCGACGCGACGAACGCCTCCGACCCCGAGGGGGCGCGCGAACAGGTGCGACACGCCTTCGACTACTACGAACGCGGCGCGCCGGGGATGCCCGACAACCTCACGTTCGAGTTCGTCGACGACCCCGCGAACGCGGACGTTGTCGTCAAGTTCGCCGATGAACCCCCGTGCTCGCCGAACGCCGCCTCCTGCGGTGCGACGCGCGGGTGGGACCCCGACGGCGACGGCGCCGTCGAGACGTACTCGGACCTCGAAGTCGTCCTCGTGGACCTCGACACGGAGGCGGTCGGGTGGCACGTCGGCTACTGGATGGCGTTCGGCCTCGGCGCGGAGAACCCCGCGGAGATGCCGCCCCCGTTCCGCGACGCCTCCTACCGCGACCGGCGCAGCGAGTGGTGGGAGACCGGGGACGAGTAGGGACCGTCGCGACTGTCACGGGTGGGCGTTGATATCGTCGGGGCCCCTGCTTCGCCTATGGTCTCCGCGACGGACGGGAACTCCTCCGACTCGACCGTGGTTCGCTGGCGGGGCGAGGCCGACTCACGACTCCGGACCGCCCTCCGCCACGTCGTCGCCAGCGCGTTCCTCACCTTCGGGGCGATAGTCGGATTCGCCCTCCTCTACTTCGGCTACCTGACGCTCACGGGCGCCGCCGCCGAGACGTTCGTCGTGTTCCTCGTCGCCGTCCTCTTCGGCGGGCCGTTCGCGCTGCTCTACCTCGTGGCGCTCCGGGAGGAGCTTTCGCCCTCGGAGCTGCTCCCGTACGAGTTGAACCTGTACCCCCGGTACGTCCTCCTCGCGACGCCCGTCGCCCTCCTGCTCATCTACGGGTTCGTCCGCTTTCCGCCCCTCGGGTTCGCCTACCTGGTCGCCGGACCGTTTCTCTGGGGTCTCCTCGCCGCGCGCGAGGCGGCGGGGGCGATAGACGTCGACGCGGGCACGCTGACGGTGGACGACGGCACCGCCGCGACCGCCGACCGGGGACCGCGGGACGTGCGACAACTCCGGGCACACGCCTCGTTGGGTCTCGGCGGCTACCGCCTCGTCCGCCTCCGGTACGACGGGTCGGCGGTGCTCTCGCGCCCGCCGCTGCTCCTCGTTCCCGACGGGGACTACTCGGCGGTCGATGCGGCGCTCTCCGAAATCGAGTCGCGCGACTACGGGGTCAAGGTGCGGAGGACCTCCCGCGGGGCGAAGGCGTTCCTCGTCGGCTTCGGCCTCCTGTTCGTCGCCGTCGCCGCCGGTCTCGTCGTCGCGACCGACGGCCTCTCGCGCGCGCTGATGCCCGCGCTGCTGATGGCCTGTTTCGGTCTCCTGTTCGTCGCGTTGGCGTGGCTGGCGTGAGACGTCCGTCTGCCGGCGCCTTCTTGCGGTTCGAGCCCAAACGGAGACCATGAACGGTGCCGCGTCGTCGTTCGATCCCGAGGTGCTGATGACGTCCCTGAGACAGGAGTTCGGCGGCAGGGAACCGGAGCGGCGCGTGGTCGCCCGACAGGCTCGCGACCTCGCCGACTCCGGCAAGCCCCGACGCGACCGCGGGGAACCGCTCACCGTCGAAGAGGTGGTGCGGCAGTTGCGCGACGCTCCCGACGGTTCGACGCTCGCCGAGCGCTGGAACTGGTGGCTCGGGGCGCTCGAAGCGGCCCACGGCGGCTACCGCGACTTCCAGGTGACGCGCGTTTCGACCGGCGACTAAGCTATCATAGCGCCCGCAACCGAGTACGCATCCGACCGCACGACGCCGTGCGGTCGAGCGAGCGGAGACGCGCGGACGCTACTCTAGAATCTCCGCGGCGAGTTCCCGCGCCCGTTCGACGTGTTCGTCCGCCTCGGCGTCGTCGGTGCCGTCGACGTGCGAGAGCAGATCCGACACCGTCACCACGCGCGAGCGAACGACCGACGGCGCGACGGTCGGGTCCTCGGCCACGTCGCCGGCGACGGCCTCCGCCTCCCCGAGATGCGCGCTCGCGGTCCGCTCGACCGGTCGCTCGGCCGTCGCCGCGAGGTGCTCGTGTAGCGCCCGAAGCCGTTCTCGGGTCTCCTCGTCCACTTCGTCTCCGCCGTTCCCGTCAGTCATCGTCTCCCCCCCAGTCAGTCTCCTCGCCCGTCTGCGCCCGCCAGAGCGCCGCGTACGCGCCGCCGCCGTCGACGAGTTCGTCGTGGCTGCCCTGTTCGATGACGTCGCCGTCGTCCAACACGAGAATCTCGTCGGCGTCGACGACGGTGGAGAGGCGGTGGGCGACGACGAGCGTCGTCCGGTCTTCCGAGAGGCGGTCCAAGGAGCGCTGTATGGCGCGTTCGGTCTCCGTGTCGACGGCGGAGGTGGCCTCGTCGAGGACGAGCACCGGCGGGTCCCGGAGGACGGCGCGGGCGAGGGAGACGCGCTGGCGCTGCCCGCCCGAGAGCTTCACGCCGCGTTCGCCGACGCGCGTCTCGTAGCCGTTCGGCAGGTCCGTGATGAACCCGTGCGCCTCGGCGGCTCTCGCCGCGCGGCGGACCGTCTCGTCGTCGGCTTCGAACCGCCCGTAGCGGACGTTCTCCGCGATGGTGCCGTCGAACAGGTGGGTGTCCTGCGAGACGTAGCCGACGGCGTCCCGGAGGCTGCTCAGGGTGAGGTCCTCCACGTCGTAGCCGTCTACGCGCACCGTCCCCTCGGTGGGTTCGTACAGGCGGAGCAGGAGCTTCAGCAGCGTGGACTTTCCCGCGCCCGTCTCGCCGACGACGGCCACCGTCTCGCCGGGTTCGGCGTCGAACGACACGTCGCGCAGGATGGGCTCGCTCGCTACCTCGCCGAACACGTCGCGGTAGGCGAAGGAGACGCCGTCGTAGGAGACGACGCCCTCGGGGTCCTCGAGAACGACGGCGTCCTCGTCGCTCTCGATGTTAACCGGGATGTCCGAGAGGCCGAACACCCGTTCCGCGGAGGCGCGGGCGTTCTGAAACTGGTCGACGATGTTCGACACCTCGGCGAGGGGGGCGACGAACCGCTGGGTCATGAGGATGAACGTGACGAACGTCCCGACTTCGAGCGTGCCGGTGAGCGGGCCGGGCGCGGTGCCGGTAAACAGCCAGTAGCCGCCGACGAGGAACGTCGCGGTGAACGAGAGGCCGGCGAGCAGTTCCATCCCGGGGCGGTAGAAGTAGCTGAGTCGCAGCACCGACATCGTCGTCTCGAACAGGTTCCGCGACGCGTCGCGGACGCGCTTCCGTTCGTACCCCTCGCTGTTGGTCGTCTTCACGAGTTCGATGCCGCCGATGCCGTTCTCGATGCGGGTGTTGAAGCCGGCGACGGCCGACTGGCGCGCGCGGTAGCGCGGCGCGACGACGCGCATGAACCACCACGTGAAGGCGACGATGACGGGGACGGCCACGAGGGTGACGAGCGCCAACTGCCAGTTCAGGGCGAAGAGGACGAACGCGATACCGCCGACCATGATGAGGAGGCGGAGGGAGTTCATCAGGGCGTTGTCGAGGAACATCTCCAGATTCCCCGCGTCGTTGTTGAGGATGGCCATCACCTCGCCCGTCTGCTTGTCGTCGAAGAACGTCATGTCGAGTCGCATCAGCTTCGTGAAACTGTCCGTGCGCACCGCGTGCATCACCTCGTGAGCGAAGAGGTTCGCGGAGATACCGTACACCCACGTGAACACGCCGGTGACGACGAACGACCCTGCGATGAGGGCGACGGAGAACCAGAACTGCCCCTGCGGCGTCGCCGGGACCCACGCCGCGGGGACGAACGGGAGCGTGTACGCGCCGTCGCCCGACTGGAACAGCGCGTTGATGGCCGTGCCGAGGACGACGGGCGGGAACAGCGAGGCGGCCTGTGCGACGAGGTTGGCGAGGAGGCCGATAGTCAGCCACCGCGCGCGCGACGTGCCGTACTCGCGGAAGAGGCGGGCGAGCGGACGCGTCACGTCGGCGCGGTAGCGGTCGAAGGCGCTCTCGTCGGCGTGACTCATTGGTCCCGAGAGCGCCCCTCGCGACATGAAGCCGATGGAAACGGCGAATCGGGAACGGACGGAGCGTTCGAGCGTCGGGGCGGAACCGACGACGAAAAGCGTCTCGGGCCGGTAGACTCTCCGCATGAAGCTCCAGTTCCTCGGGGGCGTCGGCGAGGTGGGACGCTCGGCGATTCTCGTGGACGATTCGCTACTCCTCGATTACGGGATGCTGACGGGCAACCCCCCGCAGTTCCCCGTCTCCTCGCCGGACCCCGACGCCGTCGTCGTCTCGCACGGCCACCTCGACCACGTCGGGATGGTCCCCGCCCTCCTCTCCGGCGACCGGCGCCCGCCGATTCACTGGACGCCGCCGACGGCCGAACTCGCGGGGACGCTGGCGCGCGACACGCTGAAACTCCAAGGAGGCAGGTACGACTGCCCGTTCACCGAGACGCACGTCCGGCGGATGACGCAGGTGTCGGAACCGCACGGCTACGGCGAGGCGTTCGAGGCGGCGGGCTACGAGGTGACGCTGTACGACGCCGGGCACATCCCCGGCAGCGCGCACGTTCTCGTCGACGACGGCGAGACGCGACTGCTGTACACGGCCGACTTCCACACCGACGACCAGCGAATCGTCGGAGCCAGCACCGACCGCCCGGACGCGGACGTCGTCGTCTGCGAGTCCACCTACGCCGACGTGGAACACGAGGACAGGGCGGCGGTCGAAGAGCGGTTCGTCGAGTCCGTTCGCGGGACCATCTGGGAGGGCGGCACCGTCGTCGTGCCGGCGTTCGCCATCGGCCGCACCCAGGAGATGCTGCTCGTCCTCGACGCCCACGACGTGGAGTGCTACGTCGACGGGATGGGAAAGGGGGTGACGAAGATGCTGCTCCGACACCCCGAGTTCGTCCGCGACGGCGAGGCCCTCCGGCGGGCGAAGTCGCACGCGCGGTTCGTCACCGGGCGGAACGGGCAACGGCGGCGCATCGCCTCGCAGAACACCGCCATCGTGACGACCAGCGGGATGCTCTCGGGCGGCCCGGCGATGACGTACGTGCCCGAAATAAGCGGCGACCCGACGAACAAGATAACGCTCACCGGCTACCAGGTGGAGGGGACGCCCGGCCGCGACCTGATAGAGCGCGGGCGGGCGGAGATAGACGGCCGGACGATGCCCGTCGCCGCCCGCGCGGAGATGTACGACTTCTCCGCGCACGCCGACCGCGAGGGTCTCCGCGCGTTCCTGCGCGAGTACGAGGGCGCGGAGGTGTTGGTCAACCACGGCGACGACTGCGCCGGGTTCGCCGAGACGCTTCGGGCGGACGGCTTCGACGCCCGCGCGCCCGAACTCGGCGAGACGGTCGAGGTTTGAAGCGTCGGAACCGGCGTCACGAGTCGGCGGCGAGGCGCACCGCCGCCGCCGTCACGGTCACGAGACCGACGACGACGCCCGCGAGGAACGCCGCGCCGACGTTCCGGAGCGACCCGCCCGACGAGTCGCCGGACGCATCGGACGACGCCGAGACGCCGGACGGTGTCGACTCCGCGGACCCGGGCGGCCGACTCGGTTCGGTCTGTATCGCGGTATTCCTCGGCTTGGTCCCGACGGGGGCGTCCTCGCCGCCGGTGTCGACGGTCTTCTCGCTCTCGTCGTCCGCCGCGAAGGGGTCGTCGGCCTCCTCGGCCGCGGACAGGCGTTCGTGTTCTCGCTCGCGGATGACCGCGTTGACCGTCGCGCCGACGAGGAGGACGAACCCGCCGAAGTACAGCCACGTCAGGAGCAGAAGAATGCCGCCGATGACGCCGTACGCCTCGTACTGCGAGGCGGCGTCCGCGTACACTTGGAACCCGACTTCGAGCAGCGCCCACCCGCCGGCGGCGACGACGGCGCCGGGGAGCGCTTCGCGGACGGTCATCTCCACGTCCGGGAAGACGTAGTACATCGGGAGAAAGGCGAGACTCAGGCCGAACAGGAGGAACAGCGGGTTCAGCACGTGGAGGAGCGGGAGGCGGAAGTAGGCGAACGCGCTGCCGGCCAGCGAGAGGGCGGCCACCGAGAGGACGATGGCGAGGAAGGCGACGAGTCCGTCGCGCAACTGCTTGAGGATGTTGCCGTCGTTCGTCGTATCGTACACCTCCGCGAAGGCGGTATCGAGCCCGCGGAACAGTTTCAAGGCCCCCCACAGGAGGATGAGCGTCCCCGTCACCGACAGACCGACCTCTCCGCCGGCGTTGTCGATGGCGGCGTGAACCTCCGTCTGCGCGCCGGGCGTGAGATACGATTCCGTGAGGTCCGCGACCGTGGCGGCGAACACCTCGCTGCCGACGGTGCTGACGAGGAGGAGGACGAGGAGCAACAGGGGGATGAGCGAGACGAACGCGTTGTACGCGAGGCTACCGGCGAGGAACGTCAGGTTCTGTTCGCGGACGCGCGCCACGACCGTCCGGACCACCGCCGTCGTCTCCCCGCCCTCGAATCTCATTGCGGGTCGTTAGGAGCGGGGGATGATGGATGCGACGGCCGGGGCAGTTTCGGCGCGGGAGCGAGTGCGTCCCGTCGCTCAGTCGTCGTTCGCGCTCGTCGCCTCGAACTCGGAGAAGGTCCGCTGGTCGTCGTCGGTGCGGAGCGGGTTGTCGCCGCGCGCGTCGGGGTCCAGCGGTTCCCCGGTGACCAACTCGGGCAGGACGATGCGGACGAAGTGCACGGCGATGACGAGGAGCAGTGGTCCCAAGAACAGGCCGTACCAGCCGAACAGCGCGGGACCGATGATGTAGGCGAACATCACCGTCCCGGTGTGGAGGTTGCGCCCCGAGACGTACGGGCGGAGCAGGAAGTCCGGGATGGTGTCGACGATGACGAGCGAGACGCCGCCGTACACCAGCGCGACCCACAGCGTCGCGGGGTCGGTCAGGGCGGCCTCGACGGCCAGGAGAATCGTTACCGGCACGTAGACGATTTTCATCCCGACGACGGGGATGAGGCTGCCCGCGCCCGTCAGCGCGCCCAGGAGCGTCGGCGACGGGATGGACATCGTGGGGGGCGCAAACAGGTTGATGGCGTTGTAGGAGACGGCGGCGATGACGGCGATGGCGAACGCGTTGAGTATGTTGCCGAAGTAGATGGTCTTCAGGTCGCGGTCGACGGCGGTCATGTAGGCGTTGACCGTGCCGCCCTCGCCCGAGAGGTTCTCGCGCGTCCACGCGGCGAGACGTCGGTCGTCGCGCAGCAGGTAGAACGCGAAGGCGAAGGCGATGAACAGTTGCAGCGCCGCGCCGAGGACGAACGACGCCGTCCCCGCGAGTGAGGCGAGGAGGGTGCTCACCGTCGCCGTGTCGGCCGCGTCGAACAGGGCGCGCGGGTCTTCCAGCAGCGTTCCGAGCAGTTCGTTGGGGTTCCGAACCGCGTCGAACGACCCGAGGTACGGTTCCAGCGCCGTCCACAGTCCGTCCTGATTCTGCCCGACGAACGCGCTCAGTTCCTGGAAGGCGACCAGCGCGGTGTACCCCACGAGGATGACGATGGGGAGCGACAGTACGAGCAGCGCTATGCCGGCGCCGAGGCTCTGCTGGCCGACGCGGTCCCGAATCCGGTTGTAGACGGGACGCGTCGCGTAGTACAGAAACAGCCCCAGCATGAACGTCCCGAGGTACGCCTCCGCGACGAACGCGAGGACGAGGAAGATGGCGAGCCCGAGCAGCCACCACATGGCCCGGGAGCGGTCGACCGTCGAAGTGAAGCCGAACTGCATCGTCGTGGTTTGGGGAGACGGGGACAAAACCCCTTTCCCCGGCCCGACGGCCGCCGTAATACCCGATATCGCCCGACAGCCCCGCCGACACCCCTCCAGAGGGGAATCCTGGTAACGGTGTCGATGTCGTAAGTGATTTACCCATCGTTTAGGTATACCTAAAGCGAAGATGTCTGGAGACGCGGGAACCGGTCGGTTCGCGGGCGGCGAGCGGCTGCTCGGATGGGTCGACGCGACGCTGGTGTCGGTCTGTCTGAGCAGCGTTCTCATCGTGATTCTCGGCGGACTGGTGCAGGTGAGCTTCGGTTCCTACTCCATGACGCTCGGACAGGCGTGGCGCGCCGTCCTCGACACCGCGGTCCTGTTCGACCCCCACTGGATGCTCAACTTCCTGCTCGGCGAGGACCTGATGCGGGCGGTCACCGGCTTTCGGGGCGAACTTCCGGAACTCCCGACTACGACGCTCATCGTCTGGAACATCCGCCTCCCGCGCGTCTTCGTCGCCGTTCTCGTCGGCGCGAACCTCGCCATCTCGGGCGCTATCTTTCAGGCGGTGACGAGAAACGAACTCGCCAGCCCCTACATCCTCGGCGTGAGTTCCGGCGCGGGCCTCGCCATCCTCCTCACGCTCGTCGTCTTCAGCGGACTCGCGCCGTTCCTGCCGCTCATCGCCGCTTTCGGCGGCGCGCTGGCGTTCCTCCTCGTCTACGTCATCGCCTGGCAGAACGGCACCTCCCCGGTCAGACTCGTCCTCGCGGGCGTCATCGTCTCGACGGTGTTCCAGTCGCTGCAGACCGGCCTGTTCTTCTTCGCGGACGACCTCGCTGTCGTCCAGAGCGCCATCGCGTGGACCACGGGGTCGCTGACGGGCGTTGACTGGGAGCAGGTCCGCCTCGCGCTGCCGTCGACGACGCTGGCCGTCGTGCTGGCGGTGCTCGGCGCGCGGCAGTTGAACGTGCTCCTCCTCGGCGAGCAGACGGCCCGGTCGCTCGGGATGTCCGTCGAGCGGACGCGTTTCATGCTCTCGGGCGTCGCCATCCTCGCGGCCAGCGCCGCCATCGCCGTCGCGGGCATCGTCGGCTTCGTCGGTCTCATCGTCCCGCACGTCGTTCGGAACCTCGTCGGGAGCGATTACAAGCGACTGACCGTCGGTTGTCTGTTCGTCGGCCCCGCGCTGATGGTGGTGGCGGACGTGGGCGCGAGACTCGCCTTGAACCCCGTGCAGGTGCCCGTCGGCATCGTCACGGGTCTCATCGGCGGCCCCTACTTCCTCTATCTCATGCGGAAACAGCAGAACTTGGGTGATGTCTGATGGCCAAGAGTGAACACGAGCACACGAGCGCGACGACGGACGGAGAACAGGGCGAAGAGCGGGACGGCGCGCTGGTCGGCGACGGCCTCACGCTGTCGTACCCCACGAGCGAACGACCGGTCGTCGAGTGCGACCGGATCGACATCCCGCGCGGGGAGATAACCGCGCTCGTCGGACCGAACGGGAGCGGGAAGAGCACGCTCCTGAAGTCGCTCGCCAAGCAGTTGACGCCCGACTCGGGGTCGGTGCTCCTCGACGGCAAAACCATCCAGGAGTACGACGACAAGGAGTTCGCGCGCGAACTCGGCCTGCTCTCCCAGGAGAACGAGTCTCCCGGGTCGCTCACCGTCGAGGAACTGGTGTACCACGGACGCTACCCCCACCGCGGGTTCTTCGAGCAGGCCGGAGAGGAGGACCACGCGGCGGTCGAACGCGCAATCGACCTCGCGGGCGTCGACCACCTGCGCGAGAAGACGCTCGGCAACCTCAGCGGCGGGCAGAAACAACTCGCGTGGATCGCGATGGTGCTCGCCCAAGACACCGACGTGCTCCTCCTCGACGAACCGACGACCTTCCTCGACCTCCACCACCAACTCCGCGTGATGGAGACGGTCAGACAGTTGAACGAGCGGCGGGACGTGACCGTCGCCGTCGTCCTCCACGACATCGCCCAGGCCGCTCGGTTCGCCGACTACCTCATCGCCCTCAAGGACGGCGAAGTGTACGACTGGGGCCCGCCGCGTGAGGTCGTCACCGAGGACCTCCTCGCGGACGTATTCCGCGTCGAGGCGGCCGTCAACTACACTCCCGACCCCGAAATCGTCCCGAAACACTCACTCTGACCGCGGGACTTCGAAACACCTTTGAACGTTTAGGCAAGCCTAAAACGTAATGACATCAGACGGTTCGCGGTCTCGAACTCGGCGGGACGTACTGAAGGCGAGCGGCGTACTGGCGACGACGGGACTGCTGGCGGGGTGTTCCGGCGGGTCCGGCGAGGGAACGACCGGCGCGGATGCGACCGAGTCGGCGACCGGAACCGAGGCGGCCACCGAGTCGGCGACGGAGTCCACGGCGGAAACCGAAGAAGGGACGGAGGAATCGGCCGGCGAGTCCTACTCCGTGACGATGCCGCCCGTTGGCACCGTCGAGTTCGACTCGGTGCCGCAGACGTGGGTCGCCAACAACGGCAGTTGGGCCGACATGGGCGTCGCCCTCGGCGTCGAACCGCCGAAGGGCGTCTGGCTCACCTCGCGCTACCACACCCAGTACTACGACGAGATTCCGAACGTCTCCGTCGATAAGAGCGGGATGGTCGACCTCTACTCCGACGGCGTGAGCAAGGAGGTGTTCTACCAACTCGACGGCGACGTGCACGTCATCGACCCGAACTTCCTGTTGAACCGCTACAAGGGCTGGGAACAGGCCGACGTGGACGAAATCTCCCAGAAGGTCGCCCCGTTCTTCGGCAACAGCATCTTCTCACGGGGCTACGAGTGGCACAAGGACTACCCGTACCTCACGCTGTACGAGGCGTTCGAGAAGCTCTCGCAGGTGTTCCAGCGGCAGGACCGCTACGAGGCGTTCTCGTCGTTGCACGAGCAGTTCCAATCGAACGTCGCCTCGGTCGTCCCGTCCGCGAAGTCCGACCGCCCCGCCGTCGCCGTCCTCTGGGCGACGGGCGACGAACCCGAGTCGTTCCTCCCGTACGTCATCAGCGAGGGAACGAGCTTCAAACAGTGGCGCGACCTGAAGGTCCGCGACGCCCTCGCGGAGACGGACGTGAAGGACTTCCACAAGTCCCGCGGAAAAATCGACTACGAGACGCTCTTGGAGATAGACCCCGACGTGCTCCTCCTCCGCGGACACGAGAGCAAGACGGCCCAGGAGTTCCAGAACACCGTCGTCCAGTTCATGAAAGACCACCAGACCGCGAGCGCGCTCACGGCCGTGCAGAACGGCGACGTCTACCGCGGCGGTCCCCTGTATCAGGGCCCCATCTCGAATCTCGTCGTCACCGAACGCGGCGCGAAGGACCTGTACGGCGCCGAGGGCAAACTGTTCGACCGCCAGCGCGTCTCCGACATCGTCAACGGTAACTTCTGAACGGATAACCGTCGACGCTCCCGGGTCGGCACGCTATACGATTCGAATGTATTCTCTCAGAAGGAACGGGGGAGGTCTCCGGTATCCTACGTCGCAGACCGCCCGCTCCGTTCGTGGATGCGCGCCGCCGGCCTAAGAGGCTGTCGAACCGTCCGACGGTGGCGAACGACGGGACGGCGCTCTCGGCATCAGTCCTCGCCGCGCGTGAGTCGCAGGAACGCCCGCGTCGGCACGCGCGTCTCGACGCGACTCGGCGGCCGACCCGCCCCGTGTGCGCCCTCGACTGGCACGCGTTCGACGATGCCGGCCTCCGCGAACTCGTAGAGATACCGGGTGATGGTGCTCTCGGAGAGCGACGACGACGACGCGACGGCCGAGGCGGCGCGGCCGACCGAGGCGCGTTCGTCGGGCGGGAGCGTCACCAGGTGTCTGAGGACGGCCCGCCGGTTCTCCGAGAGGGCCAGCACGCGCCCGAGCGAGACGCACGGCCGCGGGACCGAGGCCATCCCGGCGTCGAAGTGCTCGTCTTCTATCACGTCGCTGTCCGCTTCGAGGGCGGCGTCCACCGCACCGAGGAGGGCCGCGAGGGCGTCGTGCGCGTCGCCCTCGGCCCACGCGGCGAGGCGACGGACCTGCTGGTGCGTCGTCGCGTCTCGCGTCACGCCCGTCGACAGGCGCGCGGTCAGCACGTCAGCCAGTTCCGCGCGGTGGTACGGTTTCACGGTGACCTCGCTCGTCGCCCGCGGGTCGGGGAGCACGTCCTCCGGCGCCGCGCGGCCGACGGCGACCCACGAGGTTCGGTAACCGAGGCTCGCGAGTTCGCCGGTGAACGACGCCAGTTGGTCCGTCCCGCCCTCATCGACGTGGTCGAGGGCGACGACGAGGACGCGGCCGCCGCGGAGGTGGTCGTCGACGCGCCCGCGGAGGTCGGCGGTCGACAACCCCCGCCGCGGAACCGACTCGCTCGTCGTCGCGTCGAGGACGGCGTGGTAGAACTCGAACTCGCTCGTCGTCTCGCGGAGGTCGACGTACGCGAACGAGCGGTTCTCGGCGCTCCCCCCGCGCGTCGTCGTCACGATGGAGTCCTCCGGCGAGGAGAGCAGTCGGGCGAGGTGGGCGAACAACGCCGTCACGACAGCGGATTTGCCCGACCCCGCCGGCCCCCGGACGTAGACGTTCTCCGGCGTGCGGTGGTCGAACACCGGTTCCAGTCGGTCGAGGAGTCGTTCGACGGTCGGGCCGCGACCGGTCGGTTCTTCGGGGTGCCAAACCGGGCTCAGCGACGCCTCTTCGAGCAACAACTGTCGCCTGTCGCGGCGACGTTTACGCTGAAGGATTCGTTCTTCGAGGTTCATCCGGGTACCGCCCGAATCGGGCGAGGGCGTTCGAGAGAGCGGGTGTCGTTTGCGGGCGGTTCAGAGACCGAGATAGGCCGAGTTCGGGAAGATGCCGATCAGGTAGAGCACGCCGATGAGCACCGTCATGACCGTAATCGACATCGCCGGCGGGTCGACGTGGGTCCCCGAGTGCGAGTAGAAGACGCGCTGGGTCACCTCGCCGAGCAGTCCGGCGAGCGCGCCGAAGATGCCCCCGACGAGCAGTGCGACGAGCGGACTGCCGACGGCGGCGGCTCCGATGGCGGCGCCGCTGGAGCCCAAGAGCGTGATGTGGTGCGTGACGGGAATCTTCTCGACGCCGAGGTTGAGGAACAGCAGGCTCATCGCGGAGATGCCGTAGCCGAGGAAGAAACTCCCCGTTTCGAGCCAGATGTAGGCGCCGAGTATCCCGCCGACGAGTCCGATGACGGTGACGCCGGGCCACTTGTACTGGTGGGGGAGCCACGGTTCGGTCGCCGGTCTGATGCGCTCGACGCCGTCATCGACCATCGTTTGCTCCTCGCCGCGTTCGAAGGGCGACATGTCGAGGTAGCCCTTCCCGGCGGGTTTGCCGATCAGCGGGTAGTCGAAGGCCCCTCGGGCCAAGAGCGCCGAGAGGAACACCGTCAGCGCGATGGTGTCGAGCGGAAGTCCGAATCCGGCCGCTAGCTGGTTGATGAGGACGCCGACGACGCCGAACACGGCGCCGACGGCGAGGATGTCGGGCTTCGTCCCGAAGGCGTAGGTGATGTCCTTCCCGAAGTGGTAGCCCTCCTTGGGCCCCATCTCGGGGTACTTCTTACCCGCGTAGGCGGAGGCGGCGACGCCGCCCGCGAACGCGATGTGCGGGCCGGTGATGGCGCCGAACCCGATGACGCCCGTGATTCCGGTCGCTATCTCGCCGGCCGGAATCCCGCCGACGCCGCCGAGGTTCCCTTCGAGTATCGCCAGCCCCTCCCCGAGGAAGACGACGAACCCCGTGAAGATGAACGCCGGAAGCGCGCCCAAGGCGGCCCCGAACGCACCGCCTGCGAGGGCCGTGATGAGCAGGATGAGAAACTCCTCGGTTCCCATCCCGATGAGCGGAATCTGCAATGCGAGTCCGTTCATGGTCAGTTCTCCCGGGCCCAGTCGCGGGAGCGTTCGACGGCGTCGGTCCAGCGGCCGTAGCGTTCCTCGACGTTTTTCGCGTCGCCGTCGGGGGAGAACTNTCCCGGGCCCAGTCGCGGGAGCGTTCGACGGCGTCGGTCCAGCGGCCGTAGCGTTCCTCGACGTTTTTCGCGTCGCCGTCGGGGGAGAACTCGCGGTCGACCTGCCAGTTGTCGCGGAGTTCCTCGAGGTCGCTCCAGTAGCCGACGGCCAGTCCCGCCGCGTACGCCGACCCCAGCGCCGTGGTCTCGTCGACCTGCGGTCGGACGATTTCGGACCCGACGATGTTCGACTGCAGTTGACACAGGAAGTTGTTCTTGACCGCGCCGCCGTCGACGCGCAGCGAGGAGAGGTCGATTCCGCTGTCGGACTCCATGGCCTCGGCGACGTCGCGCGTCTGGAAGGCGATGGACTCTAACGTGGCGCGAACGACGTGTTCGCGGCGGGTGCCGCGGGTCATCCCGACGATGGTGCCGCGTGCGCGCTGGTCCCAGTGGGGCGCACCGAGCCCCGTGAACGCCGGCACGAAGTACACTCCGTCCGTCGAGTCGACCGACCGCGCGAGTTCTTCGGTCTCGGCGGCGTCCTCGATGAGCGTCATGTCCTCGAGCCACTCGATTGCGGCGCCCGTGATGAAGATCGAACCTTCCAACGCGTACTGGACGGGTTCGCCCGAGCGCTGGAAACCGACCGTGGTGAGCAGGCCGTTCTCGCTGGCGACGGCCTCCTCGCCGGTGTTCATGAGCATGAACGAGCCGGTGCCGTAGGTGTTTTTGGCGTCGCCGGCCTCGAAGCAGGTCTGGCCGAACAGCGCGGCCTGCTGGTCGCCCAACGCGCCCGCGACCGGAATCTCCGCGCCGAGGAACCCCTCCGCGTCGGTAGTTCCGTAGAACTCCTCGTCGGAGGAGGGACGGACCTCGGGGAGCATCGCGTCGGGGACGTTGAACTCCTCTAAGAGTTCGTCGTCCCAGTCCATGTCGTGGATGTTGAACAGCATGGTCCGGGAGGCGTTGGTGACGTCGGTGATGTGCTCGCCGGTGAGGTTGTAGATGAGCCACGAGTCGATGGTGCCGAGCATGAGTTCGCCCGCCTCGGCGCGGTCACGCACGTCGTCGGGGCGCATGCGGGCGAGTTTGATCTGGTCGGTGTTGTCGAGGAGCCACTCGGCTTTCGTGGCCGAGAAGTACGCGTCGGGCTCTAAGCCGGTCTTCTCGCGGACCCACTCCTCTTTGCCCTCGTNTCGACGCGGTCGGTGGTGCGTCGGTCCTGCCAGACGATGGCGTTGGCGAGGGGGCGACCGGTCTCGCGGTCCCAGACGAGGGTGGTTTCGCGCTGATTGGTGATGCCGATGGCCTCCAACTGCTCGGCGTCGAGTCCGCCCTCTTCGAGGGTGTCCTTGATGACCGCCTGGGTGTTCTCCCAAATCTCCTCGGGGTCGTGTTCGACCCAGCCGGGTTCCGGATAGATCTGCTCGTGTTTTTTGTAGGCGTTCGCGACGACTCGCCCGTCGTGGTCGAAGACCATGAAACGGGTTCCGGTNCCTCGGGGTCGTGTTCGACCCAGCCGGGTTCCGGATAGATCTGCTCGTGTTTTTTGTAGGCGTTCGCGACGACTCGCCCGTCGTGGTCGAAGACCATGAAACGGGTTCCGGTCGTACCTTGGTCGATCGCACCGACGTATGTGTTTTCTGTCATGGTTCGGTCGCGGCACGAATTTTACTCACGGTGCCGCTCTATGCATAAGAATCTCATATGTTCATGATAAACCTTTTCTTCTGCGTCAGTGGCTGACACGACCGGCGGAGAGCGCTTTTCGTTCGCCAAGAAGCGACCTCAGGCGGAGAAAGTCCGTTGAAGGTCTCACGAACGACCCGACGGGGAACGACCGGTTAGGTCTCTAGTCGGGGGTTGCGATGTTCGCGAGCGTACTTCACCCCTTTTTCATTCGAGAGTTGGAGGTACAGATAGAGAATCGTCCAGTGGTTCGTTCGAGAGCGAGTCCGGCCTCGGGTTCCGACTCGAATCCGATGGGTGCGTCTCGGAATCGCGAACGGGGTTCGAACGTACGTTCCGGCACGGCGCCCGAAGCCATCTCGGTATCTGCTCTCCGGATTTCTGGACTCCGTAATATCGTTATTGATATTGAGAACCCTAGAATAATATTCCGTGAATGTGTGTGAATAAGATATGAACCGAGTGCGCCAGCGGTCGTCGTGCGTCGAACCGAGGGACCGAGGGCAGGTCGGAATCGGAACCCTCGTCGTCTTCATCGCGATGGTCCTCGTCGCCGCCGTCGCGGCCGGCGTGCTGATAAACACCGCCGCGTCGCTGCAGGCGACGGCCGAGGACGTCGGCCGACAGAGCGTCGACCGCGTGGTCAACGGCGTCGAGGTCGTCAGCGCCACCGGTCACGTCACCGGCCAGGCCGACGACGGGGTGCCTAACCGCACGATCGACACCGTCCGTCTCTGGGTACGCCCCCGCGCCGCCGCGGGCGACGTGAACGTCTCTGACCTCACTATCAAGTGGGTCGGGCCGCAGGCCGCCGAGACGCTCACGTTCGACGGTTCCGGCGCCGCCGCGCCGTCGACGGGCGACGTACACGAGGCGTTCAACGCCAGCCAGAGCCTCGGCGACGGCGATCTGATGCTCGAAACCGGCGAGGAGTTCGTCTTCTACCTCAACGCCTCGCAGATAGAAGGCGGGAAGTCGGCGACGCTCGAACGCGGCGACGAGGTCATCGTGGAAACGACCGTCTCGGGCGGCAGTACCTCCGTCACGTACCTGCGCGTTCCCAACTACGCCGGAAACGAGACGTACGTTCCCCTCTGAGGCGATCCGCGTTCGGCACCTCACTCGCCGCGCGCCCGTTGTTTCTCGACGGTCACTCGGCGCCCGCGCTGAGACGCTCGTACTGTTCGCGGAAGCGCGCCGTGCAGGACGAACAGCAGAAGTGGTAGCGCTCGCCGCCGAAGCGGTCGGTCTCCCCCTCGCTCGTCACCGTGTTGCCGCACTCCGCGCAGGTGAGTGCAAACTCGGTTCCGCCGACGCTCGGCGTCCACTCGGTGTCCGCGACGACGGTCACCTCGTAGTCCGCGACGCGCGCGAGGTCCACCGTCTCACCGAGGGCGTCGCGGACCCGGTTCGCAGGGAACCGCGCGGAGAACAGGAGTTCGTCCTCGACGGTGGCGAACACGTGTTCGACCGCTTCCGAGGCGCGCAGTGAGTCCCTGACGGCGGACATCTCCGTCGAGGGGAGTTCGAGGCGGACCAACACCGGGACTCCCGACCGAAGCTTCGAACGGTCGAGGTCGGCCGTGAACCGCCTGATGACGCCCGACTCACGGAGTTTGTCTACCCGGTCGGACACCGCGGGCGGAGAGAGGTCGACCCGCTCTGCGATGTCGCTGAACGGGCGTCGCGCGTCTTCGGTCAGGAGTTCGAGTATCCGGAGGTCGGTGTCGTCCAGTTCGCGCATACCCACAGTCGACTTTCGGAGTACATAGCGTTTTGCTCACCCTAGCCGAGAGTTATGCGTCCGATACCGGGACAAACTTTGGTTTCGAAGGCTCCGGAACGGCCGACCGACGCTTCACTCACGTCCCCCCCGCTTTCCACAGTACCGAATCTACGGCGTTACACGGCTTCTACCTCCCGTTTTCGGTACTCTATAACGAAACCACTGTATCGTACACGTATTCGTAGAGGTCACGAAGAACACAATGAACCGTCAACTGACAGTCGTACTCGTCGCCGTCGTCGGCATCGTCGCCCTCGCGGGCGGTGCGTTCCTCTTCACCGGGCAGAGCGGTGGAGCGAGCGTCGCCCCCGCCTCGGACGATGCGGCCGCGGCCGTCGAGCAGTCGACTCCGACGTCACAACCGGGCGAACCGACCGAACAACCGACGGCGACGGACGCCACCACGGCGACCGAATCCGATGCGACGGCCGCCAGCGACGCGGACGACGGGTCCGTCGCGCGCGCCAACGAACCGCCGACGGCCGACGCCGGCGAGGACGTGACCGCCCGCGAGTGGACGCTCACCACCCTCGACGCCACCGGGTCGACCGACCCCGACGGCGACGACGCGAACCTCACCTACGAGTGGACGCAGGTCGCAGGCGAGCAGGTAGAACTCCGCGGCGCCGACACGGCGACGCCCAAGTTCTTCCCTCCCGAGTCGAAACTGAACACCCAACTCACCTTCGAGGTCACCGTCACCGACTCAGACGGGGCCTCCGCGACTGATACGGTCGTCATCACCGTCACCGAGTCGAAAGACGACGACGAGGAGACGACGACGAACGCCACCGAGGACGGCAACCAGACCGCTGACGGCAACCAGACCGCCGAGGACGACTCGGAGACGGGCGACGACTCGACCGTCGACGACGGCGGTTCGGACGCCGACGACGGCGCCTCCGAGAAGGTGGGCAATGACACCATCGCCCGGGCCACGTTCGGTTCGGACTTCGAGGAACTGAACGCCGAGGACGCGGCGACGGTGTACGAACTCTATCTGCGCCAACCCGATGGCGACTGGGACCCCGCGTCGGTGCAGACCCGCGAGGAACTCGCCCAAGAGACGTACGGCGACTCCTTCGAGAACCTCAGCTTCGAGGCCCGCGTCGACGTCCAGGAGAGCTTCGACGCCCAGTTCGGCGACACGGGCGGCGCGCTCTCGAAAGACGAGATATCGCAGGCGAAGTGGGGCCACGACTTCCACAACCTGAGCGTCGACTCCGCCGGTCAGATCGTGGAACTGTACGACCGACAGCCGTGGGTCAACGAGGACAACGAGCACATGCCCACCCGCGGGCAGTTGGCGTACCGCATCTACGACACCAGCTACGACGCCCCGCTCGAGGGACTGACGCGCGAACAGCGACTCGACATCGAGCGTCGCTACAACGCCCAGTTCGATACCGAGTAGCGCAACGAACCTCGCCGGTCTACCCCTTCAGGAAATTTCATTTCTTCGGTTGGAGACGCGACAGAGGTACGGTTCCGTAAAAGAAAGCGAGATAAGACTCAAACGATAAGTACGACGTGCGATGACTCAGACACTCACCGTCGAAGGCATGAGCTGTGAGCACTGCGAACAGACCGTCGAAGAAGCGCTCTCGGGCGTCGACGGCGTCGAATCGGCCTCCGCGGACCGAGACGCCGCGTCCGCAACGGTCGAGGGCGACGCGGACGCCCGTAACCTAGTTGCGGCCGTCGAAGACGCCGGGTACGACGCCTCCGCCTGACTCGGTTGGCTCGTCTTGCGGATAAGCCGGCGGCCCTGCGGTTGCGGCGCCGAGTCGCCCGCGCCGCCGAACTCTCGACCCCCCTCGCTACGAACTCACATACTGTCCGGATACAGACCAGATATCTATTGGTTATATGTACGTCCGGACCGTAGGAAACACTGCGCGTCGAAGTGACACCCACCATTCGCGACGGTGTTCCATCTCCCCCCCCGGAACTCCCCCCCCACATTCCGTCGCGATTTCGACGCGATACCTTTCGAGAACTCACCCGTCGAGCGCCGGGTCCGGTTCGAGATACTGCTGATTACTCTTCGTCGTCGTCCTCTCCCTCGCTCTGCGCCGCCTCCACCCGTCCCGCGTACTCCTCTAGCTCGCCGGCCAGCTCTCGGGCCTGTTCGGCCGTGAGCGTCACCTTCTCGGCGTGGGCCGGCAGGTGTTCGAGTTGACTGTTGTCGAGTTCGAGTTCGAGGCGGACGTGGTCGGGGTTCTTCCGCGGCGCGGTGACGTTGAGGACGGCGAACGCCTCCTCGGTGAACTCGTGGCTGACGGCTTCGGCGTCTACCATATCGAACGTCGTGTACGCGTTCACGCGCAGCAGTCTGTTGGGCATACCCCCCATTGTCCGCGGGCGGGCATGTGCGTGACGCTCCGAGAGCGGTGTCGCGTCCGGGAAAAAATCGAGGCGTCGAACCGAGTCGACCCGCTTCAGTCGTCGGCCGACATCGGCGTGTCGTCGGGGTACGCCGGGGCCGGACTGGAGTCCATATCGTCGTCGTCCGAGTAGGGGTACCACGTCATCTTCGTGTTGTGCATCATCGGGTCCTCGTAGTCCGTCTCCTCGGGTTCGACGTACTCGTCGAGTTCGTCGTCGTCGTGGCGGCCGACGAACTCGCGGAAGTTCTCGCCGTCCTCGCGGTTCTCGGCGAAGCGACCGATGAGGTTCGAGATGGCACCGGGCACCTCGTCGACGGGGACGCGCTGGGTAACCCAGCGGGCGAACTCCGGTTCCTCGCCGAGGCCGCCGCCGAGACCGATGTCCAGCGCTTCGACGGGTTCGCCGTCCTTGCGCGTCTTCATGCCGCGCAGGCTGATGTCGGCTATCTGCGGCTGAGCGCAGGAGGCGGTGCAGCCCGAGAGGTGGATGTGGAACTGGTCGATATCGTCCGGAAGGTCGACGTTCTCCTTGAGCCACCGCGCGTAGCGGACCTGTCGGTTCTTCGTCTCCACGATGGAGAGCGAACAGAACTCGGTCCCCGTGCAGGCGACCGACCCGCGCATGAACGGCGAGGGGTCGGGCGAGTAGTGGTCCAGCAGGTCCTCCTCGAGGAGGGCGTCGAGGTCCTCCTCGGGGACGTCGGTGACGATGACGTTCTGTCGCTGCGAGAGGCGGACCTCGCCGGAGCCGTACTCTTCGGCGATGTCGGCGAGTTCGAGCACGTCGTCGGCGCCCATGCGGCCGACGAGGACGTTCAGACCGACGAAGTAGTTGCCATCCTTCTGTTCGTGGACGCCGATGAGGTCGTTTCGGCCGCCGTTACCGGCGTTATACGTGTACTCCTCGCGGACGTCGCGACCGGCCGTCTCCAACTCGAAGTCGACGTACTCCTCCTGCAGGGTGTTCCGGACCTTCTCCGGGCCCCACTCGTCGACGAGGAACTTGATGCGGGCGTTGTAGCGGTTCTCGCGGTCGCCGTTGTCGCGGAACAGCGCCGAGAGGCCGCCGGCCACGTCGGAGACGTTCTCCGGGGGCACCCACACGTCGATGTCGCGGGCGAAGCGCTCCTCGTTGCGCGCGAGGCCGCCGCCGACTCGGACGTTGAAACCGACCTGCTCCTCGCCGTCGACTTCCTTGTAGGCGGGCTCGAAGGCGAGGTCGTTGATGTCGCCCTGTCCGGACCCGTCGGCAGACCCCGTGACGGATACCTTCCACTTGCGGGGGAGGTTCGAGTGGTCTTCGTCGCCTTTGAACGTCTCGTTGAGTTCGTGGATGACGGGCCACGCGTCGACGACCTCCTGGGCGTCCTTGCCGGCGACGGGGTTGCCGACGATGTTTCGCCAGGAGTCCCCGCAGGCCTGCTGGGTCGACATGCCGTTCTCCTCCAGCTTTTCGAATATCTCGGGCACGTCCTCGATGCGGATCCAGTGCAGTTGGATGGACTGCCGCGTCGTCCAGTCCGCGTAGGCGTCGCCGAAGATGGGGTTCGTTCCCGGTCCGCGAGCGTACTCGTCGGCTATCTCGCCGACGACGCGGAGTTGCCCGGGTTCGAGGACGCCGTTCGGCGTGCCGATGCGCATCATGAAGTACGACTCCTGTCCGTTCCGCTGGTGGTACAGCCCCCACCACTTGAAGCGCTCGAACCAGGCGTCGTGTTCGTCCTCCGGGATGCTCTCCCAGCCCTCCTCGGCGAACTCGTACAGATGTTCCCGAATCTCGTTGCCGTACACCTCAGATTTCCACCGCTCTACGTCCGTTGGCATGGTCTTGTTCCACCCCTAGCGCGGCGTCCCCAAAGAACGCTTCCTCACGTCAACCCTTCCCGGTGCTTTCACATAGGAGAATATATTGCCGGTTATTGGCCGATTACCGGGCGGAGGACGCCCTCGCGGTCGATGTGACGGAACGCGCCGTCGACGATGCGACCGACCGGCATCCACTTCGTCGTCGCGGATTCCCCGCAGGCGATGCACTGGCCGTAGGCCCGAACCTCGACGGTCCGGCCGTCGACGCCGACGTCGACGAACCCCTCGACGACCATGTCGGTCAGGTCGCATCTGCAGAATTCGCGGCCCGGGAAGCGCCAGAGTTCGCTCACGCTCACCTTCCGGTCGTCGTTGACCGACACCCACGCGCCGTCGTCCAGGATGCGAAGGGCAACTACCATCGTCGTCGGTACGGGGGCGCGCCACCCCACTCTGACGGCGCGAGCAAACGACGACTCCGTCAGTGACGGTGGATCGACGGAGAAATCGACCTACGTCGGCCGATTTCGAACTGCTTCCCGCATCCGAGTTACCAGCAATCGATTCCCCTTTCCCGGAGTAAAGGTACGGATTACTCCCGAAGAGGCGCTTATCCGCGTGCCGCCCGTTCGACTACTTGATGACCGACACGATAGACCGACCATCTGGTCGAAGACAGCACGTCTCGGCGGACGTCGCGCCCGAACTGTACTCCCGCACCTCTCTACTCCACGAATGAGTCCCGACCTCGAATCCAACACTGAGACGACCCGCGACGAGGAGCTTTCCGACTCGCCCGACGGCGACGAGGAGACCGAAGACGACTACGAGCACCTGAAGTCGCTCGACGACGGCGCCGGCTGCACCGAAATCTGGGAACACCTCTCCGAGGGCCGCGACGAGTAACCCGGTGACGGACACTCGGTCCGTCCCTCAGTTCACGATGTCTCCCCGCCTCTCTCCACCGACCGCAGACGTTGCCGGGCAGGGAGAGGCTTTTGCCGACCGGACCGTTACTCGAATCAACGAATGACGGACGACGAGCGGCCAGCCAACGACGACCACACTGCCGAGGACGGTCGAGCGGCGGGTGTCTCCCCCGAGACCGACGGGGGGCGACGACCGCTGCCGGCGGACCGCGAAGAACCGGTCGGCCGGCCCGTCGTCCGCGCGGACCCCGCCATCACCGGCGACAGAGCGGACGAAGCCGTCGGCTTCGACCCCGAGGACCCCGACAGCGTCGCGGAGGCGGCCGACACGGTCCGCGCCTTCTCGGAGAACACCGTCGGCGACGAGGACAACGTGTACATGCTCCGCGGCGCGGCGGCCTGTGCGGCCCTCGTCCGCGGCGTCGGGTCGTACAAGGCGGCCGCCGAACGCGCCGGCGGCGACGTCTCCGTCGCGTTCATCCGCAAGTGGGCGCGCGTGCACGACCTCCCGCAGGCCGTCCGTAGATACGTCGCCCGCGGGCGCATCGCGCCGACGGCCGCAAAGCACATCGCCCGCGTCGCCGGTCCCGACCGCTTCGACCTCGCGTGGGCCGTCCTCGACGGGGATCTGACCGTCCGCGAGGTCCGCCGCGTCGCAAGCGAGGTGAACGACGGCCGTCCGGTCGGGGAGGCGTTGACCGAACGCGGCGTGCGCTTCGGTCGCGTCGAACTCCGCCTCTCGCCCGACCAGTACCGCGAACTCCGGCGTCGGGCCTCGCTCGAAAATCGGTCGCCGGGCGATATCGTCGACGACGCCCTCGCGGACTACTTCGACTGATACTGTCGGCCGTAATCTATCGAACGAAGGTACGACGGACAGCGGTGTTCGTGCGAGTGAAACTGCTGGTTCCGAGAGACGACTTACTCGCTCTTACGGCCGGCAGTGTGAAGGAACCGCGTCGCCGCCTCGACGTACGTCTCCTTCGCCGTCTCTACTTCGCCCCACGGAATCGTCTCGTCGGGGAAGTGCGCCTGTTCGACCGTTCCGGGACCGTACACCACGGTCGGGATGCCGGCCGCCACGTAGTGCCGCGAGTCCGCGCCGTACGTCGCGCCCGTCGGGTCGGTGTCGTCGTGTCCCGTCTCGGCCATCGCCGCGCGGAGCGACTCCACGACCGGTTCGTCGGCGTCTATCTCGGCGGGTTCGAACTGGATGGTGAACCGCTCGAACGACGGCGGATGCTCGGAGAGCCAGTCGCTCTCTGCGACGACTTCGGCCAACCGCTCCTCGTACTGCGCCTCCACCTCCTCGACCGTCTCGCCGGGGGCGACGCCGAAGCGCCACTCGGCGGTGAGCGTCCCGGCCACCGACGACGACCACGACCCCGCGCGCACGATGCCGACGACGACGGGCCACGGGATAGGGTACTCCTCGTACAGGGGGTGCGAGACGGACTCGCCGCGTTCTGTCTCCAACTCGAAGAACGCCTGTCGGATGCGCTCGAAGTGCGGGAGTACGTCCTCGCCCTTCCACCGCGTCGCCGCGTGAGCCGCCCGTCCTCGGACGCGCAGGCGCTTCATCACCGTCCCCTCCGTCGCCGTGATGCAGCGCAGTTCGGTCGGTTCGGCGACGATGGCGGCGTCGCGGTCGAACGGATAGGGGTTGTCGAGCGCGGCCGCGGCCGCCCCGATGCCGCCCTCTTCCTCGCCCACGACGGCTTCTACCACCACGCGTCCGTTCGCGCCGTCCAACTCGCCGTTCTCGTCTCGTTCGAGTAAGTCGCGCGCCGCGAAGACGCAGGCGCTCAGCCCGGACTTCATATCTGCCGCGCCGCGGGCGGTGAGTTCGGCGCCGCGTTTCCCGTCGGACCAGACCGGTTCGTAGGGGTCCGACGACCAGTTCTCCGTGTCCGCGGGCACCACGTCGGTGTGCCCGTTCAGCACGAGCGTCGGCCCCGCGTCGGGGTCGCCGAACTCGGCGACGCCGGCGACGCTGGGTCGGTCGGTCACGTCTATCACGTCGGGGTCGTCCGGGAACGACGTGTGCGAGGCGAGCGTCTCGGCGTCGGCGGTCCACTCGTAGACGTCGAGGCCGAACTCCTCGAACTTCTCGCGGAGCCACGCCTGCGCCTCGGCCTCCTCGCCGTCGGTGGTCTCGAAGCGGAGCAGTCGGCCGACGAACGCCCCCATCGGGGTGTCGGCGGGATGTTCATCCATGGTGCTTCGACCCACGGTGTCACGGTACAAGAGCCTACGCGAGGGCGATTCGTTCGCCGTGAAGTCGCCCGCTTCCCTTTATTTGTAAACGCTTATCACCGCCCGCCAGTTAGGTGTTTTCGAGGGCCGGTAGCTCAGTTTGGCAGAGCGTCTGGCTTTTAACCAGACGGTCGGGGGTTCAAGTCCCTCCCGGCCCGTTTTGAGACCCGCGAGCGATAGCGAGCGGTGTCGTAACCCGGAGGGAGAACTGAACCGGGGCGCGGCGCTTCCCGTGGTTCGTCGGTCTGTCTTCGTTACTTCGAGCCCGAATTAATTCATCCACGATCAGATAAAAATTTCAGCTCTCGTGTCTTGTAGCTTCCTTGAAATCCAGGGTTCGGACGGTTTAAGACGAAATCAGCCAGAAATCCTTTGTGCGCAACGCGGGATGTGAGTACAGGAACAATGTCAGACACACGCGACCACACCGACGACGACGCTCTCGCGACGGCACGACCGAACCACAGCCGAGTCCTCGACGAGGAGCGCCTCGTCACCGACGGCGGACAGGCGGAGGATGAGGAGGACAACCAGTCGGAGTCCGACTCTGACTCTGACTCCGACTCCGGCAGCGAGGGGTCACAGGACGACCAGTCGGAGGGCGACGACGAGTCCGAGGGGGAAGAGACGGAATCCGGCGACGACGAGTCCGAGGAGGAAGAGGCGGAGTCCGGCGATAACGGGTCTCAAGAAGGCGAAGACGCGGCCGAAGGTGACCAGTCGGACGAGGAGGGCGAGAGCGAGGACGGAGCGCTCCACCCCGGTGACGAGTCCCCGCCGTCGCCCGACACGGAGGGCTCTACCTCCATTCTGTTCCTCGACCTGAAGGGGCTCTTCCTCGAACTCCTCGGTCTGGAAGTCGACCTCGAACGGGTCGTCCTCGAACTGGAGGCGACGCCCGGTTCGGGCAACCTCCTCGGCAATCTGCTGTCGTCCGTTGCGGGGCTTCTCGACGGCGGCCTCGCAGGCGGACTCCAAGGACTCCTCGGCGACCTCGGAGGCGGACTCCAAGGACTCCTCGGCGACCTGCTGGGTGGACTCGGTGGCGGGTCGTCGGGAGAGGGCGAGGGCGAGGGCAACGGCGAAGGTGAGGGCGAAGGTAACTCTCAGAACGCGCTCGCGTCGGGGGCGGGTTCCATCAAAGAGAGCCTGAGCGACGCCTTCGCCGACATCCCGATGGACGAAATCCTGACGTCGGTGCTCAAAGAACTCGTCACTCAACTGTTCGACGACTCCGACGGCTCCGACGGCTCCGACAAATCGGAGTCGAGTTCGGGGTCTGAAGCATGAGCGACGAGACGCCGGCCGTCAGTGGCGCGTTCGAGAACGTCGACTTCGCGGAAGTATTCTCCGACACGCCCCTGGCGGACGAGTTCGACGGGGAGTCGACCGCCAGCGAAACCATCGGCGCGTTCGTCGGCCGTCACGTCGGTGCCTGGGTCGGCGGCGTCGTGGGCACGGCGGTTATCCAGCCGCTTCTGTCCGGCGACGACGAGGAGGAGTCGGCAGACGACGACTCGGAGGCTGAGAACGCGGACGACAATGACGACAACGACGACGAGGACGACTCCGACGGCGACAGCGACGAGACGGACTCGTCTACCGACAGGGGTGAGGAGTCGTGACCGACTCCTCGGAGATGGCGAATCGAATCGCCAACGACGTCGTAGACGAAATCGACGTCGGGTCGGCGCTCACGGGCGGCGACGTAACCGAGGACTTGGACGGAGAGTCGCTCGGTCGTTCCATCGGCGAGACTGTCGGTGAGACTCTCGGGCGCGTCGTCGGCCGAGGAGTCGTACGGTGGACCCTCTCGAAACTGACGTTCTGGGACGACGAGGACCCGTCGCTCGCGGGTAAGATCGGTCGCTCGCTGGTCGTTGCGCTCGGCCGGACGCTTCAGAAACCCGAGTTCAAACAGCCCCTCGGCGACGCGTTCCGGGGCCTCGTCGACCAACTCGAAGAGCGACAGCAGGCGGCCAAGGACGCGGCGGCGGACGCCGGAGAGGAGACGAAGGAGACAGCGGGTGACGCGGCGGAGCAGGCGAAAGAGACCGCCAGCGATGCCGCAGAGCAAGCGGAGGACTCCGCCGAGAGCGCGGAGGACGCGGCCGGAGACGCGGCCGACGCCGTCGCGGAGGAAGCCGAGAGCGCGGCCGAGAGACTCGCCGCCGGCGACATGGACGAACTCCGCAAGGAGACCTACCGCGAACTGCTGGAGATGATGGAATACTCGAAGATACAGTCCATCGCCAAGCAGTCCGGCGTGAAAGCCAACCAGCAGCGAGACGAGATGATAGACGCCATCGTCGACAACTTCGACGCCGACGAGGACGCCGAAGACTCCGAGTCCGAGGGTGAGGATAACTCGGACGACGCAGAGGAAGCGAGCGAGGACGAGAGCGAAAGCGACGAGAGCGACGACGACGAATCGTCGTAGCGACGGGAGACACCATGACCGACTCAGACTCCGACCCCGAACTCGCCGGCGCGTTCGAAGAAGCGGCGGCGACGGCCGAGGAGGTACACGCCGAGAGCGGCGACGACGAACTCGACGGAGAGGAAGCGGAGACGCTCCGCGACCCCGTCGAGCGACTCGCGGACGCCCTCTCGGAAGCGTCGCTGGAGGAACTGCTCGAGGTCGCTGGATTCGAGAACGTCCCCGACGACGCCGAACCGGTCGACCTCCCGGCCGCCATCCGCGACGCCGACGCCGACGCCATCGTCGAACTGCGGACGCTGCTTCAACTGGCCGACCTCGGCGAGTCGTGGTCCGATCTGTCCGCCGAGGAACGGGCCGAACGCGTGGACCGGATCGCCGGCGACGCGCAGGCGGCCGACGACGGCGTCGCCCTCGAGGAGTACATCGACCGACTCGGCCACATCCTCGGCGGCGACGGAGCGGACGAGGGAGCCGAGGACGGGGCGGACGAGAACGAGGGCGAACTGCCCGATGAGGGCTCGGACGAGAGCGAAGACGAACTGTCCGACGACGACCCCGACGAGGAGTCCGCGGCGGAGGAGGACGACGAGGACGCGGGCACGGTCGAAGCCGTCGTCGACGCCGCCGCCGAGGCGGTGAGCGACGAGGATTCCGACGACGCCGAACGCGACGGTGAGTCGGACGACTCCGGTGGCTCGGACGGCGAGGACGGAGACGACGAACTCCTCGAACTGGAGGACCACGTCAATCGTCTGCGGCAACTCGTCGGCGACGACGAGAGAGAGACCGAAGCGGACGCGGCGGAGGCCGAAGCGGACGCCGCGGACGTCGACGAGGAGGCCGCGGAGGCGGACGCCGTCGAGGACGCCGAGGACGACGAAAAGCGGGAGGACAGTCCGAGGCAGTCGACATCCGGGTCCCGGGGCCGACTCTCGACGGTCCCCTCCTCGCGGTCGGACATGGGGAAGGCGGGGCGCTTCTCCACCGCGCGCGGCAAGCGGTAACCGGCCCCCGATTCTGCTACTCGTTCTACTCGTCTTCGAGGTCCAGCAGGTCGGCCGCCTCGTCGAGGTACTCGCCGTACACCGACAGCGCGGACTCGATGGGTTCGGGCGAGGCCATGTCGACGCCGGCCGTCTCCAGCACCTCGATTGGGTACCTCGACCCGCCGAGCGCCAGCGCTTCGCGGTAGTCGGCCGCGGCGTCCTCGCCCTCGCTCAGGATGCGTTCGACGATGGCGACGGCGGCGGAGATACCCGTCGAGTACTGATATACATAGTAGTTATAATAGAAATGAGGGATGCGCATCCACTCGCGGGCTATCCTGTCGTCGACGTTCGCGTTCGCGTAGAACTCCCCTTTCAGGTCGCCGTACAGTTCGTCGAAGCGGTCGGGCGTCAACGCGCCCCCGTCCTCTGAGATCGAGTGTATCTGATGTTCGAAGTCGGCGAACATCGTCTGGCGGTACAGCGTCGACCGGAAGCGTTCGAGGTACTCGTCGAGGACGTGCGTGCGGAACTCGTCGTCCTCGACGTTCTCCAAGAGGTAGTGAGTGAGGAGCGTCTCGTTCACCGTCGAGGCGACTTCCGCGACGAAGATGGTGTAGTCGGCGTACTGCCAGGGTTGTTCGTCCTTGGCCAGTTCGGAGTGCAGCGAGTGGCCGAGTTCGTGCGCGAGGGTGAACATCGAGGCGATATCGTCCTGGTAGTTCATCATGATGAACGGCTGGGTGTCGTAGGTGCCCGAAGAGAACGCACCCGAGCGCTTGCCCCGGTTCTCGTAGACGTCGACCCAGCGGTCCTCCAGTCCCTCCTCGACCCGCGACTGGTACGCCTCGCCGAGGGGAGCGACGGCCTCGACGATGTGTTCTTTGGCCTCCTCGTAGGTGACTCCCGGTCCCTCTTCGCCCGTCAGCGACATGTAGAGGTCCCAGATCTCCAGTTCGTCCACGTTGAGCGCTCGCCGCTTCAGTTCCGCGTGACGGTGGAGGTACTCGAGGTTGTCGCGGACCGTCTCCACGAGGTTGTCGTACACCTCGACGGGGACGTTCGGACCGTCGAGGGCAGCCTCCCGCGCCGTGTCGTAGCGGCGGGCGTTGGCGTACTTCACGTCCTTCTTCACGCTGTTTTTCAGCGCGGTACCGACCGAGTTGCGCACGTCCGCCCACTCGTCGTAGAACTCCTCGTGGACCGTCCGGCGGAACTCGCGGTCGGGGTGTTTCAGCAGTTTCGTGAAGTTACCCTGCGATATCTCGACGTCCTCGCCCTCGGGGTTCTCGACGGTGGGAAACGTCATATCCGCGTTCGACAGCATGCCGTAGATGTCGCTCGGGGCGCTGGCGACTTCGCCCAACTCCGCGAGGAGTTCCTCGACTTCGGCCGACCGGGTGTGCGGTTTCATCCGGAGCACGTCGTCGAAGTAGTGCTCGTACTCGTGCAGTTCGGGTTCCACCTCGAGAAACTCCGATAGTTTCTCCTCGCTCAGTTCCTGTAGCTCCGGTTCGACGAAACTCGCCGTCGACCGCGCCTCGGAGGCCAGCGACTCCGCCTTCGCCTGCAGCGCTTGGTACTCCTGGTTCCGCGTGTCCTCGGCGCTCCGCAGGCTACTGTAACTCGCAACTTTCGAGACGTCGCGCATCAGCTCCTCCTCCAGTTCGAGCAGTTCCAACAGCGTTTCGGGGCTCTCGGTCACGCGCCCCTCGTAGGCGGCGATATCCGGAAGCCGGCTCTGTACGTCCTCGAACGCCGCCTCCCAGTCCTCGTCGCTCGCGTAGATGCTCTCTAAGTCCCACTTGTACTCGGCGTCGATGTCGCTCCGCTCGGGAACCGAACTCATACCTCCTGAGAGCGACGGTGTCGTGGTAAGCTTTGTCGATTCCACCGCGCCTGCCGCTTGTCGCAGGTCTCGACGGCGCAACCGCTCGGCTACGGGGGTAGTGTCACGCGAAAGGGAGTGGGGGTGGGGTGGGAAGGAGGGACCGCGGACGACCGAGGCGCCGTGGTGGGGGGGACGGCGCCGCAGGCCGCATGCAGGCGGGGTTTCAGGGTCGGGGTGGGTGGGGGTGGGGGTGGTGGGGTGTCGAGGGTGCCTACCTGCGAACCGCGTCGGGGAAGACCGGTCCGCAACGTTCCGACGAACGCCGGCACGTTTCGTGGCACGAACGCCGTCACGCCCGTGCCGCACTCATACCTACTGTCGATAACATCCTATCAGTGTCGCCTAAGTGGTTTGGGTCCGAGCGGAAACACCCCTCAAAGACGGCAGTCGCTCGACGGTGAGAGGGTGGGGTCGACGGGCGCCCGCCACGGCGCCCGTCCGTCAAAAACCGATCGAACGGTCGCGTCTCGATACCGGGCAGCGATCAGTGGCGCGTCGCGCGGGCCTCCCGCACGTCACCACCGTCTCTGACCTTGTCCTCGCAACTCGGGCACACCCGCGGATTCTTCATGTCCTCTGGGGCGAACACGCGGACGTACTCCGTCGTCACGAACGAACCGCAGTTATCACACTTCGGCATCGACCTGTTTTTAGCAGCAATTGTGGATAAAATTTAGGGCCATTACCCGTATGAGCTGTGCTTCTCGGAGCCGTCGGTCGGCGACGCCTCCGGCCCGTCCGGCCGTCTCCACAACCTCTTTCGCCCTCTCCGGCGACGGCGTGGTATGGACGACCACGACGAGACTGCGAGAGACGCCGCGCTCGGACGGACGTGGACCGACGACGAACCGTGGGAGTTTCTGACCCGACTGACCCGACTCGGCGACCGGATGGGCGGTAGCGAGGGGGAACGCCGCGCGGCCGAACTCGTCGCCGACGCCTTCCGCGACGCCGGCGTCCGCGACGTGCGCGAGGAGTCCTTCGAGATGCAGGCGTGGACTCGCGGGTCGTCGGCGCTCGCGGTGACGACCGAGGACCGCGAGTTCGAGACCGTCGCCCTGCCGTACTCGCCGTCCGGCGACGTGACGGGCGAACTCGTCGACGTCGGTCACGGCACGCCCGACGAGGTGGACGAACGGGACGTGGCGGGGAAGATAGCCGTCGCCTCAACGACGACGCCGCCGGGCGGCCGGTTCGTCCACCGCATGGAGAAGTTCAGCTACGCCGTCGAACGCGGGGCGGAGGCGTTCGTCTTCGTCAACCACGTCCCCGGGCAACTCCCGCCGACCGGGTCGCTGAAGTTCGACGGGGAGGCGGCCGCCCCCGCCGTCGGCGTCAGCAAGGAGTCCGGGGGCTGGTTGACCGACTACGCCGAAGAGAGCGCCGAGGCGCGCCTGACCGTCGAGGCGGAGACGGCCGACGGCGAGAGCCGAAACGTCGTCGGACGACTCGGACCGGACACCGACGAAGAGGTCGTCCTGCTGGCGCACTACGACGCCCACGACATCGCCGAGGGCGCCCTCGACAACGGGTGCGGCATCACCACCGTCGTCACTGCGGCGCGAATCCTGGCCGAACTCGACCTCCCGGTCGGCGTCCGTGTCGCCGGCGTCGGCTGCGAGGAGACGGGGCTGACCGGCGCGGAGCACCTCGCGTCGGATCTCGACCGCGACCGCATCAAAGCCGTGGTGAACGTCGACGGTGCGGGGCGGTTCCGCGACCTGGTGGCGATGGCGCACACCTCGGAGGCGACGGCGGACGTCGCCCGGACGGTGGCCGACGAGACCCGACACCCGATTCAGGTGCAGTCCGAACCCCACCCGTTCAGCGACCAGTGGCCGTTCGTCCGAGCGGGCGTCCCCGCCCTCCAACTCCACAGCGACAGCGGCGAACGCGGTCGCGGGTGGGGCCACACCCACGCCGACACTCGCGACAAGGTGGACGACCGGAACATCCGAGAGCACGCCATGCTCGCGGCGCTCTTGGTCGAGGAACTAGCCGGGAGAGACTTCGAGAAACTCCCCCGACTCGACGCCGACGAACTCGCCGACGCCTTCCGCGCGGCCGACTTCGAGACGGGGATGCGCGCCGCGGACCTCTGGCCGGCCGAGTGGGAGTAGAGCCGGGACTCACTCCTCGCCTTCCCCGACGCCCGCGCGAATCCGCCCGGCGACGCGGGCGCGAACGAGTCCGTCTCGGCGTCGCGACTCGAAGATGTCTACGGCGCTCTCGGCGGCCTGCGGGTCGCGCTCGAACGTCAGGGCCGGGTAGACCACCCGTTCGAGCAGGAGCGGTTCCGGCGGCGCGGCGGGGACGGCCTCGGCCCCCGTTAGCGGTTCGGGGCCGAGAACGTCCTTGACGGAGGCCGGCGACCGGTCGCCCGCGGCGACGCCGTGGACGAGGCTGACGAGGCGGCGGACGAGTTCGTAGGAGAATCCGTCGGCGGCGACGCGCACGACGAGGAACTCCCCGTCGGGGTCGACGTCCACCGAGAGGTCCCTGACCGTCCCGTCGTCGTCGCCGGTGAGGTTGTGAAAGTCGTGTTCGCCGGAGAGGGCGTCGGCCGCCGCACGGGCGAGTGCGGGGTCCGCGTCCGGCGCGTACCGGTCGTAGACGTACTCGCGGCGGACCGCGTCGTGGGTCGCGTGAAAGTCCTCGGGGGCGTCGGCGGCGGCCCACGCGCGGACGTCGGCGGGCAGTTCCGCGTTCAGCGCGCGCGGCGTGCACCACTCCGGGCAGTCGAACCCGACGGTCTGGCCGAGGGCGGAGACGCCGGCGTCCGTCCGACCGGCGGCGGCGTAGCCGGGCGGTTTCCGGTCGGCCTCGGCGTCGAACGCGCCCAATCGGTCGAGGGCGTCGAACAGTTCGTTCTCCACCGTCGGCACCGACGGCTGACGCTGGAAGCCGTAGAACGGGCGGCCGTCGTAGGCGATTCGGAAGGCGCGCACGAACTCCGCTCGGCGTCGTTCGGCCTTATTCTCCACGATTTCGGCGTGAGGTTGTATATACAGCCCAAAGAACAAACCGCGTTTGAACTAATTTTCCCATCATAATGGCTCGAAAGTTACGTCTCGGTTACACTCCGCCGTCCGAGTCGGGCGGAGGGGCGGAGAGGTGCGGCGGATGAGCCGACCGAACGTCGTCGTCACCGTCGTCGATACCGTCCGCGGCCGCGACACGGTGCCCGCGTCGTCGTCCCCGATGTCGACGCTCGGGGACATTGCGGCGTCAGGAACGGAATTCACGAACGCCTTCTCCGCGGCGCCGTGGACCCTCCCCTCGCACGCCTCGCTGTTTACCGGCGTCTATCCCTCCCAGCACGGCGCGCACGGCGACCACACCTACCTCGACGACTCCCTGCGAACGCTGGCGGAGGCGTTCCGCGACGACGGCTACGAGACGGTCGGCGTCTCGAACAACACCTGGGTGACGGAGGAGTTCGGTTTCCACCGCGGGTTCGACACGCTCCGGAAGGGCTGGCAGTACATCCAGTCGGACACCGACCTCGGGACGGTCACCCGCGCCGAACACCCGATGGCGAAACTCCGCGCCGCGAGCGACCGCCTGTTCGACGGCAACCCGGTGGTCAACGCGGTGAACCTCGTCTACGACGAGTTGGCCAACGGCGACGGCGCCGAACGCGCCACCTCGTGGGTGGAGTCGTGGCTCGGCGGCCGGGACGCGGAGCCGCCGTTCTTCCTCTTTTTGAACTACGTCGAACCGCACGTCGAGTACCGCCCGCCGCGCGAGTACGCCGAGCGGTATCTCCCCCCCGATACGACGTACGACGAGGCGATGACGCTCCGGCAGGACCCCCGGGCGTACGACGTGGGAGAGTACCGACTGAACGACCGCGAGTTCGAGATACTCCACGCGCTCTACCGGGCTTCCCTCGCCTACACCGACGACCACATCGCCCGCGTCCGCGACGCCCTCACGGCCGCCGGCGAGTGGGAGGACACGATATTCGTCGTCCTCAGCGACCACGGCGAGAACATCGGCGACCACGGCTTCTTCGGCCACCAGTACAACCTGTACGACTCGCTGTTGCACGTCCCGATGGTGTTCCACGGCGGGCCGTTCGAGGAGGGACGGCGCGACGGCCTCGTCCAGACGCTCGACGCCGCGCCGACGCTCCTCGACGCCGCGGGCGTCGAAGCGCCCGAGTTCCGCCGACAGATGCACGCTCGGTCGCTCCACCCCGACGCCGACTCGGACCCGCGGGACGCCGTCTTCGCGGAGTACGTCGCCCCGCAACCGTCGCCCGACAGACTCGCGGAGCGATTCGACGAGATTCCCGACCGCGTCCGCGAGTTCGACCGCTCGCTCCGCTCGGTCCGGACGGACGAGGAGAAGTACGTGCAGGCCTCCGACGGCAACGAGTGGTTCTACCGCGTCGACCGCGACCCGGACGAGACGTGGAACCGCGCGTCGGGCAACGAGGAGCGGACCCGACTGCTCTCGGACCGACTCGACCAGTGGCTGGACTCGTTCGACCACGCGGAGCAGAGCGGCGAGGTGTCGATGACCGACTCGACCCGGGAGCGACTCTCGGACCTCGGCTACCTGTAGTTTCTCAGCGGAACGTCTTCGGTACCCACTTTCCGAGCGGGTCCGCAACTTCGTCCATCCACTCCGCCAGCGTCTCCTGTAGTTCCCGCTTCTCGTCCTCGTAGTGCGGGTGGTCCACGAGATTCCGCAGTTCGTGGGGGTCCGTTCGCAGGTCGTACAGTTCGTTCCTGTCGGGCCCGTTGTAGACGAACTTGTAGCGCTCCGTTCGAAGCATCCGCTGGGAGTAGAGGCCGAACTCGTCGCCGTGGTACTGCGCGTAGACGGAGTCGGGCCAGTCGTCGGGTTCGTCGCCGGCGAGGAGGGGGAGGAGGCTGCGCGCGTGGAGTTCACTGGGAACCTCGGCGTCGGCCCACTCGAGGAACGTCGGCATCAGGTCCTGCAGGCGGACGAACGCGTCGATCTCGTCGACCGTCTCCCGCGTGGGGTCGCGGACGACGAGCGGAATCCGATAGGTCTGCTCGTACATCAGCGGCCCTTTGTTGAACTGGCGGTGCGACCCGGTGAAGTCGCCGTGGTCGGCGGCGTGGACGACCGCCGTCTCCTCGTCGAGGCCGTGCGCTTCGAGGGCGTCGAGTATCCGGCCGACCTGGTCGTCGATGAACGTCATGAAGCCGAAGTACTTCGCCACCAGTTCGGCCCACGTCTCCCAGTCGAACTCCTCGACGCCGCGGTACCGGGTGTACTCCTCGTGGACCCGCGGTTTCCCCTCGAACGTCTCGGCGTAGGAGGGCCACGGGTCGATGTCGTCGGGGTCGTACATCGAGGCGTAGGGTTCGGGCACCACGTACGGGTGGTGCGGGCCGAGGAAGTCCGTCCGGTGGAAGAACGGCGCGTCGCCCCCTTCGGCCCGGCGTTCGATGGCGTCTATCGTCAACTCCGCGAGGAAGTACGTCCGCGTCGCCTCCGGCGGGAGCGACGTCGTTCCGGAGACGACCATCCCGCCCTCCCCGTCGTCGGCGTAGACGGCGTCCTCGACCGTCTCCTCGCCGACGTCGAGCGATTCCCGGTAGCGCTTGTAGCGCGTGTCCAACGCCTCGTCGTGGTGGTCGTCGCTCCCGCCGAAGTACTCGAAGCCGAACGACTCGGGGCCCCTGGTCCGCCCGACGTGCCACTTGCCCGCGTAGCCGTTCTCGTACCCCGACTCGGCGAGCAACTCGCCGAACGTGGGGAGGTCCTCCGGCAGGTCCGTCCGGACGGCGTCGGCCTCGTGACTGTTGTTCAGCATGCCGTGGGCGTGCGGGTACAGACCGGTGAGAAGCGACGCCCGCGCGCTGGTACAGATGCTCACGGGCGTGTACGCCCGGTCGAACCACGTCCCCTCGTCGCGGAGTCGGTCGAGGTTCGGCGTCTCGACGGGAAGGCCGTCCGGGGCGAGGAGGTCCGCGCGCTCTTGGTCCGTGAGAAGGAACAACACGTTGGGGCGCGTGTCGGTCATACTCAATGACGAATCCGCGGCTCGTGGTATATCTGACGGCCGATTAGCCGGACTAAGCAGTCACGGCTCTCCCGTGCGTGCGGCCGAGAATAACCTCGAAAGTCCCGCCCGCGGTGGTTCTTCGTTCGTTGTCGCGCGCGTCCGACTCAGTCGCTCACGCGAAGTCGTCGTACGTCGGTCGCTCGCGGTCGCCCGGGAAGTCCTCGACGGGCGCGGTGGTCTGGTCGCCGCTCTCCATATCCTTCACCGTCACCTCGTCGTTCGCTAAGTCCTGTTCGCCGACGATGACGACCGTCTCGGCGTTCACGGAGTCGGCGTAGCCCATCTGCGCGCCGAAACTGCGGCCGGCCACGTCCGTCTCGACGACGTTGCCGCCGTCGCGCAGGTCGCGGGCCACCCGGGAGGCGACGCCGCGCGTGTCGCCGACGGTGAGCACGTAGTAGTCGGTCCGCAGTTCCTCGTCGGGCCAGACGCCCGCGCGTTCACAGAGCAGTTGGAGGGTCGCGTCGCCGAGGGCGACGCCGACGGCAGGCGTCGGTTGACCGCCGAACTCCTCGATGAGGTCGTCGTAGCGGCCGCCGCCGAACGCCGCGCGCGAGACGTCGCCGGTGGAGTCGAAGCACTCGAAGACGACGCCCGTGTAGTAGTCCAGACCGCGGGCCGTCGTCAGCGACACCTCGCAGAACTCGCCCGCGCCGAAGTCTTCGGCGGCGGCGAGCACGTTCCGGAGGTTCTCGACGGCGTCGGCCACGTCGTCGCCGCCGAACTCGGCGATTTCGTCGAGGTCGCCCGCGGCGATGAGGTCGTCGAACTCGCGGGCCTGATCGTAGGAGAGGCCGGCGTCCGAGAGCAGACCGAGGTACTCCTCGTCCTCCACCTTCGCGCGCTTGTCGACGGCGCGGACGGCTTCGCGGGTGTCGACGTCGGCGTCGAAGGAGTCCAGCAGGCCGCCGAGGATGTCGCGGTGGGAGACGCGGAACTCGAAGTCCTCGCCCGTGAGACCCAGCGAGGTGAGGGCGTCGGCGGCGACGGCCAGCACCTCCGCGTCCGCCTCGGGTTCCGAGGAGCCGAACACGTCGACGTTCGTCTGGTAGAACTCGCGGAAGCGCCCCTGCTGAACCTGCTCGAAGCGCCAGAACGGACGCGTGGAGACCCATTTGATGGGCTTGGACAACTCCTGCTGCTTGGCGACGACCATCCGGGCCACGGTCGGCGTCAGTTCCGGCGTCAGCGATACCTCGCGGCCCCCCTTGTCCTCGAAGGCGTACAGTTCCTCGACGATTTCCTCGCCGCTCTTGTCGACGTACATCTGCGTCCGTTCGAGCGTCGGCGTCCCTATCTCGCGGAAACCGTACCGTGCCGCCGCGTCCTCGACGGCGTCGAACGTCCGCCGCCGGGCGGACATCTCCTCGGGGTAGAAGTCGCGAAATCCCTTGAGTCGGTCGTACATGGGCGGCGATTCGGGGGTCGCGCGCTTGAAACTGTTGAACGCGGACGCCGCCGCCCGGCCGCTGACCGACCGTCAGAACGGGAGCGCGGCCGCGACGTCGCCGAGGGAGCGGAAGCCGCCGCCGACGGCGATGAGGGAGACGCCCGCGACGGCCAGCACCGCCGCGACGAGTCGGATGCCGAAGTCGCGTTCGCGCAGGAGTACGCCCCCGAGAATCACGGCGACGATGGCCTGCGTGTTGATGATGGGCGAGGCGACGCTCGCGGGGACGAGCGCGAACGCCGCCGAGGTGATGTGTTCGCCGAGAGCGACGAGGGCTCCCATGGCGGCGAACCGCGGTAGCGCGTCGCGAACGCTCGTCCACCGGCGGAGCGCGACGGGCAGGACGGCCACCCCGGCGGTGACCAAAACGGCGGGCACCCAGGCGGTCGTGGGGATGGCGAGTTCCTGCAGTGCGACGCGTTTTCCGACGTCGCTGACGGCGTAGCACGCGGCGCTGGCGAGGGCGAGTTGCGCGGGTCGGGAGTGAACGGCCCGTCGGAGAGGGTCCGCGAGCGACCCGCCCCGGTAGTTGGCGACGTAGACGGCCAGCGTCGCCACGACGACGCCCGCGATCTGGAGCGGTCCGAGAAACTGGTTCAGGAGGACGATTTCGATGGGGAGAACGAAGACGGGAGCGAGCTTGTTGATGGGCGCGACGTAGGAGACGTCCCCGTCCGCCAGCGCATCTAAGAACAGGACGAACGCGAGGCCGACGAAGGCGCCCGTTCCGGCGACGACGCTGACGCCGAAGAGGCCCAGTTCGCCGAGCGTCGGTACCGACCCGAAGTCGGTCTGCGTCGCGGTGACGGGCAGATACCAGAGGATGGCGAACGCGTTGACGACGACGGTGACGACGGGACCGGGGTAGCCGCCGAAGTGCTGTTTGAGGAGGAAGATGTACACGCCCCATATGAGGGCGGCGACCACGGAGTAGAGGATACCAGGTTCGAGAGCGACCATTACGGGGTCGGTACCCTTCTCGGGCCAAGAGTCGTTCGACTCGCGTCTCGGCGGCTCACTTCAGCCCGCGGACGTACGTCTGGTTGTGGTCGGGAAACACGTGCGAGACCGTCTCCTGACCGTGCTCCTCGGCGATGAGCGCGCGGAGTTCGCCCTCGTAGTCACCCTTCGATATCTCCTCTGAGGGGCCGCTCTCCACGTCGAGGGTGGCGTCGACCATCCTGTCGACGGCGCGCCGGCCGAACCCCGAGAGGGGGGCCAGGTAGTCCACGTCGTGACGGTCCTCAAGGCTCTGGGCCTGCGCCCGCGAGACGGTCGGCACTCGGTCGTCGCGGCGCGTTCCGTCGGCGACGGCGACGACGTCCAACTCCGCGACGCGTTCGAGAGCGTGTTCGTGGACGCGTTGGATGCCGTTGCGGGGGTAGCCGTCCTCGACCATCCGCGCGACGGCCTCCTCGGCCACCTCGCGGTCCAGTTCGACGCTGTCGAACTCGTAGCCGAGTCGGTCCGCGGCGTCCTGCGCGTGAATCCAGTCCTCGGTGACGCCGAACCGGGCGGTGACGAGCGTCACGTCGTAGAACGAATCGAGTAGGAGGGCGGCCAGCGTCGAGTCCTTCCCGCCGCTGTAGAGGAGCGCGAGGTCCACGCCGCCTATCGCCGCCGGATGTTGAAGCTCTTCGAGTCCGGTTGGAGCTCCTTCAGCAGCCCCTTCATCTGCTCTTCGTCGATGCGGTCCTGGATGCGTCCGCTCTGTGCGAGGGCGGTGAGCTGCTTTTTGACCTTCTCGGCGAACTCGGGCTTCGACATCTCGACCGCGTTGAGTCGCTGGCGGGCGCCGTCGGTGAGATGCTGCTTGAGCAGGGCGTCCTGCTGGGCCTCCGCCTGTTCGCGGGCGGCGTCCTGTGCGGCCTCGTTACCCTGACCGCCCTGCCCCCCGGCCTGCTCCTGCAGTTCCTGCATCTTCTCTTGTCGGAGCTTCTCCAATCGCTCGTCGTCTGGGTTCCCGCTCATACGTACAGATTCGCTCGCGTTTTTGAAAACGATTACGGACGAGACGCGGCGAAGCTGACACTCTCGGCCTTCGTGATTCTGAAAATCGGGCGTCGCGGCCCTCGGAGAACTACGCGTAGCGTTCGAGTTCCGGCCGGTCGAGCGATTCGAACACGTCGGCGGCGGCGTTGTCGAGGAAGCTGCGACCCTCGTCGGTGACGAGGCGGCCTTCGCCCTGCGCCGTGCGGATGAGTCCCTCTTCTTCGAGTTGCTGGAGGATGGTTCGGATGATGTTCTTGCTGCCGGTGTCGGCGTGCTTGCCCGAAACGACGTAGCGGTTCGAGCCGCGCTTGCGGCCGCCGTACTCCGTCGAGAGGCGGTCGACGCCGACCGGCCCGTTCATGGCGACCTTGCGGAGCAGCGACGCCGCGCGGACGTGCCAGAAGTCCTCCTGCTGGGGCGGGAGCTCTTTGGTCTGTCCCGTCTTCGCGTAGTTCATCCAGTCGGCTGCTTCGATGCGGTCTTCGAGGCGCTCAGCGACGTCCTCAATGAGGTCGTCGGCCGGAACGTCGTAGAGGGTTACCATCTTGCGTCGATATTCTGGATGGCGTCGTTTAAAGCCATCGTATCGCCGCTACGGCGGGTGTGGCACCGTCTCACGCCGGACGACGCCTCACGACGAACTCCGGAGACTGATCCACCCCATCACGCCCCCGCCGAGCAGCGTCGGCACCCAGTACACCGCCCCGCGGAAGACGACGACGGCGGCGGCCGCGATGGATTTGGTGACGGCCGGCAACGGCGCGGCGAGGAGGAGAGCGACGAGAACCGTCTCGATGCCGCCGGCGCCCCCGGGAAGGGGGGTCACGCCCGCGATGGCGCCGATGGGGACGACGAGCATCGCGACGGACAGCGGGATGGGAACCCCGATAGCCCGGAAGGCCAGCCACAGTCCGACCATCTGGCAGAACCATCCGAACGTCGAGGCGCCGAGCGCCAACGCGAGGCCCCGCGGGTTCGTCGCGATGCGCTCGATGGCGCGGAAGAAGCCGTTGACGCGGCGCTCGATGCCCTCTTCGGTCGGTACCGGGACGCGCGGGACGTACTTCGCCACCGTCCGGACGGCGGGGGTGAACGCCGAGACGGCGCGGGATTCGAGCCGGTAGCGTCGCTGCCACGCGAGGTAGGCGGCGGCCGGCACCGTCACCGCGAGGACGACGACGACGACGAGGGCGAGCAGCAGGTCGCGGTTCGTCCCGAGCGTAATCTCGCTCGCGTAGTAGGCCGCGCCGACGAGGGCGATGGTGATGGAGGGGACGAAGTTCAGCGTGTCCACGCTGGCGATGGCCGCGAGGCTCGTCTCGTACTCGGCGTCGGCCGACCGCGAGATGAGGTAGGCGGTCACCGGCTCCCCGCCGGCCTGCCCGAACGGGGTGATGTTGTTCGAGAACATCGCCCCCGAGAAGACGAAAAACGACTTCGCCAGCGAGAGTTCGACGCCGAGGACGCCGAGGACGGTCCGGAGCGCGAAGCTCCACGCTACTAACCACGCCAGCGTCGCGACGACGACGAGGGCGACGATGGAGTAGTCGGCCATCTGCAGCGTGTCGACCAACTTGTCGACGCCCGCGAAGTAGAACAGCAGCGCGAACACCGCGAACGCGCCGAGAAAGCCCAGAATCGTGGCGCGGAGGTTCTCGCGAGCCATGTCCCGTACCTCGGGGGAGAACGCAATCAACCCATCGAAACCGCACGCCGGCGTGCGAACGACTGACGCACGCTCCGCGACGGCGAGGTTTTTGTTCGTCGACGCGGAGGACCGCACATGGACGAACGCTCGGCGCTCCGCCTTCTCGCGGCGGACCTCCCGGATGCGGGCGACGACGCCGCCGTCGTGGACGGACTGGTGATAACCACCGATATGCTCCACGACTCGACGGACTTCCCCGCGGGGACGACGCGCTACACCGCCGGGTGGCGCGCCGTCGCCGCCTCGCTGTCGGACGTGGCCGCGATGGGCGCCGACGCGACGGCGGCCGTCGCCGCTTACGGCGCGCCGTCGCTCGACGAGATGGAGTTACGCGATTTCGTCACCGGCGCGCGCGAGGTCTGCGAGTCGGTCGGAGCCGACTACGTCGGCGGCGACTTGGACATCCACGACGAGTTCACCGTCGCGACCACCGCCCTCGGCGAGACGGATACCCCCCTCCGCCGGGCCGGAGCATCGCCCGGCGACGTGGTGTGCGTCACGGGCGCTCTGGGTCGGAGCGCGGCCGCCCTCCGCGCGTTCGAGGCGGACGACGACGAACGGGCGAACGACCTTTTCCGGTTCGCCCCCCGCGTCGGCGCCGGCGTCGCCCTCCGCCCGTACGCGACAGCGATGATGGACTCCTCGGACGGCCTCGCCCGCTCGCTACACCAACTCGCGGAAGCCTCCGACTGCGGGTTCGCCGTCGAGTGGGACCGCCTCCCGGTTCACGACGCCGTGACCGAGTACGCGGCGGACGCCGCCGACGAACGCGAGATGGCCGCCGCCTTCGGCGAGGACTTCGAACTCGTGTTCACGCTCCCCGCGGACGCCGTCGGGGCGGCGCGGTCGGCGCTCTCGGTGCCGCTGACGGTTCTGGGCGACGTGACCGACGGCGGCGTCGTCGCCGACGGCGATCCCCTCCGAGACGAGGGGTACACGCACGCGGACGACTGAGTCACTCCCCCTCGGCGTCACATCGTCGTTATCTCGATGGGGACGAGGAGGAAACAGAGCGCGCCGAGCACGAACGTGAGGACGCCCAGCGCCATCCGTGAGGTGCCGATGGGCGAGTCGTCGACGGGGTTCGCCGGGCCGCGGTAGGCGATAGCCACGGAGAGCAGTCCCCAGAACGCCCACAGGCCGACCGACTCGTTGAGGGTGTACCCGCGGACGTAGTGGAGGTAGGCGGCGAGTCCGAACAGGACGACGGGCACGACCGCCGCGATTCGCTCCTGCGCCTCGCCGAACATCGCGCGGACGATGTGGCCGCCGTCGAGTTGGCCGACCGGCAGGAGGTTCAGGACGGTGAAGAACATCCCGACCCACCCGCCGATGACCACCGGGTGGACGGCCACCGTCGGGTCGTCGTAGCCCGTCGGCCGACCGAGCGCCGCGGCGATGAGGTCCAGCAGCGGCGGATTGTTGAAAACGATGACCTGTCCACCTTCGCGCACCAGCGACTCGGGGACGCTCATCGGCGCCAGTAAGAGGCCGACGGCGGTGACGACGACGGTGGCGACCAGACCGGCGAGGGGGCCGGCGACGCCGATGTCGAACAGCGCTTTCCGGTCGGGCATCTGCCCGCGCATCTGGATGATGGCGCCCATCGTCCCGAACGGGAAGATGAACGGGACCAGATACGGTAGCGAGACGTCGACGCCGTGGTAGCGGCTGGCGACGTAGTGGCCCAGTTCGTGCGTCGTCAGCACGCCGAGAACGGCGGCCGTGAACGGCCACGCCTGGAGGACAGCGAGGGGGTTCGCCCGAACCTCGGCGAACGGGATGTGGTACCACATGAGTGCGCCGACGACCATCGTCGAGACGACGGTCGCGAGGAACAGCGCGACGTTTTTCCAGGGGATGCCGTCGACGCCGGGCGTGACGGGGCGGGCGACGACCACGTCCTCGCGGCCCGACGGCGCACTGGTGACGTGAATCTCGTATCCCGCGTTCCGAAACGCCGGCCACACCTCCCGAACGAGCATGCGCTCCGGCACCAGCGACTCGCCGTAGTAGAGGACGTGCTCCCCGTCGCGGCGGGTCTCGTGGAGGTTGAAGACCGACTGAAGGGCCTCGACCGGCGGGAGTTCCACCGAATCGCCAGAATCCATCGAAACGGGATACGTCGCTCTCTCGTATAAACTTCGTGCCGGGGGAATGCGGAGGAAGGTGGGTGACGGTCGGGGACCGTCGGGTATCGGCGGCGGGGGCGGCCACCGACGCCGAGTTCGAGCGCCGATTCGAGTCCGGGTCGAGCGGAGCGTCGACCGAACGACTGTTGCTATCCGCGAGTTCCGCAGGGCGGTGCGGCTACGCCGCGGGGGCCACGCGCCACGTGGTCGCACTCGTGTACGACCACTTCTCGATGGTGAGTTCGGTCGCGGAGTCGGTGAGCTTCACCATCAGCGCGCCGATCTCCTTCGGGGAGAGATCGACTTCGTCCGCGATGAACTTGGATTTGAAGTACATCTCGCCGTCCTGTGCCTTCTCCTGAAGGTACTGCTTCAGACGGTCTTCCTTCGAGAGCTCGTTCGCGGCGTCGTGGGAGGGGTTCGCAGTTGCGCTCATCTTTGTGTCACCTCACTTCTCCGTAAGCCGTCGGGGGAGAATATAAAGTGGTGAACGCTAGGGGTAATTCGGCCGATTTCAACCGTAAACCGTCGAAAAGCGTCGCTCCAAAACTCGCTCAGGAGGACGCAGATAGTTCACAACCGCTTCTAACTCTTTATTGCGACCTCACACTGGATGATATTCACCGGACCGGAATTCGGGTGTCATCCGGATGTTACCGGACTACAGTAGGCAAAACCTTCCTGTTGGTGGCCGGGGACGGACCGCCGCGGCGACGCGCGTCAGTCGTTCGTCCGACGCGTCCGCGGCGGTCGTCACCGGTCGTGGACCCAGAAGTTCTCCTCGACGGTCGTCTCCTTTTTGAAGATGGGCACTTCGTCCTTCAGGCGGTCGATACCGTCCTCGACGGCGCGGAACGACTCGCCGCGGTGACCCGCGAGGACGACAACGAACACGATGTCCTCGCCGTCCTCGACGACTCCCGTCCGGTGGAACATCGTCACCTCGTAGACGCCGTCGCGGTCGGCTATCTCGGACTCGATTTCGCGCATCTTCTCCTCGGCGACGCCCTCGTACATCTCGAACGTCAGCCGCGTCGTCCGCGCGTCGTCCTCGGCGTCCTTCGCGCGGACGCGCCCGGTGAACGTCGCTATCGCGCCGGCGCGGTCGGCCCGCGGCGACCGCTTGACCCGTTCGACGAGCGTCGACAGCGTGACGTGCGGGTCGCTCGCCTCGGCGGCGGAGACCGCCTCGTCGACGTCGACCCTGTCCGCGTCGGGGGCTTCGAGGACGACGTTCGCCGCGTCCGCGCCCCCGATAGCGACGGTGGGAACGGCGGCCTCGGGAAAGCCCGAGAGCAGGGCGTAGTCGTGTCGCGCCGACAGGTCGTCCAGCAGTCGCTCGAGGTCCGGGTCCGCACCCGCGGCGCGCCACGAGTCCTCGCTCAGCGCGTAGGCGCCGTCGACGCCGTCCGGACGGGGGGACATCTCTGCCCCGTCGGACGATTCGACCGTCGCCACGCGGCCGTCGAGACGAGGGGCGACCCGTTCGAGGAGCGGGGTCGCCCCCGGACCGACGGCTCCGAGCACGTGCATACTCGACACCCGGCGTGCGACGTGCTTTACGCTGTCGACTCCCCTTCCGTCGCTCCCGGTGACTTACCACTCGCCGAACACCCGTCCGACCCGCCGACCGTCTCGGTTGACAACCCTTAAGCCCGATTCGCGGCAACGACGGTCCAATGAGAGTCGTCGTTTCTATCGGAGGTAGCGTGCTCGCGCCGGACTTAGACGCTCGGCGCGTCGAGGGTCACGCCGAGGTCATCGAGAGACTCGCCAGAGAGGGCGTCGAACTGGGGACCGTCGTCGGCGGCGGCGGCGTCGCCCGGGACTACATCACCGCGGCGCGGAACCTCGGTGCGAACGAGGTCCAACTGGACCAGATCGGTATCGACGTGACGCGCATCAACGCGCGCCTCCTCATCGCCGCCCTCGGGCCGAAGGTGGACCCGAAGGTGGCGCACGACTACGAGGAAGCCGGCGACGCCATCCGCCGCGGCGACATCTCCGTCATGGGCGGTATCATGCCCGGGCAGACCACCGATGCCGTGGCCGCCGCCCTCGCCGAGTACGTCGACGCCGACCTGCTCGTCTACGCGACCAGCGCCGACGGCGTGTTCGACGCCGACCCGAACACCGACGAGAGCGCGACGCGCTACGACCAACTCTCCGCCTCCGAACTCGTCGACGTCATCGCGCCGCTGAGCCGCGACGCCGGCGCCTCCGCGCCCGTCGACCTCCTCGCCGCCAAACTCATCGAGCGCTCGCGGATGCGAACCATCGTCTTGGACGGCACGGACCCCGAGCGCATCGAACACGCGGTGATGCGCGGCGACCACTCCGGCACCGACATCATCCCCGACGGCACCGACGACGAACCGAGCTACTGGGCGCAGCGATAGAGAGATGAGCGACGACTCCACCCGCGACGCCGCCGAGTCCGACGGCGACGACGCGCCGGACGCCGCCGGCGTCCCCGACGCGACCGAACCGACCGACGGCGACGACACCGAGCACCGCGCGTTCTGGGCCGACAGCGTCGCCGACGAGATAGAGGCGCGCGACCCGGAGGAACCGATAGTGATCAAAGGCGGCGTCTCCCCGTCGGGCGTCGCCCACCTCGGCAACTTCAACGAGATAATGCGCGGCTACTTCGTCGCCGAGGTGCTCCGCGAACGCGGCCGCGAGGTCCGACAGGTGTTCACGAGCGACGACAAGGACCCGCTCCGAAAGCTCCCCCGCAAACTCGCGGACACCGAGGGCAACATCGTCGGCCTCGGCGACGTCGACGCCGGCGCCCTCGGGCGCAACCTCGGCAAGCCCTACACCGCCATCCCGGACCCGTTCGGCGAGGCCGACTCGTACGCCGCCCACTTCGCGAACCTGCTGAAGGCCGACGCCGACCGACTCGGCGTCCCCGTCGAGATGATATCCAACACCGAGCTGTACGCCGACGGCGCGTTCGACCCCGTCGTCGAACGCGTCCTCTCCGATATCGAGAACGCCCGCGCGGTGCTGAGCGAGTACCAGCGGAAGGTCGACGGGGAGTACGTCCCCTTCAATCCCGTCTGCGGGGAGTGCGGGAAGATAACCGAGACGGTGACGGACATCGACCCCGACGCGGGGACGGTCGACTACGTCTGCACCGACCTCACCGTCGGCGACGAAACCATCGACGGGTGCGGCCACGAGGGGACCGCGACCTTCAGAGAAGGAAAACTGCCGTGGCGCTTCGAGTGGCCCGGCCAGTGGCAGGTGCTCGGCGTCGACTTCGAGCCCTTCGGAAAGGACCACGCCGAGGGGTCGTGGCCCTCCGGCGAGGACATCGCGCGCAGCGTCCTCGAAATCGAACCCCCCGTCCCGATGACCTACGAGTGGTTCACGCTGAACGGCGAGGCGCTCTCCTCGTCGGCCGGCAACATCGTCACCGTGCCCGAAATTCTGGAGTTGCTCGAACCCGAGGTTCTCCGGTACTTCTTCGCCCTGGACCCGCGGAAGGCGCGTAACCTCGACTTATCTCGATTGGACCAACTGGTCGACGACTTCGACCGCTTCGAACGCGCGTACTTCGGCGGGGTGGACGACGAGACTCTCACCGCCTTCGCCGAACGGGCGTACCCGTTCGTGGTCGAGGAGGTGCGCGAGGAACGCGTCCGCCTCCCGTACACGTTCGCCGCCGTCCTCGGTATGACCGACGACCGGGAGGTGCGCGTCGAGATGGCGCGCAACGAGGGTCACTTCGCCGAGGACACCCCCGAGTGGGCTATCGAGGAGGCGCTCGAACGGGTCGAGAAGGCCCGCGCGTGGGCCGAGCGGATGGACAACGCGTACAACTACCGCCTGCAGGTCGAGATGCCGGACGTCCACCTCGAATCGGACGTGGAGACGGCGTTAGACGAACTCGCCGACTTCGTCGACGCCGGCCACGACGGCGACGAGATTCAGGGGGAGATATACGAAACGGCGAAGCGGCACGACCTGGAAGTGAGCGACCTGTTCGGCGCGGGCTACCGCCTGTTCTTCGACCAACCGCAGGGCCCCCGCCTCGGCGAGTTCCTCGGCGACTTAGACCGGACGTTCGTCGTGAAGCGACTCCGGCGCGCGGAGTAGTTTCGGCCTCCCGGAACGCCCGGTCGAACGGGCGCGACGCGCCTCAGTTCTCCTCGATGGCGTCGATGACGACCATCCCGACGACGGCGAGTCGGGGGTCGATGTCGCCCGTGACGTCGATGTTGTATTTGTCCCGGAACGACAGCGACTCGCTCACGTCGCCCAGTTTCTCCCCGGACGGCGAGACGATGTCGTAGTTGAACGGGATGAGCGTCGTGACGTGCCGGCGCGCTAACGCCATCACCGCGTTGTCCTCGGTGACCGTCGCCACGGTGTCTCCGTCCGGTCCGAGCAGTTCGTACTCGTGTTTGAAAAAGGACATCACGCTCCGCCTGACGGAGCCGATTCGCTCGCCCGTCTCCGAGTCGACGACGTCGTACGCCGAGGCGATGTCGAGGATGCTTCCGGCCTTCACGCGGAAGCGCTCCTCGTCCGAGTCGGGGTCCGTGAATCGGAAATCCTCCTTCAGGCGGAACCGCTTCTGCGCGGACTCCAGAATCGCCGTGTCGCCCTCGTAGATGCGATACTTGTTACCGAGCCGAAGCTTCTGTCGCACTTCGTAGTGGGTGCCGTCGAACATTCGTCCGGAGAGATTCGTCGCTCTCGGGGATAGTGTTTCGGGGAGGAGCGCGGGCAGATTTATTGCGGCCTCTCGCGTACGGTCTGACCTGTGCCGGGCTTTCGGACGGGAGCGGGCGTCTTCGGTTCCCCGTTCGCACGCCGGCGCGGAGGACGACACAGATGGCACTCATCGAACTCAACCTGGGGCGCGGACAGGGCGACGAAGACAGCGGGGATGCGGCCGAGGCGCGACCCGACGGGGCGGAAGAGTCGACATCGTCTCGCGGGCGACGACTGCTCGGCGGGGCGTTGGTCGTCGCCGTCGCCGCCGGCGCCGGTTACGCGGCGTATCGCCGTCGGCGCGCGATGCGGGACGACTCGGAGTTCGCCGAGATAGAATTCGACGACGGGGCGACGGAAGCGGTCGAATCCAGCGAAGAGTAGCGACCAACCCGAACGTCTTTCAGCGCTGACTCCCTTCTTCCGACGATGAACACCCTAGTGTGGGTTCTCCTCGGTATCCTGGCGTACTCCGCCGCCGCCCTCCTCCTGCGTCGGTACGGTCTGCTCCCCTCCTCGGTCAGCATCCAAGGCCCGTTCACGACCGTGCACACGAAACGGGGGCGCGACTTCATCGACTGGGTCGCCACGCCCAAGCGCTTCTGGCGGGCGTGGACGAACTTCGGACTCGGCGTCACCCTCGTCATCATGGTCGGGATGTTCCTCTTCCTCCTCCTGCAGGGGCTGTTCATCCTGCAGAACCCGCCGGAACCCTCGGCCGTCAACCAGCCGCAGAACTTCCTCGTCATCCCCGGCGTCAACGACTTTCTCCCCCTGTCCGTCGCCCCCGAAATCGTGTTCGGCCTCCTCGTCGGACTCGTCGTCCACGAGGGGGGCCACGGCATCCTCTGCCGCGTCGAGGGCATCGACATCGATTCGATGGGCATCTTCCTCTTCACGCTGCTCCCCCTCGGCGCGTTCGTCCAACCCGACGAGGAGAGCCAGCAGAACGCCGACCGCGGCGGCAAAACCCGGATGTTCGCCGCGGGCGTGACGAACAACTTCGCGGTCACCATCGTCGCGTTCGCCCTCCTCTTCGGACCGGTCATCGGCTCTATCGCCGTCGCGCCCGGGATGGCGGTGCAGGGCTCTTACGACGGGTCGCCCGCCGCCGCGGCCGGAATCGGACAGGGCGACCGGGTCACGAGCGTCGCCGGGACGCCCGTGACCAACGAGTCGACGCTGGATGCGGCGCTCGCTTCGACGGACGAGCGGACCGTTCAGGTCGAACTGAACGGGGGTGACAGCGCCGCAGACCGCGAGACGCGGACGGCGACGGTCCAGCGGTCGCTCATCGTCGCGGGTTCGGTCGCGGACAACCCGGCGAACCTCTCGGTCGGCGAGGAGCCGATAACCGTCTCGGAGGTGAACGGCACGCCCGTCCACACGCAGTCGGGCTTCTCCGAAGCCGTCGGCGGGAGTAAGTTCGCCACCCTCACCACCTCGCGCGGCACGGTCACCATCCCCGTTGGCGCGTACGTCACGCGGGTGTCCGCGGACGGACCGCTGGCGAACGCGGGCGCGCCGACGGACGGGAGCGCAATCGTCACCGCCATCGACGGCGAGCGCGTGACCTCCTCGTCGGACTTGGACCGCGTCCTCGACGGGACGCGACCCGGCGAGACGGTGCCCGTCGAACTCTACGACGACGGCGAACTGTCGACGTATCAGGTGACGCTCGGTGAGAACCCCAACGACGGCGGCGGGTTCCTCGGCGTCGGCCTCTTCCCGGGGACGAGCGGACTGCTCCTCACCGACTTCGGCGTACAGCCGTACCCCGCGGGCACGTACGTCGCCCTCCTCGGCGGCGACGGCGGCCCCGGCGCGGGGAGCGTTTCGGGCGCCCTCGCCGAGTCGCCGCTCAGCGCCGTGTACGTGGCGCTCATCCTGCCCCTCGCTTCTCTCGTCCTCGGCATCCCGAACTTCCCGGGCTTCACGGCCAGCGTCTCCAACTTCTACTCGGTGTCCGGGCCGCTCGGTTTCCTCGGGTCGAACGTCTTCCTCCTCGCAAACATCTGCTTTTGGATGGCGTGGATAAACCTCCAACTCGGGATGTTCAACTGCATCCCGGGTTACCCGCTGGACGGCGGACGCATCCTCAGAACCAGCGCGGAGGCCCTCGTCTCCCGCCTGCCCGTCTCCGAACCCTACACCGTCGTCCGCACAATCACCACGGGCGTCGGCGTCACGATGCTGCTGTCGCTGTTGTTGCTCGTGTTCGGGCCGACGGTGCTGAACTGACGCGGCGGGGGTGAGCGGAGGCGCTCAGTCCTCGGACTCGATTCCCTGCTTCTCGTAGAACTCCTCGGGCGTCCCGTCGATTCGCTCGAACGTCCCGAAGTCGCGTTCGTGGTGGCGGATGAGCTGTTCGATGATCCACGAACTGAACGTCTCATCGAAGCGCCAGGCCCCCTCGGGCGCTTCCACCTCGAAGCGGTCGTCGGTGGCGAAGGCGACGTAGACGTGGTAGAACCCGAGGATGATGTCCGCGAACTCGGCCGCCTTTCCGCCCGACTCGCGCCGCTTCCCTTCGAGTTCCTCGCGGCCGGCGTCGGTGAGCTCGAAGTACTTCCGGTCGGACTCCTCTTCGCGTTCGATTCGAGCGGCCCACCCCTCCTCTTCGAACTTGTAGAGGATGGGGTACACCGAGCCGTACGAGGGTTCCCAGTGGCCACCGCTGATGTCGTTTATCTCCTTCAGTATCTCGTAGCCGTACCGCGGCTTCTCCTCTAGGAGTTCGAGCACGAGGTACGAGATGAGTCCCTTCGGGGGACCACTCTTCCGCATGAAGCGTCAGTTCCGGGTCGCTCTGTGAAAGGGTTTCGGTCACGAGTGAAATTTCCGGTTTGTGTCAGGTTTCGGGCGGGTACGCGCGTCGGACGCCGGGCGGACTCGCAACTCCCATACGGGAGAAACCCCAACTCTCGCACATGCCAGAAGCCCCACCGACGGACGAGGGTTGGTACGTCCTGCACGACTTCCGAAGCGTGGACTGGGACGCGTGGCGCGAGGCGCCCGAGCACGAACGGGACCGCGCCGTGGGCGAGGGCGTCGAGTACCTCCGCGCGCACGAGGCCGTCGAGGACGCCACCGAGGGCGACTCGGCCGTCTTCTCGGTTCTCGGTCACAAGGCGGACCTGCTCGTCGTCCACTTCCGACCGACGCTGGACGACCTCTCGCGGGCGGAGCGCCGGTTCGAGCGCACCTCGCTGGCGTCGTTCACCGAGCAGGCGACCTCGTACGTCTCGGTCACCGAGGTGTCGGGGTACGTCTCGCGGGAGTACTTCGAGGACGAGGACGCCGACATCGACGAGGGTCTGCGCCGCTACATCGAGGGGAAACTCACGCCCGAGATTCCCGAGGACCAGTACGTCTCCTTCTACCCGATGTCGAAGCGCCGCGGCGAGACGCACAACTGGTACGACCTCGCCTTCGAGAAGCGCGCGGAGATGATGTCCGAGCACGGCGACACGGGGCGGGAGTACGCCGGGAAGATAAAGCAGGTCATCGCCTCCTCCGTCGGATTCGACGACCACGAGTGGGGCGTGACGCTGTTCGCCGAGGACCCCGCCGAGATAAAGAACATCGTCTACGAGATGCGCTTCGACGAGGCGTCCTCGAAGTACGGCGAGTTCGGGCAGTTCTACGTCGGCCGCCGATTCCCGCCCGCGGACCTCGGCGCCTATCTCGAAGGCGAGTCCGTCCCCACCGCCGAGGCCGAACGGGCGGGCGACTCCCTGCACGGCGAGAGCGCCCACGGCGCGCACGCGGAGGGCGAACCCGGCCACGGCCACGGGTCCGCACACGGCCACGCGCACGGCGACGGCCCCCACGACGGGGGCCACGGCGGTTCGCACGGCGGCGGAGGCGGCGGACACGCACACGGCGACGCGCCGCACGGTGAATCGTCCGAGTCGTCCGATCGGAACGCCGACACCGTCGACGACGGCATCCGCGGCGAACTGGAGGACCTGAACATCTACGCCGGCAAGCCGCACGGCGAGGACGTGTACGCGACGGTGCTGTACTCCGAGGCCGACACCGACGAACTGTTCGACGAGGTGGACGGTCTGCGGGGCAACTTCGACCACTACGGCACGCACGTCAAGACGGCGCTCTACGAGGCCCGCGGGGGCGACCGGACGGCCGTCGTCTCCATCTGGGACACGCAGTCGGCCGCGGAGACGGCCGCCGGGTTCCTCTCGGAACTCCCGAACATCGTCTCCCGCGCGGGCGAGGAGTCCGGGTTCGGGACGATGGGGATGTTCTACACGGTCAAACCCGACTACAGAGATGACTTCGTCGAGAAGTTCGACACCGTCGGCGGCGTCCTCGCCGACACCGAGGGCCACCAGGAGACGGACCTGATGGTCAACGTCGAGGACGAGAACGACATGTTCATCGCCAGCCAGTGGACCTCCCAAGAGGACGCGATGGGCTTCTTCCGGTCGGACGCCTTCCGCGACACGGTCCAGTGGGGCCGCGACGTCCTCGCCGACCGACCGCGCCACGTCTTCCTCGCGTAGTCGGAGTTTTCGGAACTCTCAGCCGCGCACGCCGTTCGTGCGAGACGCTCGGACGCCTGAATTTTTCGCGGCGTCGCGCTCTACGGTGGAGTTGGTTCGAATAGAAACGGGGGGTGCGGCGGGTGGGCCGCCGCGGGGGGAACACTGGAGATGTTCGAAGTCGAGACGACCGCGCAGTGAAGTGCCTACCGTCCGACCGGCGCCTACCGCCGAGACGATGCCTACCGCCCGACTGATGCCTACCGCGGGCGGCGCCTACCGCTGGTCTCTCGCGCCCCCGGCCTCGGGCCGGGAGGCGTACTCGGTACGAGGCGTCCCGCCGACTTAGCTATGGGGCGCGTACGTCGGGCTGAATCGGACCATTAACGGGCGTAACGACCCATTACACCCGGTTTCAGCGGAGGTGTGCGCCCTCGTTCGTAATCCGCGTCTCCTCGGGCAGGACGCCCTCGACGCCCGTCGCGAGCACCGTCTCGCCGACCATCGCCATCGTCGCGGCGCCGCCCGCCTCGGCGACCCGTCCGACCGCCTCCTCGACGGCGGGCGTCGGTAGTCCGGTCCGCCGGGCGAACGTCCACGCCGTCTCGAACCACGTCTCCAAGGGCTCCTCGGGGTCGAACGACGCGAGGGCGCCGCGTCCGGCGTCGGCGACCCGCGCCATCGACGCCTCGTCGCCGAGGACGGACTCCGTGGCGATTCCGCCCGTCGAGACGTACTCGATTCGGTCGTCCCGTTCGACGCGGTTGCGCCCGTCCCCGTCGCCGGTGTTCCACGCGAGGCCGGCGCGGTCCTGTACGAACACGTCGCCGAGGCCGGTGCCGGCGGCGACTTCCGCGCGGTGGGCGGCGTCGACGGCCGCCTCGCGCGAGAGGCCCAACTCGAAGGCGGCGTTCGCGGCGAGGGCCGTCGCCAGCGTGGCGGCACCGCTGGCGCCGAACCCGCGACCGACGGGAATCTCGGCGTCGAGTTCGACCACCGCCGCGACGTTCAGCGAGTCGAGGACTCCCTCGACCGGTTCGAAGTCGGTCGCCTTGCCGTCGAGTCGGACGGTCGTCTCGGCGGCCGGTTCGACCGTCGCGCGGACGCCGTCCTCCACGGCGAAACTGACGCCGAACGACCCCTCGCCGTCCTCCCGCGGGGCGAAGACGGTGGTGACGCTCCCCGGCGCGTACGCTGTCGGCATGGTGTCGGGGTCGAACGGAGCGCTGGTAAGCGTGCCGCAGTCGGCGAAGTTCCGACCGTCTACGCCGCGGCGCGCCGCGACAGCAGGTAGCCGACGACGCCGAACAGCCCCGTCAGGAGCGTCAGGCGGTCCCACGGGGCGGGGTCGACGCCGCGTCCGTCGGCGTCGCGTCGCACCCACGCCGCGAGGGCGACGTGGACGACGACGGTCGGTCCGACGAACGCCTTCGCCGCTCGGCGTGCGGTCACGGCGTCAGTCCGCCGAGTTCCGCGGTCCCGCCGAGGGCTGTTTGTCGATGCCGGCGGCGGCGATGTCGTCGCCGTCCACCGAGGAACGCAGCGAGTCCATCCCGTCCTCGCGGCCGATGCCGAAGTTGTCGGCGTACAGGTCCTTCACGCGGGTCAGCTCCTCGTCGCTCAGTTTCGGCACGTCGGAGGCGGCTGCCCACTCGGTGATGTCCTCGCGCGTGTGGAACGTCGGCGTGACGCTCGCGACGGCGTCGTGGCTCAGGAGGAACGCGATGGCGGCCTGTCCCATCGTGCGCTCGCCATCCCGTTCGAGGAAGCGCAGGGTCTCCAGTTTCTCCCAGCCCGTCTCGTACCACGCGTCGGGGCGGAAGCCGCGGTGGTCGTCCAAGTCGTGACCCGTCTCGGGCGTCACTTGCTCGTTCAGGAGGCCCGAGGAGTGCGGCACGCGCGGGATGAGACTCGTCGAGGAGTCGGTGCGCTCGATGGTGTCGAGGAAGTGCTCGCCGACCTCCTGTTCGAAGACGTTCCAGACGAGTTGCAGGGAGTCGAACTCCTCGGCGATGGCCATATCGCCCTCGGCCAACCAGCCGATGGACGGACCGAGCGCCCAGCCGACGGCGTCGACGAGGCCCTCCTCTTTCAGTTCGTCGAGGGCCTCCAACACGTCCTCGTCCACTTCATCGACGTTCGCGTTGTGGAGTTGGAGCAGTTCGACGTGGCCGACGCCGAGACGGTCGAGGCTCTTCTCCGTCGCCGAACGGACCCACTCGCCCGTCATCTCCTTCGGGAGTTCGCCGTGGCCCGCCTGCGGGTGGTTGTAGAAGTCGTAGCCCACCTTCGTCCCCAGCGTCACCTCGTCGCGGTACTCCGACACCGCTTCCCCGACCACCCGCTCGCTCTCGCCGTGGCCGTACACGTCGCCGGTGTCGAAGTAGGTGATCCCCTCCTCGATGGCGTGGTGGATGAGGTCGATGGAGTCCTGCTTCGTCCGGTCGCCCCACCAGTCGGTCCCGACGACCCACGCGCCGAACCCGACCTCGCTGACTTCGACGTTCGAGTCGCCCAGCGTCCGATAGTGCATGTTTCGGGGTTGGACGCCCGGTCACTTAGCCCGAACGGTTCGGCGGTCGAAAGGTCCCGGACCCCGAACCATCCCCGTCCACGACCGCCCAAGTACGAAACCCCGAGTTAATATTTGATGACCTCGAACCCCGGTACCAATGGACGACCTGCCGGTCAGCGTCGCGTTCCTCTCTGCGACCGAGTTGACGGACGAACAACGCGCCGCCCGTAACTGGTGCGACGGCGTCGCGGACGTGGCGGACGTCTCCCTCGCCGAACTCGCCGACGGAACCGCTTCGCTCGCCGACTACGACGTGGCGTGGTGGCACCGCGACGAACCGTTCGTCGACGACGCCCGCGCGGACGCCGCCGCCTGCGCCGACGCCGTCTCGGCGTTTCTCGAAGACGGAAACGGCCTCCTGCTTACGCTCCGCGCCCTCCCGGCCGTCGTCCCGTTCGGCGTCGACGAGGTGGCACCGGACGCCGTCGGCGTCGAGACGCCCGCCGAGTCGAGCGGCCTGGTGAAAAAGCGCGTCTACGACGGCCACCCCCTGTTCGAGGGGTTCCCGCTCCGCGAACTCCACACCCAACCGGCGGACGCGACGCGACCGTACGCCCGGTACGAGGCGTCGCTCCCGCAGTCGGGGGACGTCATCGCCTCGACGATTCGGGGCGAGGCGTTCCACGTCGCGCAGAAGGCGGCGTTCGCGTGGCGCGTCGGCGGAGGAGACGCGTACGGAATCGGCTCCGAAGTCGCCTTCCTCCCCGCGTCGGACTTCGAGGCGGCGGAAGCCCAGCGCCGAATCGTCCGCAACGCCCTCGCCCTCCTCGGCGGCGACGAACGCCGCCGCCCGCGGTTCACCGACCGCCCCGACGACGCGTCCGGGTTCGCGGCGCTTCGGCGCGAAATCGCGGACGACCACCGCCGGCCGCGCTACCACCTCGCGGCTCCCGGCGGGTGGCTGAACGACCCGAACGGCATCGTCCGGTACGACGGCACCTACCACGTCTTCTACCAGTACAACCCCGGCGGGCCGTTCCACGGCACCATCCACTGGGGGCACGCGGCGAGCGACGATTTGGTCCGCTGGGAGGACCGCCCCGTCGCCCTCGCGCCGGACCCGGACGGCCCGGACCGCGACGGCGTCTGGTCCGGGTGCGCCGTCGTCGACGACGGTACGCCGACGCTGGTCTACACCGGCGGCCGCGGCCGCGACCAACTCCCGTGTCTGGCGACGACGGACGACCCCTCCCTCGATACGTGGACCAAGCACGGCGACAACCCCGTCATCGTCGACCCCGGCGAACACGTCGACCTCGACCTCTTGGAGACCGACGACTGGCGCGCGGAGTTCCGCGACCACAACGTCTGGCGGGAGGGAGAGACGTGGTACCACCTCGTCGGCGCGGGCGTCGCCGACACCGGCGGGGCGGCCCTCCTCTACCGGGGGGAGACCCTCCGCGAGTGGGAGTACGTCGGCCCCCTCCTCGTCGGCGACTGGGAGGGCCACGGCGTCGTCTGGGAGTGCCCCGAACTGCTGGACTTCGGCGAGAAACAGGTGTTGCACGTCTCGAACTACAGTCACGTGGAGTACTTCCTCGGAACGGCGGACGTGGACGACCCCGCCTTCGACGTGGAGCACCGCGAGCGACTCGACTACGGGGACTACTACGCGCCGCAGTCGACGCGGGCGGACGACGGCCGCGTGCTCACGTGGGGGTGGGCGCCCGAGGCGCGTGACGTGGAGGCGCAGTGGCACGCCGGGTGGTCCGGCCTCCTCACGGTGCCCCGAGAACTGTCCGTCGAGGACGGCGAACTCCGCCAGCGACCCGCGCGGGAACTCGAATCGCTCCGCGGCCGCGACGCCCTCGCCGGAGATGAGGCGGTCTCTCTCGCCGCCGGGGCGTCGCGCACGCTCGACCTGACGGGCAACGCCTACGAACTCGGGTTCGACGCGCGCGTCGCCGATGGCGCGACGCTCGAACTCGGCCTGTTCGAGTCGCCCGCGGGTAACGAGCGGACCGTCGTGCGATACGACGGCGATGCGGTGACGGTGGACCGGACCGATAGCGCCCTCGACGGCGTGCCCGACGCGGAGGAGCAGTCGATGCCCATCGACGGCGACTCGCTGTCGCTCCGAGCGTTAGTGGACGGGTCCGTCGTGGAACTGTACGCGAACGAGCGCCGGTGTCTGACGAGTCGGGTGTACCCCACCCGCGCGGACGCCGAGGGCGTCTCGCTCCGGGCCGTCGGCGGCGGCGTCGAACTCGCCTCGGCGAACGCGTGGGAACTCGACGCGACGTTCCCGGCGGGCGAGTAGCGGGCCGCGACCGATTCAGTAGTACCGGAAGCCGTCGGCGTCGTCGGCCGCACCCTCGAACGGGTCGGACGGAAGCGACTCCCGGGCGAGGGGGAGGTGACCGTGCCCGAGCGTTCCGAGCACCCGCGTCCGCGTGCCGTCCACCCCCACGCGCACCGTCGGGGCGAGCGTCCCGCCGAACCGTCGCATCTGTTCGTCCTCCGGGAGGAGGGCCACGTCGTCCATCGACGGTCGGTCGTAGTCGAAGTAGTTGAAAAAGGAGGTGACGAGCAGTTCGTCGCCGTGGTCGTACGCGAGCCACGAGTACGCCTGGAACGGCGCGTTCGCGGGGTTCGTCAGCACCATCCCGTGCCCGTTCAGCGGTTCGTAGTCGCCCCGCAGTCCGTCGGCGACGAATCCGTACAGCGCGTCGTAGCCCTCGACGCCGGGGGCGAACGTGTGGTGGTGGCTGGAGACGAACAGGTAGTACGTCCCGTCGCGGACGACCAGGTGGGGCCGTTCGAGTTCCTGGTTGACGCAGACGGCGTCGAGGAGGGGCGGCCGGAGTTCGAAGTCGGTGGGGTCGCCCGTCGGCGAGTGCGCGAGGCCGACGCTGCCGTTGAACTCCTGTTGCGCCGCGTCGCCGCCGCAGGCGTCCGACCCCTCGGGGACGGGCGTGTTCGCCTCGAACAGCAGGTACGTTTCCCCGTCCTCGTCCTCGAAGAACCACGGGTCGCGGAACGTGTACGTCATCCCGCGACTCTGCGCCTCCCGTTCGTACCACTCGCCGTCGGGTTCCAGGAGCACCGAGTGCTCCCACGGACCGTCGAGTTCGACGCCGTCGCCGTCGTCGCCGGGCGAAATCGTCCCGCCCTCCGCGAGAGCGATGCGCTGGGAGTACGACAGGTCCGCCTCGTCGGCCTCGCCGGCGGCCGTGTAGTAGACGTACACGTCCCCGTCATCGTGGAGGGCCGACCCGGCCCACTGCCGGGAGCCGAGCATCCCCGTCTCGAAGACGCGGCCGCCCGTCTCCCAGGACTCTCCGTCCGCCGAGTAGAAGTATCGCAGCGTCGCCACGTCGTGCCGTTTCCCCGGGAGGAGGTCCGACGAGGACGTCAGCGCGACGATAACGCGGCAGCCGTTCACCTCCGCGGGCGACCCGTCCCGGTCGCGGAGCCACCAGGTGTCCCAGACGTGCAGGCCTTCGTCTAAACGCTCTGACGGGGGGTAGATTATCGGTGCTACGTTCGTCTCCTCGCGTCGCAACGCCGTCGCGTGGTCGCGCGTCCACGCCGACCGACCGTCGGGCGCGTTCGGACCGTCGTCGCCGCTCATACCGCTACTACCCGTAACTCCGTGAAGTGACCGTCGGTATCCACTCGTTTACTACACCAGTGGTGATTCTTTGCGGACGCTCAGTCCGTTGAAATGGACTTTCCGCGGTTCGCCGATGTGTACACACAACCGAACGGATTAGTTCGATGGGGACGAAGCGACGTTCCATGACGAAAGTCCACGTCTCTCTCCCCGCGGAGGCGGAACGGAACGTGCAGGCGTTCATCGACGAGGTGGACGAACGACTCTCCTCGGCGGAGGACACGTGCGAAGTGGTCACGGAGACGCTCGTGGACCTCCACGGCGACCGGGCGGCGTACGAACGGTGGCAGGCCGGGAAGGACCTCTCGGCCGCCGAACGCGTCCGCCTGCAGGGGTACGACCCCTGTAACGCGACGCTGGAGTCGGAATACTACGCCGAGAAGGACGAAGAGCGGTTCGAGGAGTCGAAGTATCTCCAGTGGCTCTGGCGGCAGTTCGACGCGACGCCGATGGCCGACAACATCCACTTCGCGCTTCGATTCCGGCAGATGCTCGCCGACCACCTGTTCGAGGAGTGCGGGGAGAACTGCCGGTTCTTCAAGGGTATCTCGTTCACCTACGGGCACAATATCTCCGTCGGGGACAACACCGTCGTCCACGACGACGTCCACCTCGACGACCGGGGGAAACTCACAATCGGGGACCGCGTCTCCATCTCGGACGGCGTCCACCTGTACAGCCACGACCACGACGTGGTCGACCAGACCGAGATACGGAACTTCCACACCGTCGTCGAGGACGACGCGCGCGTCACCTACGACGCGATGGTCCGCGCGGGCATCCGTGTCGGGACCAACAGCGTCGTCGGCGCGCGTTCGGTCGTACAGGGCGACGTGCCCGCCCACCACATCGTCGCGGGCACGCCGGCCAAGAGCATCCGCGTCAAGCCCGGGTGGGAGTCCGTCGCCGACGCCGTCGAGGACCGCCTCGTCAACCGGCAGGACGAACGCGAAATCGAGTACGACCTGCCAGAAGACCTCGACGCGTTCGACGAGTTCGGTCGGACGCTGACGCCGCCGGACGTCCCCGACGCGCCCGGCACCGAGTCCACCGACTGACGGTCGCCGCCCGACTCCGAGCGGGCTCCCGAAAGGTAAAGTGCCTTGGCAACGAATAGCACGATATGGACCCGTGGGGATGGATCGTGGTCTACGCCGTCGGCCTCGCGATACTCCAGCTACTGGTGTATCGGTACCTGCTCAACGGCGACGACGAGGTGGGGTACGACCGGGTGTTCGGTGACAGGGACGACCGGCCCGACTCCGTCGCCTCCGGAAGCGACCGCGGCGGTCCGACCCGCGCGGCCCGCCTCGCGGCGCCCACCCGTAGCGAACGCCCCGGCGAGGACGCCGACGGCCGGTACTGCCCCCGGTGCGGCACGATGAACGAACCGGACCCGACGTTCGACCGCTGCTGGAACTGCTCGAATCGACTCGCCTGACTCGACGGGCCAATCTCCCGGCCCTGTCCGGCGACCAACGAGACGCGCTTATCCGTTCGGGGCGCGCCGAAACGCTCGTGACCAGAGCCGTCGCCATCAACGTCGCTGCCAACGGCACGCTCCCGGGCGTCCGCGGCCCCGTCTACCCCGACGGGACGTTCGCGTACGTGCCCATTCCCGAGCGAGAACCGACGCGCCCGGACGCGTCGGTGCCGACGTACGCGAACCTCGACCCGCCCGTCGAACTCCCCGAGTCGGTCCGCGACGCCCGCGTCCACCTCGACCCGGAGTTCGCGGGCTACCCCCACTGCGAGCGCCACACCTACGGCGACGAGCATGGGGTGAAGGCCGGTCCGCTCTCCCGCCTCGACGCGGGCGATTGGCTGTTCTTCTACGCCACGCTGGATTTCCATGCGGACCCGTCCGACGCCGCCGACGCGACGGACGCCGCGGACTACCTCGCGCCGGAGTGGGGCGCGTACGTCATCGGCGGCTTCGAGGTGGACCTCGCGCTCACCCCCGAGGAGTACGAGTCGCTCCCCGAGTCGGAGCGCGCCCGCTTCGCCAACAACGCGCACGTCAAGCGGGAGACGTTCGACGCCGAGGTGTTGGTCGCGGGCACCGACCGCTCGGGGCTGTTTGACCGCGTCGTCCCCTTCTCCTCGCCCGAAGCAGGGGCCGAGGCCAACCGCATCGTCACCGACCTCTCGAACGACTCCGGGAAGGGCCCGTGGTGGCGGCGCGTCCTCCGCTTCGACGCCGAGGCGACGGCGACGCTCCTCGAACTGGTCGAGTCGAGGGAGTTCGGACCGTATCTCGACTGAATAGTGTCTAGATAGTAAACATTCTCCAAAGCGAATGCTTTTGTCCTCCGGCGGGGAGTCCCCGTCATGGATGGATGGGAGTCCCCGCTCTCGCGCCGTCGCCTCCTCGCCGCCACCGCGGCGGGCGCGGCGGCCATCGCGGGGTGCGGGGGGACGAACGCGCGAAACGAACGGGCCGCGGCCCGGAAGAGCATGGGGTACGTCCGCGTCGTGAACGAGGACGCGACGGACCACACGGTGCACGTCATGGCCGAACGGGAGGAGGAGGTGGCGTTCTGGTCGTCGTACGACCTCGGCCGGGCTACCAGCGCCTCCTCGCCGCTTCCGGTGGAGGGGCCGTGGGTCGACGACGGCGGCGCGTACACGCTGTACTTCCGCCTCGACGACGGCGAGGAGTGGACGACGTTCGACACCGCGAGCACCGACTCCGACTGCTACGGGTTGGAGGTGCGCATCGAGGACGACGGCCTCGGCCTGTGGACCGAACAGCAACCGGCGGTGTGCCGGACGGAGACGACCACCGAGTAGCGACTCGGGGTGGGAGCGTCCGGGAGTAATGCGACGACCGGAGGGAGTGCGCCGACCGGGAGTTTCGGAAACGAGCGGAGCGAGTGACCGAAACGTCGACGGAGGACCGAGGCGAGTCCGTCGGAAATTGAACCCCAGTAGCTCGCTTCGCTCGCTCCCTGATTCGATTCCCTCGGCCCGCATCTCTTCGCTCCAGTAGACTCGGAGCCTTCGGCTCCTCGTCCGATTCCGTTCAGAAGATGCGACAAGCGGGGGGAGTGCGCCGACCGGGAATTGAACCCGGACTATTAGCTTGGGAAGCTAATGTCCTACCATTGGACCATCGGCGCGCTTCGTTTCACTCGCGCTTCGGGGTCAACCTCGCTTCGCTCGCTTGACCATCGGCGCTCACTTCGTTCGCTCCGTGCATCACCTCACTGCGTTCGGTGACGCATCGGCGCGCAACTGTAGATAGTTCTCCGGTCACACTTCAACGTAGCGTTTCACCGACCTCCGTCCCGCCGCGGGACCGGAAACTGAACGCGCGTCCACGGAACTCCGTCGACGGGTGTTTATTAGTTCTCCGAGGTGGTAGCCTCGCCTGATTATGGAAACCACCGTGCTGAGCGACACTGCTCCGTTGGACCTCCGCCTCTCGCCGGACGAACTGGAGACCACGCGCGACCACATCCTCGAATTCCTCCGGAGCATCGTGGACGACGCCGGCGCCGAGGGCGCCGTTCTCGGCCTCTCCGGCGGCATCGACAGCACGACCGTCGCCCACCTCGCCGTCGACGCCCTCAGCCGGAAGAACGTTCACGGGGTGGTGATGCCGAGCGAGGTGAACACGGATCAAAACATGAGCGACGCCGAACGCGTCGCCGAGGACCTGGGTATCGAGTACGACGTGGTCGAGATTCAGCCCATCGCTGAGGCCTTCTTCGACGCGTTCCCCGAAGCGGCCGACGACCGACTCGCCGCCGGAAACGTCTACGTCCGAACGCGCGGCGTGCTGAACTACTTCGTCGCCAACGCCGAGGACAAGGTCGTCCTCGGGACTGGCAACCGCTCCGAGGGGTTGACGGGCTACTTCACGAAGTACGGCGATCAGGCGGTCGACTGCAACCCCATCGGCAACCTCTACAAACAGCAGGTGCGGCAGTTGGCCGCCGCGATGGGCGTCGACGAGGACCTCGTGATGAAGACGCCGTCCGCGGAGATGTGGGAAGGCCACAGCGACGAGAGCGAGATGGGGCTGGATTACGACACGCTCGACGCCATCCTCGCGATGCACGTCGACGGACCGCTCTCGAAGTCGGCCACCGTCGACCACCTCGGCGTGACCGACGACCAGGTCGACAGGGTCGTCGAACTGTACGAGAGAAGCGAGCACAAACGGCACATGCCGCCCGCGCCGGAACCGCTCGACATCTGAGCGGGCGCGCCTCCCGCGCCTCCCGGACACGGCGACGACCCGCACCGGACGCGAACGTGCCGTCACACGGCGCGAATCCCCCGTCGTCTCTCGCTCGCGGTCCGGGACGGCTTCGAGCGATTGTTTCTCGACCGACTACCCACTCAGTTCTCTTTCATTCTCGCCCGCCCTCTCTCGTCTCCCGGATGTCGTCGACGTATCGCCCGTGTAGTCGAGCGAACGCCTCGGCCTCGGCCCGTTCGCGCGTCTCGTCGTCCGCGTCGTCGCGCAGGCGTTCCTTTATCGCTCTGAGCGCGTCCGGGCGGTTCCCGGCTATCTCGTCGGCGACGGACCGCGGGTCGTCGACGACGCGGGAGACGAGTCCCATCCGCCGGGCTTCCTCCGCGTCCACGGCGCGGCCCGAGAGCGCGAAGTCCAGCGCCTCGCCCTCGCCGACGATTCGGGGGAGGCGGACGGTGCCGCCCCACGCGCCGAACAGGCCGAAGCGGACGCCCGGTTCCGCGAACGTCGCCCGCGGGGTGGCGACGCGCACGTCGCAGGCGAGGGCGAGTTCGACGCCCCCGCCGCGGGCCGCGCCGTCGATTCCGGCGACGACGACGGCCGGCGCGTCGGCGATGGCCGTCGCGACCCGTTGGCCGCGGCGGGCGAACGCCTCAGGGGCCTCGAGGGTCGCCACGCTGTCGAGGTCCGCGCCGGCCGAGAAATGCCCGCCCGCCCCGCGGAGGTAGACCACCGGCGTCGCCTCGGGGTCCGCGCCCGCCACGGCCGCCGCCAGTTCGTCGAGGTCCGCGGGCCGAAGCGCGTTCCGTCGCTCGGGTCGGTCGACCGTCACGACGCGAACCGGTCCGTCCGCCGTCGTTCGAATCATAGGCGTCCCTCCTGCGCGTTTTCCAAAGGTCTTTGCCCTTCCCGCCGTAACTCTCGGCTAATGGACGACGCCGTGCGGGCCCGCAATGCCGCGCGTGAGGCGCTCGACGATATCGAGCCAGACCGCCTCCGTGAGGTGTTGTTCGACCGCCTCGCCGACGCCTCGATGACGCCGGGTGCGCTGACGATTCTGAGCGCCCGTGCGCTCGAACCCGGCGCGGACGCCGACGCCGATGGCCTCGCCGAACGCGCCGCGGGCGTCCAACTCATCTACGAGGGCCTCCGACTCACGCGCACCTTAGCGCACGAGGAACCGTGGCTCAGCGGCGACGACGGGGACATCACCGGCGACTTGGACGTGGTCGCCGCCGACGTGCTGGTCTCCCGGGGATTCTACGTGCTCGCTCGGACCGACGCCGCCGACCGCGCCGTCGAGGTGGTCCGCGCGTTCGGCCGCGATCAGACGCTCCGCCGGAAGCAGGACGCCGCCAATACCGCCGACCGGAACCTCGAAGCGGACATCTTCACCCTCGCCGTCGTCGCCGGGACGACGGCCGTCGGCGGCGACGCCCCGCCCGCACTGCTCGAATACGCCGCCGAACTCGCCCGCGAGTGCGACGCCGAGGAGACCCTCCCGCCCGCGACGACGGCGTTCTCCGATGCCACCACCGAGCGAATCGCGTCGCTGTCGGTCACCAGCACCACGGACGACCGGGTGCCGTCGTCGGCGGACCGGTGACTCTCGGTCGCGTGGAACTCCGTGACGTAGGCGGGTCGAATCGAAACGCCTAAAGACGAATCCGGACAACGACTGTATGCGTGCCTGGGTAGCTTAGCGGTAAAGCGCGTCCTTGGTAAGGACGAGAGCCCGGGTTCAAATCCCGGCCTAGGCTTGCGCCTGCGGCGCAGACTGTAATTGGCAGACAGCGCCCTTCTAGCATAAGTTTATCGCCTATTAGCGGCAGGAAGGCCACCCGTTTTCCGGCACGTTTCACCGGCAAACGGTGCCGGGAAAGGACACCCGTGAGCGCAGTCACCCGTCTGCGTGCGGTGGTTTCAGAGAATGAGCCGGTGTGACCGAATCTCATAGCAAGATATTACTTTTGGTTATTACTGTGGCGCATTCCCTATAGGGTCGGTTTGTCGGAATCGCTGAATCGGACGGAAAACGTCACCACAACGTGAATTGTTCCTCTGTAGTTGACCCAAGAAGTAGACTCTTGCAGACTCGCCATCGGGAGCGGGAACGATAGTAGGGTGATAACAGAAGGCGTTTAGAGAGGTCTCGCCTTTGCCTATCGTCTCTACCTCTATCGGTCGGGATTCCATCTCGGGTTCGGTGTCGAACTCGCCGGTCACATCTGATACGAAGAAGGATACGGTCACTTCGTCGGAGTCATATTCTGCGGGAAGGAGGCTCACGCTATCGGCGTCAATGGGTATCTTGACGGTGTCTCCCACGGTGGCCCGAACCGACCGCCACCGATGGGGGATGGGTTCAATCATTGGGGTCGCTCTCGGTGGGTAGCGGACATAAGCCTGTCTCGTGTTCGGTAGCCCAATCCTGCGGGAACGCGCCGTCAATCCCGAATAGGACGCTCCGTGGCTCAGATGGCCTCCTGAAGGGATACTTGGGCATCCAATACGTCCGAACCCTCGAAGCCGTCTGAGGCTTCTGGGTCGTCGTATTCGGGGGGTGTCAACGTCCCTACCACCAGTTCCTCTTCGTCCTCCTTCTCCACCATAGATAATACTGGACGGTTTATATACCCCTCCCCCCACCGGCTCCGTGCAAACCGGTTCTGTACCTTGCCATAGAGTCGGTGCCGCTGGCGCTCCGTCAGGCCAAGTCCGTCTGCGAGTTCTCGGAACGAAATTTCCGCGTTCGCCTCACCACAGGCAGGGTGAGTCTGTCGAATATCTCTCTCGTCAGAGTGGACGAGGTACGTACAGATGGCCCACGCTACGAACCGCTTGTCGATACCCCACTTGCGGAGGTCTTGGGAGAGAAAGAAGGAGACAGCGCGTTCCCGCTGAATCCGGCTCAGTTCGAGGCGAGCGGCGTAGTGTTCGATGAGGTTTCGGTTCTCGACGTAGGTGTAGTACGAGCCGTTGTACCACTTCGGCCCGTTCCGTTTCCCGGCATCGACCTCGTCCTGATACTTCCAGTAAGCCCCCTTCCGAAGGTAGAGATAGTCCGCTCGGAAGTAGTCGTTCGCTTCCGACCAACCCTCGTAGCCGATTCTGGTCTCTCTGCGGGTGTCGGTCTTGACGAGATGCGTCGCTGTGTCTGTGGTTGCTATGGACATAGTACTCCGGGGCCACCGGGACGCGCCGCTCAGCACCGTTCTCTCGGTAGTTCCCCCCTCCCGACTGCGTCAGCGGATATAGCCCTGCTGAAGTAGGCAACCGGAGCCGGGCATCTGGACGCCGAACCAACACCGTCTCTCCGGACGAATAACGCCTTCCCGCCGCATATAGCACGCCGAGAAGCCCTTACGCGCCCGAAGAAATTCCCATCACCGCGAGGCAGGTAACGTAGGTCAGGAAGCCCCCTTCCAGAGTGGTGTAATAACCGGCCCGGCGTTCCCGCTGGGTTCGACTCGGTTGAGCGCAGTCCTTTGCCTATGAAGGATTGCGGGTAGTCGGGCGTTGGGTAGGTGAACTGAGCGAAATCCGCCTTGTAGTGTTCATAGTCTTTAGCCATCAGAAAACACTTAATGACTCTCTTAGTTGTGTGGCCCGTGAAGTCACGAATTGGTTCCCTGTTGCTACTTGCCCTGCTGGTCACTTTTGCCGGCTGTGCAGGGATTGGTAGCACCGGCCCTGACGTTACCGAGGAAGAAGCGAGAGAACAAGCGCTCAGCGCTGAAGAAACTCGTGTAACCCAAGCGTTGGAGAACGCGAGTTACGTCACCAGCAGTAGCGTCGGTACCTACGCCGAACCCAACGCAACCGTCGTGAACAGCAACAGTTCGGGCGTCGAAGTTCGGGTGAAAATGCCGTATTCGTATGAATACAGTTGTGAGAGCGGTTCCAGCGGGGCGGTTGACGGTCTGAAAACGAACGTGGTCTATCAAGTGACTGATTCCACCGTTTCCGTCACGACAATCACAGAGAACATACGAAACGCCTGTGCCTGAACACATATCGGGCCGCTGTTCAGATTCCCCCTTTGCTAACGGGGTGAAGGGGGATACGGGCCTAAATGTCCTTGACGTAGTCTCGCCGTCGTTCCGCCTTCTCGGCGCTTGAACCCTTGTCGTAGTGCTTATCCAGCACCTTCCCGCTCATATTGACTCGCTCCCCAGTCACGTCCTTAGGCTGTCCCGCGTTCCGCGCCGCCGTGACATAGCCCCGACGTAGGGCGTGGGGGCTGACCGAGCCGGGACACTTACACGAGCCATTCCACGACATAGCCTCGCAGGTCTCGGGTTCCCGGTCGAACGGGCAGTTCCCGCCGTTGTAGTAGCAGGGACGAGTCGCCGTGTAGACGTACCGCTGAATGGTCGTCTCCACGATGCGCCCACTCTTGGACGTCAGGAGCGGCTCTCTGGCGTGGTCGTCGGTGACGTCCTTCCGGTTCATATCGATGTAGTCGCGGACGACGTCGGCCACCTCTGGGGTTATCAGCACGTCCCGCTCGCTCCGTTCCTTGTTCTTGAGCGGCGTCCCCTCTGTGGGTCGGTGGCGGAGTTCCAGCGCCGGACGGCCTTCGTCAAAGTCTCCGAGGTCAAGCGCCCGAAGACCGCTAAGACGCATCCCGGTCTTCCAGAGCAGTAGCAGAGTGACGTGCCGGTTGCTGGCGTATTCGTACTTCCCGAGAAAGTCCAACAACTCGGAGGCTTCGTCCCGCGTGAGGAGGTCGTCACAGATTTCGTCGTTCTCGCTGACAGAGGGAATCCGAACCATATCCGCCATCCCGCGCGGGACAGCCGTGATGTGTTCGCAGAACTCGATGAACTGCTTGATGGTCATCATATCCTGCCGTGCCGTGATGACCTTGACCTTGGACAGCCGGAACTCCTTGTACCGCTGGATGAGTTCGCTGTCGAGGTCGTTCAGGTTCGTGAGTTGCTGGTCGTCCAGCCAGTCGCAGAACTGGCGCAGGGACGTGCGGTAGTTCTTGAGCGTCTTCCGGGTGACGCCCGGCTTCTTGTCGTTGAGGAATCGGTTCTTGGCTTCGTGCGGCGGCGTTGGTTTCAGGCTCATAGGCTGTCTGGGTACAGCCTGCGTAAACGGGTCGTCCGGGTACACAGGGCGTGAAACGCCCGGTGGACGAGACCCCGGATTCAAATCCCGGCCGTATTCTTTTTTCCCCGTTTTTGGCTTTCCGTTGAATAAGCAAGTACCACCACTAACCCTCCTCGAACGCAACCACGAGAAGTGAGCCAGACCCTCGAACTCCCCGAATCCGAATCGGAACCACAAGAGACCGAAAGCGGTTCCATCTTCTTCGTCGGGACGGCCACCGTCATCGTCCGCTACGCCGGATTCACAATCCTCACGGACCCGAACTTCCTGCACAGCGGCGACCACGTCCACCTCGGCTACGGCATCCGCTCGGAACGCAAGACCGACCCAGCCATCGACATCGAGGACCTGCCGGAGGACCTCGATTTCGTCCTGCTGTCGCACTACCACGGCGACCACTTCGACCGAATCGTCGAGGAGAAATTGGACAAGGACCTCGCCATCGTGACCACCGAGCACGCGTCCAAGGAACTCGCGGAGAAGGGGTTCCGCAAGACGTACGCCATGGACACCTGGGAGGAGGTGACCGTCCGGAAGGGCGAGGCGGAACTCGACGTCACGTCGACGCCAGGCCGACACGGCCCGCGGGTGGTCGAGAAGGCCCTCCCGCCCGTCATGGGCAGCGTGCTCGAATTTCGCCCGGCGGGGGCGGGCGAGGGACCCTCCTTTCGCCTGTTCGTCTCGGGCGACACGGTGATGTACGACGAGTTGGAGGAGATTCCCGAGCGGTTCCCGGACATCGACCTCGCGCTGTTGCACCTGGGCGGGACCGAAATCCTTGGCGTCCTCCTGACGATGGACGCCGAACAGGGCGTCGAGGCCGTCGAACTGTTCGACGCCGACGAGAACGTCCCCATCCACTACGACGACTACGAGGTGTTCCGGTCGCCGCTGTCCGATTTCAAAGAGGCCGTCGAGGCGGCGGGTCTGGAAGACAGAGTGGCGTACGTGGACCGCGGGGACACCTATCGGTTCGAGGCGTCCGACTGAAGAGAGACGCGCTCTCGAAACCGAACTCCCGAGAGGAAAAACCGAACCGCCGGCACGCCACCCGTCTACCGAAAGTCCTCGACGAACCGTTCGGGCATCCGTTCGACCACGTCCTCGGGCATCGCGTCCACCGTCGTCTGGGCGACGACGACCATCGGCTTTCTGAGCAGCACGTAGACGGCCGAGACGCCGAGGGCGACGTAGACGCCCGTCTGGATGGGGCCGTCGAAGGCGTATATCGCCGGCAGGGCGAACAGCGTCGCCGCCAGCAGGTCCTCGGGGGCGCCGTCGTAGCGGATCCACCGGCGCGGGGGAATCCAGCGCTTGTGGTAGTGGCTGTAGACGGCGCGCTCCGAGGTGCCGAGCCACGGCTTGAGTTCGAGGCCGCCGCCGAAGGCGTCCATCACCGAGTGTAGCGCCGCGGCGGCGAGAAAGAGCGCCACCGACAGCGTCAGCGTCGTCGGCGCGAACGCCGCGACGAGCAGTGCGGGCGCGGCGAGGGCGCTGAAGTAGACCGGAAAGTGTAGCGTCTTGCGGTGCCCCGCGTAGAGGTCGAAATCGGGAAACAGCCCGCCGAGCGCGGCGGCGAGTACGGGAATCGGCGTCGTGCCGGCGGCGCTCTCGGGGAACACTGCGGCGACGACGACCGCGAGCACGACCCCGGCGAGGGCGTGCGTGGTAGCCATCATTGGACTGACCTATGCCGAAGGACGGAAAAACAGTTTCGCGTCCCGTGTTAGCACGCCGAGTGAGCGGCTATCGACGTAAAGCGAGGTTTATCGGCACCCCTCGCGAAGGACGGGGCATGAGGTGGCGACTTCCGCCGAACGTCGGTTCGCTGGCCGCGGGAGGGATGCGACTGGCCATCGCGGGTATCCTCGGCGTCGGCCTCGCTACGCTGAACGCCAGCATCGTCATCAACGCCGCGGGCGCACTGGCCATCACCTACCTCCCGGCGTTTCTGAGTCGGGACTGGGGTATCCGCCTCTCCCCGTCGCTCACGCTGTGGGTGACGGCCGCCGTCCTGCTTCACGCCCTCGGCATGCTGGGTCTGTACGACGACCTGTGGTGGTACGACCACCTCACGCACACGCTGTCGGCGATGCTTGTCGCCGCCGTGGGCTACGCGGCGACGCGCGCCGTCGACGAGTACAGCGACGCCGTCTACCTCCCGCACCGGTTCCTGTTCGTCTTCATCCTGACGTTCACGCTCGCCGTCGGCGTCCTCTGGGAGGTGCTGGAGTTCTTCACCCGCCTCGCGGCCGACTACTTCGGCATCGAGGCCGTCCTCGTCCAGTACGGCCTCTCGGACACCATCGTCGACTTGGTGTTCGACACCGTCGGCGCCCTCATCGTCGCCCTGTTCGGGACGAAGACGCTGTCGGGCGTCGTCGACGCCCTCCACCAGCGTCTGGAGGACGCCCGGACCGAACGCCCTCAGTAGCGTCCTCCCGCGGTCGTCTCCTGACGCGTCTCCCGTCGCACCTCCCGTCGGGTCTACGCTTTTATCCTCCGCCGCCGTCAAGTACGTGTATGAAGGTTGTTATCGTGGGGTACGGTCGTGTCGGCGCGCGGACCGCGCTCGTATTGCGAGAGGAAGGCCACGACGTGACGGTGGTCGATAACGACGAACGGAAGGTCGAACGGGCCGAAGAGGCCGGGTTCGAGGTCATCGAGGGCGACGGGAGCAACGAGGCCGTCCTCCGTCGCGCGGGCGTGGAGGACGCCGACGCCGTCGGCGGACTGACCGGCGACCCGAACGTCAACTTCGCGGCCTGCATGATCGGCAAGGAGTTCGGCTGTCGGGCGGTCATGCGCGTCAGCGAGGACTACCGGCAGGAGATATACGAACGCTACGCCGACGACGTGGACGACGTGGTCTACCCCGAACGCCTCGGCGCGGCCGGCGCGAAGACGGCGCTCCTCGGCGGCGACTTCAACGCCATCGGCGAGTTGACCGAGCAGTTGCGCCTCTCGATGCTCGTCGTCCCCGAGGGGTCACCCGTCGTCGGCCGAAAGGTCGCGGACATCGACCTCGGCGCCGACGGACGCATCTACGCGCACGGCAGGTCCAGAGAGCCGATGACCATCCCGCTGCCGGGGACGACCGTCAAGGCGGGCGACAGACTCGCCCTCGTCGCGGACCGCGACCAGTTCGAAGACGTCCGGCGCGTCCTCTTGGGTGAAGAGAGAAAGGGGAACGTGTAGACGCGCGGCGCCACGGGGGTGCGACGCCGCGCCCACCGTCGGAGTGCCGACCGACGGCGGTGAGTCGGGCGCGCGAGTGGGGGGATGGGAACTGAGGCCGTCAGCCGTCGGTGTCCGCAGTAGATGTCCGTCCGACCGCGCGGTATCGCGCGGTCGAGGGAGCAGACGTGCGGACGCCGCGGTGGCGCGCCCGCCGGAGGGTGCTCGTCCCGAAACTTAAATCCGCGTCAGACGGACGGGAGACGCCGCGCTGCCGCGAGAATCACTTCGCTCCGACTGCCGTCCCCGACCGCCGCGGACCTCTCGCGTCGGTCCGCGTCCCCCGACCGTCACACTTCTGTGCGCGTCGCCGCAACTCGACTTCATGGAGACGTGGGACGCGCTGTTCGAACGCGCGGCGACGTACGGCGTCGAGGAGGAGGCGATACGGGAGACGCTCGGTTCGCGGCGCGAGGGCGATGACTGACCCGACCCCCGACCCTTCACCGGCCCGCGTCGTCGCCGACGCGGACGTGTTAGCCGCGGACCTCCTCGTCGGCGGCAACGCGCGCGAGGCGCTCGACCGCCTCCGCGAGCACTCCTGGACGACGCTGGTCGCGAGCGACCCGCTCTTAGACGACGCCCAGGCCGTCGTTGCCGACCTCGCCGACGCCGACCTCGCGGCCGACTGGCGCGACCGCGTCGCGGCGTGGCGCGAACCGGTCGAGCATCCCGACGGCGACCACCCCGCCCTCGCCTCCGCCTACCGCGGCGGCGCGATGCACGTCCTCTCGTTCGACGACCGCCTCACCTCCGCCCGCGCGGCGGCCGAACTCGGCACCCGCTTCCCGGTCAGCGTCCGCGAACCGAAGGCGTTCGCCTCGCTGTTCGACGCGGCCAGCCTGTACGAGGAAGTCGTCGGCGGCGAGTACGAGGGCCCCGACCGCGACCCGCGGGCGTAGCACTCGCGTTCGCTGGAGGCGGTATCAGCCGCGTCGATCTCGGGACTCGCTTACGGAACTATCGTCGAATGCGAGGCGTTCGACTGACTCCGAACGCTCGCTGCGCTCCCGCTCGGACCGCCGATAGACTCGCATCGCTCGTCTATCGAGGTTTGCCTCGCTCACTCCGTTCGCTCGGCAAACCACTCCCCGAACTTCGCCAGCGCTCGTCCCCGATGCGACACCGCGTTCTTCTCCTCGGAGTCCATCTCCGCGAACGTCGTCCCCTCGTGTTCGAAGACGGGGTCGTAACCGAATCCGCCGTCGCCGCGCGGCGGGACGATGCGCCCGCGGACGGTCCCCGCGAACAGTTTCACCGGCAGCGTCTCCGTCTCCTCTTCGCCCCGTTTGGCGCCGCGCGCGGCGGCGGCCGTCCGGTCGTCTCGGTCGACGGGGTCCGGACTCGCCTCGAACCCCCCGCCGTCGCAGTACGCGAGGACGCAGCGAAACGCCGCGCGGCGCGGGTCGTCGAGTTCGCGGTCGGCCAGTCGGTGCACCGCCTCGACGCCGAGGGTGTCCTCCGCGTACGAGGAGTATGGACCGGGAAAGCCCCCGAAGCCGTCGATGAACAGGCCGGCGTCGTCGACGAGCACCGGTTCGCCCGCGTGGCGGTACGCCTCGCGCGCGCCGTGGGCCGCGATGGGCCCGAGTTCCGCCGCCTGCACCTCGGTGTAGTCGTAGTCCAACTGCTCGACGGGTCCCTCGAGATACTGTAGCGCCTCCCGCACCTTCCCCGGGTTCGTCGTGACGTATCGAAGCATCTACCGGGGAGTCGCGGCGGTTCGGAGAAAGATGCGTCGGTGTCGGTCGTTCCGACTGTCTCGCGTTCAGTCGACGATGACTTCGACGGGGCCGTCGTCCTCGTCGTCGTCGTCTTCGAGGTCCGAACCGGGCGCGGAGGAACTCCGCTCCTGCCAGAGGAGGACGGCGACGACGGCGACGACGATCCACGACCGCCAGTTCGCGAGGTTCAGCGTGTAGCCGACGCCGAACGGCTTCTTCACGAGCATCTTCTGCCCGGGCTTCCAGTACGACGACAGCATCCGACCGAGCGACGGACGCTCGAAGTTGTACGGCACGCCCAGAATCTCGCCTTTTTGCGGCTTGTCTGCCATGTGAGTTCGGTACAGCCGCGCCGGATAAATCGTTTTGGTCCGAACGGAGTGCGTTCGCGCCGTGCGATTCTACTCGCGGGCCCGACCCTCTATTGGTACCGACCGCGCCCCTCGACCTGTCGGAGGCGCGTGAGGGCGTCCTCGTCGTCGCCGGACTGCGTCCGATGGGCCGACCGTCGCCCATCGACGTCGCCGTCGTCTCCGCGCGCGACGGACGCGTAGCCCGCCTCGAACGCCCGACACAGCGGTTCCGGTTCGTCGGCGGTCCCCTCGACGCTCTGTTCGAAGACGTGCAAGTCCATCGCGTGGTCCTCGACGTGGCCGGTGTGGTAGCCGAGTCCGAAGTCGAGGAGGTACACCCGGTCGCCGTCGACGCGGACGTTCCGCGTCGTCGGGTCGCCGTGGACGAACCCCGCCCCGTGGACGGCCGCGAGATGTTCGCCCATCGTCCGGCAGCGCTCGGCCGTCAGCGCCTCCGCGAGGTCCGACTCGCCGACGTACTGGAACACGATGGTGCCCTCGGTCGGGTCCACGTCGCGGACGACGGGCGTGGGGACGCCCGCCCGGCGCGCGAGACTCGTCAGGCGCGCCTCCGCCCGGGTCCGCTCCGTCCGGAGCCGGTCGTCCAGTTCGGGGTGCCGGTACGTCTTCGGGACGCGCCGCTTGACGACGCTGTCGGCCTCGAACGTCACCGTCGCCTCGGCGCCGCGCACCTCGCTTCCGCCGGGCGCCGTGGCTCCGGTCGCCGACGGATTCGCCGTCGCCGGGTCGCGGGCGACGGACTCCTCGTCGTCGCGCCACGTCACCGGCACCCGGTCCGGCCGGAAGTTCGGGTCGACGGCCGACTCCGGGACCGAGAGCGTGTCGCCGGCGGCCAGCATCCGCGCGCCGAGGACGGCTATCATCCCCGCGTTGTCGCGGAGAAAGCGCGGTTCGGGCGCGTAGAACTCCGCGCCCCGTTGCTCGCACATCTCCGCGAGCATCTCCCGCAGGCGCGCGTTCTGTCCGACGCCGCCGCCCAAGACGAGTTCGTCCGTCCCCGTCAGCGACAGCGCTCGCTCGGCGACTTCGGTCAGCATGGCGAATATCGTCTCCTGCAGGCCGCGGCAGACGTCCTCGACGGGGACGCCGTCGTCGTAGGCGTCCTTCGCGGCGGACATGATGCCCGAGAAGGAGAAGTCCATCCCCTTCACGACGTACGGCAGGTCGTGGTAGTCGCCCTCGGCGGCCGCCTCCTCGACTTTCGGACCGCCGGGGTGGGTCCACCCGACGTGGCGGGTGAACTTGTCGATGGCGTTGCCGACGCCGGTGTCCATCGTCTCCCCGAGGACGCGGTAGCGGCCGTTGTGGTAGCCGAGTAGGTGGGCGTTCGCGCCCGAGGCGTTCAGACAGACCGGCGAGTCGAACCCCGAGCCGTGGCGGCCGATTTCGAGGTGTGCGACCATGTGGTTGACGCCGAGGAGGGGAACGTCGAGCGTCTGCGCGAGGGCGCGCGCGGCCGTGCCGACGATGCGGAGGCAGGGGCCGAGTCCGGGGCCGCGCGAGAACGCCACGCCGTCTACGCCCGCGCCGTCGCCGTCGTTCGTCTCCGCGGCGCGTTCGAGCACCGTCGAGACCACCTCCGGAATCGCGTCGCCCATGTGCTCGGCCGCCTCGCGCGGGTGGATGCCGCCGCTGTCGGGTTCGTACGGGTCGGACTCGATGAACACCTCTCCGGTCTCCGAGTCGAAGAGCGCGGCGCTGGCGGCCCAGGCGGTGCCTTCGATACCTACGATGCGCATTGAGAATACGTTCGCGTTCGGGGCGGCCGAATCAGGCCTCTTCGGCTTCCGCTTCGGCGTCGCCCTCGTCCGCTTCGATCTTGTTCCGGTCGAGCATGTAGTCCTGCTCGACGTCGCGGGCGAACTCCGGCGAGGTGTACACCTTCGCGTAGCCGGCCGTCTTCCGCATGCCGAACTTCGTGTTCAGCGCGTGGATGACGACTTCGTCGGAGTCTTTGTTCAGTTTCGCCGCGAGGCTGTCGCGGACCGACAGACGGGAGGGGGTGGCGTCCTCGTGGGTGACCTCGAACCGAACGTCCGTCCGGTGCAACATGGGATTTTCCTCTTCGGAGATGACTTCGATTTCCATAGTCAGTTGGGCTAGAATCCTCTCGAAAGGAGTAAAAGGATTTCGAAGGGCCGAGATACCGGTACGGAGACGTTTGCACCGCTCTCGGCCGTCGACCCGTTCGCGAGAAGCGTCGGTGGTATCGGCGTCAGTCCGCTCTCGACGCCCGTCTCCCGCGCCCGCGACTCACCCTTCCGCCAGCGCGATGAGCGCGTCGGCGTCGCCGTTCATCCGCCGCAGCAGCGACCGCATCTCGGCCTTCGACTCAGCGGTCACCTCGACCAACACCATGCCCTCGTCGGGTTGGCCGTAGACGACGCTCGCGCCGACGGGCGCCGAGAGCACCGCCGGCAGCGTCGCCAAGTCCTCCTCGCCGTCGACGACGACGGTGACGGGACCCGTCTCGTCCAACGCGTCGCGGACGGCGACGACCAGCGCCTCGGTTATCTCGCCGGCCGGGTTGCTCACGTCGCGGCGCGACTCGGGGTCCGACAGCGCGCGCCGTATCTCCTCTGCGACGGCGCTCCGCTTCGTCAGGCCGTCGACGACGGCCACGTCCGGCGCGCGGCCGAACTCGCGGAGGTGGTAGGTGACCACGTCGCCGACGGCGACGAGGGGCGCCTCGGCGTCCGCCGCGTCGAGCAGTCGCTCGACGTCGGTGTGGAGGGGGCCGAACGGCTCTTTGAACTCGCCTCTGAGGTCCGCCGGAAGTTCGAGCATCGCCCGTCAGCGAACCTTCAGCGCGTAGCCGCCGGCCTCGTCCACGTTCATCTCGGTCGCTATCTCGCTCGTCTCGGGGTGCGTGATGACGACGTAGCCGGCCCAGTCCTCCGTAAGGCTCGACGAGCCGCAGTTCTCACACGCTTGCGAGTCGGGCATGTTGATGTAGTGGCACTCGCGGCAGGCGAGACGCGGCTTGGCCATCTACTGACCCTCCGCTTCCGTCGTCGCCTCGGTGGTCTGGCGGTCGGCCTCGAGCCAGCCGTGTTTGCCGAGACCGGGCTGTTTCGCCGTGAGTCCGATCTTCGAGTCGCGCGGGTTGCGCTCGTCGATGCTCTTCGTGACGACGCGCACCCGCACGGAGTCGCCGACGCCGAGCGTTCGGTTCGACTCCGTCGAGGCGAGCTGCTGGTTCTCGCCGTCGTAGGCGAGGTATTCGTCGGATATCTGCGAGACGTGCAGCAGACCGTCGACGGGTCCGATGCCGACGAAGGCGCCGAACTCCACCACCTCGACGACCTGCCCGTCGATGACCTCCTGCATGTCGGGGTCGAAGGTGAGGGCGTCGAACTCCGCCTCGTAGTAGACGCCTGCCCGTCCGGGCAGCACCGTCCCTTCGCCGATGTCGTGTACGTCGACGACGCTCACGACGCTCCCGACTTCTTCGTCCATCCGTCCTTCCAGCTTGTCCTGCAGGAGTCGCCTGACCCGTAAGGGGGTCACGTCAGCGAGATGCTCCGGCGGAACCTCCACTGTGTCTTTGAGTCGTACCCGTTTGTACATCGTAGTGCTAAGGCTCTGTTATGTCCAGTTTGTTGCGCCCCCTTATACCGATTACCCGTACGCTGCGTTCGAGCAGTCGGTCGCGAAGGGGTCTGTCGTTCGTGACGACGTAGTCGACCCCGCGCTCTGCGAGTTCCACCACGGCGTCGTCAGCGTACGTCTCCTCGGCGTCGACGACACGACATCGGTCGGCGGCGAGGTCCGACCCGACGCTCGCCGCGACGGCCTCGGTCCCGCCCCCCGCGGAGAGTTTCTCCAACTCCCTCACGACGGGTTCCGGGACCACGAGGTCGGCGTTCGCGGCCAGCAGTCGGTCGAGTTCCTCGAACACCCGGACGTCGAGTTCCACGGGCATCATCAGCGCGTTCGTGTCGAGCAGCACCGTCGTCGCTGCCCGCTCTGCGCCCGGGTTCGTCTCCGAGTCCGTCCGGTGTCGTGTCTCCGTCGTCACTTGAGGGTCCCGATACCGATGAGGCGCCATCGAGCGCCGACGCGGCGGTTGATGGCTATCTTCGCACCCTCGGCGGCGCAAACGGGGCGCTTCAGCGAGACTTCGGCCTCGCCCGAGCGCGCACTCGTCACCGCGCCGACGGTGGTCGCCGTGCCGACGGTGAGCATCAGCGGCTCGCCCGTCGATATCTCGTCGATGGTCTCCTCGTCCTCGCCGACGACCCGTTCGAGCAGTTCCACGTCCATCGTGAACTCCTCGCGCGTCGGCGGTAGCGTCTCGGGTTCGCCCGCGACCTGTCCGGCGAGGGCGTCACCTTTCGTCAGGCTCGGGTCGAGACCGGTCCCGACGCCGCAGAGGCCGCCGGGTCGCACCTCGTCGGTCATCTGCCCGCCGGCCTGCAGCGAGCGGATTTCGGTCGTGATGGGTCGCCACTCGGTCTGTCCGCCTTCGTCGACCTCGCGGCCGGGGCGGAGTTCGATCTCCTCGCCCTGCGAGAGTTTCCCTTCGACGACCGACCCGCCGATGACGCCGCCGGAGAGATCCTCCCACGTCGTGCCGGGTCGGTTGATGTCGAACGACCGCGCGGTGAACATCCGCGCGGCCTCCGTCTCGTCGCGCTCGGGCGTCGGAATCTCGCGCTCGATGGCGTCGATGAGGAGGTCGATGTTGACCTCCTGCTGGGCGCTGATGGGGACGATGGGGGCGTCCTCGGCGACCGTGCCCTTCACGAACTCCTGGATCTGTTCGTAGTTCTCGACCGCGCGGTCGCGGTCGACGAGGTCGACCTTGTTCTGGGCGACCACGATGTTGTCGATGCCGATGATATCGAGCGCCATCAGGTGCTCTTCGGTCTGCGCCTGCGGGACCTCCTCGGTCGCGGAAACGACGAGGACGGCACCGTCCATGATGGCCGCGCCCGAGAGCATCGTCGCCATGAGCGTCTCGTGGCCGGGCGCGTCGACGAACGATACGGTTCTGAGAACGTCGGTCTCCTCGCCGTCTTCGTCCGTCTCCTCGACGGTGTAGCACTCCGGCGGATCGATGCCGGGAATCTGTCGGAACGTCGCGTCTGCGTAACCGAGGCGGATGGAGATGCCGCGTTTCATCTCCTCGGAGTGCTGGTCGGTCCACGACCCCGACAACGCCTGCACGAGCGTCGTCTTTCCGTGGTCGACGTGACCGACGAGTCCGATGTTCACCTCCGGTTGCTGTGGATTTTGTGTCACCATTGACCTCCTGAGAGTAATCTTGGGGAAGTTTCGCCCCGAACGACTGATAAAGTTGCTGTTCTCGTGCCGTTCGAGTGCGTCGCGTGCCACCGAGACACGCATTAACGCGCGATTCGTCCCGTCAGCGTCCCCCGCCCGACGTTACTCGACGCGGCGCATCAGGCCGAACAGTTCCTCTCGGTACGCGTCGGGCGTCAACCCGAGGTCGATGTCCACGCTGAGGTCGATGGCCGCCGAGGGCGACTCCGTCACCTCGCGCGCGAAGTTCGCCGCCGGGTAGGCGCCGCCGGCGACGAGCACCGAGTCGCTCGCTATCCACGCCGCGAGGTGGCCCGCGACGGGTATCTCGCCGCCCTCGATGGTTATCGGCTCCGCGCCGACGTCGACGCTGAAGCCCTCGAAGGCGTACGCCGCCTCGTACTCCGTCAGGCGGGCCGAGGCGCCCGAGGCCACCTCGAACGTCCCCGTGTCGACCTGTTCGACCGGCCCGAGGCCGGCCTCCTTCAGGCGCGCCTCGAACTGCGCCCGCGACTGCGACTCCACCTGACCGAGCAGTTCCTTCCGGCCCGCGCCGGCGGGCAGACTCGTCAGGTCGGGGTCGAACGTCACCCGCGAGGCGAAGAACGTGGCGAACTGACCGGACGCCTGCCCGAGCGTCTTCTCGGCTATCTCGGTGCGCAGTTCGGCGTCCTCGTAGAGGAGCGTTCGCGTCGACGCCGTCACCGTCACCGGCCCGGCATCCTGCTCGAACGCCGGGTCCTGCGTCACGTCGTCCGCCTGCTCCCATCCGCCCTCGGAGAGTCGCTGCTCCGGCACGACCGGCGGCCGCCGCGCCGCGCTGACGGTTCCCGACGCGCCGCTACATCCGGCGAGGGCCGCGGTTCCCGCCGCGGCCGCGAGGCCGAGGAACGCGCGCCGTCGGTGAGTCGCCCCCTCCCGTCCGTTCGGTCCGTTCGATCCGTTCGTCTCGATACCCGATTTTGTGTCCCCGTCCATAGCCGCCTCTCGCCCCCGTTCGTTAAAGTATCTTCCCGCGAATTATCTGATTTGATATACGACGTGCGAGTCGCTTTTTGCCGCTCCGCGTCCACAGTCCCGTACGTGCACGCCGACCCCGACCGACCGCGGGAGTTCGCCTTCGAACTCGCCCTCTGTTCGCACCTCGAGGAGGCGACCGACTGGGTGCTCGGCCGGCAACTCGGCGCCGCCGTCGCCGCGCCCGCCCGCCGCATCGTCGACGTGTGCGGTCTCGTCCCCGGCCCGGCGTTCGACGACCGCGCGGCCGTCTCCGCGCGGACGATTCCGGTCCGCGTGGTGACCAGCGACGTGGGCGTCGGCGAGGCGGTGTTCTGGCGCGACGCCTTCGACTGCCACCGCGAGACGGCGCGGGAGACGGTGGACGCCGCCGTCGAGGCGGGTTTCTTCGACTCGGAGGTCCGCGGCGGCCGCGAGTACGTCCGACGGACGACGCGCTATCCCGAGGACTGGTTCGCGTCGCTCGTCGGCGTCGAGAACAAACCCGACTTGGACGTCCCCGGCGACCTCGAACGCCAACTCCGCACGGACGTCTCGCTCGGCCTGTTCGACGAGGTGGTGCTCGCCACGGAGAGCTACGTCACCCGCGCGCACCTCAACCGCCTCCCCGATGCCGTCGGCGTCTGGCGGTTCGACCCCGAAGCGGGCGAGCGAACGGTCGTCCGCGAAGCGACGCCGCTGGAGACGACCGCTCCGGGCGTCGAACTCGTCGCCGAGCACCCCCTTCGGACCGACGTGGCAGTCGTCTCGGAAGAAGAAAAGCGCCGCGCCCGACTCCGCGTCGCCGAGCGGACCTACGGCAAGGGTTGGCGGACGTACGAGTTCCCCCCGTGCGCCGACGCGCGGGCCACCGACGACGGCCGCCCCTACTGCACGCACTTCGGCCGCGTTGTCGACCCCGCCCGCGACTGCGGCGGCGACTGCCCGGCGTTCGAGGCGGGCGACTCGCCCGCCGTCGACGTCGCTGCGCTCCGGGACGACCGGACGCCGTGGGTCGCGGACCCCGCGGGCGTCGCGCGCCGACAGAGCGGGCTGGACCGGTTTCTCTGAGCGGTGTCGGGTTCGGACTCGGACCCGGTCAGTTCTCCTCGTCCTCTTCGCGTTCGTCCGCGCGCTCCCTCCGGTCGGTGTAGACGAGGCCGACGGTCACGACGAATCCGAGAACGAGCACGAAGATGGCGCCGCCGACGAAGTCGACGCGACCCGTCAGTGCGACCGAGACGGCCGCGTAGACGACGCCGCCCACGACGGCGCTGCCGACGGCGTACGGGAGGCCGGGCGGGGTCTCCACGGTCGATTCAGAGCTCGTAGCGCTCGCCGTCGAGCGCCAGCGGTTCCTCGAACGCCTCTTCGACCGGGTAGAAGTGAGCCGTGTGGACGAGTCGGGTTCGCTCGGCGCCGACGTCCTCGGCGAGGTCCAGCGCCCCCTCCCGCGTCATGTGCTTCGTGCCGAACGTCCGCGGGACGCCCTCGGCGTCGTGGTGCTTGCCGCCGAGCGGGTGGTGCTCGCAGAGCGACGCCGGGACGATGGCGTCCGCCAGAAAGAGGTCGGAGTTCGCGAGCACCTCCTTGGACTCCTCGGGGACGCCGTAGCTCGTATCCCCCGACAGCGAGAGCTTCGCGCCCGTCTCGGGGTCCTCGACGGCCAGCCCGTAGCAGACGAGGGGCGGGTGGTCGACCGGTACGAGCGTCACGTCGAGACCGCACGTCCGGAACGTCTCGAAGGGAGTCCGCTCGCGCACCGTGATTCGGTCGAGGTAGTCGTACTTCTCGGCGATGGTCCCGGCGACGCTCTGTCCCGTCTTCGGGTCCACCTCGTCGGCCGCGTTGACCGACAGGTCGTCGAACACCCGGTAGGCGTTCCCGAGGCCGTCGACGTGGTCGAAGTGGACGTGCGTCACGAGTCCCGCGTCCGGGAGCGGAACGTCGTGCGTCAGGAACTGCTGGCGGAAGTCCGGGCTGAAGTCGACGAGCAGCGACTCGCCGGTCCGCGTGTTCTCGACGTGGACCGAAAAGCGCGACCGCTCGACGCCGCGGGCGCGCGCCTCGCGACAGGTGTCGCAGTCGCACCCGACGGTCGGCGTGCCCGTGGTGTCGCCCGTTCCGAGGAGGGTGACGCGCATCGTCGGGTGTAGGGGACGGCGGGGTGATAAGGGTAGTCGAAGGAGAAGGCCGCGACCCTCAGTCGTCGTGGGCGTGGTCGTGGGAGTGTCCGTCACCGCTCTCGCCGCCGCCGTCGCCCGCCACCAACTGCTCGCCGTCGGACATCATGTCCATGTTCTTGAGGTTGTCCCGCTCCTCGAAGTCCTCCACGGCGTCGAGGATGTCCTCCTGCGTGAGCGACATCCGCTCTTCGGTGAGGGCTTCGAGGACCGCCTCGCGGAGGACCATCCGGAGGTCGGACCCGGTGAGTCCTTCCGTCCTCTCGGCGACGGAGTCGGGGTCGAACTCCGCGACGTCCATCCGCTTGGTGATGATGCGGAGGATGTCCGAGCGCATCTGGCGGTCCGGCTTGGGGAAGTTGACAATCTCGTCGAAACGCCGCCACGCCGCCGCGTCGAGTTGGTCGGGGTGGTTCGTCGCCCCGATGAGGATGACCTCGTCGCGGATGAGCGAGATGTCGTCGATGCTCTTCAAGAGGGTGTTGACGGCGCGCTTGAGGGCGGCGTGCTCGTCCGACCGGCGGGTCTTCGCCACCGAGTCGAACTCGTCGATGAAGAGGATACAGGGGGAGAGCCGTTTGGCCACCTCGAACGTCTTCTCGACGTTCTTGGCGGTCTCGCCGAGATACTGGCTCGTTATCATCGAGAGTTTCACCTCGACGAACGGGAGGCCGAGTTCGTGCGCGAGGGCGCGAGAGACGGTCGTCTTCCCGGTCCCCGGTGGGCCGACGAACAGTATCTTGCCTATCTCGCGGAGGCCGATGTCCGCGAGATACTCGCGGTGTTCGATGGCCTTCATCAGCTTTTGAATCTCCCCCTCCTGGTCCTGCGTCAGTACGAGGTCCGTGAGAGTCATCTCTATCTCCTCGGGCGCGCGGACCTGCACGAGATCCAGCATCTCGGCGTCCTCCTCCTCGTCGAAGTACTGATCGAGGAGACTGTCGATCCAGACCCGGTCGGCCTGGATGGAGCGTGTCTGTTCGCGCGCCTCCGCGTGGGTCACGTCGACGTCGTCGCGGCCCTCGACGGCGGCGGCGACCGTCGGGTTCGTCGACAACCGCTCGTGGTCGGCGCGTTCGAGGAACCAATCGACCGCCATGTCCGGTTGCGTGAGAGAGATGCGTCCGGAGAAATCCTCACGCTGGGTGAACATGAGGCCCGAGACCGCCTCCCACGGGCGTTCGACACCGGTCGCTTTGCGGGCGATGTTGTCGGTCACCACCAGGGGGCGTTCGATGCCGATAGGGGCCGTCTCGTCGTTGTCGTCCTCGTCGTCGTCGTCCGGCGGATCCGTCCAAAAGACGCGGCGATACCGCGGCGGGAGGTCGTTCTCATCTAACTCACGGTTTTCGGTGTACAGATTCGCCGTGAGGAGGAACTCGACCACCTCGAGAGCCGGGTCACTCATCCCAACAACGTTACCGTCCGGACGGCATAAGACCGTCGAATACTGCCGACGGCGCGGGGGGAGCCACTGATTCGGACGCCGAGTAAAACGAACGAACACCTATTACTGTATTAGGTGTTTGATGATGTTGTGTAGTATCAATTATAGGCTTATCTGTCCAACGATTAGCTCTAAGTACTGTCGTATTTCACAAAGTATCGTGATTCAGATTTCGAGCGGTCGGCAAATCCGCTCTTTCGGTGGCGAACTGTCTACTCTCGGCGGGGGAGGTGGCGTCCGTGGCTAGACAGGTCTCGACGACGTGTATGCGCTGTGCGGTCGGGTGCGGGCACGTCCACCGCGAGGTCGAATCGGGGATGGGAATCGAACGCGTCACCGGCGACCCCGCCCACCCGGTGTCGCAGGGCCTCGCCTGCGGCCGGGGCATCCGCGAGTCCGCGAATCCGGAGGGGGAGTGGCTCACACGACCGCTCGTCCGACGCGACGACGAACTCGTGCCGACGACGTGGGAGAACGCCATGTGTCTCGTCGCCGGCGCCGTCTCCGATGCCGCCGCGGAGAACCCCGACGAGGTGGCCGTCCTCGGAAGCGGTCAGCAGACGAACGAGGCGGCGTACGCCCTCGGGAAACTCGCGCGGGGCGGACTCGGGACCCGGATGTACGACGCGAACACGACGCTGTGCATGGCCTCGGCGGTCACGGCGTACTACCGCGCGTTCGGCAGCGACGCCCCGCCTCCGTCGTACGACGACATCCCGGAGGCGGAGTCGCACGTCGTGTGGGGGGCGAACCCGGCCGTCGCCCACCCCGTGATGTTCCGCTGGATAACCGACAGCGCGCGGGACGGCGACCTGGTCGTCGTCGACCCCGTCGAGACGAAGTCGGTGGCGCTGGCCGACGAACACGTCGCTCTCGACCCCGGCGGCGACCTGGCCCTCGCGCAGGCGGTTCTCCGCCGCCTCGTCGACACCGACCGGGTGGACGAGGCGTTCGTCTCGGACAACGTCGTCGGCTTCGACTCCCTCCGCCGGTCGCTGCCGACCGTCGAGGACGCCGCCGAGGCCGCGGGCGTCTCCCTCGACGCCGTGGAGCGACTGGCGACGGCGTTCGAGTCGAGGACGCTCGTCTACTGGGGGATGGGCGTCAACCAGAGCGTCCGCGGGAGCGCTACCGCCGGCGCGTTGGTCGACCTCTGTCTCGCCTCGGGCAACCTCGGCCCCGGTTCCGGCCCGTTCTCCCTGACCGGGCAGGCGAACTCGATGGGCACGCGCGTCTGCTCCTCGAAGGGTTCCTGGCCCGGCCACCGTGCCTTCGACGACCCCGAGGAACGGACTCATATCGCCGACGAGTGGGACGTGCCGGTCGAGCGACTGCCCGACGACCCCGGTCCCGGTCCGGTCGACGTACTCCGCTCGGACCCGACGGTGCTGTGGACGATAGCGACGAACCCCGCCGCGGGCTACCCGAACGGCGAGGCCGTCCGCGACGCCCTGGAGGGGACGTTCCTCGTCGTGCAGGACGCCTTCCGGACCGAAACGGTCGAGTACGCCGACGTGGTGCTGCCGGCGGCGACGTGGGGCGAGACCGAGGGGACGGCGATGAACATGGAGCGGACCGTCTCGCGCGTCCGCGCGGCCACCGACCCGCCGACGAACGTCCACACGGACCTCGACATCATCTGCGACGTGGCGCGCCGCGTCGTCCCCGGTCTCCTGCCCTCCCCGCCGGCCGACCCCGCGGAACTGTTCGACGAGTTCCGACGGCTCACCGCCGGCACGAAGGCCGACTGCGCGGGCATCACCTACGACCGCCTCGACGCGGAGTACGCCGTCCGCTGGCCCGCGAAGGGACCGACCGACAGCACGGCCTACCGCTACCTGAACGACGACGGCTCGTGGTCCTTCGAGACGCCCTCGGGTCTGGCGCGCGTCTCGACCCCCGCCTTCGACGCCCCGGCGCTTCCCGAGGAACCGGACGACGCGTACGACCTCGTCCTCACCACGGGCCGCGAGGAGGACGGCTACAACACCGGCGTCCGCTCCCGCGGCGACGACCCCGAACCGCTCGTCGTCCGGGCCGCCCCGGAGACGTTGGACGCCCACGCGGACGCCCTCGCGGTCGACGCCGACGGGAACGAGGGCGCCGACGCGGACGGCGACGGCCCCGCGCGGACCCTGCTGGACACCCGCCGCGGCACCGTCCCGGCCGTCGTCGAGGCCGACGAGACGGTCCCCGCCGGTCTGCTGTGGTGTTCCGTCCACCACCCCGAGACGAACCGCCTCACCGTCGACGCCGTCGACCCGCACTCGAAGGAGGCGAACGTCAAGCAGTGTGCGGTCCGACTGCGACACCCCTCGAACGACCGCCCCGAACCCTCCGCCGTCGCGGAGGCGAGCGACTGATGGTCCCCCGCGGAACGCCCGCACGCCCCTCCGATGACGGCTGACGTCCGCCGGACGGGGGTCGTCGTCGACGAACGGGTCGCCCGCGCCCACGGCGCGCCGGCCATCCTCCGAGACGTCGACGTTCGGACCGACCTCCCCGACGCCGTCCCCCGCGCCGACCTCTCCGGCGTCGACCCCTGACCCGCGTCGTCTCGCAAGCCCGTGAAACTCCGCGCCCGTGTCTCGAAGTTCTGCCCCATTTATCACCACGGACGCCCGAGGAACGAACATGCCTCAGCCAGTCATCGCGGCCGCGTACCGCACCCCGTTCGGCAAGGCCGGCGGCGTCTTCGAGGACGTCCGGAGCGAGGACCTCTCCGTGGCGCTCATCGACCACATCCTCGACGAGACGGACCTCGACGGCGAGGACGTCGACGACCTGATGTGGGGCGTCGCCCAGCAACGCGGCGAACAGGACAACAACGTCGCCCGCGTCATCGCCCTCCTCTCCGAACTCGGGGAGGGGACGCCCGCGACGAGCATCAACCGCTGGTGCGCCTCCTCGATGCAGGCCATCATCTCCGCCTCCGACGCCGTCGCCGCGGGCAACCGCGACTGCGTCCTCGCAGGCGGCGTCGAGAGCATGAGTCGCGTGCCGATGGACGGCGACTCCTACGAGCACCTCCACCCCGAACTGTCCGAGAAGTACAACGTCTTCCAACTGCAGATGGGGATGACCGCCGAGAAGGTGGCCGAGGAGTACGGCGTCTCACGCGAGCAACAGGACGAGTACGCCGCGCGGAGCCACGAACGCGCCGCCGAGGCGACCGACTCCGGCCGCTTCGACGACGAGATAGTCCCCATCGAAACCGACGACGGCGTCGTCACCGAGGACGAGGGCATCCGCCGGGACACCTCCGCGGAGACGCTCGCCGGCCTCGACCCCGCGTTCACCGGCGACGGAACGGTCACGGCCGGCAACTCCTCGCAGATAACCGACGGCGCGGCGGCCGTCCTCGTCACCTCCCGGGAGTTCGCCGAGGAGAACGGCCTCGACGTCCTCGCAGAGGTGGGCGCGAACGCCGTCGCGGGCGTCGACCCGACGGTGATGGGCATCGGTCCCGTCCCGGCGACGCGGAACCTCCTCGAACGCAACGGCCGCGACGTCGAGGACTACGGCCTCGTCGAACTGAACGAGGCGTTCGCCAGCCAGTGCGTCTACGCGCGGGACGAACTCGGCGTCGACCCCGAGCGGTACAACGTCAACGGCGGCGCCATCGCCCTCGGACACCCCCTCGGCGCCTCGGGGGCCCGCCTGCCCGTGGCGCTCATCCACGAGATGATAAAGCGCGACGAGGAGCGCGGACTCGCGACGCTGTGCGTCGGCTTCGGACAGGGCGCCGCGATAGAGTTCAGCCGGTAGGGTAGTCGCACCCTCCTTCGCTCCGCCGCCTCGTCCCGCCCCCGAGGTGCATCGCGCTTCGGGGGCCGGCGGATTTCCGAACGGCCGTTCGGCCACGACGCTTTTTGAGCCCCCGTGCAAGGTACGAGATATTCATGGAGAGCGACTTCTCACTCGACGCTGACAGCGACCGAACGCTCAGCCGTCGTCGCCTCCTCGCCGGCACCGTGGCCGCCGGGACGGCGGCGCTGACGCCCGCGTTCGCCGACTCGGCGACGGCCCAATCGGGCGACGACGAGGAGTCCGTGACGCCGTCCGCGGCGGTACAGAACACGGCGCCGACGTTCGGCAACAGCGACTACGTGGGACTGTTCGTGCAGATATCGGGGTACAACCGGGACGCGGATAGCCAGGGCGTCGGCAGTTGCGCGTTCGTGCAGAGCGAGGACAGCGTGACGGGTTACGACGCCGAGATGATCGATACCTACAACGACAACCACGAGTCCGAGTCCATCGTGCTGTTCGCGGTCACGCAGAACCCCGTCCAACCCGGGAAGCTGTTCGTGGTGAACGACCAGTCGTCCTGCGGCGGGGGGTACGTGAGTCTGCAACTCGAAGAAGTGGGGAGCAGCAGCATCGAGACGCCCGGTTCGACCGGGTCGGGTTCGGGGTCATCGATTCCTGGCTTCGGCTTCCTCGCCGGTGCGCTCGGACTGGGGGCGGCCGGCGCGGCCGCCGCCCGGTCGGACGACTGAGACGACGGTTCTCCGAGTCGGTCCGGGACTCTCCCCCGTTCAGCCGTCGGGGTGGACGAACGCCATCGCTTCGCGGACGGCGTCGTGGCCGCCGATGACGGTTATCCGGTCGCCGTGCTGGATGGTGTAGTCGGCGCTCGGCACGCTGGTCTGCCCGTCGCGGGCGACCAGTGCGATGAGACATCCCTCCGGGAGTTCCGGGCCGATGTCGCGGACGGTCCGCCCGACTATCTCCTCGGAGGTGACCTCTATCTCCTGTACGTCGCCCGAGCGACCGATCTCGCCCATCCAGTTCATCATCGCGGGCCGTTCGATGTAGTTGTCGATGGCCTGCGCCGTCGCCAGCACCGACGAGATGGTGCGCACGCCGAGTTCCTCGAAGGCGTCGACGTTGTTCGGGTTGTTCGCGCGGGCGATGATGGTCTCGGGGTCGAACTTCGAGTTCGCCAGTTGGGCGACCAACAGGTTCACGTCGTCGTCGCCGGTGGCGGCGACGACTATCTTCGCGTTCCCCGCCCCCGCCGAGCGCAACACGTCGGTGTCGGTGCCGTCACCTTGGTGGACGGTGTGGCCCGCGTTGCGGGCGATCTGGATTATATCCGGGTCATGTTCGATGAGCACTACGTTCTCTCCGCGGTCTTCGAGGCGTTCGGCGAGCGTCCGGCCCACCTTACCGCCTCCGACGATGAGTACACGCATTGGGATGACGTCGAGGTATTCCGCTATCTGTCGCGCGAGGCCGCCCTCGAAGACGACCGTCACGAGGATGACGAGGAAGACGGTGCCGACGAGCGTGTCGGCCGCCTGCGTCAGTCCTTCCGCTCGCAGTTGGATGGCGAACAGCGTCGCCACGGACGCGGGGATGATGCCGCGCGGGCCGACGAGGCTCATGAACCACTTTTCGCCCGTCGTGAACCGGTCGCCCCGTGCCGACAGGAACACGAGGAGGGGCCGGAGTACGAGGGCGACGACGACGACGACGCCGAGGCCGCCGAGGCCGAGGCGGATGAGCGTCCCGAAGTCCAACAGCGCCGCCAAGGCGATAAAGACGAACGAGAGCACGATGAGGGTGATGTCGCCCTTGAACGCCGAGATGTCCTCCTCGTAGGGGATGTCGGCGTTGCCGAGGAGGATGCCGGCCGTGGCGACGGCGGCGATGCCCGCTTCGGTGGCGATGAAGTCCGCGGCGCCGTAGGCGACGAGCGCTCCGGCGAGAACGAGCAGGCGCGCGTTCTGCGGCGCGTTGCCCGGCGAGAGGTCGACGTACCGGAGGGCGTAGAACATCGCCGCGGCGACCAGGGCGCCGACGATGACGCCGACGCCGAGTCGCTCGGCGAACAGCGTCAGGAGCGCGCCGGGTTCGGTGACGCCCTCGATGATGGCCTCGAAGATGACGACGGCGAGGATGGCCGCCGTCACGTCGTTGACGATACCCTCCGTCTCCAACAGCGCCTCGACGCGGTCGCGCGCCGGGACGACTTCGAGGATGGGGGCGATGACCGTCGGCCCCGTGGCGACGAGCAGGGCGCCGATGAGGAACGACAGGGGCCACGGCGACCCGAGGAGGTAGTGAATCGCGGCCGCCGTCCCGACGAGCGCGATTACCGCTCCGACGGTGACGACGCGAATCGTCGCCGCCGGCGCCTCTCTGAGCTTCTGGATACGCAGGTGGAACGCCCCCTCGAAGACGATGATCGCCACCGAGAGGCCGACGATGGCCGAGAGACCGCCGCCGAAGGAGTCGGGGTTGACGACGCCGAGCACCTCCGGCCCGAGCACGATACCCGAGGCGATGAGAAAGAGGACGCTCGGGACCTGGAACCGGTCGGAGAGCACCTGCGAGACGACGCCGATACCGATGATGGCCGCGACGATGTAGATGAGATTCGAGCCGGCGGCCATTATATCTCCTCCATGTATCTTCGGTCATGTGGCGAATGAACATAAAACCCCACATTCACGGCGCCCTTTTCCGGGGTAAAACTGAACAATCGTTCGGAAAATGGGACAAGTGACGAATATCCTGTGGAAATGCGGTCAGCGTCCGCTGACGTCCGCTGAGGGCTCGTCGTACAGCATTTTGACCTGGTCGGCGTACCGGTCGAGGATGTTGCGGCGCTTCTTCTTCATCGTCGGCGTCATCAGGTCGTTGTGTTCGGTGAACTCCTCGGGCACCACCCGGAACTGCTTGATCCGCTCGTACGGCTCGAAGCGCTCGTTCACCTCGTCCACCTCCGCTTGGATTCGGTCGCGGACGCGGTCGTCGCGGCACAGAGAGCGGAGGCCGTCCGGCAGGTCGTACCCCTCGCGGTCGGCCCACTCGCGGACGCCGTCGACGTTCGGCACGACGAGCGCCGAGACGAACTTTCGGCCGTCGCCGAGCACCATGCACTGCTCGATGACGTCGCTGGAGGCGAACGCGTCCTCGATGGGACCGGGAGCGACGTTCTTGCCCGTCGAGAGCACGAGAATCTGCTTTGCGCGTTCGCGGAACGCGACGTATCCGTCCGGGCGGAGTTCCACCACGTCGCCCGTGCGGAACCACGGACCGTTCTCTCCTTCGGACGCCTCGCTCGCGTCGTCGCCGGGGACGTCGTCGGTGAACGCGGCCTCGGTCTCCTCGGGGCGGTTCCAGTAGCCCTCGGTGACGTTCGGTCCTCTCACCAACAGTTCGCCCACCTCGCCGCCCGCCTCGCCCGTCACGTCGCCGACGACGGTGTCGTCCAGTCGCACCTCCACGTCGGTCACCGGCGGGCCGATGGTGCCTATCTTCGGCTCTTCGGGCGGGTTGACGGCGACGACGGGTGACGTCTCGGTGAGGCCGTACCCCTCCAGAATCGGCAGCCCCATCGCGTGGTACAGCGCGCACAGGTCCGGCGAGAGGCTGCCTCCGCCGCTGATGAAGAAGTCGATTTGGCCGCCGAGCGCCTCCCGGACCTGCTCGAAGACGAGTCGGTCCGCCACCCGGTGTTTCGCCGAGAGGAGCACGCCGGGGGCGTCCGCCTCGTGGTACTCGCGGCCGACGCCGACGGCCCACTCGAAGATGCGTCTTTTCGTCTCCGACTCGCTCGCCTGCGCCCGAATCGCGTCGTACAGTTTCTCGTAGACCCGCGGAACGCTCGTCCCCGTCGTCGGCCGGACGAGTCCGAAGTCCTCGCGGAGGGTGTCGGGGCTCTCCGCGTAGGCGACGCAGGCGCCCGCGGCGAACATCATGAAGTGCCCGGCGAGACGCTCGAAGACGTGCGCCAAGGGGAGAAACGACAGCGTGACCGACCCCCGACCGATGACCGGCACGTCGTCGCCCTTGTCCGGTCGGGCGGCGAACCGCTTGTAACACTGGTTCACGTTCGAGCGGAAGTTGCGGTGGGTGAGCTTCACGCCCTTCGGCCGTCCCGTCGTCCCGGAGGTGTAGATGAGCGAGGCGAGGTCCGCGGGGTCGCTCCCGTCGACCCACGACTCGTACGCCGCCTCGTCGAACGACGCCGCGCCCCGTTCGTGCACCTCGCCGAGCGTGTAGACGTCCGGGCGGTCGCGGACGGCGCCGCCCATCCCGCTACCGTCGGCCGGGTCGTCCACGAGGACGATGAACTCCAAATCGAGTTCGTCCTCGACGGCGAGGACGCGCCGGAGGAGTTCGGGGTTCTCGACGACGACGCCGGACGCCCCGGGGTCCGAGAGCAGATACTTCACCTGGCGTTCGGAGGAGGAGGTGTAGACGGTGGTGACGACGCCGCCGGCCGCGAGGAGGGCGAAGTCGCACTGCGCCCACTCCATCCGGGTGTGCGAGAGGAGGCCGACGCGCGACCCGTCCTCGACGCCGAGTTCGCGGAAGCCGGCGGCGAGGTTCCGGACGACGTCGCGCATCTCCCCGTACGTCAGCGACGCGAACTCGCCGTCCGGCGCCGCGGGGACGACGCCGGCGCCGACGAGCGAACGGTCGTAGATGCCGCCTTTGTACCGCTGAGCGGGTTCGTCGGCGTTTCGAGCCGCGCTGTCCTCGAACATCCGCGCCAGCGTCCCGTCGCCGACGACTTCGTCCTCGAAGGTCGCTTCGGAGTCCCGCCAGTTCATACAACTACGTATTCGTTCACAATTTAAAAGAATATACGTTCGAAAACGACGCCGTCGAGCGTTCGACCGAGCGCCCGAACCCGTGCGCCCTCACTCCTGCTTCGCCAGATAGTCCAGGTAGCCCAGGACGCCGCGCGCGTTCAGTTTCTCCTCCTCGGTGGCCTTCCGGTCGTCCCACACCTCGTCCATCCGGGTGTGCTCGGCGAAGTAGTCGACCACGGCATCGTCGTCGTCCAGTTCCTCGCGCTTCTGCCGCACCGCTTCGACCCACTCCACCAGCGTCCGCTTGTACGACTCCATCAGCGCCTCGTCGTACTCGACCGGACCGAAGTGACCGAAGCAGAGCGTCTCGGGTTCGATGTCCTCGATGGTGCGCACGTCCGACAGACACCGCTCCAAGTCGAACTGCGAGGGCGGCGACGTCTGACGTATCGCTCCCTGCTGCGGGACGTAGATGCCCGCCGCGTCGCCGGTGAACAGCACGTCGTCGGCCGAGTCGCGGAACATCGTCTGGTGGGGGGCGTGCCCGGGAGCTTCGATGACCGAGAGCGTCCGGTCGCCCAAGTCCACCTCGTCGCCGTCGCTCAGCGGTTCGAGGCGGTCCTCCGGCACCGGTTCGGGTTCGACGTAGTACTCCCACTGCCGGCCGACGGCGGCCTTCGTCCCCTCGACCAGTCGCTCGGGGTCGGCGAGGTGCGGAACGCCGATTTCGTGGGTCATCACCGTCGCGTTCGGACACGCCTCGGCGAGGTAGCCCGCGCCGCCCGCGTGGTCGAGGTGGACGTGCGTCGGCAGGATGTACGCCACGTCCTCGCGGGCGATGTCGAGTTCGTCCAGGGCGTCGAGGAGGAACTCCCGGTTCGTTCCGATACCGGTGTCGACGAACGCCGGTCGCTCGGCGTCGAGGAGGTAGACGGAGCCGTACTGCTCGGTGTCGTACATTCCGGTGTCGACGTAGTGGACGTCCTCCGCGCCGGGCACCGCCGAAACGTCGCCGCGTGTCATGGGCGGATGGCCGACGCGCGTGCTGAAAAGCGTTCGGCTGCTGGCTATCGCCTGAAACTGGCGCGAACGGCTCCGTTGAAATCCCCAGCCGTCGGTGGTTTATCGAGACCGTGCTGAATAGAGCGCGCGTCTCTTGCAGCAGGATACTGATTCAGGGAGAGTCCACACGGGGAAGGGGGATGTCCCTGTTAGTGAACCTGCCCGCGGATCTCCCCTGCTGGGTGTGCCGAGGTATGGACGTTCACGTAGGCATTACCGCTTCTCACGGCCTCGACGACATCGGCGAGGGTTTCCCATCCACAACCGTTTCGGTCGTCCGGCGCCGTTATCGTTCCCTCTGCAAGGATTCCGTTGTCGCTGGTTGGCCCACCGCTAAAGAGTGTGACACCGACTGGACCATTCTGGCCCACGGGAGCGCAGTGGATATGCGCAGCGACTACGTCGTCGATGTTTGCAACCATCAACTTGTAGTCCAGTTCACCGCCTGCTTTGTCGAGCTGGAAGTTGGCCTGTCCTTGCGCGTTCGTCTCGACGGGATGGACCTCGTTCTCCCCCGAGAGATGTGCCCGGAAGTTACGGTTATGGCTGCGGGCAGTCGCTACGCCGGTACCCGAGAGTGTGAGTCCGCCGAGGCCAACAGCGGTTCCGAATCGCCGTCTCGTCATGCTGTGTGGTAACATACCATGATACAGACGGATGACAGCACAAATAACAATTTTCCAAACTTCGACCCAAATCCGTCTGTAGATTAGTTTGATGAGCAGAACACCTGTGTGTATTATACATTCCTTGTCGAGGTCTGGAACCCTCGCTGTCGCGCAAGAGCGAAGCTCTTCTGGATGCCGAAATCGCGAAGCGGTTTCCGAGCACGGTTCTCGTCGCTCACGGGAACTCCGCTGCGCTCGTTCGCTCCGGCGGCCTTGGTCGGCCGCCGTCGCGCGTCCGACCTCGCTCGGTCGACGCCTCGCCGCCTGACGCGGATGCGACACGGTTTTTGCGCCCCCTTCAGTAGCACTTCGCAATGATAAGCAGGCAGTTCCTCCGCGAGAACCCGGAGACGGTTCGGGAGGCGCTCCGGAACAAGGGCATCGAGGACGTGGACCTAAACCGCATCCTCGAGGTGGACGAGGAGTGGCGGTCGCTGAAGCAGGAGGGCGACGACCTGCGGCACGAGCGCAACGAGACGTCCTCGAAGATAGGCGACCTGAAGGCCGAGGGGAAAGACGAGGAGGCCCAAGAGGCCATCGAGCGTTCCCAGGAGCTGAAATCTGAGTTAGCGGAGGTCGAGGACCGCGCGGACGAACTCGAAGCCGAGTTGGAGGAGAGTCTGCTCGAACTCCCGCAGATTCCGCACGAGGACGTCCCCGTCGGCGACGACGAGTCCGACAACGTCGAACGCCGCCGCGAGGGGTTCGACGACCCGCGCGAACTGCCCGAGGAGGTGGTCCCGCACTACGACATCGGTGAGGACCTCGACATCCTGGACTTCGAGCGCGGCGCGAAGGTCACCGGCGGCGGATTCTACTTCGCGAAGGGCGACGGCGCGCGCCTCGAACACGCCCTCGTCCAGTTCATGATGGACGTGCACCGCGAACAGGACTACGTCGACATCTTCCCCCCGATTCCGGTCAACTCGCGGTCGATGGTCGGCACCGGCCAGTTCCCGAAGTTCACCGACGACGCCTACCGTATCGGCGAGTCCAACGAGGAGGAGTGGGACGACGAGGACCTGTGGCTCCTCCCCACCGCGGAGGTGCCCGTCACGAACATGTACCGCGACGAGATTCTGCTCGACGACGACCTGCCGGTGAAACACCAGGCGTACACCCCCAACTTCCGGCGCGAGGCGGGCGAGCACGGCACCGAAACCAGAGGAATCGTTCGCGTCCATCAGTTCAACAAAGTCGAGATGGTCAACTTCGTCCGCCCCGAGGAGTCCTACGAGCGGTTCGACGAACTGCTGGACGACGCCGAGGAGGTGCTCCGCCGCCTCGGACTCCCCTACCGAATTCTGGAGATGTGCACGGGGGATCTCGGGTTCACGCAGGCGAAGAAGTACGACATCGAGGTGTGGGCGCCCGGCGACGACATGGAGGACGGCCCCGAGGAGGGCGGCCGGTGGTTGGAGGTGTCGTCGGTGTCGAACTTCGAGGACTTTCAGGCGCGCCGCGCGGGCCTGCGCTACCGCCCGGAGCGACACGAACCCGCGGAGTACCTGCACACGCTGAACGGGTCGGGTCTCGCCGTCCCGCGCGTCGTCGTCGCCATCTTGGAGTACTACCAGAACGACGACGGCACCGTCGAGGTGCCGGAGGCGCTCCGACCGTACATGGGCGGTCTGGAGACCATCGAGGGGCACGAACCGGTCGGCGAGTCGGCCGTCGGCGCGGGCAAGCGCGACTGACCCGACGCCCACTCGACCCGAGCGGACGCGGCCGGCCGTACCCGCGGCGTCGCGGTTCGGGAGCAGTCACCCCTCGCGGGCGAACGTCTCGATGCGCGTCACGCCGTCGTCGCTCAGGGCGAACACGTCCACGAACTCGAAGCGGACGCGGCCGTCCGCGCCGACGAGTCGGCCGTGGGCGACCCATCCCTCTGCTGCGTCGCCGTCGCCGTCGCCGTCCCCGTTTCCGTCGTCGTCGACGGCGCGGTACACCGCCGTCAGGTCGTGTTCCGTGTCCTTCTCCGGGCGGTCCTCGCGCATGAAGGAGACGAACGCCTCGCGGTCCGACAGCGTCCGGTCGGGTCGGTCGTGGACGAACTCCGGGGCGAGCAGCGACGCGAGACGGTCGTAGTCGCCGTCGTCGACGGACTCATAGTAGCCGCGGACGAGTGCCTCGCGGTCCGCTCGCTCTCCGTTCGCTTCGTCTCCGACCTCGGCGGGGTCCTGCGCGTCCATACTCTCGCTTCCGGTCCCGAGGTCCCTGCCTCCTTCGGTCGCGGCGCGTCCCCGGCGGAGCGACGGCGCGCGACGAACCGCTTTTATCGGCGCGAACCCTCCCGGCGGACGTGACCGCGGACACGACAGAGACGGCCGCCGTCGAGTACGGCGTGCACGTCCGCTACGAGGGCGACGACGACCCGGAGAAGTGCACGGCCCGAAAGCTGGCGTCGTTCGACCTCGCGGAACTCCACCGCTCCGACCGGGCGACGCCGTACGGCGTCGTGCTCAACCCGCACGCCGACAGAGCGCTCTCGCCGGCCGACGCGGACGCCTCGAACGTCGTCGCCCTCGACTGCTCGTGGGAGTCCGCGGGCGAGGCGATGTTCTCCCTCCCGGGCGAACACCGGGCGCTCCCGTACCTCGTCGCGGGCAACCCGGTCAACTTCGGGCGACCGATGCAGTTGACCACCGTCGAGGCTCTCGCCGCGGCGCTGTGCATCTTCGGGCGCGAGGACCGCGCCGAGGAACTGCTCTCGAAGTTCACCTGGGGACACACGTTTCTCGAACTGAACGAGGAGCCCCTCCGCAGATACGCCGACTGCGCGGACTCGGCCGAGGTGGTCGAGATTCAGCAGGAGTATCTGGACCGAGAATAGTTCGGTTCCGCGGCCTCTCAGCGCCCCTTCACCCACGACCCGACCGCCCCAGCAATCGCGCTGTCGACGGCGAACACGAGGGTGACGAACAGGCCGACGAGGAACACGCCCGCGCCGCCGAGAAACGCCCCGAGGGGGCCGCCGGCGAGTCCGAGCACGCCGCCCACGAGGCTCAGGAGAAGCGTGAGCACGACGCCCGAGATGGACCCCGCGAGGAGGCCGTTCCACGCGCCGTCGCCGAGGCTCCCGCCCGCGAGGTAGCCCGCGGCGAACCCCCCGATGAGGCCCGCGCCGATCTGGCCGAGCACCGGTAGCGTGAGGCCGACGGCGCCGACGACGAGTATCAGGATGAAGCCGACGCCGACGGCGCGCCAGTCCGTATTCATGTACTCGGGTAGGTCCCTCGCGGGCAAAAACCTCGCGTCCGAACGGTCCCGCACCCGACTCGAATCGTGCGGCCGGACCGCCCGCGACCCTCCGGACGCGACCACGATGACGCGCGAGCGCCGAACGGACGCGCTTTTACGCTTCGGCCGAATAGTACTGTTAACATGATTTTCGAGTCCCTACCGACGACGCCGCGGTCGGAGGAACTTCTCGACAAGGCGTTCTCGCGTGCGGCCCGGTCCGGCCGGGCGAAGTCCGGGTTGGAAGCCCAGGAGTCGATGCTTCAGACGGCCTCCTCCATCCTCTCGGATAACCTCGAAAACGTCGTCACCGAGTGGCCCGACTTCGGCACCGTCGACCCGTTCTACTACGAACTCGCCGACGCCATCGTGGACGTCGACGAACTCCGGCAGAGCCTCTCGGAGGTGACGTGGGCGAGCCGTCAGATCGCCGAGATTCGCCGCGAGTACCAATCGAAGATGCGGAAGTCCGACCCCGACACGGCGCGGAAACACCGCAAGCAGGCGTTCGCCCGCATGGCGGACATCGTCGAGGAGATAGCCGATGACCTCCTGCGCGTCGGCGAGGCGCGCGACTCGCTGAAGAACCTGCCCGACATCCGCCCGAACGAACCCGCCATCGTCGTCGCCGGCTACCCGAACGTCGGCAAGTCGTCGTTCGTCAACCGCGTCACGCGCGCCTCCAACGAGATAGCGCGCTACCCGTTCACGACGAAGGGCGTCCAGATAGGCCACTTCGAGCGCGACCGGATACGGTATCAGATAATCGACACTCCCGGCCTCCTCGACCGACCCGAAGAGGACCGAAACGACATCGAGAAGCAGGCTGCCAGCGCCCTCGAACACCTCGCGGACGCCGTCCTGTTCGTCGTCGACGCCAGCGGCGCCTGCGGCTACCCCCTCGACGTGCAGATGGAACTCCGCGACGCCGTGGCGGCGCGGTTCGCCGAACGGGACGTTCCCGTCATCACCGTCTGCAACAAGAGCGACCGTTCGACGGACGCGGAGGCGGACTACTACATGAGCATCGAGACGGACGAGGGCGTCGAGGAGGTACTCGACGCGGCCGTCGACGCCGTCGGGTGGAGTCCGGACATCCCCCCGTCGCGGCAGGAGTAGAACCGAACGGTCGGCGCGATGGATGACGGGCGATGAACGAAGAATGAGGGTCGAAGCCGAAGAGCGGTTCGGGCGTTACTCCGCGTCGTAGGTCACGCTGACCGTCGCGGTGACCGTCACCGGGCCGGGTTCGAAGGAGGTGCTCCCGCCGGCCGAGTCGGCGCTCTCGTAGGCGACGCGGGTGTCGATGGGTTGGTAGCCGCCCGTCGTCGAGACGGAGCGGACGCCCGCGATGGAGAGGTCGGCCGCCTCAGCCAGCGTGTCGGCGTCGGTGCGGGCCGAGTCCATCGCGGCGTTCAGGGCCTCCTCGCGCAGGTCGGCGCGGGTCTCGTCGGTGAGCGTGAACGTGACCTGCTGGACCTCGCTGGCGCCGTTGCCGACGGCGACGTCTATCACTTCGCCCGCCTCTTCGGGGGCGACTTCGACGGTGTAGGCGTGGACGGCCTGGTAGCCGGTCCTATTGCGCTCCTGTCCGCTGTAGTCGTACTGCGGGCCGACGCGGAAGTAGGCGGTCGACACCGCGTCGTCGGGAACGCCGGCATCGCGGAGCGCTTGGCGCATCCGTTCGGAGTCGTTGGCCACCTGCGCGCGGGCCTCGTCGGCCGAGGACGCGGTGGCGGTGACGGCGACGGTGACGACGGCGAGGTCGGCGTCGGCGGTCACCTCGCCGTTCCCGGAGACGCTGATGGTGCGACCGACGTCGGCGTCGGCGTTGGAGACCTGGTTGGCGAAGTCGGTTCCGCCGTCGACCTGCAGGGGGGCGAGACAGCCGGTCAGCAGGACGAGTGCCGCGACGGTGAGCGGGAGAACGAACGTTCTGAAGCTACGTTGCATACCTCTTACACGTCGGCTCAGAATATCAAGCCCGCGTAATCGCAAAGAGCTCTTTCAGTCTTCGAGAGCGGTCACCTTCTGGGGTCGTCGACCACGATGTACCGTATCTCGACCGTCACGTGCTGACTTCCGAGCGGTCCGAGGGGTTTCGGTGCGAGTTCGTCGATGAGGGGGCGGATGTCGTCGCCGAGGTCCGGCGGCGTCCCGCCCGGGGGGTAGCCGATGGTGACGATGACGCGACTCGGCGTCTGGAACGGGAACCCCTCGTACTCGACGTGCATCGACACCAGCGAGGCGTCCGCCGGGAGTTCGCTCATGATGACCTGTTCGGTCTCCTGTTCGAACGTCGAGGTGCGGTAGGTGCCGTAGGAGACGCCGACGAGCACCGACGACAGCAGCAGGAGGATGGCGCCGATGGCGGCGACCCGCGACACCGTCGTCGACCGGGCCTCGTCCTCGCGGAACCACAACCGCGGGCGGTACCCCATCTGCCAGAGCACGATGAGGGCGACGAAGTTGATCGAGAGGATGTTCACGAGGACCAGCACGAGCGGGCCGAGCATCGCCACGGGCTCTCCCCACGCGAGGGCGACGCCGACGACGGCGATGGGCGGTACCAACGCCGCGGCGATCATGACGCCGACGAGGGCGGCGGAGACGCCGGTGGAGACGGCCGCGGCGCCCGCGGCGCCCGCGCCGAGGGCGATGACCAGCGACAGCACGTCCGGGGCGAGTCGCTCGTGCACCTCCCCGAGGGCGAACACCTCCTCGGCCGTCATCGGGACGATACCCAGCACGCGCAACAGCGTAGCGAAGACTGCCGCCGCCGCGATGGCGATAGTGACGCCGATGACTTGCAGTTTGATGCCTTTGAACGCCATCTCGCGGTCGTCGATGACCGTGCCGACGCTGGTCGACATCGCCGGGCCGACGAGGGGGGCGATGACCATCGACCCGACGACGACCGCCGGCGAATCGAGGAGGACGCCCGCGGTTGCGACCACCGCGCTCACGATGGTCATGAGCAGGAACGAGGAGAACGGCGGCGCCAACTCGCCGGCGCTGGCGGCCAGTTCCTCGCGAGCGATTCGGTTGCTATCTTCGTTCTCCTCCTCGTACTTCTCTTCGAGGTCCTGAAACCGCTTGGAGACGACCGTCTCGGCGTCCACGACCACGGTGTAGGCGTCGCGCTCGATACCCACCTCGCGCAGTTGCTCCAGCACGGGCTCGACGGCCTGCGCCGGGAGGGGAAAGGAGACGAGCGCCGTGTATCCGCGTCCGCTCGTCTCGTCCGAGACGGCGTAGTCGATGCCCTCCTCGTCCAACGTCTGCAAGATAGTGTCGCGCTTGCCGGTCGGCACCATCACCTGTACGAGTCGCACGCACGACCGTTCCGAGGGGTGCGGTAAAAATCCCGACGCCCTCGAGGCGGGGGACTCCGCGCGTTCCCGAACCGGACTCACTCCCCGTCTCGAAGCGCCGCGCGTATCGCGTCCGCCCGCTTCGGTCCGACGCCCGAGACGCTCGTCAGTTCCTCCCGCGACGCCGCGACGGCGTCGGCCACGGCGGGGTACGACTCGTACAGTCGTTCGGCCGTGGCGGTGCCGACTCCGTCGATACAGCCGTACATCCGCTCGGCGGTCGGCGCATCGCGTCTCGTGACCGACCCGTTCGGAAGCGCCCGAGCGCCGGGCGCTTCGACGTGCTTTCGACCCAGGCGGACGGCGATGTCGACGAGGCGGTCGAGGTCCGAACAGGGGATGACCGGCGTGCCGAACCGGACCGTGATGGACGCCGCCGACCCGCGGACGGCGGCCGCCGGGACGCCTTCATCACCGTCGCCGTCACCGGACTGCGTCCGGTGGGCCGCCGAGCGTCCCTCGGCGACATCCGCGGGGAACTCGTCCTCCAAGAGGAGATACGAGTACGGGAACGCCGCGCTCAGCCGACGGACCTGGTCGTAGAGGTCGGGCGAGGGGCGTCCGACGAGCGTGTTCACGTAGTCCGCGAGCGTCTTCCGCTCGACGGCGACGTCGCCCATCACTAAGTCGCCGGCGTCGAGTCGGCGGACCTCGGTCGCGTCCACGTCCCCGTGCGCTCGAACCGCCTCCGCGACGGCCGGCGGTTCCCTGTCGTCGACGAACACCGAGAGCGACATCGGTGGGGCGGTACGCGGGCGACGGTGATGAGTCCGGTGCCCGTTCGCCCGAGAGACTAACTGCCGCCGGCCCCGCGTTCCGAGGGATGGTCAACGCGTTTTGGCTCGACCGCGATGTCGACACCGCGGCCAGGTGGCTCGTCGACGACCACGTGATGAGCAGCGTCTTCGAGTGTTCGATGGTGTTGACGACCGCGGCGCAGTTGAACGGGGCGACGGGGGAACGTCTCTACTACACGCACGAGAATCACCCGCTCACCCGGTGGGCCGCGGACGCGTACGAGAACTGGCGCTCTCTCCGAGCGTACACCGAGGCGGCGCATCGCGAGTGGCGGTACCGGTGGGACCACGGCCCCGAGGAGCGACACGGCTGTTGGGCGACCGTCGAGACGCTCGCCCCCGAACGGGTTCGCGGCTTCGACTGGCCGAACGACGCCGCTTCCGACCCGCCGCAGGTGACCGGACGGTGGAAGGCGGCCGACTACGTGGACGCCTACCGCTACTACTACGCCAACGAGAAATCGCACCTGTTCGAGTGGGCGAAGGACCGCGTCGAACCGCCGTGGCTGGCCGAGTACACGGTCGACGCCGACGTCGACGAACACCCGAACCGCGTTCCCCCGGAGGACGAAGACGCCGCGGACGCCGACGGCGAGTAGGGTCTCGCCGGGACGGGACCGCGTCGCTCAGTCGTCGTCCGAGTCGGCCGGTTCGCCGGGACCGGACGGCTCCCGTTCGCTCTTTCGGCCCGAACCCACGAGGACCGTCTCGTCCTGCAGGAGCACGCGACCGTAGTTCGAACCGAAGTCCTTTATCAACGACAGCAGGGCGAGAAAACAGACGAAGGCGAACGGCGTGCCGGTGATGATAGCCGCCTGCTGGAGCGTGTTCGCGCTCCCCGTGCCGCCGAGAATCATCAGTATCGCCGCGGTCAGTCCGAGGACGACGCCCCAGAAGATGCGGTTGATGGTCGACGGTTGGGCCTTCCCACCGGTCGTCATCATCGAGACGGCGAGCGTCGAGGAGTCCGCGGACGTGACGAAGAACGTCGTCACGAGCAGCAGGAACATGTACATCAGGAGCGTGCCCACGGGGAGCGTCACCGAGGTACCGCCCACGTTCAGCGTGAACTGCAGCGCCTCGAAGAGGATGAAGCCGGCCACCTCCGCGCCCGCCTCCCCGGAGATGACCGCGCCGAAGTCCGCGACGCCGTTGTGTTGGGCCCAGACCGCGGTGCCGCCGATGAACGTGAACCACGGGATGGTCGCCGCCGACGTCGCGACGATTCCGGTGAAGGCGACTTCGCGGACGGTGCGACCCTTGGAGATGCGGGCGATGAACAGGCCCGCGAACGGCGACCACGAGAGCGCCCACGCCCAGTAGAACACCGTCCACGCGTTCATCCAGTTCGTCTCCGCCGGGTTCCCGGCGCCCATCGGTCCCGCGCCGGTGAAGAGGCTCATCGAGACGAAATCGGAGAGCATCCCGCCGAACGCCTGCGTGCCGAGCAGCAGCAAGAACAGCGTCGGACCGACGAGGAACGTCGCGAGCATGAGGACGACGAAGAGAATCATGTTGAAGTTCGAGAGCCGGCGGATGCCCTTGTCGACGCCCAGCACCATCGACGTCGTGAACAGAAGCGTCATGAACGTCACCACGAGGAGGATGCCGAGGTTCCCCATGCTGATTCCCCACTGGTAGTCCAACCCGGTGACGAACTGGCTGCCGATGAAGCCCAGCGACGTCGCCACCCCGCCGATGGTTGCGAAGACGGCGAGGATGTCGACGACTTTCGCCAGCGGACCGTCGAGGTTGTCCGCGCCGATGATGGGCGTCAGCGCCGAGGAGACGCGCAGCGGGACGTTCTCGTAGTTGTACGCGAAGTAGCCGATGGCGATTCCCATGATCGTGAACACAGCCAACTGGGGGAGCGCCCAGTGGAACATCGTCTGCTGGACAGCGATGGTCATCGCCTCGGCCGAACTCCCCTGTACGCCCTCGAACAACGGCGAGGGGTTCGCGTAGTAGAACAGCGCCTCGGTCGGACCCCAGAACACCACGCCGGCGGCGAAGCCCGCGGAGTAGAGCATCGAGAAGAACGAGAAGAAACTGTACTCCGGCGGTTCGTCCCCCATTTTGATGGCCCCCCACGGGCCGACGATGAGGAACAACAGGAAAATGACGACGAGGAACACGATCAGCAGGAGCGCCCAGTTGAACATCCCGAGCATCGTACTGTTCAGCGAGGAAATCCCGCTTTCGACCGCGTTCGGGCTGACGAAGAAGGCGACGATGACCCCCACCGTCAACAACGCACCGAACAGGAAGACCGTCGGGTCGATTTCCTCGAGGAACTCGTCGAAGAGTCCCCCTTTACCGTCACTCATGCTGTCTCACCCCCTGAATCGAGTGACGACACGGCGTTCGACCACGGGCCGGCCTCCCGCACCATATGCTAGGTGATAGCATGACGTTCATGTCGGCAGAGAATTGGATAAGTGTTTTTCACACGCTCAGTCATATACGATTTCTGTCTTGTTCCCCGCCGAACGCCGGTCAGTCGGTCGAAGTGCGGACGGACGCGGCGCCGCCGCCGACACAGGAGAGATACACACGCCCGCCGAGGACGCTCGCTAACTAACGCTTCAGGCGATTTAGAATCGGTATCTCGTTCATTCGTTCCTCGGTCAGAACCCCCCAGGCGATTCCCGAGGGTTTTTCGCTCGGTGCGTCCGTCCGAACGTCCCGCTTCGGAGTACACACTCGCTGGATGGGCACGTCCTGCGGCGTCGTGGGAATAACTTCGTCGACGAACTGCGTCTCGTGAAGCGTCGTGACCGTCGTCGTCTCGTCGTCGACGAGTCCGAACTCCCGGAGGACGGCGAACTCCAGGTCGCTGTATCCCTCACCCTTCCCGACGCGCGCACCCTCGTCGTTCACCGCGACGCTCCCCGAGACGATCAGGTCGATCGGTTCCATCTCGTCGGGACCGACCTGCACGCCGACCTCCGACGACCCGCCGATCGTCGTCGCGTGATCGATGTCCTCGATTTCGGCGGGGTCCAACCGAAGGAAACATTTCTCGTCTCGCAGGCGAGGCACGGCCATATACACCGTCTTCCCCTGTCGCAGCGCCGCTCGCCGCACAGGAAGTTGCGGGGAGTCGGGATTGGACTTGATTACGTCCGCCTCCTGCCACGCCTCGTTCGCCGCCAATCGCTCCGCCGCCTCGTCAGCACCGTTGAAATTGGGGATTCTCCCGTGCGGCGGATAGGGAAACCGGGCCTCTCCGCTCTCCTCTAACTCGTCCCAGACGCGCTCTCGAAGCTCCTGCTTTTCCATGCCGGCAGTTACGAGGCCGCGTACTAGTACCTCATCACCTCGCAGCGGACACGGCCCCGACTCCTCCACGGACCGAGACGCTCGGGGCCGCAACGTCAGCGTTAACCGCCGCGATAGCGTCCCCTCGCACATGTTCGAAGACCGCCCGGACCGACAGGAGGTCGTCCTCGTCGGGCGTTCCAACGTCGGCAAGTCGACGCTGATGCGGGAGCTGACGGGCCACTCGAAGTTCACGACGGGCAAGAAACCCGGCGTGACCCGGCAGCCGAACCACTTCGATTGGGCCGGCGACGACTTCATGTTCACCGACCTGCCGGGGTTCGGATTCATGTCCGGCGTCGAGGAGGACCGCCGCGAGGAGATAAAGACGGCCATCGTCCGCTACATCGAGTCGAACGCCGACGACATCCTCGCGGGCGTCCTCGTCGTCGACGGTAAGAGCGTCGTCGACATCATTGACCGACACTCCGGGCCGGACGAGATACCGCACGACGTGGAGATGTTCCACTTCCTGCGCGAACTCGGAATCCCCGTCGTCGTCGCGGTGAACAAGATGGACAAGGTGGACGACCGGGACGAGCGACTGGACGACCTCTGCGACCGACTCGGGCTGATGCCGCCGTGGAAGCAGTGGTCCGATATCGTCGCGCCCATCAGCGCCAAGCGGGGGAACCTCGACGCCCTCGAAGAAGCGCTGCGGACCCACTTCCACGAGCAGAAGCGCGACGACCTCCTGAAGTTCGTGAGCTGAGGCGTCGAGATTCGACTCAGTTCCGCGCCGCCGACGCGTCCGCGACGCCGCCGAGGGAGACGCGGACGGGTCCCCCCGGCCCCAAGGGGTCGCACACCGCCCGAGCGGAACCCCCCTCGGGGAGCGTCGCCGTCGTCTCCACGGGCGCGCCGGTCTCGACGGCTTCGGCCACGGCCTTCGCGAGCGGAGAGTCGGCGCTCCACGGCAAGACCGTCCACGCGGACCCGCCCGCGTCGTCGGGGTCGACCCCGAGGCGTTCGCAGGCGGCGTTCGCGCCCGCCAGCGTCCCGTCGGCGTCGACGTCGAACACGGGGACGCCGAGGCGGTCGAGGACGGTTTCGAGTTCCTCGACGCGGTCGCGGCCGACGCCGCAGACGGCGAACGGTTCGCCCGCTTCGTCGACGACGGGCGACCCGGTGAACTCGTACCGACGGCTGTCGCCGCCCTTCGTCCGGACCGACGCCTCGACGGTCGCGTCCTCCCCGTCGACGACGGCGTCGATGGCTTCCGAGACCCGTTCTCTGTCCGCCCCCTCGAAGAACTCGGTCGGGTGCATCTCGGCCACCTCCTCGTCGGAGTAGCCCGTCTGCGTCACCAGCGCGTCGTTCCATCGGAGGAATCGCCCGGCGGTGTCGAACGCGTAGAACGGGTCGTCCACGGCGTCGACGGCGGCGTGGAGCAGTTTGCGGTTCCGCGCCAACTCTCGCGCGGCGCACACGGCGGTGATGGCCTGGTCGATTCGCCGGGCGAGCACCTCGAACTGCTCGGTTCCCATCTCCTTTTTCAGGTAGTCCGTCGCGCCCGCCCGGAACGCCTCGCCCGCCACCTCCTCGGAGCCCTTTCCGGTGAAGAGGATGAAGGGGAGATCCGGGCGCGTCTCCCGGACGCTCCGGAGGAAGTCGATGCCGCTCTCGCGCGTCATCTCGTAGTCGCTGACGACGCAGTCGACGTCGTCGCCGCGCGACGCCATGAATTCGCGCGCGTCGGCCGGCGACCCGGCGGTGTACGTCCGCGCCCGCGGGAGGTGGCGGCCGACGAACGTCGCCGCCGCCTCCACGAACGCCGGGTCGTCGTCGACGAGCAGTATCCCTACGCCCTCGTCCGAACTCGGGTCGTGCTCGCTCACGCTTCCGTGCGGGGATGGGAACTGCTTAAATCACCGCGACCATTTCTTCAGAACCGTTGCGTTTCGCACTGTTTCGTTTTACGACGGCGTTAACCGGCGGGAGTTGAGCGGATAATTGTCAGATACTCAGAAGTACATCCCTCGACCGTCGCGGACGCTCACTACTGTGGTATCGTCGCGTTAGCGCGAGAACGCGTCCGTTTCGGAAGGGCGACTCGGGCGTTAACTGCCTCGTCACACGGGGCTCGGTGGGGGTAACCCTCGTCACAGTCGCCCGCCTCTCGGTAGCGGACCGTCGCATTTCACGCTTGCCATCGCCGTTCCGGCGCCCGCCCGGCGCCCCCGTCCGCATCTCCGCTCCTATCCGCCGCTCTCCGGTCGCCGTCACTCGTCGTTCCGCCGGTCCCACGCCGCGTGTTCGGCGTGTTCGGCGGCGACGCGCCGCGCGCCGTCGCCGTCGAGCAGTCCGTCCTCGGTGGCGAGGCCGTCCACGAGTCGGTCCGGCACCCGCTCGAACGTCGGCGCGAACACTCCGATGCTCTCCTCGCCGTCGTACACGGACTCCGCCGGCGACGCCTCCGTCGCCACCCGTTCGTCGCCCGTCGAGCGAATCTTGTCGCGCGCGGCGACGACGTAGACGGGGACGCCCGCCTCCCGCGCGGCCAGCGCGAGACCCGTCGTTCCCGTCTTGTTGACGACGCTCCCGTCCGGGAGCACCGCGTCCGCGCCGACGACGACGGCGTCGGGGGCCACGTCGCCGTCGGCCAACGCCGCCGGTAGCGCCGCCTCGGTGGTCAGCGTCACCGCCGCCGCCGTCTCCTCGGCCACCGTCTCCGCGACGCCGACGCCCTCGCGTTCGGGACGGGACTCCGCGACGAGGACCGAGTCGGGGTCGAACTCGCGGAGGCACTCGGCGACGGTCCCCGACCGCGAGAGCGTCGCCACGCCCGTCGCCCCGGCGTCGCGGAGGCGTTCGACCACCGTCGACGACGACCCCTCGTTCGCGGCGTACGCGTCCGAGAGCGCGCGGACCGCCGCGGCGGAGACCGCCTCGGGACGGCGTTCGGCCGTCGCGAGGACGCGGTTCACGCGGTTCGCGACGGCGGCCATGCTCGGGCGCGCGTCGCGGAGGTCACGCCCCACCCCGGCGACCGATTCCCAGTCGTCGGCCTCGACGGCGGCGTCCCGGAGCACCTCCAGCGCCCGCGCCGAAATCCACGTCGACCCGTGGGTCCGGTCGTCCCGCACGTCGTCGACTCGCGGCGCGACGCGCCGCCACGTCTCCCAGAGGCGGGGGACGGTTTCGCGGTCCCGCATCGCCGTCGGGTCGACCCACTCCACCGCGGCGAGTTCCTCGTTCGGCCGCACCTCCCGCGTCGTCGACTCGAACAGGAAGGGGTGGACGACGAACGACCCCTCCTCGTCCTCGACGGTCAGCGTCTCTCCGATTCTGAGCAGTCGGATGCTCGCGCCACCGAGTCCGGTCTCCTCGCGCAGTTCCCGGCGCGCGTCGAACTCGGCTTCGTCGTTGTCCTCTTCGACGTAGCCGGAGACGCCCGCCCAACGGCCGGAGTAGGTCCCGGCTCTGTCGCTGCGGCGGGTGAACAGCACTTCGCCGCGGTTGCGGACGAAACAGGTGACGACGTGGTCCATGCGACACCCTACGTCCCTCGGGACAACGGTTTTTGGGTCGACGGTCGTACCTCCTCGTATGTCCGTGGACCTCGCCGTCGTCAGCGACACGCACGTCCCCTCGCGCGAGGAGCGCATCCCGGAGTGGGTCGAAGGGCGCATCCGCGCGGCCGACCACGTCGTCCACGCGGGCGATTTCGACTCCCAGGCGGCGTACGACCGGGTGGTCGAACTCGCCGGCGGCGAGGCGAACCTCACGGCCGTCGCCGGCAACATCGACCCCCGCGGCTTCGACCTCCCGGAGGCGGCGACGCTCGACGCGGAGGACGTGCGGTTCGTCGTCACCCACGGGTCGGGGCCGCTGGAGGGCTACCAGGAACGCGTCGTCGAGGTGGTCCGCGAGGAGGGCGGGCCCGACGCCGTCGGCATCTGCGGGCACACCCACGACGTGATGGACGAGTTCGTCGACGGCGTCCGCCTCCTCAACCCCGGGAGCGCGACGGGGGCCGAACCGGCCGCCGAGACGACGATGTATCGACTGACCGTCGACGGGTCGGACGTCTCCGTGACGTTGCACCACGAGTAGCGTCGCTTGCGGCGGGCTTGACCCCCGAATGCGAGGTTCCTCGGGCGTCCGAGGAACCGGCCGCACTCACCAACATCTGTCCGCTTTTTACGCCCTCGCTCCGACCGACGGACATGGAACTGTTCGCCGTCCCCGACGTGCCGGAGGTCCGGCCGGGCGACGACCTCGCGGCGACGATTCGCGACCGGGTCGATTTGCACGAAGACGACGTGGTCTGCGTCGCCTCGACGGTCGTCTCGAAGGCCGAGGGCCGACTGTTCGACCTCGCGGACTTCCCGGCGGGTCCGCGCGCCCGCGAGATTGCCGCGAACCTCGAAGCGGTCGCGGGCGAGGAGAAGGACCCGCGCTTCGCGCAGGCCGTTCTCGAAGAGAGCGTCGACCTCCTGATGGAGTCGCCCTTCCTCCTCACCGAGACGCGCTTCGGCCACGTCGGCGTCAACGCCGGCATCGACCGCTCGAACGTCCCGGACCACGACCTGTTGCTCCTGCCGAAGCGACCGTCCGAGAGCGCCGAGCGACTCCGCGCGGACTTGCCCGCGGACAGAGTAATCGTCACCGACACCTGCGGGCGCCCGTTCCGTCACGGGCAACGCGGCGTCGCCCTCGGGTGGGCGGGGATGCAGGCGTCGAGAGACTGGCGCGGGGAGTCCGACCGCGACGGCCGGGAACTCGGCGTCACTGTCGAGAGCGTCGTGGACGAACTCGCCGCGGCCGCGAACCTCCTCGTCGGGGAGGGCGACGGCGGCACCCCCGTCGTCGTCGTCCGCGACTTCGAGTGGGGCGACCACGGCGGCAGCGACAACCTCTACCGGGACGTCGAGGGCGATTTCGTCCGGCAGGCCGTGCGCGCCTGGGGGTACGAGCATGAGTGACGACGCCGACCGGCCTGACGACGCACCCACCCTCGGCGTCGAACTGACGCCCGAACACCCCGTTCCCGAGGTCGTTCGCCGCGGCGTCCTCGCCGAGGAGGCGGGCTACGACGCGGCGTTCGTCTCCTGTCACTACAACAACCGCGACCCGTTCGCCGTCCTCGCGCGTCTCGCGCGCGAGACGGAGTCGATTCGGCTCGGCCCCGGCGTCGCCAACCCCTACGAGATGCACCCCGTCACGCTGGCGACGAAGACGGCCACCGTCGCGGAACTCGCCGAGGGCCGCGCCGCCTTCGGTATCGGGCCGGGCGACAAATCCACCCTTCGGAACCTCGGTCTCGACGACGAACGCGGCCTCCGATCGGTGCTTGAGGCGTTCAAGGTCGCACAGCGAATCTGGGACGGCGAGCGCGTCAGCCACGACGGCACCTTCGAGGCGAACGACGCGGGCGCGAACTTCGAGGTGCCCGGCGAGATACCCGTCTACGTCGGCGGCGAGGGGCCGCACATGTGCCGGATGGCGGGCAAGCACGCCGACGGCCTGCTGTTCAACGGCTCGCACCCCGACGACGTGGCGTGGGCCAGAGACCGGGTCGACGAGGGGGTCGAGGACCGTCCCGATTCCCGCGGTGAGTTCGAACTCCTCGCGTACGCCAGCGTGAGCGTCGGAACGGACCGCGAGGCGGCCCGGGAGGCGGCCCGTCCGCCGGTTGCGTTCATCGCCGCGGGGGCCGCGCCGCCGGCCCTCGACAGGCACGGGATAGACCGCTCGCTCGCGGGAGAGATCGGAGAGAAGATTTCGGCGGGCGAGTTCACCGAGGCGTTCGACCTCGTCACGCCGGCGATGATAGACGCGTTCTCGATGGCCGGCACCGAAGAAACGGTTGCAGACCGGATGGACGCGGTGTTCGAGCACGCGGACGGCGTGGTCGTCGGGTCGCCCCTCGGGCCGGACCCCGACGAGGCGATCAGACTCGCCGCATCGGCTTCGCGTCGTCGGGGGCGCTCGAACCGAGACCCGTGACGGCGTTGACCGCCGCGCCGAGGACGAGGTACCCGAAGACGAGGCTCGAGACGCCGACGAACGCCGCCCCCATCAGGAACGAGAAGGCGGTGAGCGGGTCGCCGGAGAGGAAGATGTCGAAAACGAACGTCGTGATGAGGTCGAGGATGCTGAAGAGCAACTCCACGACGAAGTCGATGACTGTGACCATACGCCCCGTTCGGAATCCCCGTACTTGTGTGTTGAGGATTCGCGCACGGCGCCGCCGTCCGTCGTCGGCGTCGTCCGCGCCCGCGACGGCCGTCGGTACGGCTAAGTCGGACCGTCTGCTCACTCCCCACGTGACAGAAGACCGCTCGCTGGACGACTTCCTGGGCGGCGAGAGCGACGGAGACGACGAAAGCGACGGCGGAGCCGGGAGCGACGGCGCGGAAACCGCCGAGACGGTCGACGCGACCGGGGATTCGAGCTCAGACTCCGATTCGGACTCGCACGACCGGGCGGACGGCACCGACGCCGCCGGCGAGTCGGCACCGCCGACGACTGACTCGGCCGCGCCGTCCGATTCGGTCGACCCCGCGGTCGGAACCTACCGCTGGGACCCCGAGGGCGTCGCCTGCGCCGCCTGCGGCGAGACGGTTAACCGCCTGTGGCTTGACGACGGCGAGCAGGTGTGCGAAGCGTGTAAGGAGTGGTGAGTCGGGGGCCTCCCCGACGAGGAGACAGTTGATGTCTCGAACAGCCGATTCGACTGCCGAGACGGATGCTCTCGAACGCCCTCACCTCGCCGTTCTCCGCCGCGCATCTCCTGATGTCGGCGCTTCTCGGCTACTGGATCTATCTCGACGCCGACGCGCACGGGAGCGACGCGGCGCTGCTGTGGTCGTTGGGGTGCGTCGTCGTCCAACCGCTGGTCCTCGGCTACCTCCTCTACCGGAGCGAAATCGGCGGCCGTCCCGACCCCGTCGGACTGACCGAACGGGCGGTCGGAACGTTCGTCGTCGCGCACCTCACGGCCGTCCTGCTCCGCTCTTTCACGGTGTGGTCGAACGCCCCGTGGCTCCCCGTCGAGCGTCCGTTCCTCGGCGTCGGCTCGTATCTCTTCTTTTTCGCACTCGGCGGCGTTCCCGGCTACTGGCTCGTCTGGCGGGTGGGGGCGCCTCCGCCGCGAGTTCGGGTGGGTTCACCCCGAAGAGACGACGAACGGCTGACCCGACGGAGTTCAGTCCATCCGCGTCGAACGCCGCTCGAACCCGCGGACGAACGTCTCCTCCTCGATGGACAGCACCGTCGGTCGGCCGTGCGGGCAGGCGTACGGCGTCTCGCACGCGCCGAGTCGCTCGACGAGTCGCGTCGCCTCCGCCGAACTGAGTCCGTCCCCCGCCTTCAGCGACGGGTGACAGGCGAGGTCCTTCAGGAGGCGGTCCGTCGCGTCCCCGGGCGTCTCCCCCCCTCTGAGCGCGTCGAGGGCGTCGCGGACGCTCTCCGGCGCGGCGGCCCGACCCATCGGCGCGGGCACCGCGCTCACCCGGACGGTGCCGCCGCCGAACGGGTCGACGGCGAAGCCGAGGTGAGCGAGTTCCGCGCGCCACTCGTCGGCCGCGGCGGCCTGCGCGGGCGACAGCGACACCGCCGCCGGCGGGTCCACGTCGGCCGATACGGACGGCTCCGAATCGCCGTCCTCGCCGTCCCGCGCCGCCCGCAGGCGCTCGTAGTTCACGCGCTCGTGGGCGGCGTGCTGGTCTATCACGAGCAGGTCGTCGTCGGCCTCGCAGAGCAAGTAGAGTTCGCGGAACTGACCGATGACGCGCACGTCGTCGAACCGGGACGCCTCGCCGTCGACCGGTTCTAACGTCGAGTCGAGGTCCATCGCCACCTCCTCGCTCCGACGCAGGTCGGCCGTCGAGAGGGCGTCGCGCACCGACTCGCGGACGGCGCGTTCGACCGCCCGGTGCGCGCGGAGTCGTACCTCGCGCTTGGCCGGATGGACGTTGTGGTCGCACCAGTGGGCGGGCAGGGAGACGCTGACGACGGCGACGGGCGCGCGGCCGTCGGGCAACAGGTCGCCGTAGCCCGCGACGACGGCCCGGCGGAGCGCCTCCGAGGGGAACGCGCGGCCGTTCACCGCGGTGTAGACGTGGTCCCGGCGGGCGCGGGTGACGGAGGGGTGCGCGAGGAGGCCCTCGACGCGGACCGTCGCGGATTCGCCGTCGTCCTCGACCGTTCGCTCGGACTCGAACGTCGTGCTCCGCCCGGCCACGTCGCGGTCGTAGACGCCGAGGACGGCGTCGGCGTAGTCACCGCTGCCCGACGTGCAGAACACCTCGCGTCCGCGCCGGCCGTCGGACGCTCCGCCGCCGGACTCGTCCGCCTCCGCCGCCTCGTGGACCAAGGAGAACGCCACGTCCGGACGCGCGAGGGCGTAGCGGGAGACGGCGTCGGAGACGCGTGCGAACTCGGCGCGCGAGGAGGCGAGCGACCGCCTGCGGGCGGGCATCTCCGCGAACAGGTCGCGCACCTCGACGGTCGTCCCGCGCGCCCGCCCCGCGGGTTCGACGCGCTTCTCGCCGTCGACGAGGACCCGCGTCCCCCGCGCGCCGCCGTCGTTCGTCACGAGTTCGAGCGTCCCGGCCGCGGCGATGCTCGGGAGCGCCTCGCCGCGGAAGCCGAGCGTCGACACCGTCCGCAGGTCGTCGGCGTCGCCGAGTTTGCTCGTCGTGTGTCGGTCGACGGCGCGCGCGGCGTCCGCCTCGCTCATCCCCCGGCCGTCGTCGCGGACGCGGAGCAGGGGCGTGCCGTCGCCGACGACGGTCACTTCTATCCGCGAGGCGCCGGCGTCGAGGGCGTTCTCCACGAGTTCCACGACGACGTCCTCCGGGCGCGTGACGACTTCGCCGGCGGCGATGCTCGCCACCGTCTCCTCGTCCAGGGGGCGGACGCGTCCGGTCCCCGCTTCAGCCTCGGTCTCAGTCTCTCTCGTCAAGTCTCTGTTTCAGTTCGTCGAGCGCGTTCAGGGCCTCCAGCGGCGTCGTCTTGGCGACGTTCAGCTCGCGGAGTTCCGACAGCACGTCGGCTTCCGCGTCGGCCGTCGCCGCTCCGCCCGCCGCGCCGTCCGCGTCGATACCGTCGACGTAGGCGGCGAGCGTCCCGTCCTCGGAGGCCCGGCCGTTCGTCGACGCTTGGGGGTCGACGGGGGTATCGCTTTCGCCGGCCGAGGCGTCGTCGTCCGGGGAGGTCCGTGCCTCGACTCCGCTGGTTTCGTCTCCGTTTTCGTCCCCGTCGGCCCCTATCGTCCCGCCTCCCTCGCCCACGTACTCGCGGGCGCGTTCGACCACCGCCGGCGGCACGCCCGCCAACTCGGCCACCTCGACGCCGTACGACGACGAGGAGGCGCCGTCGGCGACGCGGTGCAGGAACGTCACGTCGGGGGTGCCGCCGTCTCCCTCCGTCTTCTCGACGGTGAAGTGGAGGTTGAACGCGTCCGACAGGTCCTCGACGAGGGCGGTCAGGTCGTGGTAGTGCGTCGCGAAAAGGGTCGTCGCGCCCACCTCGTCGTGAACGAACTCCGTCGTCGCGCGGGCGATGGCGAGGCCGTCCGTCGTCGACGTTCCCCGTCCCACCTCGTCCAACAGGACGAGCGAATCTCCGGTGGCGTTGTGGAGGATGTCGGTCAACTCGGCCATCTCGCGCATGAACGTCGACTGGCCGCCGGCGATGTCGTCGGAGGCGCCGACGCGGGTGAAGATGCGGTCGAGAATCGGCAGGCGCGCCGCCCGCGCCGGGACGAAACTCCCGGCCTGCGCGAGGACGCAGACGAGGGCCACCTGCCGCATGTACGTCGACTTCCCGCTCATGTTCGGGCCGGTGATGACCGCCACGTTCCCGCGGGAGAAGTCGGCGGGGTTCGGCACGAACTCCCCCTGCGTGCGTTCGACCACCGGGTGCCGCCCGCCCTCGATCTCGACGGCGTCGGCGCCCATCTCGGGGCGGACGTAGTCGTTGGCCGCGGCGACGGCGGCGAACGCCGCCAGCACGTCCAGCGTCGCCAGTGAGTCCGCGAGCGCTTGGAGGCGCTCTCCCTCCTCGGCCACGTCGGCGCGGACTTCGGCGAACACCTCGTACTCTAAGGCGTCGGCTCGCTCCGACGCCGAGAGTATCTCGTCCTCGCGTCGCTTCAACTCGGGAGTGTAGAACCGCTCGGAGTTCTTCAGCGTCTGCCGGCGCGTGTAGTCGTCCGGCACCCGGTCGAGGTTCGGGTTCGTTACCTCGATGTAGTAGCCGTGGACCTGCGTGTAGCCCACGTCCAAGGAGTCGATGCCGGTCCGCTCTCGCTCCCGTTCTTCGAGGGCCGACACCCACTCGCGCCCCTCGCGTTCGGTGGCGCGCACCTCGTCCAGTTCGGCGTCGAACCCCTCCCGAATCACGCCGCCCTCCGTAATCTCCTGCGGCGGGTCGGCCCGAACCGCCTCGCCCACCAACTCGCGCACGTCGGCGAGTTCGTCGAGCGAGTCGCGCAGGTCCAGGAGGGGGTCGCTCTCCACCTCCGAGAGCGCCGCCTTCACCTCGGGGACGGCGTCGAGCGTGTTCTTCAGTGCGCGCAGGTCGCGCGCGTTCGCGCGCTCCCGCGAGACGCGGGAGACGAGGCGTTCGAGGTCGTACACCTCCGAGAGATGCTCCCGCACCGTCTCGCGGGCCATCGGCCGGTCCAGCAGTTCCCCGACGGCGTCGTGCCGCCGCCGAATCTCCGCCTCGTCCACCGAGGGTCGGCGGAGCCACGAGGCGAGTCGCCGCCGGCCGAGGGCGCAGGCCGTCTCGTCTATCACCGCTATCAGAGTGTCGCCGGACCGCGGACTCCGCGATTCGAACAGTTCGAGGCTCCGGATGGCCGTCGCGTCCAGTTGCAGCGACCGCTCGGGGTCGTACCGGCGGACGCGGGAGACGTACTCGAGGGGGCCGTCGTCGCCCTGCGTGTACTCCGCGTAGTCGAGGAGGCCGCCGACGGCGCGGAGTTCCGACTCGGACTCGACGACCGAATCGGGCGCGGAGACGTACGCCGAGAGCGTCTCGCGGGCGGCGTCGGCCGCGAACGCCTCGGGGTCGGCGTCCGTCGCCATCGCCTCGAACCCGAGTTCGAAGGCGGGCGCGTCGGGAGCGCAGAGCAGTTCCGCGGGGGCGAGGCGGTCCAGTTCCTCGCCGATTCGCCGCTCGGACCCGCTCGTCACCTGACACTCGCCCGTCGACACGTCCACCGTCGCCAGCGCCGTCTTCTCGCCGGACCCGGTCACCGCGCCGAGGTACGTCGCCGTCGCGTCCGACAGCAGTTCGTCGTCGACGACGGTCCCCGGGGTGATTACCTGCGTCACCGCTCTATCGACCAGCCCCGACGCCTCCGAGGCGTCCTCGACTTGGTCGGCGATGGCGACGCGGTAGTCCGCGTCGAGGAGGGCTTCGAGGTACGACGCCGCGTTGTCGATGGGGATGCCCGCCATCGGGTACGTCCCCGTCGAGTCCTCGCGCTTGGTCAACGTCACCTCGCAGACCCGCGCCACCTCCTCTGCGGCCTCGCAGAACGCCTCGTAGAAGTCGCCCACCTGAAACAGGACGACTGCGTCGGGATGGGTCTCACAGAGGTCGAGATACTGCGACAGCATCGGCGTGAGTTCCTCCCGGGCGTCGAGCATCGTGCGCGGCGGACCCTCCGGTCGCGGGGCGTCGTCCCGCCCGTCCGCCGCGTCGGGGTCGTTCCCCGCCGCCTCGGCGTCCGGCGTCTCCGTCCCGTCCGCGTGTTCCATGTCCCGTAGAGGGCGGCCGACGGACAAAAGCGGACGGGAAGACGGCGCGGCGACCGGTCCGTTTTCGACCACCCAGCAAAGTTACGTGTGCCGGGGTCTTACGCGTGTACTGTGTGCGTGCGAACCGTTCACAGGTGCGTTCTGAGGGGGCGAGAGTCTCCTCGCCGGTTCGCCGCCTTCTCAACCTGATACATGACCGACGCAGACGCCGTACCTGACTCGAAACCGGAGGCAACAGCCGTCTCTCCGCTCCCGGTCGAAGACGCCGCCGACCTCGCGAATCGGATCACCGAGAACGTCGAACGCGTCATCGTCGGCCAACGGGACGCCATCGAGGATATCCTTCTCGCCGTCCTCGCTCGGGGTCATCTGCTCTTGGAGGACGTGCCGGGCGTCGGGAAGACGATGCTCGCGCGGTCCGTCGCGGTGTCGCTCGGCGGGTCGTTCAAGCGCGTGCAGTTCACGCCGGACCTCCTCCCCTCCGACGTGACCGGGGTGAACGTGTTCAACCAGCAGAGCCGCGAGTTCGAGTTCCAGCGAGGACCCGTCTTCGCCAACGTCGTCCTCGGCGACGAGATAAATCGCGCGCCGCCGAAGACGCAGGCCTCCCTCCTCGAAGTGATGGAAGAAGAGCAGGTGACCGTCGACGGGACGACCCGCGAAGTGCCGGACCCGTTCACCGTCATCGCCACGCAGAACGACGTGGAACCGGGTCGGACGTACGAACTCCCCATCGCCGAGATAGACCGCTTCATGAAGAAAATCCGCCTCGGCTACCCCTCGGAGGCCGACGAGACGGAACTGCTCGGCCGCGTCACCGGCGACCACCCCATCGAGTCGCTGGACCCCGTCGCCTCCGTCGAGGACGTGCTTCAGGCCCGCCGGACCGTCTCGCAGGTGACCGTCCGCCGACCCGTGCGCGCCTACGTCTCTCGCCTCGCGGGCTACACGCGCCAGCACGCCCAACTCGGCGCGAGTCCGCGCGGCGCCATCGCTCTCGTCCGCGCCGCGCAGGCCCGCGCCGTCTTCGAGGGCCGCGACTACGTCATCCCCGACGACGTGCAGACCGAAGCGCGGAGCGTCTGGGCGCACCGCATCCGCACCGACGGGGACGACACCGGCGCCTCGGTCGTCGACCGCGCACTCGACACGGTGGCGGTCGAGTGACCCGATGCGACTGACTCGACGCGGGTACGCGGTCTGCGGCGTGGTCGTCGTCGGCTTCGCCCTCGGCCTCCGCTTCGGACCGCGCGCCCTCAACGCTCTCGTCCTTCCGACCGGCGTCGCCCTCGTAGCCGCCTTCCTCCAGGTCCGTCTCGCCTCGACGCCGACGGTCGAGCGAACGCTTCCCGCCGACGGCTTCCCCGACGAGACGGGCGAGGTGACGCTCTCGTTCGACGTCGGCCGCCCGTACCCGGCGCACGTCGTCGACTCGCTCCCGCCCGGCGTCAGCGGCGACGCCGAAATCGACGCCCTCGTCGGCGGCGACCCCGTCTCCTACGCGGTGACCTACCGGTCGCGCGGCGAGCACCAATTCGGCCCCGCCGCCGTCGTCGCCACGGACGTGCTCGGATTGGCGGAACGGGAACTCGTCGCTTCGGGCACCGACGCCGTGCTGGTGTTCCCCCGCGTCCGCCGCCTCTCTGCCGGGGCCCGTCACGACCTCTGGACGCTGCACGACGCCGAGTTCTCCTCGCGCCGCGAGGAGTTCGACAGGCTCCGCGAGTACGTCCGCGGGGACTCCCTGCGCGACGTGCACTGGAAGTCCTCGGCGAAGCGCGGCGACCTCATCGTCAAGGAGTTCGTCGCCGAGGCGGACGCCTCCGCGGTCCGCGTCGCCGCCGGCGGCGCGCGCGCCGCCGGCGACGAGATGGCAGAGGCCGCGGCGACGCTCTGTCTGGCCTTCGTCAGGTCGGGCGTCCCCGTCACGCTGTCGACGCCGTCCGGCGTCGTCGAGGCGGCCGCGGGCGACGACACACCGCTGTTGGAACACCTCGCCCGCGCCAGGGGCGGCCCCGTCCCCGACGAGGGGGCGGACATCGTCGTCTCGGCGGACGGGTCGACCACCCGCGTCCGCTTCGGCGACACCGAAACGACGTTCGACCGCCTCGTCGTCGAGGAGTCGAACCGCTCGGCCGACGAACGAACCGAGGGGGCGGTCGCGTGAGCGCCGACACCGATGCCGGCGCCGGCGGCCGGTTCGGCGCGCTCCTCGACTCGGCGGGCGCCTCGCGCGCCGTCGCCCTGCTCGGCGTCCTCGCCCTCACGTGGTCGTACGTGAGCGTCCTGCTCTACGTCACGGACGTGGTGGGCGGCCGCTCGCGACTGCTGCTCGTCGTCGTCGGGTCGCTGCTCCTCGCGACCGTCGTCGGCTCGTTCGTCGGCCTCAGAACCGCCGTCGCCGTTACCGGCGTCCTCCTCGCGGGGGGGTTCGCCGTCTACGTGCTGACGCTGCCGCAGAGCCAACTCCAACTGCTGACGCCCGACCGCTTCCTCTCGGACACCGTCGCACTGCTCACCGGCCTCTCCATCCTGCGTCTCACCGGCGCGGGCGTCTGGGCGACGGCCGTCGCGCCGGGACCGGTGTTTCTCTCCTGGTACCTCGCCGTCCGCCGCCGCTACGTCGGGGCCGTCGCCGCCGGCGGCGTCGCCCTCGGCCTGTTCGTCCTCACGAGCGACGCCGGACAGGTGACCACGCTCGTCGGCGTCGCCGGCGGCGCGGTGGCCGTCGCGGCGGCGACGCTCGACCGCTACGACGCGGGCGTCGCCCAGTTGGACGTGCTGACGATGGTGCTGGCGGCGATGATCGTGCTCTCGGCGACGGTGTCCGTCGTCCCCGGCGCGGGCGCCGCGCCGTTGCTTCCGAACCGCGGGTCGCCCACCGTCGAGGGGAGCCTCGTCGACGCGCAGGACCGACTGAACGTCGTCGGCAGCATCAGGCTCTCGCCGCAGGTCCGCTTCACCGTCGACAGCCCGCGACCCTCCTACTGGCAGACGGCCGCCTACGACCGATACACCGGCGACGGCTGGGTCAGAACGGGTAACACGAACCCCTACGAGGGGCAGTTGCGCGGGCCGCCCGGGGCCTCCCGAACCGTCGAGCAACAGGTCACCGCAGAGGGCTCTCTGTCTATCGTCCCGGCGGCGTGGAAGCCCGTCTCCCTCGACGGTCCGGTCGCCGAGAACACCGAGGTGACCACGCAGGGTAACCTCCGCCCGACGATATCGCTGCGGACGGGCGAGTCCTACCGCGTCACCAGCGAGGTGCCCCTGCACACGACCGAGCAACTGCGCCGCTCCGGCACCGAGTACCCCGACGAGATAGAAGAACGCTACCTCCAACTCCCCGACAGCACCTCCGACCGGGTGCGAGAGCGGGCCGCGCAGGTCGCCGGCGGCGAGGACAACCCCTACGACAAGGCCGTCGCCGTCGAGGAGTATCTGGAGTCCGAGAAGCGCTACTCGCTGTCGGTGCCGGAGCCCTCGGGCGACATCGCGGACACGTTCCTGTTCGAGATGGACGCGGGTTACTGCACCTACTACGCGACGACGATGGTCGCCATGCTCAGAGCGCAGGACGTGCCCGCCCGACTCGTCACGGGCTACACGACCGGTCAGCAGGTTGCCGAGGACGAGTACGTCGTCCGCGGCCTCGACGCGCACGCGTGGGTCCAGGTGTACTTCGAGGACGTGGGCTGGGTCCGGTTCGACCCGACGCCGAGCGGTCCCCGCGAGACGGCCGAGAGCGCCCGCCTCGCGGAGGCCCGGCAGAACGAGGAACCCGGCGTCGACGTGGCGGAATCCGAGGAGACGGCGACGCCGACGCCCACGCCGACGCCCACGGCCGAGACGGAAGACGCCGGCGCCGACGCGAACGACACGCCGGACTCTTCGACCGCCGTCGCCCCCGACGGCATCACGACGCCGAGCGACGGGTCGATTCCCGGCGCCGGCGCGACGACCACCGCCGACGGCGGCGGGTCGCCGGTCCCCGACCTGCCGCCGCGGCGGACGCTCGTCGTCGGTCTGGTCGCCCTCGCGGGACTCGCCGCGGGCGCGCGGCGGACGGGGCTGACCGACCGCGCGTACCGGTCGCTGTGGCTCCGGTATCAGGGCGGCGGGCAGACGCCCGAGGACGACGCGGTCCGCGCGTACCGACGGCTGGAGTACCTGCTCGAACGGGAGTACCGCCCGCGACGGACGGGGGAGACGCCGCGGGCGTACCTCCGCTCGCTCTCCCGGGTCGGTCTCGGCGACGAGGCGGCCCGGGTCGGCGAGGCGTACGAGCGCGCCCGCTACGGCGACGGCGTCTCGCGCGCGGAGGCGGACGAGGCCGCTGCCGTCGTGGACCGCCTGGTGCGCCGGTCGACGCCGGTGGTCGGCCGACTGTTCGACTGACCGGGGGTCGCACGCTCCGCCCGTTCTCGTTGCCGGCGTCCCCGCCGCCAAACGGCCGAAATCGCCGTCGGGGACGAGTGTGCGCGCCGAGCGAACTCCCGATACTGTTTAATATCCCCATCTTGTACGTTCGGATTGTAATGTCGGAAGTCTGCTCGACGTGCGGGCTCCCTGAGGAACTCTGCGTCTGCGAGGACGTGGCCAAAGAGTCCCAGGAGATCACCATCCGCATCGACGAGCGCCGCTACGGAAAAGAGGTAACGGTCATCGAAGGGTTCGACCCGCGAGACGTCGATATGGACAGCTTGTCCTCCGACCTGAAGTCGAAGTTCGCCTGCGGCGGGACGGTGGAGGACGGTTCCATCGAACTCCAAGGCAATCACACCGGACGCGTGGAGGACTTCCTCCGCAACAAGGGCTTCAACGTCGCCTAACCGACCGTACCTCTGGACTCCGAGCGTTCCGATTCTCCGTATTTCTCCGCCGCGAGCGACGGCCACGAGTGCGTCGCCCGGTTCGGCGCGGTTCGGTTCAGAACGGCGCGTTCGGTCCTTCGTCGGCCTCGGTTCCGATTTCGGTCTCGGTTTCGGACTCCCTCTCGTCGAGCGGTCCCTCCCACGCTTCGAGGCCGCCGCGCATGCTCTCGACGCGGGCGTCCGCGGTCCCCTCGTACGAACCGATGAGGCGGGCGGCCTGCACGCTCGCCTTCCCGTGCGGGCAGACGGTGACGATGCGCTCTTCGCCCTCGAAGTCGGCGACGCGGTCGGACAACTCCGCGAACGGCACGTTCTCGCTGCCGGGGATGTGACCGCGGGCGAACGCGTCCGGCGACCGGATGTCCACGACGCGCGGCGCGTCCGCGCCGTCGAGCAACGATTCGACTTCCGCGGGGTCTATCTCGTCGTCCACGTCGGGGCAGAGCGGACGCCGAGAGATAAGCGTGCGGGTGGCGGTCCGGGCGTCGGCTATCGTAGCGTCCGCACTCTAAAGCAGTCCGTCCTCGCGCGCGAGGAGGACGCCCTCTATCGTCGCGTCGTTCGTCGGGTCCCCCCGCGCCACGTCGAGGGCGTCCTCGATGGACACCGACCGGACCGACAGGAACTCGTTGTCGTCCAACTCCCGGTCGACGGGCGAGAGGCCCTCGCAGAACACGAACGCGCGTCGATGTCGGAGTAGTCCCGTCGAACACCAGAAGTCCTCGACGAGCGAACTGCTCGACGCCTCGAACCCCGTCTCCTCGCGGAGTTCGCGTTCGGCCGCCTGCGTGTACGACTCCCCGCCCTCGACGATGCCGGCGGGCAGTTCCAACTGCGTCTCCCGGACCGTCGGGCGGTACTGCTCGACGAACACCATCCGGTCGTCCTGCACGGCGAGGATGACGACGGCCGAGGCGAGTTCCGCCCAGTAGTAACGCTTCGTGCTCCCGTTCGGTTGCTCGACGAGGTCGTACCCGCCGGTGAACCACCCCGTCTCGTACTCGATTTCGGACTCCAGAACGGGCCACTCCGGGTCGGGCAACTCCTCGTGTCGGCGTCCGTCTCCGTTCATCGTGGGACGGTGCGGTCGCTCGCGGCTTAACTCCCCGGACCGATCTCCTCGTCCGCCTCCCCGACTCCGTCCTCCGCACCGCTTTCGGTGTCGTCCCCGGCCTCGGTTTCCGTGTTCTCCTCCTCGGATTCGAACCGCGGCCGGTAGAGTCGCGAGAACGCCTGTCTGCGGAGGGTCCCGACGGCCGCCTCTCGTTCGTTCTGGTACGTCGCGGCGACGGCTTCCTTCGAGAACGGGGCGGCGTGCCAGACGACGCGTTCGACGTTCGGACTGCCCACCTCCGTCACCTCGTACTCGGGGTGCTCGTCGGTCCACGTCTCGAACTCCTCGCGCGTGCCGACGCGGACGGCCAGTCGGTCGGCGAACAGGACGTTTCGTGCCGTCTCCACCACGTCGCTGGTGACGCGCTCTCGGTACTCCTCGCGGTCGAACGACATCGCTTTGGCCGCCTCGCGGACGACCTGCCGTGCGGTCGGTCCGGCCGACTCGAACGCCGCGCGCGCCTCCTCTTCGCTCTCGGGGGCGAACGAACCCTCTGTCTCCATGGTCACCGAATCCCGCCGAGAAGTGGAACCGCTTTCGGTCGACGCCTCCGTTCGACGCGGCGCGGGTATCCCGTTCTGGAGACTGGCTGACCTTCGATTCAGCTCCCGAGCGAACCCGGACCGAACGAGGGCTGTACGTGACGTCGCGAAGCGTTATTCATCCCAGTCGATGAGGGGCGCTCGCTCCGATTCGTGGAGGACGAACGGGCCGATGGCCCCCGATTCCTTCGCGATCGACGCCGTCCGAAGGACGTACGCGGTAAAGATGAAGAACGGAATCAGCGCGAACGTGACTCCGCCGTTGATCAGCCAAACGAGTACGGGAACGCCGAGTACCGTTCCCGAGACGATATCGGGTTTCAGATAGAGCGCACCGAAAATCGAGACGATGAGTGCGGGGAGTCCCGTTACGAGGATTCGTCGAGAGAGGTTGACCAGTTCCCACTGGAGGTAGTGGGCCTTGAAAAACTCCTCCGCCGGGCCAAACAGTTCCAAGATATCGACTAGGTCGTTGATCGCTCCTCGTTCGTTCTCGCTCAAATGCTCTTGGTGCTCCCAGTACAGTCGACGGACGAGGTAGATCTTCCACGAGTAGTTGTACGAGAGGGCGGCCTGCATGATCGTGAACTCCCCGAACGGTGCGTCTTCCAACTCGTCGGTGATTTCGTCGGCGCTCGTAGCGATCCGGTCGACTAGTTGATCGACCCGACTCCGAAGACGTTGATCGGAGCTCCCTTTCACGGCTTCCTGAACCGCCTTAGCCCGGTCGACGCTCGTGTTGATAAGCGTACTGAGGAACCGCTCTGGCTCTGGAGGCCCGGTCCACTGGAACTCTCGCTCGGAGTCTTTCCTGAACGCCATCGATTTATCCATTCGCTCACGCTGTCGCCCCAGCGATCCGAACTCTTCGGAGAGTACGAGTTGATTGATCGAAACGACGAGCGTCATTCCAGTGATTAGAACACCGATGAGGGTCTGAAACAGCGTTTCGATCGTGTCGCCCTCGCCCAATACCGACAGGAACGGTATGTTGAGCATACTGAAAGCCGTAAGGAGAACAAAACAGGCGACCGTCAGAACTCCGGCGACGGTTACGCGGGTCGCATCGAACAAGAACCAGTCTCTGACCGATCGCCCGTCAGTCATTATATTCCAGATCTGCGGGCGAGTTGCGAGGGGAAGACGATTCGAATCTCATCTCTCGAAGGACGAAGGCGTCACGGAAGCATAATACGAGGGGCCAGTTGGCGATTCGATTGAAAACGACGGTCGGTACGCTGACTCTCTCGAGTGGCTGATTCGCTCGCGACTACGCTGTAACCGAGATAACTACCCTCAGAAGCCCTCACTCACGGGTCGTCGTCGGTCGTCACGAATCGGTGCCGTCCGACTCGTCGCCCTTTGTCTCTCCGTCGTCGGAGTCGGCGTCTCCCTCCTCTTCGCCGTCGAGCATCTCGCGGGTCATCTCCCGCGCCTCCTCGAGGACCGCCTGCGCCTCGGCGTCGAGCGCTCCGGACCCCCGATCTCGGGCGTCGGCGGCGTTCACGCCTTTCCCCCCGGCGGTCGCCTCGTCGTCGAACAGCGAGTTCTGCTCGTGCGCGTCGGCGTGGTCGTGGACGGTGTCCTCGAACACCGTCTCGTAGGGCGCCTCCTCGGCTATCTCGGTCACGCGCGGGGCGAGTTCGGCGGTCCCCGACGACGACCAGTCGGGGACGTGTTCGTCCAACCACGACTCGTGCTCGTCGCCGTAGGTCATCGCGGTGAACGCCATGTGGTCCGCCAAGTGCTCTCCGTCCTGTTGCGGCACGTCGCAGACGGGACACGCGTAGCCCATGCTCGTCGGTTGGGCGTCGCGGTACAAGGGTCGTGCGGTCGGTCGGTCGAGTTCCCTCCCTTTCCCCCGTGCTCCCCCCGGAGCGTCAGCGGGTGGGGACGCGAATCAGGCTTCGTTCGGCGAGGTCGGGTCCTCGACGACGACGACGCCGTCTTCGGATATCGTGACGTTGTAACCCACGTACGTGAAGCGCACGCGGGACGGTGACGCGTGTTCGTCGGCGGTCGGGTGACCGCCGTCCGTCGCGGGGCGGCCGCGGTTGCGCGTCGGCGCGAACAGCGACTCCAGCGCGTCGGGGTCGACGACGCTCCCGACGGGCGGGAGCGTCATGGCGTCGTCCGGGTTTCCGGTCCACGCTTCGGCGGCGGCGCGGGCGATCGTGACCGCGAGGCAGTCCCCTCCGTCCCAGTCGTGCTCGACGACTATCTTGGACGTTTCGTTCAGTCTCGGTTCCGCCTCGTGCGTCATTGTGTCATCCATAGTTTGCTCGTCGGCCCCCACGCCGACATATCACTGTTAGCTTCTCGGGTAATAGTCTTCGTCACTACTATCGTATAGTGTACTCCAGTGACGACTCTATTCGAATAGTACCTCACGTTCGTCTCTCACTCCAATACGAGTTCGAGCAGTTTTCTCTCGGCCGCCCGCAGGTGGTACTGGAACGTGGGCGAGGAGATATCGAACGCCTCCGCGAGCGTCGAGACGGACGTCTTCCGGGGCCACTGGTAGAGGCCGCCGTGGAGGGCGGCCGAGATGGCTTCGCGCTGACGCTCGGTCCACACCTCGTCGAGGTGGGCGCGGAAGCCCTGCCTCGTCTCCGGCGTCTCGGTCACGGTCCGTCGGGCGGCGAGCGTCGTCCCCGGGTAGACGGCGTCGAACGTCTCGACGACCGATCTGACGCTCACGTCGGAGGGTATCGTCAGCGTCACCGTGCAGACGTCGCCGTCGGCCTGCATCTCGTGGAGTCTCCCCCGTTTGGCGTACAGCGTCTCGAACGGCGTCGTGTCCGACGGCCGAATCTCGTAGAGGTGTTCGCCGTCGTCCTTGTCGGTCAGTTCGCGGACGACGGTTCCGGCGGGAAGCGCGTCCGTCGCCGCCTCCCGCGGGGCGACGGTGCGGACGAACGCTCGGTACTCCCCCTCCGTCGTCGGGACGACGCCCGTCACCGTCGCCGGGTGCCCCGTCGCCTCCGAGAGGCGGATGAGGAAATGTCGGTCGTCGCGAATCTCCAACTCGACCTCAGTCTGCTGGTTGCCGAGGATGGGTTGAGACCGGCCCAGTTGGTCGATGACGGCGCCGAGCGTCTCGCCCAACTCGACGAGCACGTCGCCGTCCTCGCCGACGAACGTCTCCGGGCGCGTGCCGTGGACCACGAGCAGTCTGTCCTCGCCGGCGAGAACGACGGCGAGCGACCGGAACCCCCGCGAGAGGGCGTCGCGTCGGTGCGGTTCCCACGCCGGGTCGTTCAGCACGTCGTCGACGACGGCGCGGCGACCGGTTGAAGCCACCTGCGAGAGCAGTTCGGGGAACGGCGACGTTCGCGCGACCTCCGGAAGGCGGGCCGCGTAGCCGTCTTCGACGCCCGCCGTCGTCACGGGCGTCATCGACGGTTCGTCCCCGGCGGCCGACTCGCGGTACTCGCAGAGCCACGCGAACTGGTACGGTTCGGCCTCGACCAACCGTTCGCACGCCCGCGCCGTCGCCTCCTCCATCGTCGCCGCGTGGACGACAGAGCGGGTCACTCCCCTCACCGTCCGATTGATGCGGTTCAGTTGCGTCAGCCGCTCGTTCTGCTGTCCGAGGCGCTGGTCTCGGTCCCGGAGCGCCTCCTTCGCTTCGACGCTCCCGAGCAGTTCGCTCGTCGTCGCCGCCAGCAGTCTGAGCACCTCCCTGTCCGTCTCCCGCTGCGTCGCCTCTGCGGTGCGTTCGACGGCGAGGACGCCGTACTGGCCGACCGGGGCGAACTCGACGACGTCCCCGTCGGCCTCCGTCCGGGTCGTCCGCTCCTCGGTGAAGGCGACCCAGCAGGGGTCCTCGCCGGGTTCGACCGACTCGCGCCCGTGCAGGCGGTCGGACCCCTCGCGTCGGACGAGTCGCCTCGTCGCGGCCTCGTAGTCGAAGAACGCCGCGCGGCACGGACCGAACAGTTCGTGACTGGCCTCCAGGGCGCGTTCGACCACGTCGCCGGCGTCGTCCGCCTGTGCGATTTCGCGCGTCCACTCGTGGAGCGTCGTGAGCGAGCGCTCGCGGTGTCGCCGGTCGGTCACGTCGCGGGTCACGCCGACCGTACCGACGAACTGTCCCGTCTCCTCTTCGACGATGGCCGAGAAGTGAGTCTCCACCCACATCTCCTTGCCGTCCCCGAGTTCGACCTCGAACTCCATCCGCTGAGGTTCGCCCATCGCGCCGGTCTCCTGCCGGGCGTTCGCCCCCGCCTCGGCCGCCACCGCGCCGGTGAGTTCCGAGACGTGCGTCCCGATGAGGTCCTCGAGGTCCCACTCGAACATCTTCGCGAACGCCTCGTTCGCCTGCACGACGTACTGCTCGGCGTCGAGGGCGTACACGCCGTCGGTGGCCGCCTCGACCATCCGCTCGTAGCGGAGCAGTTCCATCTCGCGTTCGACCCGGTCGGTCACGTCGGCGAAGTAGATGGAGAGGCCGGCCGAGGAGGGGTACGCCTCCATCTCGTACCACCGGTCGTGCGGCGGATAGTACCACTCGAACGACGCCTTCTCGCCCGTCCGCAATGCCTCCTCGTACCGGTCGCGGAGCGGTTCGGACTCCTCGCCGAACACCTCCCACAACTGCTCGCCCACCAGGTCCCGCCGCGTGCGGTCCAGCAGTCGCTCCGCCTCCGGGTTCGCGTAGGTGACGCGCCACTCCTCGTCGACGCCAAGCAACCCTTGGTCCATCCGCACGAACGTCTCCTCTAGCGTCGTCCGCAGCGTCTCCCGTTCGATGACGGCGGCGATGAGTGCGGCGACGTTCTCGACGAACCGCGTGTCCGTCCCGTCGAACGCGCCGGGCGTCGGGCTGTGAACGGACAGCACGCCCCACGGCTCGTTGGCTCCGCCGACGACGACGTTCAACTCGCTCCGCGCGTCGAAGTTCGCCGTCAGCGCCGTCTCCCCTCCCGCCAGGTCGTTCTCCACGACGGACCGCCGTTCGGCGAGGGCCCGCCCCGGTCCGGAGTCGAGGCCGACGGCGACGCCGCCGACGTACGCTCGCGGCCACCCCTCGGCGGCAACGACCGACAGGTCTCCCCGCTCGACGCGCGAGCGGAAGAGCGCCACCCTGTCGACGCCGAGGGCGTCGGAGACACAGCGGACCGTCTCGTCGAACACCTCCTCGCGCCCCGGTCCCGAGAGGGCGAACGCCCCGAGGTCAGACAGCGCCTGCTGTTGTCTGTCCAGTCGCGCGCGCTTCTCGTCGGTGCGGTAGGAGTCGGCGGCGGTCCGCACGCGGTAGGCTAACCACGTCACCTCCGCGTCCGTCCCGCAAACGGTGAGATAGTCCGCGACGCCGGCCGAGAGGGCTCTCTCGGCGAGTCCGTCCGAATCCTCTCCGACGAGCAGAACGGGCGCGGCGACGGCCCCCGGGTCGAACGTCGTGACCGCCGCCGGGGACGCGATTATGCAGTCGACGCCGTCGTCGAGTGAGTCGCCCCCCGGGTTGAGACCCCACTCGAGCGTCACGGCGTCGAACTCCGACTCGAAGCCGTCGACGTCGAACGCCTCGGGGAGTGTGCCGACGATGCGGACGGTGTACGAATCGCTCACTGGCGGGTACTCGTGACCGAGAACTATCACCTTGTCGCAGGACGGTGCGGCGGTCGGACGCGGGGACCGAGCAGGTGGGACGGGCGACGGAAACGGGAGCGACGGCGGACCTCAGCCCTGCCACTCGCTCAGGTCGAGCACCATGAGGTAGGCGTCCTCGCCGTCGGCGTAGTAGGAGGGAACTCGCCGAGCGGGGTCGAACCCCACCTCCCGGTACAGCGACAGCGCCGGTTCGTTCTCGACGCGGACCTCGAGTTTGACGACGGCGGCTCCCGAAAACGACAGCGAGAGAAGTCCCCGCCGGAGGATGCGCCGCCCGAGACCGAGTCCGCGCGCCTCGGGGGCGACGGCGAGGTCCTTGATGTGGCCGATGTCGCGGCCGTGGTTCGGCATCACGTCGGCGACGACGTAACCGAGGACGCTCCCCTCGCGTTCGGCGATGAGAAAGCCCGGTTCGTCGAGGAACGACTCGAAGGCGGCGTACGGCCACGGCTCCGTGAAACAGCGCTTCTCGATTCGGAGCACGTCGAGCAGGTCCGCGCGCTCCACGCGACGGACCGTGACGTCCACCAGCGGGTCGCTCGCCGCGTCGACGTCGGCGTCGGTATCGGCCGACCCGTTGGTCGCGTCGCGTCCCGCGTTCGGAGTTCCCTCGCTCACTCTCTGTCGGTAGGCGGGGAGTGCGCAAAAGTGCGGTGGTCGCTCGCATCCGCCGGGGGACGGACGCGGACGGCGACGCCGCTCTCCGGGCGGGGCGTCGAAAAAGAATCCGGGTGCGTCGGGTACCGCTCGGTCTTCGGGCTCAGTCGTCGGCGGGCGTCGCGCCGCCTCGGCCCTCGTCGGCGTACTGCTCCTTCGTGAGGCGAAGCTTGCCGCCGGCCGAGAGGATTCTTCGCTCGCGTTCGGAGGCGTTGAGCGTCGCGGTGGCCTCCCAGTCGTCGTTCACGCGGACGGTGAACTCGGTCTCGCCGGCGTCGACGGCCTCGGAGACGTCGGTGACGACTTCGATGTCGTCGCCCTGCTCTATCTTCTCGTAGGTCTCCTCGTCGATGGCGAGCGGCAGGATGCCGAAGTTGAACAGGTTCGCCTTGTGGATGCGGGCGAACGACTGCGCCAGCACGGCATCGATACCGAGGAACTGCGGGCACATGGCGGCGTGCTCGCGGGAGGACCCCTGACCGTAGTTCTCGCCGGCGACGAGGACGCCGCCGTCCGAGTCCATCGCTCGCTGCGCGAACGTGTCGTCGACGCGCGAGAGCGTGAACTCCGAGAGCTTCTCGATGTTCGAGCGGAACTTGAGGATGTCCGAGGTGGCCGGGATGATGTGGTCCGTGGTGATGTTGTCCTCCATCTTCAGGAGGGCCTCACCGTGGATACCGGCGCCCAGCGGTTCGCCGATGGGTGCGTTGCCGATGTTCGGCCCCTTGATGAGTTCGTCGTCGACGGCCTCGTCGGGCGAGATGAGGTCTGCCTTCGAGCCGTCGTACTGGTCGGGCAGTTCGATGCCCGGCGCTTCCATGTCGCCGAGTTCGTCGGCGAGGTCGCGCGGGTCGACGATTTCGCCTTTCAGCGCCGCGGCGGCGGCGACTTCCGGCGAGCAGAGGTAGACGGAGTCGTCCTCGATACCGGAGCGACCCTCGAAGTTCCGATTGAACGTCCGCAGCGAGACGGAGTCGGAGGCGGGAACGTGACCGATGCCGATGCAGGCACCGCACGTCGCCTCGGAGAAGTTGACCCCGGCGGCCATCATCTCGGCCGTCCAGCCCTGCCGCGCGAGAATCTCGGAGGCCTGCTTCGAACCGGGCGCGACGATCATCTCGGTCTTCTTGTTGATCTCGCGGTCCTCGAGCATCTTCGCGGCCGGGAGGATGTCCTCGTAGCCACCGTTCGTACAGGAACCGACGATGACCTGGTCGACGGACTCGCCCGCGACTTCGCTGACGGGCACGACGTTGTCCGGCATCGACGGCTTGGCGATGAGGGGTTCCAGATCCGAGAGGTCGACCGTGATCTGGTCGGCGTACTCGGCGTCCTCGTCGGGCGAGAGTTCGACGTACTCGTCCTCGCGGTCCTGCCGGGCGAGGTAGTCCTTCGTCTTCTCGTCCGTGCCGAAGATGGACGAGGTCGCGCCGAGCTCCGTGCCCATGTTGGTGATGGTCGTCCGCTCGGGGACGGTCAGCGAGTCCGCGCCGGGACCGGTGTACTCGAACACCTTGCCGACGCCGCCCTTCACGGAGAGCTCGCGGAGCAGGTGAAGGATGACGTCCTTCGCGGTGGCCCACTCGGGGAGCTCACCTTCGAGACGGATGTTGACGACCTCCGGCATCTCGACGTAGTACGCGCCGCCGCCCATGGCGACGGAGATGTCGAGACCGCCGGCGCCGATGGCGAGTTCGCCGAGGCCGCCGGGTGTTGGCGTGTGCGAGTCCGACCCGAGGAGCGTCTTGCCGGGCGCGGCGAAGTTCTCCTTGTGGACGTTGTGACAGATACCGTTGCCGGGGCGCGAGAAGTGCGCGCCGTACGTCCCCGCCGCCGAGCGGAGGAAGCGGTGGTCGTCCGTGTTCTTGAAGTCGAACTGGTAGGTCTGGTGGTCGCAGTACTGCGCCGCCAGTTCCGTCTGGATTTCGTCGAGTTCGAGCGCCTCGAACTGAAGCCAGACCATCGTACCCGTCGTGTCCTGTGTCAGGACCTGATCGATCTCAATTCCGATCTCCTCTCCGGGTTCGAGTTCCCCTTCGACGAGGTGATCGTCGAGAATTTTTTCCGTAAGCGTCTGTCCCATATCGTCCTAATTTCGACCGTCTACGATTATAAATCCCGCGTGTTTGAGGTCGGAGGTATGTTCCTTATACACATATTCAATCCGCCTTAGATAATGATGGACGTACGCGGCGTCGGGCGGTCGCACTCCCGGCGCCGGGAGCGGTTCCACCTCGAACCCCCGCGAATCGTCGCCGTCGCGGCAGAACTGTCCGAACGACGATGTAGACGGTGACCCGCGTTCTCCGACCGGTGTCGGACGCGACGAGGATAGAAAACCATGATATCCTCGCTCTCGTCCGACGAATGAACGTGGAGAATTCGCTCGTGGATACCGTGTGGGACGACATTTCAGACCGGGTCGGCGACGACCTGCGGGTGGTCACGGAGTACAGGGCCACGGAGCACGAAGCGCGGATGCGCGAGGACATGAGCGAGTTGTACGACCCCGGCGAGAGCCAGTCCATCGTCGACGACACCATCGTCCACCAGTTGAGCGGTCGGACTACCGAGGGGGCGTTCAAGGCGGGTCAACTGCGGGCGTTCATCCGCGTCTTCGACGATTCGTGGGTCCTGGCGTGGACGAAGTCGCTCCGAGAGAAGTCGGGGTTCATCGTCTCCATCGACCGGGACGGCGAGACGGCGTCGATGGACGACCTGGAGTGGTGCATCGACTACCTCGATACGGAGATTGCGCCCCGCACGGGGTGATTCGGTCGTCGGCCGCTTCGGCGCCGGCGTCCGCGACGCGGAACGACAGCGCTTTGCGTCTCCTCGAACGCCCCCTGGTATGTTCCGCTCGGGGGCGTTCGTCGCCGACCACGTCGAACCGACGGCCGACTCGCAGGTCCAACCGAACGGCGTCGACCTGACGCTGGAGTCGGTGCTCGAACAGGTCGAACCGGGGCGACTCGGCGTCGACGGAAAGCGAATCGGGGACCGCGAGCACATCTCGCTCACCGACGGCGCCTACGCCCTCCCGCCGGGCGGGTACGTCCTCCAGTACGCCGAGACGATAACAATCCCCGAGGGACACGTCGGGTTTCTCTACCCCCGGTCGTCGCTCATGCGCAACTCCTGCATGCTCAACACGGCCGTCTGGGACGCCGGGTATGAGGGGCGCGGGGAGGGTCTGCTGCAGGTCCACTACGACGTCGAACTCGAACCCGGCGCGCGCGTCGCCCAACTGGTCCTCGGGCGGGCGAACCACGACGGCGTGTACGACGGTAGCTACCAGGGCGAACGCGTCGGTTCCACCGAAAGATAGATTCGGGTCTATCCCCTCGATACGTTCAGTCCTCGATAGGTCCGCAACATGATATGAGATCGCCACCGCCAGAAGTCTACCCGCTGATACTCCACGAGACGCCCAACCCGACGGTAGTGACTGACGAGTCGTTCGCCATCGTCGACGTGAATCAGGCCTGCTTGGACTTCACCGGCTACTCCCGCGAGGAGATGCTTGGAACGCTTCCGCTGTTTCTCGTCGACGACCCCGAGACGTACGAGTCGATGACCGCCCGGTTGGCCGCCGGCGAACCGTGGGAGGGGGAACTGGAGGCGGTCACGAAGTCGGACGAACGCGTCTACGGCCGCGGCACGACGTTTCCGCTCTTCGACGACGGCGAACTGCTCGGCTACACGGGCATCTTCATCGACCTCTCGGAACGTCGCCGGAGCGAGCAGACGGTCAACGTGCTGAACCGGGTGCTCAGACACAACGTCCGGAACGACGCGAACGTCGTCGGCGGCGTGCTCTCGACGGTCAGGGATGCCGTCCCGCCCGAGGAGCGCGAACTCGTCGACCGGGCGATTCGCCGCGTCGACCGACTGCTCGAACGGGCCGAGACGGCCCGCGACCTGCACGAACTCCTCGAACGCTCCTCGGCGGTGCTCGCCCCCGTCGACCTCGGGGAGACGGTGGAAGCGGTCGTCGACGGCGTCGGGGACGGGAGCGTCGCGGCGCACGCGGCGCGGGCCGACGACGAAGTCGCCTTCCACCTCGACCTCCCCGACGTCCCCCTCTGGGTGCTCGCGGACGAGGCGCTCCCCCGCGCCGTCGACGCCGTCGTGGAGAACGCCGTCGAGTACAACGACGCCGAGGAGGCGATGGTGTGGCTCTCGGCGACGGCGACGGACGCGGCGGTGACGCTGACCGTCGAGGACGACGGGCCGGGAATCGACGCCGATCGGTCGGAGTACCTGTTCGGCCGCACCGAGGAGTCCCAACTCAGGCACGGACAGGGACTCAGCCTCTTTTTCGTCGACCGACTGCTGGCGTTCTACGGCGGGTCGGTGAACTACCGGCCGCGCGACCCGACGGGCAGCGTCTTCGAACTCCGATTTCGGCGCGTCGACTCGCCTCTCTAAACCTCCCCGCGCGCGCCGAACGCGCACGTCACCGATTGCACGCGTATCCATAACCGTCGCGAACTCCCACAGACGGTCGGTCGCGACGGGGCGCCGCTGCGGCGCTACTTGACGGTTTCGGACGTTCGCCCTCGGAGACGCGCGGTCACAAAACCGCCGGGGTACCCAAAGGCACATTTATGCGCACCTCCAAGTCTCGATAGCAGATGTCCAGAAGCCCCTCGCTTCCCGAACGTCCTCGGCTCGACCTCGACCCCGAGATGTCGGACGCCGAACGGCTGTCTGCGCTCCGGCAGCACTTCGAACGTCTCACCGAGGTCAACCGAGAACTCGACGACCGCCTCTCGGAGGCGACAGACCGTCGGGACGACCTTCAAGACGAGGTCGACCAGTTGAAGCGTCGCAACGAGACGCTGAAGACCTCGTCTCTCTACATCGCGACGGTCGAGGAAGCCACCGACGACGGCGTCGTCATCAAGCAACACGGCAACAACCAGGAAGTCCTCACCGACACCTCGCCGCACCTCGAATCGCAGGTGGAGGCGGGCGACCGGGTGGCCATCAACGACTCCTTCGCCATCCAGTCCGTCCTCGACGACGAGACCGACTCCCGCGCGCAGGCGATGGAAGTCGACGCCTCTCCCGACGTCACCTACGACGACATCGGCGGCATCGACGAGCAGGTCCGCGAGGTCCGCGAGGCCGTCGAGGACCCCCTCACGAACCCCGAGATGTTCGAGAAGGTCGGCGTCGAACCCCCGTCCGGCGTCCTCCTGCACGGCCCGCCGGGAACCGGGAAGACGATGCTGGCGAAGGCCGTCGCCAACGAGACGGACGCGACGTTCATCAAGATGGCCGGCTCCGAACTCGTCCGGAAGTTCATCGGCGAGGGCTCCCGCCTCGTCCGCGACCTCTTCGAACTCGCGGCCGACCGCGAACCCGCCGTCATCTTCATCGACGAGATAGACGCCGTCGCCTCCAAGCGCACGGACTCGAAGACGTCCGGCGACGCGGAGGTCCAGCGCACGATGATGCAACTGCTCTCGGAGATGGACGGCTTCGACGACAGAGGCGAAATCCGCATCATCGCGGCGACGAACCGCTTCGATATGCTGGACGAAGCCATCCTTCGACCGGGCCGCTTCGACCGCCTCATCGAGGTGCCGAACCCCGGCCCCGAGGGTCGCGTGAAGATCCTGGAGATACACACGCGCGACATGAACGTCGCCGACGGCGTGGACTTCGAGGAACTCGCGGAGGAACTCGACGGCTACTCCGGCGCCGACATCGCCTCGCTGACGACGGAGGCGGGCATGTACGCCATCCGCGACGAACGCACCGAGGTCCGCCGCGAGGACTTCGACGACGCCCTCGAGAAACTGCGTGACTCCGAGGAGTCGACGTCGATTCCGGGCCTCACCGACTACCAGTACTAGCTGACGCCGAGTCCGAGGGGCATCACCGGCGCGCCGCGTCCCCGCGGTTCGCGCCGACCGGCGTTCCGTAACCCCTTATTCTCCGCGGCGACGTTCTCCGACGATGAGCACCATCTACGTCGTTCGTGGCGTGGGAACCGCCCCCACGAAGATGGCGTCCTACGACGCCGCGCTCGCGGCGGCCAACGTCCACAACTACAACCTCGTTACCGTCTCCTCGGTCATCCCCGCGGAGGCGACGGTGGAAGAGGTCGACGTCGCCCCGGACCTCGGTCCGGCGGGCAACCGACTCACCGTCGTGCAGGCGCGGGCGACCACCGGCGGCGTCGGCACCGTCTCGGCGGGCCTGGGGTGGACGACCGGCCCCGGTCCGGGCCTGTTCTACGAGGCGTCCGGCGAGAACCCCGACGCGGTCCGCCGCGCCGTCGAGGAGGGCCTCGACGCGGGCCGCGGCCTCCGCGAGTGGACGTTCGAGGAAGAGCGGGTCTCGCTGGCGACCGCGGAGAACGACGGGGAGGGCTACACCACCGCCGTCGCACTCGCCGCCTACGGCCCGAGCGAGTCCGTCTTCTGACCGCGCCTCGCCCTTCCGACGACGGCGGTTCTCCGCCCCCTCCGACGGCTTTATCTTTCGCGTTCCCGTAGCCTCCACGACTCATCCTCATGAACGGAAACAACCCTTACGCAGGCGCGCCCGGTGTGGTGGACGCGGGTCACCCCGAGGAATCGGAACTCTCGACGTCGGAGGTACGGCACCTCCGCGAGGCCGTCGCCGGAATCGTCTCGCGCACGCAGACGTACCTTCCGGAGGGCTACGCCGTCGGCTCGGAACTCTCCTACGGGTCGAACGGCCCGCAGGCCACCGTCGCCGTCCGCCCGCCGGTCGGTCGGCCCATCAGCGCCGGATTCACCCCGGACGAGGAGGACCTGGAGTCGGGTCTCACCGACGACGATCGGGACGAGGTCGCCCGGGGCCTCGCCGCCTCCGCGGCGTTTCAGGTGATGAACGCCGTCGGCGACGACCTGACGCCGACCGCGCGATAAGACGCGTTTTCAGTTCCGCGCCGTCCCGCCCCGCTCTCTCCCGCGCTCTCCGTTCGGGACGTTCGAGAGCGGCGGGTCCACGAACAGCGCGTACGCCAGCATCGCCGTGGAGGGGAGTCCGCCGACGCTGACGCCGAACGCGGTGCGGACGCCGACGGCCGCCGCGACGACGGCGCCGAGAAGCATCGGAACCGGGAGCAGCAGCAAGAGCCAATCGTACCGCGATGCGAGAGTCGGTCCGGTAGTCGCGCCGCTGGGGGTGTTTTTGACATTCATTGTACTCACCGTCACGAACCACTACCGGCGGATTCGTACTAAACGTTACTCCTGAGGGGACTGTCGCCGGCGTCCGCCCAGTTCCGGTCCGGTCCGGTTCGGCTTCGGTCCGGTTCCTGCGTCCTCACTTCCCCCAGAAGGGGTCGCGCCGCCGGTGTTTGTTCAGATACCCGGTCAGCGCTTCGAGTTCGTCGGCCGGAATCTCGTCGGACAGTTCCTGTTCGAGTATCTTCGCGTGCTTTTCGGGCAGTTCGGTCCACAGTTCGTCGCCCTCCTCTATCTGCCGACCGACGGTGGGGCCGTCGATGGCGATGGAGACGCGGTTGCCGGCGCGGACCTCCGAAACGTCCTCGCCCTGCTCTTGGATGCCCGAAAGCTGTCCGACGCGGGTGGGCTTGTTCCCCTCCCACTTGGCGACGTTCGTGTTGTTCTTCAGCGTGCCCGACATCACCTCGACGCCGACGACGGCGGGACCGGACTGCCGGAAGACGTGGTCCTCGAGGATGCGGAACCGGCAGGGGCGGATTATCTTGTCCATCACCGTCTCCTGCTGTGCGCGCTGGCGTTCGTCGATGAACTCCTCGTACTCCTCGACGAGTTGGTATATCACGTCGTCGCGGAACAGGCGCACCTCGCTGGTCTCGAGTTCGTCCTCGGCGTTCGGGAGGACGTCGACGCTGAATCCGAGGATGACCTTGTTCTCCATCTCCCGGGCCGTCGACGCGACGGCCACGTCGCGCGGCGCGACGTCGCCCACCTCGGCGCGGAGGATGGGCACCTCCGCCTCCTTGAGGGCGTTCGCCATCGCTTCCAGACTGCCGAGCGTGTCGGCCTTGACGACGACGCCCTCGTCGGCGGTGTCGACCTCTATCTCGGCCAGTTCGGAGGTCACGTCCTCGATGACCTCCTCCTCGCTCCGGTCGCGGACGACGCGGATGGGCGCGCCCGCCATCGCGTCGTCGAGGTCCGGCGCGGCTATCTTGATACCGGCCGCCGCGCGCACCTCTTCGACCTTGTCGAACCGCTTTTCGGTCCGAATCTCCGCGTTCGGGCGGGGTTGCAGGAGGGCGCGCACCTCGGTGACTATCGGTCCGTTGACGCCGCCGACGACGATGACGTCGTCCTCGCGGACGCTCCCGTCGTACAGCACCACGTCGACGGTCGCGCCGAACCCGCGTTCCTCTTTCACTTCGAGGACCGTCCCCGCGCCGGGGCCGGAGACGTCGATTTCCATCTCCTCTTTCATGTAGCGCTGGGAGAGGCCCATCAGGACGGCGAGGAGGTCCGGGATGCCCTCGCCGGTCATCGCCGAGAGGGGGACGACGCCGACGTTCTTCTGGAAGTTCTGGACGCGCCAGTAGAGGTCCGCGGAGAAGCCCTCGTCCGAGAGGTTGCCGATTATCTCGTAGAGGTTCTCGTCCAGTCGTCCGCGGGCGCTATCGGACTGGCTATCGTAGGAGCCCTGGATGGGCGACCCGTCCTGCGGGTTCCACCCGGGCGTCGTGTCTATCTTGTTCGCGGCGACGACGAACGGCGTCCCCGTCCGCTTGAGGATGTCGAGGGCCTCGAGCGTCTGCGGTTGGAAGCCGTCGTTCACGTCGACGACGACGATGGCGATGTCGGCCAGGGCGCCGCCGCGCGAACGGAGCGTCGAGAACGAGTGGTGCCCCGGCGTGTCGATGAACAGGAGCCCCGGAAGGTCGAAGTCCTCCGGTTTGACGAGGCTCCCGGCCATCTGCGAGACGGTTTCGAGGGGGACCGCCGTGGCGCCGATGTGCTGGGTGATGGCGCCCGCTTCGCCCTCCGAGACGGCCGAGCCGCGTATCTTGTCGAGCAGCGTCGTCTTGCCGTGGTCGACGTGCCCGAGCACTGCGACGATGGGTGTCCGGAGTGCGTTCGATTCGGTTGCGGGAGAGGCGTCAGCGTCGGCGTCGGTGTCAGACATGAAAAGTCACTCCGAGAAGTTCTGTACTGATAGGCGGGGTGCGTCGAAGTTAAGTCCATCGTCACGGGCGGACGCGCGTGAACGCGAGACACGGGGAGTCCGCCGATTTCGGCCGAATCGAGGTGCGGCGGACTCGCCTCGGAACCGCCGCCGTCGGGGTCCGACGCGGCGAACTCGGGTCCCGTACGGCGTCGCTCGCCCGCCGCGCCGTCCGACGGCCGGCGGACGAACCCCGTGGCACTTATGTAACCGTAGTCGAATATCTCCGGTCATGGCCGACGTACTCGCCGAAAACCTCTCCGGGAAGGCCGTCATGGGGGCCGACGGGACGGAACTCGGAATGCTGTACAACATCACGATGAATCTGAAGACCGGGACGCTGCACGACTTGCTCGTCTCGCCGCACGAGGAGGTCCGCGCGGACAAAGTCGCCTTCGAACAGGACGAAGACGGGCGGTTCCACGTCCCCGTCTCCAGCGTTCAGGCCGTAAAAGACTACATCGTCGTCCAGCGTTAAGCAGTAATACAGACACGTGCCGATGCAGGTTCTCGACTCTTCCGCGTTCATCCACGAGTACCACACCGACGACCAGACGGCCTCGATTCCCCTCGTCGCAGACGAACTGGAGGGCGAGGCCTCCTTCCGCTTCGACGCGATGGAGGGGGCGGGGATGCACATCCACATCCCCGCGTCGGGTACCGTCGAGAAGATTCGCCGCGCCGCCGAGGAGACGGGCGACCGGGAGACGCTCTCGGACACCGACATCCGCCTCTTAGCCGCCGCCTTCGAACTCGACGCCACCCTCGTCACCGACGACTACGCGATGCAGAACGTCGCCCAACGGGTCAACGTGACGGTGAACGTCATCGCCCAGGACGGTATCGACGAACAGCGCAACTGGCGGTTCCAGTGTCAGGGCTGCGGCCGCGAGTTCGACGAGCACAAGGAGCGCTGTCCCATCTGCGGGACGGAACTCGCTCGGAAGAACCCCGCGTAACCGACCGCCGCGGTGCGGTGCCGTGCGGTTCGATTCTCCCGCTTTTCGATCCCCGAGCGACGCGTCGGGAGGTGGTGCGGCGCCCCCTCCCCTAGCCCGAAATCAGTCCCACCGCCAGCGCGTAACTGACGGCGAACTGGACGGTGTTGTAGAGGCCGTGGGCCGCGACGGGGACGAGCAGGCTCTCGCTCTTCTCGTAGACGACGCCGAGCACCCCGCCGAGGACGAGGACGACGGCCAGCGACACTAACGCGCCGGACCCGGTGAAGGAGGTGAAGTGGATGGACGCGAACACCGCGCTCGACGCCGCGACGGCGAACGGGACGCCGTACTCGCGCCGGAACTGCCCCTGGACGGCCCCGCGGAAGACGAGTTCCTCCGTCGGCGCCACGAGCAGCAGCGTCACCGGGATGTAGTAGAGAAACAGGACCGGTTGGCCCTCCGCCGTCGCCGCGACTGCGCTGTCGCCGCTGTCGATGCCGAACCGGGTGAGACCGAAGCTGATGAGCAGATAGAGGCCGACGAGGACTCCCAGTCCGACGGCGGTCCACTTCAGGTCCCGGCCGGACGGCAGGCGGCGGTGTATCAGCCCCCACTGGTCGGTCGCGGTGAGGTAGCCCCCGGCGGCGACGCCGAACCCGACGAACTGGGAGGCGCTGACCAGCGCCGTCCCGAGCGCTCCGTCCGGGTCGATACCGACGGCCCGGAGGAGCGCCGTCGCCAGCGAGACGAATATCGTGGCGCAGACGAGAACGAGGAGCACGACGACGACGACGCCGCCGAACGCGCGGAGGGCCGTCCGGAGGTCCGAGCGGGTAGCGGAGGACACGTCGGATGCCATTTCGTTGCCGGCGATATGCGGCGGCGGCGGATAGGGATGCCGGTCCCCGGTCACCCGTCCCACTTCCGCCGGCTACTCGACGACGAGGTGCGTCTTCTCGGACACCGCGTCGGCCTCCTCGAAGTCGCCGCCGCCGAGCAGTCCGCGCGCGGCGCGCTTGCCCCACTCGACGGCCGGTTGGGTGAACGTCGAGACGGCGGCGAGTTCGCCGTACAGCACGCAGGCCGCCTCCATCCCGTACAGCAGTTCCCCGAGTCCTCGCTCGTCCACCGCGTCTATCTCGACGCGCACGTTCGGGACGCCCGCGGCCGCGAGACTCGCCTCCGTCGCCTCGAACTCCGCGTTCAGAAGGTCGCCGAGCGACGACCCGCCGAGATAGGAGAGGCCCTCCAGGTCGGTCTCGGGAATCGCTCGGTCGTCGCGGTCGGTCGGGCGGACGAGCGTCACCAGTTTATCCCGCGGCCCCGCCCGGTAGAGTTGGAGTTGGGAGTGTTGGTCCGTCGCGCCGAGTGCGCGCGCGGGCGTCTGTCCCAGTCCGTCCTTCCCGAGGCTCTCGGCCCACAGTTGCGCGAACCACTCGGCGAAGTACTCTAGGTCCTCGCTGTAGGGCATCATCGCGTTCGTCAGCGCGCCGCGGTTGGCGAGGGCGTACGACGCCGCGCCGTAGGCGTAGGCGGGCGACTCGAACAGCGACCCCGAGAGGCGGTCGGACTCCGCGCGCGCCCCGGCGAGGAGGGCGTCCAGGTCGTGGCCCTGAATCGCGGACACTGCGAGTCCGACCGTCGACAGCGCGGAGAACCGGCCGGGGACGCCGTCCGGCACCGGTAGCGACGGCAGGTCGTGTTTCGCGGCCAAATTGCGCAGGTTCCCCTCCTCCCCGGTCGTCACGAACGTCCGGTCGGTCCAGTCGACGCCGGCGTCGTCCATCGCCTCGCGGACGACGAGGAAGTTCGCCAGCGTCTCGGCCGTCGTCCCCGACCGCGAGACGACGTTGACCACCGTCTCCGAGAGGTCGAGCGTCGACAGCAGGCGGGTGACGCGTTCGGGGTCGACGTTGTCGAGGTAGTAGGCGTCCGGGTCCGAGGGCTCCGACAGCGCCGAGGAGAGCGTCGCCGCGCCGAGGGCG
>NZ_AOIV01000007.1 GCF_000337095.1 Halogeometricum pallidum JCM 14848
CCCGCTCAGAGATGTGTATAAGAGACAGCCCGACGGGTGCGGGCAAAAAGGTGGGTATTCTCCGAATTACCAGCTTCCGTCTGCTTCGGAGGCGCAACTGGAGACGGGAACACCACGACGGCTCCTTTCGTCGTGTTCTCGGTTCTCGCGCGCCGAGCGGGGTTACAATCGGCGAATCCACCCTACCTGTCTCCCACGAATGAGACCGGTTCGCTCAAGAACCGCCGCCCCTAACCTCCGACGATGGCAACGGGTTACAACGGCGTCTTCGGGGCCTTTCCCTACGCCTTCCGGCGCAGTCGGTCGCTCCTGTTCAAATCGTACGTCGTGCTCAGCGCGTTCGCCGTCGCGCTCGTTGCGCTGTTCGTCGTCATCGCCATCGTCGTCCTCCTCGGTCGGACGGCGGCGGTGCAGGGCGGGTCGCTGACGCTCTCGCGGGCGTTCTTCATCGTCATCGGCCTCCTCGTCGTCCTCCCGGCCGTCGCGCCGACGCTCGCCGTCGCCCGCCGCTACCGGCGCGACATCGAGTCGACGCCGCGGTACGAGGTGGCGCTGGCCGTCGCCGGCTACCTCTTCTTGTTCTCGCTGTACTTGGGCGCCGTCGCGTCGATGCCCGAGACGTTCGTGCTGGACGGGGAGACGGTGACGCGCCCGCCGCCGTCAGGGCTGTTCGCGCCGGTCGTCGCCCTGCTGTACGCGATTCCGCAGGCGCTGTCGTGGATCGTCCCGCTCTGCGGCGCTCTCCTCGTCGCCGCCGCGCACAGGCTGTTCGGCTGAGTCCGTCCGTGCGGCCTCGCGGGAGGCGGCGAGCCTCCGGGCGTGACGAAACCCGGAAGTGGCCGCCGCGCCTACTCGCGAGCAATGACCGAGGACGACGGAATCGGCCGAGGCGAACCGTTCGGCGACGCGGAGCAGGACGACCCGGACGACGAGCGAGTCGAGGGGACGTTCCTCGTGACCGCCGCCGACGAGGACTCGGCGGTGCTGAAGAACGTCGACACCGGGCAGGTGCACACGCTGTCGTCGAACCCCGGCGTCGAACGCCACGACGCCGTCACGGGCGTCGTCGCCCCCGACCCGCCGATGAACGTGTCCTACCAACTCGTCGATATCGAGTCGCGGTGGGGACTCACCATCGAACTGTCCGACGAGGCGCCGACGGCGGACTCCCGCGACATCGCCGAGTCGCAACCGGTGGGCGAACTCACCCGGAAGGAGCGCGCGGGGACGGGAGAGATTCACGTCGTCACTGTCCCCGAGGCGGAGACCGACCAGGCCGCCACCGACGTGGCCGACGACGCGGAGAACACGCTGTCCCGAGCGGCGCGCCTCGGCGTGAACCGCGTCGAGATTCGGACCGACCCCGGCGTCGTCGTCGTTCGATACATGCCCTGAACCGCCCGCGAGGGGGTCGACTGGACGCCGACGCGGATGTGGATACGGGTCCGGTCGACTCCGAACCGCGGGACGGTGGTCTTGTTATACCGTCCGCCCGAACCGTCCCCGCATGGACCGAGTGCGAGCGCTGGTGATCCAGTACACGTGCGTCGGCGGCCTCTACCTCGCCGTCGGCGCGTGGACGATGGCGACGCGTGGGTTCTCTCTCGGCGGTGCGCTGTCCGCGTTCGGCGGAGCGCTGCTCGTCGCGTCCGGCCTCTGGAACCTGCGCCACGAGAACGACGAGTACAGCTTCCGACAATTCGCCCGGCAGGACTGGTTCTTCTGGCCGCAGACCGTCGCCATCGTTCTCCTCGCCGTCGGAGCGGTCGTCCGCCTTCTCTGACCGCCCAAGAGCTATCTTCGTCGGGCGAGGAAGCCCCGTATGGACAGAGAACGCGTCGTGGTCGTCTGCATGGGACTGTACGCGCTCGCTCTCGTCGTCGACAGCGCCGTCGAGTTTCTCACCGAGGGCGTCACCCTGTTCGGCGTCGTGTTCGCGGCGTTCGGCCTGTTCGTGCTGGTGACGCTCGCTCGGAGCGCCGCCCGCGGGACGACCGACGACGGCATCCAGCGCATCGCCGACAGCGACCTGTGGTTCTGGTCGCTCGTCGTCCTGTTCGCCCTCGGTATCGCGGGCATCGTCCTCGACCTGACGAACGGCGGTGCGCTCGCTTAGGACCGTTCCTCGCGCTCCTCGCGTTCCTTGCCGCTCGTCGGCGTCGGCCCGTCGGCGCTCTGGACCTTCCACCCGCCTTCCACCTCGCCGGGTTCGCTCTCGCGCGTCGCGTACTCGATTTCGGTGTCGGGACCCATCGTCTCGACGCCGTCGACGGACTCGATTCGGAGGGGAACGTCCAGAGAGTTGCCGCAACAGCCCACGTCGACGAACTCCTCCCAGGTGTCGCCGGGCGTCAGGTCCTCAAGCACCCGCCGGAGGTAGAGTCGGAACCGGTCGGTCTCCAGTTGGTCGCGCGCCCACGCGCTGAGGTCGTCCGGGTAGGAGATGACGACCCGGCGGGCCTCGTCGTGCTCTCTCGGTGCCGCCGTCGCGTTCGCGTTTCCGTCGTCCATACCTCCGATAGGGGCTCTGGGACAAAACGTCTCACGGCCGCACGCACCGCGTATCGCCAGTCGACGAGTGGGGGCGTATAAGAAGGCTTATTCGGGGACCGTGACGAACGCCACGCATGGTCGACTTCACGGTACCGGAGGTAGATTACACCCGGTACACGAATCGCCAACTCGCCGCGGTCCCCTTGGCGGTGTTGGCGGTCGCACTCCTCGTCATCGGCGGGTGGTACGTCATGACGGGCGTTCCCGTCAACCAGGGCATCGCCTTCACCGGCGGGACGGAGATTCAGGTCGTCGTCGACGGCTCCGGCAACGCCCAAGAACAGATCCAGCAGGCGTTCGACGCCGAACCCGCTTCTATCCAGTCCGTCCCGGCCGAGAACGGGCTGTACATCGTGACGTTCCAGTCGGACTCTGGGTCGGGCGTCGGTGCGGACGCGAACAACTTACAACGACAGGCCGAACAGGCGGGCTTCGAGGTCCGCTCTATCTCCTCGGTCTCGGCCAATTTCGGCGGTGACACGCAGTGGCTCGCCCTCGGCGGGGTCGCCGCCGCCTTCCTCGGCATGAGCGTCCTCGTCTTCGCCATGTTCCGCACGTTCGTCCCCTCCGTCGCCGTCGTCATCTCGGCGTTCTCCGACATCGTCATCCCCGTGGCGCTGATGAACCTCCTCGGCATCCAACTCTCGCTCGGGACCGTCGCCGCCCTCCTGATGCTCATCGGGTACTCGGTGGACTCCGACATCCTCCTGAACAACCACATCCTCCGGCGCTCCGGCGACTTCTACGAGTCGACGTACCGGGCGATGCGGACCGGGGTGACGATGACGCTCACCTCCATCGCGGCGATGATCGTCATGACCATCACGGCGACGCTGTTCGGCATCCAACTGCTCGCGGCCATCGGGACCGTCCTCGTGTTCGGCCTCGCCACCGACCTGATGAACACCTACATGCTCAACCTCAGTCTGCTTCGCTGGTACAAGTTCGAGGGGGTGCGTCGCTGATGGCGGGCCTCCGCGACAACTGGCGGGTCGCCCTCCTCGTCGTATTCCTCCTCGTCTCCACGTTCGCGCTGTTCTCCCCGACGCTCGCCGGGGGGGCGGGATCGGACGGCGGCGTCGGCAACGCGACCGACTCCGGACCCACGAACCTGCAGTTCGGTCTCGAACTCTCCGGCGGGACGCGCATCCGCGCGCCCCTCGTCGGCCTGACCGCCGAGGGCGTCCAGTTCGGGGGCGACCAACCCCGCGTGGTCGAACAGAACGTCGCCTCGAACCTGCAGGGCGCCACGGTGACGGACGTCATCGCCCGTCAGTCGGCCAACTCCACGTCGGTCGAGGTGACCGCCGAGAACGTCACTCAACAGGAGTTCCGCACCGCCCTCCAGTCGGCCGGGTACGGATTCGGGACGGTCCGCGACGGCGTCACCGACGCGACGCGCGAGGAAGTCGTCCGCATCCTCAGCGACAAGATCAATCAGGCCGGCCTCTCCGGCGGGTCGGTCCAACAGGTGACGACGGCGACGGGCCAACACTTCATCCGCGTGGAGGTGCCCAACCGCGACACGAGCGAGGTCCGCCAACTCGTCTCCGAACGCGGGACCGTCGTCGTCCAGGCGTACTACCCGGTCGAAGAGAACGGGACGAGGACCTACCGCTCGGAGGTCGTCCTCCAGCAGAACGACTTCCAGACCATCGGCTCCGTGCAGGACCAGGGCTCGGCCCCGTCCGTGCCGGTCACCATCAAGTCCTCCGTCGCCCCCGAACTCCAGCGGTCGCTGGTCGAGACGGGCGTCGCACAACCCGGCGGTACCTCCTGTACGTACGACCAGAACCCCAACAGCACCCAACCGTGTCTCCTGTTGGTCGTCAACGGCGACGTCGTCAACGCGTTCGGGATGGACGGCGGTCTCGCGAGCAGCATGCGAAGCGGCGAGTGGGCCAACAGCCCGGAGTTCGTCCTGACCGCACGCAACACCTCCGAGGCCCAGCAGGTCGCCATCAACCTCCGCGCGGGCGCGCTCCCGGCGAAACTCGACCTCTCCGGCGAGGACGGGGGTACCACCTCCTACGTCTCGCCCAGTCAGGGTGAGAGCTTCAAGATAGACTCGCTCATCACCGGCATCGTCGCGGTGCTGGCGGTCAGCGGCGTCGTCTTCGTCCGCTACAGCGACGTGAAGGTGGCCGCGCCGATGATCGTCACCGCGCTCTCCGAGGTGGTCATCCTCCTCGGGGCCGCGGCCGCCATCGGCTACCCGCTCGACCTCTCTGTCATCGCCGGCTTCATCGCCGTCATCGGGACCGGGGTGGACGACCTCATCATCATCGCCGACGAGGTGATGGCCGAAGGGGACGTCTCCTCGCGCCGCATCTTCCAGTCGCGCTTCCGCAAGGCGTTCTGGGTCATCGGCGCCGCCGCCGCGACGACCATCGTGGCGATGTCCCCGCTGGCGGTACTGTCGCTCGGCGACCTGCAGGGATTCGCCATCTTCACCATCCTCGGCGTCCTCATCGGCGTCCTCGTCACCCGCCCGGCGTACGGTGACATCCTTCGGTCGCTGACGACTATCGACCGCTGAGAACCGCACCCCGACCCCACTTCGTCGCTCGCCTCCGGCGATTCTTATCACAGAACGCTACTCTCCGCCGTTCGCGGCAGTCTCGCCCGACCCCGATTCCGTCCGTCTATTTTCGCGGCGGCGCCGCCCTAATCCTGTAGGCCGGTATTTAACTGCGGAAGCGCACGTACTGTAAACTGTACCGCGACGCAGACCGTGGTTACCCGCTCGCGCGGGCGACGACGTAGACAGCGAGGCACGTACATTATGTCAATCGACGCTCCCCTGACGGACGACGCAGATGCCCCGCACGCAGCAACCGCTTCGGAGACGCTGGTTTCCACCGTCGTCGAGTACGACGACGAGTCCGATGAGTGTACGATATACCCGCTCCGGGCCGACGACGAGGAGCGCGTCACGACGTGGGTCTCCGCCAAGCGGGAGTCGTACGTCTCGCTGGACGAGATGCGCTGAGCGGCTACGGTCCGGTCCCCCCTCTCCTCTCCCCTGCCGCCGCGGATTCAGAACTCTGTCAGCGACGACTGCGCCGCCGCGTCCAACACGTCGTCGCACGTCGACCACGAAGCCCGCGCGCAGTCCGGCAACTCGCCCGTCTCGCCGACGTACCTCCTGAGGAACTCGCGAGTCGTCGGATCGCTCGGGTACCCGCTCCCGACGGGGCCGTACGCCGTCACATCCTCGTCTATCTCGGCCATCCGCGCGTCGCGTTCCACCTTGGCGACGACGCTCGCAGCGCCGACGTGTGGATACGTCTCGTCCGCGCGGTGTTCGGCGGTGACGGAGACGGCGACACCCGCCTCCTCGACGCCCGTTCGGACGCGCCTGCCGAACCGCGACTCGTTCACGTCGCCCGCGTCGGTTACTACCTCGTCGCCCTCGCGCGCGACGGCGGCGACCGCCTCGACGTGCGCGGCGACGGTCAGCGCGTTCATGTCGGTGTCCGGACGGTCGATACGCTCGGGTTCGACGAACGCGACGCCTATCTCGACTCCCTCGTGCTCCCGAAGCGTCGCCGCTATCTCCTCGCGGCGCGCCGACGAGAGGCGTTTGGAGTCGTCGATGCCGTCCGGCAGGGCGTCTGCGTCGGCGCGCACCGCCGCGGCGACCATCGGCCCGAGCACCGGCCCCTTGCCCGCCTCGTCGCTGCCGACGAGGACGGGCGACCCGTCTGTCATACCTCGGTCGGCGACCAGCGACGACTAAGCGGTTGCGGTCGGCGCCGGCGAAGGAGGGGTGAAAAGAGTCGAACGGGCGCTCAGTCGTCCGCGAGAGGCGGGTCGGCCCGACCCGGCGATTCCTCCGGTCCGTCGCCGTCGTCTTCGAACTCCGCGCGCAGTCGTTGCTCGACGAGCGCTTCCCACTCCGGATTCGACTCGTAGTGGTGACACATGGTATCTGCTCTCACTCGTAGGCGCGGCCGGAGACTGGTAAACGTTGGGACGTCGCCTCGGCGAAGGCCGGTGGTCTACCGGGGGTCGCCGCGGAAGAACGACTCGTTCTCGAATTCCTCGTCGACGCCGTAAACGCCCGTCACGTCGAGCGCCGTCACGACGGCGTCGACGCCGAGCAGGCCCGCCAGACTCGGTTCCGTCCGTCCCTCGTCGCCCGAGACGAGTTCCTTGATGTAGAGGCCGCCGGCCCCGTGCACCTCGACGGTGGCGTGTCGCTCGTCCGCCCACTCGCCCGTCGCCTCGAACACCTCGCGGGTCCGGGTGAGCGCCGCCCGGCGGTGGTCGACGCGGTTCGGCGTGTACTGTTCGATGGTCGCCCCGTCGAGTTCGGCGAGAGCGTCGGCGAGTTCCTCCTCGGTGACGTCGTCGCCGAACTCCACCTCCGCGCGGTAGCGCTTCGAGGCGTTCAACTGCTTTACGCGTTCGACCATGTCGTAGGCGGCGAGGCGGAGTCCCTCGACTTCGGCTTTCCCCCCGGCGAAGGCGTTGATGTCGCCCTCCAGACGCTCGACGTCCACGTCGCGGCGGCGCGGTTCCATGATTTCGATGACGAACGGCCGTCCCGTCCCGAGCATCAGGGCGTCGACGTCCTCCCGCCCGGCGCCGTGGAACTTCGCGTCCGTGCCGTCCATCACGTCCATCACGACGGGGGCGGTCAGACCCTCGACGCTCTCTTGGTACATGTAGCCCGTCCCGTCGCATTTGTCGCAGGGCTGTTTGCCGAGGTATCCAGTACCGTGGCACTTGTTACACGGCCACTCGGTCTGCGGGATGTCGCGTTCGAGTTTGCGGTAGCGCCCGTAGACGAACGTGGAGTTGATTTCGACCGCTACGGTGTCGGCGTCGATGTCGAGGAGGAACTGCACGTCCGGCCGGCCGAACTCCACCTCCGTCTCGGTGAGTCGACCGAACCGCTTGCCCACCTCGCGGTTGTACTCGGATTTGAACAGTTCGCCCGCGTCCTCGGCGAGTCCGGCCCCCTCGCGGAGGAGCACCTCGTTCTCCTCGACCAACGGCGGCGCGCGCGTCCCGACCTGGTAGGTGTCGAACTCGACGCCCTCGACGGCCTCGACGCACCGTTCGGCCCACTCGTCGAATCGGGCGCACTCGCCCTCGCACACCCAGCAGTCCTCGCGGGCCACCTCCTCGGGTTCCTCGTCGTCTTCGAGGGCGGCGGCGACCCGGAGGCTTCGGCCCCGTTCGGCGTTCGTCAGTCCGAAACTCCGGTCGGCGAACACGCGGCCCAGACACGGGTCGCAGACGGGACTCTGCGCGGCCACCTCGCGCGCGTCCTCCAAGATACTCATACGGGACGATGACGTGGACCGCGTTTCTGTCTTCCCCTTTCAGACGACCTGCGACAGCAGCCACCAGGAGGCGAGAGCGACGGCCGCGCCGAGGGCGACGACGAGGCAGAACAGGAGGACGCCGGCGACGGCGAGGACGCGCCCGTCGCGTTCGGCCCCCGATGGGTCGGCGCGCCGCGCCTCGAACAGGCGGACGTTTCTTCGGTTTGCTTTCCACGCCGCGTCGAACACGTCGCCCACGAGGGGAATCGACCCCACGACGGCGTCGACAGCGAGGTTGCCGACCATCCGCGCCACCGTCTCCCGCGGCGCGCCGAGGGCCGCGGCTTCCGCGACGATGTACGCCGAGACGGCCGCGGCGGGCAGGTCGCCCGCGACGGGAAGAAGCCCCAGTATCGGGTCGAGGCCGATGCGCAGGTTCGTCCCCGGAATCGGTATCGCGCTGTCCAGATAGTAGCTCAGGCGGCGGAGTCGCGCGAGGGCCTCGGCTTCGGGGTCCGCGGCGTCGGTCACCGGGTCGCGGACGACGAACGGGGCGGCGTCGGCGTCCGTGGTGTCTGAGGAACTCACGACCGGAGGTGGCGGCGGACGGACTTGAGCGTTCGCTGCGGATTCGGGGACCGGGGGGAGGGCCGAAGCGGGGGGCGTCGGGTTGAGCGGGCGGTTCGCGCGCCGGCGCGTCGTCACCGGCCTACTCCGCGTCCACCTCCCGCACCTCCTTGACGCCGAAGCCCGATTCGAGTGCGGCGGCGACGCTCGCCTCGTCGGGCGGACCGCTGACGCGCAGGGCGGCGTCGACCTGCACGCGTAAGTCGTTCAGCGCGGGTCGTAAGCCGCTCACGTCAGCGCGGTCCACGCCGACGACGCAGTCGACGGCGGCCAGGCGGGCGCGGACGCCCTCCGCTAAGTCGCCGTCGGCGTTCCGCGTGACGAGCACCGTCAGCGACGCGCGGACCGCGCGTTTGCGTTCGCACTCGTGTTCTTCTCGCTGTGCGTCCGGACTAGCAGGACTGATTGCCATAGGCTCCCGGCGCGAATCGAACGCGCCTCTCTCCTCGGAGTGCCGACACGGGAGCGGTCCGGTCGTTCGTCGCGTCGGGTTCGCGGACGCGACGGTACGCACTCGGGACGTAGTGGAACCGCGCGAGAAAGGAACGGGCCGGTTCGTCTCGGGTGAGTCACACGGAGACGACGCCGGTTTCCCGGACCCCGCCCGCGCGGCGCGACTTCACGCGCCGAGCGCGGACCGGACGCAGAGGGAGGGGTTCCCGGAATCGTCGCCGGAGACCCCCGCTTCGATTCCGATGCCCCCCGTCCCCTCGTCGCCGACTGTGGCGGCCGCACGCGCGGCTACCATCGAAGTCGGACGACGAGCGGTGGTGTGACGGAGCATCGGTTCCTCTGCCCGCGGGTCGCGGGACTCGATTCGGCAGACGATGTCGCTTCACTTAATATTTTTTCAGGTGTGACACGGGATACCGCGGCTCAGAGCACCCCCGCGGCCTCGGCGCGGGCGACGAGTCGCCGCGCCATCTTGTTCGTCGCCTCGTCGACCATCTCCCCGTCGACGGAGACGGCGCCCTTTCCCGCGGCCGTCGCCTCGGCGTAGGCGTCGACGATGCGCTGGGCGCGTTCGGCCTCCTCGGGGTCGGGCGCGAACGTCTCGTTCGCGATTTCGATCTGGCTCGGGTGGATGGCCCACTTGCCGTCGCACCCGAGGAGGCTCGCGTTCCGGCAGGACTCCCTGAACCCTTCGGGGTCCTCGATTTCGGCGTACGGCCCGTCGATGACCTGTAGCCCCTCGGCCTTCGCGGCGTGGGCGATACGGGCCAGTTGGTAGTGCCAGTAGTGGCCGGGGTAGTCGCCGCCGGACCCGATGGTCAGGCCCGCCGCGCCGACGCTGGCGGTGTAGTCGCCCGGCCCGAACACCAGCGACTCCATCCGGTCGGAGGCGCGGGCTATCTCCGCGACGTTCGTCATGCCCGCGGCGGACTCTATCTGGCACTGGAGGCCGATCTCCCCCTCGGGCAGTCCCTCGTTCGCCTCGACTTGGGTGAGGAGGTTGTCGACCGTCCGCACCGTCGAGTCGTCGTGGCACATCGGCACCATGATGGTGTCGACGGACTCGCCCGCGGCGCCGACGACTTCGATGACGTCGTCGTACCACCACTCGGTGTCGACGCCGTTCATCCGGAAGCACGCCCGCGTCTCCGACCAGTCGCCGTCCCGCAGACCCTCGATGACCGTCTCGCGGGCGTCCACTTTCTCGCCGGGGGCGACGGCGTCTTCGAGGTCCAAGAACGCCTCGTCGGCGCCCGAATCGGGCGCCTTCCGCACCATCGTCTCGTCGCTGCCGGGCGTCGCCAGTTGGCTCCGCCGCATCGTCGGTTGGATGTCTCCGCTCGTCCGACTCTCGCTCGTCCGCGTCGATTGCTCGCTCATCGTCAGTCGTCGCTCTCTATGGGGTCGCTCTGTTCCTCCGAGAAGCCCTCGGAGCTCTCGATTCGCTCGCGCGCCTCGCGGTCGAACTCCATCTCCGTCTCCTGGTAGTCGGAGACGAACGCGAGTTCGTGGTGCGATTCGGTCGGGTGACCGATGTAGCGCTCTTCGAGGTCCATCTGTCCGACCTCGTCGTTCTCCGCGAGATTCTGGAAGTCCTCGTAGACGCTGTGGGCGCCCGAGTGCAGGCCGAACAGCGTGATGAAGATGTACTCGTAGCCGAGATTCCCCAGTTCCTCGAACGTCAGCGGGTCCTCCTCCTCGGACCACGCGAACGACGAGGAGTAGTTGAACGCCAACTTCAGGTCCGGATGCGTCTCGTGGATGGTCTCGGCGTACTCGACGGCGTCCTCGCGCGAGGGGTCGGGCATCTCCGGCCAGACCATGTCGACGCCGGCGTCGGCGTAGATTCGCCCCCGCTCTAAGTGCTCCTCCCAGTCGCCGTTCGAGGAGCCGTAGGCGTCCGTCCGGGCGATGATGAACGTGTCCTCGGACTGCTTGGCGTCGACGGCCGCCTCGAAGCGCGCGCGGGCTTTGTCGCGCGAGACGATTTCCTTGCCGGCGATGTGGCCGCAGCGCTTCGGCGTCGTCTGGTCCTCGATGTGAATCGCGGCGACGCCCGCCTTCTCGTACTCGCGGACGGCGCGGCGGACGTTGTGGACGCCGCCGTACCCCGTGTCGCAGTCGGCGACGACGGGCAGGTTCGTCGACTCGACGATGCGCTTTGCGTTCTCGACCATCTCGGTCATCGTCACCATCTCCAGGTCCGGGAAGCCGAACTGACCGAGGACCGTGGAGTAGCCGCTCATGTACGCCGCGTCGAGGCCGGCGAGTTCGGCCAGGCGGGCGTCGAGGGCGTGGTAGATGCCCGGCGCGAAGACGAAGTTCTGCTCGTCGAGCATCCGGCGGAACTCCCGGGCGGACTCGTTGTCGACGTCGCGGGTGAACACGTCGGCGCCTGTCGTCCGCTCGTAGGGGTCCGAACTCATCGGCGCTCCTCCGTCTCCATACGGGTCTCCAACCGTTCCAGTTGCGTCCGGAGGGCGGCGATGTCGCGACGCAGGCCGCCGATGTCGTCGTCGGTCGACTCCGTCATCTCCGTCAGCGTCGTCGGTTCGGTCGGTTCGGCCGCGTCGGCGATGAACGGGACCAGCGGGGCGTCCATGTTCTCCTCGTTGTTCGGGTAGTCTCGGGTCGTCGGTCGCGTCGTGCGTCGGGTCATAGGTGTCGTCATCTATCTCGTATCGGTGGGTCGGGGCTGTTCGTCGAGCGGTTCGGCTGACGGAACGCGGGACGGTGGGCGCGTACTGCGCCGGGTACTGCCATCCTGTGTCACCTCGTTCGCTCCGTGTTCAGTCTGCTAAATAAACATAATGATTGATAGTGTTAATATTCTTTAGTGGGATTTAGCACCTAATACGTATACCTATGTGAACAATATCCACACTGAGGTACGCCGAGACAGCAGCGTCCCCTCCCGCCCGTGCCAGCTTCTCTCACCCGGTTCCGCGGTCGGTGCGCTTAATCCCCGCAATCGCCGACCTTCGGTATCCGATGTCTTCTGCGATAACGATACGCGATTTACGCAAGTCCTACGGCGACGTGCAGGCGCTCGACGGCGTCGACCTCGACGTCCCCGAGGGGTCGTTTTTCGGCCTCCTCGGCCCGAACGGCGCGGGAAAGACGACGTTCATCAACGTCCTCGTCGGCCTCGTCCGCAAGTCCAGCGGCCGGGCCGAGGTGTTCGGCTACGACGTGGAGGACGACTACCGCGAGGCGCGCGACAGCATCGGCCTCGCGCCGCAGGAGTTCAACGTCGACCGCTTTTTCCCCATCCGCGAGGTGCTCCAGCACAAAGCGGGCTACCACGGAATCTCCGAGGAGGAGGCGGCCGAACGCGCCGACGAGGTGCTGAAGCGCGTGGGCATCTACGAGAAGCGCGACACGCGGTTCGACTGGCTCTCCGGCGGGATGAAGCGCCGGTTCGTCCTCGCCCGCGCGCTTATCACCGACCCGGACCTCCTCATCCTCGACGAACCCACCGCGGGCGTCGACGTGCAACTCCGCCGCGAACTGTGGGAGACCATCACCGAACTGAACGACTCGGGGACGACCATCCTCCTCACGACCCACTACATCGAGGAGGCCGAACGCCTCTGCGACGAGGTGGCCATCCTCGATTCGGGGCGCGTCGTCGAGGTGGCGAGTCCCGAGGACCTGATGGACCGCGGCACCGACGACGTGGTGGTGACGCTCCGGAACGCCCCCACCGCCGTCCCCGACTTCGCCGCCGAGGACGACCGGGTCGAGGCGGTCGAACTCGACGGGACGCGCCTCGTCGTCACCGCCCGCGAGGGCGGCCTCGTCGCGCCCGAACTCGTCCGCCGCCTCGATAGCGCGGGCCACGAGATAGTCGACCTCGAAATCTCGCGCACCTCGCTCGAAGAGGTGTTCGTGGAGATGACTAGAACCGACGAGGACCGCGCGACGACGGAGGCGAGCGGATGAACGTCGAACGCACGGGCTTCTACGCCCTCCTCAAGCGCGAGGTGCTTCGGTTCATCCGCCGCCCGCGCAACACGTTCGTCCCGCCGTTCATCACGAACGTGCTGTACTTCTCGGTGTTCGGCGTTATCCTCGGCGAACGCATCAACGAGATCGCGGGCGTCCCCTACATCCTCTTTATCCTCCCCGGCCTCATCGTCCTCGGCGCGGTGTCGAACGCCTTCGAGAACGCCTCCTTCTCCATCTTCCACGGCCGGTGGAACCGCTACATCGAAGAGGTGCTGACCTCGCCTCTCTCCTATCGGTCGATGGTCGGCGCGTTCGTCCTCTCCTCTGCGGCCCGCGGCATCATCGTCGGCGCCCTCGTCGCCGTCATCGGCGCGTTCTTCNATCGGTCGATGGTCGGCGCGTTCGTCCTCTCCTCTGCGGCCCGCGGCATCATCGTCGGCGCCCTCGTCGCCGTCATCGGCGCGTTCTTCACCTCCGTCGGCGTCGCCAAGCCGTTCTACCTCGTCGCGTTCATGCTCGTCATCACCCTGCTGTTCGCCGGGTTCGGCGTCGTCGGAGGCCTGTGGGCCGACGACTTCGACGACCTGACGATGATGAACCAGTTCATCCTGCGACCGCTGGTGTTCTTCGGCGGCGTGTTCTACTCGCTGGGCGAACTGCCGGCGACGGTCCAGCAGGTGTCGCTGCTGAACCCGATGATATACATGGTCAACGGCGTCCGCTACGGCTTCCTCGGCGTCAGCGAGGTAGACCCGAACGCCTCCCTGGCCGTCCTCGTCGCCCTCACCGTCGGCGTAACGGCGCTGAACGTCGCCCTGTTCAAGCGCGGTTACGGTCTGACCGACTGAACCGACCTCTCCGGGGGCGGTCCGTCGGCCCCGACGCGTTCCGTCCCGGTTCGACGCGGACGCGAATCGTTCCCTTCACGAGTGAACATCCGAGCGCCGACTACTATCGACCGAGCTATATTTTTCGCCGGGGACGACGCTCCGGGAAACAGTCAAGTCGACTCCGACTACACTAGCGTGCGATGATGAAGATGGGACGGCGCCGGTTCCTCGCGTCCGTCGGCTCCGGGGCGGCCGGTCTCGCCGCGGCGCCCGCCGTCGCGGCCGCCGGCGCCGAGGGGGGGTTCGACCCGTCCGTCCACGGGTTCGGCTTCCGGAACTGGCGCGGGGGCGAACGGGCCTACCCCGGTCACGACCACCGGAAACTGGCCGACGAGGAGGTCAGAGAGTGCATTCGCCTCGACTGGCGGGGGCCGTTCGCCGACCTATTCGGTACGGCCGTCGCCCGCCTGCCGGACGCCCTCGTCGGCCTCGTCTCCTCGCAGATTCGCGTCGCAGCCGCGCAGTTGGCCTCGACGGACGGCCACTGCTACGGGATGACGTTCTCCGCGCAGGAGTTCTTCGAGGACCCCGACGCGCTCCCCGACGCCGTCCGGAACGCCGCCGCCCTTCGGACGCCGGAGGTGCCCCGCGGCGAGAGCGGAACCGTCGGTACCCTCATCGACGAGTACCAGTCCACGCAGTTGCTCGACGTGCACTCGTGGCTGGGTCGACGCCGGATGCTTCGTCCGGGGGCGATAGACCACGCCGCCGAAGTCGCGGCGCTGACGGCGACGGTCGACGCCTTCGGGACGGCGGGCGTGACGCTCGTCGACACCGATACGCGCCTGTCCCACCAGGTGCTCGTCTACGACTACACCGAGCGAAGGAACGCGACGCTGCTCGACGTGTACAACCCGAACGTCCCGGCGCGTTCCTACCGCCCGCGGTACCGCCGACGGCTGAAGGTGGTTCCGAACGCGGACAGACCGCTCGCGAACCACGCCGCGTTCGACAACCTCGTGTTCAACCGCTGGGACCGGGCCATCCGCGTCGACGCCGACGCGACGGCTCCTCGACGGACCGACGACGGCGACTTCTCGCACCTGCTCGAACGCGCCGTCCGGTTCACCGTCTCCTCGCCGAACGTCGCCCTCTCCGTCGTCGCCCCCGACGGGACGACGGTGGGCCGCAACCGCGCCGAGATGATGGACCTGAGTCGCAGCGACGTGTACGACACGCGCTACCGCTACGACGCGCCGGCCGGCGACTACCGCGTCTCGGTCGTCGGCAAGCGGGCGGCGACGTACGAGTTGACCGCGCAGGCCGCCGGATTCGGCGGGTCGCTCTTGGACGACGCCGTGACCGCCCGAATCGACCCCGGCGAGGTGCGCGAGTACGTCGCCTCGGTCCCCGAGAGCGCCGACGGAACGGGGACGCTCGGCGAACGCGGGTCGGTCTCGCTGTCGCGCGTCCGCCGGGCCGTCGACGTTCCCAACCTCCTCGCCGGCGCCGCCGGCGGCGCGGCCCTGTCGGCGTACGCGCTTCGTCGACAGCGAGGGTGAGAATGAGCACCGGCGGCGACCGACGGAGGTAAACGCCGCGCGCGCCTACCGAGGGCGACAGATGCCGACCGACGGACCCGACGGAAGACGGCAGGATCGCTACGGGTTCGACGAGACGGAGAGCCGAGTCGCCGCCGCCCTCGGAAAGTTCGTCCCGCAGGCCGTCGTCAGACGGGGACTCTCCGTCACCGTCCGCACCGACCGCGAGGTGTACGCGCCCGGCGACCCGGTGGAACTCACCGTCGCCATCGAGAACCGGCTTCCACTCCCCGTGAGCGTCGCGACGCCGACCCGCCGCCTGTGGGGGTGGGCCGTCGACGGCGAGTTGGAGGCCAGCGACGAGCGCATCTACCTGCCGGAGTCGCCCTCGGAACTCTCCTTTCGCGGCGGCGAGCGGAAGGTGCTCACGCAGACGTGGAACGGCCTGTTCAAGCGCGTCGGCGACGGCGACGCAGAGACCCGGTGGGTCGAACCCGACCCCGGCGTCCACGAGGTGGGCGCCCATCTCGCCCTCGACGGTGACCGCCCCGCCGACACGACGACGATTCGGATCGAGCGGTAGTCGGGCGTCGCCGCCGGCGACGCGGGCGCTCGCGGACCTGCGAGGAGCACAGGAGGAGCGAGGAAAGACCGGGAGGGAACGGCGCTCAGTCGGCGTTGACGCTGCCCTTCACGTCGTCGTTGTGGAGGTGGCAGGCGGCGAAGTGGACGCCGTCACCGTGCTTCGGTTCGACTTCGTAGGCGGGAACTTCCCGCGCGCAGATGCTCTCCTCGGCGAACGCCTCGGTGAGTCGTTCCTCCGCGGCGTCCCAGTCGTCGTTCAACACGTCGTCGATGCTCTTCTCCACGAGCGACCCGGCCTCGCCGTCGGGCGTCCCGTCGGGGAAGAACTCGTTGCGGAGCGACGCCTCGCCGTCGGCCTCGAACGTGCGGCGCTGGGTCTCGCGCATGAACGCCTTCACGCGCTCCCACTCCGCTGCCGAGAGGTCGTACTGCTCGGGGGCGATGAGCCGCGGACACCGCGTCCGGAAGCGACACCCCGAGGGCGGGTCGATGGGCGAGGGCACGTCGCCTTCGAGTACGCCGCGCTGACCGCCGGCGCGCGGGTCGGGAACAGGAATCGACTGCAAGAGCGCCTTTGTGTACGGGTGCTGGGGGTTCTCGAACAGCTCCTCGGTCTCCGATAGCTCGACCAACTGCCCGAGGTACATCACGGCCACGCGGTCGGAGATGTGTCGGATGACGCTCAGGTCGTGGCTGATGAACAGGTAGGTCAGCCCGAACTCCTCTTGGAGGTCCCGCATCGTGTTCAGCACCTGCGCCTGGATGGAGGCGTCCAGCGCCGAGGTGGGTTCGTCGCAGACGATGAAGTCCGGGTTGACGGCCAGCGCTCGGGCGAGGTTGACCCGCTGTCGCTGCCCGCCGGAGAACTGGTGCGGGTAACGGTTGTAGTGCTGGGGGTCGAGTCCGACCTTCTCCAGCAGCATGCGGGCGCGTTGCTCGCGTTCGCCCTTGTAGAGGCCGTGGGCCTTCATCGGTTCTTCGACGATGGGACCGACCTTCATCCGCGGGTCCAGCGAGGACTGGGGGTCCTGGAATATCATCTGGATGTTCTCGCGCATCGTGCGGAGTTCCTCGCCGCTCATCTCCGCGAGGTTGTCGCCCTTGAACCACACCGCGCCGTCGGTCGGTTCGAGGAGGCGCAGAATCGTCCGCGCGAGCGTCGACTTCCCGCACCCGGACTCGCCGACGAGACCCAGCGTTTCGCCCTTGGCGATGTCGAAGGAGACGTCGTCGACCGCTCTGACCTCCTCGTCGTTGAACAGGCTGGCGATGAGGCCGCTGCCCTGACTGAAGTGCTTGGTGAGTCCCTCGACGCGGAGGAGCGTCTCGCCAAAGTCGATGTCGTCGTCGCTCCCGGTGACCATACCCTGACTCATTGGCCGTCACCTCGCGCTTCGACGAGTCCGCCGCCGAACGCGCCGGTCGCCTCGGTTTCGAGGGGTTCGGCGTCGTCGTAGCCGACGTTCTCGTACTTCACGCAGGAGACCATGTGCCTCGCTTCGCCGGGGTCGCTCACGTCCTGATAGGCTGGGTGGACCTCCCTGCAGACGGTCCGCGCGTCGGGACAGCGGGTGTGGAACCGACAGCCGGACGGCGGGTTGATGGCCTCCGGCATGACCCCCTTTATCGGGTTCAGTTCGTCGACCGACTGGTCGGGTCGCGGGATGGAGTCCAACAGCGCCTCCGTGTACGGATGCCGCGTCTTATGGAACAGGTCGTCCACGTCCGCCTGCTCGATTATCTCGCCGAGGTACATCACGTTCACGCGGTCGCATATCTCCGCGACGACGCCGAGGTCGTGGGTGACCCAGACGAACGAGGTGTCGTACTTCTGTTGGAGTTCATCCACCAGGTCCAGAATCTGCCCCTCGACGGTCACGTCCAGCGCCGTCGTCGGTTCGTCGGCGATGATGAGGTCGGGTTCGCACGCCAGCGCCATCGCGATGATGACGCGCTGGCGCATCCCGCCGGAGAACTGGTGGGGGTAGCTGTCGTAGCGCTTCTCGGGTTCGGGGATGCCGACCTCCCGGAGCATGTCGACGGCTATCCGCTTGGCCTCCTTCCCGCTCACGTCGCGGTTTATCTCGATGAACTCGCGGAGCTGTGCGCCGACCTTGAACACGGGGTTCAGCGCCTCCATCGGGTCCTGGAAGATGATGGCTATCTCCTTGCCCCGGATCTGCTTGCGCATCTGCTCGTTCGACAGCATCTCCGAGGAGCGCCGGAGTTCGCCGTCCGGTCCCTCCTCGAAGTCGATGAGCTTCTTTCCCTTGTACGTCACCGTGCCGCCGACGATCTCGCCGGGGTCCTCGACGAGCCGCATTATCGAACTCGTCGCCACGGACTTGCCCGCGCCGGACTCGCCCACGAGACCGACGAGTTCCCCTTCGTTCACCTCGAAGGAGATGCCGTCCACCGCGCGGACGGTTCCTTCCTCGGTGAAGAACTGCGTTTTCAGATTTTCGACTTTGAGTATTGGTTCGCTCATCAGTTGTTTATCCGGGGGTCGAGTGCGTCGCGCAGGCCGTCTCCGATGAGATTGAAGCCGACGACGGTGATCAGAATAGCGATGCCGGGCCAGATGCTGAACCACGCGTTCGGCAGCATGTACTGCCGGGAGTTCGAGAGCATCTGTCCCCAGGAGGGCGTCGGCGGCTGAGCGCCGTAGCCGAGGAACGACAGACCGGCGATGATGAGTATGTTGACGCCGATCTGGAGCGTCGCCTGCACGAGGACGGGCGCAAAACTGTTCGGGACGACGTGCCGCAGGATGATGTCCCGGTCACGCACCCCGGCCGCGCGCGCCGCCTCGATGAAGTCCTCCTCGCGCACCGAGAGCACGCGCGAGCGGATGAGGCGGGCGAACGTCGGGATGGTCGCGATGCCGACTCCGATCATCGCGTACGTCAGCTTCTGTCCGAACGCGGTCATGAACGCGATGACGAGGATGAGAAACGGGATGGCGTACAGGGTCTCGGAACCGCGCATGAGGGCGTCGTCGATCCAGCCGCCGTAGTAGCCGGCGACGGCGCCGACGAGCGTCCCGAGTATCAGCGCGATGCCCGTCGAGACGATGCCGACGGTGATGGCGATGCGCGTCCCGTAGAACAGGCGGACGAGGATGTCGCGCCCGCGGTGATCGGTGCCGAGCGGGTGCGCCCACGTGCCGGCTTCGTTCGGGTAGAGCTGGTTCGTCAGGTAGACGGGCGGGCGGAGGATCTGCGCGTTGCCCGGGTCGTTCACCGGGTTGACCCAGAACGTCTCCGCCAGCACGTACTGGTGGACGCCCATGTTGGCGAACGTGTCGAAGTCGCCGAGAAAGTCGAAGAGGACGCCGTCGACGAAGCCGACGAGCGCGACGAGCGTCATGAAGACGATGATTCCGAGCCCGACGAGCGCCGTCGGGTCGCGCTTCACCTGCGAGAGCGTGTAGCGCAGTCCGACTCGGGCTTCTGGCTGTTCGGGGCCGCTTTCGTCCGCGTCGAGAGAGGATCCTGTCGTAGTTGCCATGATTACTCGCTCCCGTCAAAGGAGACTCGCGGGTCGACGTAGGCGTACGAGAGGTCCGTGATGATGACGCCGATGACGAACACGAGCCCGAACACCAGCGTCGTCCCCATAATGAGCTGGTAGTCTTGATTCTGTACGGCCGTAATGATGAGACGGCCCATCCCGTTGATGGAGAAAACCGTCTCGGTCAGCACCGCCCCGCCGAGCGCGCTCGTCAGTTGGAGGCCGACGAGCGTGATGAGCGGGAGTTGCGCGTTCCGGAAGGCGTGTTTGCGTACGATTTTGCTCTCGCTGACGCCGTAGGCGCGCGCGAGCTTCACGTACTCCTCGCCGAGCACTTCGAGCATCGAGGAGCGCTCGATGCGGGTGAACGCCGCCATCTGGAGCGTCCCCAGCGTTATCATCGGCATGATGAGGTGCTGGAGCGATTTGATTATCACCTCGAGCTGATTGCTCGCGCCGCCCACGTTCGCGGGTCCGGTCCACGGGAGGACGATGTTCGTCGACGGCAGCCAGCCCAGCCAGAACGAGAAGATGATGATGAGCATCAGCCCGATCCAAAAGGAGGGCGTGCTGACGCCGAACAGCGCCACGACCCGCGAGATGTGATCCGTCGGCTCGTTGCGGCGTTGCGCCGAGACGATACCCAGCGGAACGGCGGTCACGAGCGCGAACGTGAAGCTGGCGAGCAGGAGGTACATCGTCACCGGCAGCCGCTCCATGATCTTCTGTGTGACCGGCACCTGGTAGTAGATGCTCGTTCCGAGGTCGAGTTGGACGACGCTCGCGAGGTAGCTGAAGTACCGAACGTAGAGCGGCCGGTCCAGACCGAACTTCGCGCGGATGGCCGCGGCCTGCTGGGCGCTCGGCGAGGGGCCGAGCATAATCTGCACGGGGTCGCCCGGAATCGCGTCGGTGAGGAAGAACGTGATGGTGATCACGCCGACTATCACCGGTACGGCTTGGAGCAGTCGGCTGATGGTGTAGCGGAGGCGTCCCATCGTCAGTTTCTGCTCCGTGTTCCGGTCACGTATGTCTCTAAACGTCGAGTTGCGGTTGGTATGTACATAAATGTGGCATCACAGCCTCCGTCGTGGCGTTCTACTGCTTGTCGACGGAGACGTTGTTGTAGTCGGTCGTCAGCGTGAAGCTGCTCACTGGGTGTGCGTGCCAGTCTTTCACGTAGTTCTTCACGCCGAAGCTGTTCTTGAGGTTGTACGCCGGCAGGTGTGCGCGGTCGTTGAGGAGCGTCGTCGTCGCCTCCACGTAGAGCTTCTTGCGCGCCTCCTGTTCGGGCGTGCGGCGGGCCTCGACGAACTTCTCGCTGACCCGCTTGCCGGCCTCGCTGTTGTTGCCATAGTACGTCCCGTTGGTCACGCCGAGCGTGTCCTCGGTCCGACCGAACAGGTAGTACGCGAACGCGTCGGGGTCGGGCGTTCCGGACCAACCGAGCGTGTAGATGTTGTAGTCGGACTCGTTTCCGGAGATGTACTTGTTGAGGAACGCGCCCCAGTCGAGACGCTGGACGCTCGCGTCCCAGCCGGCCTCCTTGATGCCGTTCGAGATGGTGATTCCGATCTGTTCGCGCTTGTCGTCCGGCGGGACGATGACCTTGAACGAGTAGTCGTCCGGCACGCCGGCCTCGTCGAACAGCGTCTTCGTCTTGTCGACGTTCTTCGAGTGCGGAATCTGCTTCCACTTGTCGAGCGGGAAGCCCCAGTCCTCGGCGATGGAGAGGGGGTACGGGCTGTACTGGCGCACGCCCGTCGGTTCGACGTAGTTGGAGACGGCCGAGTCCATATCGAACGCGTAGTCGATTGCCTCGCGGACCTTGGGGTCCGTCGTCGGCCCCTCCTTGCAGTTGAACGCCGCGTAGAAGTAGCCGATTCCGGCCACTTCGCTGATGCTGGCGTCGGAGATGCTCTTGACCGTCGGGTACTGCTTCGGCGGAATCTCCTCGACCACGTCGTTTTCGCCGTTCTTGAGGGTCGTGACGCGGGTGGTCGCCTCCTCGACGGGGACGAACTCGATCTCCGAGAGGTTCGGCTTCGGGTCGTCCCAGTAGTCCTCGTTGGCCGACAAGCGGGCGAAGTTACCCTCCTGCCACTCCTCGAAGACGAACGGACCCGACCCCGTGAGCGCGGTGCCCGTGTTGAACGCCTTCTTGTCCTCCTCGCGGACGGACTTCGGAACGACGTACCACGTGAGCGTGTTCTTGAACGGCGCGTACGGATACTTCAGGTCGAACTGCACCGTCTTCTCGTCCACCGCGGTGATGGAGTCGATCATGTTCACCTCCGAGGCGTTCTCGGTGCTCTCCTTGACCGGCGCCTCGAAGGAGTACTTCACGTCGCTCGCGGTGACGGGGTTGCCGTTCGAGAACGTCGCCCCGTCCTGAATCGTCACGGTGTAGCGCTTCCCCGACTTCTCGACGGTCGGTTTGCCGTCTGCGAGGAGCGGAACGACGCCCGTGCTCTCGTCGTACGTGTAGAGCCCCTCGACGACCCGATCGACGACTTGCGACGACGGAACGTCGTTGAGGACGATGGGGTCGAACTCGATGGGGCTCTTGACCAGCGCCATGCGGAGGCTGCCGCCGGAACTCGAGCTACCGTCGTCCGTGGTCTCGCCCGTCGTACCGCTGCCGGTACCCGTTCCGGTTCCGCTCTGGCCCTCCGTCTCGTTGCCGGAGCCACCGGCGCAGCCGGCGAGGCCTGCGATTCCTACGCCACCGAGTCCCTGCAGGACGCGACGGCGGTTCAGTTTGCTGTGAAAGGTTTTGTGCTTGTCTGACATGGTTTAGTACACCTTATGCCGGGGGATACCAAGAATCACCAACTGGCCGAATAAATACCTAACGAATGTCCTCCGGTACAGGCAAATCTTGTTCTAACCCAGGTGAGACGCTCGAAATGGATTTTTTTCTTGTTATAAGGGAGAGATTAAAAGTCGGTTAGTAAATCGGCATGTAGTTCGTTGTTTTACCACGATTAGGATAGTATTCTCTCGAACGAATCTCGTTTGTATTCTTCGCTGGCCAATAGGCTCGTACCTGTTCGGTTTAGTCCCGCCTGATAGTTCGTTATCGTTAACGGTCGACGACTACTACTTATCGCCGACCGACGAGTGATGAGAGGACAGAGCCTTAGGTTCCCGGCGGGAGGTCATCGTATGCGACAGTTCGTCATCATCGGTCACGACGCTCCGACGACCGCCGAGTTTTCGCTGGACGACCTGGCGGGGGCGGCGGGGCGCCTCGACGTCCTCTGTCGGTGCGTCAACTCCGCGTTCTTCCTCTCGCACGCGATTCGGGAATCCGTCCGCGTCCACTTGGTGCTCGGCGACGAGTACACGGTCCGGTTCGACGGGGCGGAGGTGCGACGCCTCAATCCCGACGAACGCAGCACCGCCGCGTTGATTCGCGGTGCCTTGGAGGTCCGAGAGGAGGCCATCGGGCACATGCCCGCGGAGGCCAGTCCCGGCGTGAGTCTCCGTCGGATGGGGTTCGAGTCGACGCTCGAAACCGTCGCCGCCGACGGCACCGTCGTCGAACTCCACGAGGCGGGCGACCCGGTGGTCGACGTGGAACCGCCCGAGGACCCGGTGTTCGTCCTCTCGGACCATCGCGATTTCACCGACGAGGAGGCCGCCCTCCTCGCCGACGCCGCCGACGAGCGAGTCCGCCTCGGTCCGGAGGTGCTGCACGCGGACCACGCCGTCACCGTCGTCCACAACTACCTCGACACGGAGGGGTTCGCGACGTACTGACCGACACCGCGAATCACAACTGTTAAACGCGGTGCCGGACTCATTTCGAGGTGCGGGCCGGTGGGGTAGCTTGGTATCCTTCGGCCTTCGGGTGGCCGTAACCGCAGTTCGAATCTGCGCCGGCCCACTTCTCCCGCATTCTCACCGACGAGCGACGCGAAGCGTTCGCGAGTCGATTTCGAGAATGCGGTTGTGTGGGTGACCGCGGATTGGAACGTCGAAACGAGCGGAGCGAGGTTTGGAAGTTCGAATCTGCGCCCTTGCCGCGAACGACGTGATCGACGGCTCGTGACGGTAGTCGCGGTGGCCCACTTCTCTCCCACTCCCCCCACTGAGCGACGCGTTCGCCTCACTGCTCGTCGCCGGCCCGGCGGAGTTCCTGCGCCCACTCGGGCCACGTCTGACGGCTGTTCCACTCGCCGTCCTCGCCCGCGATGGCCCGCGCGTCGTCCGCGGAGTACACCCACCCGTCCTCGTAGAACAGTCCGTTGAGACGCCCCCTCGCCCGTTGGACGTAGCCGTACGCCGGTTTGAGCATCAGTTGCCAGAAGAAGTCGCCGGCGATGTCGCCGGCGCGCACCGTCGCCGCCAGCGAGGAGTAGTTGGGGACGAGCACGTCCGGCGGCTCCTCGCGGGTGCGCTGCCACTCGGTCAGCCACACCGGCGTCTCCGTCTCCCGCGACAGTCGGGACGCCTCCGCCAGCGCCGTCTCCATGTGCGCCGCCGTCGGCGGGAGGTTGTAGTGGAACTGAAAGATATCGAGTCCCGGTTCGTCGTATTGGAGGTTGTTCGAGAGGTCGAGACAGCCCATCGTGAGCGGCGCCTCCGGGTCGGCGCCGCGGGCCGACTGGAGCATCGCCCGGCAGAACCGGACCCGGTCGGTCCACTCGCCGGGTTCGTTCATCACCTCGACGGCGAGGAGGCCGTCGTGGGCGCCGTACCGCGCTACGAACCACCGGACGAACTGGTGCGGGCCGCTCCACTCACTCTCGTTCGAGATAACCTGGTGCGACGGCGACCGAATCGCGCCGTTATGCAGGACGTCCCGCTCGTGGAGGTTCTCCGCCGTCGGTTCCTCGCCGATGCTCTCGAACAGCACCGGGAGCACCCGGATTCCCCGCTCGGCGGCCGCCGCGAACAGGTGGTCGAGTTTCCGCCGGGCGTCGACGGGGTTGTTCCGCCAGTACTCGTAGCTGACGAGCGTTCGGAGCGCGTTCACGTTGACCGACCGCGCGTACGACAGGTCGCGGACGGCCTCCGCGGGGTCGTACATCTCCCACGCCTGGTACTGGTTGAACGTCCGGGAGGGAAAGTACACCGCGCCGCGGACGTCGGTGAGGCGCGAGGGCTCGGGTCCCGCCGTCGCCGTCGGCGTGGCGGTGTCGGGTTCGGGCGTCTCCGAGTCCGCCGTTGGGGGCCGCGGCTCGGAATCGGGGCGACCGCACCCGCTCAGGCCGGTGAGCGCCGAAGCGGTCCCCGCGCCGACCCGCCGGAGGAACCGCCGTCTCGACCCGGTCCCGTCGGACCTCGAATCACCGCGTCCCATGCTCGTCTGCCGATTCGAGGCGGGCGCCTATGAATCGCGTGGGATGAACGTCGTCGTCGGCGAACGGACGCGCCGCCGTATCACTCGCTCCTCCCAGTCACTCCCGTAGCGGAGAGTTACTCTTGTTCATTTATTTCAGTACTGTTGACTGAGTACGAATTTGGGTGGGAGTTCGGAAAATCCTCATTTAACCGACAGACGCAGTTGAGAGTGCGCTTCGGCGCGTGATTACTGATGACGAACCAAGAACACACGGAAGGCGGAACGGACGGAACGCCGTTCGACGCGGGAGTAGAGTCGGTCCAAGAAGCGGTCACCTCGCGGCGGGGATTCCTCGCGGGTTCGACCGCGGCGGGACTGGGTGCGCTGGCGTTCGGCACCTCGGGCGTGGCGGCCGACAACCACGGGGGTGAGGAGGGGATGAACGGCGAGGGGTCCGAGAACGCTGAGAACTCCGAGAGCGCGACCGAGATAGCCGGTTCCGGCATCTGGGACGTCGACGTGCTGAACTACGCGCTCACGCTCGAACACCTCGAAGACGCGTTCTACCAGCAGAACCTCAAGTCGCTCGGCGGCTTCTACAGCAAGGAGACCATCGTCTCCGCGGATATGTTCGACCACATCCCCTACAGCGTCCGTGAACCCATCTACGGGCATCTGACTGACATCGGCGAACACGAGGCCGCGCACGTGGAGACGCTGGAGACGGTCATCGAGGACCTCGGCGGCACGCCCGTCGAGAAGGCCGAGTACGAGTTCGGCACGATGGTGACGGACGACCCCACGGCGTTCTTCCAGACGGCTCAGGCCCTGGAGAACACGGGCGTCGCCGCCTACGCGGGCGCGGCACCGTACATCGGCGACGACGACATCCTGTCGGCCGCGCTCGGCGTCCACAGCGTCGAAGCCCGTCACGCGTCGTTCCTCAACTACCTGAACGGCGCGGACCCGTTCCCGAACGCCGTCGACGAGGCCCTCGGAAGAGCAGAAGTGCTGGAGATAGCGACCCAGTTCATCGTCGACTAAGCCCTCACCGACCCTCGAACATCTCGACGCTCCTTTTCGGTTCCCGTTCGCTTCGGCCCGCCCCGCTTTTCGCTCCGCCGTCCCCGGGTTCAGAGGCGTTATCCCCGTCGCCCCCCACTCCCGACACGAATGACAGAGGGGATAGACTTCGACTTCGCGGACGCCGCCGCCGTCGCCGAACGACGCGACGAGGTGGTCGCCGCCGTCGAGTCCCACGCCGGCCGCATCGCGCGCGAACTCGCCCTCCTCCAGGGCGGCGACTACGGTCAGCGGGCGTTCGACACCGCGCGGGGGACGTGGACGCTCAAGTACGAGGGCGGAGCGCTCCAGTACCTCCGCTTCGAGGGACGGGGTGACTCGGAGACGTACGTCGTCTCGACGAAGCGCTCCCCGGACCCGGAGGCGTTGGCGACGGCGATGACCGACTACGAGGCGTTCGTCGAGTCGTACAACGACCACGTCGACTCCCTGTCCGGCGTCCTCGACGACGTGTCCACCGACTTCCCGGACCCGCGCAGTACGGACGCCGTCGTCTCGGAACGCGACCGGGTCGTCAACCGCATCCGCGAGGTGTGCGACGAGATGGCCGTCCAGTTGCACCGCTACGACGGCACCGACTACGGCACCTTCGCGACCACCGTCTCGGGCACCCGCTGGGAACTGAAACGCGACGTGGACCGGGCGTCGTACCTCCGGGTCGGCGGCGAGGGAGGGACCTACCTCCTCTCGCAGTACGAACCGCCCGCGGCCCCGGACGTGCGTCGCCTCGTCGGCGAGTTCGAGGGATTCGTCCGGGCGTACAACGACCACGTCGAGGGGTTGGAGTCCGACCTCGACGGCGTCTCGTTCTAATTCGGGCGCCGGTCCCGCCTCACCCGAGTAGATACACCAGCAGGTACGCCCCGCCGGCGACGGTGAGCGTCGCCAGTCCCGTCGCGAGGCCGCGGACCGAGCGCTCGTCCCGCGTCCCGACGCCCCGCGCGGCGGCCGTCGCCCCGACGACGACGGCGAGGGGGACGACGGTGAACCCGAGGACGTGCGCGTCCACCATCGTCGGCCGCGGGAGGAGGAACGCCGCGGGCGCGTAGCCGACGCCGACGACGGCCCGCCCGGCGAACGCGTCGCGTAGACGGCGGTCGGTCAGGCGGAGGTAGACGAGGAGGCCCGCCCACACCGTCGCCGCCTCGACGAAGAGGACGCCGAGGAGGTTCAGCGTCTGGTCGGGCGCGAACGCGACCCGTTCCGTCAGCGGCGAGGGGGCGAACGGCGAGAGCAACGGCGGCGGCGCGGCCATGAACACGTCGCCGAAGGGGTGAGAGAGGAAGCCGACGCCGGCGGCGACGGCGAGGACGCCGACCGGCGCGACGGTGCGCCGAGCGACGGCGACGCCGGTGACGCAGGCGGTTCCGAGGTAGACGGCCGCGACGACGGCCGAGGCGTCGCCCGCGGTCCGGGCCACCGCCGAAACGACGATACCGGCGGTGACGACGCCGCCGAGGGTGAGAGCGACGGTGGCCGCCGTCGGGACGACCGGGGCGTCGACCCGAGCGTCGCGGATACGGCCGACCGCGGCGGCGGCGGCGAAGCAACACGTCGCGGCGGCGCCGACGGGGAGGGGGTGCGTGACGACGCGGTGGACGCCGTTGGCGACGACCCAGAACGCCTCCCACGAGAGGGGCGCGCCGCGCCCGACGGCGAGCAGGTACGTCGCGAACCCGTAGGCGACGTCCAGATCGGGGAGGAGGGCGCAGAGGGCGGCGACGAACCCCGCGGCGAGGGCGGTACGCGCGTCTCTGCCGACCAGTCTGGCGCCGGCCCCGGCGACGGCGAACGCGAGGAACTCGTGGCCGACGAACATCTACACCGCGGCCGGCGCGGCCGGTTCGTCGGTGCTGGCGGGGCGATACATATCGGCTATCGTGAGAGAACTGCGGAGCGGACCATAGTCTTTTCTCCTCGGCGGTTGCCGCGCCCCCGGTATCTACGTTCTTCGGGACCGTCGGTTCGACCATGGACGTCACCGAAATAGACCACGCGAACCTCCACATCCCGACGGACGGCGTCGAGACGGCCGTCACTTTCTACCGCGACCGGTTGGGGTTGGACGTGGAGAACCGCGACCGGTACGAGTCGGGCGACAAACCCTTCTTCTCCGTGCGCCTCGCGCCGGGCGCCGTCGTCCACCTCCAACCCGACGAGGAGTTCCGAGCGCCGACCGACGCGAACTTCGACCACTTGGCCCTCCGCGTCGACGCGGACTTCGCAGACCTGAAGGCGGAACTCGACGACGCCGGCGTCGACATCGACCGTGAACTCGAACCGCTCGGCGCGACGGGCGTCGCTCCCGCCGTCTACGTCACCGACCCGTTCGGCTACACACTCGAACTGAAGGCTGCGCGCGTCTGACCGTCGCTCGGAGGCGACCGACGGACCGAACACTTTTCCTCACCGTGGGTCCAGTCACGGGTAACTGATGACCGGACTACGCCCGGATACGTCAAGGCGGACCGGGACGGCGCTCGTCGTCCTCGGCGTCGCCCTCCTCGTCTCTTCGCTTATCGTCAGCGCCGCCCTCGCACCGAACGTCGGCGCCGCCGGCGACGGCACCGACGCCGGTCACCGAGAGACCCTCGTCGGGTCCCAAGGGGGCGGCCCCGGCCTCCACGAGAAGGGGTCGGTGTACCTCCTCGACGGCCGCGAGATGCAGTGGCGGGCCGCGGAGACGGACAGCTACTTCGACGTGACGATGTTGGAGAACGGCAGCGTCATGGCGGGGTTCATGGACTCCGGCTACCAGGAGTGCGGTCCGTACGAGTCGCCGTGCACGCACACCGGCTTCCGCATCCTCGACCCGAACGAGAACGGCGGCGCGGACATCGTCCACGAGTACTCCTTCCCCGTGCGGACGCGGGCGAACAGCGAGGTGCACGACGTGGAGAAACTCGACTCCGGCGAGTACCTCATGACCGACATGGAGTACGAGCGCATCTTCACCGTGAAAGACGGCGAGGTGACGTGGCAGTGGAACGCGAGTTCGATGTACGACGCGCCCGACGACCCGACGAGGACCGACTGGCTCCACATCAACGACGTGGACGTCATCGGCGAGGATAGATACCTCGTCTCGGTGCGGAACGCCCACCAACTCGTCATCGTCGAACGTGGTGAGGGGGTCGTCGAAGTCATCAACGAGGACGAGAACGGCGACGGGAGGGGCGACCCGCAACTGCTCCGCCAACAGCACAACCCCCAGTGGCTCGGTAACGGCTCCGTCCTCGTCGCCGACAGCCACAACGACCGTATCGTCGAACTCCACCGCAACGAGTCGACCGGCGAGTGGGAGGTGGCGTGGAGCCTCTACGAGGCTGAGGGCGTCGAGTTCAGTTGGCCCCGCGACGCCGACCGCCTGGAGAACGGCAACACGCTCATCACCGACTCGCTGAACCAGCGCGTCGTCGAGGTCAACGAGTCCGGCGAGACGGTGTGGAGCTACAAGACGCCGGAGGTCCCCTACGAGGCCGAACGACTTCCCGAGGGCGAGACGGTCGGCGGACAGCGGTACGCCTTCGACCGCGAGGCGGGCGACGACGCGAGCGGGAAGGTCCCCGTCCTCTCTCTGCTCCTCGTGGTCTTCCAGACCGGACTCCAGACCCCGTTCTGGTTCACCGAACTCCACGTCGCCATCACGCTCGTCTCCGTCGTGCTGGTGCTCGTCGGGTTGGTACTGATCGTCAGAGACCGATAGGCTCGCCCGCGACTCCCGGCGCCCGAGTCCCGCGGCTTTTTGCGCCGGCCGTCCGCAGGCGGGGTATGGCGGACGACGATTCCCGCGCGGACGGCGCGGCCGACGGCGACGACGCGGACGAGGAACTGACGTGGGAGACGACCGACACCGACATCGACTACTCCTGCCCTGGGTTCGACGTTCGACGGGACGAGGTGACGCTCCCCGACGGCGCCGAGACGGACTTCCACTACGTCGACGAACCGGCGGCGGCGGTCATCCTCCCGTTCACGCCCGACGGCGACGTGGTGCTCGTCGAGGAGTGGCGGCAGGCCGTCGGCCGGGTGAACCGCGGCCTGCCGGCGGGGTCGCTCGAATCCGACGACGACGACGTCGCGACGGCCGCGAGGCGCGAACTCGAAGAGGAGACGGGCTACGAGGCCGGGTCGATGGAACATCTCGGTACGGTCGAACCCTCGAACGGCCTCCTGAACTCCGTCCACCACCACTTCGTCGCGCGCGACTGCGAACCGACGGGCGAGCGGAACCTCGATTTCAACGAGAGCATCCGCGTGGCCGTCGAGGAGTACGACGACCTGCTCGCGGCGGCGCTGGACGGCGACCTGCGCGACGGCCGCACGCTCGTCGGCGTCCTGCGGTACGAACTCGCCGGACGCTGGCGCTGACCCCGATACCGGCGCCGACGGCGCCCGTCGACGGGCCGCCGCCCGACCACGAACGGTTTTGGTCGCGGAGGCCGAACGTTCGGTGTGTCCACTGACCAACGAACGTCCTCGTCCGGGTCCTCCGTCTCGCCGGACTCGGACGCACGCTCGCTCCGCGCCCGGATTCGGGCGCTCCTCGTCGCCGTCCTGCTGGCCGGCCTGGGTATCGCCGTCGGGTCGGTACTCGTGCTCGCCGCCGGTCTCCTGTTGCGTCTCGCGGGCGTCCCGATAACGCCCGTGCTGAGTATCGTCATCTCGCTGGCGCTGGCGACGGGCGTCGGCTTCGGCGGCGTCGCGCTTCTCTATCTCTGGTACCGCGACTTCGACATCTCCTACGTCGGCGTCCGCGTGCCGTCGCTCCGCGAGTTCGGCTACGTGGTCGGCGGCTACTTTCTCACCTTGGGACTGGTGTTCTCCGCGGCGGTCGTCATCTCGTCGGTCGGCGTCGAGGGCGGGACGAACAACGCCGCACAGATCGGAATGGAGAACCCCGAGGTCCTCTTGTTGCTCATCCCGGCGTCCATCCTGCTCATCGGCCCCGGCGAGGAACTGCTCTACCGCGGCGTCGTCCAGAACCGCATCCGCGAGCGGTTCCCGGCCGTGGTGGCGATTCCGGTCGCGAGTCTCATCTTCGCGTCCATCCACTACGTCTCGCTGTCGGGCGCCCCCTCCGCGCGACTCATCAGCATCGCGGTGCTCGTGCTCCCGACGCTCGTCTTCGGCACCGTCTACGAACTCACCGACAACATCGTCGTGCCTTCGCTGTTGCACGGCGCGTACAACGCGACGCTGTTCTCGGGGCTCTACTTCTTCGTGAAGTACGGCGGAGAGATGCAACAGCAGGCGGCGTTCCTGTTCGGCTGACCGGTCCGTTCTTCGCCCGAACACACTCGATCCGGAGTCCGACGGTGACGGCCGGCCGAACGCAACCCTTCGCCCGGCGGTGACGGCCGGCCGAACGCAACCCTTCGCCCGGCGGTGACGGCCGGTCGAACGCAACCCTTAGCAACGCCGGCGGGAAACCCCGACCATGCGCGACCACTTCGAGATACGCGACGGGGACGTCGCCGGCAGAATCGGCGAACTCGACGTCCCCCGCGCGGGCGTGACGGTGGAGACGCCGGCCCTGATGCCGGTCGTCAACCCCAACATCATCACGGTGTCGCCCGCGCGCCTCGAGAGCGAGTTCGGGGCCCAGATTCTCATCACGAACTCCTACATCATCCACAAGAACGACGACCTGCGCGAGGAGGCCCTCGACGTCGGCCTCCACGAGATGCTCGGCTTCGACGGCGCTATCGTGACAGACTCGGGGTCGTTCCAACTCGCCGAGTACGGCGAGATATCCGTGACGACCCGCGAGATTCTGCAGTTCCAGCACGACGTCGGGACGGACATCGGCACGCCCGTCGACATCCCGACGCCGCCGGACGTCTCCCGGGAACAGGCCGAACGCGAACTCGCCGTCACCGAGGAGGCCCTGCGAGACGCCGAGGACGTCGACACCGGCGAGATGCTCGTCAACGCGCCCGTGCAGGGGTCGACGTACCCCGACCTGCGCGAGGAGGCTGGTCGGGCGGCCTACGCCACCGAGTTGGACGTGTTCCCCGTCGGCGCCGTCGTCCCCCTGATGAACGCCTACCGCTACGACGACATGGTCGACGCGGTGGCGGGGGCCAAGCGCGGACTCGGTCGCGACGCGCCCGTCCACCTCTTCGGCGCCGGCCACCCGATGATGTTCGCCCTCGCCGCGGCGATGGGCTGTGACCTGTTCGACTCTGCCGCCTACGCCCTGTACGCCCGCGACGGCCGCTACCTCACCGTCCGCGGCACCGAACACCTCGAAGACCTGGAGTACCTCCCCTGTTCGTGTCCCATCTGCGCCGAACACTCCCCCGAGGACCTACGCGCCGCGGCGGGCGAAGAGCAGGAGCGATTGCTCGCCGAGCACAACCTCCACGTCTCCTTCGAGGAACTCCGGCGCGTGAAGCAGGCGATTCGGACGGGCAACCTCATCGAACTGGTCGAAGAGCGCGCCCGGTCGCACCCGGCGATGCTCGACGGCTACCGCGCCCTCCTCGACCACGCCGACCAACTCGAACGCGAGGACCCCGTCTCGAAGGGGTCGTTCTTCGCCCTCTCCGCGGAGAGCGCCCGCCGACCGGAGGTGCGTCGACATCACGGTAGGCTCGACCGGTTGGAGGCGTCCGGGGAGGTGCTTCTCACGCAGGGCGGGACGCCGAAGGGCGACCGCTTCGACGCGGCGTGGCGCGTCGTCCCGCCGTTCGGCCCGTTCCCGCGCGCCCTCTCCGAGACGTACCCGCTCACCGCGCAGGTGCCCGACCGAACCGACCGCGCCGCCTACGAGGCGGCCGCGGAGGGGGTCGCGCGACTGGCCGAGGCGAACCCGGATACGGTGTTCGTCCTCGCGCACGATGGGTGGCCCGAGACCGCACTCGCCCGCGTCCCCGACGGCGTCGAACTGGAACCGCTCGACGGGGTGTCCCCCGACGGCACATCGGCCGACGACGCCGACGAGACGCCCTGAGTCCTCCCTTCGCGTCGGAGTCTCTCCCTCTCCGACATCTTCGGTGGGCTTAGGTGGTGTGCGCGAGTTGTGAGGGACAATGGAGGCCGTCTTGTGGTACGTGCTGACGGGAACGCGCGGGGGAGCGAACCGCGCGCGTGTCCTCCGAACGCTCGATGAGCGGCCTCGCAACGCGAACCAACTCGCCGAGGAGTTGGAGTTGGATTACAAGACGGTCAGACACCACCTCGACGTGCTGATGGACAACGACGTCGTCCAGCGGAGCGGAGACGACTACGGCGCCGTCTACCTGCCCTCCCCGCGGGCGCAGTCGAACTGGGAGACGATAGAGGAGATTATAGAGGGGATGGAGTGAACATGGTCAGATTTGGGAAAGTGTATTTAAACGGCAACCGGCTAGGGAGAATCAATGAGCATCTGGGTTGACGTCGCGCGGGTCGCTTCAGCAGTCAATATCCTGCTACTGCTGGCGCTCGCGTCCGTCTGGGGCCGCAACTACCTCCAGTTCCGGTCGAAGCACCCGCTGGGGCTGCTCATCTTCGCCTCCTTTCTCATCGCCCAGAACACCCTGGCGCTGTACATGTACTGGATGGACCCGACGCTGTCGGGGTGGTTCAGCACCGCCGTCCCCGTCATCGTCTGGCGGCTCATGATGCTGCTGCACGTCTTCGAGACGGCCGGACTCGCGTTCCTCGCCTGGATCACGTTCGACTGACGCGCCGACGCTGCACCTCCGTTCTCGCCTCTTCTTCCCGCGTTTCCGCCTCCGTCCGCTTCCCTTTCGCCTCCCGGTTGCCGCGCTCTCCTTGACGAGACGTCCGGCCGCGAGACGCCTCGGCGCCCCTCGAAATCCCGGAAAGCGGTCGGAAGAGGGAGGAATTTGGGTGACAGTCCGGAAAATCTTCTTTTAAATATCGCTCCCCGGATTGAGATATGCAACGCGCACTAGCAGTGTTCGCAGCGCTGGTCGTCCTCGTCGGGGGTATCCCGGCGGGGGGGACGGCAACGTCCGCGGCGCAGCAGTCTTCCGGCGCCGCCGTATCGTTCGCCGCCCAACCGTCGGGCGGCCACACCGTCGTCGTCGAGAACGTGACGCTCCCCGAGGGCGGATTCGTGACGATTCACGACGCGAGCGTGACCGAGGGTAACGTCCTCGGGAGCGTCGTCGGTACCTCCGAATACCTCGACGCCGGCACGCACGAGAACGTCACCGTCCACCTCGACGAACCCCCGACCGAGTCGGGCGCGTTCGTCGCCATGCCGCACGCGGACTCCGACGGTGACCGCGTCTACGACTTCGTCGCCGACAACGGCGAGACGGACGGCCCGTACACCGCTGACGGGTCCGCCGTCGTCTCGCAGGCCAACGTCAGCGTCTCCGCGACGGTGTCGATGAGCGACCAACCCACCGACGGCGCCTCCGTCGTCGTCGACCGCGTGGAACTCTCCGAGGGCGGGTTCGTGACGGTTCACGACGCCTCGGTCACGGAGGGCGCGGTGTTCGAGAGCATCCGCGGCACCTCCGCGTACCTCGGACCCGGCGTCCACGAGAACGTCCGCATCACGCTCGACACGCCCGTGAACGGGTCCACGACGCTGGTGCCGATGGCGCACAGGGACACCGACGGCGACGAGAACTACACCTTCCCCGAGAGCGAGGGCCAGACTGACGGCCCGTACACGGCGAACGGGTCGGCCGTCGTCGACACCGCCGAAGTGATGCCCGCCGAGACGGCGAACGTCACCTTCTCCGCGCAGTCGACCGGCGGGCAGTCCGTCGTCGTCGACAGCGCGTTCCTGCCCGAGGGCGGGTTCGTGACGGTCCACGATTCGACCGTGACCGAGGGTGCCGTCTTCGAGAGCATCCGCGGCACCTCTGAATATCTCGCGCCCGGTCTGCACAGGAACGTCCGCGTCTCGTTGGACGCGCCTCTGAACAACTCCACGACGCTGGTGCCGATGGCGCACATGGAAACCGACGGCGACATGGAGTACACCTTCCCCGAGAGTCAAGGGGAGGCCGACGGCCCGTACACGGTCGACGGTGAACCCGTCGTCGCACAGGCCGCGGTGAACGTCTCCGCCGACGTCCACATGATGTCGCAGGCCTCCGACGGGCACAGCGTCGTCGTGGACCGCGTGGAACTCGCAGAGGGCGGCTTCGTCACCGTCCACGACGCGTCGCTGTTCGCCGGCGAAGTCGAGGGCAGCATCCTCGGCACCTCCGCGTACCTCGAACCCGGCGTCCACGAGAACGTCACCGTGACGTTCGAGGAACCCATCCGCGCCTCGCAGACGCTCGTTCCGATGGCGCACATGGACACCGATGGCGACATGAACTACACCTTCCCCGAAGCCGACGGCCCGTACACGGCTAACGGGTCGGCCGTCGTCGACACCGCGCGCGTCTCCGTGAACGCCGTCGTCGCCGTCTCGAACCAGACGACCGACGGGGGGACGGTCACGATAGACTCCGTGACGATGGCGAACGGCGGGTTCGTGACGGTCCACGACGCCACGGTCACGGAGGGCGCCGTCTTCGACAGCGTCCGCGGCACCTCCGCGTACCTCGCGCCCGGCACGCACGAGAACGTCACCGTCGAACTCTCCGCGCCCCTGAACGAGACGACGACTATCGTCCCGATGGCGCACATGGACACGAACGGCAACGAGGCGTACGACTTCGTCACCAGCGAGGGCGAGGCCGACGGGCCGTACGTCGCTCGCGGCGGTCCGGTCGTGGCCACCGCCGAAGCCTCCCTCTCCGGTGGAATGAACGGAACCGGAACGGAGATGCGCACGGGAACCGAGATGTCCGAGATGACCGAGACCGAGGGGGAGATGGGCATGGAGGCGAACACCGAGACGAGCGGCGGTGAGGGGACGAGCACCGACGGAAGCACGCCCGGATTCGGCGTCACCGTCGCCGTCGTCGCTCTCCTCGCGGCGGCACTCCTCGCGGTCCGACGCGACTGATCGGGAGACCGAACGAACCGAATCTTCGACCGCACTCTTCTTTCGAACGCTATCCCTCCAGTCGCGACGCTGACCGCCGTTCTCGCCCGTGAGCCTCCGTTAGTCCGGTCCCCGAAGTCGACTCGGCGTCGGCGCGTCCGCCTCGGCGGTCACGTCCCGCATCCGGTCGGTGAAGTCCCACGAGTGCAGGCGCTCGGGCGAGATGCGGATACGGACCTCCTCCCTGTCGTCGTCCAGGAGGAACGCGCCGAGTTCGTTGTCGGTGCCGCCGAGGTATCGCTCCAAAAGATTCCGGAGCAGCGCCTTCCCCTCGTCGGGTTCGACGGTCGCCGTCCCGCGTCCGCGGACGCCGCGGTACGGCGGGTCGTTCGTCGATACCTCGAAGGCGACTCCCCCGTCCGCGCGGAGATAGCGGACCACGTCTGCGTCCGCGCCCGTCGCGCAGCACAGTTCCGGCCCGTCGTCGCCGTCGACCCATTCGTACCACAGCGACAGCATCCACAGGCCGCCGTCCCGCGTCCGGCACGCCAGCCGAACCGGCACGGTCGCTTCGCGGAGGAACGTCGTCGTCTCGTCAACCGACCACGGACCGGTGCGCTTCATACCCTCTCTTTCGTCGGGCGCGGGGAAAATATCGAGGGGCGGCCGCCCGCCGGCGCGGATGCGCAGTGGTAATGGTCGAGTGCGTCGGTCGATGAACATCGACGGCCGATAGTGAGCACACACGTGCGTGTAACAAATACTAGCTCGACACACGGTTTCATATCTCACGGGGGTGCTTCGCTCGCCGACCGTCGAGAGGGAGTCGAACGGGGGCATCGACGCACCGGTCGGGGTACCGATACGCGGCCGTCCCGGCCGCGGGAGAAGGGAAGATAGTTCACCCTTCGTTGCCGAACGCGAGGTATGACCGACTACTTCGAGATTCACGGGCGCGACGGGGCCGCCCGACTCGGCGAACTCCGCCTCGCGGAGTCCGTGACGACGCCCGCCCTCGCGGACGACGTGACGGAGGATGCGGGCAGTCTCTGGACCGCCGAGCGAACCCTCCCCGAGGGGTCCGACGACGTGCTCACGGTGCTCCCGCACCGGTCGTTCCCGGCCGGCACCGACGAACGCGTACAGGAGTCGTTCGCCGTCGACTCGCCCGACGTCGACTACCCCAGCGCTTCGGTCGTCTCCTCGGAGACGGCCGCAGACACCGGCGCGGACGCCTATATCCTCTCGGACGCGGGCGGGTTCGTCGGGCACGCCTCCGCGTTCCGCGACGCCGTCGTCGCCGCGAAGGAGGCGCTCCCGGCCGACACGGCCCTCTACCTCTCGGGCGTCGCCACCCCGCGCAACGTCTCGACGCTGGCTTACGCCGGCGTCGACCTGGTGGACGCCAAACTCGCCCGCGTGAAGGGCCGACAGGGGATGTATCTCACCACCGAGAGTGAGTACTTCCTCGAAGACTTGGAGGAACTCCCCTGTTCCTGCGAGGCGTGCCGCGTCTCCAGAGAGGAGTTCTCCCGTGAGGACTGCGCCGCGCACAACGTGAACGTCCTGCGCGCCGAACTGGCCACCGTCCGCCGACGGATTCGGGACGGCCGCCTGCGCGACTACATCGAGGGGCAGGCCCGCCACGACCAGTGGCTCACGGCCGCCTTCCGCGAGTTCGACCAACAGTACGGCTACCTCGAAGCGCGGACGCCCGTGCTTCGGAACTCGGAGATATCGGCGGCCTCCTCCGACACCGTCCGCCGCGTCGAGATTCAGCGCTTCGCCGAGCGAGTGACCACGCGGTACAAAAACAGATTCGACAATCCGCTCGTCCTCGTCCCCTGTTCGGCGACGAAGCCCTACAGCGAGTCGCAGAGTCACTCGCAGTTCCACGACGCCATCCAGTTCCGCGCGCACGTCGCCTCCATGACGTCGCCAATCGGCGTCGTCCCCACCGAGTTGGAACTCACCTACCCCGCCCAGCACTACGATGCGGCGGTGACGGGTCGGTGGTCCGAGGACGAGAAAGGGTTCGTTGCCACCGTCCTCCGGCGGTACCTCGAACGCAACGACTACCCGCGCGTGATAGCGCACGTCCCCGAACACGGCTACCGCGACATCTGTGAGCGAGTCGAAGAACGGGTGGACGTGCCGTTCGAGTACACCGTCGAGGACCACCCCACGACCACGGACTCGCTGGCGAACCTCATGTCCACCCTGCAGGGCGAACTGAAGTACTCGAAGCGGGAACGCGAGCACAACACCGTGAGCGCCATCGCCGACTACCAGCTCGGCGCGGGCGCCGGCGACGACCTGTTCGCCGACGTGGATATCGAGATGAACAGCCGCTACCCCAAACTGCAGGTCTGGAACGGCGACGGCGAGCAGTTGGCGACGATGGTGCCGCAGTACGGCGTCCTCTCGTTCACGCTCGAAGGGGCGCGGGTGTGGAGCGAGTCGGACGCGCCGACGAAGCGCGTCGAAATCGACAATTTCGCGCCGCACGGCAGCGTTCTCGCGCCGGGCGTCGTGGACGCGGACGACGATGTCCGCGTCGGCGACGAAGTCGTCGTCGAAGGGCCGAAGGCGTTCGCCGTCGGCCGCGCGGAGATGTTCGGCGCGGAGATGGCTGAAAGCACCCGCGGCGTGGCCGTCGAAGTGCGGCACGTCGAGGAGAAGTAACCCGAAGGGCGCCGTTCGGCGTCGAACGGAGCGGTCGCCCGCCCCGTCGGTTGTCCCGTTCTCAGCGACCCCCGCCCCCGACTCGCGTCAGCACCGTCCCCGCCTCGCCGACGACGACGGCCTTCGACTCGTCGAACGCGACGCCTGACAGCGATTCGACGGCGGGCGGCGACGCTCGCTCCCACCCGGCGCCGAACCGCTCGTACACCGTCTCCTCGCCGGCGGCGACGCCCCCCATCCCCGCGGCGGCCACCGCCAGTATCGGGTCGTCGGCGAGGCGTTCGGGCGTCCACCGCGACCCGTCGTACCGGTGGAGCGCACCGTCGTCGTCGCTGACGAGGGGCGCCTCCCCGCCGGCGGTTACGTCCGTGAGGGTGCCGTTCTCCCCCTCGAAGCCGAGCGACTCGAACGTCCGCCCGGCGTCCGCCGTGCGGAACACGCCGTTGTTGCTGTCGCAGACGTACCCCTCCTCGCCGCGGAGTTCGACGCCGACGATGCTGGACCCGCTGCCCGGTTTCACCGCCTCGTCCCACGTCACGTCGCCGTCGCGGTAGCGGCCGCGGCGGACCTGTCCGGACCCGTCCGCGAGGAGCACTGTCTCCGTCCCGTCGGCCCCGGCGGCGGCGACGGCCGCGACGTCGTTCGTATCTCCGTCGGGCGCGGAGAAGTCGACGTGCCGGCCGGAACCGGGGTCGATTCGTCCGACCGCGCCGCTCTCACCGGCGACCCAGACGCCGCCGTCCGCGGCGGCGTCGACGCCGGTGAGGTCGTTCGACGCCGCGCCCGGACCGTCCGAGAGGAGGATTTCCCACTCGGATTCGCCTCCGGCGCCCCCGTTCGGGCCGCCCCCGCCTTCCGCCTCGGCGACGACGACGCCCTCCTCCCCGACGGCGTACGCCCCCGCTTCCGTCACGACGGCGTCGAACAGCGTCTCGTCCGTCGGCGCGTCGGCGACGACCCACTCGGGTTCCGGGGACTCCTCGTCCGTCGGTTCTCTCGACTCGGAGCTATCGGATTCGCTCGTTTCCTCCCCTTCGTCGGCGTCGACTGCCTCCTGCGCCGCGGCCCCGGTTTCGCTTCCGGCTTCCTCGGCGGTTCTCGGTTCCGAATCCGCGGACCCGGCCCGTTTGGTCGGTTCGGTCGATTCGGCTGGTTCACCCGTCCCAGTCGACTCGGTCGATTCCGTCGGTTCGGGTTCCGTGCGCTCTACTCTCTCCGTCCCGTCCGCGGCACTCGCCGTCGGGTCGTCGGTCTCTTCCTCTCGAAGCCATCCGGGGTCCCTGAAGTACTGGACGACTGGCGGAAGCACGTACGCCGCGATGGCGACGACGGCGAACGCCTTGTTGACGAACGTCAGCATCCCGAACGCCGTGAGCGCCGCCGTCGAGACGGTGTGCAGCGACGTCTTCGTGTACCGTCGGAAGAACGCGACGAATCCGTCGTCTTGACGACGAGTCATTGCGGGTACGTAGCGGTCGAGGCCTGTTGAGTCCTTTCGCCGTCTCGGAGACGTTTCCCCGACGATACGACCGGTAGATAATCGCCTGAATATACCTGCGCTCAGATTTATGGCTGTACGATGCACAGGATTGGAGGGTATGGACTCTCTAGCGTCCGTTCGGCGGGCGAAGGGACAGTTAGCATTCACCTCCGAAACCGAGGCATGAAACTGGCAGTCCCCACGGATTTCGACATCCTGCGCGCCCTCTCCGACGGGAAACGAAACACGGCAGTAAATCTCTCGCACATCCTCGAACGGGACCGGTCGTACATCAACACTCGGCTGCCGGTGTTAGCCGACTACGACCTCGTCGAGCGAATCGGACCCGCGCAGAACTCCGGGCTGTACGCCATCACCGAGAAGGGGCGCGTCGTCCTTTCACAACGCGACCAGTACCGGACCGACGACGTGGATTTCGACGCGCTGGTGGCGACCCAACTGGAGACAGCCTCCGACTAAGCCGTCCGGAGACGGCTCCGTTCGGAGATACCGGACGGCGCGCGTTCACTTTCACGATGCGCGCACTCTTTCTCGTTCCGCCCGACGGATGGCACCCTCTGTTCTCGGAGGACGACTCGCCGACTCACGACGCCACGCCCGATACTCAGAGGGGTCGCCGCTTCGACGGGACACGGCCCGGAACCGATCCGACGGCCCGCACTGTACCTTTGAGGCGGTGCTTTCCGCGTGTCACGTCGATTTGATATCGCGGGAACCGGTTTACCGACCCGGTCGTCGGACGACCCCGCGGCGGTCGAACGTGGGACGTGTGGCCTAGATAACGGCCGACGCGGTCCGAGAGAGCGTCGACCCACCGGTCCGGCGTTCGTGCCCCCTGCTACCGTACAGCAACCGTCGGCCCGCGGGAGGTCGTCGTCTCTGCGATACGGGTCCGACTGTCTGTCCGCCGAACGGATGGTTCGGTCGGATGCGTCGGGCAAGTCCGAGGGGAAGGAAGGTCCCCAGCGCTGTCGGATTCCGGGCGATCCCGGGCCGTCGTCGTTCGCGGCCCGCCTGACGCTCCGTGAAGTCCAAGCGCGATATCGAACCGAATTTCGAACGGAAGAGGAATCGGATTCGAAGCCGCGTGCCCGAACCCGGCGGTCGGTCAATCGCTCGAAGACGGATTGGGTCCGGCGTTCGGAGCGGTGTTCGCCTGCACGGTCTCTTCGACCTGCGTGTACACGAGGACGAACCCGACGAGGGCGAGGAGTGCGCCGAAGACGAACGGCGTCGCGTACGGTTGCCCGACCGGGAGTTCGATGCCCGAGAGGTAGCCCGCCGAGAGGGGGCCGATGGCGACGCCGAGGCCGAACGACATCGTCAGCACGGACATCGTCGTCCCGGAACTGCGTCCGGCGGCGATGTCGCCCGCCAGCGCCATCGCCGGCGCGAGGACGGCGGCGCCGGCAATACCCTGCACGAACCGGGCGACGACCATCGCGAGGGGCGTCCCGACGAATCCCTCCACGAACGTCGCCGGAACCAACAGCAGCAGGCCCACGAGGATGAACGGCTTTCGCCCGTACTCGTCGCTCCATATCCCGATGGGTCGCTGGAGGAGCACCTGCGCCAGCGTGAACGCGGCGAACTCGACGCCGAACAGCGTCGCGCTCTGTCCCAGCGCGGTGTTGATCTGCGTCTGGAGCGGTTCGAGCAACGCGATGCCGATAGCGATGAACAGCGAGGCCAACCCGAGGGTGAAGACGGGGTCCAGCAGGTTGTCGCCGGCGTGGTCGCGGACGGCGATGTTCAGATTCTCGCCGGCGCTGGCTTTCTCCTCTTCGCTCACTTCGGGGTCCGAGACGAGCAGGGTCACGAGCACCGCGCCGAGGAGGGCGCTCGCCGTCGCCACGTAGAAGGAC
>NZ_AOIV01000008.1 GCF_000337095.1 Halogeometricum pallidum JCM 14848
CGCCGGAATCGTGAACGCGACGCCGAGCCCCTGGCCGAGGCGGATGAGAAGAATCGCGGTGTAGCTGTCGACCAGCGAGTACGCGAAGTTCGCCACGGTGAGCACGAGCAGTCCGACGACGACGAATACCCGCCGCTTGCCCGTTCGGTCGGAGAGTTTCCCGACGAACGGCTGGAGAGCGCTGTTGAAGAACCCGTACGCCGAGAGGATGATTCCGGTGATGAGCGCCGGCGCGAGGCCGAACGTCCCGCCGCTGACGACGCCGCTCGTGATGTACAGCGGCAGGACGACGATGAGAAACGAGTTTCCCAGCGAGTCGGCCATCCGGGCGACTCCGAGCGCGAGGATGCGCCGGTCGATGTCGGCGATGCCCACTACGGGGAACCTCCGCCGCGGTCCGAACGCGAGTCGTAGATATCGTTCTCTGTCATGATCGATCTGACTGACTGCTCAGTCAGTACTCGGTCGTTCCTACCTTCGCCTCGCGTAAAATGCTGTTGCGTGCGGCAACCCGCACCTCGGTCGAAAGAGACCGCGTTCGCGGACGGCCGTCCGCCCCGGAAGCGATAGCGGTTTGGTCGGAGGGTGACGAGATGTAGCCGTGCCCGTCTCTCACGTTCCGCCCGCGGTCCGTCGCGGCGTCCGCGACGCGACTCCCGTCGCCGTCGGCATCATCCCGTTCGGGCTGGTCACGGGCGTCGCCTCCGTCGAGGCGGGGCTCTCGCCGGTGCAGGCGGTCGGGCTCTCCTTTCTCGCCTTCGCGGGCGCCTCGCAGTTGGCCGTCGTCGACCTCTTGGGCCGAAACGCGGCGCTCGCCGTCGTCGTCCTCACGGGCGTCGTCATCAACCTCCGAATGCTGATGTTCTCCGCGTCCATCGCCCCGTACTTCCGGGCGTTCGGCGCGCGCTGGAAGACGCTCTCCTCGTACCTCCTCACCGACCAGGCCTACGCGCTCGCCGTCTCGTGGTACCGCGAGGAGGACCCGGACCCGACGGCGCGCTTCCGGTACTTCGTCGCCGCCGGGGGGTCGCTGTGGGTCGTCTGGCAGGCGTCGCTGGTCGTCGGGGTGTTCGCGGGCGCGAACGTCCCGGCGTCGTGGGGACTGGAGTTCGCCGTCCCCCTCGTGTTCCTCGGCCTCCTCGTCCCCGCCGTGTCGAATCGGCCGACCCTCGCGGCCGCAGTCGTCGGCGGCGGCGTGGCCGTCGCGGGCGACGTGGTAGCGGTGGGCGGCGGCACCGGCCTCCCGTACAACCTCTCGCTCATCGTCGGCGCCGTCGCCGGCGTCCTCGCCGGCGTCGTCGTCTCCGCGGCGGGCGACGGAGACGAGGGGAACGCGGGGTCGCCCGAGGAGGCGGAGCACTGATGCCCACCGACTACGGTCCGGTCGCCGTCTGGGGCGTCGCCGTCGTCGTCGGTCTCATCACGTTCGCCGTCCGCGGGTCGTTCGTCTATCTGTTCGGCCGCGTCGAGACGGTGCCGCCGCGGGTGACGCGTGCGCTCCGGTTCGTCCCGCCCGCGGTGTTCGCCGCCCTCGTCGTCCCCTCGCTGGTGGTCGTCGACGGCTCGGCCGACCTCGTGCCCGTCGCCGTCTCCGCCTCCGAGGGGCTCTCCGTCACCGTCGGCAACGAACGGCTCCTGGCGGGCCTCGTCGCGGCGGGCGCCGCGTGGGTCACGGAGGACGTCTTCGCCACCATCGCCGCCGGCATGCTGACGCTGTGGCTCCTTCGCTTCGTCGTCTGAGTTACGTCGGCGAAACGGAGGGGCCGGGGCGGTTACCGGCGGACGAAGAACACGGCGACGCCGACCACCAACAGCAGGATTCCCCAGAAGAGCGAACTCCCCGGGAGCACCGCGAGGAGAAGCGTAACGATACCGGACGTGATGAGAGACCAACCGAGCGTCGTCTGATAGCTCATGGAGACGTTCGAGCGCCGACGCGGTTGTGCGTTCTGCCGGTAGCTACTTACGCCGAGATTGACTCGCCGACGAGTCCCCCGCGGCGTCGACGGCGGTGGCCGGACCGCGCGGCGGGCACGTGCCACCGCCCGATGCGGCGCTACCGTACGAGGAAGGCGTCGACGCCGTCACGGGCGCGCACGAGAAGGGTGCTCCGGCGGGCGACGACGAGCGTCCGGGTCTTCGTCAGCGACGCCCCGTCCGCGCCGACCGACATCTCCGCGCGGTAGAGGCCGGGTCCGGGGACGAACTCCTCCACCGTCGCCGTCTCCCCGGACGCGAGATCAGACGACCAAGCGGCCGCGCGTTCGCCGTCCCTTCGGAGAACGATACCGGCGGTTCGCGGCCCGCCCTCGTTCCGGAACCGGAGGTCCGCGCCCGCGTCGGGCCACGCGTCGATGCGCACGCCGTCGGCGTCGACGGCGAGGGGGAGAGCAACGCTGCGGTCCTCGTCCAACCGCCCGCTCCACCGGTCGCCGGCCGCCTCGACGGTCACGCGGAGGCGTCTGAGCGGCGGGACGGTCGGGAACGTGAGGACGCTGCCGGGGGGCGGCCGGTAGCGGTAATCCAGCGCGGTCCGGCCGTCTATCTCGAAGTCGACGCGGACCTCGCGGCGTTCGGCGCCCGCGTTGGCGACGGTGACGCCGTACCCCGCCCACGCGTCCACCTCCGGCCACCGCGGATTGCCGAACGGACGAGCGTCGCCGCCGACGGAGACCGGTCCGCAGTCGGGCGCGCAACGAACGGCCTGCCGGACGCGCACGTCGCCGTCGAGTTCCACCGTCGCGTCGGCGTGGACGCCGTCCACGCGGAGTGCGCCGCGCCCCGTCACACCGTCGTCCGTCTCGGCGAACACGTCGTAGACGCCGCGCCGAGCGACCAGCCCCGGGTAGCGCCGCGTGCGGTCGGTTCCCTCCGAAGCGTACTCGGCGCTGTCGACGAAGAGCGTCTCCTCGCCCCAACTCACGACGACGGTGGCGAACCGCGTCTCGGACCCGACGTTGCGCACGACGAGACCCAACGGTCGCTCGACGTTCTCGGCGTCGTCGGCGGCGCGATAGGGCAGCGACGACGCCTCGTCGGGAACCGAGTCGACCGACCGCGTCCCGGTTCCGACCCCGGCCCCGGTCTCGGTTTGCCCCGTCGCCTCGGCCGTCGTCCGCCGCTCCGTCGACCGGTCGCCGCCGAGACCGTCGCACCCGGCGACGCCGGCGCTCCCGGTTGCTGCGAGCGCGGCGAGAACCCTGCGACGAGTTGGCACACCGGAGGTTCGGAGCGGAGCGACAAGACGCTTTCTCGGGGAACGTGCGCTCCGGCCGCGTTTCGACGAGGACTGACCGATCCACGCGGGCGGAACTGGAAGGGGCCGCCCTCTCGTCAGCCGAGACGACGCAAGCACCGCAGGTCAGAGAGCGAGGAGCGCAGCGAGGCGCAGGCGACGAGAGAGCGGGGGCTTTCGTGGTGGTGTCGACCCTCTTGTCGCGGTTTCTCGACGTAACGGTTCCATCGAAGTGCAGGCGAAGCGGATTTACGCGCACGTCGGATACCATCGGTAATGAGTCAGCCGAGCCCCGAGGTGTACGAACGGGGGAAGGGCATGGACGCCCACAACGAAGTGATGCGCGAGATTCGCTCGCGCAAGGACCGAACGTACGACCCGCACGAACCCACGCGCGTCTGGTTGGACGAGGACAACACCCCGGACGGCGTGAAGCAGTCGCTCACCATCATCCTCAACACCGGCGGTTGTCGCTGGGCGCGCGCCGGCGGATGCACGATGTGCGGCTACGTCGCCGAGTCCGTCGAAGGCGGCAGCGTCGCCCACGAGGCGCTGATGGACCAGATACAGGTGTGTCTGGACCACGAGGCGGAGGAGTCCGACGAGACGGCCGACCTCATCAAGATATACACCTCCGGGAGCTTCCTCGACGAGCGAGAGGTCGGCGCGGAGACGCGCCGCGCCATCGCCGAGACGTTCGGCGACCGCGAGCGAATCGTCGTCGAGTCGCTGCCCGACTTCGTCGAACGCGAGCGACTGGAGGATTTCACCTCCCAGGGGCTCGAAACCGACGTGGCCGTCGGACTGGAGACGGCGACCGACCGCGTGCGACACGACTGCGTGAACAAGTACTTCGACTTCGCCGACTTCGAGGAGGCCTGCGCGGAGGCGGGCGCCGTCGGCGCGGGCGTGAAGGCGTACCTCCTGATGAAGCCGCCGTTCCTCTCGGAGTCCGAGGCCGTCGAGGACATGAGATCCTCCATCCGCCGGTGTGCGGCGGTCGAGCACTGTCACACCGTCTCGATGAACCCGACGAACGTCCAACGCTACACGATGGTGGACGAACTCTTCTTCCAGGGTGGCTACCGTCCCCCGTGGCTCTGGTCGGTCGCGGAGGTGCTCGAATCGACCGCCGACGTGGACGCCATCGTCGTCTCCGACCCCGTCGGTCACGGCTCCGACCGCGGTGCGCACAACTGCGGCGACTGCGACGACTTGGTGCAGAAGGCCGTCAAAGACTTCGACCTGCGGCAGGACCCCGCGGTGTTCTCGCAGGTGTCCTGCGACTGTGAGGGCACGTGGGACGTCGTAACGGACGAGGAGACGTCCTACTCGATGCCGCTGGCGCGCTGAGCGTCTATTTAACCGTTAGGACGCGGAAAACCCGGTCTATACGACCCCATACGCTTTCCTAACCGTCGCTTACGCCCCGCGAAGGCTGTGGGTAGTAAGGATGGTGTCCACCCTCTCGGGAAGTAGGTGCGGCGCACGCATCGGAGGCGTTCCCGCGCGCCCGAGCGGTGTCGCACCTCACTATGACAACAACGTACAAGACGGTGTACTACGCCGACGGCTGGCTCGAAATCCGGGAGGGAGACAACCCTGACGGATGGATAGCCACGAGCGACCCGCACGCGGTCGACCCGTAACGACCTGATTCACGCCGATAGAACGGTTTGTTTCGCTCATGGGGTCGGAGACGGGCGGTCCGCGGACCGCCGGTTCGACGTCGACGGTTCAGCGGTGGCGCGACGCGTCGTCGCGGCCGCCTCACCTTTTCGGAGACTCGTGCGCTCGAGCAACCGCTTCGGATTCAGATGCCCTCGAATCCGCGGAGCACGCCCGCGCCGTCGGTGCTGGCGTTCAGGTCCGGGAGCGACGCGCGTTCGGGATGCGGCATCAGCACGCCGACGTTCTCGAACTCCCCGCGGACGCCCGCCACGTTGCCGCGCGACCCGTTCGGGTTCGCCTCGGGCGTGACGTTCCCCTCGGCGTCGCAGTAGCGAAACAGGATGCGGTCCTCCTCGACCAGCGTCTCGTATCGGTCCTCGCTCAACTCGAAGCGCCCCTCGCCGTGCGCGATGGGGAGTTCTATCACGTCGCCCTCCTCGTAGGCCGCCGTCCACGGCGTCTCGGCGTTCTCCACGCGCAGGAAGACGTGTTCGCACTGGAAGCGGGCGCTCTCGTTCGTCGTGAAGGCGCCCTCGGTGAGGCCGGACTCACAGCCGACCTGCGCGCCGTTGCAGACGCCGAGGACGGGCGTGCCCTCGGCCGCCGCATCGCGGACGTCGCCCATGATGGGCGAACGCGCGGCCATCGCGCCCGCGCGGAGGTAGTCCCCGTAGGAGAACCCGCCGGGGAGCACGATACCGGTCGCGTCCGCCGGGAGGCCGTCCTCGTGCCAGACGCGTTCGGCGTCGATTCCGAGGTGTTCGAGGGCGCGTACGGCGTCGCGGTCGCAGTTCGACCCGCCGAACTGGATCACCGCGACCGTCATCGGACTGCACCTCCGTGTGCAGTCTCGACGGGCGGGGTGAAGGCGGCGACTGTCATCGGGATCCGCCTCCGTGCGGGTCCTCGATAGTCGCCGTCGCAGGTGCGACGGCCATCTACGCCTCCGTCACGTCGACGTCGTAGTCGTGAATCGTCGGGTTGGCGAGGAGTCGCTGGGCCATCTCGTCGGCCCGGTCCTCGGCGTCCGACGCCGACGTTGCGTCGACGTCCACCTCGAACTGGTCGGCCGAGCGGAGCGCCTCCAACTCGAATCCGAGGCGTTCGAGGGCGCGCTTGGTCGTCTCGGCTTCCGGGTCGAGGACTCCCCGCTTCAGGCGGACCGTCACCGTGGCGGTGTAGGTCGTCATCGGTTCGTGGTGCGCGGTCGTGCGTAAAAGCAGTTTTGGACTGCGTTTGGTGTGCACGAACGTGCAACCCGGTCGTCGGGCGAATCCCGCGATATCGATACGTACGAATCGCTGCGCGGATGAACATCCTTTTCACCGACCGTCGTCTCCCTTCGCCGATGACTCCGCAGCACGACAGTCGGAGGTGGCACCGATGACAGAACTCACCGAAATCACGGTCATCGGAGGAGATAAGACCGGACTCATCGCCAACTTCACCACCCTGCTGTTCGAGCGCGGGATCAACGTCGAGGACCTCGACCAGGCGGTCCGCGACGGCGTCTTCCGGATGACGCTGAACGCGGACACCTCCGAGATGGTCTGCACGGAGGACACCCTCCGGGAGGCCCTCCAGGACCTCGGCGACGACCTCGGGGTCGACGTGCAGGTCCGGTTCCCCTCCGACCGGGAAACCAAGCGGATAGCCGTCCTCGCCACCCGGGAGAGCCACTGCCTCGAAGCGCTGTTCGAGGCGTGGGCGAACGACGAACTCGGCGCGGACATCTCCGTCGTCATCGGCAACCGCGACGACCTGCGGCCACTCGCCGAACACTACGACGTGCCGTTCCACGACGTCGGCGACGAGAAGGGGTCGCCCGACGAGGACGAACTGCTCGACCGTCTGAACCAGTACGACGCGGACCTCATCGTCCTCGCGCGCTACATGCGCATCCTCGGGCCGAACGTGGTGTTCCGCTACGAGGACCGCATCATCAACATCCACCCGTCGCTGCTCCCGGCGTTCCCCGGCGCGGCCGCCTACCGGCAGGCGAAAGAGGAGGGAGTCCGCATCGCGGGCGTCACCGCTCACTACGTGACGACGGACCTCGATCAGGGCCCCATCATCACCCAGCGAGCGTTCGACGTGCCCGACGACGCCTCCATCGAGGAGATAAAATCGCTCGGCCAACCGCTCGAAGCGGACGCCCTCCTCGAGGCGGTTCACCTCCACCTCGACAACGCGGTGAGCGTCCACCGCGGCCGCACCAGTCTCCGCGAGGACGCCTCGAAGTACCAACTCGGCGCGACCGAGGAAGCGATAGCGGCGAATCCGGACCGCCCCATCGACGGCCTGACCGGAGCGCTCGACGGAGCGGAGAAGGGCGAGGAGAGCGGGGAGGACGACGCGGCGGCCGGCGAGGAGACGGCGCCCGGACCGTCCGGCGACTAGCTCGTTCGGTTTCTTTTCGCGGAACTATTCGGAACCGGCGACCGGCGCGCGTCGCTACAGATTTCGCACGCGGTCGACCGCGTCCGCGACGGGCGGCGCGTCGAACCACTCCGACCCGGTGTAGACGTTCGTCCCCGCGGCGTACAGTTCCGAGACGCCGGTGACGACGGCGGCCGGAAGCGGGTCGGGCGACTCCTCGCAGAGCGACCGCCAGTCGGCGATGCCCTCCTCGCGGGCGCGTTCCTTGGCGTCGGCGACGGCGGCCACCCACTCGGGGTCGGTCTTCTTGTAGTACTGGCGGACGACCTCTTTCGACACTTCCTGCCCGTCGTAGGAAAAGCGGTTCTCGTCGAACGTGCCGACCACGTCCGCGACCTTTATCGTCCCGTCGTGGTACAGACACTCTATCTTCCCGTCCTCGTGGGCGAATCCCGCGCGCTCGGCGCGTTCGTTCAGGATGTGGTTGACGCCGAGAGCGAGTTCCTCCAACCGGTCGAGTTCGGCGCTTCCGGCTATCGACTCGGCCTCGGGACGGTCGAGATAGCGGTCCTGTTCTTCGTACTTCGTGGAGAACTCGACGACCGGTTTCGGAAGGTCGACGACGCCGTCGGGCCACACGTCGGCGTCCAGTCCGTAATCGCGCGGGGTCCCCCGACTCCGGAGGCTGGACCCGACGGGGACGGTGTTTCGGAAGACGATTTCGAGCGGAATCAGGTAGTTCTCGCCCGCCTCGGCGTGGTAGGCGTCGTAGTCGTACGCGCCGTCCTCGTACGGCAGGTCCGGCACCTGCGTGAGTTCGATGACCATCTCCGTCGGCGGCGACTCGCACTCCCCGAGGTCTTTCACTTCTCCGTCCGCTCTCACTCCGAGGTAGTGCGTCGGGATGTGATTGAGGTCCAGAAGCTCGAAGTTGAACGCGCCCATCGTGCAGAGCGACGCCCCCTTTCCGGGAACGTGGTCGGGCATCTCGCCCCAATCGAACACCGAGTACTGGTCGGTGAACACGAACCGGCCGCGTCCCGGTTCCGTCGCCGTCGGCTCCGCCTCCACGCGGAACTCCTTCACGCTGGTCATGCGAGAGGTGGGGTCGGCCTCTCACAAGAATCCTTCCACTCCCGTGCCTACTCCCGCCGATACGCCATCTGATGTAAACACGTACGTGCACCGTTAAGAGTTCTTATTGGCGAATTAATGTCAGGCGTGACGTTTTTACACTTTGACTACTATGGACAGCTATGGATGAACAGGTGGCCGAACTGGCGGAGACGCTGGTCGAGGCCGATGGGGTAACCGTGCTGACCGGTGCGGGGGCGAGCGCCGCCTCCGGCGTACCGACGTTCCGCGGCGATGGGGGAATCTGGGGATCCGAGTTCGCCGTCGAAAATTTCACGCTCGACCGCTTCGAGCGCGACCCGCGAGGGTTCTGGGAGGACCGCCTCGAACTGCACGACCGGATGTTCGGGGACGTCTCCGGACCGAACGAGGCCCACCGCGCGCTCGCGTGGCTGGAGGAACTCGGCGTCGTCGACGCCGTCGTGACGCAGAACACCGACGGGCTTCACCGCGAGGCGGGGACGCAGCGACTCGTCGAACTACACGGCGACGCATCGCGGTCGGTGTGCGTGGAGTGTGAGAACGCCGTGTCCACCGAGGACGCGCTCGCGGCGGTCCGCGCCGGCGACGCTCCGCCGTCGTGCCCCGAGTTCGGGTGCGAGGGTCACCTCAGACCGGACGTGGTCCTCTACGGAGAGGATCTCTCGGAGGCGGCCTACGGGTCGGCGCGCCGACTCGCCTGGGAGAGCGACGTGCTCCTCGTCGTCGGGTCGTCGATGACGGTCGAACCCGCGGCGTCGCTCCCCGTCGAGGCGGCCGAGCGGGGCGAACTCGCCGTCTTCGACGCCGCGGAGACGGCGAAGGACCACCTCGCGGACTACGTCGTCCGCGGCGACGCCGCGGAGACGCTCCCGGCTCTCGTCGAGGCGGTACAGGCGCAGATGCCCGGAATGGAGAAGGCGCGTTCGACCCGGGAAGCGACGCGGGTCAGATAAGAGCGTCTGAGGCGGCGAGACGGACGCGCTCAGGTTCAGATGGAGGTGTCGGTGTCGACGTCGTCGCCGCGGCGGCGCGCGCCGTTCCCGCGTCCGGTTTCTTCGCGGACGTAGACGCCGAGGTAGCCGCCGACGGCGGAGAGACCCGCCGATAACGCCACGACCAGCAGCGTCGCGAGCATCAGGAGGCCCGCGAAGAACACCGTCGCGCCGACTGCGTTCTCCACGATGGTGAAGAACCCGATGCCGCCGAAGATGAGGGCGACCAGCAGGACGACGGGAATCGCGGCGATGACTCCCGAGGCGGCGCCGACGCGGAGGCCGTCCTCGCGCGACCCGGCGTGCAGGTAGCCCGCCACTCCGCCCCCGATGACGGGCGAGAGGGGGACGAACGAGGTGACGACGCTCACCACCGCGCCGAGGAGGGCGCTGACCCAGAAGTTCATTCCGTCCTGTCCCGCAGTAACGATCGATTCATCGTGCATGGTTTCACAGACGCGCGCCGAGGAGATAAATCGCGAGCGACGGGTGCTGTCACCCGTCTGTGAACGAGGGTGAGGTCCTGAGAACGGCTGTGTCGGCCGCTCGCGTCCCCGCGGGTGACCGCTACCGCCCCACTTTTGTGCGCCGGTGCGGTGGTCGTGGGTATGGCCGACACGCCGGTACCGAGCGGGGACGAGGTCGAGTTCGACCACGTTCCCGACACCGACCAGTCGTTCGAGAACGCCTTAGCGAAGGCGCGCGCCGGCGACCGACTCGCCGTCGCCGACGGCGTCGAACTGATGACGACGGGGACGGACCGGGAGGGCATCGACCTCCGGCGCAAAGAGCAGGTGCTGGAGGCCGCGGACCGCCGCCGCGCCGAGGTGGTCGGCGACGACGTCACCTTCGTGGCGAACCTGAACAACAACGTCACGACGGCCTGCAACACGGGCTGTCTGTTCTGTAACTTCAAGAACACCGCCCACCAGTTCGAGTCCGACCACGACGAGGAGCACACCGGGTTCACGAAGACGCCCGCGGAGTCGCGCGAAATAGTCGAGGACGCCCTCGACACCGGCATCTACGAGGTGACCTCCGTCTCGGGCCTCCACCCCGCGTTCGTCCTGAACGAGGAGCACCGCGAGATTCTGGAGGGCTACGACAACCCCTACGCCGAGGTGGACTACAAACCGCCGGCGGCGTACGACAAAGACCCCGGCGCGTACGTCGACCAGATGCGCGCGATGTCCGTCGGCGGCGCGCACCTCCACTCGATGACGCCCGAGGAGGCCTACCACGCCCGCCGCGGCACCGACTGGTCCTACGAGGAGGTCTACCGGGAGCTAAAAGCGGCGGGGCTGAGTTCCGCCCCCGGAACCGCTGCGGAGATTCTCGTCCCCGAGGTGCGCGACGTCATCTGCCCGGGGAAGATTTCGACCGAGGAGTGGGTCGAGGGGATGGAGGGCGCCGTCGCCGCCGGCCTCGACGTGACCGCGACCATCATGTACGGGCACGTCGAGAACGCCGCTCACCGCGTGATGCATCTGAAGGTCATCCGGGACCTGCAGGACCGCACGGGCGGCATCACGGAGTTCGTCCCGCTCTCTTTCGTCCACCAGAACACGCCGCTGTACGAGCGCGGACTCGTCACGGAGGGCGCCTCCGACGCCGAGGACGAACTGATGATCGCCGTCGCGCGCCTGTTTCTCGACAACGTGGACAACGTGCAGTCCTCGTGGGTGAAGTACGGCAACGCGAAGGCGCTGAAACTGCTCAACTGCGGCGCCAACGACTTCATGGGCACCATCCTCTCCGAGGAGATAACGAAGCGCGCGGGCGGCGGCTACGGCGAGTACCGCTCGTTCGACGACTACGTCGACATGGTCTCGGCCATCGGCCGACCGCCGGTCGAGCGCTCGACCGACTACCGACGGATGCGATCGCTCGACGTCGACGACGGCCCGCACGGCCCGACGCTCGGCCCGCGCGCGGACGGGACGCCGATGCTCCCCGACTCGGACTCCGGGGACGGCGGCGGGAGCCCCGCTCCGGCGGACGACTGACCGCGCTCCGGTGAGCGGCGCCGGCGGGCGCAGTCTGAAGTACGCGCCGCCCCTCCTGTCTCCCCATGATGGTGACGACCCACGCGGCCGCCGCGCTCTTTCTCTTCGGCTCGCCCGCAGCGCTCCTCGCGCCGCAGTTCGCCGCGCCGGCGCTCGTCGGGGCGCTCCTCGGCGGCATCGCGCCCGACCTCGACCTGTTCGTCGGGACGCACCGCAAGACGCTGCACTTCCCCGTCTACGCGTCCCTCGCGGGCGTCCTCGTGGCCGTCGTCGCCGCCCTCGCCCCGTCGGCGGCGTCCGTCGCCGCGGCGACGTTTCTCCTCGGTGCGGGTCTGCACGCCGCCTCCGACTGGTTCGGCGCCAGCGACGAACTCCGGCCGTGGGAGCGCACGTCGCCCCGCGCGGTGTATCTGCACCCCGCGAAGCGGTGGCTGAAACCGCTCCACGTCGTCCGCTACGACGGCGCGCCGGAGGACTTCCTGCTCACTCTCGCTCTCTCGCTGCCCGTCGCGTATCTCTTCGGCGGCCCCGTTCGCGTCGTCGTCGGAGCGGGCCTCCTCGTCGCCGCGGCGTACACGTTCTTTCGCCGCCGCGTCCCCGACGTGTTCGGCGTCTGAGCGGTCGTCCGTTCAGTCCGCGGACCCCACGGCCAGCGGTCCGTCGCGGCGGGCGACGCCGCGATACCGCTCGCCGTGCACGTCGTCGGCGTCAATCGCACGTTCGACCCGGTCGGAGAGCCACGAGCGGTCGGTCTCGATGCCGTCGAAACCCTCGCGGCGGTGTCGCGCGGGGAGGTAGCGCTCGTAGACGGGCAGGCGCTCGTAGAGGGGGACGCCGCCGCCGTCCGCGATGTCGCGGAGTTCGTCCAGGGCGGGCCACGCGTAGTCCGGATTGACGTAGTCGTCGGTGACCGGGGAGACGCCGCCCAAGTCGTCGACGCCGCAGTCCAAGAGGTCGCGCGTCGGCGAGAGGTTCGGCGGGACCTGAACGGATATCTCCTCGGGGAGGGCGACGCGCGCCATGGCGGCGACGCGGCGCATCGTCTCCACCGAGGGCTGCTCGAAGTCCGACCGCTCGTTCGGGACGACGTTCTGGACGATGACCTCCTGCACGTGGTCGTACCGCTCGTGCAGTTCGCGGATGGCCAGCAGGCTCTCGGCTCTGTCGCGCCACGTCTCGCCGATGCCGACCAGGAGACCGGTCGTGAACGGGACGCCGACTTCGCCCGCCGCGCGGAGGGTGTTGAGCCGCTGACCGGGCGTCTTCCGCCGCCCGCCGGAGTGGGCTTTCACGTCCGCCGTCGTCTCCAGCATGACGCCCATGCTGGCGTTGACGGGAGCGAGGCGCTCGAACTGGGCCTCGGTGAGGTCGCCGGGGTTCGAGTGCGCCAGCAGACCCTCCTCCATCGCCATCTCGCAGCAGTCGACGAGGTACGCCAGCATGTCGTCGTATCCCCATTCGGCCAACTGGTCGTGAACCGCCGTGTAGCGCTCGTCGGGTTCGTCACCGAACGTGAACAGCGCCTCCGTGCACCCGGCGTCGGCCCCGAGCCGAAGCGTCTCGCGCACGTCCTCGGGCGACATGAGCGTCGCCTCGCCGGGCACGTCGTAGTAGGTGCAGTAGGTGCAGGTGTAGCGACAGGCCGTCGTCAGCGGGAGGAAAACGTTCCGTGAGAACGTGAGTTCGGGCGCCGCGGAGACGTCCTCGGGCGTCGCGGAGAGCAGTCGCTCGACGTCGGCGTCGTCGGGTTCGAGTTCGATGCCGTACTTCTCGGCCGCGGGAAACACGACTCCGCGTGCGCATCGGACGCACAAAAGGGTTCACTTCCGGGCAGACGCGCCGCCTCGGCGGTCGAGCGACGCGCGGGCGGCCGAACCGTGCTCGCGCTACTAACCGTCGCTTCGAGCGACGCCGACGCGCCCCTCTCGGACGGTGACCTCGAAGCCGGCGTCCGCCAGCCAATCGCACGCCCGCCCCTCGCCGTGGACGAGGACCTCCGCGAGGTCGGCGGGTTCGTCGACGTCCGTCGCCAGCCGCATCGAATCGACGACGCCCACGGAGAGACCGGCTTCGGCCGCGATTCGGCGGTGGTCGCGGTACGACGCGCCGTGGTAGTCGACCCGGAAGTCGAGATGACGGACGACGAGCGCGTTCGTGCCGCCGCCGCGACCCGGTGCGACGGCCACCTCGCCCGGCGTCTCGAACAGGCGCGACAGCGACTCGGGCGTCGCCAGCGCGAGGTCGGCCATGACGACGGCCACTGTCTCGCCCGGTTCGTCGGGGAGCGCGTCGTTCACGGCGTCCGTGAGCGGCCTGTCGTCGACGACGACGGGGACGCCGCCGAGTCCGTCGGCCGCGCCCGACGCGACCGGTGCCGTCGTCAGGAGCGTCGGCGCCCCGCCCGCGGCGCGGACGGCGTCGAGCACGTCCGCTCGCATCGCTCGCGCGAACGTTCGTCGCTCGTCGGCGTCGAGAACGTCCGCGAGGCGGCTCTTCGGGTCACGCGCCGCGTACGGGACGACGACCTGCATGGTACGAGTACATCCGCGCCGTCCGAAATAAAGAGCGGTCCGTTTCGTTTGCGAGCCGAGAGTCAGCCCAGCTTGTCGTAGCCGGTCTGCTGGGAGCGCCAGTAGAAGACGCCGCCCACCACGGCGCCGAGGGCGAGGAGCCCGCCGGCGGCGTAGATGGCCATCTGCTTCGTCTGACTCGACTGCTGCGCCTGCCGCGCCTGCGACTGGGCGTCGCCGGCCAGTTCCGTCGCGAGGCCGAAGCTGTTCCCGCTCTCGAAGGCGCTGACCGCCTTCTCGAACGTGTTCTGCGCCTCCTCTGACCCCGAGTCCGCGACGGCGGCCTGCGCCTCGTCGAGCGCGTTCCGCGCGCTCTGGCTCTCCTCGGTGAAGTGGCGCGCCGACCACGAGTCGATGGCGTTCGTCGACCCGCCGCTTCGGGTCTGTTCGAGGCTCAGCACCGTGAACGACTGGGCGGGGTCGTAGGCGTACGACTCCACCTCGGGCGCGGTGCCCGAGACGCTGACTTCGACCTCGCTCGTGCCGTCGTCGGCGACGACGCTCGCACCGCTGAAGTTCTGCCCGTCGAAGGACTCCTGTCCGACCTTCGCACCGGTCTGGTCGTAGTAGGTGACGGTCCACGTCACGTCCTCCAACTCGGTCGAACCGGCGAGCGTCCACGACTCCAACTGCGGGTTCTTGTACAGTTCGTCCAGCGTCACCGACGCGGTGACCTTCGAGCCGACCTGCGCGTCGCTGGGCACGTCGTTCTCGCCGACCGAGACGGCGGCCGCGGGGGCCGCCGCGGTCACGAGAACGACGAGGCAGGCCAGCGCGAGCTTAGAACAGCGACTCCAACTCGTCTTCGTCATCGTTGACTAAGTTCTCCAAGTTCTGGTCGCTCTCCTGTCTGATATCGTCGATGTTCTCCTGCGCCTCGATGGCGACCTGCTGGAGTTCCTTGATGCGGGGCACGTTCGTGATGCCCGACAGCAGGATGACCGACGCGACTTTGCCGGAGTTGCGGATGGGGTAGTCCCCGCCGCGGACCTCCATGCTGCCGGTCTGCTCTTCGATCCACTTCCGCCCGCGCTCTATTCCTTTCCGATTCAGGTGCTCCGGCGGGCCGGCCATCACCAACAGTGCGCGTTCGGTGCCCTCTATCTCGCAGGGGAGCGTGAGGCGGCCGAGCGCCGCTTTCCGGACCAGCGACGTGATGCGGTTGGTCGTGTGAGCGGTGTCTATCTGCTCGTCCTCGCCCCCGCCCGTGATGCGCGAGAGGAGACCGCCGCTCGAACTCTTCTCCTCGACGGTCTCGGAGGCGTATCCGACCGTGGAGACGCCGCCGCCGGCGAGCGTGTTGATAATCTCCGAGGAGTCGACGACGCTTTCGGCGACTTCTCCCCCCTGTTCGATCTCACCGGCCCCGAAGAGCACGCCGAAGCGCGTCACTATCTCCTCGTTAATCTCGTCGTAACCGCCCTGAACCGACTCCCCGGTCTTCCGCCAGGAGTCGTTGTCGAACACCATGAGGTTGTCCACTTCGCGGACGAACGTCTGGAACGATCGCGCGGCGTTGAGGGTGTAGATACCGCCCTCGTCGCCGCCCGGCAGGACGCCGATCCCGTAGACCGGTTCCGTGTAGATGCGCTTCAGATGCTTCGCGAGTACCGGCGCGCCACCGCTTCCGGTGCCGCCGCCGAGACCCGAAATGACGAGGAACGCGTCCACCTCGTGGACGGGGATGCTGTCGACGGCACCCTGTACCTCGTCGATGTCCTCTTCGGCGATTTCCGCGCCGAGTTCGTTGTCGGCGCCGACGCCGTGGCCCTTCACGCGAGACTGCCCGATCAGGACTCGCTGGTCCTGCGGGATGTGCTCGAGGCCCATCAGGTCGGCTTTCGCCGAATTGACGGCGACCGCGGCCCGGACGATTCCGGACCCGTGTCGCTGGTCGTACTCGACGAACTTGTCGACGATCTTTCCCCCGGCTTGCCCGAATCCGATCATTGCGAGCTTCATCGTTTCTTTAGTCCCCTCACCATTGACTGTCACCTACACGAACACGAACATAAACTTTACGCCGAACTAATATCAGTAAAATGATATAATAATTTCGAGAAACGGCAGACTACGGCCACTCGTGGCGCATACATTATGATATAAAGTTATGTAATAAAATAAAGACTGTGTATGTTATAGAACTGTTTTTGGTCGATTAACGGCCGAAAAAGAGTCGTAAATCGGTCAGTTCGGGGTCGGAACTATCGCCCGCGCCGGTCGTTGAGGTACGCTTTGAGGGTCGTCAGTTCACCGGTTCCGTAGTTGAACGCGCCGATGTCGTTGTCGTCGGTGACGTTGTCGAACTTCAGCGAGCGATACTGATCGGCCCCCATCGGGAACCCGGGAACCGACCCCGCGACGGTGAGTCCGATCTTCGCCAGGCCCATCGGGAGCGGAACTACCGTCGTCGACTGGCCGTTCGACTTGTGGATCAACTTCGCTATCTCGGCCAGCGTCATCTTGTCGGGGCCGCCGATCTCGTACACCTGTCCGACGTGCGACTCGTCCTCGACGGCGTCGCTCATCATCGGCACGAGGTCTCCGACCCAGATTGGCTGGAATCGGGTCTTACCGCCGCCGGGCAGGACGCTCACGTACGGGGGTGCGAGCATCTTCGTGAACGAGACGAACTCGCCCCCGTCGCCGAACACCACCGAGGGTCGAAACACGGTCCACTCGAGGACGGACTCGGTGACTATCTCCTCGGCCCGTCCCTTCGCGCGGATGTAGGCGGTCGGACCGTCCGGGTCGGCGCCGAGCGCACTCATGTGGACGAGATGGCCCACGTCGTGTTTCTCGGCGGCGCGCACGACGTTCTCCGTCCCCTGTCGGTGGATCTTGTCGTGCATCTCGTTGCCCCCGCTGGGTTTGAACAGCGGCGAGAGGGCGACGAGGTTGTAGACGGCGTCCATTCCCTCGAACGCCTCCGTGATGGAGTCGTACGCCGTGACGTTCCCCATCGTCTTGTTCACGCCCGACGGTAGGTCTTCGCTGCTCGGACTCCGCGAGAGTGCCGTCACCTCGTGACCCCGCGATTTTAGTTCGCGACACAGGTTCGTCCCGATAAAGCCGCTGCCGCCGACGACGAGAACTTTCATCGCCTATAGTTGTCGCCGATGCGACGTAAATGTACTCCCGGTCGCCCCCGTCGTCTTTCGGTTTCGCGTCGGATTCGAGGAGTGGGCCCGCGGGTGCTCGTGCCGCTCTCGACTCGTGCGATTTTAACCCCGCCGCCGTCCACCCCGAAGCATGCTCATCACGCTGGAGGGGTTGGACGGCAGCGGAAAAACCACCGTCTGGGAGGCGCTACAGGCCGTCTACCCGGACGCGGTCTTTACCTGCGAACCCACCGACTCGTGGTACGGCGACGCCGTCTACCGCTCGATGACCGACGAGGACGCCGACTCGTTGGCGGAACTGTTCTTGTTCACCGCGGACCACGCCGACCACCTCTCGCGGGTGGTTCGCCCCGCCCTCGCCGAGGGCGACCTCGTCATCTCCGACCGGTACTCGGACTCCCGGTTCGCGTACCAGGCGGCGTCGCTCGAAGACTCCGAACTGCGCCGACCCCTTGACTACGTCCGCGGTATCCACGCCGCGTTCTCCCGGCCGCCCGACGCGACCATCTACCTCGACGTCGACCCCGAGACGGCCGCCGCCCGCGCCGGCGCGACGAACAAATTCGAGCGCGCCTCCTATCTTCGACGGGTGAGAGAGAACTACGAGCGACTCATTGACGCCCAACCGCACCGCTTCGTCCGCGTCGACGCGACCCAACCCCCGGAGGACGTCGTCGAGATGGTCGAACGAAGCGTCGAACGACTCGTCCGAGAGGGCGACCGGACGTAACCCGCTCAGTTCTGCGTCTCCGGCAGGTCGTACTCCTCCGGCGGCGGGACGTACAGCGTATCGACGGTGAACCCGAGCGCCAGCGGCATCCCGACCATCACCGCCAGCGCCGCCACCGGATCTCCGAGGTTCGGCCCGATGCCGAGGACGCCCGTGAACACCAGCGTCGTGACGAATAGGGTGACGGGGATGAGCGTCAGCGAGTACACCACGTACCCCCACTGCGTGTTCAGTCGGATGCGGAAGAACCGGGTCATCACCGCCGCGAGGAGGGTGTGGCCGGCCAGCACCACACCGAACAGCACGAGGTTGAGGACCGAGACCATATCCGACGTAGGGCGTCTGCGAACTTTACACCCTCGGGTCGGGGCGGCCGAACGGAGCGTGAACCGCGGACGTTTATCACGGACGCCGGTGAGGTGGCCGACATGCACCGACTCATCGGCGAACGCTCCCTCGCCGACTCGTGGCTCGACGAGGCGGACGCACGCGCCGCGTTCCGCGATATGGTCCGGACGCGGCGCTTCGACGAACGCGCACTCGCGCTCCAGCGGCGCGGGTGGATGAGCGGCTACCCGCCGTTCCGCGGACAGGAGGCCTCGCAGGTGGGCGCCGCCCACGCGATGCGCGAGGACGACGTGCTCTTCCCCACGTACCGCTCGAACGCCCTCCAGATAGCCCGCGGCGTGCCGATGAGCGACGTGTTCGCCTTCCGCCGCGGTCACCCCGAGTTCACCTCCGGACACGACGTACCCGTCTTCCCGCAGGCCGTCCCCATCGCCACGCAGATTCCGCTGGCGACGGGCGCGGGGATGGCGGCGACGTACCTCGAGGACGCGCACGTGATTCTCGTCTGCTTCGGTGACGGCGCCACGTCCGAGGGGGACTTCCACGAGGGGCTGAACTTCGCGGGCGTGTTCGACGCGCCGGTGGTCTTCTTCTGTGAGAACAACGACTGGGCCATCTCGATGCGGCGGGAGCGACAGACCGCGAGCGACTCCATCGCCGTGAAGGCCGAGGCGTACGGCTTCGAGGGCGTACAGGTCGACGGCAACGACCCGTTCGCCGTCCGCGAGACGGTCACGGAGGCGCTGACGGACGCGCGCGAGGGCAGTCCCGTCCTCGTCGAGAGCCTCACCTACCGACGGGGGCCGCACACGACGGCCGACGATCCGAGCGCCTACCGCGACGACGACCCGGACCTGCCGGAGTGGCGCGTCCGCGACCCCCTCGAACGGACCGAGGAGTTCCTGCGCGAGGAGGGGACGATAGACGAGGAGTTCGTGGAGTCGACGTACGAGGCGGCCGACGAGGAACTGCGCGAGGCCGTCGAGACGGTGGAGGACCTGCCGACCCCCGACCCCGACGACGTGTTCGAGCACGCCTACGAGTCGCTCCCGCCGGACCTGGCGGCCCAGCGGGAGGGGATGCGCGACTTCCTGACCCGAAACGATCCGAACGAACTGGAGCGCTGAGGCGTCTCCGGCGGCGAAGACGCGTCCCCCGTCGCGGGCCGTCGTCAGTAGATTGTCTGGAGGCCGCCGAACATACCACCGCGGCAGTGAGGGCGGGAATCGCGCTTCGGGCTCAGTCTTCCATCGAGATGTACGTCTTCGTGTCGGTGACGCCGTCGAGGCCCTGAATCCCGCTGGAGGCCGTCCGCAGCACCTCGTACACCTCCTCGGCCACCACCTCCGCGATGATGTCGTACGCGCCCGCGACGACGTGCGCCTCCGACACCGTCTCCAACTCCCGAATCGGGGCGAGCAGCGACTCGGAGACGCCCGCTCCCGTCTTCACCATAATGTATGCGTGTACCATGGCATACAGGTGCACGGCGCGCGACATAGCGTTTGCGCCGGCCGGTTCGGCGGGGCAAGGTTATTCATCTCAGACGGCGTACCACATCCCATGCGGTTCGTTATCATTGGATCAGGACGTGTGGGGCTTCGAACGGCCCGTGTTCTCAGAGACGAAGGGCACGAAGTAACGCTCGTAGAAATCGACGACGACCGGGCCGAACGCGCCCGCGAGGCGGACTTCCAGGTCGTCGAGGGAGACGGATCTCGGGAGGAGGTGCTCGAACGGGCGGGCGTCGTCGACGCCGACGCGCTCGGCGCACTCACGAGCGACCTGAACGTGAACTTCGCGGCCTGCTCCATCGCCAAGCACCACGGGCTTCGGACGGTGCTCCGCGTCGACGAGGACTACCGCGAGGAGGTGTACCAGCAGTACGCCGACCAGGTCGACGAGGTGGTCTACCCCGAGCGACTGGGCGCCATCGGCGCGAAGAACGCCCTGCTCGGCGGGTCGGTTCGCGCCATCGCGGACATCGCGCAGAACCTGCAGGTCGTCCTCATGACCGTCACCGACGACTCCCCGATGCACGGATACTCAATCGAGGAGGTGGCGCTCCCGGGGCAGGCGCGCGTCCTCGCGTTCGGGAAGGCGGACCGGCCGATGGGCATCCCGGTGACCGACGACTCCCTTGAGACGGGCGACAGACTGGCCGTCCTCGCCGACTTCGAGGTGCTCGGGGAGGTCCGACAGTTGATCGTCGGCGAGAACAGCGTCGCCGCCGCCGCGGGGGGTGCCTGAGATGGTCACCGCCTACGTGATGGTGAAGGCGTCGACGGGCGACGTGGACGGGTTGAAACACTCGATGCTGAACCTCCACGACGGCGTCGAGAGCGTCAGCATCGTCGCCGGCGACGTCGACTTCATCGTCAAAACGAGCGTTGACGACACCGCGCAGGTCAAAGAGATAGCGGCGTCCATCCACGAGATGTCCGGCATCGAGGACACCCAGACGTACATCGCGATGGACTGAGCGCGGTCAGAGCGGCGTCCCCTCGCTGTTCGCTGCGTCGGTGGCTCGGTTGATGAGGCCCGCGACGGGGTCGGTGTACTCGTACCCGGGGATGATGCCCTGCACGTACGTTCCTTCCACGTAGTCGATGACGGCGCCCGCGTCCTCGACGCCTCGCCGCTCGTTGATATCCGAGAGCGACGTCCTGACGACGGCCGACGTCCCCTCGCGGGTCACGTCCACGTCGAATTCGCGCTCCTTCTTCGTCACGCCGCCCACGTCCTCGACGCGCAACTCGAACGTCTCGTACCAGCCGTCTTCGACGACGGGGGCCACCGCGTCGGCGGTGACGTCGGCGAGCATCGGCACGCGGACGGTCACGTCGAACGTGATTTCGCCGCCGTCTTCGCCGACGTCGACCCGGCCGTCGAACGCCGTCGCGGTCCACTCGTAGGTCGATCCGTCTCGCTTCTCGAAGGAGTCGTGGTCGCGGAGGGCGCGCCGCGCCCTGTCGGGTAGTTCGCTCATAGGACGGGAGAGGCGTTCACGGGACAAAAGCCCCTCGCGTCGGCCGTTCGGTCGGCGGCTACCGACTCGTCTGTGGCCCTCGCCGGCGCTTCCCCGGACGGCACCTCTCCCGTTCTCGATAGCGGGCACGTAGCCGGAGGATTTGCGAGCGTGCGGCACGCTTAAGTGGTTGCCAGGCCTGGTTGCAAGTGACGCTTCGCTTTGGAGGGCCGAAGCGTCAGCGGGGACCAATTCAGGGCGGCAGCGTCCGTTCGGGCTGTTCCCGAACGGACGCTACCTTTTCCCACGATACTCACGTTCTGAGCGTGCCGTCCGTCGCGTGCGATAACTCGATAAAACGCGCAGTGGCGACGCTCGCAGAGTCGTGTCCCGGAGAACGGTCGAAGCGCGGAACGAAACGCGACAGTTCGCTTTCGCGCTACAGGTACTCGCCGAGGGTGCCGCCGACGAGGACGCCCGCGGCGAGGATGGACCCGGCGCTCGCCGCGAGGTGGACGGGAACCGAAGAGAGGACGCCCAACACCGCGGCGCAGGCGAGACTGACTCCCATCACCGCCAGGAGATAGTCGAAGCGCGTCGGCTCGTTGGCGGGCATTACCGACATGATGTAATGAGATGTAATTAGGCCAGCCGGGAATAAGTTGCGGCGCGAGTCACTCCTCGCGGAGGCGGTTCAGCGAGCGCGTTTCCAGACCGCTCCGCGCCCTCTCTTCGATTTCGGCGGCGCGGTCGTACTCGCCTAGCGCCTCCAGCGCCCGGCGTCGCTCGTCGTCGAGCCACGCCGTTCGCAGACCGAGCGAGGCGGCCGCGTCGAGGCATCGGAGCGCCTCCTCGTGTTGGCCGCGTTCGTTCAGGAGGTAGCCGCGGTTGTACCACGCCTCGGCCAACCGCGGGTCGCGTTCGACGGCCGCCTCGGCGTGTTCCAACGGCGCCGTGCTCTCGCCGGACTCCCACAGCGCCGCCGCGAGGTTCGTCTCCGCCGCGGCCGAGAGGGCGTCGTCGGCGTCGATTCGCAGCGCCTCGCGGTGCGAACTCGCCGCGTCGTCCCACTCGGTCAACTCGCCGTGCGCGATACCTTTGTTCACCCACGCCTCCGCCGCCGCGGCCGACTTCTCGGGCGCGTAGAAGGCCGCGCGCGCGAACGAGTCGATGGCCTGCTCGTACTGCTCGATGGCGAGATACTCCAGTCCAACGTCTATCAGCGCCGTGATATCCACGCTGTCGGGGCGCACCTGCGACTCGTCGACCGCGTCCGCGAGGACGTGGTCGTCCACCGGGTCCACGTCGGCCACCGGGCCGTCGGCGCCAAGGTCGAACCCCTCGTACGGGTCGCCGAACCCCTGTCCGTCGGAGTACCGGTGCGGGCGGTCGTTTCTGGCGGTCATTCGTCTATATTGGTGTGAAGAGGAGATAACCGCGTCGGCGAGCGTCCGGCGGGACGGACGTGAGTGCCGCTTTCCGCTCACCTCGTTCGCGTCGCTCCCTGATTCGAATCCCACCGTAGAATCGAACCACTCGCTATCGCTCGCGGATTCGAGTGCGGGGGATGGGATTCGAACTTCCGAAACTCGCTTCGCTCGTTTCGACGGTCGAATCCATCCGTGCGGCCGTCGCTGCTCGCTTCGCTCGCAGACGACTATGCGGGGGATGGGATTCGAACCCATGAACTCCTACGAGAGCGGATCTTAAGTCCGCCGCCTTTGGCCTGGCTCAGCCACCCCCGCTCGTCTGTGGCTTTTCTGCCGTCACCAATATGGTTTCGCTTCGTCGGCGCCGGAGGGTCGGCGTCGGGCGGTTCGACGACGACGGTCGTTCGCCTCCGGCCCACCGCTCCGTGACGTTCGTCCGCTTTTCGTCGCAGCACCGTCCGAGACGGCGGAAAGCAACGCGTCCTGCGCCAAGCTTTTTAGCCGCTATCCGCTAATTCCCGAGAGAATGACCGAGGAGAGCGACAATCGCTCGAGGCGGAGAGTGCTGCAAGGCATCGGGGCGGCGGGAATCACCGGTCTCGCCGGCTGTGCGGGCGGCGACGGCGGCGAGGGGACCGCGGCGGGCACCGAGACGTCGACGGAAGGGTCCGAGAGCACGGGGACGGAGGCGACCACGGGCGAGGCGGGCGGACAGACGCTCAACTTCGCGCAGACGAAGTCGCCGCTGGATTTCGACCCGATGAAGGCCAACGACATCCCGTCGCTACAGGTCGTCGAGCAACTGTTCGACGGGCTGTACACCTACGAGGAGGGGACGACGCTGACCCCCCAACTCGCCGACGGCGAACCCGAGGTGAGCAAAGGGGGAACGCGGTACGTCGTCTCGCTGAAGGACGGCGTCACGTTCCACAACGGCGACCCCATCACCGCCGAGGACGTGAAGTACTCGTTCCTCGCGCCGGCGCGCGAGGAGACGGAGAACGGGTCGGAGTTCACGATGATAGACTCCGTCACCACCGTCGACGAGACGACGGTGCAGTTCGACCTGAAATATCCGTTCGGGCCGTTCCGGCACAAGCTCGCGTGGTACCCGGTGCCGAAGTCCGTCCGCGAGGGGGACAAGAAAGCGTTCAACACTTCGGACCCCGTCGGCAGCGGCCCCTACGAGTTCGTCGAGTGGCAGGAGGGCAGTTACGTCCGCATGCAGCGATACGACGACTACTGGGGCGAGCCCCTGCCGGAGATAGAGTCACTGGAGTTCACGCCCATCACGGAGCCGACGACGCGGATCACGACGCTCCGCAACGGCGAGAATCAGATCATCCAGACGGTGCCGCCGAAGCTCTACTCGACGGTCGAGGGGATTTCGGAGGCGAACATCGCCGAACGGGGCGGCCTCGGCTACTACTATCTCTCCTTTAACTGCAACGAGGGGCCGACGGCCGACAAGAAGGTGCGCGAGGCCATCGACTACGCCATCTCGATGGACCAGGCCGTCTCCAACTACGTCGAACCCGCGGGGGTTCGCATGACCAGTCCCCTGCCGCAGAGCCTCATCGACTCGTGGGGCTTCCCGGACGAGGAGTGGGCGCAGATACCCCACGATCAGGACCAGACCAAGGCAGAACAGCTAATGGAGGAGGCCGGCGTCGACAAGGACTACGACTGGACCATCATCGTCCCGCCGGACGACAAGCGCGAACAGATCGGTATCACCGTCTCGAACGCCCTCAACAGCATGGGCTTCTCGAACGCCTCCGTCCAGCGTCTCGACTGGGGGGCGTTCCTCGATAAGTACGCGACGGGTAACGAGGACGACTACAACATGTACACCCTCGGCTGGGTGGACGAAGTCGACCCGGACGGCTACCTCTACTACATGTTCCACGAGTCGGAGGCGGGGTCGACCAACGGCTGTTACTACGAGAACGACGAGGTGATGACCCAACTCGACCAGGCGCGCGAATCACCCGACCGCGAGGAGCGCAAGCGGTTGTACACCGACGCCATCACGACGATTCTGGAGGACCGCCCGCACCTCCCGGCGTACAACCTCAAGAACAGTTTCGGCGTCCGGAACGAGGTGAAGGGCTTCCGCCCGCACACCATCTCCGGCATCAACCCGCGCATGGCCGGCCCCCTCGGGACGGTCACGCTGGACGAGTAGTCCGGCTACCAGTCGACGCTCAGCGACCCGTCCCCGTTCGGGTCGGGGGCTATCTCCTCGTCTTTTCGCCGGTCGATGACGTGGATGACCCCTCGTTCCTTCTTCGCCGGGCACACCTCCGCGGCCCTGACGTTCTCCTCTAACTCGTCCTCGCCGACGAAGTACGACTTGGGCCGCGCGAGCCCCGACGCCATGTCCATCTCCCAGTTGTCCGCGACTTCCGCACACCGGCCCGCGCCGAAGCATTTGTTCGCCTCGAAGATTATCTTGTACGGCTTCTCGTCTATCGGCGGCGCGTTGGCCTCGTCGCCCACGTCGCTCGGACGGAGTGGCCCGTCCGACCCCTCGGAGTCGCTCATGGAACCACCTAGCGGGGAGACGGACTTTGCGCTGTCGGTTAGCGCGTCGAAACGAGAAGCGGGCGCGATGAGGTGTCTACCGGTCCACGTCGACGGACTCGATCTCCACGTCCTTCATCGGCTTGTCGTTGCGGTCGGTCGGGAGCGAGCCGATCTCCTCGACCACGTCCATCCCCTCGATAACCTCGCCGAAGACGGCGTGGCGGTCGTCGAGGTGCGGTTGGGCGTCGAGGGTGATGAAGAACTGCGACCCGTTCGTGTTCGGACCGCTGTTGGCCATCGACAGTTTGCCCGCGCTGTCGTGGCGGAGTTCGTCGTGGAACTCGTCGTCGAACTGGTAGCCGGGCCCGCCGCGGCCGGTCCCCTCGGGGTCCCCGCCCTGAATCATGAAGTCGTCGATGATGCGGTGGAAGACGGTGCCCTCGTACAGCGAGTCCGTCCGCTCCTCGCCGGTCTCGGGGTCCTTCCACTCCTTCTCGCCCGTCGCCAGACCGATGAAGTTCTCCACCGTCCGGGGGGCGCGCTCTTCGAACAGTTCGACGACGATGTCGCCTCGGGTCGTGTGGAGCGTCGCAGTCGGGTTGCTCATATCACCTCGGATGCGGTGCGGAGTGAAAACGTTGGTGAGTCGGCCCGTCGGCCGGTAACACCATACCGGTCGCATCCCGGTTTTTCGTATGTCCGAAGAGACGACGCGCTGGGAGTACCACACGCTCCGTCCGCCCCGGGGGTCCACCAGAGCGGAGGCGTCCGACCCCGCCGCGGAGTTGAACGAACTCGGCGACGACGGCTGGGAGTTGGTGTGCGGCGTCGACTACGTCGACGGGGGAACGAAGTACCTCGTCCTCAAGCGGCCGAAAACGGACGGCGGTGGGGGGCAGCATGGTTGATCGCTCGGACGAATCGGAAATCCTCGACCGGACGTACGATCCGAGCAAGGACGACGACGCGACGGTCGGATCGGCGAACACGATGCGGGAACGGGCCGGCGAGTCGCGACTGAAACTGTGGCTCCTCCTCGAAGCGAATCGCCTCGTCGCCACGGGAGTGCTCGCCACCGTCTTCTTCGTCCTTCTCGTCATCGGCGGCATCTCGCTCGATCCGCCGTTCCTGACGACGGTGCGGTCGGGCGACGTGTTGGACTCCCTCTTCGCGACGATGGCGAGCGCCACCATCACCGGCGTCACCCTCGTCGTCACCATCACGCAGGTGGTCATCTCGCAGGAACTCGGTCCGTTCGGCGACCAGCGCTCGCGGATGAGCGGTGCGATGGACACCCGCGAGTACATCCGCGACCTGACCGGCCTCGACTCCGCCCCGGCGGACCCCTCGGCGCTCCTGTCGGCGCTCGTCGCGGCGGCGCAGGTTCAGGCCGCGAACGTGAAGGAGGCGACGGCGCAGATAGACGACGAGGACGCCAGCGACGAACTGACCGAGTTCTGCGACAGCGCCTCCGAGAACGCCGACGTGGTCCTCGACAGACTTCACGGCGCGCAGTTCGGCACGTTCGACCTCCTCTCGGCGGCACTGGATTTCAACTACGGCCGCAAGGTGTTCGAGGTGGACCGCCTCCTCGCGCGGCACGCCGACGCCGTCGGCCCGGAGACGCGGGCGGCGCTGAACGACCTGCGGGACGCCCTCGTCATGTTCGGTCCCGCCCGCGAGCACGTGAAGACCCTGTACTTCCAGTGGGCGCTGACCAGTCTCTCGCAACTCGTCGCCTACGCCGCCATTCCGGCGCTGTTGGTGTCGGTGGGGATGCTGGCGTTCGTCGACTACACGACGTTCACGGGGTCGTTCTTCGCCGTCGACAACATCGTCTGGGTGACGATGCTCGCGTTCTCCGTCTCGATCCTGCCGTTCCTCCTGCTGCTGTCGTACGTGCTCCGCATCGCCACCGTCGCCAAGCGGACGCTCTCCATCGGGCCGTTCGTCCTCCGGGACAGTCAGCGCTGACCCGTGGCGGCGTGGCGCGGTGCGGGGGCGGGCGACCGACCGCGGCGCCCGGTCGACGCGTCCCGGTTTCCGTAGCTACAAACCGTCGCCTCACGAACCGCCGAGTATGCACACCGCCGAGACGGTCACGCTCGCGCGCCTCCCCTCGGGTATCGACGTGGAGACGACGGTCCACACGTACGGAGACGCCGCCGAACGGAGTTCGGCGAGCCGACAGACGCGGTCCGGCGACGGCGACGGTCCGACCGTCTACGTCCAGGCCGCACAGCACGGCCGCGAGATAAACGGCACGGAGACGCTTCGCCGCGTCCACGAGCGACTGGACCACGGGGAACTGTCGGGGACGCTCGTCGCCGTCCCCGTGGCGGACCCGCTGACGTTCGACCGCGTCTCCTATACGACCCCCGAGTCGCTCGACTCGGTCCACTCGAACATGAACCGCGTCTGGCCGGGGGACGCCGAGGGGTCGCTGCACGAACGCATGGCCGCGGCGCTGTGGAAGTACGCGGGCGAGGCCGACTACATCGTCGATTTGCACACCGGCAGTCCCGAGATGCTCACGCACACCGTCTACCTGCACGGCGACGACGAGAGCCGTCGTCTCGCGGAGGCGTTCGGCACCGACCTGCTCCTCGCGGAGGCGGCCGGCGACGACGCCGACGTGGAGTGGTCCGAGCGCAACTTCGGCGGGAAACTTCGCGTCGCCGCCACGCGCGAGGGAATCCCCTCCATCACGCCCGAACTCGCGCACAACAAGCAGTTGGTCGAACCCGCCATCGAGACGGGCGTCCGCGGCGTCTTCAACGTTCTGCGCGAACTCGGGATGCTCTCGGGCGACCCCGAGACGCCCGCCGAGCAGACGACGGCCCGGAACCACCTCGGGCGGGTCACCGCCACCGACTCCGGTCTCTTTCACCCCGCCCCGGACGCCGAACTCGGCGCGGACGTCGCGGAGGGCGATCACCTCGGGCGCGTCTACGACCCGACGACGTACGAGGTGCTGCAGGAGGCGACGGCCGACCGCTCCGGCGTCGTCTACTCGGTCTGCCGCGAGGCGACGGTGACGGCCGGCCAGACGCTCGTCGGGGTGGCGATGCCGCTGGAGGACGCGTAGCGTAGCTGTCCTCTATTTTACTGGTAAGCGAATCGCCCAAACCGCCTACGGTCGTCCCCTCCGTACCACGATTCGATGAAAGCCGTCGAGATTCCGGAACCCGGAGCGGAGTTCGAAGTCGTCGAGCGAGACGTGCCCGAACCGGACGCCGAGGAGGTCAGAGTCGCCGTCGAGGCGTGCGGCATCTGCCACAGCGACGCGTTCGTCAAGGAGGGCCAGTGGCCCGGCGTGGACTACCCGCGCGTCCCCGGCCACGAGGTGGCCGGCCGCGTCGACGCCGTCGGCGAGGACGTGACCGAGTGGGAGGAGGGCGACAGGGTGGGCGTCGGGTGGCACGGCGGCCACTGTTTCACCTGCGACGCCTGCCGTCGCGGCGACTTCATCGCCTGCGAGAACGCGCAGGTGACCGGCTTCGACTACGACGGCGGCTACGCCGAGTACCTGACCGCCCCGCACGAGGCGCTGGCGAAAATTCCCGACGAACTGGACGCCGTCGACGCCGCGCCCCTCCTGTGCGCCGGCATCACGACGTTCAACTCGCTGCGGAACTCGGAGGCGCGACCCGGTGACCTCGTGGCCGTGCAGGGCGTCGGCGGCCTCGGCCACCTCGGCATTCAGTACGCCTACGAGGCCGGGTTCGAGACGGTGGCCGTCTCCACGTCGCCGGAGAAGGAGGACCTCGCGTACGAACTCGGCGCGGACCACTTCATCGACGCCAGCGAGGTCGACGCAGGCGAGGAACTGCAGTCGATGGGCGGCGCGAAGGTCGTCCTCGCCACCGCGCCCAGCGCCGACGCCATGTCCTCCATCGTCTCGGGGGTCGGCGTCGACGGCAAACTGCTCACCATCGCCGTGCCGGGCGAACCGCTCTCGGTCGACGTGCAACCGCTCGTCACCGGGCGACGGAGCGTCGGCGGGTGGCCCTCGGGCACGCCGCACGCCTCGGAGGACACCCTCGACTTCAGCGCCCTACGGGACGTGACGCCGAAGGTGGAGACGTTCTCCCTGGAGGAGGCCGACGACGCCTACGCGGCGATGATGGACAACGAGGTCCGGTTCCGGGCGGTGCTGGTGCCCGAGTAGGGGAGGCGGACCGCCCGCGACCGGGTCGGATGCGGTCGGCGCGACTACCGATCCGGTCGGCCGCAGTTGCTATGGGTATCACACAGCGGTTCGCGTGCTTTAGCGTTCGCTACCCGCTGAACCCGATACCGCGTGAGTGGTAACAGCCTCGCTCGGCCAGCAATCGCCGACCGCGACCGACTACGACTCGGCCGCCACCCGGCGAATCGACTCGGTCACCACGTCGACGGCGATGTCCAGCGACTCCTCCTCGACGTCGAAGTACGCCGTGTGGTGACCGGCGGGGTTGCTCGCGCCGACGCCGACGTAGGTGGCGACGCCGCCGTTCTCCTGCACCTTCCGAATCAGGAAGGAGGCGTCCTCGCTCCCGCCGAACGGGCTCCGACCGCACACCTGGTCGACGCCGTCGACGGTCTCCGCGGCAGCCATCACCGTATCGACGACCGACTGGTCGTTCTCGAACGTCGTCGTCATGCCGTACAGACTCGTCTCGTAGTCGACGTCGTGCATACCGGCGGCGCCGTCGAGGACGCGTTCGGCCTTCCCCATCATGTAGTCGTTGAGGTCGGCGTCGCCGCCGCGCACCTCCACGCGCATCCGGGCCTCCTCGCAGATGACGTTCTGCGCGTTGTCCGCTGTGACCCGGCCCACGTTGATGCGCGTCATCCCGTCGGCGTGCCGCGGAATGGCGTAGAGGTTCTGTATCGCCGTGCTCATCGCCTGCAGGGCGTTTCGTCCCTCCTGCGGCGCGCCGCCGGCGTGGGCGGGTTCGCCCTCGAACGTCACGTCTATTTTCGCGTTCGACAGCGGGCGGTCGTAGCCGCCGACGACGGTGCCCGTCTCCTCGTCGAGGCCGAGGTGGAGGGCGAACAGGACGTCCACGTCGTCCAGGTGGTCCGTCTCGCTCATCGGCTTGCCGCCGCGGCCGCCCTCTTCGGCGGGTTGGAAGAACAGTTTCAGCGTGCCGTCGAACCCCTCCTCGTCGAACGCGCGGGCGATACCGACGCCGATGGCGGTGTGGCCGTCGTGGCCGCAGGCGTGCATCTCGCCGGGGTGGGTGCTGGCGAACCCCTCGCGGGCGGGGCGGTGGTCGTCGTCCATCGCCTCCGAGCGTTCGAGGGCGTCGATGTCGACGCGGACGCCGACGGTCGGGCCGTCGCCGTAGCGCTTCTGCGCGACGAGACCCGTCACGTCGTCCATGTACTCCAGGTACTCCTCCGGGGCGCCCTCGCGCCTCGCGCGTTCGCGCGCGCCGGCAACCTCGTCGTCTGCGGGGACTCCCAGTCGCTCCGCGACGTTCACGGCGTCCGACCCCAGAGAGAGGTCGAAGCCGAGGGCGTCCAGTTCCTCGGCGACGAGCGCGGTCGTTCGGAACTCCTTCCACCCCGCCTCGGGGTGGCGGTGGAGGTCGCGGCGGATCTCCCGGAGCGTCAGGTCGGCGAACTGCGTCATACCCGTCGCTCACCGTCCGTACAAAAAAGCGCGCGGGAAGCGGACAGGGGCGTCGGCGTCGCGGCCGCCGGCGTCGGTGCGCCGCGGACGGCGACGCTCCCCGTCCGGACCTCAGAACGCCCGCAGGTCTTCGAGGACGGCCTCGGCCGCGCCCGAGTCGATGCTCTCGCGGGCCATCTCCAGTCCCTTGCTCAGCGACTCGGCGTCCTCGCGGGCGTAGATGCGGAACGCCGCGTTGAGTTCGACGGCGTCGGCGAACTGGTCGTCCCTCTCGCCGGCGACGACGGCCTCGGTTATCGCCGCGGAGTCGCCCGCCACGTCGTCGGGGTCGACTTCGAGGTCCTCCGTCTCGAAGTCCATCCCGTACTCGGCCGTCTCTATCTCGAAGTCGGTGAACACGCCGTCGGTGGACTCGCCGACCTTCGTGTAGCCCGGTCGGATGTCGTCGTAGCCCTCCATGCCCTGGAACATGACGACGCGGCGCGGGCCGAGTCGCTCCGACTGTTCGAACGTGTCGACGATCTTCTTCGCGAACGAGAGGTGATAGAAGCTCCCGAGGTGGACGTCGGCGTTCGCCGGGTTGGCGATGGTCTCGACGGTGTTGACGAACGTGCGCACGCCCATCTGGTCGCGGCGGTCGAACAGGTCGTGGACGGCCGGGTTGAACGCGGGTTGGTAGTAGAAGCCGAAGCCCGTCTCGTCCACCTGGTCGGCGCTCTCCTCGGGAGAGAGTTCCGTGCGGACCCCGAGTTCGTCGAGGACGTGCTTGTAGGCGTCCTGCTTCTGCGTCGGCACCCGGTCCCCGGAGTGGACGACGACGGGCGTTCCGGCGGCGGCGGCGACGATGCCCGCGGCGGCGCCGAGGATGGCCGTCTTCCCCTTCCCGTCGTAGTTGGCGCCGCAGTCGACGGGGTCGGCGTCCGGTTCGGCGTACTCGACGTGCTCGCACATCACGTCCGCGTAGGCGGCGAGTTCCTCGGCGACGTTGTGCTTCCAGCGGTTCGCCAGCCAGAACGCCCCCAGCGTCGTGTGGTCGGGTTCGTCCGCGAGGATGCGCTGCATCGCCTCAGTCGCCTGCTCGCGGTTCATGTCCTCGGCGGACTTCGTCCCCGTCCCGACCACTTCGGTCATGAGTCGCTTCAGCGGCCACTCCCCGAACTCCCGTCGCTCCGGTACCTGTGACATGGTCTGACGTTGGATATCGCGGGCCAAAAGTGGTGCGTTAGCGATAGCTGACTCGCCGCCCGAACCCGAAATAGGTACGTTCACCGAGTCCCCAGAGACGACAATGAGCGCACTGACCGACGACTGGCGCGCGGACCTCGACGACGTGGACGCGGCCCTCGTCGACGGGTTCCAGAGCGGTTTCCCGGTCGTCGAGCGTCCGTTCCGGGCCGTCGGCGAGCAACTCGGTATCTCCGAAGACGAGACGCTCGCGCGCGTCCGCGCCCTCTCCGAACGGGGTATCTTCCGGCGGTTCGGCGCGGTGTTGAACCCCCCCGTCATCGGCAGTTCGACGCTGGCCGCCGTCTCGGCGCCCGAGGACCGGTTCGCCGAGGTGGCGGCGATAATCAACGACCACCGGCAGGTGAACCACAACTACCGGCGGGACCACGAGTGGAACATGTGGTTCGTCGTCACCGCCGCCTCGCGCGAGAAGCGCGACGAGATTCTGGCCGACATCGAAGCGCGGACCGGTTTGGAGGTGCTGAACCTCCCGATGCTGACGGACTACTACATCGACCTCGAATTTCCCGTCGTTAACGACGACCGGTTCGCCCGCGAGAGTCTCGCGGCGACGGAGGTGAACGCCACGCGCATCTCCGAGGAGGCGGCGGGCGGCCTCTCGGACCTCGAAGCCGCCCTGCTGGTCGAGATTCAGGACGGTTTCCCCCTGACGGCGACGCCGTACCGCGACGTCGCCGAACGCGTCTCCGCCTCCGCCGGCGTCGACGCGAGCGTCGAAGATGTGCTCGCCGCCGTCCGGCGACTCCTCGACGACGGCTGCATCAAGCGCATCGGTTGCGTCGTCAACCACGTCGTCACCGGCTTCGACGCCAACTGCATGGTCGTCTGGGACGTGCCCGACGACGAACTCGACGCGCGGGGCGAGGCGGTGGGCCGCCTGCCGTACGTCACCCTCTGCTACCACCGGCCGCGCCGCCCCGAGCAGAACTGGCCGTACAGCCTGTTCACGATGATTCACGGGCGCGAGGCCGAGGCGGTGGACGAGAAGATAGACGAACTCGCCTCGGAGTACCTGCCGTTCGACCACGAGCGCCTGTACTCGACGGCGACGCTGAAGCAGACGGGCGCGCAGTACGAGGAACTGGTCGGCAGCGGCGAGTAGGCCTCACACCCGCGACCGGATATTTCTGCACTCTGACACGAATCCCGAGACGTGTCTTCCGAATCGAGCGACAGCGGCGAGGAGAGCGTAGATGAATCCTGCGACGGGTGGCACGGGGGACACGCCCCCCATATCGCACAGACTGAGTCCGGTACTCACCGTGACGAATCCGCCACCAGGAGGACGGAGACGGGAGTTCTCCGTGCTGAAATCCCGACTCGCGCCCGTCGCGTTGAAGGGCACCAATCCGTTCTATCGGCTGACAGAATAAGCAGCTTCGACACTGAAGACGACTACCGCGAGAACGACCAGGAGAACGGCGAGACGCGGTAGAGCGTCTGCGCCATCTGCGCGGCGCCGGTCTTCGCGAGCGACCCGCTCTTGAGGGCGCCCCGTTTGGCGAAGTAGCCGCTCTTACGGGCGCCCGCGCCGGCGTAGTGGCGCGCGCTAGTCGGGATGGGCGTCCGGCGGCCCTCGACGCGGGTGGACCCGCCGCGGATGGCGTCGAGGACGACGTCCTCGGAGAGTTCCGCGCGCGTCGCGTTCGGGATGTCTATCTCGGTGTAGGCGCGTCCGACGTACCCCACCTTGTGCGCGTCGCTACCGGCGACGCCGGGGTAGCCGCGACCCTTCGCGAACCGGCGCGCGCGGCGGTTCTTCCACCCCGTGAACAGCCACGAGTTGTACACCTCGATGGCGTCGGGGTCGACGCCGCGCAGGCGCTTTTTCCGGATGCCGTGGCGACTCCGCTGGAACGGGTGCGGGACGATGGCGACGCCGCCGCGGTCGCGCACCCACTCGACCGTCTCCTTCATCGGCGCCTGCCGCGGCGGCATCTCTCGGATGCCGAGACAGAGGAGGTGGCCGTCCGCGGTGGAGACTTCGACGCCGGGGATGCCGACGAGGCCGTACATGGGGGCCAACTCGGCCGCGCGGACCGACTCGTGGACGACGTCGTGGTCGGTGATGACCACGGCGTCGAGGCCGATTTCGGCGGCCTGCTCCAGTATCAGCTCCACGGGGTCGTCCGCGTCGTACGACGCTTCCGAGTGGACGTGGGGGTCGATACGGACGGTAAGAGACACACGAGAACATTCGCGTTCTCGGACAAAAAACCCTCGGAGCGTATGACAACACGGGCCACGGTTCCGGCGTAGCGGTCCACGCCGGCGACCTGACGGTTCTCTGCAGTGGACGGACACTTCGTCCAATTCCTGAATTATCAGAACTTTTTATGACAAGCGTCGGCGAACGCTTACCTCGCGGTGCGTGCTATCGTCACTCATGAGTTCGACAGACCGATTCCGCGAAGTCGTCCCCGTCGACGAACTCGAACGAGCGGGGCGGGTGCAGACCACCGTCGACGGCCGTTCGCTCGCGCTCTTCCACCACGAAGGGGAGGTGCGCGTCGTCGACAACCGCTGTCCGCACATGGGCTTTCCGCTGTCGCAGGGCAGCGTCGAGGACGGCGTGCTGACGTGCCACTGGCACCACGCCCGCTTCGAACTCTCCTGTGGCGACACGTTCGACCCGTGGGCCGACGACGTGCGGACGTTCCCCGTCGAGGTGCGCGACGGGAGCGTCTACGTCGACCCGCATCCCGAACCGGACGCGCCGCCCGCCGAACACTGGTCGACGCGACTGGAGGACGGCCTCGAACAGAACCTCCGCCTCGTCGTCGCTAAGTCCGCCATCGGCCTCGTCGACGCCGGCGTCTCCGAAGACGAGATAACGGAGCGCGGGGTGCGCTTCGGCGCGCGCTACCGCGAGAGCGGGTGGGGGCCGGGACTGACTATCCTCGCCGCCATGCGGAACGTCCTCTCCGACCTCGCGGCGGAGGACCGCAAGCGGGCGCTGTATCAGGGGCTCGTCCACGTCGGCGACGACTGCGCGGGCGAACCGCCGCGGTTCGACCAGGAACCGTTCGACACCGACGACGTCCCCTTCGCCCGCCTGAAGGAGTGGTTCCGCGAGAACGTCGAGGTTCGCGACGCCGACGGCGCGGAGCGAGTGCTCCGAACCGCGATAGCGAACGGCGCCGACGACGCCCGCCTCGCGGAGATGCTGGCCGCGGCGGCGACGGACCACCGCTACCTCGACGCGGGCCACGCGCTCGACTTCGTGAACAAAGCGTGCGAGGCCCTGGACCGCGTCGGCTGGGAGCACGCCGGGGCGGTCCTGCCGAGTTTGGTCGACGGACTGGCGGCGGCCTCGCGCGCCGAGGAGACCTCCTCGTGGCGGCAACCGGTCGACCTCGCGGCGATGCTGGAGGGGACGTTTTCGGACCTCGATTCGCTGGTCGCCGAGGGCTCGGAGTCGAACTGGTCGGCGCCCGACGGCTTCACCGAGACGCTGCTCGCCGAGGACCCCGACGCCGTCGTCGAAGCGCTCGAAGACGCGATTCGCGGGGGCGCGTCCGTCGAGGCACTGGCGGGCGAAGTCGCGTTCGCCGCCGCGACGCGCGTCGCCCGGTTCGCCACCGTCAACGAGTTCTCCGATTGGAACACGGTCCACCACACGTTCACCTACGCGAACGCCGTCCACCAGTTAGCCCGGCGGACCGAGTCGACCGACCTCTATCGCGGCGTGTTCGACGCCGCGGCGAACGTCTACCTCGACCGCTTTCTCAACACGCCGCCCGCGCCGCTTCCCGACCCCGCGTCCGACCCGGACGCCGACCCGTCGGCGCACCTCGACGCTCTCGTCGAGACGTTCGACGCGGAGGGCGAGGTGAACGAGGCGGGCGAACGCGCCGCGCACTTTCTCGACTGCGGCGGCGACGCGGCACTGCTCCGCGAGCGACTCGGCGCGGCCCTCCTGCGCGAGGACGCCGGCTTCCACACCTACCAGGCGCTCGAAGCCGGGTTCGCGCAGGCGCGTCTCCGCGAGGACCCCGAGGAAATTCGGACGCTCCTCGTCGCCGTCGCGCGCTACCTGGGCGCGCACTTCCCGACGCGGCGCGAACGCGAGCAGACGTTCACCATCGCCGCGCGGTTGCAACGCGGCGAGAAGCTACACGTCGACGGCGGGAGCGAGTAAGTCAGTCGCGTTCGGCGATTCGCTCGCCGGCGTCGTGACCGCTCCAGAGCGCCCGGTGGACGCGCCCCTCGCCGACCGTCCAGTCGCCGGCGAAGAACAGGCCGGCGTCCTCGGCGCTCCGAACCGCCTCCCCGTCGGCGCCGTTCTCCGGCAAGGCGTAGCGCCAGCCCTGGTCGTCGACCCACTCGGGGTCGGCGTACCGCTCGTCGTCCAGCAGGTCGGCGACCAGTTTCGCGGCGTCCGCGCCCGCCTCCTCGAGGGGGTCGTCGTAGCGGTCGGCCGACCAGTCGGGCGCCATCTGCGCGACGAGGAGGCTCTCCCCGTCGGGGACGTGTCCGTCCTTGCACTCCTCGCGGGAGAGCCACCCCACCTCGTGGCCGTCGTCGACGTTGACCGCGCCGTACCACGGGAACGCCTCGCGGAACGGGTAGTTCAGCACGAACGTGCGGATGGTGCGGTACTCCACGTCGGCGACGGCGTCGGTCAGGGCCCCGAGTCGGTCGTCGTCCCACTCGGTCGCCTCCAAGAGGGCGGCCGTCTGCGGCGCGGGCGGCGTCAGGAGGAGGGCGTCGAACGGCCCGTGCGTCGCGCCGTCGGTGTCGGTGAGGGTCCACGTCGACCGCTCGGACCCGACGTCCGCCCCCTCGCGGGCGATTCGCTCGACGCGGGTTCCCTTTCGCACTTCGGCGTCCGTCCGGTCGAGGAGGCGCTTGCCCAACTGGGTGATGCCCTCCGTCCACGTCCACTTGTGCGCCTCGTCGTCGTCGCCCTCGCGTATCTCGCCGTCGCCCTCGAATATCCAGACGGGTTCCTCGACGTCGACCAACCCCTCCTCGCCGAGGTCCCGAATCAGTGACTCGGTCCGCTCGTCACCCTCTTTCACGTAGTTGGCGCCGTGGTCGTAGCGGCAGTCGTTCTTCCTCCGCGTCGCGGCGCGCCCGCCGACGCCGCGGCTCTTCTCCAGTATCGTCACCTCGGCGTCCGCCCCGCGGAGGGCGTACGCCGCCCCGGCGCCCGCCGCGCCCGCGCCGACGATGCCGACGCGGGGGGTCATCGCTTCGTCTCGCCGTCGTCCGGTGTCGTCCTGTCGCTCACGAACGCGGCTTAGGACCGTCCCCGCTTCATAGTAGCGCCCGCGGGCCTTCGCGCTCTCGACCCCGCGCGAATCCGGGGGTCTATTACCCGCGCCGACGCCGACTCGCGTATGAACGAACACGGGACGGTCGGCGATGCGGAGATTCCCGCCGTCGGACTCGGGACGATGGGCCTCGACACCGCCGAGGAGGCGCGCGCGGTCACGACGGCGCTGGAGATGGGCTACCGCCACGTCGACACCGCGCAGATATACGGGAACGAGTCGGTCGTCGGCGACGCCGTGGCCGCCGCGGACGTGCCGCGCGAGGAGGTGTTCCTCGCGACGAAGGTGTGGGCCGACAAACTCGCGCACGACGACGTGCTCTCCAGCGCGCGGGAGAGTCTGGACCGGTTGGGGGCGGAGTACGTCGACCTGCTGTACGTCCACCGCCCCATCGACGCCTACGACCCGGAGACGACGCTCGCGGCGTTCGACCGCCTCCGCGAGGAGGGGCTGATTCGCCACGTCGGCGTGAGCAATTTCACCGTCGAGGAACTCGCCGCGGCGCGCGACCACCTCGACGCGCCGATAGCCGCCCACCAGACGGAGTTCCACCCGCTGTTCAACCGACCGGAACTGCTCGAGGACGCCCGAGAGCACGGCGAGGCGGTCGTCGCCTACTCGCCCATGGCCGGCGGCCTCGTCTCGGAGGTGGAGGAGGTGGTCGCCGTGGCCGAGAAACACGACACCACTCCTCACGCCGTCTCGCTGGCGTGGGCGCGCGAGAAGGGGTGCGCCGTCGTCCCGAAGGCGAGTTCGGAGTCGCACCTCCGCGCCAACCTCGCGGCGGCGACGACGCTCGAACTCGACGGGGCCGACGTGGCGCGAATCGACGGCGTCGGTCGGGAGCGAGAGCTATTTCCGGAGTGACGGCGAATTCCCCGGAACGGTTATAAGTCATAATATAGTGAATAGGAGTATGCGGATTCCGAGTGGGGTCAGCGGTTTCGATCACCTCATCCAAGGGGGGTTCCTCCCCGGTCGACTCTACGTGCTGTCGGGTCCTCCGGGAAGTGGGAAGACGACGTTCACCGCCCAGTACGTCGCCGAGGGACTACGAAACGGGGAGAACTGTATGTATATAACGATGCACGAGACGCGCGAGGAACTCGTCAACGACATGTCGAGCTACGAGTTCGGCTTCGAGACGCTCACCTCGTCGGACCAGTTCCGGTTCATCAATCTCGCCAGCCAGAAAGGCAAGCACGTCCTGAATCAGTTTTCGGGGAGCGGGAACACCTCGGGCGTGCAGAGCCTGACGGACAAAATCGTCGCGTTCGTGAACTCGCGCAAGGTGGACCGCCTCGTCATCGACTCGACGATGCTGCTCCAACTGCTGTTCACCGGCGACGACCAGGAGATGACGCGGTTTCTGACCGCGCTGAAGCAGGGGGACGCGACGACGCTTCTCATCTCCGAGATGACCGACCCGAGTTCCTACTCCGACGAGCACTTCCTCGCTCACGGGGTCATCTTCTTCCACAACTACCTCGAAGCGACGGGGATGACGCGGGGGATTCAGGTGGTGAAGATGCGGGGGACGAACATCGACTGTGACATCCGGTCGCTGACGTTCACGGACGAGGGATTGAGCGTGGACCCGATGGACCACGTGGACTTCTGAGCCATGTACGAACGCGCCTTCGACGTGGACTGGGACTCGCTCAGTGCCGAGGAGGCCCTCCGTCGGATGTACGCGCTGGGCACCGCCGCCGAGTTAGGCCACGAATACGAGGCCGAGCGTACGCGCATCCTCCGGATGGCCACCACAGCGTACCAGCGGAGCGTCCTCGACTTGGCGTACGCCGAGGGGCGAAACGCCGTCCGGGACCACCGCGAGGAGTACGACTCCGACGCGGAGACGTGGGAGGCGCTCATCGAGGCGAAGGGAATCACGGTCGACCCCGAGACGGACGCCGATGCCGACGCCGACGACGAACCGGGACAGCACCTCCCGGACGCCATCGGACGGGCGTCGATGCTCGAACTCGACGTCGACGACCTCGAACGGCTCAGACTGCCGAAGTTCCTCCGCCGCGAGGACTGAGACCCGGCCGCCATCTGCCGCTCGCTGCTCGCCGTTCGTCGCTCGTCGCCGACCGTGGATTCTTCGGTGTCGGACGCCTACGGTCGAGTATGTCCCGACAGGGTTCGGACGTTCCGACGAGCGACGACGAGTGGCGCGAGCGACTTACGGACGAGGAGTACGAGATACTCCGCGAACGCGGGACGGAATCCCGCTTCAGCGGCGAGCACCTCGACCGCGACGAAGACGGCGTCTACCGCTGTGCGGGGTGCGGCGCCGAACTGTTCGAGGCCGAGACGAAGTACGACTCGGGGTGCGGATGGCCCGCCTTCTTCGCGGCGAACGACGACGCCGTCGAGACGGAGACGGACACCCGCCACGGGATGCGCCGTATCGAGGTCACCTGCAAGAACTGCGACGGCCACCTCGGCCACGTCTTCGACGACGGCCCCGACCCGACCGGCAAGCGCTACTGCATCAACTCCGTCGCCCTCGACTTCGCCCCCGAGGAGTGACGCGCCGAACCGGCCGTTAAGCCGTCGTTCCGACGCTCGCTCCCCGTCCGGAGAGCGAGTCTCCGTCCCACCCCGCGGAGTCGGTCCGCGTTACCGCGCTCGTAACGCGGCGTAACGGCCGAATTCGCCCGGGATACCGCGTTTATACTGAATACTCGCCCGGCGAGTGGTTCCGCAATGACTCACGGCACCTCCGGGCGGACGCTGTCGCTCTCGGCGTACGGACTCGTGTTCTTCGGGTTCCTCGCCGTCGCGGCCGGCGTGCTCTACCCCGCCGAGGCGTTCCTCTCGGAGACGACGGCGTGGACGCTCGTCTCCTCGGGGGCGACGTTCGACGGGCGGCCCGTCGTCGTCGGCGCCGGACTCGTCCTCGTCGGGTTGACGTGGGCGTTCCTCGGCGAGATGCTCGTCCTCGCCCGCGGTCGGACCTGACCGGACGACCGATTTTTGTCCTCGCCGCGAACACTCGCGGTATGCACGTCCTTCTCGTCGGCGGCACCGGTCTCATCAGCACGGGTATCACGCGGCAACTCGTCGAGTCGGGCCACGACGTGACGACGGTCACGCGCGGCGAGACGGACGCCGACGTTCCCGACGGGATTCGCGAGGTCCACGTCGACCGCACGGACTACGAGGCGTTCGAGCGCGAGATGCGGGAACTCGAACCCGCCCCCGACGCCGTCATCGACATGGTGTGTTTCTCCGAGGACGACGCCGAGAGCGCGGTCCGCGCGTTCGAGGGCCGTGTCGACCGCTTTATCTTCTGCTCGACCATCGACGTCTACCACCGGCCGCCGCCGTCGAACCCCGTCGACGAGGACGCGCCGCGGAACCCCCCGGTCAGCGACTACGCCGCGGGGAAGATAGCCGCCGAGGACGTGTTCTTCTCGGCCGACGGCGACGCCTTCGACGTGACGATTCTGCGCCCGTGGAGCACCTACGGCGAGGGTGGAACGCTCCTGCACACGTTCGGGACGGACTCCTCCTATATCTCCAGAGTCCGCGAGGGGCGGCCGATAGTCGTCCACGGTGACGGCACCTCGCTGTGGGGGCCGTGCCACCGCGACGACGTGGCCCGCGCGTTCGTCGGAAGCGTGGAGGCGGACGCCGAGACGGTGGCCGGCGAGGCGTACAACGTCACCAGCGAGGAGACGATGACGTGGAACCAGTACCACCGGCGCGTGGCCGAGGCCCTCGACGCGCCCGACCCGGACCTCGTTCACGTCCCGACGAACGTGCTCCGCGTCGTCGCGCCCGACCGGACGGAGATGCTCCGCGACCACTTCCGGTACAGCACCGTCTTCGACAACTCGAAGGCGAAACGCGACCTCGGGTTCGAGTACACCGTCGACTTCCGAACCGGGGCGAGGCGGACGGTCGAGTGGTTGGACGAGCGCGACGAGGTCGACGCCCTCGGAGAACGGGAGTTCGAGGACCGACTCGCGGCGGCGTGGCGCGAGTCGACCGACGAGTTCGTCGCGTCGTTCGACGCCGAAGAGGCCTGATGATTCGGGTTCAGACGTCGCCGGCCTCGTCCTCCGCCGATGTCTCCGCGTTGGCCTGTCGCTCCGAACTCGCCCCCTCGTCCCGGTCGTTCGCGGCGTCTATCCAGCGGTTCGCCCTGCTCTCGGGGACGCCCGCCGCTGTCGCCACGCGCGCGGCGTCGGCGCGGCGTATCGACGACAGCGAGTCGATGCCCTCCTCGTGGAGTCGCTCCGCGTACGTCTCCCCGAGACCGCCGAGCACGGTCAGTTCGCTGCGGAAGCCGTCCTCGACGGTCGACGACGACGATTCCGGCGCCTCGGAGTCGTCTTCCGACGCCGCGGCGTCCCAGACGTTCTCGCCCGTCCGCGTCGTCGCGTCGGCGGATAGGACGTACTTCAGTTCCCCGTGCGGGACGAACCCCGAGACGCGCTTTCGCTTCGTATCCTCGAAGAGCAGGACGCCCCCGTCTATCGCTTTGAAATTCTCGCATTCGACCGTCAGTCCGGACTTCGTGACGGCGTACATCTCTGACTCGGCCGCGTCATCGTCTCCCATATCGGGTACGAGTAGGTCGCCGGCCCGTAAACGCCCTGCGGCGGGAGGACTTTCCCGTTCGGCCCTCGTCGAGGAGGTATGGCCGCCGACGTGCCCGACGAGGTGGAGGAACTGCTGACGAGCGAACCGCTGATGGCGCACCTGGCGACGTGCCGCGACGGCCGACCCCACGTCGCGCCCGTCTGGTACCGCTACGAGGACGGCATCGTCGAAATCGTCACCACGGGGACGAAACTGCGGAACCTGCGCGAGAACCCCCGCGTCTCCCTGTCGGTGCAGAAGGACCAGGGCGGGCGCGCCGAGTGGGCGGTGACGCTCCTCGGGACGACCGAGATAGTCGAGGACGAGGCGGAGACGCGGGAGGCGACGCGGCGGATAAACCGAAAGTACGGCGCCGAGGAGGACGCGTGGTCCGAGAACGTCCTCGTCCGCGTCGACGTCGGCACCGCGACGCACAGCGCGTACGACTGAGCGAGCGCCGGCCGACGAACGCTTTTATCAGATGCGGTGAATAGACGTCCCGTAGCGATGGACAGGCGCGCGGACTTGGATAGGTTGTACGCCCTCCTCGGCCGCCTCGACGCGCGGGTCGGCGGCGCGCGCCGCCTCGGCGACTGCACGGGCTACATGGACTGGCCCGACCGCGGGGTGTACCTCTTCCTCGCGCCGGGGGAGACGCGGGCGTTTAGCGGCGCGCGCCGGGTGACGCGCGTCGGCACGCACGCCGTCTCGACGGGGAGTTCGACGACGATGTGGGACCGATTGAAACAGCACTACGGCACCGGCGCGGGCAGTTCGGCGCACCCGCACGGCGGCAACCACCGCGGTTCCGTCTACCGCCGCCGCGTCGGCGAGGCGTTCGTCGAGCGGTACGCGCTTCACGACCGGTACCCCGACTGGGGGACGACGCGGGTTCCGGCGGACCGCGAGCGGAGCGAGGTGCGAGACGAGGAGTACCCGCTGGAACGCCGCGTCAGCGCGTTCCTCCGCGACCAGCCGTTTCTCTGGGTCGACGTGGACGACGAACCGGGACCGGACAGCGACCGAGCGCACCTCGAACGCAACCTCGTCGCCCTGCTGAGCAACTACGACCGCTCCCCGGTCGACCCGCGGCGGAGCGACTGGCTCGGAAACTACGCGCGGAGCGCGAAGATTCGCGCCTCCGGGCTCTGGAACGTCGAGCACGTCGCGGAGTCGTACGACCCGGCCTTCCTCGACGCGTTCGAGGCGGCCGTCGAACGGACGGGGTCGGTCTGAGGGTCTTCGGTCACCTGGCTACTCCCCCGACTCGTCGTCGGCCAGCACCGCGACGCCCGTGAGGACGAACCACGTCATCCACAGGGCGAACGCGAGCAGGGCCAGCGCGTACCGGGCCGTCGCGTACGCCGCGCCCTCGAAGACGGCGGGAACGAGGAACTCGGCGACGGCGACGAGAAGGGTCGCACAGACCGCCCCCGCCGCGGTGTTGCGTCTGATGGCGGGCGCGCCGGTGAGCGACATCGTTCGCCCCTCGCACACCGCGGACAAACCGTTTACCCTGCCCGCGGGCGCCGCCGGGTCGGTCGAGCGCGGCGCCGACGAGCGCGCTATATAGCTCGGGCGACTCGGTTCGAACGTGACTCTGACGCGCGGCGCCGGCGGTGAGGGCTGACGTGACGAGCGAGGCGGAAGCGCCGGCCGCCCCTCCCGCCCCCGACGGTGGGTCGATGTGGCAGCTGTACGCCGAGTACGGCCGCGACAACGGCGGCAACGCGATTCTCGGCACGGTGATGGCGCTGTTTTCCCGAGCGACGGGACTCGTTCCGCCGCTCGTGTTGGGGCTGGCGATCGACGCTATTCTGCTGGGGACACGCCCCTTCGGGTTCCCGTTCGTCCCCGACTCGTGGCTCCCGAATGCGCCCGGCGGGCAGGTGTGGCTCACCGTCGGCGTGCTGCTGACGGCGACGCTCCTCGGCGGTGCGGCGTCGTGGCTCCAGAGCTACGGCTGGAACCGGTTCGCACAGAACATCCAGCACGCGCTCCGCGTCGACGCCTACGAGCGGCTGCAGCTACAGGACCGCGCGTTCTTCGACCGCTCGCGGACGGGCGAACTGCTGTCGGTGCTGAACAACGACGTGAACCAACTGGAGTCGTTCCTGACCGACGGCGTCAGTTCGGCGCTCCGACTCGTCGCCCTCGTCGTCGGCGTCGGCCTCGTGCTGGCCGCGCTGAACCCGTGGTTGGCGCTGGTGTCGATGGCGGCGGTGCCGCTGTTGACCGTCTTCACGCTCCTGTTCGTTCGGCGCGTCCAGCCGAAGTACGCCCGGATGCGGCGGACCGTGGGCGAGTTGAACGCCCGACTGGAGAACAACGTCAGCGGCATCGAGGTGATAAAGACCGAACACACCGAGCGGTACGAACTCGACCGCGTTCGCGAGGCGTCCCGCTCGTACTACGACGCCAACTGGGACGCCATCCGGACGCGCATCACGTTCTTCCCCGGTCTCGCGGTCATCTCGGGACTGAGCTTCGCCGCGACGTTCGCCGTCGGCGCGTTCTGGGTGCTGAACGGACCGCCGGCGTTCCTCTCGGGCGCCGTCTCGCCCGGGGAGTTCGTCACGTTCATGCTGTACACCCAGCAGTTCATCTGGCCGCTCGCGCAGTTCGGGCAGATAGTCAACAATTACCAGCGCGCGAAGGCGTCGAGCGACCGCGTGTACGGCCTGCTCCACGCCGAACGAGCGGTGACGGAGCGACCCGACGCCGCCCCGCTGGACGCCGTCGCGGGCCGCATCGACTACGAGGGCGTGACGTTCGGGTACGAGACGGAGTACGACGCGGAGAGCGAGGGCGAGAGCGACGATACCCCGTCCGCGTCGGCTCCGGCCCCGACCCCGGTCCTCCGGGACGTGTCGTTCTCGGTCGAACCGGGACACACCGTCGGCGTCGTCGGCCCCACGGGGAGCGGGAAGTCGACGCTCGTGAAACTGCTCGTCCGTCTGTACGACCCCGACGAGGGCGTCGTCCGCGTCGACGGCCGGGACGTACGCGACGTGACGCTGTCGAGTCTGCGCCGGGCGGTCGGCTACGTCTCACAGGAGCCGTTCCTGTTCTACGGCACCGTCCGCGAGAACATCGCCTACGGCACGTTTGATGTCGCCGAGGAAACCTCGGCGAGCCGCCGGACGTCGTCCGGCGACGCCTCCGACGAGGACGTGCGGACGGCGGCCGAACGGGCGGCGGCCCGCGAGTTCATCGAGAACCTGCCCGACGGCTACGACACGCTGGTCGGCGAGCGGGGGGTGAAGCTCTCGGGCGGCCAGCGCCAGCGCGTCGCCCTCGCGCGGACGTTCCTGAAAGAGCCCGCGATTTTGGTGTTGGACGAGGCGACGAGCCACGTCGACACCGAGACGGAGGCGCTCATCCGCCGGAGCTTAGACGAGTTCGCGGCCGACCGGACCACCGTCGCCATCGCCCACCGACTCTCGACGGTGAAGGACGCCGACGAGATTCTCGTCCTCGAAGCCGGGCGAATCGTCGAACGCGGAACCCACGAGGAACTGCTCGACGAGGACGGACTGTACGCCAACCTCTGGCGGGTGCAGGCCGGAGACATCGACTCGTTGCCCGAGTCGTTCTTCGAGGCGGCCATCGCGCGGCGGGCGGCGCTGGAGAGCGACGGCGGGGAGTGACGGGGAGTGAACGGACGCCGGGACGCGGGTCCTCGCGTCCGGCCCTCAGAGGACGAACGCGCCCTCGGGGAGCAACTCCCGTTCGGTCCGTTCGGCCTCCGGCCCCGACTCCACGAGACCCGGTTCGGTCGGCGCCTCCGCGAAGCGGTCCGGGTCGGGTTCGACCCGTTCGAGCATCGAGGAGAACACCGTGTCCTTCCGGCCGCCGGCGCAGACGATGCCGCCGTACCTCCGTTCCTCGAACGGCGCCTCGTCGGGGTGGGGGAACTCCTCGCGGAGTATCTCCGCCGTCTCCTCGACGAGTTTCGCCGCCTCGCGCTGGGTGTAGAGGCTCTCCTCGGCGTACGTCGCGGCGTGCTCCGCCTCCAGTCGCTCGGTGAGGTGTTCGGGCGACTCGTACAGCACGGACCGCGTCGTCCGGTGGCCGGCCGCGAACCGGAGGTTGACCGTGAAGCAGTCCGGGTAGCGGAGGATTATCGGGAAAAAGAGCATGTCCAAGACGGTGATGCGCTGCTGCATCCGCCAGATGCCTTCGAGGTAGTAGGCCGCGATGGCTCCGACGGCGTCGTCGCGTTCGCCGCGCGCGTAGGCGAAGGCGACAGACTCGTAGTCCTCGCCCGCGACGCTCCGTAGTCGGTTTCGATAGGTGTCTGCGATTTCCTCCATCTCGCGTTCGTACGCCTCCAGAAGCGGCACGTCCGGGTCCGCGAGCATCGCGGCCTTCCGCTCTTGAGCGTCCGCTACCCGCATCATGTTCCGGTGGAACTCCCGCTCTGCGTCCTCGTCCGGGAGGGGCGTCACCACCGCCCGCCCGTGCAACACGTCGAGACTCCCGTTGTACCGTTCCCGCTGACTCCCCATTCGAGCGATAATATGTCGACTGGCTGTATTAAACTCTCGCACCTGCGCGCGGACGCGTGTTTCTGCGTGCCACACCCGACACGGCGTCGGCGCCCGTCCCGGCGCAGTCCCGCGAACTCGTCTCCGCTACTCCAGCGCCGCTCTGACGTTCGCCTCGGCCTCCCGAAGCGCCGCCACAGCCCGATCTTCCGGCAGTTCGTACTCGACGACGAGCGGTGCGGTCAGGTCGGCGTGTTCGTCCAAGAGAGCGACGAGGGTGGGCAGGTCCAACCGTCCCGCCCCCGGCAGGTCCTCAATCTCCGCCTCGGTGGTGTCCTTCAGGTGGACGGCGACGATTCGGTCGCCGAGTTCTCGAATCACGTCCTCGGGGTCCACGTCCTCGACGAGGAAGTGGCCGGTGTCGACGCAGACGCCGAGTCGCGGGTCGTCGTAGCGCTCCAGCACGGCGCGCACGTCGTCGATGGACGAGAAGACGGCCGAGAGGTCGTCGTGGTGGACCGACGAGTAGTTGTGGACGGCGACGTCGACGTCGAACTCCGCGGCCGCTTCGACGAGCGCCTCCGTGACGTCGTCGCGGTCCGGCGGGTAGTTGACCGCGAGGTACGACGCCCCGAGTCGGTCGGCGAACGCGACGTAGCCGCGGACCTGCTCGGCGTCCTCGATGTCGACGACGCCGTATCCGCAGACGGAGACGCCGGCGGCCGAGAGGGCTCGCTCGGCGGCCGCGACGGTCTCCTCGTCGTCGTCGGCCGAGAGGTGCCCCTCCCAGAGGTCCACGGCGTCGATACCCGTCTCCGCGAGGTCCGACAGCAGTTCCTCGAGCGTTCGGTGCTGGAAGACGACGGTCTGTACGCCGACGGCGTAGTCCCCGGTCATGCTTTCCCCTGCGCGCGACGGGGGAAAACTGTTCGCGCGTCGCGCCGTCCAACAGTTAACACGTCACGGCCCTTGGTGTCTCCAATGAGTTCGACCCGCTCCCTCGGGGCCCTCCGACTGACGAAGCCCGAACTGGCGGTGTTCGTCTCCGGCGTCGCCAGCATGGGGTTGGAGATTCTCGCCGGTCGGATGATAGCGCCGCAGTTCGGCAGCAGCATCTACACTTGGGGCAGCATCATCGGCGTCTTCCTCGCGGCGCTGAGTTACGGCTATCACCGCGGCGGCAAACTCGCGGCCGAGCGAGCGACGAACGGCCGGATGGCCCGCGTGTTCCTCCTGACGGGGGCGTACGTCGCCGGTCTCATCTTCCTCGGCGACCTGCTGTTGCGCGCGTCGGCCGGCTTCCCGCTCCCGAGTCGGTTCGCGTCGCTGCCGGCCATCACGCTCCTGTTCGGCCCGCCCACGTTCTTCCTCGGGTACGTCAGCCCGTACGCGGCGCAGTTGTCCGCGAAGGACGGAGTCGGCGAGGCGTCGGGGCACGTGTACGCTCTCGGCACCGTCGGGAGCATCGTCGGCGCGTTCGCCACGACGTACTTTCTCGTCCCGTCGTTGGGGATAACTCAGATAGCGCTCGTTTTCGGCCTGCTCTCGGTCGGGACGGCGCTCGTCCTCGTTCGCCCGCGCGCCGACGGCGACCACGCCGTCGCCAGCGCGTTCGTCGTCCTGTTACTCCTCGCGGCCGCCGGGAGCGGCGCGGCCGGCCTCAGCGTCGAGGGCCGCGTCGTCTACGAGACGCAGACGCCGTATCAGGAGCTCCGCGTGGTCGACAGCGGCGAGGTGCGGACGCTCTACCTCGACGGCCAGCGACACAGCGCGATGGATCTCGAAGAGCCCTACCGCCACGTGTTCGACTACACGCGTTACTTTCATCTCCCCCTCCTGATGACCGACGACGTCGACCGGGTGCTGTTCGTCGGCGGGGGCGGGTTCACCGGGCCGAAACGGTTCGTCCGCGACTACCCGAACGTCACCGTCGACGTGGTGGAGATAGACCCCGAAGTCGTCTCGACGGCGAAGCGGTACTTCTCCGTCGAGGAGTCTGAACGGCTGAACGTCTACACCCGGGGCGGCAGACAGTACCTGCAGGAGACCAACCAGACGTACGACCTCATCGTCCTCGACGCCTACCGCAAGGATAAGGTGCCGTTCGAGTTGACGACGGTCGAGTTCATGGAACTCGCGAACGACCGACTCGACGAGGACGGCGTGCTCTTCGCGAACCTCATCTCGGCGCCCTCCGGGCCGGCCTCGCAGTTCTACCGAGCGGAGTACAAGACGATATCGCGGGCGTTCCCGCGGGTGTACAGTTTCCCGACGGCCGGCGGCACCGTCGTGCAGAACATCGAAGTCGTGGCTACGAAAAACGACGCCCGACTGACCGAGGAGGAACTGCTCGCGCGGAACGCGGAGCGCGAGATAGGAATCGACCTGTCGAGCGAGATACGGAACTACCGCGAGGCGCCGCCGACCGACGACGTACCCCTCCTCCGCGACGACAGGGCGCCCGTCGATAGCCTGCTCGACCCGATGGTCGGCCAGCGCTACGTCCTGCAGGAGTCGAACGCGTCGAACTCCTCTGACGCCGGAAACGCGACGATCGGGACGGCGGCCGACCGCGAGTCCCTCGCCGCGCGGTCGCTCGGTCCGACGGCGTCCGCGGAGACGCCGTGGACGCCCGCCGCGCGCGAAGCGGCGACGGTCGGCGGCGGGTTCGCCCGGTAGTCTCCGCTCGTCCTCCAGTCGCGTCGCGCTACCGCAGGTTCATCTTCTTCGCCGTCTCGGCGGCGTGCTGCGCCACCTGGTCGATGCTCGCGCCCGACTGCTGGGAGAGGACGCGGGCCAGCATGCCGAGTTGGCGGGTGGCCATCTCCTGTAACTCCTCTTCGTCCACGTCGTTGGCGAAGTAGTACTCGTCGTCGACGTTGTCGCCGACGAGGCCGACGTACACCGACTCGGCATCGCTGTCTCGGACCGCCGCGGCCGCCTGTTCTTTGACCTCCTCGAACTCCATGGGTTCCTCGCGTTCGCTCATGGGGGGACGGACGGCCGCCCGCGGGTAAAGTGAACGGGCCGCGGCGAGACCGTCGGACCGGTCGTCGCCCCGCGCCCTTTCCCGTCCGCCGCCAACCATTAGCCGCCGCCCCGCGCACGCCCCGACGTGCCGGACGCGTTCGCGTGGACCGAGAGCTACTGGCTGGTGCGCCTCGTCTTCCAGCGAGCGCTCGCCGTCGTCTACGTCGTCGCCTTCCTCGTCGCGGCGCGGCAGTTCCGGGCGCTGGCGGGCGAGGACGGCCTGCTCCCCCTCGACGAGTACGTCGACCGAACGGCGTTCCGCGAGCGACCGAGTCTCTTTCATCTCTTTCCCGACGACCGGGTCGTCGGCGCGGCGGCGTGGACGGGCGTCGCCCTCGCCGTCTGCGCCCTCCTCGGCGTCCCCTACTGGCTCCCCGACCCGTACGCCGTCCCCGCGTCGATGCTGCTTTGGGGTGCGATGTGGGCGCTGTACCTCTCCTTCGTCAACGCCGGCCGGGTGTTCTACGGCTACGGCTGGGAGTCGATGCTGTTGGAGACGGGCTTTCTCGCCGTCTTCCTCGGCGCGGGGCCGAGCGGTCCGCCCGTCGTCGTGATGTGGCTCCTGAAGTGGGTGCTGTTCCGCAACATATTCGGTGCGGGCCTCATCAAGATTCGCGGCGACGACTGCTGGCGCGAGTTGACCTGCCTCGACTACCACTACGAGACGCAGCCGATGCCGAACCCCGGAAGCTGGTACGTCCACCACCTCCCCGAGCGGTTCCACCGCCTCGAAGCGCTCGGCAACCACGTCGTCGAACTCGCCGTCCCGTTTCTCTTCTTCGCGCCGCAACCCTACGCGGCGATAGGCGGCGTCGCCACCATCGCCTTTCAACTGTGGCTGATGGTCTCGGGCAACTTCTCGTGGCTGAACGCGCTCTCGGCGGTGCAGGCGATAGCGACGTTCAGCGACGGCGTGCTGACGGGTGCCGCCTCGCTCCTCCCCGGAGTCTCCCTCGCGGCGCCGACGGTCGCGCCCGCACCGCTTCCCCTCCGAATCGCGGCGTGGCTCGTCGCTCTCGTCGTCCTCGCGCTGAGCGTTCGCCCCGTCACGAACCTCCTCTCGGAGTCTCAGGCGATGAACACGTCGTTCGACCCGCTCAGCCTCGTCAACACCTACGGCGCGTTCGGGTCGGTCACGCGAGAGCGCTACCAACTGGTCGTCGAGGGGACGAACGCCGACGACCCGAGCGAGAGCGACTGGACCGCCTACAAGTTCGCGGGACAGCCCGTGCGGACGGACGAGCGACCGCCGCAGTGGGCGCCGTACCACCTCCGACTGGACTGGCAGCTCTGGTTCGCCGCGATGCGGCCCCGCCCCGGCCCCCGCCAGCGGTGGGTCGCGCCGTTCCTCGCCGGCCTCCTCGACGGCGACGAGGCGACGCTGTCGCTCTTGGGGGAGAACCCGTTCGAGGGCGACCCGCCGGAGCGGGTTCGCGTGTTCCGCTACCGCTATCGGTTCACGACGCCGGCGGAGCGGGCCGAGACGGGCGAGTGGTGGCGCCGCGAGCGACTCGGCACCTACGTCGCCCCCGTCTCCGGCCGGGAGTTCGAGCGCAGGGGGCAGCGGGCGATTCGGCGGCCGGCGACGACCCGGTGAGGGGCGGCTTTCCTCGTCCGGTTCCCGGTCTCACGCCCGCGTCGGCTTCGAGACGATTTTCCCGAGAAGGTCGCGGTTGTCCGCCCCGCGGCGGTACGCCCACTCGCGGGCGTTCCGGTAGGCGCCGTACTCCCTGAGCGCCGAGGCGAGCGGACGGGCGTGCGACCCGTACTCGGTTCGGAGCAGCGCCTCCTCTATCGCGGCGCCGCAGGAGTACCGCTCATCGCCGACGAGGAGGTACGCGCAGTTCTCGTACACCGGCGGAAGCCGGTCGCGGAGCGAGGCGTCGATGTCGGAGAAGCCGACGATTCGCACGTCCGCGTTGCCGTCGAGCCAGTCGGCACACCACGTGCAGAAGCCGCAGTCGTCGTCGTAGACGAACGTCGCTTCGGTCATGCGCGGGGGTTGGGGCCGGAGACGGAAAGTCTGTGTCTCTCGGCACGCCGCGGGCGGTGGAACTTCCCGACGGGGGCGAGACGGGCGCGTATGGAACGGTTCGTCCGACGCATCGTCGGCGGCGGCGTGGCGCTGGTCGCGGGACTCTGGGCGGTCGCTCTCCCCGGCGAACGACCGCTATGGGCGGCGGGCGTCGCACTCGTCCTCGTCGGCGTCGCTGCCCTCGCGGACGGCGTCTGGCGCGAACTCGACGTCGGCGGTTGACGGCGCGACACCGGGAGAGGTGGGACCGTCAACCCCCGATCGAGGCGAAAACGGCGCGAATCCGACCGCGGGGCTACCGCTCGTGCGCGTCGAACTCCTGGTAGATGACGTGTCCGCAGGCCTTGCAGTGGGAGGCGTCGTGGTCGTGGCCCGTGAGGCCGCAGTCGGGGCAGGTGACGTCGACCGTCTCCCGTCCCGTCCACTCGCGGACGATCTTACTCGCCTGCCACGGGACGAGGATGATCGCGGCGAGGACCGCGGCGACGGTCACCCACCGTCCCGCCTGCGTGACGGGGGTGATGTCGCCGAAGCCGACGGTGGTGAGAGCGACCACGACGTAGTAGAACGCGTCGCCGAAGTTCCCGATTTTCGGGTTCGTCCCGGCTTCGACGCCGTAGAACAGTCCCGCCGAGAGGAAGAACAGGACGAGGACCGTCAAGAGCAGTTTCGTCACTCGGAGCGACTGGACGGAGACGGTGCCGAAGAAGAACTCCTCGTCCCGCGTGAACCGATAGAACCGCAGCACGCGGACGATGCGGATGGCGCGCAGGAATCCGACCGTCGTCACGATTACGGGGATGGGGAGAAAGAGCACCGCAAGCGTCGGCAGGACCGACAGCAGGTCGACCACGGTGTACGGGTCGGTGAACTCGGCGACGCGGTCCCGGGCGCCGTACAGTCTGAGCGCGTATTCGAGGAAGAACACGGCCGCGACGGCGACCTCCGCGTTCCAGAGCAGCGACCGGGTCGCCGCCGAGAGGGCGTACGTCTGCACGACGAAGATGCCGACGAACACCACGTTCAGCGCCAGCAGCGCGATGTCGATGGTTTTGCCCGTCGGCGTCCGGTGGTCGAGGAGGTAGAAGCGCACCCGCTCTCGGAGACCGTTCGGCACCCCCGCCGCGTGGTCAGTCATCGTCGGCAGTTGGAACTCACGGTAGATGGGCTTTTCAGATGACGGCCGCTCCCGACGGCGGGGTCACGGCGAGCGATGAAACGACCGGAATGACAGAAACGCTGGCGGTCGGAGCGCGCGGGAACGTAGCGCTCGTACGTTCGCCGTCAGTCGGCGCTCACGCCTCGAACTCGTCTGTCACGTCCTCCAGTTCCACAGTGCCCTCGGGGACGCGGTAGGCGGCGACGACGTGCCGGTCGGCGTCCGGGGAGTTCTCGGTTTTGTCGACGGCGTAGCCGACGTAGGTGCAGTCCTCGCGCGTGAACTCGACGACGGAGTACCCCCAGTTGTGGCTGTCGAAGAACTCGATGTGCGGGTTCATCGCCGTCACGAGGGTCGTGAGCAGGGGTTCGGTGAGGCGGCCGCGCAGGCCGCGGGTGAGGTGGAGCGCTTCGGCGACGTTCAGCGACGTTATCGCGGGCGTCATGAACTCCACGCCGATGCGTTCGCCCTGCGCGACGCCCTTGCCGCCCGACACGCGTCCGGGGTAGGAAGTCTGCTGGTAGGCGGCGACGTAGCAGTGCATGTCGCCGGTGAGCGTCACGAAGTTGTCGACGTCGGCCGCGCCGATGGCCTCCGTGATTCGCTGCCGTTCGCGCGTGTAGCCGTCCCAGCCGCCCTGCACCGGAAACACCGAGAGCGGTCCCGACCCGAGACGGAACGGCACCGTGAGCACCTCGTCGGCCCAGACGGTCCACGTCGACGCCGACTCGGTGACGGTTCGTATCAGCCAGTCTCGCTGCTCTTCGCCCAGCATCGTCCGCCCCGGCGGTTCGTACTGCGGGCCGACGTTGTCCGGCGTGGGTATCGCCTCCCGCGGCGGGTCGCGGTACAGTCGCTCGTCGGTCATCGCCAGCGTGACCAAGTCGCCGAACTCGAAGGAGCGCCAGAGCTGAAACCGCTCCTGCAGCGACTCGCCCTCGGGGTCGTACGACACCCGCGCGGGCAGATACTCCCACCACGCGTGCATCGCGTCGGCCACCAACCCGGTCATGAACTCGGGGTCGTCGGCGCGCGGGTGGTCGCCCGACGGCGCGTCCGCCCGCCGGTCCCAGTAGACGTCGTTCACGAGTTCGTGGTCGTCCCAGCCGACGACGAGCGTGTGCGATTCGAGCGCCTCCTGGAGGAACCGGTCTCGGCGATAGGTCCGATAGAGGTAGCGGTAGTCGTCGAGCGACTGGACCCGGTCGTGGCCGCTCGGAAACGCGAGGTCCCTGCCCTCGTACTCGTACGACCCGAGCCCTTTGAAGTCGCCGGCGCTGGACTCGTAGACGAAGTCGCCGACGTGGACGAGAAAGTCCACGTCCGCCTCGGCGACGCGGTGGTACGCGGGGTAGTAGCCGTTCTGATAGTCCTGACACGCCAGCACCGCGAACCGGACTGACTCGGGGGACGCGTCGGCGGCGGGCAGCGTCCGGCACCGCCCCGTGCGCGAGGAGACGCCCCGGTGGACGAAGCGGTAGTGGTACGCCGACCCCGGGTCGAGTTCACCGTCGAGGTCGATTCGCACCGTGTGGTCGTGCGCGCGAACCGACGTTTCGTCGGTCACGACGCCCTCGAAGACCACCTCGTCGAACGCCTCGTCGGCCGCGACGCGGACCGCGAGGGGCGACTCCGGGTCGTAGGCGTCGGGGGCGACGCGCGTCCAGAGGACGACGCCCTCCGGCGTCGGCCCGCCGCTAGCGACGGACTGCGGGAACGTCTCGTCGGGGTCCGCGTCGGGGTCGAACGCGAAGGGGTCCTCGTCTGTCGTCTCGCCGACGCGCGCGTCGAACGCCAAATCGTGGGAGTCGAGTTCCGAGAGGAGAGTTCCGTGGTCGTCGGTGTGCCCCGCCGTCGGCGGGAAGTCGCCGGCCATGGGGTCCGTCGCTCGGCCGGGGCGATGGGAGTTTCGGTCCGAGCGACCGGATGGACGGGCGGACGAACGGGGGCGTGATCGCCGTCGGTTTCGGCGCCGTTCAGAGGTTGCCGCGCAGGTGGAGTTTCTCCGAACCCTTCGTCTCGACGGCGGTGTTGTCGACCGTGTAGTCGTCGGTGTTGGCGTCGCCCCATCCCATGTCGGCCTTGACGGTGTCCGCGAGGCTCGGGTCGGGGTCGACGTACGCGGTGTCCCCGTCTATCTTCGTAACCAGTCCGAGCGTGTTCCCGCTGGCGTCGACGACTTCCTTGCCCTCGTCGTCGTCGGTGAAAGTTACTGTCACGGTCGAGATAGTCGGCCGCCCGGCACTAAGGCCTGCTGGCACCCGTACTCTCCTCTCTCGCGCGTGTCGACCGTCGGGTCTCTCGCCCGGCGCCGTCGCGCCGGTCCCGTGTCTGCCCCAGTAGGTAAAGGGCAGAGCGGCGAAGAGGTGACACATGAGTCAACTGCTCCAGTCGCTCCCCAACGCGCGCGGCGGAACGGTCGGAGACTCCGGTCGCGTCGGCGTCATCGGTGGCAGCGTCGGATTCCCTGGACAGCCGTCGCTCACGGCGCTGGCCGCACTCCGCGCGGGCAGCGACGTCTCGAAGGCGCTCGTCTCCGAGGAAATATACTCGGTCGTCGCGAGTCACTCGCCGGACCTCGTCGTGGACCGCTACGCGGGCGAACAGTACGACGACGAGGCGGTCGAGTCCGCCCTCGAACTCGCGGATTGGGTCGAATCGCTCGTCCTCGGACCGGGCCTCGTCGACGCCGACCCCGACGCCGTCAGGCGGACGGTCGACGAGACGGACCTCCCCGTCGTCGTCGACGCCGACGCCATCGACCCCCTGTTGAACGCGGACCTCTCGGATGCGGTCGTCACGCCCGACGACAACGAAGTCGGCCGAATCGAGGAGGAACACGAGTCGCTCGAAGCGTTCACGTCCGCCACGGGCGCCGTCGTCGTCGCGAAGAGCGACGTGGACGTCATCGTCGCCGACGGCGAGCGAACGACGAACGACACCGGCTCACCGGTGATGACCGTCGTCGGAACGGGCGACACGATGGCGGGCGTCATCGCCGCGCTGTTGGTGCAGGGTCTCGACCGACGCGACGCCGCCGAACTCGGGGCGTGGATCGTCGGCCAGGCGGGCGAACTCGCGACGGTCGAACGCGGCAACGGCATCGTCACGACGGACATCATCGAGAAGATTCCGCAGACGGTGCAGTGAGCGCGGACGGCGACCCCCTCGGCCGCGCCGGCGGTCGCAGACGATTTCGGCGCGCGGTGCGGCGTGGATTCGCCTCACTGCGGGGGGAGAGTTCGCGACGGGCCTCCGTCGGCCGGAAACGGTCAGCAGGTACTGTGCAATAGGGTTCGATGACTCGGTAGCGGCCGAACACAACGCGTGCTGGAAATCGGGCTTCGGCCGATGTCGACGAAATCAGTGGCACCCAACCTCACGGGCTACCGAACGTGTACGACCGGATGCACGCGACGAGCAAGCCCGTGACCATCGGTACGGTCGCGATACTTTTGGCCGGATTCGCGTATTTCGGTCCCGGAGGCGCCGGCCTCTCGTCGCTCGTCGGTATCGTCTTTCTGTTCCTGACGGTGCCGACCGGCGCGCACATGATTTCGCGAGCGGCGGAGCGGACCGGCATCCCGTTCCTGGGACCCGTGACGTGGCCCGGAAAGGCCGACGGGGAGTAGGGGAACGCCGCTTCTGAGACAACTGTCTCCGCCGTTCACTCCGCCACCCACGCCGCCGAAACGAACAGATACGACTCTCCGGTGTTCGTTTCATCCCTCCGTCTGCTGCTCCCTGACTGCGGAGCTCACTCTCTCGTCCCAAACGGCCCGTTAGCACACTCCTCACGCCTCGCGCCACCGTGGTTCAGGGTAACAATATCGATTCCCAGAGAGAATAAAATCATTTCTCTTAATACCCTCAAGTTATTATGTCGGGTACACGTGCCTTCCCTAAACCTCGAACCACTGACGTACGAGGACCTCCCGCCGGAGCAGCGTCCGACCCTTCTGCAGGCGCTGGTCCCCGTTCTCGGGGTCGTTCTGTTCCTCGCCGTCGGCTCCGGATATCTGAAACTGGCCCCGCACGGACCGCTCCTCTGGAGTATCGTGCTAACCGGCGCGGTGGGCAAGTACTGGCTCGGCTACTCGTGGGACGACCTCTACGAGGGCTTGGCGGACAGCCTGCTGATGGGCTTACAGGCCATCCTCATCCTGTTCGTCATCTACGCGCTCATCTCGACGTGGATCAGCGCCGGAACGATTCCCGGGCTCATGTACTACGGGCTCGCGGTGTTGACGCCGGAGGTCTTCCTGCCGGCGACGGCGCTGCTCGCGATGGCGGTCGCCTTCTCGATCGGTTCGTCTTGGACCACGGCCGGCACTCTCGGCGTGGCCTTCATCGGCATCGGCTCGGGTCTCGGCGTGCCAGCCCCGATGACCGCGGGCGCCATCCTCTCGGGCGCCTACGCGGGTGACAAGCAGTCGCCTCTCTCGGATACGACGAATCTCGCGGCCGCGGTGACCAACATCGACCTCTACGACCACATCCGCGCGATGCGCAACGGAACGATCCTGGCTTTCGGCCTCTCGGTCCTCCTCTACGCGGTTCTGGGGCTGCGAGCCGGCGGCACGATTCCCGTCGGCCGCGTCGCCGAGATTCAGGGTGCTCTCGCCGGGACCTACGACCTCTCCGCGCTGGTCTTCCTGCCGCTCGTCGTTACCTTCGGGCTGGCGCTCTACGGCGTCTCCGCCCTCCCGACGCTGGTCGCCGGCGTCTTCGCCGGCACCTTCGCGACGGTTCTCGTCCAGGGTCGCTCGTTCACCGCCGCTTGGGGGGTCTTCCTCGAGGGAACGGCTCCCGAGACGGGGACGACGCTCGTGAACGACCTGCTGGCCAGCGGCGGTCTCTCCGGGTCGGCCTGGACCATCTCGGTCGTCGTCGCGGCCCTCGCGCTCGGTGGACTCCTCGAGCGAACCGGCGTCCTCGCCGTGCTCGCCCACTCGCTCGCGTCGGCCGTCCGCGGCCCGCGCAGTCTGGTCGTCGGGACCGGCGTCTCGGCCATCCTCGTCAACGCGTTCTCCGCCCAACAGTACATGAGCATCGTCGTTCCGGGGCTCACCCTCCGGAATCTCTACGACGAGTACGGGCTGGCCGGCGAGGACCTCTCGCGGGCTATCGAATCTGCGGGTACCCCGACGGGCGCGCTCTTCCCGTGGCACGCCGGCGCGGTCTACATGTCCGCCGTCTTCGGGGTAGGGACGCTCGCGTACGCTCCGTACTACTTCTTTGCGTTCCTCTCGCCCCTCGTCCTGTTCGCGACGACGCTCCTCGGCGGACGGTACGACGGGACGGCCGACGCCGACCCCGCCGAGTCGCCGGCGGCGGTCGACGACTGAGGAGTCCCGACCTCGAAGTCACGGTTCGAGTACGCCTCCACAGAAAGTCGGCCTCGGCACTCATAGGGTTCGTCACCGTCGGGTGCCACCCCGACTCGGAACGGTGCCGTCGTCATCGGCCGTGCGGCGATATCGGAGCCACCGGCAAGAGCGTTCCGAGAGACCGCGCCCGCGACTACGGCATCGCCTCGTTCTCCGCATCCGCGAGGTTGCGGAGGCGGTCCGTTCGGGTCGAATCGAACTGCCGTTGACACCGGGCGACCCACGACTCGGCGTCGTCGGTCGTCTCCGGCGCCGCGTCGGCGGACGGGGCGTCGGCGGGCGTCGATTGGGAGGTGGTCGTCTGCGATTCGGTCGTCGGTCGAGTGTTCGTGCTCACGAGTTTCGAGTGGTGTCGCGGGTCGGTCGTCTGACTGTCCGCCGCCGAAGAGAGTTACGCGCGTACGGGTACGACCGACATGAGCTATCTCTCACCTCTGCAGTATAGCTAATAAAAGTTCGTGATGTATTCTCGCACGGCTCTGCGACGGTCCGCTCTCACTCCGGCGCGACCACCGCGTTCCGAAGCGTCCCGATTCCCTCGTACCACATCTCCACGTCGTCGCCGGGTTCCACGTCGCCGGGGTTCGCCGGACTCCCGAAGGATATCACGTCGCCGGGGCGGAACGTGTACCGCTCCGAGAGAAACGCGACGATTTCGCGCGGGTCGAACAGCATCTCGCTCGTGTTCGCCTCCTGCCGCAGTTCGCCGCCGACGCGCGTCGTCATGTCGAGGTCCGTCGGTTCCACGTCCGTCTCTATCCACGGGCCGAGCGGTGCGGACCCGTCGAACGCCTTCCGCGCCGTCCGCTTCGGTTGGTCGATGGCGTCGAGGTCGTTCAGGACGGTGTAGCCCCGGACCGCCTCGTCCACCTCCCCGACCGAGAGGTCGTGGCACGTCTCGTCGACGACGACCGCCAACTCGCCGGCGTACGTCAGTCGGTCGCACCACGAGGGGTAGACGATGTCGGCGGCGGGGTCGAGAAACGACGTCGGCGGCTTGATGAACCAGTCGGGTTCCTCGGGCACCTCGTAGTCCATCTGGTCGACCGTCGCCGCGTAGTTCCGTCCGACGCAGTAGAACGCCGACGGTTCGCAGGGGGTCAACAGCGTCGCCTCGGGGTCGTCGCTTCCCCCTCCGTCGACGTTCTCCTCTCGGTCGCTCTCGTAGCCGACGGCGTAGGCGTCGCCGTCGGACGTGACGACGCCGTCCTCGTACTCGCCCGTCTTGATGCTCCCGTCGGCCGTCCGAATGCGCGCTACTCGCATACGCGTTCAGCGGACGACCGGGAACGTATAGCTTCGGTCGGTATCGGGGCGAACGATTTTTCGGTTCGACGGGCGACCCCCCGTCGGTCCGTTCGTCGCGAGTGCAGTTGACCCTCGGGACCCCCGTCAGCCTCTTCGGCGTCCGGGCCCTCTCATCGAACACGTTGCGCGTACTCCTAGCCGGTGCTCACGGGCAGGTCGGACAGCACGCTGCGGAACTACTCGGCGAGAGCGACCACGACGGCGTCGGGATGGTCCGTGCGGAGGACCAGGTATCCGATATCGAGGAACTCGGAATCGAGGCGGTCGTCGCGGACCTCACCGAGGACGAGGACGTCTCGCGCGCCGTCGAGGGCGTCGACGCCGTCGTGTTCGCCGCGGGGTCCGGCGGCGACGACGTGTGGGGCGTCGACCGCGACGGCGCGATACGCCTGATGGAGGCCTGCGAGTCCGCCGGCGTCGACCGATTCGTCATGCTCAGCTCGATGAACGCCGACGCGCCCGAGGAGTCCCCGGAGGCGCTCAGAGAGTACCTGCGGGCGAAGGCCGAGGCGGACGAACGCCTCCGGGAGAGCGACCTGACGTACACCGTCGTCCGGCCGGGTGCCCTGACGAACGAGGAGGGAACCGGCCGGATTCGGACGGGTGCGGACATCGACCGGAAAGACGGCGACGTGCCCCGCGTCGACGTGGCGCAGACGCTCCTCGCCGCCCTCGAAGAAGAGGCCACCTACGAGGTCACCTTCGAGATGCTCTCGGGCGATGTCGACATCGAAGAGGCGCTCTCGAACCCGCTGAACGAGGGATGAACGAGGGATAGCGGCACTCGACGGCGCCGCGTCGCCTCAGTTTCGGCCGCAGAACCGAACCGCGGCCTCGCTCACGATGTCGGCCACTTCCACCACCTCGTCGGTGTAGACGAACTCGCCCGCGCCGTGGATGTTCTCGCCGTCGGGACCGAGGATGACCGTGGGCAGGTCCGCGCGGTCCCCGAGATAGTTGAAGTCGCCGACGCTGGAGAAGTAGCCGTACGCGGGGTCGACGCCGCAGACGGACCGCGTCGCCTCCGACAGCGAGGTCACCAGCGGGTGGTCCTCGTCGGTGACGTACGGCCCGTAGACGATGCCCGGGTCGGGCGCCTCTCTGAATCCGATGTCCACCTCGCTTTCCAATCCCAGTTCGTCGACGACGCGTTCGGCGTCCGCGCGGGCCGTCTCCTTCGTCTCCCCGACGACGACGTGCCTGTCGACCATCAGGCGGGTGCGCTCGGGCACCGACAGCGTCTGACTGCCGCCCTCGATTTTCAGCGGGCAGACCGACCCCGACCCGAGTTTCGGGTGGTCGCCAGTCTCCATGTCGTTCAGGGCGGCGGCGAGTCGCCCGGCGTCGACGACGGCGTTGACGCCCTTCTCGGGTTGGGAGCCGTGGGCCGCCTTCCCGCGGACCTCGATGTCGTAGAACACCCGGCCGCGCGCGCCGAGGAGGAGTGCGGGGTTCTCCATCTCCGACTGCGCGAGGATGGGGCCGGGTTCGGTGACGACGGCGGCGTCGCAGTCGTCGGTGTAGCCGTCGCGTATCAGCCTGTCCGTGCCGAGGCCGTACGGCCCCTCCTCGTCGACGACGGCCGTGAGGAGCACGTCGCCCGCGAGTTCGACCTCGGACAGGGCGTCGAACGCCGTCATCACCGCCGCGAGGCCGCCCTTCATGTCGCAGGCGCCCTGCCCGTACAGTTTGCCGTCCTCGACGCGGCCCGAGCAGGGATCTTCCTCCCACGCCTCGACGAGTTTTACCGTGTCCATGTGGGCGTTCAACAGCAGGGTCGGCGCTTCCGGGTCCGACCCGCTCAGACGCGCGAGGACGTTGTCGCCCTCGTACTCGGTGATGTCCGGTTCGGAGACGTGGTGATACTCGGGGTCGTGGCCCCGCGCGTCCAACCACTCGTGGACGAACTCGCTTATCTCGGCCTCCTCGAAGTAGGGGCTCGGGATGCGGACGAGTTCCCGCAACAGGTCGATGGTCTCCTCGGGGTCCACCGTCGGCGCCGGGTCGCCGGCGCCGTCCCCGGTGCCGTCGCCGCCGGTGTCGGCGTCGTCGTCAGTCATCGCCGGTCCTCCGGATGGCCGGGTCGTACTCGTCGGACGGCACGCCCGGAAGCGTCGCGAGGATGGCCTCCACGTCCACGTCTCGCTGTTGGCCGCGGTACCAGTAGACGGCGAAGACGACGATGCCGACCAGAATCCACGGGACGTAGACGGACAGCGACCCCTGGTACGCCTGCGTGATGAGGCCGCCCGCGCCGAGGGCGCCGACGAGACCGGTGACGCCGAGGAGGAGGGGCCGCGAGAACCCCGCTTCGTCCGCGAGCGACGACCCCGTGAGGAGGACGTACAGCACCGTCACCGAGACGGAGGCGTAGGCGATGAGGTAGCTGAACGTGGCGATTCCGATTGCCTGGCTCAACCCGGTGCTCCAGAACGTGAGCCCGGAGGCGACGAGATAGAGGGTCAGAAGCGACCAGTGCGGCGTGCCGAAGCGGTCCGACACCTCGGAGAACTTCTTCGGGAACACCTCGTCCCACGCCCACGAGTAGGGCATCTTGATGCCCGCCGCCATGACCGCGTGGACGGAGGAGGCGGTGGCGAGGAGGCCGCCGATGGCGACGATGGTCGTGCCGGTGTCACCGAGGAACGCCTCCGCCGCGGTGGCGAGCGGACGGGCCGAGTTCGCGAGGACGGTGTAATCGGAGACGACGCCGTAGATGACCACGGAGGTCAGCACGTAGAGGAAGATGAGGATGGCCGTGCCGCCGGCCATGGCGAGGGGGAGGTTGCGCGAGGGATTCTTCACCTCCGCGCCCATCTGCCCGGCGACGGCGATGCCGATGTAAGCGTAGAACAGGGGCACCGCGGCGGCGACGAAGCCGTCGAAGCCGCCGGTGAAGAACGGCTGGTAGTTCGCGACGTCGACGTTCGCTAACCCGGGGACGACGAGGACGAGAATGGAGACGATGAGGAAGCCGAAGATGATGTTCTGCGAGACGCTGTACCCCTTCGAGCCGACGAGGTTCACGAGGAATAGCACCGTCAACAGCCCGAATCCCGCGAGGGCGGCGTCGACGGAGGGGTAGAACACCTGTAGGTAGCTGCCGAACCCGAGCGCCAACACGGCGTCGGCGGCCATGTAGCCCAGCCATTTCGACCACGTGACGAGGAAGCCGGGGAGGCGGCTGTCGAACGTCCGCGAGACGTAGGCGTATGACCCGGCGGCCCCCGGAAATATCGTCGCCATCCAGCCGTAGTTCAGGGCGATGCACATCGCGAGCACCCCCGAGGCGACGACGACGAGGATGACGCTCGGCCCCGTCGTGGAACTCGCCGTTCCCAGCGTGACGAACAGTCCCGCGCCGAGCGTCCCCGCGACCACCGTGCTCACGGCACCCAAGAGCCCGATGTCGCGGGAGAGACTCCGCCCGTCGTTTACGTCTACCGATGACATGTGTTCGCATGGGTCGCCCACCCGATAAAGGCCCCCTCCCTCTCATGAGAGGGTCCGTCGAACCGGACGGTCAGAGAGCTAGTCGCCGCCGAGCAGTTTCGACTCGGCCTTCCGCAGGTGTTCGAGCAGCGTCGCCTTCGAGACGTCCACCTCGGCGGCGAGTTCGGCCGCACTGGTCTCCCGTGGCCACGCGTAGTAGCCGCGGCGTCGAGCCAACTCGTACACCTCGCGCTGTCGTTCCGAGAGGGCGTCCGTGCGGAACATACCGGTGCCGCCCTTCGGCGCGGTGATGAGTTCGACGCGGACGTCGGCCTCCTTCTCGGCTCGAATCGCCTCCAACCGCTCGTGGACCGTGTGGCGCGACTCGTGGACGAGCACGGTCCACTGCTCGCGGCCGCCCTGCATCCGAACCGGTTCGTCGGGGATGAACCCCCGCGAGACGAGGGCGTCGTTGATGGAGTTGTTCAGGTCGTAGCGGACGACGATGCCACGCGTCGCGCTTCCGGGCACCGTCTCGTCCTCGAAGTCGCCCGTCTCCCACACCGACTCGGTCAGCGGGGAGTCCCGGACGGCGGCGACCAGTTGGTCGAGTTCCTCGGTCGAATCGGCGTAGACGGTGAACCGGCCGTTCGCCAGTCCGTCTATCTCGTGGACGCCGTGGCCGAGGAGGCCGCCGTCCGCCGACTCCGTCACCTCCAGCGTCCAGCAGTCGGGGTGCCAGATGTCCAGACTCACTCTCACCCCCGCCTCCTGGTTCGACATATCGAGAGGAGGGCGACGTGCGCGCAAAAAGCTGTTGCGTCCGCAGATTCGTTCGGAGAGTCGTTCTCGACGGGTTCGTCGCTCTCGGCCGGTGCCCGAGTCGTGACCGCTTTCGCCGCTTAGACCTTACGCGCGAACGCCAGCGTGCCGCTGGTACGCTCGATGAGCGCTCGGACGGTGTCGCCCTCGCGCGCGCCGGTGACGAAGATGGTGTATTTGCCCTTCTCGGCGACGCCGTCGCCCTTGCGACCCGTGCCGGTGATTTCGAGTTCGTACGTCCCGCCCTCCTCGATGGCGGGGCCGGTGTTCGTCTGCGTCTTGGCCGCGCGCTTCTGGACGGGGCGGAACGCACCGCAGGCCTCACAGCGGAGCATGTCGACGCCGTCCTCGGTGACGAGGCGCGTGTCGGGCAGGCCACACTCCGTACAGGTGACGTACTCGGCGACGTACTCGTCGATGGCCGCCTCGAAGTCGGCGACGGTGAACGACCCGTTGTAGCGCGCGCGGTCGCCGTCGAACTGGCCGTTCGTCCCCAGTTCCCGCTGGATGTTCCGGTGGAGGTGCTGGGGTTCCCGGCCGAGGGCGTCGGCGATGTTCCCGAGGTTGGTCAGTCGAGTGAACGCGCCGTCCGTCTCCCCCTCCGGGTCGGGGACGTTGAGGCGCGACTCCTCGTAGTTCCGCTCCGGAAGCGTGTCGAACGCCCTGTCGAGAGAATCTGCATAGTCCATACGGGCCGGAGTGGATGCGGACCTAAAGCCGTTCCGTGTCCCGTGGTGGACGTGGCCACTGAGGTCCGCCCGTCTCACGCTCCCGCACCCTTCAAAGTACGCTTCTCGAGGATATCGGCCGCGATTGCGGCTACTCGTGGCCGCTCACGGGCACCGGCTCGTACGGCCCTTCGAGGTACGCCACGTCCGACTCCGAGAGGTCGATATCCAGCGCTTCCACCGCGTCTTCGAGGTGTTCGACGCTGGAGGTGCCGAGGATGGGCGTCGTCACCCACGATTTCTCGAACTGCCAGGCCATCGCTATCTGCGCCATCTTCACGCCCTTCTCGTCGGCGAGTTCCTGCACGCGTTCGTTTATCTCCGGGCCGCCGCCGCGCGTGTACCCGCGGTCGTGCTCCGACTCGTGTTCGCCGCGCGTCGTCGCGTCGAACTCCTCGTGCGGCCGAGTGAGAAAGCCCGCGCCGAGCGGCGACCACGGCATGACGGCGATATCCTCCTTCTCGCAGAGCGGCAGCATCTCGCGCTCCTCCTCGCGGTAGGCGAGGTTGTAGAGGTTCTGCATCGAGACGAAGCGGTCCAGTCCCAGCGACTCGGAGGCGTGAAGCGCCTCGGCGAACTGGTGAGCCCACATCGACGACGCCCCCAGCGAGCGCATCTTCCCGCGGCGTACCGCGTCGTCCAACGCGCGCATCGTTTGCTCGATGGGCGTCTCGTCGTCCCAGCGGTGGATCTGATAGAGGTCGACGGTGTCCATCCCGAGTCGGTCCAGCGAGGCGTCCAACTCCTGTTCGACGGTCTTCCGCGAGAGGCCGCCGGAGTTCGGGTCGTCCTCGTCCATCTGCCCGTACACCTTGGTGGCGACGACGAACTCGTCGCGGTCGTACTCCGAGAGCACCTCGCCCAGAATCTCCTCCGACTCCCCGTACGAGTAGACGTTCGCGGTGTCGAAGAAGTTGATTCCGAGTTCTATCGCCCGCTCGATGAGTTCGCGGCTCTCCTCCCTGTCGAGGGTCCAACCGTCCCAGTCCGTCCCGAAGCTCATACAGCCGAGACAGAGTTCCGAGACGGTGACGCCCGTCGACCCGAACGTTGTATACTCCATGCGTCGCCTTCGCACAACCGGAAGAAAAGTGTACGCTCGATGGTCCAAAATCTCCGGTTTCGCTCCGGTCGACCGCGTCCCCTCAGTAGCGGTTTCGCTCCAAAGGACGAACGCCGCGTATCCGGCGAGGACGGGCGAAACGGTCCCCGAGACCACGAGCAGGAGGAACGATATCGAGGCGGTTCGGTCGCGGAGACCCATCGTCGTGCAGCCGGTGCCGGAGCCTGCGTACATCTGTCGGACGCGAGGAGACGTAATGGCTCGTTTCGCGACGGCGTCGGATGATAGCGGAAGACGACTGTCCCGGTAGAAGCCGTATACTCATTCTTCGGAGCGGAGACCGCTCGGTATGCCCACCTCCGACCGCCCCCTCCGTCACGCGGCCCCCGTCTCGCTGGCGGTCGCCATCGGCGTGGGCGTCGCCGTCGTCGGCGCCGGCGTCCTCGTCCCCGGCGGGTTCTCGCTCGTTCCGGGGGCCACCGCGCCGTCCGCGGCCCCGACGGCGAACCTCACGACCGATTCGACCGCGACGGCCTCCCCGCCGACTCCGGCGTCCGTCGGGACCGCCGCGCCGACCGAGGCGCCCGCAGAGTCGCCGCCGACGCCGGTACCGACGGCGAACGAGACGGCGGACGCGCAACCCGCGAACGGCACGTGGCGCGAGTACCGACTGGTCGTCGCCTTCAGGAACGACGACATCCAACCGTACTACGAGGCGTCGACGATGCGGGCCGTCGACGCCGTCTTCGTCGAGGAGGGCGTCCCCGTGACGAACGCGGTCATCCCGTTCGTCGGCGGACGGAACATCACCGACGCCGACGACACCTGCGCGTACCTCCGCGAACTCGGCCGCGAGCACCCGGACACCTTCGAGTTCGCCCTGCACGGCTACACCCACGAGAACCGGACCGATTTCTACGGCTCAAGCGAGTTCGGCGCGCAACCGTACGAGACGCAACGCGCGTGGATGCGGGAGGGGACCGACGAACTCCTCGCGTGCACCGGCGAGCGTCCGACGACGTTCGTCCCGCCCATGAACACCTATGACGAGAACACGACACGCGCGGCCGCCGCGGCGGATTACGTCACGGTCTCCGGGGGGTCGTGGTTCACGCGGCAGTACTACGGCGAGGCCCCCGTCTTCGAGAGCGGAAGCGTCGTCCACGTCGCCAGCGCCGGCGGCTACGTCGAGAACTGGGCGACCCTGGAGACGAAGTCGCGCGCGGACCTGCGGGCGGACTTCGACGAGGCGTACGCCGAGGGCGGCACGTTCGTGATGATGATTCACTACCCCGACTTCGACGCGCCCGAGAATCGCGCGGACCTCCGAGCCCTCGTCGAACACGCGAAGTCCCGCGAGGACGTGCGGTTCGTGACCGTCGGCGAGCTCGGCTCGCGGGTGGCGAACGGGACGATGGTCCGGACCGACGACGGGTGGCGCGTCTCCGAGTAGGAGGACCGAGGAGTTAGAACCGCTCGTCGGCGCGTTCGCGCGCCGCGGCGGCGACGAACGGCAGCGTGATGGTGGCGTCGCCGACGACGGTGGCGTTCTTCGCGGACTTCTCTAGCTTCCCCCACGACCGGGCCTCGTCCAGCGTCGCCCCCGAGAGGCCCCCCGTGTGGTCGGGGTCCATCGTCAACTGGACGGCGTAGTCGTACGCGTCGGGGATGGTGAGCATCGTCTGGAGGACGTAGTTTTTGGGCACACCGCCGCCGACGACCATCGCGCCCGCCTTCTCGGCCTCGAACGCGAGATCCGAGAGGTGCGTCATGTCCTTCAGCGCGTCCAGGGAGAACTCGGAGGTCTGCGAGTAGATCCACGCCTGAATCCCGAGCACGGAGTCCTGAATCGCGGGGCAGTATATCGGCACGTCGTTGTCGTACGCCGCGGCGGCGACGCCGGGGTCCTCCTCGATTCCGTCTTCTCTATTTCGTTCGAGGTTCGCCCGCCCCAACTCGGCGGTGAACTCCTGAATCGACACCGTGCGCTCGACCTCCGGGAAGACGTGCTCGCGGAGGTGCCCCTCGAACAGCGCGAAGTGCTCTTGGGGCAGATAGACGTTGTAGATGCGGTCGACCTGCTCGTCGCGCAGGTGCTCGTCGTGGTCGCGCATCGTCTCCCCCGTCGGCGCCGCCTCGTCGTCCGAGGGGTGGGGGTCGTGGGGTTCCGCCCGACCGTGGTGGTGTTTGCCGCCGATGGCCTCGATGGAGTCGTGCGTCAGGTTCGCGCCCGTCGTGACGAGGGCGTCGATGTGACCCTCCTCGATGAGGTCGACGACTATCTGGCGCATCCCGGCGGGCACCATCGCGCCCGCGAGTCCGAACAGGTTCGTCACGTCCTCTCTGCCTATCATCTCGGCGTACACCTCGACCGCGCGCTGAAGCTTCGCCGCGCCGATGCCCGCCTTGCCGTACTCGCCGGTGAGTTCGCCGACGGTCATCCCGCCGCGGACCTGCGCGTGCCCGATGGGGTTCTCGCGGAACTCCTCGCGGTGCGGCGGGCGGTACTCCGATTCGCCGTCGCCGTCGTCGCCGCGGTCCGCGTCGTCGTGACCGTCCCCCTCGTGCTCGTGGCCGTCGTCGCTCATACCATCCGGTGCGCGTCCGCCCCGTTTAGTGGTCGCGGTCCGCGTCGGCGGTCGGCGGTCGGTGGGCGGACCGGACGGGGCCGCCCGGTCGTCCCGCCGTCCTCACAACCCCGTTGGGAAGTCCAGATACGTCACGTCCAGTCCCCACTCCTGTGCGAGGGCGGCGAGGCTCCGCACGCCGAACGTCTCCGTCGCGTAGTGCCCCGCGAGGAAGACGTTCAGCCCCGCCTCGCGCGCCTCGTGGTACGCCTGCTGCTTTCCTTCCCCCGTGACGAGGGCGTCCGCGCCGACGGCCTCGGCCTCCGAGAGCCAGTCGACACCCGAGCCGGTGACGACGGCTACCTCCGAAATCTCGTCGGGTCCGAAGTCGAGCACCCGCGTCGACTCCCCGCCGTTATCGAGTTCGTCCAGCGCCTCGCGGAGTTCCCCGACGGTGTACGTGCGGGAGGCACGGCCGCGCTGACCGATGTGGACGGGACCGAGTTCGCCGAACGGTTCGCGGGACTCGAGTTCGAGGCGGTCGGCGACGCCCGCCGCGTTCCCCCGCGATTGGTGGCCGTCGAGGGGGAGATGCGAGACGTACAGGCCGATGTCGTTCTCCACTAACGGGGCGATTCGGTCGTACGCTCTCCCCGTCACGCGGTCCAGCCCGCCCCACACGAGGCCGTGGTGGGTGACGAGGAGGTCCGCGCCCGCGTCGGCGGCCGCCTCGATAGTCGCCTCGGCGGCGTCGACGGCGAACGCGACGTGTTCTACCTCGCCCTCCTCGGACCCTACCTGCAGACCGTTGGCGCTCGCGTCCACGTCGGCGTACGCCTCGGTGTCCAGTTCCTCGTCGTACCGTGCGACCACGTCCGCGCGGTCCATGCTCATGGCTCGACGGACGGACGGACGCCCGCCGCTTTATGCCCTTGGTCACCGCTCGGGTCGAATCGGCCGGTCGCCTTCGAATCGGCCGACGGCCACGATACCTTTGTGTCCCGGGCCGCTACCGAGTGAGTACCCGTCACCGACGGGCACGTCGTCGGAGGCGTGAACGGACGTCCCCGACGGAGAGACCAACGTCGCGGCTTCGCCGCGAGTGATTATCATGGGTAAGTTCACGAAAGCACTGCGCGCGTGGCGACACCTCCCGCGCGGCACGAAGCGGAGTATCAAGAGCAAGGCACGACGGCTGTTCGGAAGCAAAAAGCGGTAACACCGACCGTTCGTTCTTTTAGTCGGACTCGGTCGCGGCGTCGGCGTGCGAGAAGACGAACTCCCTGAGCAGTTTCCCGGCCAGCGACGCGGCCTGTCCGTCGTCCCGGTCGTTCACCTCGACGACGTCGAAGCCGTCGGCGTGCGGCGCGACGGTGCGGACGACGTCGCGCATCTCCCTCGGTTCCAACCCGAACGGTTCGGGCGTCCCCGTGCCGGGCGCGAATCCGGGGTCGGCGCCGTCGATGTCGACGCTGAGGTACGCCGATTTCCCTTCGAGGCGGTCGCCGAACGCGAAATCCGCGGCGTCCTCGGGAGCGACGACGGTCACGTCGTCGGCGTCGGCGCGGTCCCACTCCTCGGGCGACCCCGTCCGCGCGCCGAGGACGATAGCTTCCTCGGCGCCGAGTTCGTCGAGGACGCGGCGGGTGACGGTGGCGTGGCTCCACTCGTTGCCGTCGTACTCGTCCCGCAAATCGAGGTGGGCGTCCAGACAGACGAACACGTCGGGAGCGACGGCGTCGACGCCGGCGCGGGTGACGGTGTGCTCGCCGCCCAAGAGGAGGGGGACGGCGTCGTCGCGGACGGCGTCGCGGAGCGTCCCGGCCACCCACTCGACGTACTCGGCGGCGTCGTCCCACGGGCGGACGTCGCCCTCGTCGTGGACGAGACAGTCGGAGAAGCGCAGGTCGGTCCGCCGGTCGTAGTCGTCGAATGTCCGGGCGAACCGCCGGATTCTCTCGGGACCGAAGCGGGTCCCGGGTCGGAACGTGGTCGAGATATCCAGCGGGGCGCCCACGACGACGTACGCGGCGTCGTCACGTGATGCGGTTGCCCCGGGAAACATCCCGATCAGACGATCTTACGCTGGCCCTCGTATTCGAGGTACTCGATGTCGTCGTCGGGGGTGAGGTCCTCGTCGTCGGGGATGCGCATCGTGAACGTCTCGTAGGTGTCGAGGTCCATGATCTGGGCGTCCTCGCCCGTCACGGAGACGACCTGTCCCTGCTTTCGCTCGATGATGGGCACCCACACCTTCGCGTCGACGGGTTGGCTGAGCGAGCGCTTCTTGCTGTCGAAGACGCCCTTGCCCTCGATGCGGGCCTTCGCGCTGCCGTGTTTGCCGGGTTTGGCGGTGCTGTAGGCGTTTATCTTGCACGGCGCCTCCTCCATCATCACGTAGCTGCCTTCCTGAAGTTCGCGGACCTGCTTTTGCTCTCTGGGCATACCTCCGCGTTATCGTCTAGCCGGTATAAACGGTTTGGAAACGGCCGACGCGGCGTTCTCCCGCGTGACGGACTCACGAACGCGACGGCGGCCGTTTCCGCATCGGCCGTCGGCGCGCTCAGACCTCGTCGGTGTCGGTCCCGAGCCACGCATCCCGTTCCTCGTCGCGTCTGCGGGAGAGGCTTCCGAGCGCGCCCGTCGCCGCGTTCGGGAGCGTGACGGAGACGAGGATACCCGTCGTCGCCTCGCCGGGCGTGTCGAAGAACGGCAGGAGGTACTCGAACGGGAACGGAAGCGGGCCGTCGCCGACGACGGCGAGTGCGACCAGTCCGGGGATGAGGACGATACCCCACGACAGCGCCGACAGCAGGCCGTGCCACGCGCCGTCGGCCGGGTCCGGTCCGACGAGGTAGCCCGCGACGGCGCTCCCGACGAGGCCGCCGACGAGCGTCACCCGCCCCGTGAGAAAGAAGACGAGCGCCTCGCTGCACGCGGCGAGAGCGAATCCAGCGACGACGGCCCGCCACCGAGTCATTGCCGATATTCTCGGTCGTCCCTCCAGATAAACGTCCGCCTCCGAAACTCAGGTTTGATAAGGGGAGCTACTCCTCGCCGCGTCGCTTCCGCATGCTCTGCCGCGTGAACTGCGGCGTCGTCCGAATCCCTTGCTTCGAGCGGAACGAGCGGTAGAGTTGAATGAGTACCGGTAGCGTCAGCACCGCGGCGACGACGGCGGGGAGAATGCTCGTCTGGTCGAAGGCGTAGAGGATGGCCGTCGAGAGGACGCCGACGGCGAGCAAGACGCCGTAGACGATGCGGCGGGCGAGTTTGTCCAGCACGCCCTCTTTGTCCTGCAACCGGACGTTCACGGTGAGGTTCTCGCGTTCGACCCTGTCCAGCACCCGGTCGAGTTTCGGCGGGACGGTGAACAGCGCCTCCGTCGTCCGCTGGACCTGCTGGCCCGCGTCGCGGACGAGTTCCTTCGCCGTCTCCTCGTAGTAGCCCTCCTCGCGGAGGTAGTCGGTGGCCACGGAGATGAAGTCGAACTCGGAGTCGAGGGTGACGCAGACGCCCTCGACCACCGTCGCCACGCGGAGCACCAACGCGAGGTTCCGGGGGAGGCGGAGGGGGAACTCGTAGATGGTCGACTCCACCTGCTCGATTATCTGCTGGACGCGGTACTGCTCGATGTCCTCGCCGCGGGCGTCGGCGATGGCGAGTTCCATCACGTCGCCCATCACCTGCCGGTCGGCCTCGGGGGACAGCGTCCCCATCTCGATGAGGGCGTCGAGGATGCCGTTGATGTCCTGGTTGGCGACGGAGATGTAGAAGTCGATTATCTTGTCCTGGATGAACGGTTCGACCCGCCCGGACATCCCGAAGTCGTAGAAGATGATGGAGCCGTCCTCGTCGACGGCGAGGTTGCCGGGGTGGGGGTCGGCGTGGAAGACGCCGTCGTCGATTATCATCTGCAGGTAGATGCGCTGGAGGCGTTCCGCCAACTCCGTGCGGTCGATGCCCATCGCGTCGAGCGCTTCCACGTCGTTTATCTTCGTCCCGGGGAGGTACTCCATCGTCAGCACGCGCGGCCCCGAGCGCTCCTCGACGGGTGCGGGAATCTGGATGTCGTCGTCGCCCTCGAAGTTCGACTGTATCTGTCCGAGGATGCGACGCTCCCGGTCGTAGTCCATCTCCTGTCTGATGGTCTTGGCGAACTCGTCGGCCAGGTTTTCGAGCGAGAACGCCCGACCCTCCCCGATGAAACGCATCAGGAGCGGGAGCGACCACTTGACGACCTGCAGGTCCGCCTCGACCAGCGACTCGATGCCGGGGCGGCGAACCTTCACCGCCACGTCCTCGCCGTCGTACCGCGCGGTGTACACCTGGCCGAGGCTGGCGCCGCTTATCGGGTCGTCGTCGAACGACTCGAACGCCTCCTCGACCGGTCCGAGTTCGGCTTCGAGCACCTGTCTCGACTCCGCCCACGGCGCGGGCGGCACGTCGTCTTGGAGGCTCGACAGCACCTCGATGTACGCGGGCGGGAGAATGTCCGGCCGCGTCGACAGCAGTTGTCCGAGTTTGATGAACGTCGGTCCGAGCGTCAGGAGGGAGTCGAGCAGAATCGTCGCCCGTCGCTCCTGCATCTCGGGGGTGACGCTCCGCGACCCGCCGAAGAGGACGAACCGGCGACGGTCCCTCGCGTACGCGGCTATCAGGGGGAAGAACTGGTAGACGACGACGAGGAACCGCCAGTACGAGCGGAGATTGACCAGCGTCACCACCTCACCGCGCCGTCACGCATCCGCGCCGTCGGAACCCGCGATGGGAATGGTCCGTTCCGGGGCGGACTCGCGCTTCGGCAGGCGGATGGTGAGGACGCCGCGGTCCATCTCGCCGTCGGCGCCGGCGCCCGCTGCGTCCGGGGGGAGGGGAAGTTCGGCGTCGAGGAACAGAGAGCGGTCCTCGCGCACGTAGCGGAACTCCCGCGGCAGTTCCTTGTCGCGGCGCGCCTCGATGACGAGACGTCCCTTCTCGACGCGGAGTTCCGCGGTGTCGGGCGTCACGCCGGGGAGGTCCAGGACGATGAGGTACGCGTCGTCGGACTCCAAGAGGTCGGCGAACACGGCGTCCGGCAGTTCCTGAAGCGCGTCCCGCAGTGCAGACATACTCCCCGGTAAGGAGTCCGGGTCGAAAAAGCCCGCGGTCGGGGAGTTCGACGCGTCTAAGTGTTGCGGCCGACCGACGGGACAGCCGGCGATACCGCGGCGGCGGTCACTCCGCGAGCGCCAGTCGGACCGCGTCGGACAGGCCGGCGACCCGGGCCGCGTGCTCCCAGGACTCCTCGCGGATGCCGTTGGTGACGTAGGCGAACCCGACGTTCAGTTCCGGGTCGCCCCAGCCGAAGACGCTCCCGAGTCCGGCGTGGCCGAACATTCGCTCGCGGCTGAGCGACCCGAACATGTCGTTGGCGAGGCCGCCGGTCCAGAAGCCGAGACCGTACCGCGCCGGTCGGGAGAGCGTGCCGTCGGAGTCCGTCTCGGCGTGGGTACGCGTGGCCTCCGCCACCGTCTCCGAGTCGAGCACGCGAGTCCCGTCGAGTTGACCTCCGTTCGCGATGCAGGCGTAGAACCGGGCCATGTCGGCCGCCGTCCCGACGCCGTTCGCCGCCGGAATGACCGCCCGGCGGACGGCCTCGGCGTTGAACGCCTCGGCCGACTCGGCGGCCGGGACGCCGAGTCCCTCGCCGGGGTCGCGGCACCGGTCGAACGCCTCGAACCCCGAGAGGGTGGCCACGTCGTCGTCCTCCTCGGGGCCCAGACCGATGGAGGTGCGCTCCATCCCCAGCGGTTCGAATACGTTCTCAGCGACGAACTCGTCCACGTGCTGTCCGCTGAGACGGCGGACCAGTTCGCCGACCAGCCACCCGTAGTTGAAGGTGTGGTACGCGGGCGTCTCGCCGGGGTCGAACACCGGCTCTATCTCCTCCATCGCCCGCACGACGGCGTCCCAGTCGCCCCACTGCTCGGCCGCGTCGTCGAACTCGCCGTACGGGACGCCGGCGGTGTGGCTAAGCACGTGGCGGAGCGTTATCTCTGACTTCGTCGTCCCGGCGTCGGCGAACTCGGGCCAGTGTTCGACGACGGCGTCGTCGTAGTCCGCCTCCCCGCGTTCGACGAGTTGGTGCAGGCCGACGCCCGCGTACGGCTTCGTACACGAGAAGAGCAGGTGCCGCGTCTCCGAGGTGGTCTCCCCGCCGTCCGGACCGCTCGTCCCGCCCGCGAAGTTCGCCGCGAGTTCCCCGTCGACGTAGACGGCCAACTGCGCGCCGTGGTGTAACCCGACCGCCAGTTGGCGGTCGAACGCCGCTCGGAGTCGCTCCCGGTCGCCGTCGGTGAGTCTCGCCATGTCTCGAATGAAAGTGGAGGTACGATAAGCGTTGGCCGGCAGGTCGAAGCGTCGGGGCATCGTCCCTTCCCGCCCCGCCGCCCCGCGGAGCCTTTTACCGTCGGCCCGCAACGACTCGGTATGACGAACGCGCACGACCGGCAGACCGCCGGGTTCAAAGAGCGCACGCGGGTCGCCGAGGCGCGCGAGACGCTCCTGTCGGCGGCGACGACGCACGGACGGACCGAGAGGCTTCCCCTCGGACGGGCCGACGGGCGACCCATCGCGGAGGCGGTGACGGCGCCGAACCCCGTGCCGAACTACGACCGCGCGGCGATGGACGGGTGGGCCGTCCGCGCCGAGGACACGTTCGGGGCGTCCGACCGGTCGCCCGCGGTTCTCCGCCTCGCCGACGGTGACGCTAAGTCGACGCCCGACCGCGCGGTCGACCCCGGGTCGGCCGTCCGCGTCCACACGGGCAGCGAACTCCCGGCGGGTGCGGACGCGGTCGTGATGGTCGAACGCGCCGACGCCGTCGGGGAGGAGTTGGAGGTGTTCGACGCCGTCACGGACGGCGAGAACGTCGGCGAGACGGGCGAGGACGTCGCCGACGGGCAGCGACTGTTCGACCCCGGCCACCAACTCCGCCCCTCGGACCTCGGTCTCCTGAAATCCGTTGGGATAGACGAGGTGTCGGCGTACGAGTACCCCACGGTCGGCGTGGTTCCGACGGGCGAGGAACTCGTCCAGTCGGACCCCGACCCCGGCGAGATAATCGAGACGAACGGGCTCACCGTCTCGCGTCTGGTCGAACGCTGGGGCGGCGTGGCGACGTACCGCGACGTGGTGACCGACGACGAGGCGGCCCTCCGCGCCGCCGTCCAACGCGACCTGACGAAGGATATCGTCGTGACGACGGGCGGGTCCTCGGTCGGCGAACGCGACCTGATTCCCGAAGTCGTCTCCGAACTCGGCGAGGTGCTCGTTCACGGCGTCGCCCTCAAACCGGGCCACCCCGTCGCCCTCGGAATCGTCGAGGAGACGCCCGTCGTGATGCTGCCGGGCTACCCCGTCGCCTGCATCGTCAACGCCGTCCAGTTCCTCCGGCCCCTCCTCAAGCGCGTCGGGAACCTCCCCGAGCGACCGTTCCCGACCGCCGAGGCCCGCCTGCGGCGGAAGATTCCGAGCGAACCCGGCGTTCGGACGTTCGCGCGCGTGCGACTCGACGACGGTGACGCGAACGCCCACGACGGCGCCGAACGGACGGCCGAACCCACCCGCGCCGACGGGTCGGGCGTGCTCTCCTCGGTCGCCCTCGCCGACGGGTGGGTGACCGTCCCGGAGGGTCGGGAGGGCTACGCCGAGGACGAGACGGTGACCGTCGAAGGATGGGAGTGGTCCGCGTGAGCCGAAAGGAGTTCCGCGACCTGGCGGACCCCGTCGAGGCGCACGAGGCTATCGCGGGCCTCGACCTGACCCCCGAGGCGGAGACGGTCCCCCTCCGGGAGTCGCGCGGCCGCGTCCTCGCCGAACGAGTCGACGCCGGGATGGACGTCCCCGGGTTCGACCGGGCGAGCATGGACGGCTACGCCGTCCGCGCCGAGGACACCTTCGGGGCCGACGAGGGGTCGCCGCGGGAACTCGCCCTCGTCGGCGCGGTGCACGCGGGCGTCGAACCCGACGTGACCGTCGGCGACGGCGAGGCGGCCGAAATCTCGACCGGCGCGGTGATGCCCGACGGCGCGGACGCCGTCGTCATCGTGGAGCGAACGGAGGAGCGAGGCGGGAACGTGGTCGTCCGCGACGCCGTCGCCCCCGGCGACAGCGTGATGCTCGCCGGCGCGGACGTGGCCGCCGGCGCGCGCGCCCTCGGTCCGGGGACGCTGCTCACGCCGCGCGAAATCGGCCTGCTGTCGGCGCTCGGCGTCGACGAGGTGCCCGTTCGCGGAAAACCGACGGTCGGTATCGTCTCCACCGGCGACGAACTCGTCCGACCGGGAGAGCCCCTGAACAGCGACGCCGGGCAGATATACGACGTGAACAGCTACACCGTCGCCACCGGCGTCGAGGAGGCCGGCGGCGAGGTCCGGACGTACCCCCACGCCGGCGACGACTTCGAGGAGATGGAGCGTCTGTTGATAGAGGCGGCCGAGGAGTGCGACCTCGTCCTCTCCTCGGGGTCGACGTCGGCCTCCGCTGTCGACGTCATCTACCGCGTCATCGAAGAACGCGGCGAGTTGCTCCTGCACGGCGTCTCCGTCAAGCCGGGCAAACCCATGCTCGTGGGAACGCTGGGAACGGGTGAGTCGCCCTCCGCGTACGTCGGCCTGCCGGGCTACCCCGTCTCGGCGCTCACCATCTTCCGGACGTTCGTCGCGCCCGCGATTCGCCGCGCCGCCGGCTTGCCCGAACCGCGGACGGCGACCGTCTCGGGGTCGATGGCGGTCCGCGAGCGCTACGGCGAGGGCCGGATGCGCCTCATGCCCGTCGGCCTCGTCGAGGACGAGGGCGGCGAGACGCTCGTCTACCCCGTCGACAAGGGGAGCGGGGCGACCACCTCGTTGGTCGAGGCCGACGGCGTGGTAGAGATTCACCCCGACACCGACTATCTCGCCGAGGGCGAGTCCGTCGAGGTGCGCCTGTTCTCGCCGGACGTGCGCCCCCCGACCCTGCTCGGCGTCGGCGAGGACGACCCGGCGCTCTCGCGCCTCCTCGACCGCCTCGACGCGCCGCGCTTCCTCCCGGTCGGCACCCGCGAGGGCCTCCGCCGACTCCGGGGCGGCGTGCCGGACGTGGCCGTCGCCACCGGACCGGTCGACCGGGACGTCGACGCCGTCGAACTGGGTCGGTGGACCCGGGAGTGGGGGCTCGTCGTCCCCGCCGACAACCCCGAGAGCGTGACCGGCCTCGCGGACCTCGTAGAGCGGGATCTGCGTTTCGTCAACCGCGGCACCGATTCCGGACTCCGGTCCTCCCTCGAAGCGGCCCTCGGCGACTTGGCCGACGACCGGGGAGCGAACCGCCGCGACCTCGCGGACGCGATTTCGGGCTACGAACTGACGACGAAGGCGACCGAGAGCCCCGCGCGGGCCGTCCTGCGCGGGAAGGCGGACGCCGGACTCGGCCTTCGGGCCACCGCCGAGCACCTCGGGATGGCGTTCGTCCCCGTCGGCCGCGAGTCCGTGCGCGTCCTCGCCAACCCCGAACGCACGAAGAAATCCAGCGTCGAGGCGTTCGCGTCGGTGCTCGAAGCGGCCGGCGACGTGTTCGACCGCCTCGACGGGTACGAACCGAACTGACAACCGACTGACTCACACATCAGTCAGCACGAAATTTTTTGTGGTATGAGACTAACCGACGTGGTATGTCCCTCGCATCGACCGTCCTGCATGTCGACGACGACCCCGATATGCTGGAACTCTCCGCGCTCTCCTTTCGTCGCGCCCACGGCGACGAGGTCGAAGTGCTGACCGCGTCCGACGCTGAAGAAGGCTTGACGCTGCTCGATTCGCACGCCGTCGACTGCATCATCAGCGACTCGCTCCGCCTCGCGGACGACACCGCGTTCATCGTCGCCGCGCGGCAGCGAATCGGCGACGTGCCCATCATCTTCTACACGGCCAAGGAGTGGGACGACGTCGCTCTCGACGCCTTGGAGGCGGACGTCTCCGAGTACGTCAGGAAGGCGGAGGCCGACGGCATCACCGCCGTCGTCGAACGCGCCCGCAAACTCGCCTCCCAGGACCGCGCTCCGACCGTGACCGAGGCGCAACTGTTCGAGGGACGGCCGTGCGAGACCACCGAGGAGGCCGTGGGGACGTTCCCCGCCGAAATAGAGGGCGGGCCGTGGACCATCATCGGCGTCCACGACTGGGACGTCGACGACGAACTCGGGACCACCATCGCGCAGGTGCTCGCGGCGTACACCGGCGTCGACGTCCTCGAATCTGAGCCCCTGTTCTCGTCGCTCGACACGGAAGCGTTACAGTCGATGCTCGAACCGCGGGGCGACGGAGCGCCCCGCTACGACATCTACGTCCGGTTTCCGTACGGGCAGTACGAGGTGTCCGTCTCCAGCGAGGGCTTCATCGCCGTCCGCCGCCTTCCGGAGACGGGCTACGAGTGAGTCGGCTACTCGGGGACGAATCCGCCGTCGGTGGCGACGCGACGGGTCCGTAGGTCGTCGAACGAGTCGACTCTGACGTCCGCGAGGACGCACCGACCGCGACGTTCCGGCGGGTGACGCTCGACGTGGAGGCCGTCGAGGCCGGCGTTCCACGCGGCGCCGATGTCGCTGGATCCGTCGCCGGCGAGGACGCCGCGCCCCTCTTCCGGGTCGACGCCCAACGCCCGCATCGCGTGCTGGACCGGCGCGGGGTCCGGCTTCCAGCCCAGTTCTTCGGTGCAACAGACCACCGTGTCGAACCAATCCCGGAGGTCGAGGTGGTCGATGACGGGCTCTGCGAGGAAGCGCTGACAGTGCGTGACGACGCCGACCGGTCGGTCCTCGACGACATCGCGGAGGAGGCGGGCGGCGTCTTCGTGGAGGTACGTCGCCTCCGCGCGGGCCTGCGGGTCCTCGACGGCGTGGAACGCCGGCCAGAACTCGGCGGGGTCGATACCCCACTCGCGCAGTTGCGGGTCGCGGGCGCCCCCGAGGCCGTGCCAGAGTATCTCGGCCTCGCGGTCGGTGAACTCCCGGCCGAGACTGTCGCTCACCCGGTCGAACACCTCTCGGGTGTACGACCAGTCGGCGTCGACGAGCGTTCCGTCGAGGTCGAACAGCCAGAAGTCGTATGCGTCGGAAACCATCAGGAGACAGTGATAGGGTTTCTCTCGCTATATGTGTTTCGTCGGTACTGTCCGATTAACGGACCGGTTCACGCTTCCTCGACCCGGATGCTCGACCCGAGGTATTTGTGGAGCGTCTCGCGCGCCGAGTCCGCGTTGAACGGGGTCGGGTCCGCCGCTATCTCCGCTCGCAACGCCTCCATGTACGCCTCGTCGGCGCGCAACTCGCGGAACGACACCGAGTCGACGGGGACCGACAGCCACCCCTCCGCGAGTTCGCGGGCGTGATGCCCGTCGTTCACCTCGCCGCGCCAGAGGGCGTCGCGGAAGAACAGCCAGTCGCCCTCGCCCGGGTCGTCGGCCGCCACTTCGACCACCGTCTCGAAGGTCCGTGGGTCCGTTCGGACGCCCGCCTCGGCGTCGAGGCGGAATCGGACTCGGAAGACGTACGCGGCGTCCACGGCGCTATCGCTCGTCGTCGAAGAGGTCCGCGAGTCGGATGTCCTTCTCCGTGATGCCGCCCTCCTCGTGGCTCGTCAGGCGAACTTCGACCTCCTCGTAGTTGATGATAATCTCCGGGTGGTGGACCTCCTCTTCGGCTACCTCGCCCACCTGCGTGACGAACTCGATACCCTTCAGGTAGTCGTCGAACTCGTAGGTCTTCGTTATCTCGTCGCCGTCGCGTTCCCAGCCGTCGGGAAGGCGGCTTTGTATCTCGTCGTCTTCGAGTAGCTCGGCCATAGTGGTGCGTCGGACGCCGTCCGAATAACGTTTCTCCCCGTTCCCGAGTCGTCAGTCGTCCGAGAGGCTCTCTAAGACGTGCTGGGGGACGTCGGCGTCGTCCGGGACGTCCTCCGGGACGTTCTCGGGGCGTCCCTCCCGCGGACCCGACGGCGCGCCGAGCGAGGGTTCTTCGCCGCCGAAATCGGGGTCGAACAGCGTCATCGCCGTCTGGATGGTGTCCCAGTCGTCCTCGACGGCGGCCTCGCGGAGGCTCTTCGTCGGCGCCGACAGCAGTTGGCCGACGAGGGCGTCCGCGAGCGCCGACACCGTCTCGCGCTGCTCGTCGGTCAACTCGCCCTGCGCCTCTAGCTTCGACAGCGCCGTGTCCAGTTCGCGCCCCTTCACGCGCTCTGCGGCCTCGTACATCCCGCTTATCGCCTGATCGGCGCGCTTGCGTTTGAACGATTCGAGCAGTCGCTCGAACTCCTCGTCTATCATCGCCTCGACGCGCTCTGCGGCCTCGCGGCGGCGTTCGCGCGTCTCGTCGGTGACCGCCTCCAGACCGTCGATGTCGTGGACGACGACGCCCGGCACGGCGTCGACGCCGGGGTCGACGTCGCGCGGTTGCGCGATGTCGATGAGCGTCGTCTCGCCGCCGGTTTCGACGTGGGCGTGCGAGAGGACGTAGTCGGGACTGCCGGTGGCCGAGATGACCACGTCGGCGGCCTCCACCGCCTCGTCGACGGCCGCGAGCGGAATCGCCCGCGCCGGCACGTCCACCTCCGCGGCCACGTGCTCGGCGTGCGGGACCGTGCGGTTGGCGACGACCAGTTCGGCGACGCCGGCGTCAGCGAGTGATTTCGCCGCCAGCGCGCCCATCTCGCCCGCGCCGACGACCAGCGCCGTCGATCCGGCCAGCGCCGTCTCGGACTCCGACTCGGCGAGACGGACCGCCGCCGACCCCAGGGAGACGGCGCCCTCGTTTATCGCGGTCTCGGTCCGGGCGCGTTCGCCGACGTGGACGGCCTTCGTCACCGCGTCGTCGAGCACCCGCCCGATGCCGCCCGCGCCGCGGGCGTCCTCGAAGGCGCGTTTGAGTTGGCCGAGTATCTGGTCCTCCCCGAGGACGAGCGATTCGAGCCCCGCCGCGACCCGCATCAGGTGGCGGAGGCTCTCTTCGTGGCTCATCTGGACGACGACGCCGTCGCGGACGTGGGGGGCGAAGTCGGCGAGGGCGCGGCGGCCGGCGGCCTGTGCGTCGGTGACGACGTAGGCCTCGGCACGGTTACACGTCTGCAGGGCGAAGGCCTCGGAGACGCCCTCGTGCGCGAGGAGGGTCTCGATGACGGAGCGGACGTCCTCGCTGGACGCGGACTCTATCTCGTCGACGGTCGCGCGCTCGTGAGAGACGCGAACGCCGGAGATGACTCCTGCGCTCCTCATCGTTCTCCCCCTCCAGTGTTACGTATCACGCGGTCTGCCTCTTGGCGGGCCTTAGATTCCCCCGTACGTAAAGCCTTCCACACGCGTTCCGATCGCACGACGGCGCGCACCGCGTCCCGCCGTTCGCGGGGCGTGCGGTCGCTCTCGCGCATCTCCTCGCGTAGGCGCCCGGTCAGTTCCGCCATCGCGCCCGCACCCTCGATTTCCGCTTCGATTCGCTCGCGCAGGTGCTTCGAGAGGGCGGGGCTCGCTCCGCCCGTCGAAATCGCCACCCGCACGTCGCCGTCCTCGGCCGTCGCGGGGACGACGACGCTCCCCGCTCCCTCGCGTTCGCCGCTCACGTCCGCGCGGTTCACCAGCGCGCCGGCCTCCCGGGCGGCGCGTTCGGCGGCGTCGTTCACCGCTTCGTCGTCCGTCGCAGCGACGACCAACGCCGGCGAGTATCGGGCGACCCAGTCGGCCACCTCGGCGGGCGTCGGCGACGCCTCAACCAACTCGGCGCCGCCGTAGTCGTCCGCCCCGAACTCGAACGCCGGGGCGACTACGGTCACCTCCGCCTCGGCGGCGAAGCGCCGCGCCTTCCGCGCGCCGACGGCGCCGCCGCCGAAGACGAGCACCGATTCCTCCGTGAAGTCGTGGTACAGCGGGATCACCGATTTCGCACCTCCCTCTCGTTCGCTCGTCTGCTCTCGTGTCCGCTCGCGTTCGCCGTTCTCACGCTCGTCACTCCGTGTTGGCGTCCGCTCGCTCGTCCATCCTGATTCCCGTCTTCTTGAGGATGCGCGTCGAGAACAGCGTGTCCCAGTCGCCCTGCTCCTCGTCGGTCGTCCGCGGGCCCACGTCCCAGTGCTCGGCCATCACCTCGCGCACCCGTTCGATTCGCTCCTCGCTCTCCGCCTCCGAGCGCCCGTGCGTCATGGCGAAGAAGTTGTACGGCCAGACCCCCTCGTGGCGGGGCCGCCGGTAACAGTGCGTCACGAAGTCCAGCGACGCGACGGCGGGGCCGACGTCGTCGACCACGTCGTCGGGGACGTCCCAGACGGTCATCCCGTTCTCGGTGTAGCCGAGGGCGTAGTGGTTCGGGATGACGCCGACGCGCCGGACCTTGCCTTCGAGTTCGAACCGCTTTATGGTCTCGACGACCCAGTCCGTCTCCGCGCCGAGGGCGGCCGCCACGTCGGCGTACGGCGTCTCGGTCACCGGGAGGCCGCCCTGTATCTCCAGCACGAGGTCGCGTTCGGCCGGCGTCAGCGTCCGGCGGTTCTCGGGTTCCACGTCGGGACCGAGATGCGAGAGGTCCACGTCGCCCGCCGGAATCGGCCCGTCGAGCATGAACTTCGCCTCGACGCGGAACTCGTCCTCTTTCGGTAAGTTGTACGTCGGTTGACCCGTCTCCGCCTCTATCTCCGCGAGCACCTCCGCGACGCGGTCCTCCTCGGCGACGCTCACGACGAACCACATGTTGAGGTGCGGGTGCTCGCGTTCGTAGTTGTGCGCGACCTCCCGGTGGGCGTTCACCAGTTCGGCCACCTCCTCGAATCGGTCCTCGGGGGCGTGCATGGCGACCAGCGTCGCCGTCCCGCCTATCTCCTCGGCGTTGACGAGGGCGCCGAAGCGCGTCAGCACGCCCGCCTCGTCGAGGTCGCGGACGCGGTCGAGGAGTTCCGCGGCGCTCACGTCGATACCGCGCTCTCGGAGCGCCGCCGCGGCCGGTTCGAAGGGTCGCTCGACCACGGGAAACCCCCCCTGAAACGCGTTGACGACGGCTCGGTCGAGGTCCGTCAACTCGGCTCTGTCGACGTCGGCCCTGCTCATGGTCGTCCCTCGGAAGTCCGCGAGGATAAGCGTCTCGGAGCGGGCGGTTCGGTCTCTCGAAGGGGATCGCTCACCGTCTCGCTCCAGACGACGCCGGACCGAAAACGTACGGTTAGCTATAGACGAACGGGCGCTCTCCTCGCCCGACCGCCGCTACGGAACCGGCGTCACGCGGTCGACGCGGTCGAGGGCTTCGAGGTCGGAGACGAGGCCGTCTTGGTCGACGTTCGCCTCGTAGTAGAACACGAGGTCGAAGGTCCCGTCTCGGAGGAGTTGCTGGCACTCCCAGACGAACGCCTCGTCGTCGAGGGTGAGTCCCTGGAACTGGTTCGAGGCGAAGTCCGTGTCGTCGTTGCCGGCGTAGATGTACGTCTCGCCCTTCCCGGCCCGCCCGGAGATGACCTCGTTGATGTCGACGGTGAGTTCCTGCATCTCCAGGTCCTCCTCGCTGCCGAGGTCGGTGTGGACGACGGCGCCGAGGAGTTCGATGTCGCCGGGTTCTAAGAGCGCCAGCGTGCGTTTGTAGAGGTCCTCGTCTACTGTCTCGCTCATACCCGACGGTGGGCGAGGAGGGATAAACGGGTGGCGGTTCGTCCGCGGCGGCGCGGGCGCGATCCTCCGAACGTGACCTGCTATCGACGTTCGGAGACGCTCGCCCGCTCGAACGCCCACAACAGTTATCAGATAGAAGGATAGTAGATATGGACTGAACGTGGTGGGAGAACGAAAAGAAACATACGTCTCGGAAGGGTTTCATCTCCAATGAGACAGTGGCTTCGTCGACAGTTCAACGGCGCCTACGAGCGGACGCTCCGCCGTGAACTCGGAAACGGACCCGCGCACGTCGCCATCATCCAGGACGGCAACCGCCGGTACGCCCGGAGTCACGGCGACGACGAACCGGAGGGACACCGAGAGGGCGCGAAGACGACCGAACGCGTCCTCGATTGGTGCGACGAAGCCGGCGTCGAGGAACTGACGCTGTACACCTTCTCGACGGAGAACTTCGACCGCCCCGCCGACGAACTCGAACCGCTGTTCGACCTCATCGAGTCGAAACTGTACGAGTTCGCCGACGCCGAACGCGTCCACGACTCCGAGGTCCGCATCTGCGCCATCGGCCAGACGGACCGCCTCCCGGACCGCCTCCGCGAGGCCATCGACTACGCCGAGGGGGAGACGGGCGACTACGACGGCTTCCGTCTCAACATCGCCCTCGCCTACGGCGGCCGGGCCGAACTGCTCGCCGCCGCCCGCGACGTGGCCCGCGACGTGGAGGCGGGAGAGCTCTCGGCGTCGGACGTCTCTCTCGACGCCGTCGACGAGCGACTCTGTCGCCGCCCCGCCCGCGACGTCGACCTCATCATCCGGACGGGCGGCGACGAACGGACGTCGAACTTCCTGCCGTGGCACGCCAACGGCAACGAGGCGGCCGTCTACTTCTGTGCGCCCTACTGGCCGGAGTTCTCGAAGGTTGATTTCCTCCGCGGCCTCCGGACGTACGAGTCCCGCGAGAAGTCCTGGCAGCGCACCCGCACCGAACGGGCCGTCGCGCTCGTCCGGTCGGCGGCCGAGACGGAGTTGGCCGAGGCCAAGACCGTCGCCGGCCGCCTGCGCGAGCAACTCCCCTCTGCCGGAGCCGAGGAGGTCGTCGCCGAGTTGGAGCGACAGGGCGACGGGAGCGACGTGGAACGCAAGACCGAGACGGTTGAGTTCGCGGACTGACCGCGTCGTCGCACCGAAGCACGCGTCGCCTCGGAGCGTCCGCCCATCAGACGATACAAACGGCTGGGCGCACTACGCGAGGTACCGATGAAACCACGTTCCGGAGCGTTCGCAGCGGGTATCGTCTTCGTCTTCGCCGTCGCCGTCGTAGACGCGGGCGTTCTCGCGACTCTCGCTCCCCCGACCGCCGCTCAGACGGCTCTCGGAGTGCTCGACCGACTGACGGAGTTCGTTCGGGGTCTCGACCAGTTCCTCGAAGCCGTCCTCGACCTCGTGCGGACCTTCAGCAGTCTGTTCGGCGGTGAGGGCGGAGACTGACCTCCCGGCTCCGCTCGCAACGGCGTTCGGACGCTTCCTCCGTCGGCGCCCGAACCGCCGTCGGAACACTCCGACGAGATTCGGCCTACCGGCCACATTTCCGTCGCTCACTTCGTTCGCGACGGCGTTCGGCCTATCGACCGAACCGCCGCTGCCGGTTCTGGTAGTCGAGCACGGCCCGCAGGTAGTCCCGTTTCCGGAAGTCCCGCCAGTTCACGTCCGTGAAGTACAGTTCCGAGTAGACCGACTGCCAGATCATGAAATCCGAGAGGCGTTCGGCGCCCGTCTTGATGAGCAGGTCGGGTTCGTCGGGGAAGACGAGTCGCTCCTCGACGTGGTCGGCGCCGATGTCGTCCGGCGAGATATCGCCGGCCTCCACGTCCTCCGCGATGTCGCGCACCGCGTCGGCGAACTCCCGTTTGCCGCCGAGGCCGATGCTCACCTGCACGGGTTCGTCGGCGCGTTCCCGGTCGCCGGGGCCGCGGACGGCGATGGGGCGGGGGGATTCGACGTCGCGGAGTTCGCGTTCGAGGGTCTCGACGACGGCCTCGTCGAGGACGCTCACCGAGATGGTGACGCGTTCGGCGCCGAACTCGAACGCCCATTCGAGAAATCGCGACAGGGTCTCGTAGGCCCCCTGTTCGAGTAGGTCGCGTTCGGTGATGACGACGGCGACGTGCGACGGGGGGTCGGCGTCGTGCCGCCGGAGTCGGAAGGCGAGGTAACCGTCGTACAGTCCCACGGTAACCGATGCGTCCCCCCGTCGCTAAACCCCACCGATTCCGGCGCTCCGCCTCGGAGCGCGACCGACCCGCCCTCGCGCGCCCTCGGGGCCGCATGGGCCATGTCGGGAGGGTTAAGTGCGCGTCGGAGATACCCGACTGTGTGCAATCGACGCTCCGGCGGGCGGGCGGCTTTGCCGCTGTGGGGACGCTAGCGCTCGCCGCACCGGTGCTGAAGGCGGCGGCGTTCGCCCCGTTCGCGGCCGTCGCCCTCCTCGCGGCCTTCGTCGTGGACGACGGCCCCTTATTCGAGGTGTTCGCTCGCCCGGGCGACCACCAGGACGGCCGCCTCAACGGTCTCGCGGGGTTCGCGCTCGCCGCCGCCGGTCTCGCAATTCTCGTCGCGGCGATGGAGATGCCCGTCGCACTGTTCGTCGCCACCGTGTTGGTCATCTCCTACGGCAATCTCGGCAAGCAGGCCGTCGCTGCCGTCTCCGACGACCCCTTCCTCGGCACCTCGGGGTTCGTCGTCGGGGGGTTCCTCGGCGGTTTCTTCGGACAGATCGGTGCCCGCCTCATCGAAGAGACCGCCGTCCCGGTCGCCTCGCTGTGGCCGTCGCTTCCGCTGTTCGTTTTCCTCGCCTCGTCGGCGGCGGTCGTCGCCGCGCTCTTCCGCGAGATGCTGTTCGAACGCGACGACCCGCTGGTGATGCTGTCGACGGGACTCCTGCTGTGGCTGTTCGGCGCGCTCGCGGGACCGGTCGGCGCCGTCGAAATCGTCGGTGCGCTCGCTCTCACGGTCGCGCTCGGATACATCTCCTACGCGCTCGAAGCAGCCTCCGTCGCCGGGATGCTCTCCGGTGTCCTGTTCAGCCTGCTCGTTATCGTCTTCGGCGGCTTCGGCTGGTTCGCTGTCCTGATGGCGTTCTTCGCCATCGGCGCGTTATCGACGAAGTTCCGGTACGACGAGAAGCGCAACCGCGGCGTCGCGGAGGACAACGACGGCGCCCGCGGCACCGGTAACGTCCTCGGCAACGCCGCCGTCGCCCTCGTCGCCGTCGTCGGGTTCGCCGCCAGCACGCGGATACCGGTCGACGGGACGCTCTTTCAGTACGCATTCGCGGGGTCGATGGCCGCCGCCCTGAGTGACACGCTCTCCTCGGAGGTCGGCGGCCTCTACGACAACACCCGACTCATCACGACGTTCGAACGGGTCGACCCCGGCACCGACGGCGGCGTGACGTGGCAGGGGGAACTGTCGGGCCTCGTCGGCGCGGCCATCGTCGCCGTCGTCGCCATGCTCCTCCTCTCGGCCGTCACGACGCCCGTCGGCGGCGCCGTCGTCCTCCTCGGCGGACTCGCGGGGATGACCGTCGACAGCGTTCTCGGCGCCACCGTCGAGGGGGCGCGGGTCGGCAACGAGGCGGTCAACTTCACGGCGACGCTCGTCGGCGCCGTCGTCAGCACGGGCGTCGCCTTCCTCGTCCTCTGACGTGCCCGTCCGCCGCGCCCGCCCCGACGACCGGTCAACGCTCTCGCGCCTCCAGTCGCACCTCGACGAACCCGCTCCTCGACTGCTCGCCGCCGCCGGCCTCGTCGGCACCCTCTTCGTCTCCGTCGACGCCGACGACCGGCCGGTGGGCTACCTTCTCGCCGTCGAGGACGACGACGCCTGTCACGTCGCGGAACTGGTCGTCGCCCCCGACTGCCGGCGCGAGGGCCGCGCCCGCGACCTGCTGACCGCGGTGTTCGAGACGCGGCCCAGCGGGTCCGTCGTCACGGTCACCGTCGCCGCCGGGAACGACGCGGCGCGGTCGCTCTACGAATCGGTCGGCTTCGAGAAAGCGGGCCGCCGCCCGGACTACTTCGAGTCGGGCGACGCGGTGGCGTACGCGCTGACGGTCTGATCCCGCCTACTCGCCGGCGTCGAGCAACTGCTCGGCGGCGAGGACGCGGACGCTCACCGGCTTCTTCACGAACTCGCCGGTCGAGGCGGCGACGGCGTGCCCGACGCCGCGTTGGGCCGACACGTCGGCGAGACGCTGGTCGAACTCCCCGTCGAGTACGACCGTGTGCGGCGGCGTCTCCGCGTCGCGGATGGCGTCGAACGCCTCCGCGGCGTCGCGTTCGTCGACGGTCGCGAGTTCCTCGTCGAGGAAGCGGACGGTTCCCGACCCCGCCTCGACGACCTCCCGGACGTGTTCGAGGAGCGACTGCGGGGCGTTCGAGTCGGCGTCCTCGGGGGACGATTCGGACGCCGTCCCGTCCGTCGTCCCGTTCATCCCGGCGTCGCTCTCGGCGGTCTCGTCGGGGTCGGCGTCGCTCTCGGACGCCTCGGTGACCACGCCGGCCGCGCCGTTCGCGGACGTGGCGTCCCGGACCGTCGGTTGCGCGTCCGTCTCGGCCGGTCCGTTCGCCGCCGACGTCGTCTCGGGCGACGCGTCGTCGAGTCGTTCGACGGTGACGCCCGTCTGTCCGCCGGCGGACGCGTCCTCGGACCCCGTCTCGGAGGTCGGAGCCGCAGACTCAGTCGTCTGCGACTCCCGAGGAGGGTCCGCGGCGTCCCCCTCGGAGACCGGCCCGTCGGTCGCCGCCTCGCGGACGCTCCCCTCGGTCGGGAGCATCTCGAAGGCGACCTTGTTCCGGAGGGCCGACATCAACTCGTGGCGCTGGAGGTCCTCGACGGACTGCCCGTCGGGGGCGAACGCCACGTAGTCCACGTCGCCCACCTGCGCGAGTTCGCGCAGGATGAGTTCGCCGCCCCGGTCGCCGTCCAGGAAGGCCGTGACCGTGCGGTCCTGCGTCAACTTCGCGATGGCTTCGGGGACGTTCGTCCCCTCGACGCCGACGGCGTTCTTCACGCCGTAGCGGAGAAGCGTCAGCACGTCCGCCCGCCCCTCGACGACGATGATGGCGTCGGAGTCGTGGACGCGGGGACCCGCGGGTAGCCCCTCGAACTCGGTGATGTCCTCGACGCGGACGCTCTCTTTGACCTCGTCCAGAATCTCCGTGGAGGTCATGACGCTGTCGTCGAACGAGGAGGAGAGCAGTTCCTTGGCCCGGTCGACGACTTCGCGGCGCTTGGCCTCGCGCACGTCCTCGATGTCCGTGACCCGGACGTCGGACTGGCACGGTCCCACGCGGGTGATGGTTTCGAGCGAGGCGGCGAGGATGGCCGTCTTCACCTTGTCCAGACTGCTGGCGATGGTGACCGACCCGAACGACTGGCCGTTCTCGCTCTCTATCTGTACGTCTATGCGGCCGACTTTCGACGATTGTTGGAGGTCGCGGAGATCCAACTCCTCGCCGAGCAGACCTTCCGTCTGCCCGAAGATGGCGCCGACGACGTCGGAGCGTTCGACGACGCCGTCCGCGGTAATCGCGGCGTGAATGAGATATTTTGCTGTATCGTCCATGATGAGACACCCCTCCTGGGTGCTGAGATGATGATGGTAACGGTGTCACGAGCGACTCGGTGACGGCCTTATATAAGGGCCGCTACGGGCAAATAACTATCGTACCGGTCGTCCGTTTCGACGTTCGTCGTCGGGACGACGACGCCCCCACGGTACGTCCCTCGACCCTTCGGGGGCCGGTATCGGGTTTTCCTCCCCGGTCTCGCCCGATCCGAGGCTATGATGGAAATTTGTCTTCGGAATTGCCGAACGAATCGAAAACAACAATACTTACGTGATATGAGTGGTTATCCGGTTCCGATGACGCGACCGAAGACGGATTATCTGTGGGTCGGCGTGTTCGCCGTCCTAGTGACTTTCGCCGTTCCGTGGTTCATGTGGCGCGACGCGACCGTGTGGGCCGGACTGCCGGTGTGGCTGTGGTGGCACGTCGGGTGGATGGCGCTGGCCTCCGTGGCGTTCTACCTGTTCACGCGCGGCGCGTGGGACCGCGGCATGAACGTCGACGGGGAGGTGTGAGATGGTCGCCTCCGACCTCCTCGTGCAGACGGGCGTCGTCGGCGCCTACCTCGTCGTCTCGCTTCTCGTCGGCTTCGTCGCCTACCGACTGACGAGTCGGGACGCCGAGGACTACTACCTCGCCAGTCGGTCGCTGGGAACCGTCGTCCTCCTGTTCACGACGTTCGCGACGCTGCTCTCGGCGTTCACGTTCTTCGGCGGCCCCAACGTCGCCTACTCGGCCGGCCCCGAGTGGATTCTCGTGATGGGCCTGATGGACGGCGTCCTGTTCGCTCTCCTCTGGTACGTCGTGGGCTACCGCCAGTGGCTCATCGGACGCGCGCACGGGTACGTCACGCTCGGCGAGATGCTCGGCGACCGCTTCGGGTCCAAGCACCTCCGCGCCCTCGTCGCCGTGTTCAGCCTCTTTTGGCTGTTCCCCTACGTGATGCTGCAGCAGATGGGCGCCGGCGAGGCCATCGTTGGCCTCACCGAGGGCGCCGTCCCCTACTGGGCGGGTGCGGCTCTCATCACCCTGTTCATGATACTGTACGTCGGCCTCGCGGGCCTCCGCGGCGTCGCGTGGACCGACACGATACAGGGGCTGTTCATGCTCTCTATCGTCTGGGTCGCCGTCGCGTGGGTCGTCTCCGCGGCCGGCGGCCTCTCGACCATCTCCGCGGGGATGGCCGCGAACACGCCCGAGGCGCTCGCACTCGGCGGCGGCCTCTACACGCCCCAGTACGTGATATCGACGGCGGTCACCATCGCCTTCGGCGTCGTGATGTTCCCGCAGATAAACCAGCGGTTCTTCATGGCGAAGGACGCGCGCGTGCTGAAGCGGTCGTTCGCGCTCTGGCCCGTCCTCGTCGTCCTCCTGTTCGTCCCCGCGTTCCTCCTGGGCGCGTGGGCGGCCGGACTGGGCGTCGAGGTGGCCGAGGGGTCGAACGTCATCCCCGCCCTCCTGAACGAGTACACCCCCGTCTGGTTCGCCGCACTCGTCATCGCGGGCGCGATGGCGGCGATGATGTCTTCCTCGGACTCGATGCTGCTCTCGGGGTCGTCGTATCTCACCCGCGACCTCTACCGGCCGTTCGTCAACCCGATGGCGTCCGACGACCGGGAGGGCTGGGTCGCCCGCATCGGCGTCGCCGCGTTCGCCGTCCTCTCGTTCGTCGCCAGCCTGTTCCGGCCGGGGACGCTGGTCGAGGTAGGCGACACCGCCTTCGGCGGGTTCGCGCAGTTGGCGCTCCCGGTGATGGTGGCGCTCTACTGGCCCCGGACGACGAAGCTCGGGATGTACGCCGGTATCGTCGGCGCGCAGGCGTTCTACCTCCTGCACGTTTTCCTCCCGCCGGTGACCGTCCGCGGCGCGACGCTGTTCGGTCCGACCTACCTCGGCTGGGACTTCGCGCTCTGGGGGATGGGGCTCTCCCTCGTACTCACCGTCGGCGTCTCGCTTCTGACGCCCGCGGCGGCCGGGGAGGACGCCGGCACGTTCGCCGTGGGCAGTCGCGCCGACTGAGAGACTTATTTCGAAACGGACACCGAACGACGCTCGCGGTTCTCGTTCGGTCGGCGTATGCACCGCCGCGTACCGATTATCGAACTTCCGAAGCGCTCATGCCCGTTCGGACGAATCCTCTCGCATGAACGAACCGGGCGTGGGAGCGCTCCTCACTCAGGAGTCGATGGCCGCCCGCGTCGAGGCGGGGGAGATGCCCGAGTGGGCCGTCCGACACTTCGAGACGTTCACCGACGCCCTCCTCGGCGAACGTGACGGCACCCCGTTCCCCTGCTACTTCGGCGCGAACTCCGTCCGCGACGGCGAACCGCTGTACGCCGCCGTCCCGTCGCTGGTGGAGAAGGACGCGCTTTTCGCCTTTCGGGACGCCCTACTGGAGTATCTCGACGTCTTCCGCGAGATGCCGGGACGGACGTCGTTCGTGACGTTCTTTCGCCCGCCGGACCGCGAGTTCTCGGAGGGCGACTACCACGAAGCGCTGTGGCACCTGCTCCAGTTCCTCCACGTCCACGACCCCGAACCGTGGCCCGAGGACATCCCGACCGACCCCGACGACCCCGAGTGGGAGTTCTGCTTCGGCGGCGAACCGATGTTCCCCACCTGCCGCGCGCCGTTCTACGAGGGGCGCCGGAGCCGGTACTGCCCGGTCGGCCTCGAAATCACGTTCCAGCCCCGGTCGCTGTTCGACGGCATCACGGTCGACACCGAGGCCGGACGGCAGGCCCGCGAGACCATCCAGTCCCGGATGGAGGAGTACGACGGCGTCTGCCCGCACGCCGACCTGGGCGACTGGGGCGTCGACGGCGACCGGGAGTGGCCGCAGTATCTCTTCCGCGAGGACGCCGCCGAGTCGCCCGACGAGTGCCCCATCGTCGTCACCCGCGAGCACCCGAAGGCCGCGCCACCGCACCCGAACCTACCGCCGGAAACCGGGGCCGCCGATGACTGAGGAACGTATCGACGCCGACGCCGACGTTGACGCCGCTTCCGCCCCCGCCCTCCTCCTCGTCGACCTTCAGACGGGTCTCGACGACCCGACGCACGGGGAGCGCAGCACCCCGGACGCCGAGTCGAACGCCGCCCGCCTCCTCGACGCGTGGCGCGAACGCGACCACCCGCGCGTCCACGTTCGCCACGACTCCACCGAACCGGACTCGCCGCTTCGCGGCGACGCCCCCGGGTTCGCGTGGAAACCGGAGACGGCCCCCCGAGACGACGAACCCGTCTTCACGAAGCGGGTCAACTCGGCGTTCGTCGGGACGGAGTTAGAGTCGTGGCTCCGCGACGGCGGTCACGAGTCGGTGGTCGTCGTCGGCCTCACCACCGACCACTGCGTCTCCACGACGACGCGGATGGCCGAGAACCTGGGGTTCGACGCCACCGTCGTCTCCGACGCCACCGCGGCGCACGAACGCGAGGGACCGGACGGCGAACGCTACGGCGCCGACGAGATGCACCGGACCGCGCTGGCGCACCTGTATCGGGAGTTCGCGGACGTACGAACGGCCGACGAGGTGCTGTCGACGCTGTAACCGCCGTCGCCGCCGTCGGCACCGCGACGCCCCCGGGTGTCGGTGAGTTTACAGCTCCGCGCGACGACCGACCGGTATGAAGCGCCGCCGCCTGTTTTTCGTCCCCGCCCTCCTCTTTCTCCCCGGGTCGCTCCTGTTCGTCGCCGTCGCCCCGCCGCACACCCTCCTCTCTACCCTCGTCGTCGGTTGTCTCTTCGTCGCGGGGTGCGGCTTCGCCGTGGCCGGCCTCGTCCCGTCGGTGTCCGTCGGGGGTCGAGAGGTGCCGTGGTACGCCTTCGCCGGCGTCGCGGACGTTGCCCTCGGCGTCTCGATGCTCCTGAACGCGGTGCAGATGGCCGCCGGCGGGAGCGGCGAGGACCTCTTCTTGGCCGTCGCCACCGGCCTCGCCGGATTGCCGCTGCTGTTCATCGGCGCCGACTACCTTCGGGGCGGAAAGTACCTCGACGTGAGCGTCTTCGAGTGATGCGAGAACGGGGGGAACCGAGGCCGAGCCGTCCTAACTCAGGATGAGCGACCCGACCGTCAGCGTCTGCTTCGCCAGCGTCGCCAGACGGAGCACGTAGGCGATGAACACGAGAAACGGCAACACCGACACCGTGAACGCCGCGCTGACGACCCACAGTATGGTCTCCAGACCCAGTATCGTCCCGGTGAACGTGTTCGGGTCGACGAAGATGACGACGGCGCCGGCGATGACCAGGGCGGGGACCGAGGCGTACAGAATTGCCCGCGAGAGCTTCACCAGCGCCCACTGGAGGTACAGCACCTTCACGTACTCCCGGAGCGGTCCGTACATCGTCACCCCTTCCAGCACGTTCCGGAGCGCACCGCGTTCGTCCTCGCTCATCTCCGGTTCGTACTGCTCGCCGAGGCGCCGCGCGTCGTACATCTTGCGGGCGTAGTTGAAGTCCAGGGCGGGCGAGACGACGTTGAACGTCCCGAAGTCGGAGTCTTCGAGCTCCGACATGGCCGTATCGGCGTTGTCTTCGAGGTCCGCGACGTACTCTCCGATTCGGTCCCGGAACTCCTCGCTGTCGTTTCCCTCGACGGCGTCCCGGAGCGCCCGCGCCCGTTGCACGCACACCTCGATAACCTCCGCGAGGAGCACCGCCGGGTCCGAGGGCGTCGTCTTCCCGAGCAGTTCGTCCGTGTTCTGATAGAAGTCCATCGTCACGTCCATCCGGTTGCGCTGGGTTCCGAGCGACCCGATCTCCTGTGAGAGCACGAGCTGATTTATCGAGACGACGAGCGTCGTGCTGGTGATGATGGCGCCGACGAGCCCCGAGAACAGCGTCTCGACCATGTCGCTCGTCTCCATCGTCGCCCTGAGCGACACCGGTTTGAGGACGCCGGCCCCCACGAACGTGAGGAAGACGACGAGGGCCAACGCGCCGATGATGACCCGGCGGTTCACGCCGAGGAGCACCCAGAACAGGTACTTGTTCACGCCGGTCCGTTCGCGGAGCCTGTTCTCCGTCGAGAGGTCGTCAGTCATCGTCGACTGGTCGCTTGAAGACGACGAACTTCGTCCCGCCCTTGTCGTACTCGATGGTGCCCGTGAACTCCCAGCCCTCGGCGCCGAGTTCGTTGAACTGCGCCGTCGGGTTGACCGCCTCCCGTTTCGTCAGCCCCTGGGTCGGTTCGACCGCCTTGTACTCCCACTCTGTTGGTTCGCGGTTCGCCATACCAGAACGACAGACGCGGGACAGTTAACTGGCGGCGTTGCGCCCACCTCCCGCGGTCGCCGTCCGGACCGGCGGCCTCGGCGGGAACGCTTTTTCCGGCTCCCGGCGATGGGGCCGTGTGGCTCGAACCTCCCGTCGCCGCCGCGTGCTCGCCGCGTTCCTCGTCGTCTGTAGCGTCGCCTTCGGTGGCTGTCTCACGGTCGGTCCGACCGCCGAGGCGGACACGAGCGACTCGGCCGTCTTCGAGCGCGTCTCGGCGACAGAACCGTGGTCCGGGACGGGCGTCCGGACGCGGGTCACGCTGAAGTCCACGCCGGAGGCCGGGACCGTGACGACCATCTCGGTCGTCGAGGCGTCGGGGCGGACGTTCCGCACGACGGAACTCGACCCCGGCCAGACGACGGTGATCCTCTCTCTGCCCGCGCACGCGAACGTGACGCTCGTCGCCAGCGACTCGGTCAACTCTTCGACCGTCGGGACGCTGAACGTGACCACCGGCGGAGAGAGGGTGTTCTGACGCCGCCTCGTCTGACTCCCCGAGACGCCATCTGGTGACTTTTATAGCCGCGAGAGCCACCTACCGCGTATGCAGACGCACATCGTCCCGGTCGGGTTCGACTACGACCGACTCATCGCGCCGCTGATACGCGACCAGTTGGACGTCGACCGCGTCATCCTGTTGGAGGGGGCGGTGGGAAGCGAGGCGAACGTCGAGTACTCGCAGAACCTCTCGCAGAAACTGGAAAAGGACTTCCAGAACCTCCTCGGCGCCGATACCGAACGCGTCGTCATCGAGGACGTGTACGACTACGACACGGCGTTCGAGCAGGCGTACGACCTCATCAACACCGAACTCGATAGAGGTGAAGACGCCGAGGTGTGGGTGAACGTCTCGGCGATGCCGCGGCCCGTCTCCTTCGCGTTCGCCACCGCGGCCCACTCGGTGATGGTCGAGCGACAGGAGGATAGAGAGCGCATCCACACCTACTACACGGCCCCCGAGAAGTATCTGGAGACCGAACTCGCGGAGGAGGTCCGCGAGGCGCGCGACCTGCTCGGCGACCTCTTGGACGGCGAGGAGTTGGACGACGACCGCGTCCGCGAGCGGTTCGAGACGGCGTCCGATCTCTTGGAGGAGTTCGACGAACGCGGGACGACCATCGGCGCAAAGCGCATCGGCGACGAGCACATCGTCGAGTTGCCCGTCGCCTCCTTCTCGAACGTCAAGCCGTTCGAGGAGATAATCCTCTTCGAGTTGGGCGAGTACGGCGAGTTCGAGTCCGTCTCCGAGTTGGCCGAGACGCTCGCCCGCGACATGAACGAGGAGTACACCGACTCCTTCCGCTCGAAGGTCATCTACAACGTCGACAGACTGGGTCCCGGCGGGAAGGGCTACATCGAACAGGAGGAACACGGCAAGTCCTACCGCACGCGCCTCTCGCGCATCGGCGAATTGTGGGTCCGGTCGCACGCCGGCGCCGACGCCGACGAACTCTCCCGGACCGGCGGGGAGTTCTGACCTTCGAGAGCGCTATTCCCAGTCGAGACCCGCCGAATTCGCCGGGGCCTCGAGCGGACTCGTCGGGAGGCCGTCGGCCACGGCGGGGTCGTTGTACTCGCCCGGCGCCACGTCGTTCGGGCCGTCGGGGTAGAACAGCGACGCGAGCAGTTGCACGTGGTCGCGGCCGACGTCCAACTCGAACTGGCCGCCGCCGTACAGCGAGATGTCGTTGGCCTCGGCGTACTCGATGGTCTCGAACAGCGACTCGACCGTGCCGAACCGCGACGGTTTGACGTTCAGCCACGAGGGCTCGAACGGGAGTTCGCGCACCGAATCGACGCCGGTGATTGGCGCGTCCCACGAGACGCGGTCCTCCTCGCCGTCGAACAGCGGTCGCGTCTCCTCGGTGAGCGCCGGGTCCTCGACCACCGCGTCCGGGAATCCCCGCAGCACTCGCTCGTACAGGTCGGGGTCGGGCGCCTGGTCCACGTCGGTGCCCTCGTAGTGTCCCTTCAGGTCGACGATGCGGACGGCGCCCGTTCCGGCGAGCGAGTCGACGAGTTCGTCGGTCCAGTCGGTCGTCGGGTCGAGTTTGAACTCCGCCTCGGGGTCGGCGTCGAGCAGTTCCTCCACCCGGTCGGTCGTCGGCGGGTCGCCCAGTCGGGTCGAGACGACGAACCGGAGGGGGTTCGGCGTCCGGCCGACGGCCTCCCCGAGCGAGCGGTCGTTCTGCTTGAGCGCGAGGTCCAGCGCCGCGGATTCGAGCGCCCACCGTCGGTAGTGGCGGGCCGTCTCGCGCGCCGGCGGCGCCCTCGGGAAGAGGTCGACGTCGTCGAGGTACTCGGAGAAGGCGGCGAACGACCCGTACCGTCCCCGGAGGTCGAACGCGGGAGCGCTCTCCAGCACCTTGTGGTCCTCCGTGTCGTAGGAGACGTCCTCGCCGCGGCCGGAGGCGTCGTCGCCCCGCAGGTGAAACGTCGTCGTCGTGCGTTGGAACCCGCTCGACGTGTCGCGTTCCCGCCGCGTCCGCGCCGTGTCGGTGATACGTAGCGGAAGCCCGGAGACGGCGTCGTAGAGGCCGCTCATGGGTGTTCGACCGGTACGCTCGCCAGTTCGCGTTCTGTTTCCGACCCCCGCCGCCGTCGCCCGAGAGAGAACTCCGTAGAGACGCCCTCGGACTCTCTCTCGTAGTTCAGAAGAAGCAATCTACCCTCGAAGAGGGTAGTTCGTGTATTCACTGTTCGCCTTGTATATTACTGCGGACGACGCGGGGGGGGGGCGGGAGCCACCTTGCCCGTCCGAGCGTTCGTGCGCGAGGCCCCGACGGACCGCCTCCGCGGACGCTTCCGTCACTGTCCCGAGCGGTCGTCTCGGTCGTCGCGAACGAACCGAAGCAGCGGTACGAGGTCGTCGAACCGCGCGCCGCGACGGAGGACGCCCTCGTCTCTGTCCCACTCGACGAACTCCGTCGCGTCGAGTTTCGGCAGGTGGACGTGGTACAACGTCGCCCGACGGCCCGGCGGGGCATCGTCGCCGTCGCCGAGGAGTTCCGCGTCGATTCGAAGCGACTCCTGGTCGAGGAGTTCGAGGAGGATTCGTCTCCGGGAGGCGTTCGACAACGCCTCGAATCGCTCGTCGACTCGGTCGGAGTCGCGCTCAGGTCTCCGGTCATCTGCTCCCGACATTTGTGCCCTCTCACCCCGCCTCGAAGCCGACACGGCGGCGGTCCCACCCGCGCTACCGTCCGGCACACATAACAATCTTGGTCTCTTACTATTCTTAAACCGATGCCTGTGCAATCATGCCTTTCAAATAGGGGTGGGCCGTCTCAGAGCCGATGGTAGTCATCGTCCACGTTCTCGTCGACGCGGATGCCTTCGACCTCGGGCGGGTGACGCAGGTCGGCCCCGAGGTGCGCGTCGAACTCGAACGGGTCGTCCCGACGGACGGGAGCGTGATGCCCTTCTTCTGGGCGTCCGGAGCGGAGTCCGAGGCGTTCGAGCGCTCGGTGCGGGGGAGCGATGCCGTCGAGGAGTTGCGAGCGCTCGCGCGCGTCGACGGGCGGGTGCTCTACCAGGTGCGCTGGACGGAGACGACGCCGAGTCTGACGGGGGCCATCGCCGCGCACGACGGCACCATCCTCGAAGCGTCCGGCGGTCGGACGTGGTCGTTTCGACTCCGGTTTCCGGACCACCGCGACCTCGCGGCGTTCCACGAGGACTGCCGGGCGCGCGGCGTCGACCTGCACGTCGAGCGAATCGCCACGCTCGACGCGGAGTACGCCTCAGAGTACGGCTTCGACCTCACGACCAAACAGTCGGACGCCCTCGCGTTGGCGGTCGAGTCGGGGTACTTCGAGGTGCCGCGGCGGGTGACGCTGTCGGAGGTAGCCGACGAACTCGGAATCAGCCAACAGGCGGCCTCCGAACGGATCCGACGGGCGGCCGACACCGTCCTCCGTCGGGCGTTGATGTCGCGGTCCGGAAACGACCGCTGAGCGCCGACCTCGCGTCGTCGCGTCCGCGTTCGTCGCCTCAGACCCGGCCCGAGCGGAGTTCCAACTTCTTCACGCGCGTCGAGAGCGTGAGGAACGTCGCGGCCAGGGTCAGCGTGACCGCCCCGGCGGCGGCGACCTGGAGGACGGTCGACCCCGCGAACGGGACGGCGTCGGCCAGCGGTAGCGACGTGTGGTGCGGGTTCCCGACGATCGGAACGAAGTAGTCGACCACGTCGTTGAACCCGTACCAGACGACGGCGACGGCGACGGCCCGGACGGGAAAATCCGAGATGCGGTGGAGGACGAACGCCTCGACGGCCATGGCGAGGTGGCTGAACACGAGAAAGAGATACATCGGCAGTACCGTCCCCGCGAGGAACGCCTCGGAGAACGTCACGAGGACGAACGGGGTCCACAGCCCGAGCTTCAGACAGCCGAAGAACGCGAGGGCGTTCAGATACTCGTTGGACCGGCCGAGTTTCCAGAGAGCGAACGCGCCCGCGACGAACAGCGTTCCGACCGGACTGTCCGGGACGAACGGCCACATCACGACCGGTTCGCTCGCGAACTGCCACGTTATCAGCGGGTCCGAGAGCGGGAGCGGGTGGAAGCCGTAGTACCAGAAGCCGAACGCGGTGCCGAGGAGGTTGGTGGCGACGACGACCCAGACGAGCGTGAGTCCCGCGTTCTCCACCCGTTCGGGCAGGGGTGCGAGCCACCGCGGGAGTCGGTCGGCGGGCGGGAGTCCGTCGCCGTCGAACAGGCGACTGAGTCCGGTGGACGCGGCCATACGTCGGGCAGGGACGAGCGTTACAAAGCGATGGCGGTTCGGGGAATCGGAGGGGTCGGGAGCCGACCGGGCCGACCGAGTCGAACGGTCACCCTCCGCGCGCGACTCCCGTCCCGCCCGCCGTCGGCCGCACTGGTTGGTCTTAAGTAGGTCGACCCGTAACCTCCGAGTATGCCCGAAGAGACCGATTTGGAAGAGCTCCGTCGCGGGACGGACCTCGTCAAGCGCGGCTTCGCGCAGATGCAGAAGGGCGGCGTCATCATGGACGTCGTCGACGCCGAACAGGCACGAATCGCCGAGGAGGCGGGCGCGGTGGCGGTCATGGCGCTCGAAGCGGTCCCCGCCGACATCCGCAAGCGCGGCGGCGTGGCCCGGATGGCCGACCCCGCCGACGTGAAGGAGATAATCGACGCCGTCTCCATCCCCGTGATGGGCAAATCGCGCATCGGCCACACGAAGGAGGCGCAGATTCTGGAGTCCATCGGGGTTGACATGGTCGACGAGAGCGAGGTGCTGACGCCCGCCGACGACCGCTATCACATCGACAAGCGCGACTTCACCTCGCCGTTCGTCTGCGGCGCGCGCAACCTCGGCGAGGCGCTCCGCCGCATCGAGGAGGGCGCGGCGATGATTCGGACGAAGGGCGAGGCCGGCACGGGCGACGTGAACCAGGCCGTCCACCACCAGCGCAACATCAAAGGCGCCATCCGCGAACTCGAAGGTAAGACGCACGAGGAGCGCGAAAAGTGGGCCCGAGAGCACGAGGCGCCCGCCGAACTCGTCCACGAGACGGCCGAGATGGGCCGGCTTCCGGTCGTGAACTTCGCCGCCGGCGGCATCGCCACGCCCGCCGACGCCGCCCTGATGATGCATCACGGCTGCGACGGCATCTTCGTCGGGTCCGGCATCTTCGGCGCGGAGAACCCCGACGTGATGGGCGAAGCCGTCGTCGAGGCGGTCAACAACTGGGACGACCCCGAGCGACTCGCGGATATCTCCTCGAACATCGGCTCGGGGATGAAGGGCGAGGCGAACGCCACGCTCCCTGACGAGGAGAAACTGCAGGGTCGCGGCGTCTGAGTCGGAAAAAGAGTCGTTTTCTCTTCTGCGGTCTCGCGCGTTGTCGGCGTTACGCGACGGTGTTCGCGTCCGAGGTGCTCGAATCGACCGCGTCCTCGCCCATCACGACCGTGACGGGGCCGTCGAAGCTGAGGAGCACGGTCTGTGCCACGTCGCCGAACAGGGCCTTCCCGGTCGGCGAGCGCTTCCGCCCGCCGAGGAAGACGTGGTCGACGCCCTCCGCGCGGGCCACGTCGAGGATGGCGGCCGCCTCGCGACCGATGGTCCCCACGGGCCGGTAGGAGACGTCGACGCCCGCCAGTTCCTCGTCGGCCAGCGCCATCGCGCCGCGTTCGGCCGACTCCTCGGCCTGTTCGAGCGTGTAGACGGCGTCCGAGGACCCGATGCCGGCGACGGCCCGGCGCTTCTCCTCGAACTCCTGTTCGGGGATGACGGTCAAGAGGACGAGTTCCGCGTCGGTGGCGGCGGCGTACTCGCCCGCCTCGCGGAGGAGGCGGCGGCCGCGTTCGCCCGGCGTCACGACGACGAGTGCGTGGTTCATACTCGAACGTACGTTCGATGTCGTGAAATATCTACTCGAATACGTGTTGTCGGAGCGCACGGGAGCGGTCGGCACGGAGGCGTCCGGTAGACCGCCGGTCGGCGTCCGAACGGGAAGAGAATCGGTCAGAACAGGTCCGCGCCGCCGCCGACCCTCGTCTTGTACGCCCGGGCCTCGACGCCGGCGTCCTCGAAGGCGTCGAGCATCGCGGCCGCGATTCGCCCCCGTTCGTCGGGGTCGCAGACGGCGAGCAGGGACGGCCCCGCGCCCGAGACGGTGACGCCCGTCGCGCCCGCCTCCAGCGCCGCCGACCGGACGGCGTCGTAGCCGGTGATGAGTTCCGACCGCGCGGGCGTGACGAGTCGCTCGTCCATCCCCTTGCCGACGAGTTCGGGGTCCGACCGGCACATCCCGACGGTCAGCGTCGCCGCCGACCCGACGGTGTGGACCACGTCCGCCATGTCGGCCCGGTCGGGGACGACGCGGCGGGCGTCGCGCGTGGAGACGGCTATCTCGGGGAGGCAGGCGACCAGGGAGATATCCGTCTCCACGGGGGTCACCTCGTCCTCGCGGGCGACGGTGAATCCGCCGAGGAGGGCGGGAGCGACGTTGTCGACGTGCGCCTCGCCGGAGACGACGGCCTCGCCCTCGGCGGCGACGGGGACCAGTTCGGTCCGGGTGTGTCCCCGTTCGTAGAGGGCGTTCAGCGCGAGGGCGGCGCCAGCGGCGCTGGCCGCCGACGAACCGAGTCCCGAGGATGGCCTGACGCCTTTGTCTATCTCGATGTGCGCCGGGGCGTCGAGGGCGTCGGCGACGGCGCCGACGACGTTCTTTTCGGGGTCGGTCGGGATGTACTGGCTGCCGACGCCGGTCACGTCGATGGTCGTGCGCGGGGCGCGTTCGACGCGAATCACGTCCGCAGGTCGGTCGAGGGCGACGCCGAAGACGTCGAAGCCGCTCCCGAGGTTCGCACTCGTCGCGGGTGCCCTAACCGTTCGCATGGACCGTTTCTTCCCCAACTGCGGGTAAAAAGGTAGCGAAGCGGGGAAATACACGTCCTGCGAGGCGTCTGTCTCCCCGACCGACGTATCGGGGCGCGGGCGAACGGAAGGGATTTTCCACGGGGTCGCGTAGCCCGGTACATGATAGGTGTCGTCGGCGGCGGAATCGCAGGACTCGCCGCAGCGTACCGGTTGCGACAGCGCGGATACGACGTACAGGTGTTCGAGGCCACGGACGACGTGGGCGGCCTCGCGGCCGTCTACGAGACGGCCGGCGACGACATCGAGAAGTTCTATCACCACCTCTCGAAGTCCGAGGAGACCATCGTCGAACTCGCCGAGGAACTCGGCCTCGGCGACAAACTGCAGTGGCGCGTCGGCAAGAACGCCTACTACGTGAACGGGGTCGTCCATCCCCTCGACACGGCGTGGCAGATAGCCGCCTACCCGCACATGAGCGTCTACGATAAGTTCCGCCTCGGGATGCTCACGCAGGGTATCGACGTGCGCGGCGGGGTGCCGGACTTCGACGCCTACGACGACCTCTCGGAGTACGAGAACGTCTCCATCCGCGATTTCGTCGTGGAACACACGACGCAGGGCGTCTACGACAACTTCGTCGACCCCCTTCTGGATGGCAAATTCGGGGAGCGAAAGAACGACGTGTCCGCCGCCTGGTTCCTCGGGCGCGTCCGCTTCCGCGGCGAACGTGACCTGCTCCGCGGCGAAATTCTGGGTTACTTCGACGGCGGGTTCCGACCCCTGCTGGACGCCCTCGTGGAGGCCGTCGGCCGCGAGAACATCACGACGGGGGCGCGCGTCACCGGGATGGAGACCGAGGGCGAGTCCGTCGGGTCGATGACCGTCGAAACCGAGTCGGGGACGGAGACGCACGACGTGGACGCCGCCGTCGTCGCGGCGATGCCGAACGTGCTCGAAGACCTCACCGGCTACGAGTGCGACATCGAGTTCCAGGGCGCGGTGTGCGGTCTCGCCACGATGAACGAGTCGCTGATGGACACCTACTGGCTCAACGTCGCCCACGACGCCCCGTTTGGCTCGCTCATCGAGCACACGAACTTCGTTCCGAAGGAGCGGTACGGGGGACAACACCTGATGTACGTCGCGAGCTACGTGCAGGGCCCCGAGGAGGAGCTTTGGCAGATGAGCGACGAGGAGGTCGAATCGCTCTGGTTCGACGAGATAGAGTCGATGTTCCCCGGGTTCGACCGCTCGGCCGTCGAGCAGTTCCGCATCGCGCGCAACCCGCGCGCCGGCCCCATCTACGAGCGCGGGTACCTCGACATGGTCGTCCCCTACGACCTCGCCGACGACGTGGCGGAGGGCGTCTACTACGCGGGTATGGCCTCGGAGGCGCAGTACCCCGAGCGCTCGCTGAACGGCGGCATCGTCGCCGGCTACGAGTGCGCCGACCGCATCGCAAAGCGCGTGGATGCGGACGCCGCCTCGACCGTCGCCGACGACTGACGGCTCTCCCTTCCCGATCCGCTCGCGAGTATCTCCCGATCGACACGAATCGAAACCCCTTTCACCGTTACTGACTGACCAGTCAGTTAGTGAGCGAACGAGTAGAGTCGTCGGTGCCCACCGACGTACACGAGACGATGATGGAGGCGACGTACCGGGCGCTCTGCGCCAACGGGTTCGCCTCACTGACGATGCAGGACATCGCCGACGAGGCGGACAAGAGCACGTCGCTCCTGCACTACCACTACGACACGAAACAGGACCTCTTGGTCGCCTTCCTCCGCTACCTCATCGAGCGGTTCGAAGAGCGGTTCGAGGACACCGAGGACGAGGGCCCCGAAGAGCGGCTTCGCGGCTTCGTCTCGCGAATGGTACCCGACGACGACGGCGAGGACGACTACGACCGATTCGGCCTCGCCATCATGGAACTCCGGATGCAGGCCCCGTACGAGGACGCCTACCGGGAGCAGTTGCGGACGAACGAGGCGGTTATCCGCTCCCGCCTCGCGGACGTCGTCCGGGACGGCATCGAGGAGGGAGTCTTCCGCGAGGTGGACCCCGACCGGACGGCGCGTCTCGTCTTCGACGCCCTCGACGGCGCGCGGAGCGAACGCGTGACGGTCGGTGCCGACGAGGCGCCCGCGGAAGTCGCGGCGGCCCTCGACGAGTTCGTGTTCTCGTCGCTGCTCGTCGCTGAGGGCGAGGCAGACGAGGGGGACGAGACCGAGTGAGTTCGCGCGACGTGAACCTTACCGAGGGCGGGATGCTGAAACCGCTCCTCGTGCTCTCGCTTCCCATCGTCCTCTCGCAGTTGATGCAGGTGTGCTACAACTTGGCAGACACGTTCTGGGTCGGCCGCGTCGGCGAGAACGCCGTCTCGGCGCTCTCGTTCGCCTGGCCCATCGTCTTCTTGATGATATCCATCGGCGGCGGCTTCACCGTCGCCGGCACCGTCCTCGTCGCGCAGAACAAGGGCGCGGGCCGCGAGGACAGGGTCGACCACGTCGCCGGGCAGACCATCGCGTTCGTCACCCTCCTATCCGTCGCGTTCTCGGCGCTCGGCTACCTCCTCGCGCCGTCGCTCCTGCCCCTCATCGGCACGACGCCCGGCACCGAGGTTCACTCACTGGCCGTGACGTACACGCGCACCATCTTCCTCGGCGTCTACTTCATGTTCGGCTTCTTCATCTTCCAGGCGCTCCTGCGCGGGTGGGGCGACACCCGGACGCCGATGTACCTCATGGCGTTCGGCGTCGTCCTCAACGTCGTCCTCGACCCGTTCCTCATCCTCGGCTTCCAGAGCAACCCCGTGTTCGGGATGCTCGGACTGGGCGGCCTCCAGTCGGCGCTGTACGCGACGACGGGATTCGCCGGCCTCGGCGTGCAGGGCGCCGCCGTCGCCACGGTGTTCTCCCGCGGCGTGGGCGCGCTCGTCGGGTTCGCGCTGCTGTTCTCGGGGCGCGTCGGCATCCACCTCTCGAAGGAGGACCTCCTCCTCAAGGCCGAGACGGTGCGGAAAATCGTCCGTATCGGCGCGCCGACGAGCGTCGAGCAGTCGACGCGCGCACTCGGCGTGACGGCCCTCACGGCGCTCGTCGCCTACGCGGGCGCGACGGTGGCCGGCGTCGACACCTCCGCGACGGTGGCCGCTTTCGGCATCGGCAACCGCCTGAACTCGCTGGTGTTCCTGCCCGCCATGGGCCTCCAACAGGGCGTCGAGACGGTCGTCGGGCAGAACCTCGGCGCCGACAGCCCCGACCGCTCCGAGCGCGCGGTCCACCTCGGCGTGGGGCTCATCACCGTCGCGCTCGCCGGGGTGAGCGTCGTCGCGTACGCCTTCGCCGAACCCATCGTGGCGGTGTTCATCCCCGGGGAACCGAACGTCGTCGCCATCGGCGTCGACTACCTGCGGATCATCGCGCCGTCGTTCGCCTTCCTCGGTGTCTTCAGAATCGTCTCCGGCGGCTTCCGCGGGAGCGGTTCGACCCGCACGGCCATGGCGTTCTCGCTGCTGTCGCTGTGGGTGCTCCGCATCCCGCCCGCCTACGCGCTCGTCGAGTGGACGGACCTCGGGGTGAACGGCATCTGGTACGCCACGGCGTTCTCGAACGTCGTCGCCGCCGTCCTCGCGGGCCTCTGGTTCACGCGCGGGACGTGGCGGAACGACGTCGTCGACGACACCCCGCGCGCTTCGCCCGCCACGGACGACTGACGCGAGGGTCCGACACAGAGGCGCCGACGGGCGACGCGCGCCGACACGCTGTCGCCCCCGTCGCGGTGACGGGACGCCCCGAAAACCGAATCTACGCTTCGCTCTCGTCCGTGTCGCCGTCGCGCATCCCGGGCGCGGCGTTCACATCCACGTCACGGGGCTCTTCCTGCCCGCCGACGCGCACCTCGCCGTCCTCGTCCTCGACGTACACGTCGTCGGCGAACCCGCCCTCCGCGTGGGGGTGTTCGGGGTCCTGCAGTCGCTCGGGCGTCGACGGCGCCTCCGGAACCTCCTGCGTGCGGAAGTCGCCGAGGGGGTTCGCGATGTCGATGCCGTAGCGGCGGAAGAACTGCTCGTAGCGTTCGTAGTGGGCCTCGAGTTCGTCGGCCGGGAACTCCATCATCTCCGTCCAGCCGTGGTTGTAGAAGTCGAAGTTGGCCTGGACGTGGGTTATCTCCCGCGCCTCCGCCTCGGTGTAGCCCTCTTCGAGGGCGGCGACGTAGGTGTCGAACGTGCAGTCGAAGAACGCCTCCAGGTGGGGTTCGCGCTCCTCGCGGTGTGCGGGGTCCGCCTTCTCGCCGAACACCCGCACGTGCAGGTCGACCAGTTTCTCCGTGGCGATGTCGCCGACGACGGGCATCGTCAGCGCCTTCTTCGCGGCGAAGTGACGGATGTTCTGTCTGAGCTTCATCTACTCCTCGATTGGGACCGGACGGACTTCAAGGGTCCGCGTCGCCGGGTGCGAACCGCTCGGCGGCGTCGACGGGTCACCCAACCCCGCGCGGACTGAGCGGTCATCGCGCGCGAAGACACTCTTGTTACAACTCGAAGGCACACGAAGGATGATGTGGATAGCAATTCACATTAACCCCGGAGTCGAAGATTCCGCATATGACTCAGTCGTACGTCATCATCGGCGACGGTGTCGCGGGGAGTTCCGCCGCCGAAACCCTCCGAGAGGAGGAACCAGACGCCGACATCACCATCGTCACCGACGAGGGCGAGGCCCTGTACAACCGCATCCTGATCAAGGAGTTCGCCAAGGGCAAGCTTCCGGAGGCGCCCATCTCCATCCACGACCCCGAGTGGTACGACGAACGCGATATCGACCTGAAGATGAACACGCTCGTCACCGATGTCGACCCCGAGGGGCACACCATCGAGACGCACGAGGGGGAGACGCTGTCGTGGGACAAACTGCTCGTCTCCGTGGGGGGGACGCCGACGCAGTTGCCCGTCGACAACTCCGACGCCGAGGGCGTCCACCACTTCTGGACGTTCCAGGACGCTCGCAAGATTCGCTCGCACATGGAGGAGGCCGATAGCTCCGTCGTCGTCGGCGCGGGCCTCCTCGGCATCGACCTCGCGGCAATCACCGCCGCGCAGGGCGTCGAGGGCAAGTACCTCATGCGCGGGAACTGCTGGTGGCGCTACGCGCTCTCGCGGGAGGGCGGGGAGATAATCCACGAGGCGCTCCGCGAACGCAACGTCGAACCCGTCTTCGACTCCGGCGTCGACCACTTCGAGGTAGACGAGAACAACGAGGTCACGACGGCCGTCGACCCGAACGGCGACGAGTACGACGCCGACTTCGTCGGCATCGCCATCGGACTCGACTTCAACACCGAGATTCTGCAGGGGACCGACATCGAAGTCGACAACGGCGTCGTCGTCGACGAGTACATGCGGACGAACCACGACGACGTGTTCGCCGCCGGCGACATCACGCAGTTCCACGACGTCATCCTCGGCGAACGCGCGCAGAACGGCGCGTGGGGCTCCGCGAAGGAGCAGGGTACCATCGCCGCGAAGAACATGGTCGACTACGAGTCCGAGGAGTTCCGCTGGGTCTCCTCGTACTCCATCACGCACTTCGACTTCCCGTTCCTCTCGTTCGGCCACCCGACGCTGGGCGACGACGAGGCGGAGGCGAAACACTCCGACACCGAGTGGCGGCGCCTCGCGTTCAAAGACGGGAAGATATGCGGCGGCGTCCTCATCGGTGACCTCGCGCCGCAGTCGAAGTACAAGAAGCTCATGCGCGAGGAACGCGTCGTCGCCGACCAGAAGGACGTGCTGATGCAGGAGCAGTTCGACATCGACGACCTCGACCTCGAAGAGGCCCCCGCGGAGTAACGTAGACTCCCTTCGCGATTCGGTTCGTTCGACCCGGCGTTACGCCTACGGACCCCGTTTCTCCTCCGCACCGATTCCGTTCGAGCGACCGCGCCCGACGCGAAACCCCCCTGCGAGGACAGTCTCTTCTCCGCCCCGTCCCCGGTCCGGACTCCTGTTCGTTCCCCAACCTTTATCAAAGAATATGTCGTTTGTTACCTTATGTCACGAACCGCACGAGGCGCACAGCAGGAGATTCCGAACGAAGGAATGACCATAGTGCGAACGGGCCCGGCGGACATCGACGCGGACGCGACGGTCCGCCACTACGACCAACTCTCCGAACGGGCCCGACGGGTCGTCGCCGACGCCGCGAACGGGTCGGAGCCGTCGGTGCGGGCGCCCGACCTCTCACCCGGCGACGTCGTCCGCTTCACCGACTACTACGTCGTCCGCTGACGCCGACGGGCCCCGCCTCTCCGCTCTCGCCCGTCCCCGCCATTCTGGGCTCGCCCGCCCCTACCGCCCCCGCTCTCACCGTTCGTCGCCGCGCCGTCGCGCTTCCCGACCGCTCGGTCCACCGGAGGAGATTCCACCGTCCGTCGCGGGTCGTCCGGCGGCGTGCGCGGAATCGAAGCGGTTTTGCGTCCCACGCGACCACGTTTCATCATGGACGGAGGCGGCTCGACAGATATGACGCTGGCGTTCGAGTTGGAGGCGCTGAAGGCGCTCGCCGACCCGACCGTCGTATTCAACGACGCGCGACAGTGGACGGAGTACGTCGGCGTGGTGAGCGAAAAGCCCACCTACGTCGTCACGAACTTCACCCGGAAACACCGCGTCCGTCAGGACTTCTTCTCGGGGCCCCGCGGCGTCAAGGAGAGCCTGGAGAACGTGAAACGCCAGTTCGACACCGACCGGCACGTGTTCGTCGGCACCTCCGAGGAGGACCGCGCGTTGGCCGAAGAGACGGGCTGGGAGTATCTTCCCCTCGAACAGGCTTCCGAGGCGGCCGGGGGGACGCTGGCCGGCGACGAGGAGGAAGCGGACCCCTTCGAATCGGAGACGCGGGACGACTGGCCCTGACGTCGACGCCGGGGAGACGCCCCGTATCGGTCGAATTCTCGCGTGAGGGGTGTTCCCGTAACGAAAGCGTTAATCGAGCCGCTACCCACCGTTGGTACGATGAGTCACCAGTTGCCTGACGTTCAGGCAAGCCAACCCGACGTCACCGTCGGACTGAGTCAGGTGGGAGTGACGGGCGTCGACAAACTCGTCAAAATCGCCCGCGACGGCAAGCGACCGCTGATTCTGATGGCGGAGTTCGAGGTGTTCGTCGACCTACCGAGCGGTCGGAAGGGTATCGACATGAGCCGCAACATGCAGGTCATCGACGAAGTGCTCGAAGCGGCCGTCGCCGAACCGACGTACCGCGTCGAGGACATGTGCGGCGACGCCGCCGAGCGACTCCTCGCGAAGCACGACTACACCTCGAAGGCCGAGGTGCGGATGACCGCCGAACTCGTCCTCAAAGAGGAGACGCCGGCGTCGGGACTGCCGACGCAGAGCACGACGGACATCATCGCCAGCGCCGTCGCCACCGACGAGGGTACCCGCGAGGAGATCGGCGCCGAGGTGGTCGGCATGACCGTCTGCCCGTGTTCGCAGGGGATGTCCGCCTCCCGCGCCCGCGACGTGCTCCGCGACTTAGAGGTCGACGACGACACCATCGAGGAGTTCCTCGAACAGGTGCCGCAACCGGGTCACTCACAGCGCGGTCACGCGACGCTGACCGTCGAGACGAACGGGTCGCCCGACGTCGACCTCATCGACCTCGTGGACGTCGCCCGCGACTCGATGTCCGCGCGCATCTACAACCTCGCCAAACGGCCCGACGAGGACCACATGACCTACCACGCCCACGCCGACGCGAAGTTCGTCGAGGACTGCGTCCGTTCGATGGCCGAACAGGTCGTCGAGGAGTTCGACCACCTCGCCGACGACGCCGTGGTTCACATGAAGCAGTCGAACGACGAATCCATCCACCAGCACAACGCCCACGCGGAGCGCGTCACCCCCCTCGGCGAACTCCGCACCGAGGTCGAGACCGTCGACCGCTCGTAATCCGCCCTCGACGCCGACGACGGCCGTTCCCGCTACGCCCGTCCGCCGGACGCGATGACCGCCTTCAGTATCCTGTCCTCCTCGCCTTCCGTGATGTCCGGCGCGTCGAAACAGGCGCGGACGACTTTGCAGGCGAGGTCCGGTTCGCCCAGCGGCGGCGGTTCGTCGCCGCTCGCGGGGGGAGCGCCGTCGAGTCGATCCTCCAAGGCGGCTACCCGCGCGGAGAGTTCGTCGAGGCGAGCTAGCACCTCCCGCCTCGATTCGGGGGCGCGGTCGGCGCCCGGGTCCCCCCCGTTCGACCGGACCGCGTCGCCGGCTTCCGTCTCCCCCCTTAGCTCCGATTCTCCGGGCCCGTCGGCCTCTGAGTCCATCGCGTCGTTCCCGTCCGTCTCTCCGGCCTCGTCTCCGTTATCGACGCCCACGCCGTCGGTCCGTTCGTGCGTCACCTCGCTCCCGCCTCGCAGCGCTTCGTCCCCGAGTGCGGCCTCCGCGAACGCCCGTCGGCGCTGCCAGTCGAACCCCTCGATGGAGTTGAGACGGTTGTTGATAGTGGACTGTGTCACCCCGAACTGCTCGGCGAGTTCGCCCTGCGTCGCCTCGGGCGAGACTCGAATCGCCCGAAGCGCCTCCCGTTGCTTCATCGTCAGCGTCGGCGGATCGTTCGGTTCATCGATGCCTCGGGGATCGACTCCACCCGCGTCCCCGTCCGTCTGTGCGTGTTCCATCTGTGATTGCTCCTCGGTCGCGTCGTGTTCTGAACCGCCGGTCGTCCCCTCGCTCTCGGCGGGATCGCCGTACTCCTCGAAGACGCGTTCCACGAGGTCGGCGGACGCCCCGTTGACGGCGGCGGCGACCTGCTCGACCGACGCGCTCGGTTGCGACTCGGCGGCGTCCAGAATCTTCTTGTGTATCATCGCCCGCGGAACGGACGACTTCCCGTTGCCCACTCCCGAATATGAACTCATAACTCGTGTGTGTTAGAGTACCACAACGTGCGCCCGTATTGTCATGGACCGACTATATCAAACTATTTTCACGTAAACGAGGGTCTGGGCGAACGCCGCACGCAGAATCGAAACTATTGCTTCTGAGACTGGAGGAGACGACGTAAGACGGACGGAGGCGGCTGATTTAGTCGCCGTCGGAGTTCGCTTAGTAGCGTATTAAGCTTCGGAGGGACTCCGTTAGTCGTCGGCGTCGACCGTCGAGAGCGACAGCGCGTCGGCCTCCTCCCAGCGCGGGTCGAACATCCCCCGGATATCGGCGGCGAAGTCGGCGTCCTTCAGGTCGATCATCGCGAACGCCTCCCCGGGGTCAAGCGGGTTGGGGACCTCGATGCACACCTCCATGTTGTCGATGAGATTGAACGTTCCCGGAAGCTGTTCGGTCGTCCGCACCTCGAATCGGGGGTGGTCCTCCAGTTGCTCCACGTAGCGTTGGCCGACGCTCCGAGGGAGCGAGGCGACGATTTCGGGCGACATCAGCACCGACACCTCGACGCCGCGGTCCAGGGCGGCCTCCAACTCCTCGGTGACGAGTTCGCCGACGCGGCCGAGGTCGAACTGCGGCGAGAGCGCCCCGGCGACGATAACGAGCGAGTCGTCGGCCGCCGAGAGTCGTTCGAGAAGCAGGTCGACCGACTCGTCCATGCCGACCGCGGCGGTCCAAAACTGCCCTTGAACCGGCTCCGCGGCCTCCAGTTCGTTCGTCAGGTCGTCGACGACGGCCTGGTACTGTTCGGCCTTCTCGGACAACTCCTGCCGCTTCGTCTCGAGCAGGCGGTCCAGCGCCGTGTCGGGTTCGACGGCGACGTACTTTTTCGGCCGACTGGCGGCCTGACTCCGCACGAGGCTGTGCTGTTCGAGGCTGTTCAGGACGTCGTAGATGCGGCCCATCGGCACGTCGCTGGCACGTGACAACTCTTTGGCCGTTGTCGCGCCGGTCCGAAGCAGCGAGCGGTACGCGCGCGCCTCGTACTCCGACAATCCGAGGTCCCGGAGGCTGGCCATACCTCTCACTCAGCCTCCATCGGTAAAAACGAATCGGAGGTTTACACGTATCGGCCGTTCACCCTTTCGCCCCTCGAGCGACGGTTCAGGCGTCGTCGGTGAGGTCGGAGACGGCTGTCATCAACTGCTCGGGTGTGGCCGCCGCCCGCTCGCACTCCCCGACGCGGACGACCGCTTCGTCGGGCGAGACGCCGTCGGCGCCGGGAAGGACGACCTTCTCGTGGTCGGCGACGCGCAGGGCGGCGCGGTGGAGGTCCGACCCGGCGGGCGCGCCGACGGCGACGGTCAGCGTCGGTCGAGTCAACCGGGCGGCGACCGATCCGTATCCGGCGACCTGCACGCCGATTCGGTCCCACGCACCCGCGAACGCGCCGACGGCCTCGCGGGCCGCCTCCTCGTACCGCTTCTCGCCGGTCGCCGCCGCGAGGTCGACCAGCGCGTCCGCCATCTCGACGTTCGCGTCGAGGGGGCGGAGCGGACGGTCCAGGAGGCCGAGTCCGGACGACGGACCGTCCCGAAAGGCGCCGTCGTCCGATTGCAGTCCGTCGAGGGCCGCGTCGGCGACGGCGCGCGCGCGGTCGAGGTACCGTTCGTCCCCGAGCACCTGCCGGGCGCGGACGAACGCGCCGAGGGCCCGCGCCTGATCCTCCAAGAGGAGCGTCTCGCCCGACTCCTCCGCCGCCTCGAAGTGCGTCACGACGCCGTCGTCGACGAGTCGGTCGTCGAGATAGTCTAGCGTCCGCGCCGCGTAGTCGCGGGCGTCCTCGTCGTCGGTGTACGCCGTGAGCGTCAGGAGGGCGTCGGCGGCGAGGGCGTTCGCGCCCGCGTAGGCGGTCAAGTCGCGACGCGGGCCGGCCCCCTCGGTGCGTTCCTCGGCGTCGCCCCCGTGGTAGTCGTCGTCGCCGGGACCGACGCTTCCCCCGAACGCGGCGCCGTTCCAGAGTCGGTCGACGAGGAACTCGCGAGTTCGCTCGGCCGGGCCGAGGAGGGCGTCGTCGCCGGTGTAGAGGTAGCCGTTGGCGAACGCGCGGACGAGGGCGGCGTTCGCGTCGAGCAGTTTCTCGCGGTGGGGTTCCGACCAATCGCGGCCGTCGGCGTAGCGGAAGAACCCGCCGGCCACGTCGTCGAACAGCGTTTCGCCTATCGTCCGGAGCGTCTCGACGGCCTGCCGGTTCGACCGCTTGAGGGCGAACTCTATCGTCCGCGGCATCGGGAACTTCGCCCCGTCGCCCCACCCGGCGAACCGGTCGTCGTACTTCTCGTCGAGTTGGCCCGCGAGGTGCTCTTCGATGCGGGTGTCCACCGGTCCCGAGGGCGTCGGGTCGCCGGCGAGGGCGCGGGGGACGCGCCCGGACTCGGGGCCCTTCTCGGTCCACGTCTGCCGCACGCGGTTCAGCACCTGTCGCATCCCGTCGGGACCGAGGTACATCGCGCCCGTGATGAGTTCGCCCGCGGGCGTGCAGAACACCGTCGAGGGGAACCCGCCCATGTTGTACCGCTCCCGAACGCGCGGGTGGCGGTCCACGTCGACGCGGACGGGGACGAAGTCGTCGTTCACGTTCGCGGCGATGCGCGGTTCGCCGTACGTCTCCACGTCCATCTCGTGACAGCCGTCACACCACGTCGCCGTGAGCGAGAGCAACAGCGGTTTCCCGGCCGTCTCGGCCTCCTCGAACGCCTCCGGACCCCACTCACGCCACTCGACGCGCGTCTCGTCGTCCGTCATGCCTCTCCGTCGGGGACCGCTTGGGGTAAGCCCTTCGAGGCGTCGCCCGAATCGAACGACTCCGAGAGGAGGCGCGTCGACTCGGGAACGACCCTCCGCGACGCCACACAGTCAATAAGACGAGATTGTCCTGGTTCGATGCGTTTGTTTCCGTTGTAGCGTGTTTTAAGGTAAGGCGAGTGATACTGTACAGCGAACATGCCCTCTCAGTTCGAATGCTTCCAAGACGGATGCAACTTCATGGTCCGCGCGGACAGCGACGAGGAAGTCGTCCACCTCGTCCGAGAACACGCGCAGTTCACACACGACATCACCCTCGACGCAGACACCATCGAAGAGGAGATCGAACGCGTCTGATGCGCGCGTTCCTCGCCCGCTTCGAGTCTCAGTGCGACTCCGAACCCACGGACACAACATGGACGACGACGACGTCATCGAGGTAGTCAAACGCCTCCCCATCCTCCAGGCCCTCCGAGACGGGTCGCAGAGCGCGGGGAGTCTGGAAGAACAACTCTCCTTCTCGCGGTCCACCATCCACCGAGCCACGAACGCGCTCGCCGCGTTGGGAATGATTCGGAAGCGCGGCGGCGAGTTCGAGTTGACCTCGTTCGGCCGCGTCGCGGTCCGCTGTCTGTCCCAGTGTCGACGCGACCTCGACATCGCCGACCGCCTCGCCCCGTTCCTCAACGCCGTCGACGCCGACGTGGCGTTCCCCATCGCCGCTCTCTCGGACGCCGCGGTCACCTCGCCGGACCGCGGGCAGGCGCACTTCGCCGTCAAGCGCGTCTCGGATCTGATGGCGGAGTCCGAGTCGCTCCGCACTTTCTCGGCCGTCGTCTCCCCGGTGTACGTCGACATCTGCTGTCGGCAGGCGCGTCGAGGCGCGAGCGTCGAGGCGATTTTCGACAGGCGGGTCGTCGACATCCTGTTCGACGACTACGGCCCGGAGGCGCGCGAGGCGATACGGAGCGGCGACTTGGAGGTGCTCATCTGCGACGACTGCCCGTTCGAGTTGTTCGTCTTCGACGACTGCGTGGCGATGACGGCTCACGGCTCCGGCGGCGAACGGACGCCGTTCGTCGAATCGACGAACCCCGACCTCTACGAGTGGGCCGAAGACCTGTTCGAGCGGTACAAATCCGACGCGGAGTTCGCCACCGTATTCTGAATCTTCGGTCCGAGTAGCGACCGTGACCGCCCCATTCTCTTTTCTCACGTCTGAAACAGCTCCCGTCGACCGAATCGTTTTCTAAATTGAACAGATGTGCAAATTTTGTTCGATACGGCGACGTATATTTGTATACCCGTCCATTATGATGACGTACGAGGAAGCATGTCTGCTGACACTGGGGATGGAAACGGATCGTCGATTCCGTTCAAAACGATCGACGACTTCCGGTACGACGACCAGATGGGGATGCATCGAGCGAGATACGACGCCGCGTCCGCGCACGAACTCCTCGTGGACATCGTCCTCGCCGTCGCGGACATCGAGGGGGCTACGACGGACGACATCGACCCGGCGTACCGGAGTATCGACGCGGACGCTTTCGAGACGCTGGTGCGCACGAATACGGGTGAGAATCCTTCGGCCGGACCGCTGACGTTCCCGCTCGGCGGGTACCAAGTGACCGTCGTCGCGGGCGAGGTCACGTTCGAGCGCCGACCGTCCTGACCGACCGGAGCCATCGCGGGCGGACGCCCTCTCGGCGGAGCGACGAGCCGGTTGTTAGAAGGTGTTTTAGGCACGCCCGTGCTACGTCCGAGTAGTCGGGCGCCCCCCTCGCCCTGTTGAATATGAGACCAGAACTCCACAGAGAGACCCGAATCCCGAGCCCGGACCACGTCCAGACGGACGGCGGCGAGCCCTCGCTCGATACCGTCTTTCAGATACTCAGCAACCGCCGTCGTCGGTTCGTCCTCTACTTTCTCACGGAAGTGGACGACTCGGTCGGACGCGAGGAGTTAGCGAGGCGCATCGCGACGTGGGAACGAGACGAGGACATCGGCGACGTCCCGAGCGACGAGATAGCCCGGGTCACCGTCTCTCTCGACCACGCCCATCTCCCGCGACTCGAAGATAGCGGCATCCTATCGTACGACCGCGAGAATCGGGAGATCGCGGCGACCGACGCCGTCGACCGTTTCCTCCCGTATCTGGAGTTAGCCCAGTCCGAGGACTTCGACTGACGCCGTCGAACGCCCTTCGACGGGACGTGAGGCAGACTCTCGCGATAGTGTCGACGCCCGCATCCGCGTTCGGGGCCCGGTCGTCGAATCCTCGCGAACGACGCCCCACAGGACACAAGGGCTATGAACGACGACCGAAAAGGACAGAGCATGCAGACGCGCTGGGTCATCGCGGCACTCCTCGCGATTCCGCTCTTGGACACGTTGCTGTTGATTCCGCTGTCCGGGTTCATCGGATTCGTGCCAACGGTGCTGCTGGTCGTCCTGACCGGCCTCGTCGGAATGCTTCTCGTTCGCGCCGAGGGCCGTCACACGCTCTCGAAACTCCAGCGGAAGGTCGCGACGGGGGCGTTGCCGACGAACGAACTGCTGGATGGGGGGCTACTCATCGGCGCGGGCGCGTTCCTCCTCACACCCGGCGTGGTCACCGACCTCCTCGGATTCGTCCTGGCCGTCCCGGTGACGCGGTATCCGATTCGCGAGGCACTGAAACGCTTCGTCGTTCGTCCGTACCTCGAAAAGCAGACCGAGGGGTTCTTCTCGGGCGACGTCTGGGTCGGCGGGTTCCCCGACGACGACGTCATCAACCTCGACCCGGAGAACTACGGTCGGCCGGACGACGACAACTCCTGACCCGCGAGGTTCGTCCGCCGTCTCACTTGCGACGAGCGATTCTCCCGTAGTCGGTGTAAAGACTCGAACACAGTATCTGGTGCTCTACCGAGATTTCTGTCCCTATCCATCGACAAAGAAATTCTATAGTGGTCGTTTCTGGATCTATATTAGAAACTACGTACGAAAGTATCCCAGTATGGACGTATAACTGACTACTATAATTACATTCTGTCTTTGTATAGATACATAAGTGTGGGTCTGGTTAGATGTTCCCCACTCGCACACCCGAACGGTGAGCGGTCAGATATCGTTCTCTGCAACTACACGAACTTCGACACCGGGGTGTCAAGGTTTCCCATTACGGACGTATGCCTGTAACTAGCCCCCTCACGAGTGATGGGGTCAATCACATCGTCGCCTTTCCGTGTCGCTCGGGGGTGGCGGAGTCGTGTAATTCGGTCGCAGAAGAGGCCGGTTCGACGCGGTGAGACCTACTGGTCGTCGAGGCCCGGAATGGTCTCGTTCTCCCACCGACGACGGTTTTCGAGGGCCTCGCGGCCGGTCTCCGAGAGCGTGTAGAAGTTCGTCCGTCGGTCGAGTTGTCCCTTCTCGACCAGACCGTTCTCCACGACCACGTCGAGGTTCGGATAGAGACGGCCGTGGTTCACCTCGTTGATCTCCTTTTCGATCTCCTCTTTGACGGTCTGTCCCGAGGGCTTGTCCAATCCCGCAATCACCGTCAGCAAGTCCCGCTGAAACCCGGTCAACTCGAACATCTCGTTCGTCATCGACCATCTCTTCTCACGACGAACATATATATTCAACCAATGTTCTATAGTATTGACTGTCACACAATGGGATGTAAAACCGAATCACCAGGGTCCGGTTGGCGACCGCGACCGCCGTCAGTCGTCGGTGAGGTTCGGGACGGTATCGTTCTCCCACCGACGGCGGTTCTTAAGCGCTTCGCGGCCCGACTCGGACAGCGCGTAGTAGTTCGTTCGCCGATCGAGTTGTCCCTTCTCGACCAGACCGTTCTCGACGAGGGCATCGAGGTTCGGGTAGAGGCGACCGTGGTTCACCTCGTCGATCTCTTTTTCGATCTCCTCTTTGACGGTCTGTCCGGAGGGCTTTTCGAGTCCCGCGATCACGGTGAGGACGTCTCGCTGAAATCCAGTCAGCTCGAACATATTATCCGTCATCAGTCTCCCCTTCTTGCGAGTGTCACAAGTATTTATGCAGAGTCACAGATAAAAGAAAATCACTAATAGCTACGTGTATATCGACCAGCGGCGAGTTGCGACCCCGATACCCGCCGTTCGAATCGTCTGTCGACTTTTCTCTGACGACGCCGTCGTGAGCGACGGTGCAGACGACTGAAGGGGGAATTCCGAACGTTCATCCGCCGTGCTTTCCCCCACCGTCCGGCGACCGGTATCCGAGCAGTCGAAAGGTGACGTAAGATGTGACGTTGATACACCCGACGTTCAACAGGAGGACGGCGAACGCGCCGAACGCGACGGAGAACTGGCGCCACGCGAGACCGACGCCGCCGGCGGCGGCAGCGGGGATGACGGCCGCGGCCACGGCTACGCCGGCGAGCACTACCCCCTGGTCGGTCGCCAACGCGAGTGCGCTCGCAGCGCCGGCGGCTATCGCGATCGTGAGTATGAGGAAGCCCGGAGTGCTGAAAGCGGTCACCTGCTTCGTTCCGACTATCGGCCCGTTCGGCGGCACGACGGCCGTCCAGTTGGCTAACAGTCCGACGCAGAAGCCGGTGACAACTGCGAATCCGAGCCCGAACAGCTGCGATTTAGCCCCGTCGACTAGGAGTTCGGAGTCGCCGAGGAGTGCGCCGAGTGCGACGGATAGCAGCGAACTGGTGAGCGGTGAGATGACCATGGATCCGACGATGGCGATGACCGAGTTCAACAGCAGACCCGCCGTCGCCACCGTCGCACTGAGCACCGCTTGCGCGAGGAAGATCTTTCGGTCCGGCTCTATCTCCCGAGCGGAGGTCCGCAGTTCGTCGCGGGCGATACGCGAGTCCGACTCCTCGCCCTCCGTGTACTCCTTCTCCAGTTCATCGACGTTCGGCGTCATCGCGGTGTTGAGGTCGCTGACCACGGTGTATCGTTCCACCTCGACCTCCGAATCTCGCAGTTCCTCCAGAATCGCCTCAACGGCGCCCGAAGGCACCGGAAAGGAGACGAGCGAGGCATCTCGGCGGTCGGCGTCGAGAGAGACGAAGTCGACGCCGACCTCGTCTAAGGTGTCGAACGTCGCGTCCCGATGTTTGTCGCGGACGAGTATCTCTATGCGGCGCATCGGCGACCTATCCCGTGGGTGCGGTCGCTCCCGGAACGTCCACCGTCCCGCGGCGCCGCAGTCGGTCGACTCGAGCAATGCAGCGACGCTCCGTTCACCGATGCGGAGTTCGTCCGGGTCGCTGGAAAGCGTTGTGACCGACGGCGGATCCGAGGCTCCATCGAGGATAGAGTCGGACGCTTTTAGCTTTCCATCATCTCGCTACTATGGGAGTACAATTGTCGTATATAAAATCACATATCCGCCCCAAAACATTTTGTTGTCGAGTGTGTTTCTATACAGACGAATATATAAACAAAAAATTCGATACTAAACTCGGAACCCACAGATATGTATACAAGTATGTCAGATATGGTTTCTAATCAAGCATAGGGTTGCTCGGATGCATTCCCGTCCCCGCTGAACATCTCGTACAGACGCCGGCGCGCGCCGCCCGCTCTCCTATCGGTCGTACGCCGGTGTCTATCACCCGACGGAGCCGCCTCGAAAAGAAACTCTTAAACGAATCCTCGAACAACGACTGAATGCGCTCACCTGGGCCAATAGCTCAGTCAGGTTGAGCGCTCGGCTGATAACCGGGAGGTCCGCGGTTCAAATCCGCGTTGGCCCACCTACCTTCCTGGCCTTCGTTGGCCAGGAGAGATTGGGGCCGGGAACTCCCCAGCCACCTAATCTCGGCGTTTCCTCAAACTCGCTATAGGGGTCTCTATGAGCAATTCGGTAGTTCCCCTACCTGTACCCTACGCCATCTGGCGATAGGTTTAGCTCAGTATAGTAGTCCGGGGTGGGTCTTGTGAATCCGATACCCGGATTCTGTGCCGCCTGTCGCCAATATTCCTGTGAGCTCGTACGCGGGCGAGAAACGGCAGACGATCCTCTCTGCTCATACTGCTATGAGGGACTAGTTCGTCCTGCGTACGATCCACGGCTTCTCTCGAAACACATCCAGGAGATGGCCCGATGAACGGGTGTCTTCGCGCGGTTCAGCGAGTCCGCCGCGATCTCTACCCTCCCACACACCCACCCTCATTGTTGGGTGACCGAGAGGACCCCCTTCACGGGGGTCCGATCGGTCGTCCGTCCATCCGCCGCAAGCGGAGGAACGGAAGAGACGGCTCGCCCGGCAGCGCAGCGAAGCGAGCAGCCCGGAACGCGGTGCGGGCGCTCACCGCACCGCGCACCGGCTCGACCACCCGTCCGTGGGGCTTGTCCCCACGCAACGGAAGCCGACGCGCACCCTCGACCGAAGGGAGAGGGCCCGAGGTGCGGTGGCAGTGCGGGAGGTGGAGCAGTTAGCGTGAGTAATCCATCAGCACTCACTGGAGCTCACGCGCCAGATTGGGAGTCCCGTTCTCGGCCTTCCAAGACTAACTGTACAACCGCCGACTCGAACTCTCTACCGACCGGTGAGACGACTTGGCGGGGATATTGGTGGAAACAAAAGAACCGTCTGGTCGACCAATTTCTTGAAGACATGCCAAACCGGGCATCTCGACCGCTATCAGTCCGTAACAATGTGAAACTTCGTGAAGAGGCCACGAGGGAGAAGCATGAGGATTCTACAGGCGCTCGACGTTCAGCCCCTTGGTCATCGGTATTACGCGAGTTCTTGACTTGGTACAACGACTACCGCTATCTACACCTTCGGTTCCGTGATCCAGATGGTAATTTAGTGCGGGGTCAGATGTCGAACAGCCATCAACCACGATACAGGAACCGGTATTACGCTCGCATCAAGGCCCTTGAACGCCAAGCTATTGCTCAGTTTGACGATCTGTACGTAACGATGCTATCGCTCACTGGCTCTATGCAGAACGCCAACGGAGGTTGGCGTGCCCCGGCCGATCACCTCCGAGACGTTGTTTCGTCTTGGCGTCCTGATCGCGGTCGCGGTGTTTACCATGCATTGAGGGATTCTCTCAGTGCTGCGAACGATGTTACTCGCTGGGAATATGCCATTGTGACTGAACACCATGCAAATGGCTACGGGCATATTCACGTAGCAGTATTTACTGATGGTCCGGTTGATCAGGAGACGTTTCGCCCGGCTGTGAACGCGCACGTTCGGAAGTGCGATATTGCAGGAGCTGAAGCGCACCAGGTGACTGGAGATGGCGGGGTCGTCTCTGTCTCGCGAGTTAATCCAGATCTTGATCCAGATGACTATGATGGTTCTAATGAGGTTGGGAATCTTGGATCGTACATAGCAGAGTACATCGGAGCAGGCGACGACGGCGGCGATCTGCTTGATCGTGAGCTCTCGGAGTTAATCCATCGTGCAGCCTGCTGGGCAACAGGAACTCAGCGTGTACGGTTCAGCACAGGTGCAAATGAGCTCATAGATGATGATTTAGCAGAAGAGCCTGATACTGACGACGGCGAACCAATCTTAGTACCTCGACCAGAGTTTGATCCTGATGCCGATGACCCGGGTGCTACTGTCGGCTATGGAGCTCCTCACGAGGTCATGAACGAAGGCTGGACACTCGATGGCATCGGCACGGTTGATGAAGATGGCGAGGATGTTTTTGACCCTGGACATGAAGGAGTTATCTGGATGAATATCGATGATGCACGCCATCTCGATCCTCCAAATATCCAACCACCTCCACTCACCAGCTACGACTAAGAATTAAGCGAGACTGCGTTGATAACGTAGGTACGTTGACTCTTGGCTACAATCCTAAGGAAAGTATATATGAAATATGAAAAACGCTTCTCCCAATATGAACGGTGTCTTCACACTCGCTACGTATTTTCATTACAATTGAAAATAACGCACTACAAATGAAGGATCTCGCAGAATCAAACAAGGGTGCCCGTGGTTTTATAAAAGTACTCGAAGAATATATACCACTGTTCTTCTTTGGGGCAATCTTCATCAGTGGATGTATCTTACTATTTGCTCTTATTAGTATATCCGACAATTTTCCATTTGGCCAATTTACTTTCGTCCGAGATATTGGAATATTAACACTATCTTTGTTAATTCTCCCTCTACTGATTGCTACTGCGGTCTTTCCTGCCACCAACCTATTCATGCGACTCGTTCTGGGGCATATTTCGTTAGAAATTTCTTCTTCTTTGTATGTCCTAGCACGATTCCATTACATTCGACACATTCTAAATAATCTCACTATCTCCTATCTCATTATCCCACTCGTATATATGCGTTCAATTGCTAGTGGACTCCTTAGCACACAGATTGCTTTGAGCTCGACAATAATTGCAGTGTATTTCCTTTTTATAATAGTTATACAAGATCTCTTTACGACCCTTATTATGGGCTTTTCAACCAGTGTTCGATGGAACCTTCAAGTAATCCTCGCATTGATGGGGATAGTAGCCGCGGTTGGAGTTTTCTCTGCTAATTATATTGACCGGAATACCTCTGATATCGCACCAAGGATATATCTCACTATTCCAATTCGTCTTTCCATTTTAGTCATGGGAGTTACTGGCGTATTTGCTATCTCCACTCTCCTTATTGCGATATTCCAGGAAGATCTACAGGCGGTATTCGCTAATGTATCTGCCTTTTTCTTGGCTATATTCTCTATGGGTCTTTTCTCCTTTGTAGTATATCTATTTTCACTCCCTTTTCGCGGAGGAATGCAAATTCTCAGGAAACGCGCAGCCATGCAAGCGATTCGACGATATGCGTTAGGTGGCACTGTCTAGATAAGGACGAGCAGGTTGAAGAGCTAGTGATTCATGCTACTCTCAGACCTGCTCAAAGAGAGTTTAGACACTGCAACGCTTGAATGTTGGCAGCGGGAGCGGACGGCGACGCCCGTCAGGGCGTTCGCCGTCCGCCTCCACGCTGCCGGTCTCTCGCTCAGGGAAACAGAGGCGATTCTGCATCTACTCGGCGTAGATCGCTCGTTTCAGGCGATTTTCCAGTGGGTACATCGACTGGCTGACAGCGTCTCAGACCCGCCTTCGGCGCAGCCGAAGCGGGTCGCTGTCGACGAGACCGCTGTCAAAATCAACGGAGAATTGTCTTGGTTGTACGCTGCAATAGATCTCGACACAAAATTACTTCTCGACGTACAGCTGTTCAAGCGACGTGGCACCGACCCGGCGGCTGCGTTCCTTCACGGAGTCGTCGAGAAACACGATTGTGAAGACACTGTGTTTCTGGTCGATCAATTCGGCTATCGGACTGCCCTCTCTCGATTAGGGTTAAACGGTCGGGTTGACTATACGGACCGAAACCTGATCGAAAAGTGGTTTCACACCCTCACAATGCGAGTCGACCGCTTCCATAATTCGTGGGTGGGCAGTCGGCTGAGCGTTCGCCAGTGGCTTGCGCTGTTTGTTCATTACTATAACTTTCAACGACCGCATCAAGCGCTCAATGGACGAACACCGGTTGAGGAGGTTAACTAGACAGTGCCCGTTAGGTAGTCTACAAAGGGAATTGTCATTTGAGATTCTGAACGGTATCGAACAGAACAATAACGATCAGAATACACCCGGAGAAAGCCAATCCGTCGGTATTACTTCCGCAGACCTCAATCTAAAATCTGGTGAGAGAATAACTGACATCCAATTAAAGGATATTGGGAATATCTACCAAACTTATGGAAACTGCTTTGAATCCTTGACATTTGAGAAAACAGTGGGTGACGAGATCGTCGGTTATGATGATACGGTAGTATCTGTCTCGGGCTGGAACGGAAAACGAGCGATTAGTGAACTCTGCTCAGATTTGTCTGATGCGTATTATTCTGATCTCGTTGGTGATGGTTTCGGAATTAAGCCTCAACGACAAAACAATGCACTTGAAGAGTATATATCTCAGCTAGAAAACCAGTCAAAAAAAGCAATATCTGAACATAACCCAGCCCGACTATCTTTCCTGATGGAGGAGTATCGTCACTTGATTGAGATTTGTTCAATCAACAGTGAACTCTATAGCTCAGAAACAGTATCTGTAGAACTTCCCACCCAAACTTTGCAGCAGAGTCTGGAAAATACTGTCCAATTCACGATTGATGTTACTAGCCCAGAGGGAGAACTTACTCCCTCAAAAAGGTCCATATTAGGTATAATAGTTTACGCAGTATACAGATCGGGAGCGGAAAGCTATAAAGAAGGCCACGATCCATCATATTCGGAAAAAGCAGAGGAAGTGTTAGATAGATTCTTAATGTTGCTACCGCGAGACGATGTTGATCTATATGATGATATTCGGGAAAGAAGAGATAGCCTCAGAAAACTGAGTGGGGAAGAGTCCAAAGAGAATCGCTCATAGTTGCTAGGTAGTTGGTTCCACAACAAGTTATTATTGAGAATTCTTATTGTTTGATTCAGGAGCCTGGTCGTAGACCTCTGGATCACCAGTGACAACAAAAGCACCATCGGGTGTAATCTGATATTTCCCTCGGCCAACTTTTTCAACTAATCCTCCTGCTTGTAATGTATTCAGCCGCCGCGAAACGGTTACACGTGATACATTAGTGTTCTCTGCAATAACCGAGGGGGTGAGAATAAGTCCGGTGTACATTACAAATAGAATGTGTGCGTCTGCCCCAGTGAACCAGTCTGGTGTGTCGCCACTAATTATTGGTTTTGTTTCTCCAGAAAGATTCGGAAGTTGAGATAGCTTTTCCGAGGCTGTTTCCTCCTCGTTGTCGCAGTCGTCCATTAAACAGCGTATTGGGTTGAGTACTGAAAACAGTATGGTCTTTTTATATCCACCTTTTAGAGGTAGCCATACATAGGCAACTACTTGTATGATACTAATTAGTAACAACAGTTAAGATACCCCGTACAGAATCGTTCAGATAAGGATGAGGAGGAATAGAGATCTCGACCCAATCACACCCGACGCGGCGCTTGAATACTATCTCGATGCTCGTCGGTATGATCTCCGTGAGACTACTCTTCGGACGCATAGAGCGCGTCTTAAGTCCTTCACCGATTGGTTGAAAGACCAAAACGTGGAGAATATAAATGATGTAGACCTCCAGCTGGTCCACGCTTATCGAGTCTACAAGCGCGAAGACAACGGAGATGACTCACCCTGCAACGATGTTACTATGCAGGGCCAGGTATCCACTGTCCGCCGATTCCTCGCTCATCTCGTCGATATTGATGCAGTGAGAGAGGAACTCCCTGAGCGTGTTCGACTTCCGAAGGTCCATGGTGACGATTCCCGTGATACGATGCTTGGTCAGGGTCGTGCGAAGGCAATCCTCGAATATCTCCAAGACTTCCAATACGCTTCATCAGAACACGTTACACTCTTGCTCATGTGGCGAACATCGGCTCGTCGAGGAGGTGTCCGTTCGCTCGATCTCAAGGATTTTGATCGCGATGATCGGGCGCTTTGCTTTCGCCATCGACCGAAGAAAGGAACTCCTCTGAAAAATGGAGAGAGAGGAGAACGCGATGTTTCACTTGCTCCTCACGTAGCTCACGTCCTGGAGGACTACATCGAGAGTCCAAACCGGTACGACACTACGGACGAGTACAATCGCTCACCGCTAATCACGACGAAATACGGGCGGCCATCAGTCGGTACGTACCAAAACTGGATATACCGATTCACTCGACCGTGCGTGATCGGGGAACCGTGTCCACACGACTACGACCCGAGTACCTGCAATTATACAGCTCACGATAGAGCGAGTGGATGTCCTTCGTCTGTATCTCCTCACGCCGTTCGGAAAGGTTCGATTACGGCGCTTCGGGATTCTGGGACTCCACGCGAGGTTGTTAGTGATCGGGGTGACGTGAGTGAGAAAATTCTTGAGAAGCACTACGATAAGGCTTCGAAACGCCAGCGGATGCGGCGTCGGAAAGATCATCTACCGGAGGATTTCTGAATGCCTGAATCAATGTTCAGACAGGCAGTTCAATTGTCTTATACCGCGTTGGCCCATCCACTGCGCGAACGGTCCTTGACCGTTCCGCGTTAGGGGCTGAGAACTCCCCAGCCACCTAACTTCGTTGCACTTACTCCTCGAGAGGCTTCGGTGTCTACGCCGAACTGCATCAGTTCAGACCGATATGCATCCCGAGAGCGGCGCATCGCTCCTTTCGGACCGTTGATTGGACTCGTCGACTTCGCGGCGAACGGCGCTTGTCGTGTCATATATCTTCGAGGAGTCGGACCGACGAGGAGAATCAGAACGCCGTTTCGGCGCACCTCACAACCGAAGCATCTATCACATTTTAGGTGGGCCTAAAATCATGGCGAGAGCAAGCGCGGTTCGGGAGGTGCCGAGGGGTCGCGGATGAGCGAGCGCTCGCTGTACCTCCCCGCGCTGTACATCGTCGAGCACCGGCAGCAGCCGCCCGTCGCTCCCGGGCGGGTCGCCGAACTCGTCGGTCGCACGCCGGCGACGGCCATCGAGGCGATTCACCGGTTCGACGACGAGGGACTGGTCGACTACGAACCGTACGAGGGCGTCGAACTCACGCGGCGGGGTCGGGAGGTCGCGGCGGACCTACACGAGACGTACGTGACGCTCTCGTGGTTCCTCCGCAGCGTCCTCGAACTCGCCGATTGCGAGGGCCGATGCGAATGGCGGGCGTCCTGAGTCCCGACGTCGCCGGGCGACTCGCGTCGACACTCCCGTACGAGGAGGAGGAAAAGAGAGAGAGGGAGGAGTGACCCCGACCCGGGACGGCGACGAGTGATAGGCGCGCCTCGCCCGTCGCCGCCTCGGGGTGGCGTGTCTCCGAGACCGCCGTCCCCGACGGTGGAGGTAGTTGAGAAACGCGCGTAGAAGTGCGGTCTCGTCCCCTCGAGACGGCCCGTAGACGAGCGACGGGCCGGTTCGATGTCGTCCTCGCCGCTACTTCCCGAAGTGGGTCTGTATCGTCCGACTCATCCTGTAGTAGCTCTCGCTGAGCACGTACTTGCTGGCCTTCAGCGAGAAAGCGACCGGGTCCTCGCTGAACTGCGTGACGTAGTCGGTGCTCTTGTTGTGGATGCGGTCGACACAGCCAGGCTTCATCAGTTCGTTCGACTCATAGCAGAGGACGGGCTGCTTCGAGCGCTCGCAGATTACCTCGGCCTGTCGCGGCGAGCTCTCGATGAACAGCTTCGTGTTCGTGTTCTGGTAGACGTTGGCCTTGTATTCGGCGTGGTTCCCCGCCCGCTGTCGGGCTTCCTTCGAGGGATGGTCCATCATCACCAAGTTCTCGTACTCGACGCCGTGTTCGTTCAGCCACGCCTCCGTCTCCTCGCGGTACTTCTCTAGCCGGCACGTCACCAGCCACCCGATGGTCTCCGTGGGGACGACGCGCGGTTCGACGGTCTGCAGGAACTCTCGGTAGCGCGGCCCGTCGTCGTTCTCCTCGCGGGTCGGGTCGCGGCAGAGGATGCCGTCGATGTCGACGCAGGAGAACTGCAGCATCGGGTGGTGCATCACGTTCCACTCGAAGACGCGCGGTTTGTCGACGACGTCGACCCAGTAGTCGACGAACTGGTGTCCCTTCGAGGAGACGTACACCGCGGCGTACTCGATGTCAAAATCGAGATTCTCCTTGGCCAACTGCGCTTTCGTCTCTCTCATCTGCCGCCCTGAATCCACCGAGTCGTCGACGACGAGCACCCGCTCTACGTCGTCGAACGACGCCTCGCCGTCGTACCGATGACCGGTTTGGAGTATCCGACCCTCGCATAACCCTTCTACGTCGGTCATCGGCACGTCGAGATTCAAACAGAGTAGGTTCGCGGCGAGCAGACCGCTCCGCGGAATGCCGACCACGAGGTCCACCCCACGTGGAATATCGTACGAGAGTCGGCGCGCCCCTCTGTTCAACTCGGCCACACTTCTGTAGTTCACTATACGATATTCAGTGGGTTTGACCGTATTATTCTAACTATGATAACCCCGATTAGGAGCGGTAAAATCTGACATTTTGATGGTAGTCCCGTGAAACAGAACCACCTCTTGATAAGCCTGATAAACCTACGAGAGCCTACCCGGAGGACTCGCCGACTCATCGTCGTCCGGAAATCGGTCGAATCGATCGGTTCTCCGCACGAATGAACGGACGCGGACGAGAAGGACGGTATAATTTACTCTGTTCCGTATCACAGTAGTATTATGCGTGAGAACGTTGTACACAGTCCCGATGCCCGAAATACGCGTCTCCGACAGCCTGTACAGACAACTCGTCTCCGTCTCAGAGGCGGAGGGCGGTGACCTCGACAAGACGATGTGGAAGATGGTCGCACGCTACGGCCGCGGGAACCACCCCGGCGACTGATCGGCGGTCGTTCGCACCGCGCGCACGGCAGGCCAACGGGTATATCCGCCCGGCGTGTAGGGAGAACGTGGCAAACAACGACGACCTGTCATCCATCGCCGGACTTCCCGAAGAACTCGGCATCGACCAGGACCTCTCGAAATCCCAACAGCAGCTCTCGGTTCACGTCGACACTCGCCGCTACGGGAAAGCCGTCACCGTCGTCAGCGGCTTCGACCTCTCGAAGGACGAACTGCGGGACGTGGCCTCGCGATTGAAGAGCAAACTCGCCTGCGGCGGGACGGTCGAGGACGACTCGGTGGAGCTACAGGGCGACCACACCGGCCGCATCGGCGATATCCTCCGCGACATGGGCTACGGCGTGCAGACCTGAGCGAGTCGCGACGGCCGGCGCAGATAGGCGCGCGATAGAATCACTCCGTTTTCGCTGGTTTCACCGGTTTCACCGCACGAGCCGTTCGACGCGGGCTTCGAGTCGGCTTTTTCAACGGTAGAGCCGTCGCCGGGCCGCCTATCCCACGAACGAGGTGACGCCGAGGCTCTCGGCGATGAGCCAGACGATGAACACGCCGTAGAGGGCGACGAGAAAGTACGCCTCTCGGTGGGAGAGGCGCATATCCGTCCGGAGAACGGCGAAGAACGCCACGGACGCGGCGACGAGAAAGCCCATCATGGGAACCACGTCCGGGAGCGACACCGTCGCCCGCCCGGCGGCGAAGACGCCGGCGGGGAGGACGACCAACAGCGCGAAGATGTTGCTCCCGAGGACGTTCGCGAGGCTCACGTCCGCGTTGCCGCGGCGCGCGGCGACGACGCTGACGAACGTGTCCGGCAGACTCGTCCCGGCCGCGACGACGGTGAGTCCCCACAGGAACGTCGAGGTGCCGAAGGCGTTCCCGAAGCCGACGGCGGCGCGGACGAGCAACTCCGCGGAGACGACGATGATACCGAGCGAGACGAGCAGTCGAGCCCACTCGCGTTCGACGTTCACGGCGTCGGGGTCCGCGTTGAAGGGCGACTTCACCCGGTGTTCGAGGGTGTCGGTGTACTGGATGAAGAGGTACAGACCGTACAGGACGAGGGGGACGGCGCCGAGGGCGGGCGTCAGCGTCCCGGTGAACGGATCGCCGTCCGCCGACCCGTCGTAGAGGACGGCCAGCGTGAACATCAGAAACACCACCGCGACGGAGAGCAGGTAGAACTGCGTCTCCTTGAACACCAGGTCGCGATTCGACGCGAGCGACCCCTCGCCCGCCAGTGCGGAGACGGAGGGGATGACGAGGATGTTGAACACCGCCGACCCGACGACGGCGCCGACGCCGATGTCGAACGCGCCGTAGCGGGCGGCGGCGATAATCGTGCTCGACAGTTCGGGGAAACTCGACCCGACGGCGGCGACGACGGCTCCCTGCACGACGGCCGGGAGGCGGTAGTACGCGCCGAGGCTGTCGGCCGCCTCGACCAGCAGTTCGCCGCCGCGGAACGCGAGTCCCGCGCCGACGACGGCCGCACCGAGATACAGCGCCAGCGTGAACGTCGTGGCAGCCACCATTCAGAACCCTTCTCTGAAGAACGCTCGCTCGCGCGGGAACAGGGCGTCCAGCGTCGCTCGGATGGACGCGTCCGCGACGGTCAGGTCGCCGGCGCGTTCCAGTTCGGCGGCGTCGCGCGCGCCGACGGCCAACTGCGAGAGCGCGCCGATGCCGAGTTCGGCGTCCGGGCCTCCGGTCGCGGTCGCACCGTCACCGAGGCGGCTCACGTGCGCGCCCGCGGCGTCCACGCGGAGTTCGAACGTTCCGTCGTTCCACGCGCACCGGTCGTCCGAGACGGCGAGCACGACGGACTCGCGCGCGTCGTACGACAGCGTCGAGAGCGCCCTCGCCACGTCGACGATGCGGACCATCGGCCCGGGTTTCACCTCCAGCGTCGCCGCCCGCGGGTCGGGTAGTTCGTCGATGGGACGCGCCCACTCGGGGAGGGCGAGGAACGTCACCGAGTCCACCTGCGAGTCGTGGTCGCGGCAGAACCGCAGCAGGTGCCCGCGCGCCTCGTGGTCGACGGCGGCGCGTTCCCACACGCGCATCTCGCGCCCGTCGCCGTCGTCCTCGTCGACGGTGTACGTGAGATAGCCCCGCAGCGACCCCTCCTCGTCGGACCAGCCGAAGACGTAGGGGTCCTTCCGCCACCCCCGGAAGACGCGCTCGCGCCACCAGCCCTCGGTCCGGCGGACCGCGAGCGACTCGGTCGCCCACGCCTCGTGGACCGCGCGCATCGCCGAGAGGTCGTCGTCGGGGGTCAGTCGCCGGAACGTCCCGCTGGCCGCGGGGACGACGTCCGCGAGTTGCTCGGGCGGGAGCGTCACCTTCGCATGGTTACAGCAGGTGGCCCAGCCCAGTCGGCGGTAGAAGGGGTACTCGAACGGCCACAGCGCCGAGAACGCCGCCCCCTCCTCGCGGTAGCGCGCGAGGAGGGCGTCGAGCATGGCGCCGACGGTCCCCTGCCGCCGACCCTCCGGCGGGGAGGCGACGGCGGAGACGCCGGGCATCGCGCGCCACTCGCCGCGCACGCGGGCGGTGAAGTCGTAACTGCCGCAGACGGTGCGGAGGTCCGAGGCGTCGGGGTCGGAGTCGGGGGGCGCATCGTAGAAGCCAAGCGGGGTGAACAGGTCGGGGTCCTCGCGGTTACGGTCCTCCCAGTCCGGCCCGTCCGTCGGTCGGAAGGCGTAGTTCACCATCTCGCGGAAGGCGTCGCGGTGGTCCTCCGGTAGCGAACGCAGGTGCACGTCCCCACCGTCTCCGCGGACGGTAAAAAGCGCTCCCCGACCGTGCGAGCGGGGACCACGCCGAACGCGGCGTCGGCCGTCGAGGACGACCGGACCGAGTGGAGCGGGCGGCGACGGACGGCGCGGAACCGAGCGATTCAGGGTCGTGTGGTCCCGAGCGGGTGTATGGGTCAAGACGAGGCTCCCGTTCGGGACGACGGGGAGTCGTCGAGCATGTTCGAACTCACGCGCGATAAGGTGCTCCTGTTGACGGTGCTGTTCGTCGGCATCGCCGGCACGGGGCTCCTCCGACGGTTCCTCGGCGAACTCGGCTACAACGGCATCGGCCGTATCGTGTTCGTGCTCGGCTACGGGGGGATGGTGTTCATCATCTGGTACGGATGGATCCGCCCGATGGATATCACCGGTCCCGGCGGGGGGTAGCGCGGGCGTCCGGTCCGCCGGAGAGAACGGAACTTTAATACTCGATTCGCGCCGAATCTCGCGGTAAGGATGCTCCCCATACAGCTCATCGACAGCTTCCTGCTGGAGTACAACGTCGGGCAGGCGCTGTTGCTCGTTTTCATCTTGGCGACGCTGGGCGCGCTACCGCTGAAATCCGCGAAGGTAGTCGCCCTCAACACCATGGCGTTCGGCGTCATCTTCCTCTTGACGCCCCAGTCGCTCGTCCCGCTTCACTACCTGTTCCTCGGTATCGCGCTGGTCATCATCGGTCCACTGCTGTGGACCACCTCGCGGGACTGACCGCGGACCCGAGGCGCCGGCCGCATCCTTTCCCGTCCGGGCGGCGAACGCGGACGCGAACGCGACGTTTAACCCACCGCGACGACAACGACGGCACATGGCACAACCGCGCGTCCCCGGCGGCCGTGGTGAGGACCTCGAACTCCCGTGCGGGGAGACGAAATCGGTCCGGAGCCTCGATCTCGGCCTCCGAGAGTTCGACTGTCCGTGCGGCGACACGCACGCCGTGGTGATGGACGTGCACCCGCCGGAGCGATTTCTCCCCGACTTCCTCGTCGAAGTCCTGCAAGGGGCCGTCGAGACGACGAGCGAGGAGATGCCGGAGTTCGGCACGGCGCACCTGATGGGCATCGTCCTCGAAGAGTTCCCCCGAAAGGTCGTCTCCGCCGACGTGAGCGACGACGGCGACGTGGGCGCGGGCATCGTCTGGGTGACGGACTTCGACTCGCGCCGCCTCCACGAGATAATCGTCGAACTGGTCGTCGAACTGATGGAACACGCCGTCTCCCACGCCGAAGACGACTCGGCCATCTCCGACTTCGAGACGAAGATGCTGGATTTCGATGTGGGTGAGTTCGTCGAGCAGTACCGCGCGCAACGCGACCTGTCCGAGGACGACGTGTACGCGTAGGGCCGTCGACGGGACGCGCGGATACGAACGTGGTTCTCCCCACCTTGACTCTCCCACTCACACCATCCAGCGACGCGTCTCGAAAGCCGAGACAGCCGATTCGACCGCGTCGCGGCCCCTCTACGATATTCGAAACTCTGTTTCGTATCTCGTAGTAATTCGCCGGGCTTATTACGATGTGCTGGTTTCGTTCCCACGATGACCGACGAGGACACCTCGACTGGCTCTCCCGAAGAGGGCGAGAACAGGACCATTCTGCTCATCGGAAGCGGTCCCATTCAGATCGGACAGGCGGCCGAGTTCGACTACTCCGGCGCGCAGGCGTGCCGAGCGCTTCAGGAGGAAGGGGCGCGAGTCGTCCTCGTCAACTCGAACCCGGCGACGATTATGACCGACCCCGAGATGGCCGACAAGGTGTACATCGAACCCATCACCACGGAGGCCATCTCCGAGGTCATCCGCAAGGAAACCCCCGACGGCGTCATCGCCGGCCTCGGGGGACAGACGGGGCTGAACGTCACCGCCGAACTCGCCGAGGAGGGAATCCTCGAGGAGTTCGACGTGGAGATAATGGGGACGCCGCTCGACACCATCTACGCGACGGAGGACCGCGACCTGTTCCGCCGGCGCATGGAGGACCTCGGTCAACCCGTCCCCGCCTCGACGACCATCTCGCTCGATGAGGACGAGTCCGTCTCCGCGGTCACGGAGGAGGACCTCTCGGACCGCGTCGAGTCCGCGGTGGACGCCGTCGGCGGCCTCCCCGTCATCTCGCGGACGACCTACACCCTCGGCGGATCGGGGTCGGGCGTCGTCGACGACATGGAGGAACTGAAACAGCGCGTGCGCAAGGGCCTCCGCCTCTCGCGCAACAGCGAGGTGCTCATCACCGAGTCCATCTCGGGGTGGGTCGAACTGGAGTACGAGGTGATGCGCGACGCCGACGACTCGTGTATCATCATCTGCAACATGGAGAACATCGACCCGATGGGTATCCACACCGGCGAGTCGATGGTCGTCACGCCCTCGCAGGTGATTCCGGACGAGGGCCACCAGGAGATGCGCGACGCCGCTCTCGAGGTCATCCGCGACCTCGGGATTCAGGGCGGGTGTAACATCCAGTTCGCGTGGCACGACGACGGCACCCCCGGCGGCGAATATCGCGTCGTCGAGGTGAACCCGCGCGTCTCCCGTTCCTCGGCGCTGGCCTCGAAGGCCACCGGCTACCCCATCGCCCGCGTGACGGCCAAAGTCGCCCTCGGCAAGCGCCTCCACGAGATAGACAACGAGATTACGGGCGAGACCACCGCCGCCTTCGAACCGGCCATCGACTACGTGGTGACGAAGATTCCGCGGTGGCCCAAAGACAAGTTCGACGACGTGGACTTCACGCTCTCGACGGCGATGAAGTCGACGGGCGAGGCGATGTCCATCGGACGGACGTTCGAGGAGTCGATGCTGAAGGCGCTCCGCTCCACCGAGTACGACCCGGTGGCCGAGTGGTCCGAGGTATCCGACGAGGAACTCGAAGCGGAGTACCTCGAACGGCCGACGCCGGACCGCCCGTACGCCATATTCGAGGCGTTCGAGCGCGGTTACACCGTCGAAGACGTGGTGGAACTGACCGACATGAAGACGTGGTACGTCGAGCGGTTCAAGCGCATCACCGACTCCGTCGCCGCCGCGCAGGAGGGTGATTTCACCGCCGCGGCCACCGCCGGTCACACGAACGCCGAGATAGCCGCCGCGACGGGCAGCGAGGTGGGCACCGTCGAGACGCAGGTGCCCGGCCGGACCTACAAACAGGTCGACACCTGCGCCGGCGAGTTCGCCGCGCAGACGCCGTACTACTACTCCTCGCGCAAACCGGAGTTCTTCTCCGGACCGTACGAGGGCAACGCCGCGGCGGGCGAACTCCGCGTCGACCGCGACGTGGAGAGCGTCGTCGTCGTCGGCGGCGGTCCCATTCGCATCGGACAGGGCGTCGAGTTCGACTACTGTTCGGTCCACGCCGTGCGCGCCCTGCGCGAGATGGGCATCGACGCGCACGTCGTGAACAACAACCCCGAGACGGTCTCGACGGACTACGACACCTCTGACGGCCTGTTCTTCGAGCCGATAACGGCCGAGGAGGTCGCGGACGTGATCGAGGCCGCCGACGCGGACGGCGTGATGGTCCAGTTCGGCGGACAGACCTCCGTCAACATCGGCGAGAAACTGGAGGACGAACTGGCCCGCCGCGGCGTCGACTGCGAGATTCTCGGGACGACGGTGGACGCGATGGACCTCGCGGAGGACCGCGACCGGTTCAACGTTCTGATGGACGAGTTGGAGATTCTCCAGCCCGAAGGCGGGTCCGCGCGGAGCAGAGAGGAGGCGCTCGAACTCGCGCGCGAGATCGGCTACCCCGTCCTCGTTCGCCCGTCGTACGTCCTCGGCGGCCGCGCGATGGACGTCGTCCACTCCGACGAGGAGTTGGAGACGTACATCGAGGAGGCCGTTCGCGTCTCGCCGGACAAACCCATCCTCGTCGACGAGTTCCTCGCGGACGCCGTCGAACTCGACGTGGACGCCGTCAGCGACGGTCGTCGCACCCTCATCGGCGGCGTGATGGAACACGTCGAGAGCGCGGGCGTCCACTCGGGCGACTCCGCCTGCATGATTCCGCCGCGCGCCCTGGACGAGGAGACGATGACGCGCGTCCGCGAGGTGACGGAGGAGATAGCCACCGCCCTCGATACGGTGGGTCTGCTGAACGTCCAACTCGCGGTCAAAGACGGCGAGGTGTACGTGCTCGAAGCCAACCCGCGCTCCTCGCGGACGGTGCCGTTCGTCTCGAAGGCGACGGGCGTCCCCATCGCCAAACTCGCGGCGAAGGTGATGGCCGGCGAGACGCTTGCGTCCCTCGACGTGCAGGAGCAGATTCCCGAGCACACCTCGGTGAAGGAGGTCGTCCTGCCGTTCGACCGCCTGCCGAACTCCGACCCGCGCCTCGGCCCCGAGATGAAGTCGACGGGCGAGGTGATGGGCACCGCGCGGTCGTTCGCCAAGGCGTACGACAAGGCGCAGGACGCGACCAGCAAGCCGGTGCCGACCGGCGGCACCGCCATCGTCGACCTCTCGGCCGACGAGTTCCCGGACCTCGACAGCGAGGCGGGGGAGACCCTCCGTGAAGGCTTCGCGGAGTACTTCGACCTCGTCTCCTTCGAGGACGAGGAGGAACGCGACGCCGCCATCCGCGAGGGGAAGATAGACCTCGTGGTGTCGCGGAATCGCGACATGCTCGAACTCTGCGTCGAAGAGGAGATAACGTACTTCTCGACGCACGCCTCCGCGTCGGCGGCGCTCGAAGCCATCGGCGCGGCGGACGACCCCCTCGACGTGCTGGCCGTCTCCGACCGTCCGAAGCGGACGGCCGAGTGGGGCGGCGAGTAGCGTAGCGAGACGACACACGACAAGCCAAGACGGGAGGCGAGGCGGTCGACGGCGCGTCGCGGTCCTCGTCTCTTCTTGTCTCTTCTCGACCGTCTGCGTTTCTTCCGCCCCACGGGTCGTCGCTTCGCGATACTTACTCTCAGGGGGGTGCCGTCCGTGTCGAAACGGCAAACCCGTCACCGCTGGGTACGCCGCGGGTGCCCGCCCACGCCCCGCGCTCTCGGGAGAACGCAGATTTTGCCCGCCGAACGAACCGTTATGTACGCTCGAGAGCCACGATATCGTATGTCATTTTCCAGCGGCCGGGTGCTGGTCGCCGGCGCGACGGGCGGGACGGGTCGGCGCGTGCTCGACACGCTCCGGTCGCTCGACGCCGACGTGACCGTCCGCGCATTGACGCGGTCCGCGGACGAGGAGTCGGCGCTCCGAGAACGGGGCGCCGACGAGGTGGTCATCGGCGACGTTCTCTCCGCCGAGGACGCTGCCCGCGCCGTCGAGGGCTGTGATGCCGTCGTCTGCACGCTCGGGTCCTCGCCCGGACTCGGCTCCCTCACCGGCGACTACGCCGACGGACAGGGGGTGGAGAACCTCGTCGACGCCGCCCGCGACGCCGGCGTCACGCGGTTCGTCCTCGTCTCCTCCATCGGCGTCGGCGACTCCAAGTCGGGGATGGCGCTCGGCCTCCGTCTTCTCCTCCGCGGCCTCGGTATCCTCCGGGCGAAGGCCCGCGCCGAGGCGCACCTCCGCGCGTCGGGTCTCACGTACACGGTTCTCCGACCCGGCGGGCTGACGAACGCCGACGCGACGGGCGACGTGGTCGTCGGCGAGGGCGGCGACACCGTCTCGGGGTCGGTCCCGCGCGCCGACGTGGCGGGACTCTGCGTCGCCTCGCTGTTCACGCCGGCGGCGGAGAACAGGACGTTCGAGGTAGTCGCCCGGCGGGGTCTCCGCGGCAACCCAGAGGGCGTCGTCGAGGTCGACTGGCGGATGGGTCCCTCGCCCGGCGGCGGCGCCTCGGCGGCCGATACCGCCAAGCGGCGGTCCGCGTCCGGTCGCGCGTCGGACGACGCTACGGTCGAGGAGAGCGAGTCGGCGGACTGACTAATCGAGCTTTCCGAGCGCCTCGAAGAAATCGGAGGGCGACCCCGCGAGGCGGACGGGGGCGTTCGCGGACGCGACGGTCACCTCGGCCGGCGGCGTCAGGTATTTCCGCCGTCTGCCGTCGGTGACGACGACGGCCTCTTCGGCGCCGGCCACCGAGATTGTCACCTCCGCGTCGGGCGAGACGACCAGCGGCGGCATCCCGTCCTCTGCGACCATCTCGTTGACGACGAGGCCGCCGACGCTCGGGTGGACGAGCGGGCCGCGTTCGCTGAGGTTGTACGCCGTGCTCCCGGTGGGCGTCGCCACGAGGACGCCGTCGACGTGCCCGCCGCTGTACAGCGAACCGTCGACGCGCACCTCGACGTCCACGCCGCCGCCGTGACCGCGCCGGGGACCCTGCACGACCACCTCGTTCATCGCGGGCCGCTCGGTCCACCCGTCGCCGCCGGCGGCGATGCGCGGCACCTTCCGGACCGCCAGCGACTTTCCCTGCCGGAAGTGCTCGACCTCTCTCATCACGGCCTCGACGGCCTCGTCGGGACCGACGGCGTTCAGAAACCCGACTTCGCCGAGGTTGACGCCGAGGATGGGCGTCCCGCCCGCGCCCCGCGCGGCGAACAGGAACGTGCCGTCGCCCCCGATGCTCACCGCGAGGTCCGCCGATTCGAACGTCTCGACGTCGTGGCCCGAGACGCCGAGCGTCTCCGCCGTGTCCGCGTCGACGCGCACGTCGACGCCCGCCTCGCCGAGTCGCTCCCGGAGGTCCTCGGCCAACCGCGCGGCCCGGTCGTTCCCCCGTTGTGCGACGATGACCACCTGCATGCTCGTCTCTCGGGTTCGCCCTCGCCCGGCAAAAGCCCACCGTCACCCGATTCGTCTCCGATACGACCTCCCCCCCGTCGGCGCGCGCAAACCAGTCGGTACGGGTAACATTCATACAGTTTGGCGACTATCTACTCACGACTGCGATGGAATCGACCGCTTCGCGTTCGCGCGCGACACGACACGGCGACCGGGGGGACGACGCGTGAGCGACGACGACGACTGGTTCGAACGCGCGTTCGCGGACTCCGACGACGACTCGGAGGCCGCGACGGCCGACGGCGAGACGGAGGCGGGCCGGGACGACACCGCGCGACCGGACGCGGGTACCGACACCGAGGAGACGGCGGCGGACGACGGGTCCGACGGTGCGACTGACGGCTTCGAACGCGCCTTCGGGGCCGACCCCGACGACGACGCGTTCGGCTTCGACGTCGGCGCACCGTCGGACGACGCGGAATCGACCGCCGACCAACCCGACGTCGGTCAAACCGACCCCGGCCAAGCCGACGCCACCGACCCGTTCGGCGGCGTCCGCGATAGGCGGGCGGACGAGCGAAGAGGAACCGACGCCGGGGCGGACTCCGACGGACACGACCCGTTCCCCGACGACTTCGCGGCGGCGATGGAAAGCGCACCGGAGTTCGGCGGCCCGAGCGACGACTTCGCGGCGGCGATGGAGAGCGCACCGGGGTTGGACGGTCCGGACGCCGGGTTCGGCGGGATGGGCGGCGATGCGGAGACGTTCGACGACGAGGCGTTCGAGTCCGACATCGAACGCCTCGACATCGGCATCGACGGACTGGACGAGATGATTCTGGGCGGCGTCCCCACCCGGTCGCTCATGGTCGCCATCGGGTCGGCCGGGACGGGCAAGACCACGTTCGGCCTCCAGTTTCTCAACCGGGCGCTCGAAGACGGCGAGAAGGCCGTCTACATCACGCTGGAGGAGAGCCGACAGCGCATCTTCGATACCGCCGAGGAGAAGGGCTGGGCGTTCCGCGAGTACGCCGAGGAAGACCGACTCGCCGTCATCGACCTCGACCCCGTCGAGATGGCCAACAGCCTCGCCAGCATCCAGAACGACCTCCCGCGTCTCGTCTCGGAGTTCGGCGCCCAACGCCTCGTCCTCGACTCCGTCTCACTCTTGGAGATGATGTACGACCGCCCGTCCGAACGCCGGAGTCAGGTGTTCGACTTCGCCCGCGCGCTGAAGGACGCCGGCGTGACGACGCTTCTCACCTCCGAGGCGAAGGAGAACAACCCCTACTCCTCCCGGCACGGACTCGTGGAGTACCTCGCCGACGCCGTGTTCGTCCTCCAGTACGTCCGTCCGAGCGACTTCCGCGAGACGAGACTCGCCATCGAAATCCAGAAGGTTCGGGACGCGAACCACTCGCGCGAGACGAAACCGTACGAACTCACGAACGACGGCATCAGCGTCTACCGACAGGCGAACATCTTCTGACGCCGTCGCGGCGGCCGAACTCGGTCGTTACGTGGGAGCGACTCGAAGGGCCGGAATCGAACTCGCGGCTAAAAACGACTCGGGGCCGCCGGCGGGCCCTCTCCGCTCGGATTATTCGCTCGGCCGGAGGCCGTCGCCTCGGCGTCCGAATACGTTCGGTTCGCCGCGGGCCTCTCTACTCGTCGCGTCGCAGTGCGAGCAAGCAGACGAGCAGGCTCATCGCCGCGAGCGAGGCGACGAAGCCGAATCCGGGCGTGGAGCCGTCGGTTCCCGTGCCGCCGGATTCGGTGTTGCTCTCCGACGCGGCAGCCGTCTCCTCCTCCGTCGCCGGAGCCGACGTGTCGGTCGGCGTGGCCGTCGACTCCGGCGTCGCGGTGGCCGTCGACTCGTTCGCCGCGACGGTCACGTTGCCGGCGGAGACGGAGTTGACGCCGAGGGCGTACGTTCCGGGTTCGTCGAAGCTGATGGAGAAGTTCACCCTGCGGCTCTCCCCTTCGTCTATCTCGACCGACCGACTGTACTCCGTCTCGTTCCCGTCGACGTACAGGCGCGCGTCGAACTCGCCGTCGGCGTCGCCGGAGTTCTCGACGAGTGCCGAGACGAGCACCGGGTCCCCGACGCTCCCGTTCGTCGCGTTGAGTTCGACCGATTCGACGGAGAACTCCGGTTCGTCCGACGAGTAGTCGCCGCCTCCGCCGCCGCTGCTACGGCTGCTGTCGTCGTCGTCATCGTCGCTACTGTCGTCGTTGCTGCTGTCCTCTTGCGCCGGGACTGCCGTCTCCGTCTCGGTCTCTGTCGCGGTTTCCGTCTCCGTCTCGGTTTCGTTCTCTGTGACGGTCTCGGTTTCTGTCGCCGTCTCCGTGGCGGTTTCAGTCTCGTTCTCTGTGACGGTTTCCGTTTCTGTGCCCGTCTCGGTCTCTGTCGCAGTCTCAGTTTCCGTCTCCGTCTCTGTCTCCGTTGCAGTCTCGGTTTCGGTCGCCGTCGGCGTCGGCGTCTCGGCTGCCTCGACGTTCACGGTCACGTCGTTGAGCGTCTCCGGGGCGAACGTCTCGCCATCCGCGGAGGCGAACTTCGTCTCGGACTCCTCGAACGAGAGTGCGGTGCTCTCGTTCGCCTCGCCGGTCACTTCCAGCGTTATCTCGGCCAGCACGGGACCGTCCGCCTCAGAGGAGCGGATCTGGTTGAACGCGACGGTGCCGGCCTCGTTGTCGACGTTCGCGACCGGGTCGTCGAAGTCCTCGCTCCCCGAGACCGCTGTCACTTGGACGACGGCGGGGTCGAACGCGAGCGCCGTCTGATAGCCGCTCACGCCCGTGGCGTCCGTCCACACGCTCACCGTGACGGTCTCGCCCGGTTCCGCGGTCAGGGTCCCGTCCGGCGACGACGTGACCTCGTCCCCGACGCTGATCCCGGGGGCCGTCTGCGCCGCGACCGACGTCACGCCAGCCGGGAGGCCGACGAGCAGTACGAGGACGCAGCCGAGGACCAACGCCCTGTTCGCACCGCTCATTGTCCTTCCTCGCTGATGTTGCGCGCGCGAATCGCATCGCCGATGTCCACGTCGCCGTCGTCGTCGACGTCCGCGGCCTCCGTGTTGATGTCGACATCCTCGCCGGCTATCGAGCGCTGGATGGCGTCGACGTCGTCGCTATCTACGTCGCCGTCGCCGTCGGCGTCCCCCGCGAGGGGGCCGTCCGAGGCGGATCCGAAGCGGGCGTCGAAGTCGAGGTCGAAGCCGAACTCGCTGTCCGCGTCCTCGAGGAACTCGTCGGTGCTCGGCGAGTACGTGTAGACCTGAATGCGGTCGGGGTCGTCCTCGCTCCCGCCTTCGCCCGGTTGGAATTGGACCTGTCGAAGGAGTCCGTACCCGCCGTTAGAGCGGTTCTGGAAGTCCGACAGCAGTTCGTACACCTCCTCGCCGTCGTCGTTCGACGAGACCTGATGCGCCTCGCCGTCGTCCCTGTGCCAGTGGCCGCAAAGCACCATGAACACCTGCGAGTTCGGCGCGATGAGCTTCTCCCACACCGTTTGACCCTCGGTTCCGATGCCGTTGTCCTCCTGTACCTGCAGGGTCCGACGCTGCGGATAATCCCGGAGATACGAGTGCGTGGTGACGATGGTCGGTCGGTCGGGGTACTGCTCGAGGACGCTCTGGGCCCATCCCAACGCCGTCGACGGGTCGTCTATCTCGCCCGGAACCTCCCACTCTAAGGCCAAGTGGAGGAAGTCGTAGCCGCCCGCGGAGAACAGTTGATAGGTGTTGAGGTCGTCGGGGCCCGCGCCGCCGAAGTAGCCCTCCCCTTCGTGCCGCGACGGCCCGAAGTACTGCTGGTAGTTCTCGATGGACGAAGTGCGGTCGCCTAACGACGCCCAGTCGTGGTTGCCCGGAAGCGTCGAGTAGGGAACGGTTCCGTCGAGCGGTGCGAGCGAATCGCTCATGTGCTCCCACTCCGCCTCGTCGTCGCCGTGTTCGACCACGTCGCCGAGGTGGCTCACGTAGGCGATGTTCTCCTCGTCACGCGCCGCGGCGATCCATTCGGCCTGGTCCCGCGGATACGACGTCTTGTCTTCGGCGTAGAACTGCGTGTCCGGGAGAGCGACGACGGTCCACGGTTCCGCGCTCTGGGCCGAACTCCCCGCCGCGCCGACTCCCGCCAGCGTCGCGCCGGCGCCCAGCGCTCGTAGGATCGTCCGTCTCGTTGGGCCCGACCATCCCGTCGCCTCGGAGTCGGCCGTCATGCTACCACGCGCTCAGGCCGTGGTTCGGTCCGATAAGCTGTGGTCCGTGTTTCGATATGCCGGCGCGCCGTGCGGAGTCGCTCCTGTGGTGTCGACTGTACGCCATAACCACTGTGGGGACTCCCTGGTGTTCGACTCATAGGCGGTTCTTACCTCGAATGTAATTCCTCGTTGACGGATAGTTATATATGAGTTAAATAAGCGTCTCCAAATCGGTATCCCAGTTAATCGGCGCTCTGTCGGGCGGCCCTCGGAGACACCGCGAAAATTGGTCTCCCTAATTGACATTTTGGGTCCCATCTGACCGGTTTCCGATACATCGATGCGGACGTGCCCGCCGGTGGAACCGGAGGTTGCCACTGGCTCCCGTCTTTCGGCCGCGGCCTCGACCCACCATCTCGCGGTCCGCTCGGTCAGTCGGACGCCTCGACGGTTCTCCGCGGTTCGAGCGACTCTATCATCTCAACGACCTCCGTGTCGAGTCCGTGTTCGGTCCAGTCGCGCTCCCGCGGGATTCGGGCGCGGTGCGTCCCGACGTCCTCGAACAGTTCCTCGAACACCTCACGTTCGCGCTGGATAACCTCGTCCAGCGAGTCGACCATGGTGCCGTCGCTGACCAGGGAGTCGTAGGCGTGGAAGTACTCTCTGAGCCGGCCGTCCCACTCGAAGTTGCAGATGGAGGTGATTCCCTTCATCGCCTCCTCCGTCGAGATGGGTTCGCTGGTGATGTGGTCGTTGTTGGGCGCCGCCTGCAGGAACACGATGTTGTCGACCGAGGAGTGCTCGACGTACTCCGCGGTGGAGTACAGCGAGCCGACGTCCGTGAAGTCGCGGCCGTCGTCGGAGAGGAACTTCCCGTTCAGGTAGAGAAGCGCCGTCGCCGGCAGTTGGTTCGCGCCGCCGAACCGGTCGTTGACGTACTCGTGGACCTCGTGGCGCAGTCGGTCTTTCAGCGAGTCGTGCGTGAGTTCCACCTCGGAGAACGACTCGATGTTGTAGGGCTGGAGGTTCACGCCCAGCGGGTAGCCGGACGCCTCGCCGTCCGCACCGACCCAGAGCCGGTCGTCCGAGAGGAAGTTCGCGCCCTCGCGGAGCAGCGAGAGGAGCGTGTTCGTCTTGCCGGCTCCGCGCCAGGCCGGGAACAGCGTCGTCTGCCCGTTCAACTGGACGCCGGAAGCGTGTACGAGCGCCTTGCCCTGTTCGACCATCCGCTTGCGTATCTCGAACTCCATCGGGTAGATGGCGTAGAACGGCTCGAATCCCGGCGTGACCTGGATATGGTTCCATCCGGGCGTGACCGCCATGAACGAGGAGCCGTTCCGGATCACGAACTGCTCGCCCGTCCAGCCGTAGTAGTCGTTCGGGTCGCCGAGCACGACGTCGGGGTCGACGTCCTTCGTGGTCTCCTCGATGACCATATCGGGCTCGCGCGTCGGCGAGGTCACCCGGAAGTGGCCGTACATCTTCTGGAACTGCTCGTCCGTCCGTCCGCCGGAGCCGCTCACTTCGACCAACAGCCCGTTGAAGAACTCGTAGTAATGTTTACTCATGTCTGGGTACTATAGATTTTCTGCTGGAAGGCGGTCCGTGAGTTCGGAAACCTCATACTAGGACACATGTGGAGAGTCTATATTGTTATACAACTCAAAAGATGCCGGCCCGGATTAAAGTCGGATTAGTACCACGTTTCTCACCGAGTCTACCGGTGACATACCGTCTCACGGAATATCTCCAACGACTCGCTTCGGACTCGGACTCCGTCGAACGAGTGAGTACTTCGGCGGTCCCGTCCCGTTTACTGGGCACGAACGGGTATCTCACATCGGATGCCGGACTGCCCGAGGGTCCGCACGGCGTTCGGCAGCGTCGATTATCGACGGCTGCCGACGGTGGAGACGACCGTTCGACCGGGAAACTACAGCGAAAACGAGACGGACGACAGCGATGAGAACGACGCCGCGGTCAGGGCAGGAGCACGGGCAACTGTCGGAGGACCAGGTAGCCGAAGACGACGAACCCGGCTCGCACGACCCAGTTGAGGCGGTTCCACCAGGTCGGGACTCGGTCGGTCGGGGCGAGGATAGTTCGGACGACGAGGAGTCCTAAGAACGAGACGACGAAGTACAGCTCCGGCGTCCACATCTCCAGGGCGACCAGGGCCAGTCCCAGTAAAACCATCGCCGCCGCCTGCACGACGGCGAAGATGCGGAACCGCTCTCCGCCGTCGGACCACTGTTGTCGCTGCGGCGTCGCCGCGCGATAGCTTCCAGACCCGTCGGAAGCGATTCGTTCCGCCTCCTCTCCGTCAGACGTGGTGTTCTCGTGCATTGTGTCTCTGCGTCATCGGTCTTCGTTCGTACGGATGTTCGAATCGATCGGTGTTCAATATTTCGGCTGTCATGAATTTGTGTCGAAAGGGGGTTTCAGATCATGTCGCGGATGTCTTTGATGTCGTGGAGGATGTTCCAGTTAATCCGCGAATCGAGGGCCACGACGGCCACGGCGTACGTCACCACACCGACGAGGACGAGGATGATCAACTCGACGAACGCCGGAACCGACGACACGGTGTGTCTGGTCCAGTAGACGGCGGCACCCATGAACGCCGCCGCGGGTAGGGGGTAGACGAACTCGAGCAGCAGCCGTTTGAAGTCCGCCTCGACGGATTTCGCCGCCAGGTAGGTGTCGAGTGGGAACATGATTACCGCGTAAACCGCGGTGATGACGAACGCAGTGCCGGTGAGGCCGTACTCGACCGTGGCCGGGTAGATGGGGATGGCCATGAAGACGATGGCGACGAGTTGGAGTTTCACCAAGTAGTCGGGGTGGCCGGTGGCCTGCCAGACCGATCCGTACGCGGAGACGAACCCCCGTATCATCCCGTAGACGGCGAGAATCTGCATCGGGACGACCATCGGCATCCACTGTTCGCCGAGGACGGCCCTGACGAACGTCGGCGCGACCATAGCGATACCGATGGCCATCGGTGCGGCCAGGAACGAGGAGATGCGCACCGTCTTGTAGAACGCCGGTCTGAGCCGGTCCAGATCGCCCTGTATCTCCGAGTAGGCCGGGAAGGAGACCGACGAGATGACGTGCGTCACCTCCGTTGCGGGCGCGTTCGAGAGGCGGTACGCCATCTGGTAGAACCCGAGCGAACTCGCCGCGAGGAGCCACCCGACGAAGTGGTCGTCCCCCTCGTTTCGGATGTAGTTGGTGATGCTCGCGCCCGTGATCCACTTGCCGTAGTCGAACATCTCCCGGGCGCGTTCCACGTCGAATCGCGGCCCCGGGCGGTAGCCGTGGAGGACGTAGGACAGCAGCGTCCGGATCACGTTCCGAGCGAGGTACCCCATGACGAGCGCCCACGCCGTCGGACTCCAGAGGGCGTACGCGAACGCGGCGACGAAGTACGCCGCCTCGCCGCCCACGTCGTAGACGAACTCCTTGTGGAAGACCAGGTCCTTCCGGAAGTAGAGTATCGCCGGGTTTCGAAGCCCGAGGATGAGCGGCCCGAGCGCCATCACCGGGAGGATTTCAACAACGATCGACTCGTTGTAGAAACGGGCGATGAAGGGGGCACTGAAGTAGAGAAGCGCCGCGAGGATGAGTCCGCGAACCGCGTTCATTATCCACGCGGTGTCGAGGTACGGGTCGACGTTCGACTCCTGATTGTAGATGAGCGCTTCGTCGAGTCCGAGCTTCGAGAAGCGTTCGAGCCCGATGATGACCAACATCCCGATGGCGACGATACCGAACGCTTCCGGCGTGAGGAGCCGCGCGAGGAGAATCGCCGTCAGAAGCTGGAAAATCCGTCCTGAAACGTTGAGCGCCGTCGCCCAGATTCCGCCGGTGACGGCTCGCTCCATGAGCGTCCCGTCGGGGGTGAGCACCTGCTTGAGTCGGGCGAACGCGTTCCGGAGCCGGTCGATGATGTTCGGCATCTACTCGGACACTCTATTCTGTCTGTCGGTTTCGGTTCGACCACCGTCTCCGCTCGGCCGACCGCGGACGCTTCGGTCCCGCCCGTCGCGCTCCCGCGAGCCGTCTCCATCGGCACGAAGACGACGCACAGGCAATTCCGACGCGCGACCGACTCGGACTGTCTCATTCATGTTTTCCGTCAGTTGCGACTTTAGCCAGTTAGTTAATTAGTGTAAACCCAAACTGAACGACTCGTAAAACCGGGGAATCGGGTCCGTAACGGTCGTACCTGCCGATGGTGGAAGAATGTGCCAACTACTCTCGGACGCCGGCTAACGGTCACCTATCCCGCTAACGGTTGGGCAAATTACATAGTAGGAGCGAATTAACAAACCCGAATCATATCGCATAATTCGTTCATGGACCGAGAACTCTCCCGAGACACGGGGAGGCCGCTATCGCACTACGTACGCGATGGTATCGCACAGTACCGCACTGACGGGTGCGGGACGGAGACGTTCGACGATGGGTGACTCGCGCGACCGGATCGCGGTCGTCTCCCAACAGTTCCCGCCGGACACGAGCGGTCACGCCTCGCGGATGCGGGACATGACCACGAACCTCCAGCGCATGGGGTGGGACGTCGACGTCCTCTGCCCCCCGCCGAGCTTCCCGCACGGGGAGTTCGAACAGCGATGGACGCGGAGCGAGACGGAAGAGATGGACGGGGTGACCGTCCGTCGGCTGTGGAGTTGGCAGCCGACCGAGTCCGACCCGCACGCCCTCTCGCGGCTGGCGCACTACATTACGTTCGCGCTTCACGCGACGCTGTGGATGTTATTCAATCTCCGCCGGTACGACGTGGTTCTCACGACCACGCCGCCTATCTTTACCGGGATCGCCGGATTCGTGCCCTCGCTCACCGGCACCCGGTGGGTCGTCGACGTTCGGGACCTGTGGATAGACGCCTCCGTCTCGCTCGGATTCATCGAGGAGGGCGGAATCTTGGAGCGGGCGAGCCGAGCGTTCCAGCGACGGGTGCTCGGCCGCGGTGACCGCATCGCAGTGACGACGGAGATGCTCGGCGAAGAACTGTGCGAGCAGTACGGCGAGGAGCTGGCGGAGAAGATTCTCGTCGTCCCCAACGGCGTCGACATGTCTCGGTTCGGTGTCGAAATCGGCGCGAAGAGCGCGTCGGAGGCCATCTCCGTCCCGGCCGGCGGCTCGGACTCGACGGCGTCGTCGTCGAACGAGCGCCCGGTCATCGTCTACGTCGGGAACATCGGCCACGCGCAGGACCTCCCCGCGTGCATCCGAGCGATGAACCGCGTCGATAACGACGCGGAGCTCCGTCTCATCGGCGGCGGCGACACCGTCTCGGAACTGCGACGGCTCGTCGAGGAGGAGTCCCTCGAAGACCTAGTGACGTTCGTCGACCCCGTCCCCCGCGAGGATGTTCCGAAACTCCTCTCGGAGGCGGACATCGGAATCGCACCGCTCGTCAGAGACGAGGAGCTCGCCTACGCGATGCCGACGAAGGTGTACGAGTACTTCGGCTGCGGGCTCCCCATCGTCGTCACCGGCTGCGGCGAGCTCCGGCGGTTCGTCGAGGAGTCCGGCGGCGGCATCCACGTCGACAACGACCCGGATCAGATCGCCGCCGCGTTCGATAGACTGCTCGAAGACGAGACGTTGCGCACCGAGATGGGCGCCCGTGGGCACGAGTTCGTGCGAACGCGGTACGACCGCCGCCGGATCGCAGAGCGGTTGGACGACAGCGTCAAGCAACTCATCGGGAGACGCGAGCAGGCGGACGGGTCCGCGCCGGCGACGAGCCGTGATCTGTCGTGAGCGGCGGGAGCGCCTCTTCGAGCCGGTTCGCGGACGTGCGGACGCTGTCACTGCTGTTTCGGACGGTGAGCAACATGGAACCCAGACAGCTCGCCGGCGTCGCCGAACGGAAGCTCAGACACGCCGTCATCCCGACGCTCCCGGTCGATTTCGACGCCCGATACGACCGGTGCATCCCCGACGACATCACGTGCACGCCGGGCCCCCTTCGGGCCAACACGACGGTGCTGCGCCGGAGCCTCTCGGGTGAAGACCGCTCGGCGCTCCGCGCCCGCGCGGCCGAGGCGACCGACGGCGAGGTCACCTTCCTCGACCGCACGATTCGCGTCGAGGGCCCCGATGGGGTCGGCTGGCACGACGAGGCGGTGTACGGACCGCCGGCGCTCTGGGCGCTGAAGTTCCACGGGTTCGAGTTCCTCCGGGGGGCGTACCTCGGCCACGACGACCCGACCGACTGCCCGGCCGCCACCGAGACGTTCCCCCGTTGGATCGCCGACTGGCAGGCCGACGCGGGCACGAATATCGGGACCGAGGCGTACCTCCGACGCGCGTGGACGCCCCACTCGGTCTCGTTCCGACTCCTGAACGCGGCTCGGTACTACGCGTGGCTCGGGGCCGACGAGCGGTATCCGGACCTCGCCGAGCGGTTGCACCGCCTCCTGTACCGGAACGCCTCGTTTCTCTCGAACCACGTCGAACACGACATCGGCGGGAACCACCTCATCGAGAACGGCATCGCGCTCGTAGTCGCGGGGCTGTTGGTGGACGACGCCGGCGACCCGTGGGTCGATGCGGGCGTCGAGGTGCTGACCGACGCCGCCGACCAGTTCCTGGCCGACGGCGGCCACTTCGAGCTGAGTCCGATGTACCACGCGCTCACGCTCACGCGGTATCTGACCGCGCTCGACCTCCTCCAGCGGTACGGGCGAACCCCGCCGCCGGAGATTCGAGACGCCGCCGAGCGGGGGACCGCGTTCCTGCGGGCCATCGCCCCGCCGGACGGGAGGCTGCCGCTCCTCAACGACTCCGTCCACGGGGAGTCGCTGTCGCTCCGGGCGTGCCTCCGCTACGCGAGTGCGGTCGGCGTCGACCCGGGACCGTCGACGACGACGGCGATGGAGGACTCCGGGTACTACTGGCTCGGGCGGGGCGACGACTCGCTCCTCGTCGACGCCGGTGGAATCGGTCCCCCGCACCTCCCGGCGCACTCGCACAACGACCAGTTCTCCGTTCTGCTGTGGGTCGACGGGCGGTCGGTCCTGACGGACACCGGGACGTACGAGTACGCGCCGACGGACAGGCGACAGCGCACGCGGAGCGTCGCCGCCCACAACACGGTCCAGTACGGCGACGTCGAACCGATAGACATCGCGGGGAGCTACCTGATGGGTCGGCGCTTCGACCCGACGGTGCGGTACGGCGTCGTCGACGGCGTGACCGCGTTCGACGGCGCCTACCGACGGGCCGGCGGGAGCGACGCCTACGCCCACCGTCGCCGGATCTACGCCGACGACGATTGGTGGCTCGTCTGGGACCGCGTCGCCGCCGACGAGGCCCGACCGATCCGCAGTCGACTCCACGTCGACCCCGACGTCGCCGTCGACGGCGCGGTGTCCACCGGCGCGGCCGGTCTCGGGTTCCGAACCGACGACGACGCGGACCCGCTGGCCTATCTGTACCCGCTCGAGGCGGCGGAGACGACCGTCGGGACCAGCCCCTACTTCCCGTCGTTCCTGACCGAGGTCGAGCGACCGTCGGTCACGCTCCGCTCGTCCGGCGCGGACGTCTCGTTCGGCTTCCTGCTGTCGAAGCGGCCCTACGAGACCGTCGCGCTCGAACGCGATGGCGACGACCCCCGTGTGCTGTCGCTCGACGGGACGGACCGCTCGCTCCCGGACCGACTCTCCTGACCCGCGCTCGTCCGGTCGACGGCCCCGAGACGGTTCGGGACGCCCGTCTGCGGACGTATGCCGTTCATAACAATGCCCCGTCTGTGTCTCCCTACGACCAGAACCCGGCCGCGACGCGGCGTCGCGGCCACGCACGGCGATTCGTCGTGCCGAGGGAGACAGACATGGTAGATATCTCAATCATCATCCCGACGCTCGAAACCGACCCGACGTTCGGGTGGGAAGAACAGCTCGAAGCCGCGTCCGTCGAGGGGGAGATCATCCTCCGCGGCGACGCGACGGCATCGGCGGCCAGAAACGAGGGTATCAAGCGGGCGAACTCGGATAAACTCGTGTTCCTCGACGACGACTCCGACCCCCAACCGGGCTACTTCGACCGGGTGTCCGCGCTCTTAGACGAGCATCCGGCGGTGACCGGTCGAATCATCGACACCGGCGCGGAGATAACCCGCGGGCTCTCTTCGCAGTACGACCAGGGCGAGGAGGGACACGTCACCGAAACCGTCGTCGGTTGCAACATGGCCGTCCGGCGCTCGGTGCTGGAGGACGTGGGCGGATTCGACGAACGACTCCCGTACGGCCACGAGGAGACCGAACTCGCGAACCGCATCTCCGAAAAGTACGAGTTCTGGTACGACCCGGACCTCGTCGTCGCCCACCCGTTCGCGGACTCGCTGTGGGACTACTACGGCAAGGCGTACCGGCACGGTCGAGAGGCCGTTCCGTACTACTTGATCCGGGGCGAAAACGTCCGCTGGCGACTCCTCACGCAGGTGCTCATCCCGACGAACTACCTCGGCGACTCGCCGCGCGAGACGCTGTTCGAGGCGACCAGTCAGGTCGCCCGATCGGTGGGACTCGTCCACGGCTACCTGAAGTACGCGCGGGACGGCCGGGGGGCGTACGCCGGACAACGACGGACGATAGAAGAGTGAGCGACCCCTCGCCCGCATCGCTCGTGCCCGTCCCCGTGAACCCCGTTTCTGCGGGAGTTATCCCCTTCCTACCGAGCGATGCTTTTAGACCGAGCGCGTCCATTCCGCAGCCATGGTAAGTCGCTCCCTCGGAGAGCAGGCGCCGGAGGCAAGCGCCGCGGCGGCGTTCCTCGACCTCGCGGTCGCCGCCGTTCTCGCCGTCGTCGGCCTCGGTCTCGGGGTGGCGGTGGGCCCCTCCGCGCTCCTCGCTCCGATCACGGTCGTCTTCGGCGCACTGTACGTACTCGTGCTTCCCGGCTACGCACTCACCGCCGCGCTCTTCCCCGCGCGGTCACCCTCCCCGGAGACCCTTCGCGTGAACCACCCGACCGTCTCCGCGGCTGAACGTGCGGTGCTCGCGGTCGGACTGAGTCTGATGGCCACCCCGCTGGTCGTGCTCGGTCTGAACTTCACCGAGTTCGGAATCACGCGGGTGTCCGTGCTCGTCGGACTCTTCGCCGTCGTCGCCGTCGGCCTCGTCGCCGCGGCCGTCCGACGCGCGAGAGTTCCGCCCCGCGAGCGATTCCGACTCCCCCTCGATCGCCTCTCGGGCGGAGTCGGGTCCCTCCCGAAAACGCATCTACTGATCGCCGTATTCCTCCTCGCGTCGGCCGGGTTCGCCGGTGCGACGCTCGCGGAACCGCAGAACGGAGAGCGCTACACCGAACTCTACCTCCTGACCGACAACGGCGAGAACGGCACCCTCGTCGCCGACCAGTTCCCGTCGCAACTCAGCCCGACCGAACCCCGGTCCATCTACGTCGGTATCGGGAACCAGGAGGAGCGAACCGTCGAATACTCCGTCGTCACGGAACTGCAGCGGATCGAAACGGTCGACGGCGAGCGCCGCGTCGCCGCGGAGAGCGAACTCGAGCGGTTCTCCACGACGCTGCAAGCGGGCCAGACGTTCCGCGGGCAGCGTAAACTCACGTCCCGTTCGTCGGTGACCGGCGAGCGCCTCCGACTCATCTTCCTCCTGTACCGGGGCTCGCCACCGGAGAATCCGACGGAGGAGAACGCGTACCGTTCGACCCACATCTGGGTGAACGCGACCGCCCCCTGAACTCACGAACCATGAACGACAACGTTACCACCCGACCGAATCGCCTGCCGACCGACGACCCGACCAGCGGAGGGGACGGGCAATGAGCAGGTCCTCGATCCGCAGACCGGTTACGAGATGGCTCGTGACCGCCGGGTTCGCGCTCGTCGTCGCGCTGACGTACATCCTGTTCTCGACGCCGTCGGCGAGCGCCTACGAGATGTCCATCTACGAGGCGTACCCGTGGTACTTCTGGGCGCTGGCTGTGCTCGCGCTTCTCATCGGCCACTACGCCGTCCTCGAACGCGCCTTCGGCGGGGAGTCCGAACGCGGGGCGTGGCGACTCGGCCTGCTGTTGATACTGGTGGTCGAGGCGCTCCTGCTGTTGCTTCCGTACTTCAGGGGCTATCCGGTGTTCGGGCGCGGCGACGTGCTGACCCACGTCGGTCAGATCGTCACCATCCAGGCCACCGGCATCGCCGGTCAGCAGGACATCTACCCGAACCTGCACTTCCTCGTGCTGAGCTTCTCGTACGCGAGCGGCGTTAAGCCGTTACACCTCATCAACTCCGTCGCGGTCGTCATCTCGCTGTTCTCGCTCGCGGCGTCGTTCGCCCTGATTTCGACGGTGTACGACAGGACGCGAGCGCTCCTGTCGCTGCCGTTCGTGACCCTGCTCATCGGCGGAACGGCGCACGTGAACCCCTCGCCCTACCCGCAGAGCGTCCTGCTGATCCCGTTCGTCCTCTATCTGTTCTTCAAAGAGCAGCGGACCCGGTCGACTGCGGTCCGAGTCGCCCTCGTCGTCACCGCCGCGGCGATGGTCGTCTACCATCCGCTGACGACGCTGTTCCTCCTGTTCATCTTCGGCGTCTACACCGCCGCGAAGTTCGTCCACGACCAGGGGATACTGACTGGGGAGTCCGTCGAGTGGCGCAGCGCGGTCGGCGCGACTCCCGTCGCCCACCTCGCGCTGGGGATGTTCGCCGCGTGGTACCTCGATTTCTCGCAGGTGACCGGGAAGATACAGACGGTCGTGCAGACGTTCGCCGCCTCCGAGGGCGGCACGTCCACGCTCGAGTCCTACGGTTCGACCGTCTCGCAGGCGAGTCCGGCGCTGACCGACCTCGTCCGCATCGGACTCGTCAAATACGGGATGTCCGTCATCCTGCTCTCGCTCGCGGGTCTCTACGCGCTCTGGACCCTCTCGTCGCCGGACCGCCGCCGCGACCTCGGCATCTATCGGACGACGTTCCTCGGCGGGTTCGCGCTGTTCGCCGGCCTCGCGGTCCCGTTCTTGGTCATGGACCTCGTGGTCGGGTTCGGCCGACCGCTCATGCTCGCTCGCATCTTCGCCGCGCTGCTCGCCGGGTCGCTGTTCTACGTGCTCTACCGTTCGGCCGACGCGAACGGGAAGCGCGTCGTCCAGGTCGGCTGCTATCTCGTGTTGGCCTGTCTCGTCGTCATCAGCACGTTCGGACTCTACTACTCGCCGTACGCCATCGAGCGGAACCACCAGGTGACGAGCGCCGAACTCGACGGGGCCGACTGGACGCTGGAGTTCCGAGAGCCCGACAACCCGACGATACAGTACGGAATCAACCTCCGTCGGTTCCGCGACGCGCTGTACGGGACGGCGGGCTACACGGAGGACGAGGTCATTCCGGCCAGCACCACCGTCGGACCGCCGCCACACTTCAACTACACCGAACACGACACGCTCGGTGCCAGCTACGAGGAGGACCGGTACATGATCATCACCCGGAGCGGGCGCATCTTCTACGAGGAGATGTACCCCGACTACCGGGAGTTCTGGCAGTTCAACGACGGGGACTACGAGCGCCTCGAACGCGACGGGACGGTGTCGCACGTCTACGCCAACGGCGGCTACGACACCTACCTCGTCAACAGCACTCTGGCCGGATGACAGTACCCTGACCGGGTGCTCAACCGCGGCGACTCCCCCGTCGCCGCCTCGACTGACGCTGTTCTTCGGTAATCGAACGCTCGCCGCGCCACCACGCCTCGCCTCCGACGACCGATACGTTTCTCTCCGGACCGCGTTCGCCGCGACGCCGCGACAGCACGGCGCGGTATCCGCGGTTGCGGAACCGCGGCAACGTACTTTGTGGCGACGCACCCCGAGACGACGCACTCCCGGGGAGGCGGTACCGTCTCGCGTTCTCTCGTCGCTCGATACCGACTTCGAGTAGAGCGACCGCGTTCCGAGCGCGCTCTGCGAGAACCGTCCGTGTCGGGGGGCGCTCCGAGCCTCGACAGTCACGCCCTCCGTGCTACGGGAGTTGCCCGTGTGTTACAGGAGGCGCTCCCGTGTTACCGGAGACGCGTCGGAAGTCGGACGCCGCCGTCTCTCGGCGCCCGTCTCGGTCCTTCGATCCCGGACGCGACCGCACGACGGCCGTGTGACTCCTCGAACTATCGGTCCGTCGAACCGCGGGTAAAAGAAAGGCGAGTCGGGGGTCGCCGCGCGTCGGACTCGGAGGCTACCGACCGCCGACGATGGCGTCGATGGCGGCGACGAGTTGGTGGCCGATGGCCTCGGGGTCGTTCTCCGTTCGGACCCGCATCCGCGCGTTCTCACCGAGGCGGGCGCGCCCGTCGTCATCCAGCAGTCGCGTCACCTGCGCCGCGACCTGTTCCGCCGTCGCCTCCTCGAGGACGACCCCGGTCTCGCCGTCCTCGACCTGTTCGACCATCCCGTGGGCGGCGTTGACCATCGCCGGGAGCGCGGACTGCTGGGCCTCGAGAACCGACCGCGGGTAGCCGTCGATGTGCGAGACGTAGACGAAGGCGTCCGCCAACGCGTAGAGGTCCGCGACGTTCTCCACGAAGCCGAGGGCGTAGATGCGGTCCCGGACGGCCGGGTCGGCGATGGCGTCGACCGCCGCCCGCACGTCTTCGAGGTAGGAACCGCCGCCCGCGACGACGTAGGCCACGTCGTCGTGCGAGGCGAGCACCGACTCCATCCCCTCGACGATGGTGCGGACGCCGTCGTACTTGCCGCGGTACTTGAGGTTCGTCACCGTCAGGAGCACCGTCTCCTCCTCGATTCCGAACCGCTCTCTGGCCGCCCGCGCCGACCCGTCCTCACGGTCGGGGACGAGCGGAACGTGGACGACGTGTACCTGCTCCGGCCGACAGCCCGTGCGCTCGACGACGACCTCTTTCAGTTCCGCGGAGACGACGACGTAGCCGCGGGCAGACCGGTAGATGGCCTCGTCAAGGGCGTACGTGAGGTAGTACCGGAGCTTCGTTCCGAGTCCGTCGTCCTTCCCCGTCCGGTATATCTCCTCTAACCCCTGCCAGTGGTTGCCCTTGAAGCGGAAGACGAACGGGACGCCCCGGAGGACGCAGATGGCCGCGATCAGGAAGCCGAGCAGTCCGAGGCAGTCAGACAATACGGCGTCCGGCTTGGGGTCGCTGGTCAGTTCGAGCAGGCGGACGACCGTGTTGAGGTTCCGTTCGAGGAAGCCGTCGGAGGCGTCGATGTCGACGAGTTCGACCGTACCGTCGGCCAACGACAGCGGTTCGGCCACCTCGTGAGAGCGGTGTGCGGTCACCGCCGCGATTCGGAGCCCGTCGGTCATTCCAGCGCCTCGCGGTGGAGTTGGTATACTCGCTCCGCGTGGTCGTCCCACGTCCACCCCTGTTCGACGAGTCGCTCGCGCCCCTTCCGACCCATCTCCAGCAGTCGCTCCCGGTCGCCGGCGAGCGCCGTGAGCGCTTCGCGGAGCCTGTCGGTGTCGCCCGGCGGTATCAGCACGCCCGTCTCGCCGTCCTCGACCTGTTCGGGGACGCCGCCGACGGTCGTCGACAGCACGGCCGTCTCGGCCGCCATCGCCTCGTAGATGACGGTCGGCCGCCCCTCCGCGTGGCTGGGAAGGACGAGCACGTCCGCGACGGCCAGCCACCGGCGCAGCGCCATCGAGGTGATTCCCGTGTACACGTGACGGGCGGAGAACCGACTCGACGCGAGGGCGCGCCGGAGCGTCCACTCCTCGTCGCCGCCGTGGCCGACGAACACGAACTCCGTGTTCGGGAGGTCGAGGTCCGGGAGGACCTCGGCCAGTTCGGGGATTCCCTTCCGCTCGCAGAACTCCCCGACGAACAGCGCCACCGTCGCCTCCGGGTCGACGCCGAGTTCCTCCCGGAGCGCCGCCTTCCGTTCGACGGGGTACCGCGACGGCGTCGCCCCGATAGGGACCACCTCCACCTTCGAGCGGGGGACGCGCTCTGCGGCCTTCTCCGCGAGGGCGTCGCTGACGCACAGCACCTTCTCCGCGGCGCCGAGCGTCTCGTCCACCTTCTCGCGGACGCCGTCGGCCAACTCCTCGTACTCGTTCATGAAGTGTCCGTGCGAGACGACGAACAGGGGGACGTTGTGCTTCTCGCAGTAGTCGACCATGCCGTAGCCGTCGAGGTAGATGTGGCAGGCGTGGATCACGTCGGGGACGTCGAACGTCCGCTCGACGTACCGCGGGATACGCTTCGCGAAGGAGTCGCCGGCCCTCCCGTAGAACAACCGCTTCGGCAGCAGGTAGAAAAAGCGGGGGTGGTGGACGCTGTAGCCGTCCCACTCTTCGACGGTCGGGAGCATCGAGTACTCCGAGTGGGGACCGACGGGCGGCGCGAACGGCCGCGGCGAGACGACGTCGACGTCCATCCCATGCCGCATGAACGACTGGACGATCCGCTGGTTGAACAGTCCGATGTACGGATTGATGGCGTCCGGATGGTTGACTGCGCTCGCCAGAACGCTGTGAGTCATTACGGTACCGTGGGTAGAATCCGGCCTAAGTTATATCACACCTACTGAACGAACGCCGGGGGCGGCGCTTCGCGCGGCGGGTTCTCTCGGTTCCGCTGACCCGTCCGAAAGCGGGCGACGGCGTCCGAGACGCGAGACGCAGTTACCGACGTGACCGCCGGTTCGTTCCCCCGCGATTCGGACGCGACGGGCGGATAGCCGGTAAGTAACTATTTGAATAAGATAACTGAAGTATGCCATATGTCAGGATTGGTTGGAAGCCCCTCGCTCGCGGACTGCGAAGACGCGGCCGAAGAAACCCCCGTGCACGGCGTCTCCGAAGAGACGGAGGACCGAACCGAGCGGGAGACCACCTCCATCTACGCCCGACTCCCCGTCTCGGACGCGAAAGGCGTCCGGACGCTCGTGGACGGCGACCGGACGTTGTTCGTCTACGGCGCGGTCACCGCGCGCGAGTGGCGCGAGACGGACGACGACGAACTCGTCGAGGCGTTCTTCGAGGACCCCGTGGCCGCCGCGGAGCGGACCGATGGGACGTTCCTCCTCGTGGGCGTCGACGACGACGCGGACCGCCTCCTCGTCGCGACGGACAAACTGGGAGCGCGTTCGTGCTTTCTCGTCGACGACCGGCCGGTGTTCTCGACGTCCGTCGCGGCGTGTCTTCCGTTCGTGGAGGAACCCGCGATAGACGAGCAGGCCGTCTCGGACTTCCTGTTGATGGGCCTGCTCTGGGGCACCCGGACGCTCGTCTCGGAGGTATCGATGGCCCGCCCCGCGACGGTGTACGAGTTCGAAGACGGTGAGTGGCGCGGCGAGCGCTACTGGAAACCGGAGTACGACGAGGCCGAACCCAGCGGCGAGTACCTCGACGAACTCGCCTCCCGATTCACGACGGCCGTCGACCGGACCGCCTCGACGCTCCCCGAGGAGGCGAGCATCTGGCTGTCCGGCGGACTGGACAGCCGAAACACGAGTTCCGCGCTTTGCAAGGCGGCAGCCTCCGGGGACCACGAGTTCGAGACGCTGTCGGCGTACACGTACGACGCGAACCCGCCGACGGGGGACAACATCGAAATCGCCCGGGAGGTGGCTGACCGCCTCGGCATGGAACTGACCGAGTTGGACCTGCTGCCGTCGCCCGAGCGCATCGAGCGACTCGTCGACGTCTGCGGCGGGATGGTCGCCTGGCACATCACGAAGAACCTCTCGGGGTCCTACGATATCGACGATTCCAGCGTGTTCATGGAGGGCGTCGAGGGGTCGTTGTTGGGCGACCACCTCCTCCAGTCGCATTTTACCCGGTACGACTCGGCGGTCGAATCGCAGATAGCCAGCGAGGCCGCCCTCGACATCGACCTCGTCGAGGACTGCCTCGCCGTCAGCGTCGACCCCGTCAAGACGTTCCGGGAGGAGTCCGACAAGAGCGAGGAGAACACGTTCCACAACAAGGTGTTGGACATCCACTTCAAGAACTACTACAACCGGTGTGCGATGGCCTCCAACGCCATCATCCGCGACGTCGGCGGCGACCGGGTCGTCTACACCGACGGCGATTTCCTCGAGTGGTGCGCGCGCCTCCCGACCAAGTACCGCAAGGGGACGTTCCCGTTCACCACGTCGATTCCGATGGGCACCTCGCGGGCGAAACTCGGGATGACGAAGCGCGTCGCCCCGGAACTCGCGGACATCACCTACGAACGCACGAAACTGCCGCCGAAGTATCCCTACCCGGCGCACGTCCTCGGCTTCGTCGCCAACGTGGGTCTCGGTCGACTCCGGTCGGAGCCGACGTACGGAAACGGACAGCTCTCCGACATCTGGCTCCGGATGGACACCGAGTTGGCCGACTGGGCCGAGACGCACCTGCGGAAGGCGGCCGAGCGCGACGTGTTCTCCGACGACCTCTCCGACCTCTGGACCCGCCACCAGCGGGGCGAGAATCTCTCGCCGGTCATCGCCCACATCACGTCGCTCGAATACTGGTTCGACACGTACCTGTGAGCCGTCCGCCCGACCCGTCGCACCCAGAGACCATCCACCCGCTCCGCTCCCTTCGACCGTATCGGAACCGTTCGGAGACGCTCTCTGAACGGAGTTAGGAGGGGGCTTCGATTTACGAACTCGCTTATGCACTACAAAAATAAAGCCACCGAACGCATCGACACGGTAGACCAATGACCGACACTCGCCCAAACATCGTCTGGCTGAACCTGGACAGCATCCGGGCGGACCGGACCTCGATGGCGGGATACCACCGCGATACGACGCCGAACATGCGGCGTATCGCCGACGGACCCACCAGCAGAGCGCTCACCAACTGCGTCTCGCACGCGATGTGGTCGCTGCCCTCCGATTCGTCCATCCTCACGGGGACGTACCCCTCCCACCACGGCACCGGACTCTGGAACGACGTGCTCCCCGAGGGCATCACGACGATTCCGGAGCGGTTCGCCGAGTTGGGCTACCGGACGGTCGGCCTCTCGCAGAACGCCTACTGCAGCGAGTCGACCGGACTCGACCGGGGCTTTCAGGACTTCACCTGGATGGACAAATCGAACCTCCTGCAGACGGCCGGTCCGAAGATACTGCTGAAGTACCTCCTCGGACTGCGGAAGCACTCCGCGGGGTTCACGACGGACGCCAGCCGACACCGACCCGAGTTCATCGCCACCGAGTTGGCGAAGCGCCGGATCAGCGACTACGGCGGGTCGGACGAACCGTTCTTCATGTTCGTTCACACGCAGGGTGCACACCTGCCCTACATCCCGCCGCTGCCGTACCGCGACGCCTTCACCGACGACATCGAGATGTCCACCGAGGAGGCCGCCGACGTCGCGTTCGACCGGAGCATGAACTACTATCGCGAGATAGCGAACGGCTGTGAGTTCTCGTCCGAGGTGAAAGAGGCCATCGACGCGATGTACGACGGCGTCCTCGCCTACGCCGACCACCAGGTGGGCGACCTCTTCGACCACATCCAGTCGCTCGATATGGGACCGACCGTCTTCGTTGTCACCGGCGACCACGGCGACCTGTTGGGCGAGCACGGGGTGATCGGCCACCAGTTCTCGCTGCACGACGGGCTGGTCAACGTGCCCACCGTCGTCCACGGCCTCCCGTCCGTCACGGACCTCCCCGAGGACGCTCTCGTCCAGCACATCGACGTGATGCAGATGCTCCTCGACGAGGCCGGGGCGTCCGACGAGACGCTGTCGGAACTCCAGGGCATCGACCCGAGAGAGGAGACGCGGACGTACGCGCTCAGCCAACGCGGCAACGAGACGTACGAGACGGCCGTCGAGCAGGTCAGAAAGCACAACCCGGACGCGGACCTCGACCGCTTCCAGTCGGGACTGGTCCACGCCGTCCGCAGCGACGAGTACAAGTGGCTCCGCGGGGACCGCGGCGACGAACTGTACCGCCTCGACGACGAGGACACCGACGTGTCGGCCGACCACCCGGAAGTCGCGGACGAACACCGCGAGTTCTTCGAGACGTTCTCCGAGCGACTCGGTCGCGGCGAACGGAACGCCGAGCAACGGGAGATGTCGGACGCGATGAAAAAACAGCTCTCCGACCTCGGCTACGTGATGGACTGAATCGCCGGTCGCCAATCGGCCTCTCGCGCCGCGAGTTCGTCATCGTGCCGTCGTATCGTCGGCCGACGCTTTCCGCTCGCTGACCGTCGTACAGATAGCAGACGGCGCTGAGGGGTCGCAGATGGCGCCGGGTGCGGACGGGAGAGTGGGCTCCGTGGTGTTCGCGGGGACGAGAAGGAGGGCGATTCGGCGCGGCGGCGGGTCGACTATAGGTAGCCGAGTTTCTCCAGTCGCTCTTGGACGTCGTAGTCTGCGTCGGTCTGTCTGGCCACGTCCACGTCGGGCACCTCCTCGCCGGTATCGGTGCCGGTGGCGAGGGCCCATGGGACCCGCTTCAGGTCGGGGTGGACGAACCCCTCGGGGTGGCCGTAGCCGCCCATCTCGCCGAACAGGTCGCCGTGGTCGGCCGTGATGACGACCCGCTTGGCGTCGATATTCTGTAGGAGCCTTTCGATGTCGTCGAGAACGAAGCGCAGGTTGTCCATGTACAGTTCCCACGCTTCCTCCTTGGTCGCCCGTCCCTGCATCATCTCCCGCCACGGGTCGTCTTCTAACGGCGTCAGCGTCCGCTTCTCGCGGTGCGCGTCGGCGATGTACGGCGTGTGCGGTTGGAAGTAGTGCAGCACCATCCGCTCTGTGGGGTCCTCGCGAGCCATCTGGATGGCGTAATCGGTGACCACCTCCGGCGGCGGCGCGGTGAAGTACTCGTCGTAGTCGTGTCGGTGTATCTGGAGGAGGTTCCCGAACGCGGACTTCTCGACCACGTCCCAGTCCGCCCACATCAGGGGGACGGCGTACGACTTCGGCGGGAACACGCGGTCGTCGAACGTCTGCGGGACGAACGGGTTCGTCGTGACGAGCGACGTCTTCTCTATCTCCGAGCGGTACTCGTTGGTGAACGTCTTGCAGATCCACTCGTGGGAGGCGCTCCCGACCGACCAGATGGAGCTGACGAGTTCGAGGTAGTCGTACTCGGGGGCGACCGCGCGGAGGGCGTCGAGTCGGCAGGCGTCGAGAACGATGAGGAGGTCCCACTCCCGTTCGTAGATGTTGGTTCCGAGGGGATATCGAGTCGTTAGCGAGAAGTAGGGGCCGTTGAACGCGCCGCGGAGGGACTTCAACAGGGCTTGCTTCGGACTACTCCCGCTTCTGACTTCCGAGGGGAACTCTCTGAGCCACGCTCGGATGTCGGTGTGCATGTGGCTACAGGGTACAGCGGATAGCGGATATAGTTATGGAGCGTACAATCCCGAATACGACCCCATCCGACCGTGAAACTGTCGTTCTCCAAAGACATCTGCGGCGCCGTCGGTGACGGGAGCGGACCGGTGATAGGCTCTATATTTTTAGGGACCGAGCGGGTTCACCGTACCATGACGCTCTCCACTCCCCGTGGAAACTCGCCCGTCGGCGCTCCCGACGCGATTCGACGACGAGGACCAGCGGTCGCGACCACGACCGCGACCGTTCGAGAGCCGACAGCATCGACCGAGACCCGACTCGCGACCGACGGGGGCCGCCGATGATACTCTGGGATCGAATCCGGGAGAACCCGGAGCTACTCACTCGGGCCCTCCGAGACCCCGGTCTGGTCGGACTCGGACTCAACCGGGCGTACTACGACCGAATGAGCAACAGCCAGTACAACACGATGGGGACGGACGTCTTCGAAGACGAGGACTGGGACAACCTCATCCTCCTGGACGCCTGCCGGGCGGACGTCTACGCCGAGATGACGCCGTTCGCAGGCGCCCCTGAAACCCGGCAGTCCCGAGGAAGCGCGAGCAAGCAGTTCGTCCGCGGAAACTTCCAGAACAAGCGGCTCCACGACGTGGTGTACATCTCCGGGAACCGCTGGTATCTCCAGCTACAGGAGGAACTGAACTGCGAACTCCACGCGTACCACGACGTCGAACGGGACGTCGCGGACGGCTTCGTCCCCAGTCCCGAGGCGGTCACCCAGGCCGTCTTGGACCTCAAGGACGAGTACCCGAACAAGCGGCTCCTCATCCACTACATGCAGCCGCACTACCCGTACCTCGACACCGACAACGACGCGTTCGACCTCGACAGGACTGGCCTCCGGGAGACGGTCCGCGGGAGCGACGTGACCTACGAGGACGTCCGAGAGGCGTACCGGTCGAACCTCCGATACGTCCTCGAACACGTTCAGACGCTCATCGAGGAACTCGACGGCAAGACCGTCATCAGCTCGGACCACGGCGAGATGCTTGGGGACCGACTCACGCCGTTCCCGGTCCGTTGGGTCGGCCACCCGCCGGGCATCTTCACCGACAAGCTGGTGACGGTCCCCTGGCACGTCGTCGCCGACGGCCCGCGCCGGACCGTCACCGCGGACCCGCCGGTCTCGTCGGACGCCGTCGACATGGCTGAAGTCGAACAGAACCTCAAAGACCTCGGCTACAAGGTGTAACTCGCCGTTTCGGACGCGACTCGACCGGGGTCTCCGCACACACTGAGCCGCCGCCGGTGTGCGCCGAGACGCCGGAAAATGCCAGAAAGAGAGTCGGGCCGTTCAGCTCAGTGCTGCGCTTCGAGCTGCTGAATCCGCGCGAGGAGTTCGAGCACGTCGTCTTCGATCTTGGCGAAGTTCTCGTTCAGGGGAACGTGCCAGTCGACGGTGCCCGGTTCGGGACTCTTGTAACCGCCGTACGTTTCGGGGTCGGTCGGTGTCGGCGTCGAGGTGTCCTGGTCCGCGCCGTCGCTCGCTCCGGGACCCACGTCGGATTCGCTCGGAACGGACGGTTCGAGCGCGCTACCGACGGCCGTGGAGCCGACGATACCGCGATCCCGGCCGAGCGAGACGCTCGACCCGTGGATAATTTCGTCGATAGACCCGCTCGCGCTGTCGGTGAAGTTGACCATCGTGTCGGTGCCGTGGATGGAGATGCGGCCGCCCACGACCTCCATCTGGTCGGTGTAGATGCCCGCTCCGTCGCGGTGTCCCCCCTGCCCGACGTTCTTGATAGCCACCTCGTTCAGTTCGAGGCGACCGGGCACGGGGAAGTCGATGCCGGGGAACTTCCCGCCGTCGATGATGCAGTTTTCGAGGGCGACCGTTCCGATAGACGCGTTGGAGGGGTTCGCCTTCACGGGGATTTCGGTGTCCGAGTTCCCCTTCATGATGGTGTTTCGGATGGTCGTCTTCGCGTTCTCCTGCGTCATCTTGAGGCTCCCGCGGTAGGAGTCTCGCATCACGCAGTTCTCGATGAGGACCGTCTGCCAGTCCTGCGTCTTCGCGTGTCCCACGTCGACGTCCGCGCCCTCCTGACCGGAGAACAGACACTTCCGGATGGTCGTCGTCGTCTTCGCGGTCTGGTTGGGGGAGATGCCGTGGCCGCCGTTCCAGACGTAGCCGGCGTTCTGGAAGTGAGAGTAGGTGATCTCCGAGTCCATGTGCCCGGAGTGTTTGAGGTTCGCGTTCTGCGCGTTCTTGAGCCGGCAGTTGTGCATCTTGAACAGTCCCTCGGCCTCCGTGAGGACGCACAGCCCGACGCTGTCGTTCGACTGCTGGTCTTTGTTCCCGTCGACGGTGAGTCCGTCGAACGTCACGTCCCGCGGCGACTGCGAGCCCTTCACTAAGAAGACGAAGTGGGCCTTCGTCTGGCCGCCGGCCATCTTGATGGTGACCTCGTCCGCGCCGGCGCCCGCCCACGTCAGGTTGTCCCAACTTCCGTCGCCCGGGTACGCGAAGGGGACGCGGCTGTTGGAGCCGACGAGGTAGGTTCCGGGGGGGAAGTAGACCGTTCCGCCGGGACCCGCGGCGTTCGCGGCGTCCCGTATGGCTTCCGTGTCGTCGCGCGATCCGTCACCGGCCGCACCGAAGTCTGTAACTTTCTTTGGCATGATGACGGGTCTCAGTTGGTTCGTTCCTCGGTCGAAGGGGAGGTTTCGCGTCGGTCGTCCGCTCTCTTTTGGAGGCACCCGATGGCGCCGCGTTCTGCGTCCATACCTCCGCATACACTCATCCGTGAATAACTCTTCTTTCCATATATCCTCCCGAACGTGCCCGCTGCTGGCAAGTTATAGCCGGGTACTCGCGGTTTACTTACCGCGTCGATACCAACCCGGTGCCGACCGCGTTCGCGCGCACCGGCCGCGAGCGGTCGGGTCCGGGGAGCGGTCACGACGAGGGTCGCGGTCCGACGTTCCCCCGGGCGACGACGTTCGGTTGCAGCGGTTCGCCGCGGGTGGTCTTCTGCACGTTGACCCCCTGGCTCTTGCCCATGCCGGCGACGTTGCCGTAGACGATTTCCGCTATCGAACCTGCTCCGTCCTCGATGTTGAGGGCGATGCTCTCGTTGTTCTGACCGACGTTGTGGATGGAGATACGACCGGAGTCGCGGAAGTCGATGTCGCGGGTGAATATTCCTCCCCGGTCCTGTCCGCGCTGTTTGTTGTTCTGGTCGACGTTCATGATGGCGACGTTGTCGAGTCGCAAGCGGCCGGGGCACGGCAGGTCGATGGCCGGCCACCCCCCGCCGTCGATGAGCACGTCTTCGAGGATCAGGTCGTCGATACTGATGTCCGTCGGATTCACTTTGACCGGAATCGTCGTCGCGTCGCCGCCGAGCATCTGCGTCCGGCGAACGGTCGTCAACTTGTTCTGCGTCGATAGCTTCAACGACGCGAGGCTGTTCTCGAGGATGCACTCGTCGATGAGGACGGTCTGCAGTTGCGTGTCCTCCGTCTGCCCCACGTCGACGGATGCCCCGCCCGAGTTGTGACAGTGGCACCGCCTGATGACCGTCTCCGTCTGACGCCGGTCTTGGTTTGGAGAGACGTCGTGGCCGCCGTTCGACCGCAGTCCGTTGTTGCTGAACTCGCAGTACTGAATGTCGGCGTCCATCCCGCCGGACAGTTTCACGCCCGCGTTCAGCCAGGAGGTGACGTGGCAATCGCGCATAACTAGCGTGCCTTCGGCCTCCGTGCGGACGCCCAAGCCGGGGTTGGGCCCTTGGTTCCGCTTGTTCCCGACGATGGTGAGCCGTTCGAGTCGGACGGTCCCGACGCTGTTCCCCGGGTCCGTACCGATGTACACTGCGCTGTGGACACCGTTGTGACCGGGGGCTAAGACCAATCTCGTCTTCCCCGACTCCGGGCCGGCCCCCCGGAGCGTGACGTTCTTGTTCGAGGCGTTGAGTCGGATGGCCTTGGAGTCGGTGTTCCGCCCGTCGAGGAGGATGTTCCCCGCGGGTAGGTTCACGACGCCGCCCGGGGAGGCCGCCCGCAACGCCCGCATGATCGCCGGGGCATCGTTGGTCTTGCCGTCTATCTTCGCGCCGTAGTCTCGAATGTCCTCCCCTTCGGGCGCCTGTTCGTCGACCTCGGTCGGGGTCGGAGACATCGGGGTCGGCACCTCCGACTCTGGGTCGTCGTCCCCGTCCGAGAAGAGATACGAGAGCGCGAGCGTCCCGGTGCCGACGACTCCGGCGACGGCCGCCACGATACTTTCCCGGCGCGTTATCGTCTCTTCCTCCGCGGTCTCCTCCCCATCCTCGCCGGCCTCCCGCCCGTTCTCTGCCTCCGCTCGGCGGTCCGCGTCTTCACTCATCGCTCGTCCGCTCCCCTCGCTGTACCGCCCCTGTTCGCCCGACCGGCGCGTTCTCCTGTCCGTCGAACGCTGCCAGGTGTCTCGTGTCTGTGTTCATGGTTTTGGCGTCGACGGGTCCGCCGACTGCGGGATCCGTTTGCTATCCGAAGGTCTCTGGCGGTTAAAGGTATACGCTCTGTAGATGACCGACTGCGGCGATGTACGCCCGGAACTGTCCCTATCCGACGAATTCGTCGCTGCCGCCACTCCTGTCCGCAGATTAGTAGCAATGTAACTAATTTCCCGGCTCAAGCATAAAATGGTTGTCTACTCTTTCGCGCCGCTTGGCGGCCCCGTTCGCCCCGTAATAACACGCATAACAGTATGCGCACGCCGGGAGGAGACGGACGAGAAAGATGTCCGGATCGAACGCCACGCAACCGCGCCCGCGACGCCCGCCCGTCCGGTGACCCGATGAGCCGAACCGACTCTCAGACGGACGACCCCGTGGTCACGGTGATCATCACGACGTACGACCGCCCGACGTACCTGCGGACGGCGGTGGACACCGTATCCGAACAGGAGTACGCGCCCATCGAACTCGTCGTCGTCGACGATTGTTCGGAGGTGCCGGCGAGCGAGGTTCTCGACGGCGTCTCCCCAGACGTGCACTCCTTCCAGATACGTCGCCACTCGGAGAACCGCGGCGCCAACGCCGCCCGCAACACGGGCGTCGAGGCGGCGACGGGCGAGTACATCGCGTTCTTGGACGACGACGACCGGTGGGACCCCGAAAAGCTCTCGAAACAGGTCGCGCGCTTCCGGACCGCCGGCGACGACGTCGGCCTCGTCTACGTCGGTCGAAAGGGCGAGATGAACGGCAGCGTCCAGGACGTCGTCGTCCCCGAACCGGTCGGCGGCGACATCACGAAGGCGGTGCTCTGCCGGAACGTCGTCGGCACGCAGTCGGCGGTGATGGTTCGGTCAGATCTGGCCAAGGCGACGCCGTTCGACGAGCGGTTCAAACGGTGGGCCGACTTGGAGTGGTACGTCTCGCTCTCGACGAAGTGCGAGTTCGAACCCATCGGAGAAGCGCTCGTCACCTACGAGTACGACGCGCACAACCGCATCTCCGACGACTACGACACCCTCTTGGAGAGTTACGCGCTGTTCATCGAGAAGTACCGCGATTTGGCGGCCGAGTACGGCCCCCTCTTCGAGCGCAAGATGCTCGGCTGGACGGCCTACCGGGTCGGGTCGGCGTCGATAAACGATAGAAATTACGAGGTGGCCCGCCGGTTCTTCCTGAAGGCGGTCCAACACTACCCCCTCGAACCGACGTTCCTCCTGTACGCCGGCGTGACGCTCGGCGGGCGGACGACCCACCGACTCGCGCAGGTCGCGAACCGTCTCGTCGCCGGGTCGTCGGTCCCCGAGTAACCTCAGTTCGATTTCTCGACGCCGCCGTATCCCATCTCGCCGTAGCCCTGTATTCCGTAGTTGTCGTTGACCACGGGCGTCGGGGTGGGAGTCGGGGTCGGAGTGGGGGTGGGCGTCGGCGTCGCGGTCGGAGTCGGCGTGGGAGTCGGCGTCACCGCCGGTTGGTTACTCGTGAACTCGATCCAGTTGAGGTTCACGTCCCCGTCGACGACTTCGACCCGCAGGACCTGCCCTTCCCCTTCGGACAGGACGACGTCCTCTATCGTCACCGTCTCCCAGGACTGCCAGCTTCCGGTGTTCGGCACCTCGACGACGCCGAGTTCCTCCCGGTCGAGCAGCACGCGGAACCGCTTGCCGTCGACGGGCGAGGCGACCCGGAGTTTGACGTCGTACGTCGCGGCCGTCACGTCGACGGTGTACTCCAGCCACTCGCCCTCCTGCATCCACCCAACGTTGTACGTGCCGGAGTCGTCCTGCGTGCTCTCGATGTCCACCAGTTCGTCCGTCCGGTACGCGCCGCCCTTCGCCTCGCTCGTGGTGTCGAAGTACGCGACGCCGGCGCCGCCCGCGTCGAAGTGCTCGGCCTCGATCTGGCCCGGAAGCGTCCTGACCTGCCCGCCGAAGGGCGCCTGCCCGTCCGTCGGAGTGGGTGTCGGGGTCGGCGTTGGCGTCGGAGTGGGGGTCGGCGTCGGTGTCGGCGTTGGCGTCTCCGCCCCGCCCGCCGAGACGGCCAGCGTGTAGTCTCCGCTGCCGTCCTCGACGTCGATGACCTGCACGTAGTGCGTCCCGGACTCCTCGACGGCGCTCCGGACCGTCACCGGGCCCGAAGTGCCCAGATATCGGAGGTCGCTCCACTGACCGCCGTTGTCGTAGACGACGACTGCGACCACGCCGGTGTCGGTGGCTCGCTCGAAGTCGACGGCGAGTTCCTGCCCCTGCGTCGCGTCCACGGCGTACCAGTCGACCTCCGAGGACGTCAGCCGACCCGACACCGTGGCGCCGAGGTCGACGGCCATCGCCGTCGCCCGACTGTCGTTCGACTCGGACTCGCTCACGCTGAGGTCGAGCGAGGAGGCCTGCTGGAGGACGGCCGCCCCACCGTAGCCGAACGCCGACACCGGTTGGACGCTGGCGACGCCGCCCGACGCTCCGGTGCATCCCGCGACAGAGGCCGTCGCCGCGGCGACGCCGACCATCTTCAGATACGAACGCCGGCCGATTTCGACTTGGTCAGACGCTCCCACCTCCGCGTCGGATTCGGACGCGGATTCGGTTCGCGGTCGCGAACGGGGCCCTCCTGAGACCCAACTCCTGATTGCCCCCCCGAGCCCGCGCCGTTCGATTCGATTTTCGTCGGAAAGCTTTCTACTCATCCTGAGAAGAAATACAGGAATATCTTAATTATCGCTTTTGCATACTTAACAGCGGACGGTAGATAAATCCTATCCAGATAGCGACATTCAGTTACCAGATAGTGACAAAAAGAGCCGCATGAAGGGGCAGCGGGTGTCGGCGGCCGCGCGGTAGACTGGGTGTTCGACCGCGAGGCGACGAGTTCGTCGTTCCGCCTCCGACGCTCGAAGCGACGCGGTTACGCGTCGCCGGAGGCGAGCAGTTCGTTCGACTCGACCATCTCTTCGAGCGCGTTCCCGTCGGCGTCCAGCGGGAAAATCACCCGCTCTCGCCGCCGCGCGGACTCCCAGGCGCCGAAGATGAGCTCCGTGGACTGGAGGGCGTTCTCGGCCGAGAGTTCGGAGGGGCGGTCTTCGACTAGCGTGGTCACGACTTCCTCGATGGCGCGTTCGATGTACGTCGGCGTCCGGAACCGGTCCTCGGAGACGAACGGAAGCCGCGCGGCGACCTTCCGGGCGGCGACCTGCGGGAGCGAGTCGGTCGGTCCGTGGGTGCCGTCCCGGCCGGTGTCGACCGTCTTCCATCCGCTCGTCGAACCGCTCCGGTACCGAAGCGGCGGCCCGTCCTCGGTGCAGATGTCGATGAGGCCGTCGTCGCCGACCAGGCACATCTGCGCGGGGACGACGCCGTAGTCGCCGGTCGAGGCGATGCCGACGACGCCGTTCTCGTGCCCCCACTGGGCTATCGCGTTGTTCTCGTTGTGCGCGCCGAACTGGACGTTCTCCTCGCCGTAGTCGACGCCGCAGAGAACCCACTCGGGCGGGGACTGGTCCGTGTAGTAGCCGCAGAGGTCGAACAGGTGAGTTCCGAAGTCGTAGAGGTTCGGTCCGCCTATCTCGACCCGTTCGAGCGAACCGATAGCGCCGTCGTCGAGCAGCCGCTTGGCCTCCCGGAACGGGCGACCGAACCGCCGTTGGTGGTTGAACGTGAGTCGGACGCCCGCCTCCTCGCAGGCCGCGACCATCCGCTTCGCGTCGTCCCACGTCTTCGCCATCGGCTTCTCGCAGTGAATCGCTTCCACCGAGTCGCTCTCGGCGCACTGGAGGACCACGTCGGCGTGGACCGACGGCGGCACCGTGACGCTCACGACGTCCGGTCGCACCTCCTTGAGCATCTGCCCAACGTCCTCGTAGACGGCGTTCTCGCCGAGATCCCACGCCTCCGCGAACGCTTCCGCGTTCGGCCGGACGATGTCCACGCAGGCGGCGAGTCGACAGTCGTCGAGTCGGTCGTAGGCGGATGCGTGTCGATACCCCATCGCGAAGCCGTCGGTGTCCGGGTCGTCGGGGTCCGGACCGGTGCCGACGATTGCCACGTCGTACGTCATGTCACGGACGTGGCGTCCTCGACATATCAGTAGTAGCGATATAACCGCCTCCGTTTCGAAGGACGGCGACCCCTACTCGGCGGTTTCGGAGAATCAGTCTCGGTCGGTCGGGCCGGGTTCGGTTCCGCGGCGCGCGATCAGGACTCGTTGTACCAGATGTCGACGTGCGCGTCCGGTTCGTAGGACTTCCCCACGATGTCGAGTCGTCCGTCGCCCGTCATATCGACGGCCTTCGCCTCGTGCGTCTCGACGCCGGTGGCGATGACGTGCTCCTCGAACGTCCCGTCGCCGAGGTTCTCGAAGATGAGGTGCTGAGGGTCGTCGTTCACGCCGAGACCCATCTCGGAGACGTAGATGTCGGGCAGTCCGTTCCCGGTGAAGTCCTCTATCTGGAGGGAGTGGGGGCAGTACATGTCGTCTCTGAGGGTGTGCTGCTCCCAGTTCGGCGGATCGAACCACGCGACGCGACCGGGGTGGTTGCCGAGGAGTGGCGAGTCGCCCTCCGTGAACACGACCTCCAGTTCGCCGTCGCCGTCGAGGTCAGCGACGGCCACGCGGGTCCAGTCCCACCCGGAGACGACGGTCTCGCGTTCCCAGTCGTCCCCTTCCTGCCGGTAGACGTGCGTGCCGGCGATGAGTTCGTTCTGCCCGTCGCCGTCTAGGTCGACGATACAGAGGCCTTCGAGGTTGACTCCCGACTCGATGACGTGCTTGGTCTCCTCGGGCCACGGCGTCCGCCGCGGGTCGTCGGGAACGTCGTAGTAGAACAGCGTCTCGCTCTCCTGGGAGACGCCGACCAGTTCCGGTTCGCCGTCGTTGTCGACGTCGCCGAACGCGAGGTCGTGGTACTTCTCGAAGTCGCTCCGGAGGAGGTGTTTCGTCCACGTCTCCCGCGGGTTCGCGGGCCGTTCGAACCAGTAGATGTCCCCGAAGCCGAGACCCTGCCCGACGACGACGTCCTCCGACCCGTCGCCGTCGAAGTCGACCAGCGTGCTCCCCAGCAGTCGGAGTTCGCTCTCGTCGGTCATCTCGTGGCGCTCCCACCCCGAGTTCTCGTACCAGAACAGGTCCGTCTCGAACCGCTTGAAGAAGTAGCCCGGGATGGACGAGCGCTCGACCGTTAGCCCCGGAACGAACGTGTCGACGTCCGTCGAGCCCATGCCGCCGACGATGAGGTCGGGCCGGCCGTCCCCCGTCAGATCCGTCGGGTGGCAGATGAACAGGCGACCGCTCGGCGGGTTCGCGTCGATGATCTCGTGTCGGAACCGGAACTCCGTGTCGCTCGTCCCCGGTTCGGCGAGTTCGCCCGTCGACGCCCCGCGACCGTCTGCGGTCCGGGAAGCCTCGTCGCTCATCTCCCCGCCTCCGTCCGGTCCGTCGGGTCGTTCTCTGTCTGTCGGGTCGACGCGGCCGCACGGGTTCGGTCCATTGGTCGCTAGTCGTCCAATTGGTGCTTTGTTATCCGCCGCGGAACGCGCGCGAAACCGCGGCTTCAACCCTACCCTTTCCCTGCAGCCCGTCGTTCGAGCGCTCGCCGTCGCCCGATATCGAGTCTGTACCATCGACATCTGTTTGAGGGTGTTCGCTCGACTCGGGCGAACGCGACCGAGAGTGAGCCTCCCAAGTCCCGAGGAGACCCTTCCGGCCGAACGTCTCTCCGGAAGGGGGGCTCTCCTCATCGTCCACTCTGAATCTCTCCCCAGAACCGAGGTGGCGAACGGGGTCAAATCGGCGGTTAATGGACTATTAACGGGGTTGGAACGGTCGGGTCGTCGTCGAAGCCACCCTGTGGCCCCGTCACTTCCGCTCGGACAGATGTCGAGTCTCACCGCCAAAAAAGCCGATTCCCGGCGGGTTACACGAGGTCCTTCGCGTCGAGCGTCTCCCACACCGACCGCCCCTCGTCCGTGATACCGTAGACGCGACCCTTCTTTCGCTCCTCGGACACCAGCAGCGTCACGTGCGACTGCTCGCGGAGTTGCTGTAGCGCCCGCGAGACGTGCGTGATGGAACTCCCCGAGTCCGACGCAATGAGCGACGGCGTCGCCGGTCCCTCGATGAGTCGCTTGAGAACGAGCACTCTATACCGAGAGCTGATGACGTAGCCGACGTCGTCCCACCTGCTCTTGCCGATGCTCATCGGGTCGTCCTCCCCCCGATAGCAAGCGCGTTCGCTCCCTCGTCTCTCTCCGATTCGCACTGTCCCACGGTGCGACCCGAAAACAGGTTGTTCGCCCCCCGGCGACACCCGACTGCTCCCCCTATTCTATTCTCCGCGGTTTCTGGCATTACTCTACGTTTAGTGTACCCTTAAATAAGATTTTCGGAGACATTCAAAAAATATTGAATGTTCTGTATTTGTGAGATTAATTTCTTTATATATTTAACTATCAGATACCTTTTGGTCCTTTCGCCCGGGCGGATGAGTTGGCATCGGGACCGTCCGGTCGGCGGGTTGGGGGAGAAGAAACGAAGACGAGGCCGGCGCCGCTCAGTCGTCGGACGAGGCGGGCGTCTCAGCGGCCGCGGGGGATTCGGTCGACGCGGCGGGGTCGAACTCGTCGAAATGGACGATTTCGTCCACCGAGCGGCGGTACTTGCGCTCTCGGTCCACGTCGGCCGCCTCGTCGGCGGGGTAGCCCATCGTGACGAGCATCACGGGTTCGTACTGACTCCCGTCGATGTCGAACGCCTCGACGACGGCTTCGGGGTCGAACCCGCCTATCGGACAGGTGGCGACGCCCTGATCCCAGGCGGCGTTCATCAGTTCCGTGGCGGCGATGGTCGTCGAACGGACGGTCCAGACACGCCGCTCCTCCGCCGGCAGTTCCGACATCGCCGCGACGTTCTCCATGACGGCGTCGCGGGCGTCGTTGTTCGGCAGGTATCCCTTCGCCACCCAGTCGTCGAAGACGGCCTCGGCGTGCGCCGCGGGGTCTTTGTTCCCGAGGACGACGACGGCGACGGGGGCGTCGGTGACGTGTTCCTGCCCGTTGGCGGCCTCCCGAAGCGCCGCCCGGTTCTCGCCCTCGGTGAGCACGAGGAACTCCCAGGGCTGAAGGTTGTAGCTCGACGGAGCGTACCGGACGCGTTCGAATATCGATTCGACGACTTCGGCGGGCAGGTCCTCGTCGGCGTACTGGTGGACGGACCGTCGGGACGTGACGACTTCTGAGTACTCCATACCGAGTACTCGCTTCGCGGGAGGAAAAGAGCGGGCGACACCGGCGGAGCCCTCCGGGACCGACCCCGTGCTCGCACCCCTCGTGGACGGGACGTAACCCGGTTACGCCGATGACACTCCGTCGCCGGCGTCCATCTCCTTGCGAGCGATGGTCACGGGTACGGGCGAGCGCCGAACGACCGCCTCGGCGACGCTCCCGAGGACGATGCGCGGGATTCCCTCGCGGCCGTGGCTCCCGAGGACGACGTGGTCCACCTCGCCCTCGCTCGCGACGTCGATGATGGTCGCCGCGGGGCGACCGACTTCGGTTCGCGTCTCCACCGTCGCGTCGGGCGGGAGAATCTCGCGCGCGTCGGCGAACAGTTCCTTCGCCCGTTCACGGGAGGCGTCGTACCACTCTTCGGACCCCATCGGGACCGCACTGGCGCGCGACCCGTTCACCGGGTCGATGACGTGGAGGAGGGGGATGCGGGCGTCCCCCCACTCGGAGGCGGCGAACCGGAGCGCTTCGACGGACTGGGGCGAGCCGTCGACGGGGAGAAGCACATGTCGAACCATACGTCTAGTATGTTGTCAATTACCAAAAATACTGGCACTGAGTTCGGTTCACTCGCCGTGTCTCGTCACGCACGTCGAGAGGCCGACGAGTTCGACGGGTTCGGAGTTGTCGGGCGAGTAGACCACCATCTGTCCCTTCTCCATGTACGGCACCTTGTCTTCGAGGTTCGGCGGGATGTTGACGCTCTTGATGGCGTCCTCGTCGCCGAGGTTGAGGACGAGTTTCGTGTTCACCTGTTTGAACACCGGTTCGGCCACGTCCTGCGGGTCCTGCGTGATGAGAAAGAGGCCGAGTCGCTCCTTTCGACCCTGCTTGGCCGCCTCGGTGAACTTCGAGACGACCTTTCGAGCCTGCACGTTGTCGGCGTCCGCGAGGAAGTTGTGCGCCTCGTCCATCCCGAGAACGAGGGGCGTCTCCTTGATGCGGTCCGACCGCGGGGCGTTCGACAGTTTGTCGTCGATGAGCATGCTCGACACCGCGAGGACGAACATCTCCTTGGCGCGACTCGTCGAGAGGTGGTACGTCGGAATCACGGTCAGACCGCCCGGGCGGACGAGTTGGTGGTCCAACTCCGTGATGGGGCGGGCCGACTGGTCGAACACGCCGTCCGGGACGCCGCGGACGCGACGCTTCACGGCGTCGTACGTCGCCTCGTGGACCCGCCCGGACTCGTGCAGTTCCTCTTTCAGTGCCGGGTCGTCGAGGAACGTCAGGAACTGTTCGTACGTCCCCTCGTTGCCGTACTCCCGGAAGAAGCGGCGCAGGAGCTCTTTCAGCGCCGGGAACTGGTTCTCGTTGAGGCTGCTGCCCGCGACCAGCCACGGTCGGTCGCGCGCCATCGAGAACGGGACGGTGAACTCCAGGCGTTCAGCGCGGTGGTTGTCCCCGCCGTACGGTACGCCGTCCTCCTTCGGAACGAGACAGAGCGTGTCGTCGTGACCGCCGTGTGCGACGCCCTCTCGTTCGTACCGCCGAGCGACCGAACCGGTCATCTCGGGGTTGTCGTCGTGCATCTGCGCGTACTCGTCCTGGGGGTCGAACTGCACGACGGCCATCCGAGCGTCGCGCCCGTCGTCCATCTCGTAGGTCCGGTCCGAATCGAGGAGTTGTCGCAGGAGATTCTTCGAGGCGTGCGTCTTCCCGGACCCGGTGCCCCCGGCGACGAGCGTGTGCCGGAAGACGAGGGGGTCGCCGTCGGCGTAGTCGTCCTTCAGGCGGTAGTCGATGGTCGGCGGTTGCGCCGCCGTCCGCACCTTCTCGCCGCCGACCGAGAGGTGCCCGAGGAAAACCCCCTCCGCGGGAATCTTCAGCCCGGTCTTTATCTGCTCGGGGTCGGTCGCCTCGGCGACGACGGCGCCCGGTTTCGGCACGCGGTCGACCATTCGGCGCTTGAGTTCGCCGTCGTCGCCGGACTCCGTCCGGCCTTCCGAGGCGTCTCGCGTCTCGTTCTGCTCGAAAAGGACCGCCACGGGGTCCAGCGACGCCACGAACTTGTAATCGCGCTCTTCGAACTCCTGTCGGCGCATCGCGCGCCGGGCGTGAATCTCCGTCGCGTCGTCGGTCCGGAACTCCTGTGCGTACTCCAGAGCGGTGATGCGGCAGAACAGCAGTTCGTCATCGGGGTAGGGGACCAAGAGATACTTACCGAGGCGCACGTCGTCGCGGTTGCCCGTCGTAACGAACGCGCGGAGGGCGGTGTCGTCGCCGTCCTCGGCGACGCGGAGTCCCTGGGAGACGGAGACGGCGCCGATGCCGCGGTCCTCTCCTTCAGGCGCCACGTCGAACCGCTCGAAGGCGACCGCTTCGTCCGCCGCGTCGGACTCGGCGGCTGCGTCCGCGGCGGCCGCGCCGTCGGACGCTTCGCCGCGTTCTCCCCTCTCGGCGCCGGACGCGTCGGCCGTCTGTGACGACGAGTCTCGGTCGGACCCGGACTCGAAGTCGGTGAAATCACCGAGGTCGGACATGTTCTCCGAAACGGTAGGCTGTCGTTAAAAAGACCCATGGCTTCGAAGTTCCCGCGCGTCTTTTTACGCCCGAGGCCGTATCGCAAGGATATGCTTCTAGTTCGCGGTCACGGCGGCGGCACGACCCTCACGGGTACGATATTCGAACGCGGCGAGGAGGCGCCGTCGTACAAGGGGGCACCCGACGAGGACGCGCCGTACGTCTGGGTCTGCGACGAGTTCTACGAGGTGGAGAGCGGCGGGTCGGAGACGACGATAGACGGACGAACTATCAACGTCGCGTTCGATTCGCCGATGCCCCGCGGGTTCGACACGCGGGACCAGGCCCTCGCGGCGGCCAAAGAGCACGTCAGGACGCAGTTCGCCCGCGTCGGGGTCGGCGCCGACGACGTGCGCATCGAAGTCATCAAGAGCGAACCCGGCGCGGTCTGACCCGCTCTGTGACTCGCCCGGACCGCTCTCTGCTCCCCGCTCCGTCTCACTCGCCGGGCGCCCACCGCAGGTCGTCGTACTGCCGCACCGCGTCGGAGTCGAGGTTCTCCTCCAGTTTCCGTCTGAGCGCCACTTTCTCCTGCGCGCTGATCCGCGCCAGTTCGTCCGCCTTGGCGACGGCGTCCGGCGGCCCGCGGTTCGCGGCGACGCCGCTCAGCATCTGCGTCGTGAGGCGGCGGCGCACGTCGTCGTCGCGAGCGAACGCGAGGGGGGCCTCGACGCGATAGAGCACGTCCGTCCGCGGGTCGTAGACGACGAAGAACGCCACCTCGTACAGGTCGGCGTCGAGCCGTCGCTCCAGTCCGAACGCGTCGCCGCCGGCGGCGAACGTGCGGTCGCACCCGCCGCGGGAGACGAACCAGTTGGTGAACGTCAGTTCGCCCGTCTCCCGCCCGTCGGTGCCCCGCTTGCCGACGGCGCGGCGTTCGAGCAGTCGGGTGAAGAAGGCGGTGTCGTCGGTCCACGGCGCCTCCATTCCCCGGTCGCGGACGGCGTTCACGAGATGCTTTGACGCGGGGTTCTTCACGAACCCGCAGAGCGGCACGTCGCGTTCGACGAAGCGTTCGACGAGGCGGACGTAGTTCTCGACCACCTCCTTCGGTTTCGCCTCCCGCGAGAGGTCGCTGAGTTCGCCGTCTCGGTCACGCCAGTTCAGCAGTTCCTTTGGGTAGAGTGGTCCGTCGAGAACGAGGAGGTCCTCGACTTCGTCGGCGTGTTCGAGGGCGTGCGTGCTCTCGGCGAGGTACAGCGAAAGAGCGTGGACGACGCCCTCCGCGAAGCGACTCACCCGCGGCGCGTGGATGACGCGCCAGCGACAGTAGCCCTCGTCGCGCTCTCGCCACGGTTGGTCGAGCGCGAGCGTCGCGTCGTTCGCGTGCGTCGTCGCCACGATGCTCCGGTGTCGGTGTAAATCGAGGTCGGAGGGAACCGCCGCCATCGCGGCCTGCGCCACGTCGAGGACGATGCCGTTCTTGAACGTCGTCGGGTTGATGGTCCCCGAGTCGAGGCCGTGGACCGTCTCGAACGGTGACTCGGCGAGGGCGACGTCGTCGACGTCGGCTGCGCGGAGGCGTTTCCGCCCGAGTGGTTCGAGCACCGCGTTCCCGTCGGAGCCGTAGAGGGGGTCCAGATACTCCTCCCAGACGGTGCGCGCGAGGTCGACGTGCTCGCCGTCGTCGACGTTCCGTGCGAGATAGGTCGCGAGGTCCGCGATTCCGCCCACGTGGACGGGGTCGAGCGTCATGGACCACCCGTCGGCGCGCGCGAAGAAAAACCCCCCACGTCGTCGGTTGGTCCCGGGTACCGGCGTCGTTACGCAAACCCGAACACGAACGGTCATGGTGCTCGACGCCGTACGGACGAGCGTGACTATCCGGGCGGTCGGGTTCGACCTCGACTACACCCTCGCGGTACCGACGCGAGACCGAGAGACGATTCTACGCGACGCCGCAACCGCCGCGGGTGCGCCGCCGCTCTCCAGGGACGCCTACCTCGACGCCCACCAAGAACACCTGACGGGTGAGACGCGGGCGCCCATCTTCGAGACGCTGCTCGACGCGCGCAACTCGGACGCCGACCCCGACGCCGTCGCCACGTCCTACCGCGAGCACATCGCCGACGCCCTCGTCCCCGTCGACGGCGCGGCGGCGTTCCTCGCGGACCTGCGCGAGCGCTACCCGGTCGGACTGCTCACCAACGGCCCGCGCGTCGCGCAACGGGACAAACTGGCCACCCTCGGGTGGGAGGAGGCCTTCGACGTGGCCCTCGTGACCGGCGAACTCACCGCCGGCAAGCCGAACGCGGCCGCGTTCGAGGCGCTGTTGGACGCGCTGGGAAGCGAGGCGGGCGAGACGGCCTACGTCGGCGACGACGTGAACGCCGACATCGGCGGGGCGGGCGACGCCGGCCTCGTCCCGATTCAGGTCGTCTTCGAGGGCGGTCCCGACCCCGACCCCCGCGCGGCCGCACACGTCGAACGGACCGAACTGATCGACCGACTGCCGGCGATTCTCGACGGTCTCTGAACTCGGCGCGGACGCAGGACCGCGTATTGCTCCGACCCCGTTCGCGTTCTCAAAAAGGGACGAGACGCGTGTCTCGAACGCTACGCACGGAACGCTCTCGCGACGCCGCGGCGGGCTACGCTGATGAGGAACAGCCCGAACACTGCCACGGCCAGCCACCGGCCCGTCTGCGAACTGAGCGCCTCGGCGAACAGTCCGAGCAGGTCGAGGCCGACGGCCTGTCCGAGGGCGAACAGGAACAGAACGAATCCGGCGATACCGATTCCCCAGCGCAGCGCGGCGCCGGCGAAGACTGCTCCCAGTCCGGAATCGGAGCGCTCGGCGTTCCCCTGCTCCCCGGCAGGTCGCTCGTTCACGACCTGCTGGGTCGGCTGGGGTCGGTCTCCGGTCTGTCCCTGCGGTCGCCCGCGGGACTGCTGCCGAGACCGTTCGTTCGGCTCCTGCGGATTCGCGTCGTTTGCACGCTGTGCGCGCCGTGAGTCCGCATCTTCGCCTTTGTGGGGCATAGTGAGACCCCGCTAGGAGGTGGCGCCGGCGCCATTTGGTTACGAAGTCGATAGAATCCGGTTAATCTGACATTCCTCGGATGGGTTCAGTTCTCTACGACGGCGCGGAGCGCCGGCAGGAGTCGCTTCACCTGCGCGCCGTCCTCGACGAACACGAGCGTCCGCGGCGGCCGGACCGCCTTCGGGCGGACGCGGAGGCCCGCTCCCTCGGCCGTTTCGGCGACGGCCTCGGGGGCGGCGAGAAATTCGACGCGCGCGCGGTCCGGGTGGAGGTACACCTCGGCGACGCGTTCGCCGTCGCGTTCGACGGCGTAGGCGAACGCCCCGTCAGCCGTCGGTTCCGCGTCCCGTTCGGAGTCCGCGATAGACAGCGACGCGAGCGACCGCTCGTGGCCCGTCACCTCGCTGGCGAGGAGTTGGGCGATTCGTTTCCCGTCGGTGAGTCGGTCCTCGACCATGCCCGACTTTGCCCGTCCCCGGGTTTAGGCCGAGCGGTTCGGGGACGGACCCCTCTCGGGTTACAGTTCCTCGCGGGCCTTCCGCGCGGCGTCGCCTGCGTCGACGCCGCGGCGCTTCGCGTAGAGGGCGGCGGCCGCCTCCACGCTGACGCCGAGTCGTCGCTGGAGGTCGTTGACGCCCGCGACGGCCTCCCGTTTGTCGTGGCCGGCGGCGACGAGGGCGTCGAGTATTCGCTCGAACGCCGACTGCTCGCGCAGGAGGGACTGGTCGGGTTCGTAGTCCTCGGGGACGGCGACGCCCGCGGGGTCGAACGCGGCGACGACCTGTCCGTCCTCGCGCGTGACCAGACCGCGGCCGGCGGCGACGTCGATGAGGCGCTTCGCCTGGTCGGGGGAGAACCAATCGCGGTCCAAAGAGAGTGCGACGACGAACTCCCCCTCGCCCAGGCTGTCGGTCCCGCGCTGTTTGAACGGTACCGCCACCGCCACCTCGAGGCTCATACCCTCCCCTCGGAACGCCGCGGCACAAGGAGTTCTCGGTTCGGCCTCGCCCGCATCTCCGTTCGGCCTCAGCGCACGGCCGGACGCCGCGGCGAGCGCTGCGCACGCACACCTCGCGGGCCGATTCGAGCGATTCAAGTAGCTACCGGGATTTTCCTCCCCTATGAAGGACCAAGGACGCTCCAAGCGGAAGCGCACCGGCGGGCGACTCCGACCCTCGCACAAGAAGAAGCGACACCAACTCGGCCGCCAGCCGACCGAGACCACCGTCGGCGAACCGCGGTTCCGCGTCGTCGACTCCCGCGGCAGCAAAAAGAAGGTCCGCGCGCTCTCGACGAACGTCGCGCAGGTCGCCGACGGCGGCGAGGTCAACGAGGCCGACATCGAGAACGTGGTCGACAATCCCTCGAACGTCAACTACATCCGCCGGAACATCATCACGAAGGGCGCCATCATCGACACCAGCGAAGGTCGCGCCCGCGTCACCTCCCGTCCCGGTCAGGACGGACAGGTCAACGCCGTCCTCGTCGACGAGGAGTAACGACGCGTCTTCTCCCGTTCTCTCCGCCGCCGAGCGACGGCGTCGCCCTCCGTCGGACGCCGTGCGGTGCCGGCGGACGCTCAGGGCGTCGGAGCCGCCTTCTGCAGGGCCGTCTCGGCGATGTTGCCGCCGTAGTCGGCGCTCCGGGAGACGGAGTCGACGATGAGACCGAGCAGTTGCGCGCGCGCGGGGTCGAGGTCGCGAAGCAGTTCGTCTATCTTCCGCGCGCTCTCGTCGATCTCCTGGACCGCCTCGCGGGCCTCGTTCGCCAACCGGGAGGCCTCGTCGGGGTCGTCGGTGAACAGGGCGTCCATGCCGTCGTCGACGACCTTCCGCGCGTCGACGTACAGTTCTTGGAGGGCGGCGACGACTTCCTCGGGGACGGGCGCCTCGAAGTTCAGCGTCAGGTGGGCTATCTTCGTCGCGTGGTCGCCGATGCGTTCGAGTTGGCGGGCGGCCGACTGGTAGTCGAAGCACACCTCGCGCGGGAGGCCCAACTCCTCGGCGGCCTTCGGCGTTCGGAGCGTCGCTCGGAAGATGCGCGAGACGACCATCCAGAGGCGGTCGACGTCGTCGTCCCGTTGGATTACGTCCCGGGCCATGTCGTCGTCGAGTTCGGCGATGGCGGCGATGGCGTCTTCGAGCATCGACATCGCGATGAGTCGCATCCGCGTGACGGCGTTGTGAATGGAGAGTTCCGAGGAGTCCAGGAGGTCGCGGATGACGACCCGGTCGCGGGTCTCCTCGAGCACTTCGAGACCGACGAGACTCTGGGTCGCCTCGCGGATCGTCCGACGCTGCTCGGTGGTGATGCGTCCGCTCTCCAGGGCGATGATGTCGAAGCCGCTGACGTACATCGTCATCACCGCGCGCATGAGTTCGTCGCCGTCGAGGTTGGTGATATCGAGCGTCCCCTCCGTCCGTTCGTCCTCCGAACGCGGCGTCAAGAACAGCGAGTCGCCCTCCGGATAGAACTCCACCTCGGTTCCCGCGGAGACGCTGTTCTCGGTCGCCCAGTCCTTCGGAATCGAAACGGTGTACGTCGACCCCCCCGTCACCTGCACCTTTCGCGTCTCGACCATATCCGAAGATATGGAACGAACCCCATAAATCTATTCGTATCTATATACTTCTACGAATCGGGCCGAAACATCTCACGGAACCGTGGTCGATAGCGCTCTGTTGGTTCCGAGAGGGCGCTTCGGGAACTCTCTCGGTCGAGCGTCGGTTCGACCGTCGAGCGGGGGATAGAGCCCCGAAACGCCGGCATATCCGGACGTAGAGGTCACGAGCAGTTGCGAGGGCTCCCTTCGGATAGTGTGACAACAACAGACACAGAGCCGGAGATATACACCTCATAGCAGATTACATAGTTGAGAGGAGGTTTCCATCGAGTGATGACGCGGAACCCATCGAAAGCGTCGAACGGTGTGTCGAGGCGGAAGTTCGTAGTCGCCGCCGGGGCGGCGGGGCTCGCCGGACTCGCGGGGTGCAGCGGCGGTACAGGCGGCGAGCAGGCGTCGTCCACGGGGGGCGAGGGGACCGAACAGTCGATGCAGCAGTCCACGCAGTCGTCCAGCGGAAGCGGGGGCGACGCGTCGACGCCGCTGACGGCCGACGGGTCCTCGACGGTGTACCCGGTGACGAACCTCGCGGGATCGTACTGGAACTCGAACCCCCCGGCGGACGACAAGGAGTACTGGGGGCCGGGCCAGTACGACATCGACACCGACCAGAACCTCGCGGACTACTGGGCCGGCCTGTACGGCTTCGAGGCGAGCGGGGAGGGGTCGCCGCCGTTCCGGACCAGCATCGGTCTCAGCCACAGCGGGGTCGGTCTGGAGAAACTCAAGCAGGGACAGGTCGACATCGGCGACTCCAGCGCACCCGTCAGCGCCGAGTTCCCGGAGGCCTCCAAGGAGGAACTGAAGCCGTTCACCGACCACGTCGTCGCCGTCGACGCCCAACCCGTCGTCGTCAGCAAGCCGATATACGACGCGGGCGTGACGAAACTCACCATCGAGCAACTCCGCGCCATCTACAAAGGAGAGATAACCAACTGGTCGGAGATAGACAGTTACAACGGACCCAAACGGGAGATTCAGGCCGTCGGCCGCGCCGAGGGGTCGGGCACCGACACCGCGTTCCGATTGAACGTTCTCGGCGACCCCGAGGCGTCCATGAGCGGCGTCGACATCCGGAAGGGGCAGAACCAGCAGGTCAAGACGCTGGTCTCGAAGTCGAACAACGCCATCGCGTACCTCGCGCTCGCGTTCGTCGACGAGCAGTCGGTCCCGCCGGTCGCACTGGAGATCGACGGTACGACCTACACCTACGGCGAGAACCTCGGGGCGAAGGACTATCCCCTCTCCCGCGACCTCCATGCCTACACCTGGGAGGGTACCTCGAAGAAAGAGGCCGCGTTCCTCCGGATGATCCTCTCGGAGTTCGGTCAGAAGACGTTCGTGGAATCGAACAACTATGTGACGCTGACCGACGAGCGGTTGTCGAAACAGCAGAAGAATCTCCCGCAAACGGAACAGTAAGATAACTGAGAGTATATACACCCCGTCGACTCGCTATAGTCGCGGCGGTCGTCGTCGACCACCCTACATCTCGCGGCGCCGCGTCGCCCGCGCGTCTCCACGAGCTGACGTTTCGAGCCCTCTACGCCGCCACCGCTTTTCGGGGCGTTCGTACGTATGGATATATAGAAATCATAGTAGGGTATTTACTACCGAATCGGAAATCTACGGTCGATGTCTGAGTATCCTGTCCAGCGACGCTCGTTCTTGGCCGGTGGCGCCGGACTCGTGGCTTCCGTGGTGACGGCGGGATGCGTGAGCACGAGTGCGACGCCGCCGGGACGGGGCGAGGGGTCAGATGGGAGCGACGACGGTGGCTCTTCCGGGTCGACGAAACTGCTGAAGGCGGGCGGTTCCTCGACCGTGTACCCGATTGCCAACAAGGCGGGGTCGTACTGGAACTCGAATCCCCCGGCGAGCGACGGGGAGTACTGGGGGCCGCAGCAGTACGGTATCGACACCGACCAGAACCTCGCGGACTACTGGGCGGGCAAGTACGGCTTCGACTCCGACTCGGGGTCGTCGGTCCCGTTCACGGTCAGCGTCGGTCTGAGTCACTCCGGGACCGGACTGGAGAAACTGAAGAACGGCCAACTGGACATCGGGAACGCCAGCGCGCCGGTCAGCGCCGAACTTCCCGAGGCGTCGAAGGAGGAACTGGACAAGTTCGTCAACCACGTGGTCGGCGTCGACGCCCAGCCCATCGTCGTCAGCAAGGAAATATACAACGCGGGCGTGAAGCAACTGACCGCCGAACAGGTCCGCGCCATCTACAAAGGAGAGATAACGAACTGGTCGCAGATAGACGGCTACAACGGACCCAAGCGGGAGATCCAGGCCATCGGCCGGTCGGTCGGGTCGGGGACGGACACCGCGTTCCGCTCGAACCTCCTCGGCGACCCCGAGGCGTCGATGCCCGGCGTCGACGTGCGCAAGGGGCAGAATCAGCAGGTGAAGACGACGGTGTCGAAATCGAACAACGCCATCGCGTACATGGCGCTGGCGTTCGTCGACGACTCCGTTCCGGCCGTCGCCCTCAAAGTCAAGGGGAAGGTGTACGAGCAGGGAAAGAACCTCTCCGAACCGGGGTACCCGCTCGCGCGTGACCTCCACTGCTACACGTACGGGGGCACCTCGAAGATGGAGGCCGCGTTCCTCCGGATGGTCATCTCCGACTACGGCCAGAAGACGTTCGTCGAACCGGTCGGGTACGCGAAGCTCACGGAGAAACGGCGTCAGAACCAACTAGAGAAGCTTCCGGAGACGTCCTGATGTCGACCGGGAACCGATTCGACGCGCTCGGCGAGATAGACCGGGAGACGCAACTCGTCGGCGCGACCAGCGGGCTGGCGCTGTTGGCCGTCCTCGTCGCCTTCCTCGTGGCGGCCCAGTACGCCGTCTACCCGCTCGTCGCCTTCGTCGCCGTCGTCGCTTACGGCTGGTACGCCCACCAGGAGAACACGGCCGCGGTCCTGATGTTCTTCACCACGGCGTCGACCATCGTCGTCCTCGGATTGATCACCGTCTACCTCTTCGTGAAGTCGATTCCCGCGTTCGAGACGATGGGTCTCGACATCCTCCTGAAGACGAACCAGCCGCTCTGGGAGCGGGCCTCGAACACCTACTCGCTGGCGCCCATGATCTGGGGGACGCTCCTGACGACGGCCATCGCCATGGCCATCGCGGCCCCCCTCGGCGTCGCGGGCGCGCTGTTCATCAGCGAAATCGCCCCCCGGTGGGCGCGCGAGATAATCAAGCCGGCCGTCGAGATGCTGGCCGGCATCCCCTCCATCGTCTACGGGTTCCTCGGCTGGGTCGTCGTGACCGAGTACTTCTACCGCGAACTCCAGCTCTCGAACTTCAGCAGCCTCATGGTCGCCGGCATCATGATCGGCGTCATGGCGCTGCCGACGGTCGTCTCCGTCGCCGAGGACGCGATAGCGAGCGTCCCCGGCGCGATGAAGGACGGGTCGCTCGCCCTCGGCGCGAGCGACTGGCAGACGATAAAGAGCGTCACCTTCCCCGCCGCCTTCTCCGGCATCTCCGCGGCGGTCATCCTCGGCGTCGGCCGCGCCGTCGGCGAGACGATGGCGGCGACGGTCATTCTCGGTCACCAGCAGGCGTTCCCCGACCCCCTGTACGACGTGTGGGAGGGGACCGAGACGCTGACCAGCCTCATCGCCAGCCAGTACGGCATCGCGACGGGGACGCAGCTCAGCGCCCTGTTCGCCGCCGGCGTCGTGCTGTTCGTCACCGTGCTGGCGCTCAGCATCGGTTCGCAGTTCGTCGAGGCGCGGATGCGCCGCCGCCTCGGAGGTGAGCAATGAGCCTGGATACCCGAACCGCCGACACGCTCGTCGACGACGACTCCTCGGCGCTGGGGTACGTCGCCGGCGCCGCCACGGTGGTTTCGCTGCTCCTCGCCGTCGCCGGCGTCCTGACCCTCTTCGGCGTCGTCGGGCTCACGAGCACCGTCGCCGGGTTCTCGGTGTTCGAGCTGTTCGGCGTCGGGTTCGCCGCCGTCGGCGTCACGCTCCTCGGCGTCGGCGTCGCCTCGCGGGCCGGCGTCGTCGAGACGAAGCCCGACGTGACGGCGGGGGCGCTCCCGATGGTCGTCTTCGGGCTCGTCGGACTCGTCGTCGCCGGTCTCGTCTCCTCGCAGACGCTCGGGTTCTCGACGCTGTGGCCGCTGTTCGCCCTCCTGGGCGGCGTCGGCGTCGCGGCCGCGACGGTTCTCCCCCCCGAGGACGTCGGCGTGACGCTCCCCGCGGGCGGCCTCGCGCTGCTCGCCGGCGCGACGTTCCTCGCCGGCCTCATCACCCCCTCGTGGACCTGGGAACCCGTCGCCGGGTCCGCGACGTACACCGGCACGTTCGCCGTCCCGATTCTCGCGCTGTTCGTCGGTATCCTCGTCGCGTGGGTCGGCGCCGAGGCCTACGGCGGGTTCGGCACGCGGGGACGGCAGTTGGGGGCGTACCTCCTCGTCGGCGCCAACGCCGTCGGCATGCTCTCGCTCCTGGTCGTCCTCGTCGCGTACGTCGTCAGCAGGGGGTTCGCCCCGATGACCCGCGGCATCCAGTTCGGCCTGTTCTGGGAGCCGCTGACGTGGTTCTACTTCCCGCCCATCGAGGAGTACGTCGTCATAAACGGACCGCTCGTGTGGTTCTACTGGCCGTTCGTGATGGAGGGCGTCGCGCTGATGAACGACGTCAACGGCATCTTCCCGGCCATCGTCGGCACCGTCTGGGTCGTCGCCGGCGCCGTCACCTTCGCCATCCCGCTGGGCGTCGGCGCGGCCGTCTTCCTGACCGAGTACGCCGAACGCGGCCGGTTCACCCAGCTCGTCGAGATATCGACGAACGGGCTGTGGAGCACGCCCAGCATCGTCTACGGGCTGTTCGGGCTGGCCTTCCTCGTCCCGCGGCTCGGAAACACCACCTCGCTGCTCTCGGGTATGCTGGTGCTCGGTATCATGATGCTCCCGCTGGTGGTCATCACGAGTCGGGAGGCGCTCAAGAGCGTCCCCGACGACTACCGCGACGCCAGCGCCGCACTCGGCGTCGGCAAGTGGGAGACGATAAAGAGCGTCGTCCTGCCGGCGGCGATGCCGGGCGTCATCACCGGCGTCATCCTCGGCATCGGCCGCATCGCGGGCGAGACGGCGCCCATCCTGCTCGTGATGGTGAGCGACCCGTTCCCATCGCGGGCGACTGACGTGCTCGCGCCGGAGTTCTCTTTCATCTCGAATTTCCCCTTCGTCCACGCGCAGTTGCTAGATACGAGCGCGCTGTTGCAACCGACGAGCGCGCTCCCCTACCAACTGTACGCGATAATCACCGCTGGGGTCGGGCAGCGCGAGTCGTTCGCGTGGGGGACGGCGCTCGTCCTCCTCCTCGTCGTCCTGTCCTTCTACGCGGTCGGTATCGGCTCGCGGATGTACTTCCGACGGAAACTAGACCAATGAGCAACACGACACAGACGGATCCGAACGCCGAAGCAGCGAACGGGAACGAACAGACGACGGTCGTCGGTGAGACGAACGAGGAACTCAAAGCGGAGTGGGTCGACTACCGCTTCGACGGCGAACCGAAGTTCACCGTCGAGGACCTCAACGTCTGGTACGGCGACGACCACGCGCTCCACGACATCTCGATGGACATCCCCGAGAAGAGCGTCACGGCGCTCATCGGCCCGTCGGGTTGCGGGAAGTCCACGTTCCTGCGGTGTCTCAACCGGATGAACGACCGTATCAAGGTCGCCCGAGTCGACGGCTCCGTGCGGCTCGACGGCCGGGAGATCTACCAGGACGGCGTCGACCTCGTCGAACTGCGAAAGCGCGTCGGGCAGGTGTTCCAGTCGCCGAACCCGTTCCCGAAGTCCATCCGCAGGAACATCTCCTACGGACCCCGGAAACACGGCGACGTCAACACCGGCCTCCTCGCTCGCCTCACCGGTCGCGACGACAGCGAAAAGGAGGAGAAACTGGTCGAGCGGTCGCTCAAGCAGGCCGCGCTGTGGGACGAGGTGAAAGGCCGCCTCGACGACAACGCCATCGGCCTCTCCGGCGGGCAGCAACAGCGCCTCTGCATCGCGCGCGCGCTGGCGACCGACCCCGAGGTCATCCTGATGGACGAACCCGCCTCGGCGCTGGACCCCGTCGCAACCTCGAAGATAGAGGACCTCATCGTCGAACTCTCCGAGGACTACACCGTCGTCGTCGTCACCCACAACATGCAGCAGGCCGCCCGCATCTCCGACCAGACGGCCGTCTTCCTCACCGGCGGCTACCTCGTCGAGTACGACGACACGGACAAGATATTCGAGAACCCCGAGAGCCAACGCGTGGAAGACTACATCACGGGTAAGTTCGGGTAGTTCTCCGTTCTGCTCCCCTCCGCGACCGCCGACTCGGGTCGGTAGCCAAATCTATATAGACTATTGTGACGACAATACTTATGGCACCCCGCGTCGTTGATTGTTTCATGCCCCGACAAGAGTATCAGAACTCCCTAGAGTCGCTCCGCGACGACGTGCTCTACATGAGCGAACTCGTCGCAGAACGGCTCCGCATGGGTCTCGACGCGCTCGAACAGAAGGACGGAGAACTCGCACAGCAGGTCATCGAGGGTGACGGCGAAATCAACCGGATGTACCTCGAGCTCGAACAGGAGTGCATCAACCTCATCGCCCTCCAGCAACCGGTCGCCTCCGACCTCCGCTTCATCGCGGCGTCGTTCAAGCTGACGACCGACCTCGAACGCATCGGCGACCTCGCGACGAACCTCGCGGGCTACGCCACGGAGGCCGACCGCGACGTGTTCCCGGAGGTCGACATCCAACAAATCGGCGACGAGACGCTCGACATGCTGGAAACCGCTATGAGGGCGTATGCCCAGGAGGACGCCGACCTCTGCCGCTCGGTCGCGGACCGCGACGACGAGGTCGACGCGATGTGCGAGGCGGCCAGCGAGATGGTCGTCCGCGACCTCATCGAGGCCGACCCCTTCGGCGAGGAGGACCTCGACGCCGAAGCGTACATGACCGACATCTCTCGCCTTCTCCTGACGATTCGCGACCTCGAACGCGTCGGCGACCACGCGGTCAACATCGCCGCCCGGTCGCTCTATATGACCGAGGACGACGACGAACTTCTCTACTAACCCACCTTTTTCCTAACTCGGGTTTCCTCGCGTCGCCTTCGGCGACGCTGCGGGAACCCTCGTTGGAAAAAGCTGGACCAAAAAAGATTCCGCGACTCGCCCACTTCGTTCGCTCGTCGCGGCACAACCGATTGATAGCTGCAAACTTGGCCGACGAAGCCCAGTCAGAGTTCGGCTTGGATCGAATGTTTTCTATTCCGGGATCGAACGAAACAGCCGTTCAGTAGCGCGCGCTTATTGACCACGCCCGACGACAAAGCCTCCGACTGTCAGTACAGTTCCGCCGACCAGAAGAAGACCGTTGACCTCCTCTGGAGCAAGCCGGAGGCTCTCGAAAACGTAGCCGAGAAGGGTTAGATACCCAAGAGCATCTCTCTGGTTCCGCCAAGGGAGGGCTTCAGAGCGATAGTATAGACCAGTCATGTAAGTACACTTTGATTAGTAGCTTCCCTGTACTGAGCACTTTCCGGCCTAGTTACTCAAACGCTGACGCCACAAACTAACCTGCAAGTAGTTGTACCGCGACGAGCGAACGAAGTGAGCGAGTCGAGGCGACTTTTTGGTGCAGCTTTTTGCAACGAGCGGTCGCGCGAAGCGCGACCCGAGTCAGCAAAAAGGTGCTATTGGAACCCGATACGACCGCCGCGACTGTCGTCGAGTTGGTCGCGCGCGCCGCCTTTGAACTGGTCCTGCATCTGCTCGTAGTAGTCCATCAGGTTCTCCGTGATGGTCGGCCGGACGGACTCCATCGCCTTGCGGAAGTGCCGCATCTCTATCTCCTGAGCGTCGTCGTCCTCGCGGAGAGCCTCGATGGCCGCCTCGCGCGCGATGGATTCGAGGTCAGAGCCGACGTAGCCGTCGGTTATCTCGGCTATCTCGCGGAGGCTCACGTCAGGCGCGAGCGGACTCGAGTCCGTGTGTATCTTGAGAATCTGCTCGCGGCCCTCCTCGCCGGGTTGGCCGATGAGCACGAGGCGGTCGAACCGACCCGAGCGGATGAGCGCCGGATCGATCATGTCCGGGCGGTTCGTCGCCCCGATGACCATCACGTCGCCGTTCTCTTCTAACCCGTCTAACTCGGTCAGGAGTTGGTTGACGACGCGTTCGGAGACGTTGTTACCCATCTCGTTGCCGCGGGCGGGCGCGAGGCTGTCCAACTCGTCGAAGAAGATGATGGTCGGGCTGACCTGCCGCGCCTTGCGGAACGTCTGGCGGATGGCCTTCTCCGACTCGCCGACCCACTTCGACAGCAGTTGCGGGCCGCGCACCGAGATGAAGTTCGCGTTCGTCTCGTTGGCGACGGCCTTGGCGATGAGCGTCTTCCCGGTGCCAGGCGGACCGTACAACAGCACGCCCTTCGGGGGTTCGATACCCATGCGCTCGAACTTCCCTCTCGACGTGAGCGGCCACTCCACGCTCTCTTTGACCTTCTGCTTGGGGCTCTCCAGACCGCCGACGTCGTCCCACGACACCTTCGGCAGTTCGACGAGCACCTCGCGCATCGCCGAGGGCTCCACCTCCGTCAGCGCGCCCTCGAAGTCGTCGCGCTTGACGATCATCCGGTCGATGAGGCTCGGCGGGATGTCCTCCTCGTCTAAGTCTATCTCGGGGAGGTACCGTCGAAGTGCCTTCATCGCCGCCTCCTTCGTCAGCGACTCGATGTCGGCGCCGACGAAGCCGTGCGTCTCGTCGGCGAGGTGGTCGAGCGACACGTCGTCCGAGAGGGGCATCCCGCGGGTGTGAATCTGCAGGATCTCCTTGCGGCCGCCCTCGTCGGGGACGCCGATCTCTATCTCGCGGTCGAACCGACCCGGGCGGCGGAGCGCGGGGTCGACGGAGTCGACGCGGTTGGTCGCCGCGATGACGATGACCTGACCTCTGGTTTCGAGGCCGTCCATCATGGTCAGCAACTGCGCGACGACGCGGCGTTCGACCTCGCCGGTCACGTCCTCGCGCTTCGGGGCGATGGAGTCGAGTTCGTCGATGAAGATGATGGAGGGCGACTCCTCTTTGGCGTCCTCGAATATCTCCCGGAGTTGCTGTTCGGACTCCCCGTAGTACTTCGAGATGATCTCGGGGCCCGCGATGGAGAAGAAACTCGCGGACGTCTCGTTGGCGACGGCCTTCGCTAACAGCGTCTTGCCGGTGCCGGGCGGGCCGTGCAGGAGCACCCCCTGCGGCGGCTCGATGCCGAGTTTCTTGAATATCTGCGGGTGCTTCATCGGGAGTTCGACCATCTCCCTGACCCGCTGGATCTCGCCTTGGAGGCCGCCGATGTCCTCGTAGGTGATTCCGCCGCCGGTCTTCTCGAACCCGGAGATGGGCTCCTCGCGGAGTTCCACCTCGGTGTCCTCGGTGACGAGACAGACCCCTTCGGGTTCGGTTTCGACGGCGATGAGCGGAATCGCCTGTCCCGGAGACCGCATGAACGGGTGGTTCGTCGAGGACATCACGGGGACGATGTCGCGTTCGACGACGGGGCGCTTGAGAATCTGGCGTTTCACCATCCCGGCGGCGTCGGAGCCGAACTGCACGCTCGCCTCCTCGGGGGGCGCGAGGACCAGTTTCTCGGCCTTCGTCGCCTCCGCCTTCTGGATGGTCACCCGCTCGCCGATTCCCACGTCGGCGTTCTGGCGAGTGAAGCCGTCGATACGGACCGTGTCGGTGTTCCAGTCTTGTCGGTCTGCGCGCCACACCTTCGCTGCCGTCGTCTCACCACCCTCTATCTCGATGATGTCGCCCGGTGAGAGTTTGAGATGGAGCAACGTGTCCGGGTCAAGACGGGCGATGCCGCGCCCCGAGTCGTTCGGGTACGCTTTCGCCACTTCGAGTTGCACTTCATTCATGATTTGATCGCGGGGATATGTCTGATTCCTCGTTCTCGATGCGGGTTAAGTCCTTCCCCAGATGGGACCGTCTGCACCCGCCTCGCTGTGGGTGACACTCCATAGCACACTACGAGCTCGAACATACAAATCCCTACCGACTGCGTCCATCGATGCCGTGGAATTTTCACGTCCCACCGCTTCCTCGGAGACATGCGTACACTCGCGTTCGACGGGCGGATGGGCGCCAGCGGCGATATGATACTCGGCGCCCTCCTCGCGGCCGGCGCCGACCGGAACGCGCTCGCCCCCGTCGAAGAGGCGCTCGACGTCCGCTACGAGGCGTCGACGACGGTGAAGAACGGTATCTCGGCGACCAGCGTCCGCGTGCTGCTGGACGGCGGAGGTGGAACCCCGCCGGGCGGAGACGACCATGAGGACCACGACCACGACGGCGGTCACCAACACGACCACGACCTCGAACACCATCACCACGCGCACACGCACGACGACGAAGACGCCGGCGTCGGTGACGCCCGCGGAACGCCCGCCGAGGGTCACGGACCCCACCGCGCGTACGCCGAAGTCGTCGAGATAGTCGAGTCGATGGGGCTCTCGACCCCCGTCGAACGCGACGCGAAGGCCGTCTTCCGCCTCCTCGGCGAGGCGGAGGCGTCGGTACACGGCACCGAGTTGACCGAGACGCACTTCCACGAGGTCGGCGCGGACGACGCCATCGCGGACGTGGTCGGCGCCTGCCTCCTCCTCGCGGACCTCGGCGTCGAACGCGTGGTCGCGACCCCGCTTTCGACGGGCGGCGGAGAGCAGACCATGGCCCACGGCACCTACCCCGTGCCGACGCCCGCGGTGGTCGAGATAGCCGAACGCGCCGACTGGTCGCTGAAGGGCGGCCCCGTCGAGGCGGAACTGCTGACGCCGACGGGCGCGGCGATACTCGCGCACGTCGCCGAGGGCGTCGAGACGCTCCCGGCGCTTCGAATCGACGCCTCGGGTTACGGCGCCGGCGGCTACGACTTTTCCGACCACCCGAACGTCTTGCGCGCCCTCGTCGGCGACGGCGCGGGCCGCCTCGCTCGCGACGAGATAACCGTCCTCGAGACGAACCTCGACGACGCCTCGCCCGAACTCCTCGGGAGTCTCCAGTCGACGCTGACCGAGGCCGGCGCGCGCGACGTGACGGTGCTCCCGGTGACGATGAAGAAGTCCCGCCCGGGCCACCTCGTGAAGGTCGTCGTCAAACCCGAGGACGCCGAACGCGTGGCGCACCGGTTGGCCGTCGAGACGGGGACGCTCGGCGTTCGCGAACACGGCGCGGGGCACCGCTGGGTCGCCGACCGGACGTTCGAGACGGCGGAACTGGTCATCGATGGGGGGACGTTCGAGGTGACCGTGAAAGTCGCCGCCGACGCCTCGGGCGAGACGTACGACCGGAGCGCCGAGTTCGACGACGCCGCGTCCGTCGCCGACGCGACGGGCCTCCCCGTCCGCGAGGTGATGCGGCGCGCCGAGAACGCGGTCGATCCGTCCCGCTGACCGGGATTTACGGCTCGTGAGCGGGTATCTATACGGGTCAGAAACTTCGCGGGACGTTTAAATCCCATTAATATGCAACCAGTCCGGTGATTGAATACGGGCACCTCTCGTTGAATGCAATGTCCGCTAACTCGCTCGAAGATCTGTTCGTGGATGGGCTGCAGAAGATATACTACACCGAGCAACAGCTGGAAGACGCTCTCGAAGAGCTCGAGAGCGGCGCGGAGGACGAGGAGATTCAGAGCGCGTTCTCCGAGCACCGAGAGGAGACGCGGACACACATCGAGCGCCTCGAAGAGGTGTTCGAGGCGATCGGTCAGGACGCCGAGGGCAAGCAGGACCGCGTCGTCGACGCGATGATCGAAGAGCACGAGGAGTTCACCGAGAAGGACCCCGACGACAAGGTGCTCGAGCGGTACAACATCGCCGCCGGTCAGAAGTCCGAGCACTACGAAATCGCCGCCTACGGCAACCTCATCCCGCTGGCCGACCAGCTCGGGATGGACGACGCGGCGGACACCCTCGAAGAGACGCTCCGCGAGGAGCAGGACGCGCTGGAGAAGCTCTCGAAACTCGGCGAAGGCTACGACTACGGCGATATTCCGTCCGAAGCCTGAGGACCGCTCCGACGCCGAGTACCGTTCGCCACGACCGCTCGCTCTCACCCTCGCCTTCTTTCGACATCCACGCGTCCGAGCGCCGAGTCCGTCGGCTGTTCACCACCGACTGTTCACCGCAGACTACTCACGGTTGACCGCTCAGCCGTCGGCGTCCTCGTCGAACTCCGTTTTCGCCCCGTTCGCACTCGCGTCTGTGTCCACCCCTGTGCCCGACGATACTCCCCCGCCGTCGCTCTCGTCTTGCTCCTCCGCTTCGTCCCCGTTCTCGTCGCTGCTCCGCGCGCGGTGTTCGGCCAGCGCCTCGTCGACGGTCAGGTCGCCGGCGGCCACGCGTCGGGCGAGTCGCTCGTCGATGGTGCGGTTGTCCTCGCTCGCGCGCCGCGAGTGGTCCTTGATGCGCTGGAGTTCGCCCTGCGTCGGTTCGATGTCGCGGGAGTCCACCGCCTCGCCGCGGCGCCGGGCGATGTTCACCGCCGCGAGCACGTCGCCCATCCCGCGGGCGCCGGTGCCGAGATACGGCGTCGTCCCCGTCTCGTCGACGAGTTCGACGGTCACGTCCTCCAGGTCGTTCACGATGGTCGCCCCCTGCAGGCGGGCGCCGTCGCCGACGCGGACCAGGGCATCGGGGCTGTCCGCCACCTCCGACTGAACGGTCGCCACCGCGTCGGCGAGGGGGACGTGGAACGCCGCGACGACGGTGTCCCCCGCGAGGACGGCGATGCCGGGTCGCGTCCCGGGGTCGACGCCGATTATCGTCCGCCCGCCGTCGCCGCGGAGGATGGCGACGGCCTCCTCGACGGCGCGCCGGACCTCGTCCGCCGGCGCGACGACCACGTCCACGTCGCCGTCGTCCGGTCGGTCGGCTTCGTCCGCCTCTGCGACCACGACCACGTCCGTCCCGTCGGGCAACTCGGCGCCCGGTTCGACCGTCGTGAACGCGACCCCTCGGTCGCGGAGTTCGCCGACGACGTCGTGGTAGAACTCGAAGTCCGCGGTGGCGACGACTATCACGCCGCGGACGTTCGAGAGGGACCGAGTAAAGCGTGTCGCGCGACGCGGCGCGGGCGACCGAAACTGATCCGCTCGATTCACCCGTCGGACCGCGGGACGGCGACCGGGGGGTTTTTCGGCGGACGCGACCCACCTCCTCTCGTGTCCGACCCAGTCACTACCGGGTGCCGGTCGCTCGACGACCTCTTGGGGGGCGGGTTCGAGCGCGGAACCGTCACGCAGGTGTACGGCCCGCCGGCGGCGGGGAAGACGAATCTCGCGCTGTCCGCGGCGGTCCGCGTCGCCGCCGCCGGCGGCACCGTCGTCTACATCGACACCGAGGGACTCTCGGTGGAGCGCTTTCGCCAACTCGCAGAACACGTCGCCGGCCCGGACCAGTCGATGGAGGACGTGACCTCCCGGCTCATCATCTCCGAGGCGCACGACTTCGACGAGCAGGAGGAGGCCGTCCGCGACGCGAGCGAGTTCGCCGAGCGGGCGGACCTCATCGTGCTCGACAGCGCGACGGGCTTCTACCGTCTCGAACGCACGATGGACAAAAACGACGGCGGCGAGTCGCTCCGCCGCGTCGCCCGACAGGTGACGCATCTGCTCTCCTTGGCGCGGAAACACGACCTCGCGGTGGTCATCACGAACCAGGTGTTCTCCGACCCCGACACCGACCGCGTCCGCGCGCTCGGCGGTCACACGCTCGAACACTGGACCGGCGCGGTGCTCCGCGTCGACCGCTTCCGCGGCGGTAACCGCCGCGCGACGCTAGAGAAACACCGCGCGAAGGCGGCGGGCGAGACGGCCACCTTCGAGATAACCGACGGCGGCCTCGCGGCGACGGACATATAGTCGACGCGGCGGCGGCGCTGTCGAGCGACGGACGGAGGCGTCGTCAACGTCGAACCGGCGCGCGAAAAACGGAGTCGGAGTCGAGTTCGTCGAGATGCGGCCGTCGCGTCTTCGGGTTTCCGTCTACAGGTCGCCGAGCTTTCGCATGACCTGTCCCTGGTATTTCTCGTCGGCGTTGACGCCCTTCAGTTCGAGCACGTTGCGCTCGAGTTTGTCCAGGGCGACGTGGAAGGCGTGTTCGGCGCCGTAGCCCTCGCCGCTGCCGGCCACCTGACCTTGGCTGGTGCGAAGGCGCACCTGGGACTGGATGAGGGGCGTCCCGCGGAGCTTCTCTTTGTGCTCGTGGAAGCGCACGTGCGCGTGGTGCACCTGCATCTGCTGGTACTTGTCGACCACCTGCGTGATGGAGTCGCCGACCTCCTCGCGGGTGAGCGTCTCCAAGAGGCCGATGTTGGTTATCTGCACGTCCATGCGCTCTTCTTCGGTGAACGTCAGCGCGCGGAGCACGTCCGTCTTCGTGACGACGCCGAGTATCTCGCTGTCGCTCTCGGTCGGCGTCACGATTAGCCCCTCGATGTCGTTCTCGAACATCCGCTCGACGGCCTCTCGAACCGTCTCGCCGGGCGAGGCGGCGATGACCGGCGAGGACATCAGGTCGTACACCGGAAGGTCGAGCATCCGGTCGATGTCGCCGCGGCGGTCGCCGCGGCCCTGCCGGTCGGTGTTCCGCACCGAGAACTCGATGATGTCGTGGGTGGTCAGCACGCCGGTGAGCTTTCCGTCGTCGTCGATGACGGGCAGCCGCGAGACGCCGTTCTCGCGCAGGAGATTGATCGCCTGTCCGACGTGGGACTTCTCGCCGATGGTGACGACGTCCTCGGTCAGGATGTCGTCGACGGTGATGGCGTCGAGGTTCTCCAGCACCGCTTCGAGGATGTCGTTCCCCGTGACGATGCCGTACAGTTTCTCGCCCTCGTAGACGGGAGCGATTCGCGTGTCCCCTTCGACGAGCATCCGGGCGGCCTCTCGGATGTCCTCGTGGCGGTCGATGCGGGGCGCGGACTTCATCACGGCGGACGCCTTGGTGTCGTCCTCCATGCGGGACCGGACGAGCTGTTTCTCACCGATGACGCCGGCGTAGTCCCCGTCCTCGGTCACGACGATGCCGCGAGAGTTCTCGCGCTCGAAGATGGACCGGATTTTACCCAGTCGTTTGTCCGCATCAACCTCGACGAAATCGGGAGTGGCAATATCAGCAATATCCATAGTCCGAGTAACCTCCATCGTTAACGTACTCCGCCCCTGCTCTTGAAGGTTCGCGCTGGCTCCCGGGCGATGGGCGCCGCGTGCTCGCCGGTCGGTTCCGGACGCGATTCGCGGCGTTCTCCCCGCCAGCAGCCTCCACGCCGCCGTTTGACGGGCCGGCCGGACCGAAAGGGACTCAAAGGATGACACCGGTTCACCAGTATGACAAGCGGGCTACTCGCGTTGCTTCCCGAACTCGTCGAGGTACTGCTGTTCGGCACCGGAACCGTCCTACTGTCGGGCGTCGGACTCTACGTCGAGCGATTCGCGCTGTCGATGGTTGAGGGCGGTCAACTCGGACTCGGCGCGTGGGCGGCCGTGATGGGCGCCGTCGCCTTCGGGTTCGCCTACCTGCTCGCGACCGACAAGTTCCGACCGCGCGTCGCGAAACTCCTCGGCGCGGACGCCTAGCACGGAGACGTCGAACGCGGGAGTTCTACGAACCGTCGTTCGCTCGCCACCGACGGCTTCGCTCTCCCAGCACGTGCGAACGGCCGCGTTTTCCGAACACCGAGTAAATTACGCGAGTTGGAGGGGGAAAATAATACCCGTCCGGAGTCCGAAGACCGGGTATGGATAGCTACGACCCGGCCACACTCTCGAAGGACGAGGCGTACGAGTTCGCGTCGAACGAGCGCCGACGGAGCCTCATCCGTACGCTCATCGCGGACGGCGCCCAACCGCTCTCGCGGGTCGTCGACGAAGTCGTCCCCGACGCGTACGAGGAGTCGTTCGAGGACTCGTGCGTGGACGCCCGTCGGAACGTCCGCATCGCCCTCGGACACACCGACATCCCGAGACTCGACGCCGGCGGGGTCGTCGACTACGATTACGCCGACGAAGTCGTCGCTCCCGACGACCGCATCGAGGAACTCGAACCACTCGTCTGAACGACGTTTCGAGGCGTACTCTTCTCGTGACGAGAGACAATCAGGTCTAGTGTCTATTATTTCACGGAATATTTAATTGGATTATTTGTTCCGTGGCGGAGTGCGTCCGATACAGAATGTCCCGGCTGATAGTACTCGGAGTCGTACTCATCTTCGTCACGACCGGTTGTATCGGCGTGGGCCCGTCGGAGTCACCGTCCGGCGAAATCGTGTCGGAGGTGGAGAGCGCGCAGACCCCGGACGGGTCCAGCGTCTCGCCGAACGCGACTCCCGACGACGGCGGCGACTCGACCGACACGGCCACCACGACGGACGTGCCGCCGAACGCCGACGAGGGCGGAGACGAACCGAACGCCGATTCGGGCGACTCGAACGAAGCGAACGCTAATTCCAACGACTCGAACGATAGCTCTGCGGACTCCGACGACTCGGACGATAGCAATGATAGCTCGAACGACTCGAACGATTCGAGCGACTCGGATACCAACGCGAACGACGACGAGTCGACGACCGACTCGAACGACGAGAACGCGACGGCCGCCAACGCCACCGAGACGGCGACCGACACGGAAACTGACACCGAGACGAACGCGTCGGCCGCGGTCAACGCGGAGTCCGACGACGAGGACGCGGAGGTGAACACGGAGACGGACACCGAGACGGCGACCGACACCGAGACGGACGCGCCGCCGAACGCCGACGAGGACGGAGACGAACCGAACGCTGAAGCGGACACGGAGACGCCCGTCGTCACGGAAACGGAGACTGAGACTCCGACCGACACCGGCGTACCGACGGAAACGGAGACGGACGCCGGCACCCTGTCGGCGCTACTGACGACCGCGGCGTCGATCGCCGGCGGCGCGGACCGAGCGCAGAACTCGACGCAGTCCGAGACGCGACGCGAAACGGAGACGGAATCCGATACGCCGACCGAAGGCCCGACAGAGACGGCGACCGACGAGCCGACATCGACACCGACCGCGGAGCCGACCGAAACACCGACTGACACGGCCACGGAGACCGACACCGCGACGCCGACGGAGGCTCCCACCGAGACCGAAACGGCAACCGAAACAGCGACTCAGACCGACACGGCGACGGAGCGAGAGGCGGCCGTCGACACAGAGACGGAGACAGCCGCGGAGACGGCGACTCAGACGGAAACCGCCACCGAGACCGAGACTGAGACCGCCACGGAAACGGAGACCGCGACGCCGGATCCGACCGAGACACCGACTGAGGACGACGGACCGAACGCCGAGGCGGCACCCCCGGCGGAGAGCACGGACGACGGCGGACTCGTCGAGACTGCGCTCGGTCTCGGGAACGACGACGAACCGAACGAGAACGCCGACGGGACGAACGGGAACGCGGACGGGCCGAACGGGAACGCGGACGAGAGTGCAGGGTCGAACAATGAATCGAGCAGTGGGAACTCGGCGTCGAACGGCGGCGGACCGAACGCGGGTCTCCTCGAATAGCCCCAATCTGCCGTCTGAAGCGCTTAGAATACAGGGTGTTCTCACGCACTCTATTCTTCTGCATGACGTGCGGACGGATGTACCCACCATCAACCGATTCGGCGAAATGGGGTGTTACGTGCTTCTGTTATAGTGTTCGTGCGGTACTTTCGAGGTCTGCCCAATGTGGAGTCACGACTCTCACAATCGGCTAAATGGCATTTCGGATGCCTCCGGGATTCGTTTTGAGGTGGTAAACTGATGGCCGCCTTTTTCAAAGTCAGATTACACGGTTAGCCCGAGAGGTTGATTAGGGAGAAACCTTGATTTAGCGCCTACTACTTATTGCAGGCATGTCGTACGGTAACACAAGCTTCGACAACACCAGCTATGCTCCTACTTCTGCTGCAGCGGGTGCACTCATCCAAAACCCCGAGGACGAATGGCCATAGAAAATCAGGAGCTGTTTGATCCGTTTGCGAAACTGATACTCTGGCTGTTCTTATTGGCGGTTACGTACACAGCAAGCGACAATCTTTCTTGACTATAGCCTTGGCTACCCCAGTTCGCTGAGGTGTTACCTGCCGGTCAAGCAACTACTGAGTCGGAAAACGATATAAGAGGATGGGTTGGGGCAGATTTGAACTGCCGGCCTCCTCCATGTCAAGGAGGTGTCATAACCAGACTAGACCACCAACCCGGTTTGCTGCGTACAGTGCGCCCGTCTGAGCGCATTACCTCGTTTCCCGGGAATACAATTAAGAGTTGCGAATTGGAACGCCGTCGTTCGATTCCGGGGACGGCGCGGTGACGAACCCGTCCCCGACGCCCGCCGAACGTCGCCTCCTGCGCCCGTCACCTCGCCCCGCCCCGACAGCCTTAAGCTGGTGTACTTATTTGTACATTATAACCCGAATACGTACATCGGAGTCTCACCATGACGCTTCAGACCTACATCGAACGCGCGACGGAGGGAACGGACCTGACGCAGGAGGAGGCCCGCGAGGCCGCCAGCGCCGTCTTCGAGGGGGCGACGGACGCCCAGATCGGCGCGCTGTTGACCGCTCTGCGGGCGAAAGGAGAGACGGAGGCCGAGATAGCCGGCTTCGCGCAGGGGATGCGCGACGCCGCGCGCACCATCTCGCCCGACCGGACGCCGTTGGTCGACACCTGCGGTACCGGCGGCGACGACTACGACACCATCAACGTCTCGACGACCAGCGCCATCGTCGCCGCCGGGGCGGGCGCGGCCGTCGCCAAACACGGCAACTACTCGGTGTCCTCCTCGTCGGGGAGCGCCGACGTGCTCGAAGTCGCCGGCGCCGACGTGGAGGCCGAACCGGCGGCCGTCGAGGCGGCCATCGACCGCGACGGCATCGGCTTCATGCTCGCGACGGTGTTCCACCCCGCGATGAAGGCCGTCATCGGCCCCCGGAAGGAACTCGGCATGCGGACCATCTTCAACGTGCTCGGCCCCCTGACGAACCCCGCGGGCGCGCAGGCGCAGGTCGTCGGCGTCTACGACCCGGACCTCGTCCCGGTACTCGCCCGCGCGCTGACGAAGATGTCCGTCGAACGCGCCCTCGTCGTCCACGGGTCCGGCATGGACGAGATAGCGCTCCACGACGAGACGGTCGTCGCGGAAGTCGACGGCGAGAACATCGAGGAGTACACGCTCTCGCCGGCGGACCTGGGCCTCGACTCGGCACCCGTCTCGGAGGTCGGAGGCGGCACGCCGCAGGAGAACGCCGAGGACCTCCGCGGCATCGTCACCGGCGACGTGACGGGACCGAAGCGGGACATCATCCTCGCCAACGCGGGCGCGGCGATATACGTCGCGGGACTCGCCGACGACATCGAGGCGGGCGTCGAACGCGCCGCCGAGGCCATCGACTCCGGGGAGGCCGCCGACACGTTCGCGACCCTCTGCGGGACGAAGGAGGCTCCCGACGCGGAGTCGGCGGAGGTCTGAGATGGTCCGGGTGAAGATATGCGGCGTCACGAGCGAGGAGGACCTCCGCGCCGTCGACGAGGCGGGCGCGGACGCCGTCGGCTTCATCGCCGGCGTCCCCGTGGACACGCCGCGGGAACTGTCGCTCGTCCGAGCGGCCGAACTCGCCGCCGCCACCTCGCCGTTCCTCTCGGCCACGCACGTCACGATGCCCGAGACGGCCAGCGAGGCCATCGAAGTCGGCAACAGGGTGAAACCCGACGTGCTCCAGATTCACGGCGAGTTCGACGCGGAGGAGTACCGCGCCGTCCGCGCCGCGGTGGACACCTGCGTCGTCGCCGTCGTCGACGCCGAAGAGCCTCAACGGGCCCGCGCCATCGACGCGGCCGTCGACGGCATCGTCGTCGACTCCGTGAGCGAGGAGGGCGCGGGCGGCACCGGCGAGACGCACGACTGGAAGCAGACGGCCAAGGTGGCCTCGACGCTCGACGCGCCGGTCATCCTCGCGGGCGGGTTGACCCCGGACAACGTCGCCGAGGCCGTCGAGACGGTCGACCCCTACGCCGTCGACGTGGCCAGCGGCGTCGAGTCCGAGGGCGGCGTGAAGGACCGCGACGCGGTGCGGGCGTTCGTCGAGAACGCCAAGGCCGCCGCCACCGCGGAGGTGAAGGCGTGACGCGCGCGAACGGCGTCGCCGACGTTTCGCTGTCGCTCTCGCGCGCGGAGTTCGTCTCCCTCCTCGACGGCGAGGACCGCCCGGTGGTCGCGCACGTCACCGCCGACCTGCCGGCGACGACGCCGCTGACGGCGTACGCGGCCCTCGCGGACCGCAGCGACTACGGCTTCCTCCTGGAGAGCGCCGAGAAGACCGCCTCCAGCGACCCCGACGGCGCGTTCGCGCCGGACCACGCGACGGCGGACCGACACGCCCGCTACTCGTTCGTCGGTTACGACCCCGAGGCCGTCGTCACCGTCGGCCCCGAGGGGGCGTCTATCGAGTCGCTCGGCGGCCGCGCCGCGCGCTATCTCGAACCCGGCGACGGCGACGTGCTGGACCGTCTCCGCGGAGCGCTTCCGGACCTCCCGCGCGTCGGGTTCCCCGACGACGACCGACAGCGACTGCGCGGCGGTCTCGTCGGCTTTCTCGCCTACGAGGCCGTCTACGACCTCTGGCTCGAAGAGGTGGGCGTCGAACGCCCCGAGACGGACGCGCCCGACGCGCAGTTCGTCCTTACCACGCGGACGTTGTCGTTCGACCACGCCGAGGGGACGGCGACGCTCGTCTGCACGCCCGTCGTCGGCCCCGACGACGACGCGGGCGAGGTGTACGGCGACCTTCTCTCGGAAGCCCGGGCCGTCGTCTCGACCCTGACCGACGCGGAGACGCCCGACACCGGCGGCTTCGTCCGAACGGGCGAGACGGCCGGACCGAGAGACGAGTACGAGGCGGCCGTCCGCGAGACGAAAGATCACGTCCTCGACGGCGACATCTATCAGGGGGTCATCTCCCGCGTCCGCGAACTCCGCGGGGAGGTCGACCCGATGGGCCTCTACGAGGCGCTCCGGACCGTGAACCCCTCGCCGTACATGTATCTGCTCCGCCACGACGACCGACACATCGTCGGCGCGAGTCCCGAGACGCTCGTCTCCGTCCACGGCGACCGGGTCGTCTCGAACCCCATCGCGGGCACCTGCGAACGCGGGACCAGCCCCGTCGAGGACCGCCGCCTCGCGGGCGAGATGCTCGCCGACGGGAAAGAACGCGCCGAGCACACGATGCTCGTCGACCTCGCGCGCAACGACGTCCGCCGGGTGAGCGAGGCCGGCAGCGTCCGCGTCGAGGAGTTCATGAACGTCCTGAAGTACAGCCACGTCCAGCACATCGAGTCCACGGTGACGGGAACGCTCGCGGCCGACCGCGACAGTTTCGACGCGACGCGGGCGACGTTCCCCGCCGGGACGCTCACCGGCGCGCCGAAGGTGCGCGCGATGGAGATAATCGACGACCTCGAACGCACTCCGAGAGGCGTTTACGGCGGCGGCGTCGGCTACTACTCGTGGTCCGGCGACGCCGACTTCGCCATCGTCATCCGCACGGCGACGGTCGACCGCTCGGGCGACGAGGACGTGATAGCCGTCCGCGCGGGCGCCGGCCTCGTCGCCGACAGCGACCCGGCCGCCGAGTACGAGGAGACCGAACAGAAGATGGGCGGCGTCCTCGCCGCCGTCGAGCGAATCGAGCGAGCGCCGACTGACGGCGCGGGGGAGGGCCCCGAAGCCGCCCCCGAGGGGGGAGAGCGATGAGCCTCCGCGTCGTCGTCGTGGACAACTTCGACTCGTTCACGTACAACCTCGTTGAGTACCTCTCGGAGCAACGCGTCGACGGCGAGTCGGTGGAGGTGCTCGTCCGCAAGAACACCGCCTCGCTCGGTGAGATTCGCGACCTCGACCCGGACGCCCTCGTCGTCAGTCCGGGACCGGGTCACCCGAAGAACGACCGCGACGTGGGCGTGACGAACGAGGTGCTGACGACGCTTTCGGAGTCCGTCCCGACGCTCGGGGTCTGTCTCGGCCTCGAAGCCGCGGTGTACGCCTACGGCGGGAGCGTCGGACACGCGCCCGAACCGGTCCACGGCAAGGCCTCCCCCGTCGACCACGACGGCCGCGGCGTGTTCGCCGGTCTCGACCAGGGTTTCCAGGCCGGCCGGTACCACTCGCTGGTCGCCACCGAGGTGCCCGACTGCTTCGAGGTGTCGGCCACGACGAACCACGGTGCCGCCGGAAGCGAGTCCGACGACGGGACGGAACTCGTGATGGGGGTGCGCCACCGCGAGTTCCCCATCGAGGCGGTGCAGTTCCACCCCGAGAGCGTCCTCACGGGCGTCGGACACGACGTGATGCGGAACTTCTTAGCGACCGTCGCCGGCGACGAACGCGTCGTCGCCTGAACGCCCCGCCCGCGCCGTCGGGGCGACGTGCGACCGTCCCCCCACGCTGTTCTCATCCGCGGCCCCGGAGCGGTTCGACGAGATTAATTTGTACCTGACGACGGATACGTCGTATCCGAGGACCGAAGCTGCCGCCAGGTACATCCGGCTCTCGGTTCTCGGATGGGCCGTAGACATGGTCGACATAATCGGTCACATCGGGATGGGACTGATATGGCTCACCATCGTCGGCTGGCTGGCGTACGATGGTCGAACCGCGCTGGGGTTCGTCGCTCTCGGGATCCCGTTCTCTCTGCTGCCTGACATTGACCTTTGGCTGTCGCGGGCGTTCGCGGGCGTCAAACACCACGGCGTCGTCCACACGGTGCTGTTCGTGAGCGTCGCCGCCGTCGTCATCGGTGCGATTCTCGGCAAGTGGGTCGTCCCGTGGCTCCAGAGGCGGTATCTGTCGGGTTCCGGTGTCGGTAACCAGTACGCCTACGGTATCGGCGCGGTGTGGGTGGCCGGCCTCGCGCACCTCTCCGCCGACATCCTCTCGGCGCCCGACATCGCGGACTCCATCGAACCGTTCTGGCCCATCTATCGGCAGTCGCTCGGTATCGACGTGCTCTGGTACAACAGCCCCCTCGCCAACTGGGGGCTGTTCCTCACCGGACTGGTGCTGACGGCCGTGCTCTGGTGGCAGGTCAACGACAGTGACTCCGCGGTCACCGCCTAATTCTCGCAACCTCCCCCTCGGCCGGGCGTTGAGGGGCGGGACGGTCACTCGGACGCTCCGCTCGCCCCCGCGAGCGGCCGCTTGACCCGGAGCGCGTAGACGGCCGTAACGACGCTCGCGGCCAAGAGCGCGCCACAGACCGCCTGTAGCGGCGTGTGCGCTTCGACGTACACTCGGTTCGGAACCATCACCGCCGGCACCGCGAGCAGCGGCCAGAACCTCGCGTCCGTCAGCGTCAGATAGAGCGTCGGCGTGACGGCGAAGATGACGTGACCCGAGACGTTCCACACCGAGGAGACGGCCGCGTACGGAATCGTCACGGCCGCGAGCGCGAGCACGCCGCCGGGGACCAGCGTCCCCCAGTCGAACCGCGTCCAGCAGTACCACAGCGAGACGCAGACGACGAGGACGCCGCTCGCAACCAGCGCGTCCACCTGCCAGGTGTTCCCCTGCGTCACCTGCATCGGGCCCTTCCCGGAAATCACGACGTAGGCTGCCGTCGGGAGGAGCGACGCGGCGCCGGCGACGAGGAACGCGCCGACGCGCCGAGCAAGCGTCCCGTTCGGGTCGTCTTGCCGTCGCCACTCGTGTCGAATGAGGAGCAGGAGACCCCCGCCGACGAGCACCGCCGGGTGGAAGACGTACGGGTAGTACGCCATCGCGGTCGAGAGGAGGCTCATGCGTGGTGGTTTGACGGAGCGAGCCAAAAAATTCCGCGGAGCCGACCCCCCGCCGAGGCCGCCTCAGATGCCCATGCCGAAAAAGGAGAGCAGCAACAGCGCGCCGATGATGAGGGCGGCGATGGTGACGAGGCGCCACGCGATGTTGAGCACGATGCGGCCGACGACGACGACGACTGCGAGGGCGATGACGGCGACGAACGCCTGGCCCAACTGCGTCTCCAGCAGTCCACCGAGTTGCATGGGGAGGGTGACCAGCGCCGTCAGGACGCTGCCGAGTGCGAGGTGCATGGTTAAACTATCAACCTCCGAGAGTATAACCTTGTGGGATAGGTGTTGTGGCCCCGACTCCGGACATCCTACTCCCGCTTCCGCCCACGTTCGGCCCCGTTCGCGCCGTGCGACGGCGACGACGGACTGTCGCTCCGACCATCATACTAGATATGACATATATGGTGGAAGCGGACGGTGTCGTTCGTTCAAGTACTCCGACCCGTCGCTGTACGCGGTCGGTGTTCCTCCGAATGACCGTCGTCCAACCCCCCTTCGGTTCTCCTGCACATCGCGGTTCCGTCGGTCGATTACCGGCCCGATGATATCACTTTCACCGCGCTTCAACCACGGTTATTGAGCGGCGGCGCGTAGTGGCTATCGACGCTGTTCGACTTCGGGGGTGCGCAGTCGACAGAAGGTGTCGAATCTGACAGTTCGAACGTGAGTCACCGATACCGAAGCCTTAACGGACGCACCCGTACTCACAAATCATCGTTACTATGCCTGGAACTGAGCAAGCCATTCGATTCGTAATCGCCCGGTGCGGGGACGCTGGGCGGGAGGAACAGTAGATGAGCGGCGCGGACTTATCGGCGGACGAACTCGTCCTGCCCATCAAGCGCACGGAGGGGGAGACGCTGGAGGAGCGACTCACCTCGAACGCCTACAACAACATCCTGCCGGCGCGGTACCTCCGCAAGGACGCCAACGGCGACCTGACGGAGTCGCAGGAGGAACTGTTCGCCCGCGTGGCGAAGAACATCTCGCTGGCAGAGGCCGTCTACGAGGCCGAACGCCGCGACGAGGAGATAACGGTCACGCCCGACCAGTTGAAGCCCGGCCACCCGCGGCGCGACGAACTCGCCGCGGAGGTGTTCGGCAAGGGGGTCACGTCCGAGGACGTTCACGGGAGCGAAGCTCCCGCGAGCCAGCCAGAAGCGGACGCTTCTGGTGACGGCGCGGAGGCGACGCTCTCCGTCTACAACGTCAACAAGTTCGCCTACGACACCATCGTCCCCGAACTCCCCGGGGAGGTTCGGGACGTCGTCGAGGAGAAGCGAGAGACGTTCCAAGAGATGATGGAGTCGCTCTCCTTTATGCCGAACTCGCCGACGCTGATGAACGCCGGCGACGAACTCCAACAGCTTTCGGCCTGCTTCGTCGACTCGCCCGACGACGACATCACGGACATCCACCAGACGGCCAAGGAAGCCGCCGAGGTGTTCCAGTCCGGCGGCGGGATGGGGTACGCCTTCTGGCGGCTTCGCCCCTACGGCGACGCCGTGGGTTCGACCGGCGGCATCGCCTCCGGTCCCATCACGTTCATGCGGACGTACGACCAGATGTGCGAGACCATCGCGCAGGGCGGCGCGCGCCGCGGCGCGCAGATGGGCGTCATGCGCATCTCGCACCCGGACGTCATCCAGTTCATCCACTCGAAGAACAAGGACGTCTCCCTGGCGCACTCGCTGCGCCTCAACGACCCCGACGACTTCACGCACAACTCCTTCGCGGACGCACTGGAGGAGGCCCGCGAACTCATCGACGAGGAGGGTCGCGTGCCCAAGCACCTCCGCAACGCCGTCGAGGGCCACCTCTCGAACTTCAACATCTCCGTCGGCGTCACCGACGACTTCATGGAGGCGTTGGAGGCGGGCGAGGAGTTCGTCTTCACCAACCCGCGCACGGAGGAACCCCACGTCGCCACGCCGGAGACCAAGGAGATATACGACATGTTCGGGCTCGGCGAACACGTCGAAGTCGGCGAAGTCCTCTCTATCCCCGCCCAGAAGCTCTGGGACCAGATGGTCGACGGCGCGTACGAGAACGGCGAACCCGGCGTCATCTACCTCGAACGGGTGAACAAGGAACACTCGTTCGACGTGGAGAAGCATCCGGACCATCGCATCTTAGCGACGAACCCCTGCGGCGAGCAGCCGCTCGAGGAGTACGAGGCCTGCAACCTCGGCCACATCAACCTCTCGACGCTGGCCGACTTCGACGCGCCCGACTGGCGCGTCTGGTACGACGAGCACGGCGACGACTACGACGCCTTCGAGGACGCCGTGGACGCGTTCCTCGACGAAGCCATCGACTGGGACGCGTTCGACCACCGCATCGACGAGGGGACGCGGTTCCTCGAGAACGTCGTGACGATGTCGGACTTCCCCGTCGACAAGATAGAGGAGAAGGTCCGTCAGATGCGGAAGATAGGGCTCGGCGTCATGGGACTGGCCCAACTGTACATCCAACTGGGCATCCCCTACGGCTCCGATCCCGGTAACGAAGTCGCCGGGCAGTTGATGACCCACATCAACCACCGGTCGAAGTGGGCCAGTCACGAACTCGCCGAACAGCGCGGCAGTTTCGAGGACTGGAACGACTCGAAGTACGCGGCGCCGACGGAGTACCGCGAGTGGTTCGAACACCACACCGGACTCGACGCCGACGAGTGGGCGGACGGGTTCCCCATCCGCAACCACAACACGACGACCATCGCCCCGACGGGCACCACGTCGATGATCGGTAACACGACGGGTGGCTGCGAGCCCATCTACAACGTCGCCTACTACAAGAACGTCTCCGACGACGTGCAGGGCGACGAGATGCTCGTCGAGTTCGACGACTACTTCCTCCGCGTCCTAGAGGAGAACGACGTCGACGTCGAGGCGGTCAAGCGCGAGGCTCAAGCGCAGATGGCCGACAACGAGTTCAACGGCGTCGAGGGGCTCGACACCGTGCCGGACGCCATCGGCGAACTGTTCGTCGTCACCTCCGACCTGACTGGCAAACAGCACGCGGCGGTCCAGACGGCCTGTCAGACGGGCGTCGACTCGGCCATCTCGAAGACCTGCAACTTCCCGAACAGCGCCTCGAAGGAGGACATGGACGAGGTGTACCGCTACATCTACGACAACGGCGGGAAGGGCGTCACCGTCTACCGCGACGGCACGCGCTCGAAGCAGGTGCTCACGACGCGCGCGAAGAACGCCGACTTCGCCGACGAGGGCGAGGCGGCGGAGACGCTGGTCGAACAGATGGAGGAAGTGTTCGGTGGTCTGCAGGGCTTCCTCGACAACGAGGACGTCCGCACGGCGCTGGACGGCGAAGTCGAACGCCTGCTGGCGGCGGCCGACGGCGAGCGGAACCTCGGCAAGAAGCAGCCGCGCCCCGACGTGCTCCACGGCGTCACCCAGCGCATCGACACCGGCTACGGGAAACTGTACGTCAACATCAACGAGGACCCCGAAACGGGCGACCCGTTCGAGCTGTTCGCCAACATCGGCAACTCCGGCGGCTTCACCGCCTCGTTCACCGAGGCGCTGGCGAAGACCATCTCGACGGCGCTCCGCTCGGGCGTCGACCCCAGCGAGATAGCCAGCGAACTGCAGGGCATCCGCAGCCCGAAGGTCGCCTGGGACAAGGGCGAGCAGATAAACAGCATCCCGGACGCCATCGGCACCGCGATGCGCCGCTACCTCGACGGCGAGATAGACAAAGGCTACCCGCAGCAGCAGAACCTCACGGAACTCTCCGAGGAGGCCGGCGGCGTGGACGCCCCCGAACCGGACGGGGGAGCCACCGTCGCCGACGGCCCGAACGTCGACGCCGGCACCGACGTCGACGCCGCGTCCCCGAACGCCGACGACTCGGTGGACGACCTGCTGGCGGCGGGCGAGAGCCCCGAGTGTCCCGACTGCGGGAACATGACGCTGTACTACTCCGAGGGCTGCAAGACGTGCGAGTCCTGCGGCTGGTCGGAGTGCTGAGCCCGAACCGCCCGACCCGTCCGAACCCCTGACGGCCGGCTCCCGGACCGAAGCGGGCCGTCGCTCTTCGCTTCGTTTTTTCTTCTCTCTCCGTTCCGAGCGTCGCGTCCGTTCGCGCCGCTTCGCTCGTCTCCCTCGGCCGGTGGTGTTAGGTGTAATGGTAGATAGCGTACGACAGACAGCCATGCAGTCACGCGACAGCGCGAAGAAGGGGGCTCGAATCCGCGAGCGACCGGTCCGGCCAATCCGGCGCCGTCCGAGCCGTATCGTCGAGGGAACGTCCGCGTGACGGGGGAGAGCAGTCGCGTCCGGTTCGGACTCGCGTTCGTCCTCACGGGACTGCTGCTCGTCGCAGGCGCGTTCGGCGCCAGTTGGGCGGCCGCCCCCGACATCGAGCGCGTGGCCGCGTCCGCGGACGCGAACACGACGAGCGTGCTGGTCGGCGTCCAGGGACCGGGGCCGAACGGGAACGTGACCGCCCTCGACGGCTACGGCGACGTCCGGTGGAGCATCGGGAACATCATCAGCTACCAGAGCGTCGAACGCCTCGACGACGGGACGGTGCTGGCGTCGTTCGCCGCCGGGGGGTACCGCAACTGCGGGCCGTACGAACCGCCCTGCAAGCGCACCGGCATCCGAATCATCGAGCCGGACCCCGAACCCAGCGTGGAGTACCAGTGGAGCTACCCGGTCAGGACCCGCAAAGACAGCGAGGTGCACGACGCCGAGATGCTCCCGTCGGGGAACGTGCTGATAGCCGACATGGAGTACGAGAGCATCTTCGTCCTCGACCCGCGCACCGGCGAGCGCGTGTGGACGTGGAACGCGAGCCGACACTACGACGCACCCGCTGACCCGACCGCCGAGGACTGGCTTCACCTCAACGACGTCGACCGAATCGGCGACGGGCGATACCTCGTCTCGATCCGCAACGAGAACCAACTCCTCGTCGTCGAACGGGGAGAGGGCGTGACCGAGGTGATAAACCGGGACGGCGACCCGACGGTGCTCGACGCGCAGCACAACCCTCAGTGGCTCGAACCGGGGGCCGTCGTGGTCGCGGACAGCGAGAATAACCGCGTCGTCGAACTCCACCGCAACGAGTCGAGCGGCGAGTGGGTGGCCGTGTGGGCCGTCTCGGAAGCCGGCGGCATCCCCTTCGAGTGGCCGCGGGACGCCGACCGCCTCCCCAATGGCAATACGTTCGTCACCGACAGTCGGAACAACCGGGTGGTCGAGATAGACCGCAACGGGAGCGTCGTGACGAGTTACATCGTCCCGTCGCTGCCCTACGAGGCCGACAGGCTCCCGCACGGAGAGATTCCCGGCGTCGGCGCCTACGACGTGGACTCGAACGTCACGTCGACGTTCGACGACGACGCGTCGGCGTTCTCGACGCTCCTAAACGGCGCCAGACACGTCGTCCCGCTCCCCTTTTGGGTGTCGGAGGTTCACGTCATGGTGGTCGGCCTCGCGGCCCTGTTGTGGCTCTGCGGCGGTATCCTGCTCGCGCAGGAGGGATTCGCTCGCGCCCGGCGGTCCGACGCCGTCGAGAAACAGTGATGGCGCTCGGGGGACCATCTCGACGTATGAGCGAGGCGCGACGCGGCCGGCCCTGCCCGCTGTGCGAGGAACCGATGCAGCACCGCCACTGCAAGTACGTCTGCCCCGAACACGGGGTGGTCTACGACTGCAGCGACACCTTCTGGTAACTCTCTGGTCGGACACTTCGGATCGGCGCTCTCGAACGTCGTCGCCACGTACCGGTCCGCTGTCGGCCGTTTTCTCCGGAGAGAACACGGTGTAGGACTGTGCTGGGTTAAACTTTCGGGACGAACGATTATGTCTGTGCGAGTACTAGAGTTGTTCAGTAGATGCGTGGTCGCGTCGTCACCGCTCGAAGCGTGCCGCCACTGAATCTCACACAATGGTAAGACAGGAGCAGGTTCAACGTAGCAAGACGATTCAGCGACAGACCGGCAAGACGTTCCACCTCGCGACGAGGGTGCTGCCCCGTCGAGTCCGACACGCGACGTACGTGCTCTACGCGTTCTTCCGTGTCGCCGACGAGGTGGTCGACGCCGAGGACACCGCCGAACCGGCGGTCCAACGCGAGCAGTTGGAACGCCTCCGCGCGGAGGCGCTGGGCGAACGCGAGACGGACGACCCAGTGCTCTCGGCGTTCGCCGAACTCCGCGAGGAGCACGGAATCGCCGACGAGGACGTGAACGTCTTCGTCGACGCGATGCTCGAGGACATCGCGAAGAGCGAGTACGAGACCTACGAGGAGTTGGAGGCGTACATGGACGGGTCGGCCGCCGCCGTCGGTCGGATGATGACGACCATCATGCGCTCGCCCGACGCCGAGAAGGCGCTCCCGCACGCGACTGCGCTCGGCGAGGCGTTCCAGATGTCGAACTTCCTGCGCGACGTGCGCGAGGACATCGTCGAGCGCGACCGGGTGTATCTCCCGCAGGAGACGCTTCGCGAACACGGCGTCACCGACGAGCAACTGCGCTCGTTCCGCGTCGACGAGAGCTTCCGCGAGGCGATGCGCACCGAAATGCGTCGAACGGAGGCGCTCTACCGCGAGGGCGTGCGGGGTATCCGGTACCTCCCGTCGGACTGCCAGTTCGCCGTGCTCCTGTCGGCGGTGCTGTACGCCGACCACCACCGCGCGATTCGCCTCCGGAACTACGACGTGCTGTCGGCGACGCCCTCGCTGTCCACCTCCCGGAAGCTCCTCTTACTGGCGAAGACGCGGGCGTACTGGGCGGTCGAGAAGGACCCCGAGGCGGTGTTCCGCAAGGTGAGCGTCGTCCCGTACCCCGAGGAGGACACCTCCCACCGCGAGCACTCGGGCATCGGTCGCGCCCCCTCCCGACGCACCGTCGGCCGCCTGTCCAGTTGGGTCCGCAGTTTCACCCGCAGCGAGTAACCGGTCGGGAGTCCGTCGTCCGGCGAAGTAGGTGAGTCGCCCGCGAGTAGTTCCGTCCCCCCGACAGTCCGGTTCTCTCGCTTCCAGTTCGTACCGACCGCGGCGTGGCGGAACCCGCGGTGCGTAGTCGGCACGGTCGAACTCCCCGTTCGTCGCCGATGGTCGGAGACGGGCGTCCGCGGAGTCGGCCCGGCCCTCACCGCGGTTCGAAGACGTGGAGCGGCCAGTCGGCCTCGTAGTCGAGTGCGACCTCACGTTCCGCGGCCGTCGGTTCGCGCACCGCGAGTTCGACGGCGTCGCCGATTGCGACGTCGGCGTAGTCGGCGGCCACGCGTCCGAGGAGGCGGCCGCCGTCGGCGAGTTCCACGACGGCGACCGTGTAGGGCGCGTCCGCAGCGAACGCCGGCGGCGGCGTGCGGACCTCCGTGTACGAGAACACCCGGCCCTCGCGCGACTGCGGTTCGACGTCGACGGCGCGACTTCCGCAGGCGTAGCAGGCCGGTCGCGGCGGCAACAGGACCTGCCCGCAGTCCGCGCAGACCCCGCCGAGGAGTTCGCCCTCCGCGAGGGCGTCGAAGAAGCCCGGGAGCGTCCGCGGGTCGGTTGCGTCGAGGTCGCCGTCGGTCATGGCGCCTCCGCCGTCGTGAGCACGTGACCGACCGTGACGGCGTCTGCGACGCCCCCTTCGTTGAGCAACAGGGCGGTCTCGGCCCCCTCGACCGCGCGGTCGCCCGCGGCCCCCGTGAGCTGTTCGTACGCTTCGAGCGCCTGCAGGAGTCCGGTCGCGCCGATGGGGTGGCCGCGGGCCTTCAGGCCGCCGCTCGGACTCAGCCGCACGTCCGTCCAGCCGTCGGCCCGCTCCGCCGGCGCCCGGTAGCTCTGATAGCCCGTCCCCGCGGGGGCGAACCCGGCGGCCTCCGCGAGCAGGGCCTCGCAGACGGTGAAGGCGTCGTGGACCTCCGCGATGTCGACGTCGGCAGCGTCGATGCCCGCCTCCTCGTAGGCCGTCTCGGCGGCGACGCGAGCGCCCGCGATGTCGGTCATGTCCCGCTCGGCGACCGCGATGTTGTTCGCGGAGGCCCCACTGCCCGCGACGCGCACCCGCGGGCGGTCGAGGTCGTCCGCCAACTCGGCGGTCGTCACGAGGACGGCCGCGGCGCCGTCGCCGACCGGGGCGCAGTCGTAGAGCTTCAGCGGCGGGGCGATGGGGTCTGACTCCAAGACCGTCTCCGCGTCTATCTCCTTCGGGAACTGCGCCCGAGGGTTGCGGGCGGCGTTGGCGTGGTTCTTCACCGCTATCTCGGCGAGGTCGCGCTCCGTGGCGTCCGTCTCGTGGAGGTAGCGCTGGGCGAGTAGCGCGTACTGGCTGGGAGCGGTGATGCCGGAGCGCTGCTCGATAGCGCGGTCGAACGCCGCCGACAGCGCGTCCGTCGCGCCGCTGGTGCCCGCGGAGGTCATCTTCTCGACGCCGCAGGCGAGCACGGCTTCGTGTTCCCCGTTGCGGACGTCCTTGACGGCGTGGCGAAGCGCGAGTGCACCCGCGGCGGCGCACCCCTCGACCCGTTCGGCGGGGACGTAGCGGAGGCCCGCCCACTCGGCCAACAGCGTTCCGTACATGATCTGGTGTTCGTAGCTCTCCGACTGGTTGCCGACGTACACGGCCTCGACGACGTCGGCGGGGTCGGGCAGACCGTCGAACGCCTCCGCGAGGGCGACCGAGAACAGGTCGCGGCCCGGGAGGTCCGTGCGGCCGAGCGGCGAGGCGCCGACCGACGCGATTACTGGCTCTGGCATGCGTGTTTAGTCGGTCTCAATGGGCCAAGTTAGCTATTCTCATTCACGGTCGGTCGAGCTATCGGGTCGACCACTCGCGTTCTCGTGCTGCAGGCGGCGTCGAGTCGTCCACGGTACGGACCGACCGCGGACCGAGAGGGGGTCGCGAACGCGCCCGCTCACCGCCGAATCCGAAGCACCCGCGAGTCGAACCGGTCCGTCGAGACGAGTCCGAGACCGAACAGCGCCGCGACGGCGACGGGGAGCCAGTTGCCGAACCAGGCGTTGATGCCCCCCCAGAGGATGACGAACGAGACGAGGTCGTCCAGCATGAACTCGCAGTCGTCGAGGCGGGCGAGGAGGCGGCGGCGGTCGTACCCCCAATCGAGGAGGGCGACGGCTACCGTCGCGCTCACCACCCACCCGGCGTAGTTCGACCACGGGACGCCGTAGAACGCGCCGGGCGGGTCGTACGCCCAGAAGCCGAGGGCGACGGCGCCGGGGTCCAACACCACGTCCATTGCCAGCACGGCGGCGACGACGGTCGTGAGACGGACGGCGGCGCTCTCGGCCCTGTCGCCCAGGAGGAGCAGACACAGCAGGTAGGCGTTCATCACGAGGGGGACGAAAAACACCGGGAGGCCGAGCGGAACGCTGCCGACGGTCGGTCCGAGGTCGACGCCGTAGGAGAAGCTCCCGTAGGGAAAGCCGGTGTGGACGCCGGTGTACTCGACGGCGTAGGCGTACAGCGTCAGCAAACCGACGCCCGTCGCCGCCCGCCGCGTCGTCCGCGGCAGGACGCCGACGACCAGCGGCGACCGCATCACCATCGTCCCGAAGAGGATGAACAGGCCGTTGAACGTCAGCGGGGCGAGGAGCGTGCCGTCGAACCAGCCCTCGGCGCTGGCGAGGAGAAGGATGAGGCCGTTCAGCGGGAAGAACACCGAGATTGTAAAGCGGTTCTCCCGCACCAGACGGTCCAGCCGTCGCTCCCACTCCTCGCGCGTGGTCGGGAGTCGCTCCTCGACGGAGAAGCCCGACTCAGCCACGGACCAGCCTCCAGAGCGCCCCCATCGTAAGGGCCATCCCGACGAGCGTGTTCAGCGCCGGATACCACCAGTAGGCGCGTTCGACGTCGACGTTCGAGCGGACGACGGCGAAGACGGCGACGGGGTAGGCGAACAGTAGGGCGCCGAGTCGCGGGTCGACGAGGGCGAACGCCGCCGCGGCCGCGAGCCAACACAGGGCGCAGTAGGCGTACGTGCGACGCTCGCCGAGGAACGTCGCCGTCGTGCGGATGCCCGCCTCGCGATCCGGTTCGATGTCGGGAATCGCCGAGAACGTGTGCATCCCCATCGTCCACAACCATGCGCCGGCGACGGCGGCCGCGGGCGGGTGGTGGCCCGCGACGGCCGCGAACGCCGCTGCGCCGGGGAGGACGTACAGGCCGTTCGAGACGGAATCCAAGAGCGGCGTCGTCTTGAACCGAAGCGGCGGTGCGCTGTACTCGACTCCGAGGAAGAAAAATCCCGCGAGGTAGGGCCACGCGAGCGACGGGGTGACGGCGAAGGCGACGACGCCGAGGAGTCCCGAGGCGACGACGGCCGCGGTGACGGCGGCGTCCTCGCTCCCCCGCCAGCGCGCCTCTCTGTCGTCTTTCTTCGGGTTCCGCTCGTCCACGTCGACGTCGAAGGCGTCGTTGACGCCGTAGACGAACACGTTCGCCGGCAGGAGGAAGTAGCCCGCGAGGACGAGCACCGGCGGGGAGGACAGGTCGCTCACGGCGTCGGCGGCGAAGGCGGCGCCGACGAGGACGGGGCCGGCGAGGTAGAGCCAAAAGCGCGGCCGCGACAGCGTGAACAGATACGAGAGTCGGCCGCGGGCGGACGCGGCGGGCGTCACGCGATTCGCTCGGCCATCTCTTCGGCCGTCAGTCGCCCGCTGATGAGACACATCGGGACGCCGATGCCGGGGGTGGTGAACGACCCCGTGAAGTAGAGGCCGGGCACCTCCTCGGAGTGGTGCGGCGGGCGCAGGAGCGCCGTCTGTCTCAGCGTGTGCGCGAGGCCGAGCGCCGTCCCCCGCGTGCTGTTGTAGCGCTCGGCGAAGTCGTTCACGCAGAAGGATTCCTCGAAGACGATGCGGTCGCGCACGTCCTCGCCGGTGTGCTCCGCGATGTCGTCCAACACGAGGTTTCGATACTCTTCTCTCCGCTCCGGCGTGTCCTCCAGACCGGCGGCGATGGGCACGAGGGCGAACAGGTTCGAGTGACCCTCGGGGGCGACGTCGTCGTCCGTCTTCGAGGGGACGCAGAGGTAGTAGGCGGGGTCGTCGGGCCACGCCGGGTCGTCGAATATCTTCTCGAAGTGGTCGTTCCAGTCCGTCGGCAGGACCAGCGTGTGGTGTTCGAGGTTCGGCACGTCGCCCTCGACGCCGAGGTACAGCAGGTAGGCGGAGGGGGCGTACGTCCGGGTGTCCCAGTAGTCCTCGTCGTACTGCCGTTTGCCCTCCGGTAGGAGGTCCATCTCCGTGTGGCGGTAGTCGGCGTCGCTGACGACGTAGTCCGAGTAGTACTCCTCTGTCTCCGTGCGGACGACGAACCCGCCCTCGCGGCCCCGAATCTCCGTCGCGGGGCTATCGACGCGGAAATCGACGCCGAGTTCCCGGCCGAGTTCGGCCATCCCGTCGACGACGCCGCCGAGTCCGCCGTCGGGGTAGTAGACGCCCATGTTGAAATCGACGTGGCTCATGAGATTGTACAACGCCGGGGTGTTGTTCGGCGCGCCCCCGAGGAAGACGAGGGTGTACTGCATGATCTGCTGGAGTTTCGGGTGCGAGAAGTAATGCTCGACGTGGTCCTGCATCGACCCGACGAGCGAGAGGCCGCGCGCGTTCTTCATCACGTCCCACGTGGCGAAATCGGAGAGTTCGGTCCGGTCGGTGTAGACGAAATGTTTCATTCCCACCTCGTAGTTCTTCTCCGATTTCTTCAGATACTTCTCGAACTGCTCGCCCGCGCCGGGTTCGTACGACTCGAACGTCTCCTTGTTCGCCTCGAGGTCCGACACCATGTCGACGCTGTCGCCGTCTTTGAAGAAGATGCGGTAGTGGGGGTCCAGACGCGTCAGTCCGTAGTAATCGGAGGGCGTGCGGTCGAAGTGCCCGAAGAAGTCCTCGAACACGTCGGGCATGAGGTACCAGGAGGGCCCCATATCGAAGCGGAACCCGTCCCGTTCGAGGCGACTCGCCCGGCCGCCCAACTGCTCGTTCTTCTCGAGGAGGGTCACGTCGGCGCCGGCGTCCGCGAGGTAGCACGCCGTCGAGAGGCCGCCGAACCCACCGCCGACGACGACCACGGACGCCCCCTCGACCGCGGAGAGGTCCGAGACAGATTTCATAGCCGACCTTAGGACGTAGAACGCATAAATCGACTGACTGGGGCGGAGTGGACTGCGGGTTCCGGCGACGGAGCGCTTACCTTCCGCGCGTCCGCACGGGGGGCATGGACGCAGACGGTCGAACGGTCGTGATCACGGGCGCGAGTCGCGGAATAGGGGCGGCCCTCGCGGGAGCGTTCGCCGCGGAGGGGGCGCGCGTCGTCGCCTGCGCCCGCGACGAGGGGTCGCTCTCGGACGTCGCGGAGAACGCTGAGGGCGCGGCCGGGTCCGTCGAGGCCGTCCGCGCGGACGTACGCGACGAGTTCGACGTGGAACGACTGATGGAGACGGCCGCCCGCGGCGCCGACGACGGTATCGCCGTCCTCGTCGCCAACGCCGCCGTCAACCACGGGGTGCCGGGTCAGGCGCCGATAGGAGAGGAATCCTACACGGCGTTCGACGACACCCTCCGCACGAACGTCCGCGGCGTGTTCGCGGCGGTGCGCGAGTTCCTCCCCCACGCGAGCGACGACGCGCGCGTCCTCGTCCCGTCGGGGTCCGTCGCCGCGGACGCGAAACCGGGGATGGGCGCCTACGCCGTCTCCAAGGCGGCCGCCGAGGGTCTCGCCCGCCAGTTCGCCGCCGACGTCGACCCCGCCGTCGGCGTCGTCGACCCCGGACTCGCGGCGACGGACCTCTCCGGCGGGTCGGGGCGCGATCCCGCGGACGTCGCCCCGATGTTCGTCTGGGCCGTCGCCGAACTCGACCGGTCGGACCTCGACGGCGCCCGCCTCGACCTGCGGGCGTGGAAGGACGCGACGCGTTGACGGGGTACACGCCGGTCTCCCCCGAGCGACGACGCCGTGACCGATACTGTTATCAACTCAGGTCCAAGAATTATTATCGTGACTGCTATTAACCGCGACACCGAAGTTAACAGCGTGTCCCGAATCTCGCGCGTCGGCGTCGCCGCCACCGCCGTCTTCGTTGCCCTCTCGGCGTACGCGGCGAGCGTCGGCGCGTGGAAACTGCTCGGGATAACGTGGGTCGCGTTCGCGGCGATGGCGCTCGCCGCCCCCCTCGGCGCCCGTCACCGCGACGAGGGGGCAAACGCCCTCGTGTGGGGCTACGGCCTCGCCAGCGGCGCGATGGTGACCAGCGCGGCCGTCTTCTTGGTGCCGCAGGCGGTCGGTCACCACCCGCAGTACGGCGGGTTCGGCATCGCGGCGGGTCTGCTCGCCGGGTTCGGTTCCCACACGGTCGGCCACCGACTCGCGCACATGGAGTTGCCCGTCGACCGGACCGTCGCGGAACTCGCCGCGCACGCCTTCTCGGCGGGTCTCGTCATCGGCATCGTCTACGGTAACATGCCGACGCTCGGCCCGACGCTCGGCCTCGCCATCGTCTCGCACAAGGGGCCGGCGGGCTACGCCGCCGCGCGCCGCCTCGCCTCGAAGCGACGCGCCGTCTCGGCGCTGCTGCTCCCCGCCTCGGCGCTCGGCATCGCGGCCATCCTCGCCAGCGCCGTCGTCCTGCCCGAGTCGGCCCCCTTCCGCGGCGTCGTCTTCGGCTTCGCCGCGGGCGTGTTCCTCCACGTGGCGATGGACTTTCTCCCGCGGTGCGAGATAGGCAGCGAGATACACGAACACCTCTCGGTGGAGGGCGACGCCCACGACCTGTTGGACCGCCTCCGCCTCCACGCCGTCGCCAGCACGTTCCTCGGCGGTCTGACGGTGTTTCTCGCGTGGCTGTTCGTCGTCTGACGCCCGTCGCCTACTCCGCTTCGGACCCCGACAACCGGCGTAGTTGCAACGAGATTCCGAGCGCTGCGAGCAGCAGGACGACGAGGTTGAACGCGACCATCAGCGGCGCGCGGTACTCGTAGACGACGAACGTGGAGATGGTCCGTCCGACGGCGAGATACAACTGCACCGCCGAAACCGCCGCGAGGAGGAGCAGTCCGCCGAGGACGGCGTAGTTCAGCGTCCGCCGCAGTCGGTCGACGGTCCCCCACTCGTCGGCGCTCGATTCCCGCGTCGGTTCCCCCGTCTCGGTTGTGGATTCGGTGGTCATGGTCGTGTCTCCGCGCGCGTCCGCGTCGTCTCCCTCTCGGTCGGTCATCGCTCTCGCCTCCGCGCGAGAAGCGCCGCCGCGAGGAGGGCGACGACGGCGACGGCGACGCCGAACCCGGGCGCGCCGCCGGCCGTCCCGCCACTCGCCGTCGCCGCGGGCGTCGGTCGCTCGCCGCCCGTCCCGCCGGACTCGAAGTCCTCGACGCGGAACTCGACGTCCTCCTCCGTCTCGTTCACCGTGATGCGCCTCGTTGGGTCGAGATTCGCCGCGGTGCGGGCGGTGTCGACGACGACGCCGTCCTTCGTCAGCACGGCGTCGAGGTAGTAGTTGTAGCCCGCCGGCACCGTCGCGGACGCCGTCGTCGTGGTGGTCCGACCCGGTCGAATCGTCCCCACGTCGCTCGTCGTCCGCGCGGCGACGACGTTCGAGTCCGCCTGCCGGAGCACGAACGTCACCGCGAGGTCCTCCGAGGGGGCGTCACCCGCGTTCGTCAGCGACGCCGCGAGGTCCAGCGTCGTCCGGTTCCCGCCGCCCTCGGCGACGGAGAACGACAGCGGCGGGAGTGCCTCCCGGTCGCTGAACGCGACGGTCGTCCGGGCGTACGCCGGCGTCAGCGCCTCCAACCCGCGGACCGTCTTCGACGCCTCATCGACGCGTTCGTCGTCGCGGAACAGGACCGCCTCGATGCGGTAGCCGCCCTCGCGTTCGACCGTGAGGTTCGTCCGGACGGCCGTCTCGCCGTCGTCTTCGAGCGTTCCCACGTCGACCGTCTCGCTCGTCGCTCCGAGTCCGGAGTCGGCGTCGACGGCGCGGACGAGGAGCGTCACGTTCCGCGTCGGGTTGCCGCGGTGGCGCACGCGCGTCTCCACGTCCAGCGTCACCGTCTCGCCGCGGACCGCGGCGTCGTCGTACCCGATGTTCATCTCCGCCACGTCGACGGGGCCGGGGCGGGTCACCTCCTCGGCGGGGTCGGCGAGCACCCCGGGGACGGCGAGGACTGCGAGGAGGGCGACGGCGACGACTCCGACGGCGGCCGTCGCGAGGACGGCGTCGCGGTTCATATATCAATTGACAGAACAGTTCGGCATAGGTTTTGTGCTCGCGGGGGTCAAACCGACCGTCCGAGTCAGGGGGCGGCGGGTTTTTGTCGTTTGCCGCGAGTCGTGTGGTATGACAACGTACGTGCTGGCGACGAATCACGTCGATACGAGCGCCGTCCTCTGTGATTATCTCGTCTCGCGGCTCGACGACGGCGACGCCGTCCACGCCGTGAACTCCCTGCCCGGCGGCGACGATACGTCGGGCGAGGACGCTCGCGAGGGGGAGGACGCTCTCAACGTCGTCGCGGCCCGACTCGGGGGGTTCGCCGACGTCGAGACGCACCAGTTCGTCCGCGGCAACGACCCGGCCGACGACGTCCTCGACTACGCCGAAGAGGTGGACGCCGACGAACTCGTCGTCGGGATTCGCAAGCGCAACCCGACGGCGAAAGTCGTCTTCGGCAGCACGGCGCAGCAGATTCTCCTCAACTCGAACCGGCCGATGGCCGTCGTTCCGCTCGAACGGATGGAGTGAGATTCAGTCGTCCGCCGCGTCCGCGTCGGCGTCCTCGCCCCCGTCGGTGACCGAACTGTCGCCGGTCAGCACCTCGTCCGCCAGCGTCGGTACGAACGTCCCGATGTCGGTCACCATGCCGATGGCCTGCGAACTCCCCCGGTCGAGCAACTGCGTCACCGTCGCGGGGTTGATGTCGACGCAGACGACGCGCGTCGTCGAGGGCAGGCAGTTGCCGACGGCCACCGAGTGCAGCAGGGTGGAGAGCATCAACACCATGTCGGCCTCGTGGGCCTGTTCGCGGATGGCCTCCTGGGCCTCCACCGCGTCGGTGATGGTATCGGGCAGGGGGCCGTCGTCGCGGATGGACCCCGCGAGGACGTACGGCACGTCGTTTTTCACGCACTCGTACATGATGCCGCTACCGACGAGACCCTCCTCGACGGCCTCCTCGATGCCGCCCGCGCGGATGACCTCGCTGATGGTGTAGATGTGGTGTTTGTGCCCCTTCCGCGGGTGCTCCATCGTCTCCATGTCCATCCCGAGGGAGGTGCCGTACAGACCGCGTTCGACGTCGTGAGTGGCGAAGCCGTTGCCCGCGGATATCATGTCGACGTAACCCTCGCGGACGAGGCGCGCCAAGTCGTCGCCCGCGCCGGCGTGGATGAGGGCCGGGCCGGCGACGACGAGCACCTTCCCGCCCTGCGCCTTCGTCTCTTCGAGGGCGTCGGCCACCTGCTTGATGAGCGACTCGGAGGGTCGCTCCGAGGAGACGCCGCCCTGCATGAACCCGAACGGACCGGAGGCGTCTCGGGGGCGTTCCGGCGGTTCGACGCGGACGCCCGCCTCGTCGGTCACCACGAGGTCGCCCTCCTCGATGGCGTTCAGCACCTTCGTGTAGGCACGGACGCCGTCGTCGGTTTCCTCGACGACGTCACCAGAACTCGAAGAGTTCTGGTTGCCCGTTGAGGTTTCCTCAACGACGATGGCGCAGTCCATCTCGATGTTCTGGACGTCGATCCACTCGCCCTCGTAGCGGACGCGCGTCGGGTGGTTCGTCGTCGAGTAGAAGCCGTGCGGGACGACTTGGTCGGCCGGCGCCGGGACGACCCTGGCGTCCACGGGGTCGATGAGGTTCGCGCCGATCTGGTGCAGTTCGTGCAGTATCTCCTGTAAGTCGGCGTCGTCCTCGTCGGGGCCCGCGGTGACGGCCATCCGGCAGTGCGACGTCTTGTCCTTGTGTTTACCGACGACGAACTCTTCGACCTCGAAGTCGCCGCCGAGGTCCATCACGAGTCCGAACGCTCGCTGCATCATCCCGGAGTCGATGATGTGCCCGTCTAGCTCGACGGTTCGCGTGGCGGTCATCGTCGGAAGTGTGCGGTGCCGTCCTAAGAAGGTCACGCACGCGTCCGAACAGGAGCGACGGCGCGGTTCGACGGTCGGACCGACCGGACGCGGGTCGGCCTACGCGGGACGCTCCGGCGACGCGGCGACCGCGAGGATCAGCAGTACGGCGACGGCGGCTCTGCGTGCGCGACCGGTCGGGTGGGACATGATATCATAGCAGGGAGCCGGAGACGGATAACCGTGTTGTGCCGAGTATCTCCGTTGATATTCGCGGTGAGGCCCCCTACCGGTCGGCGTCGCCGACTTCGCCCTCGAGGAAGGCGAGGCCGTGACCGACGACCGAGTCGCGGCCGCGGCCCTCGTAGACGTCGAAGTGGCCGGTCGGGAGGCGGAGGAACGTCGCGTCCGAAAGGGCGTCCGCCGCGGACTCGACGCCGTCGACGGGCACCACGTCGTCGCGCGTCCCGCCGACGACGAGGACGGGACAGGCGACGCTCTCCAAGTCGTCGCCGGCCGAGAAGCGGACGAGGTTGAGGAGCGACCGGGCGGGCGTCTCGTTGTCCCAGTCGGTATCCGAGGGGACGGTGTCGAGATAGCCCCGGCGCGCGCCCGGCGTCGAGACGAGGGCGAACTCCTCGGGGTCGCCGGCGACGGGAACGGTGTGCGGGTCGGTGAGAAGCGACTGAAGTCGGTCGCGGACGCCCGAGAACACCGACTTCGCGACGAATCCCAGCCCGCGCGTCGAGAGGAACGACCGGCCCGAGAGCACCGGCGTCTGCGCGACGACGGCGCGCACGCGCGGGTCGTCCGCGGCCACGTCGAGAGCGTGTCCGCCGCCGATGTCGGTGCCCCAGAGGACGAGGCGGGTGGTATCGAGGTCGTCCAGGCCCCGAACGCTCTCGACGGCCGCCTCCCAGTCGGTCCGCTGGCGCGCCGGCGAGACGAGGTTCCGCGGGTCGCCGTCGCTGTCGCCGTGGTTTCGGTAGTCGAACAGGAAGACGGCGTATCCCGCCTCCGCGAGTCGTTCGGCGTACGCGGGCAGACCGAACGAACGCTCGCCTGCCAGACCGCCGGCCATGACGACGACCGGCGGTTCGGCGGGTCTGTCGGGTCGGTAGAGCCATCCCGAACAGCGCTCGCCGGCGCTCTCGAAGCCCATCGTCACCTTCGAGAATGACTCCCGCGAGGGACGCCGGGCGTCGCGCCCGTCGGTCCGGTAGCCGTCGCCCTCCCGGTTGGCGTACTTGGCTCGCTCCCACTCTCCCCTGCCGGAGGGTCGGGTCACGCGGGCACCCCCGGTCGGTGCGTCGACGTCGATCGGACGCCGGCGCTGTTGCTTCGGGGACGACGCTGCGCGCTCCTGGTCGCGTCGGACATACAGACCCTTACCGCGGCGACCGTCTAAACGCTTGTCGCGAGAGAGCTCTCGAACGAAAGTGTCGAAGGAGAAACCAATCGCCGCCGCCCGCGGACGGCCGTTCGGGGGAGACCGACGCATGCGCGTGATATCGACCGGTTCGGCGACTCGGTGCGTCCGTCCGAGGGTAGGCAGTCTCGGACGGCGGAGCGGCGACCCGGCGCGGGGGTAGGCAGTCCCGTTCCGGGCCGACCGAGCGCCGGCGGGGCCCTCGGGGGAGAGCCCCGCCGGGTGGGGACCGTCGCGCGAGCGACGGCCCGCCGATTTGGCCGACAGCGGCGAGTTGGATTACGTGGCGTTGATCGGTGTGTACGCGTACGCTCGCGTCTGAACGACCCGCACACGTCGGCCCGCCGGCGGGCTTGGGGGGCCGCACCGCGCGCCGACAGTATCATCGAAAATACGCGGAAATATAAAATCTGCCGTCGAGATATCAATTTTGATAATCATATGGAGTCAAAGGTCGGTGAGGGGACTCTACCTACCGAAAACGACGACGCGGCGGCGACGAGGTCGATGGAGTTCGAGGAGGCTCGGGTCGACGCGTACACGGCGACGGACGTCGGGACCGCAAGCCCGGGGACTGCTGCGCGCAACGGCCACGCATCGAGAAGACCGAAGCCGACGCGTGAGACGGGTCGAACCCGACCCGTCCGTCAGGCCTCGTCGCGCCGCGGTGCGTCGACCGCCGCGTCCCCGTCCCGTTCGGACTCCCGCTCTTGAATCAGCGTCGCCTGACCCAGCGGATCGACCGTCGCCCAGTCGTACTCGGCCTCTCGGAGGTACAGCGCGCTGTTTATCAGCCCGATGTGGCTGAACCCCTGCGGGAAGTTGCCTATCTGTCTGCCCGTTTCGGGGTCTATCTCCTCCGCGAACAGGCCGAGCGGACTCGCATACTCCAGGACGTTCTCGAAGACGTCCCACGCCTCTTCGACCCGGTCGGTGGCGACGAGGGCGTTGACCAGCCAAAACGAGCAGAACACGAACGCGCCTTCCTCGCCGGGGAGGCCGTCGTTCTCGTAGCGGAAGACGAGGCCGTCGTCGGTGGTCAGATGCTCGCGCACGGCGTCGACGGTGCCGACGATACGCTCGTCGTCGAACGGGAGGATGCCCGAGAGCGCGATGAGGAGACTGGAGGCGTCCAGTTCGTCGCCCTCGAACGACTGCGTGAAGCTGTTCCGTTCCTCGTCGAACCCCCGCTCTAAGACCGTCTCTTTTATCTCCGCGCGGCACTCCCGCCAGCGGTCGACGGGTCCCTCCCGCCCCGTTCGCTCGGCGAGTCGGACGCTCCGGTCGAGCGCCACCCAGCACATCACCTTCGAGTAGACGAGATGTCTGGGCTCTCCTCGCAGTTCCCAGATACCCGCTCCCTTATCATCCCAGTGCTCGCAGACGTACTCGACGATATCGCAGAGCGCTTTCCAGTCCTCGTCGGTCACGTCCTGTTCGTCGCTCCAGAACCGCTGGTACAGCGCGAGTATCAGGTCGCCGTACACGTCGAGTTGCTGTTGGTCGGCCGCCTCGTTGCCGATACGAACCGGTTCGGAGTCGCGGTAACCGCGGAGATGGTCCAGTTCCTCCTCTTCTAACTCGGTGTCGCCCTCGACGCCATACAGCGGTTGGACTTCCGCGGAGTCGCCCATCCGACTCAGCTTCAGGAAGCGGTGCACGTAGTCGCTCGCCTCGTCGACGTGACCGAGATTCGTCAGCGCGCGCACCGTGATGCCGCCGTCGCGTATCCACGAAAACCGGTAGTCCCAGTTACGCACGCCGCCGATGTCCTCCGGCAGCGACGTGGTCGGCGCCGCGGCCAACGCCCCCGTCTCGCGGTAGTTGAGCAGTTTGAGCACCAGTTCCGAGCGGACGACGTAGTCGTGCGCCTCGCCGCCGAACAGACACTCCGATTCGACGCAGGAGTGGGCCCACTCCCGCCAATACTGCGCCGTCTCCTCCAGCAGTCGCTCGCAGTCCTCCGCGTCCGTCGGCGCGTCCATGTCGTACTGGAGGACGTACCACTGCGTCTCGTGTGCCTCGAGGCGGTACGTTCCGCGGGCGGCGCCGTCTTCGATACGCAACTCCGTCGGCGTCGAGAGGTACAGATGTCTGTCGTCGCCCGTCGCGGTCACCCCGTCCACTATCGAGTTTATCGCGGTGTCGACGCGCCCGTAGTCGAACCGCGGGTCGAACTCCACGTCCACCTCTACGGACCCCTCGGTGCACGTCACCTTCCGGTAGAGTCCGCGAATATCGGGCTCTTCGCCGCTGTTCGCTTCCACGATTGGCATAAAGTCCGTCACCGTCATCGTCCCCGAATCGGTCTCGAACGTCGTCTGCAGGACGTTCGTCCGAGAGAGGTACGCCTGCTCGGACTCGAACTCGCCGGCGGGACTGATGGCGAACCGCCCCCCGACGTCGGGGTCGAGTATTGCGGCGAACACACTCGGCGAGTAGACGTGCGGCAGACAGCACCAGTCGACGGCCCCGTCCCGGCCGACGAGCGCGCACGTCTCGAGGTTGCCGATGACCCCGTAGTGTTCGAGCGGCTTGAAATCGGCTTGCATGGCCTGAACAATCCACGAACGTCCGAAATAGCTTCTGGGCGGTGGGCTCGGTCTGCGAACGGTACCGCGGCGACGAGCCGTCGACTATCGGTGCGAAAATAACGAGAGGAGAGGGTATCGTCCGCCGCGGACGGTCGTTACCCGCCGAACATGTTGCGCATCATCGGATGCATCTCCATCAACTGCTCTTCTGCGATCTCCTCGTACAGTTTGTACGTGATGGAGACCGTCAGTAGCAGTCCCGTTCCGGAGACCGACCCGATGGTGCCCAGCATGTTCGCCATGACAGCGAGCAGTCCGACCAGCGCGCCGCCGATGATGGTGACCTGCGGGATGTACCGCTCCATCACCTTCTCGATCACCTGCGGGTTGCGCCGGAAGCCGGGAATCTGCATCCCGGAGTTCTGAATCTGCTGTGCGGTGGATTCGGGACCCATCCCGGTCGTCTCGACCCAGAAGACGGCGAAGATGGCGCCGCCGACGACCATGAACGTCAGGTCGATGAGGACGCGCAGGAGGATCTGTGCGGGTTCCTGGGAGGTGAGCCCGAGGAACCACATCCAGTCGCCGCGCGACTGGATGGGCGCGAGGTAGTAGAACAGGCCGCCGGTGACCTGCCCCTGACTGTAGGTCCCAGCCCACGCCGGCAGGCCGGTCCAGTTGTTCAGGATCTGCCCGAGGAACTGGATGTTGGCCTGCAGGGCGCGGACGAGGATCATCGGCAGGACGCTCGCGTAGATGAGCTTCACCGGGAAGCGGCCGCGGGCGCCCTTCACGCGGGCGTGCGACAGCGGAATTTCCACGCGGACGCTCTCGGCGTACACGACGATGCCGAAGATCAGCAGCGTCGTGATTAGCGCGAGCAGTTGACCCTGTCCGAGGAAGATGTCGGACAACCCGCCCGGCGAGAGCGGCGAGCCGATGTCGACGGCGCCGGTGAGGATGCCGATCCACGTCGGGAACAGCCCCGAGGTGGCACCGAGAGACTCCCAGCTGAACAGCCCGGCGACGAGCTGCTGGCTGACGCCCGCGATGATGAACAGCCCCACGCCGGACCCGACACCCCACTTGCTCACGATCTCGTCCATGAACAGGATGAGAATGCCTCCGACGAACATCTGCGCGAAGATGATTCCCTTCACGCCACCGAGGCCGATGCCGAGCGACTGCGCGACCTGCTGGCTCGCGGGCAGATAGCCCCCCGCGAGCACCATCGGCAACCCGGTGAGACAGATCATCACGACCACCAGTAGCTTCTGGAGGCCCTGATAGAGGATCTGATCACGCGGGTCGTCGGTGTCCAAGCCGAGCAGGTCGGCCCCGCCGAGCAGTTGCAGCACGATGCTCGCGGTGACGATGGGACCGATACCCAGTTGGAGTATCGACCCCTGCGACCCTGCGAGGAGGCTACGGAACCGACCGTAGAAGTCCCCCCCAGCGGCCTGCGTCTGCAGACCGAACATCGTCACGTTCGTCAAGAAGAAATACATCACGAGGATGCCCGCCGTCCAGCCGAGTTTTCGGCGGAACGGGACGTGCCCTTCCGGTCGGGCGACTGCAGGCATCCGCGTCAGCACCGGTTCGGCGGCCTCCTTCCATCCCATAGGTTACTCTTCGGAGCTTTCCTCGTCGTCCGAGTTATCTTCTTCGGATTGCGCTTCCTCTCCGCGCTCGGAGAGTTCGGCGCTGCCGCCAGCTTCCTCGATGAGTTCGACCGCACCGGCGGTGAACGCGTCGGCGACGACGTGCAGTTCCTGTCTGACCTGCCCGCCGCCGAGCACTTTCACCACGTCCGCGTCGTAGCCGTCTTCCGCCACGTCGCGAGCGTCGACGCGGTAGGCGTCGCCGTCCTTCTCGGCCACGTCGTCGGCCGCCAGCAGCGCCGCATCCTCGTCGAGTTTCTGCACGCGAACCTCGACGACGGTGTCCTGCGCCGCTTCGGGGCGCTTGAAGCCGTGTTTTCCGAGCGGTTCGTAGTTGTGGATCTCGTGTTTGTCCCGCCCCGCGCGGCCGCGACCGCCGCGGTTACCGGCGCCGCGCCGGTTCTTGTGCGTGCCGCCGCCGTGCGTGCGAGAGCCGCGCTGTCGTCGTTTCTTCGAGGTCATCGCATGTCCTCCAGGAGTTCGTCGATCTGCTCGGTCTCGTGCTTTCCGAGCTGACCGCCTTCTTTCGTGACGTGCTTTTGACCCTTGTGACCGCCGCGCGGCGGGTGCAGGCGAAGCACGGGGGAGAGACCCTGCTCGCGCAGCGTCGTCTCCTCGTCGACGATGGCCTCCGCCAGCGCGGAGACGTCGTCGTAGTCGGTGTGCTCTGCGATCCAGTCGTCGTCGACCGTCTCGGAACCCTCCTCGGGTTCGGCGCGCGTTCGCAGCAGCGTCTCGACCACGTCGGCGCTCGGTTCCCCGTGCGCGACGTAGTCGTTTACCTTCGTGATCATCCCACGGTAGGTGTCCGTCTCGGGGACGAACGCGCAGTGGTTCACGCTGTGGATGTTGAGCATCTTCAGCGTGTCGTGGGTGGCCTCGCTCATGTTCACGTCGCCGCGAAGCTGAACGATAGCTTGCATCAGTTGCCCGCCTCCTGCTGTTTCTCTCGTGCGCGCCGCGGTGTGCGCGACTGCGAGGCGTTTCTCAGCGCGTTGTACGTCGCCTTCGCGAGGTTGACCGTCGTGCGCGTGTTCCCGTTCGAGCGGGTCCACGCGTCCTGCACGCCGGCCAGTTCGAGGATGTTCCGAACGGTTTCGGCGGCCGCGAGGCCCAGCCCCTGCGGGGCGGGCATGATTTCGACCGTCACGGAGCCGGCTTTCCCCTCGGCCTTCCGGGTGAGGGAGTTCACGCCGCCGGCGGAGTCCTCCCAGGACCCCGAACCGCGGTCGACCTCGATGATGTTCAGTTTCGCCACGTTGATGGCCTTCTGGATGGCCGATCCGACCTGGTCGTCTCGGGCCTCGGCGTAGCCGAGGAACCCGTCGCGGTTCCCGATGGCGACGACACAACGGAACTTCACACGCCGACCGGAGTCGGTCATGCGCTGAACCATGTTGATGTCGAGCACCTCGTCTTCGAGTCCGGGCAGAAGCTGGTCGACGATTTCGGGCTCCTTGAGCGGAAGCCCCGTCTCCAGCGCCTGTTTCATCGAGGTGACGTCGCCGTCCTGTACCATGCGGCCGAGCCGCGTTCGCGGCTCCCAGCCGTTGCTGTTGCGTTGGCTCATGCGTCCTCCTGCAGTCGTTCGAGCACGTCGTCGAAGTGCTCGGGTAGGTTCGTGGCGTCGAAATCGCCGCCGTACAGCGGCTCGTCGAGCTGCTCTGCGTACTCGGCGATGTGCTCGCCGCGGTTACGCGACCAGTCCGCGAGCACCGACTCGTTGTGCGGGATTTCGAGGCCAGCGTCTATCGCTCCTTCCTGAACCGCGAACACCTTGTTACCGGGCGTCGCCGTGTTCAGGCCGATGTCGAGGACGGCCTCTTCGAGGCCGGCCTCCAGCGCCCGCGTCCCAGCGAGAAAGCCCGTGAGGTACGCGCTGGGGAGATTGCCCGTGGGGGCTTCCCAGCCGTACTCTGCGAGTTCCTCCGAGGAGGCGGCCGCGTGTGTCTCGTCTCCGCTCGGTCCGGGGGTGACCAGCTGCGCCCTGATGTGCTTGTTGCTCACGCGAGCAACGAGGCGTGGTTTGCCCGATTTCAGCAGGCGCAACCTCTGGTGGTAATCCGTCCGGACTTCCCGGCGACGTCGCATCGGCACCTTGTAGCGTGGTCCTGTCGCCATTATTGTAGCTCCACGTCGTAGTTGTTGTTGATGTACGCTTCGAGCCGGTCCACGCTGTCGAACTCGCCGCCGGACGCCTTGTTGTACAGTTCGCGGTACTGCGTCGGCGTCAGTGGCCCGTCGTCGCGAAGCTCCTTCAAGCGACGACGCTGCGCGCGGATTCGGCTGATCCATTCGTCCTTCGAGTTCTTCCGACCGCCGGATTTCCCCTTGCGGGAGCCGGGGCCCTTCCGGTGACCGTAGGAACGCTTCGCGGCGCGCTCTCGGGCGCGCCCCTTCGAGTTGCTCTTCGCGTCTTGGACGCGAATCGTTCCCTCGTCGACGAGTTCGCGGATGTCCTCTCGGGTGATGGCTTCCGCGATGTCGGCCTGTTCTTCCGGGTCGAACCAGATGCGGCTCTTTCCGACGTCGAGGACGTCGGAGGCCATACGTCGCTGGGCTTTCAGATCGGTCATTCGTCGACCTCCACTTCAACGTAGGTGGGGTTGAGGACGCGAATCTGGCGGTCCTCCGCTTCTTCCTCGATGCGCTCGCGTTTGCGTGCGCCGACCGAGGAGGCGATGCGGACGGCCTCGGTGTCGCCGTCGACGCCCTCGAGGTCGTTCACGTTGTGGACGTGAACCTCCTCGAAGCCGGACGGGTGGAGGCCGCGGGCGGCCTTCGGCGAGCGGTATCCCGACTCGACCTTCGGCCCCTTGCCTTTGACGCCGCGGCGCTGCTTCGAGAGGTTGCCGCGGGGCTTCCGCCACGATTCGGGCGTCCGCTTTTTCTTGTGGTAGTCCTGCCGTCGGAAGGCGGGCTTGCCCTCGCGGTGCTTCTGCGTGAGCGCCGCCGCCGTGTCCGAGTCGAGGTCGGGCGTCTTGTCCGCGTGACCGCGGGGTTGGAGTTCCGTCTCCACGTCCGACTCCTCTTCGGACTCCGGTTCCTCGGTCTCCTCTTCGACTTCCGCTTCGGTGTCTTCGGAGACTTCGAGACCGCCGACGTCGGCTTTGATACGCGCAGCGAGCGCGTTCCCGACGCCGTCGACCTCGGCCAGTTCGGACTGGCTCGCGGCCTTCACGTCCTCGACCGACTCGTAGCCGGCCTCGCGGAGCGCCTCGGCCTTCGAGGGACCGACGCCGCTGATGTCTTCGAGTTCTTGAATCTCTTCGTCAGCCATTTAGACCGTCTCCTTTTCCGGTTTCTGCGTGATGTACACGCCGTCCTGGAAGACGCGCGTGTCCTTGTCGTTCACGCGGGTGAGTTGTTCGATATCGGCGGCGGTCTGCCCGACGTCCTCTTTGTTGGGACCGGTCAGGACCATCTCTTCGCCGTCAATCTGTACTTGTGTGTCGCCGCGGACTTTCGCGTACCGCGGCGCCTTCTCGCCGAGGAAGTTCTCGATTTCGACCTCGTCACCCTGCACGTTGACCTGCATCGGGAAGTGGGCGTAGTAGATTTCCATCTTGTACTCCCATCCCTCGGTGACGCCGTAGAGCATGTTCTCCACGTGGCTCTCGAAGGTGCCCACGGTCGCGTTCGTCTTCGCGTCCGATTCGTCGGACTCGATGACGATGTGACCGTCGTCCACCGCCACGCTGATGGCGGGGTACCAGAGCGTCTTCGTGACGCTCCCGTTGGGGCCTTCGATGGTTAGATCGAGGTTCTTGATCTCGGCAGAGACGTCGTCCGGAATTTCGATTTCTACTCGGTTCATTGTCTCAGTACACGTAGGCGATTACTTGGCCACCGATGCCCTGTTCGCGGGCGTCGTAGTGGCTCATGACGCCGTGGCTCGTCGTGACGATGAGCGTCCCGTAGTCGCGGGCGGGGAGATATCGCTTCTCCCACTTCTCGAACTCGTCGGCACCCGCGGAGTAGCGGGGCTTGACGACACCACATTCGTTGATAGCGCCGTTCAGTTCGACCTCGAACGTTCCGGCCTTGCCGTCGTCGACGAACTCGAAGCCGTCGACGTACCCGCGGTCGTAGAAGACCTCGAGGACGGAGCCGATGACGTTGGAGGCGGGCTGTATCTCGTGCGACAGATGCCCGACGCTCTCGGCGTTGTTCACGCCGGCGAGAGCGTTGGAGAGGGGGTCGTTTCCTGCCATTGTTATCTGTACTTCTTGAATCCCATATCGCGGGCGACCTCGCGGAAGCACTGCCGGCACAGGTTGATGTCGTACTTGCCGACGAGTCCCTGTTTGCGGCCGCAGCGGCGGCACTCGTTCTCCTGTCCCGTGCGCCGTGTCGCGTGCTCGCCCGTCTGTTCGGTCTCTGATTCGCTCATTCTTCTGTAGCCTCCACGTCCACGTCGAAGTTGGATTCGAGGAACGGGATGGCGTCCTCGGCGCTCATTCGGTGCGCCGAGGGGATGCTGCGCGACGCTTTGTCGCGCTTCTTGACGCGGTAACCGGGGCGGACGAGGTTGACCGTCACGTCCAGCCCGTAGATACCGATCTGCGGGTCGTACTCCTGAGAGGGGAACTCGGTGTGCTCTTCGACGCCGAAGCTGAAGTTACCCGTCTCGTCGAACTGCCGTTCCGAGATGTTCGCGAGGGGCAGCGCCGTCTCGAGGAACTCCTCGGCGTTCCCGCCGCGGAGCGTGACCTTCGCGCCGATGGGGTCACCCTTTCGCGCGCCGAACTGCGTCGCCGCGCGCGTCGCGATGGTCTGGACCGACTGCTGGCCCGTGATCTCTTCGAGGATGTCCTCGGCGTTCGCGAGTTCGCGACCGCCTTCGCCGACGCCCATGTGGACGACGACCTTCTCGATCTTCGGCTCGCGCATCTCGTGGAACTCGCTCTCGCTTTCGCTCTCACTTTCACTCATTCGTCGTCACCTCCGTCGGAGTCGGTCTCGGCCTCGGGCGCCGCGGATTCGCCGTCGCCGGTGAAGTTCTCGTCGATGACGACGACGTACTGTTCGACCGTCTCGAACGTGTACTCGTCCGTCTCGACGGTGACGGAGTTGTTCCCGCTGCCGGGCGTGACGGTGATCTCGGTGACCTCGCCGATCTCGCCGGCGTGCGTGCCGTCGACGGCGGTGACCAGCGCGCCCTCCTCGTACGGGAAGTGCGCGACGATCTCCTTCGTCTCGTTGTCGACGACCAGCGAGTCCTTCGAGTGGTACTGGTCCGGGTCGTCCTCGTCCTCGACGCGGACGTTCGAGCCGTCGTGCAGCGTAAGCTGCGTGGCGCCGCCCTTGACGCTCTGCTTGCCGGCGACCTTCCCGAGGCGGCTGTCGGCCGACTCGGCGTCGATCGGCGTGAGCGCGAGGCGTCCGCCCTCGTCGGGGAAGACGCGGAAGTACTCTTCTCGCTCCGTGAACGCGAGGATGTCGAACATCCCGATGGGACGGGACTCGTCGGAGACGGCGTCTCCGTTGACGAGCACGGTGTCCTGGTTGAGCGCGTAGCGCGCCTCCTTCTTCGAGTCAGCGTAGCCGAGCACGTCCCGCAGCAGGATGAGCAGGGGAACCCCCGCCTGCCCGTGCGGACCGGCGCCGGCCTTGACCGTGAACGTCTCCTCTTTGCGTTCTATCGGCCACGAGTTCGGTGCCGAGAGTCGCTTCTGGTGCTTCGTCATTCGTTATCCTCCGAGTCCGCTTGGAGACGCTCCTCGCGACGCTCGTCTTCGAGGTCGAGTTCGACGACGCGGACGTTGCTGGCGTCGAGGGGACGAGGCAGTTCCTCGCCGTCGGCCTTCGCGACCGTGACGTCCTCGACGTAGATGACCGCGTCCGTGAGGTCGACGCGGGCGACTTCGGCTTCGGTGCCCGCGTAGTCGCCGCGGAGCACTTCGACCGTGTCGCCGGCGTTGACGCGCACGTTACGGCGGCCGTGCTCGTCGCGCAGGTCGCCCGACAGCGTCGCGCGAACCTGCTTCTGTCGCTCGTGAAGCGGCGCGTTCTGCGTCTCGTTTCGCTGTTTGCGTGGTTGTTTGGTCATGGTCTGTGCTATACGATCATCGTCGCCGTGGAGGCGATGCTCCCGAAGCGCTCCGCGACCTCACGCGCGATGGGACCCTTGATCTCGGTCCCGCGAGGCTCTTCCATCTCGTCGATGATGACGGCGGCGTTGTCCTCGAACTTCACGCGCGTCCCGTTCGGTCGGCGGATCGATTTCCGCTGTCGAACGATGACGGCCTGGAGCACCTGGCGGCGCATCTCCGGCGTCCCTTTGGTCACCGAGACGGTGATCTGGTCGCCGATGCCCGCCTTCGGGTGTCGGTTCTTGGTTCCTGAGTAGCCCTTCACGCTGATGACTTTCAGCTGACGCGCGCCGGTGTTGTCGGCGCACTTGATGAGCGAGCCTCGTGCGAGGCCCTTCGTGACGTCGGCCTTCAGCGCCTCCATCACTCCTCACCTCCGAGCGTCTCGACGACGACGTGCGCCTTCGTCTTCGACAGCGGTCGGGTCTCTGCGATACGTACCGTGTCGCCCTCGGCGAGGTCCATGCACGGGGGTGCGTGGGCCGGGATGCGACTACGCCGCTTCATGTAGCGGTCGTACTTGGGAACGCGAACGTCGTATTCGCGTTCCACAACGACGGTTTTGTCCATGTCTGTGGAGGCGACCGTTCCTTCGAGCGTCTGTCCGCGGACGGCAAGGGAGCCGTGGAACGGACAGTTCTCGTCGGAGCAGGCCTCCTCCGGTTCTTCTACGTTCAGTCCTATCGCCATGTTGTGTCACCTGCCTTCTCTGTTCGCAAGGCGGGTCGTGAGAGCAGACGTGCGCCATCCACCGTAACGTAGGCCGCGCCCTGGCAACGACCAGACTGACCGGCTTCGAATTCGCCGGCAGTTTCCGACCGAAGTTTGGACGCGGTCCCCGACGCCTTCTCGGCGTCGGCGGCTTCATCTGTGCGCGTATGTGTGGTTGCGGGAACGTCGTCCCGCGGCGGAATCTCGAACTGCAGGGTCGTCCCCTGCTTCGGCACCTGCAGCACCCGAGTCTCCCCGTCGGACGCCGCTTGGACGTCGACGTGGAGCATCTGCATCGTCTCGACGACGACACGGCCGGCTATCCCGACGAGGTCGGGGTTGGCGGCGTCGACGACCTCCAGACGGAGGCCGTTGAGTTCGTGTCGCGTGAGCGTCTCGGGTGTCAGTGCCATCGTGGTTCGGATTACTCGTCTAAGTCGCCTTCTTCGCCCTGAATCGTCTTGATTCGGGCGATGGTTCGCTTCAGTTCGCCGACGCGACCGGGGTTCTCCGGCGCGCCGCCCGCGGCCTGCACGGCCTTGGCGTTGAGCAGTTCCGTCTCGAGTTCTTCGAGTTCTGCGTCACGCTCGGCGGGCGTCATGTCGCGAATCTCTTCGGGGTAGAGGATTGCCATGTATTACTCCTCCGTTTCTTCGTCGGCGGCGTCCGCCTCGGACTCCTCGTCGGCGTCGTCGGCGTTCGCTTCGTCCTCGTCGGCCTCCTCCATCTCGGAGACGAGGTCTTCGGCTTCCGCTTCGACCTCCTCGTCGAGTTCGGCCTCCGTGGCGTCGGCCTCGTCGTCGTCCGGCGAGACGTCCTCGTCTTCGACGTCGCCGGTGCCGACGGGCTCTTCCTGCGGGTCGGGCTCCGCGCTCTCGGAGCGCGAGGCCACGTCGCCGGACTCCTCGACGACCTCTTCGACGATCTCCTCGTCGATGACCTCCGTCGGGTCCTCGTCGGGCACGTCGACGTCCTCGTCGTCTTCGGTGACGTCCGGGATCTCCTCGGGTTCGTCCTCGAGGAGTTCCTCGACGCCCTCGGACTCGACGGTCTGCTCGACCGCTTCGGGGTCGGCGTCGTCTTCGATCTCGAAGTCGTCGGGAAGCTTGGCTCCCGGCGGAATGATCTTGACGTTCACGCCGATGGTGCCGAGTTTCATCACGGCGACGCCCTGCCCCTCGTCGACGATGGACTGGGCGGGTTCGCCGTTGTGCTTGATGTAGCCGCGGTTGAACTTCTCCACGCGCGATCGAGCGCCCGTGACCTTCCCCGCGAGGATGATTTCGGCGCCGAGGGCGCCCGCATCCATGATGCGGTCGATGGTCGTGTGGCCCGCTTTGCGGAAGTACCAACCGCGCTCGAGTGCGTTCGCCAGACGGTCCGCGACGATTCGCGCGTTGAGGTCGGGTTCGTCGACCTCCTGCACGTCGATCTGCGGGTCGTCGAGGTCGAAGCGGTTCTCGAGTTCCTTGGTCACCTTGCGGATGTTCTTCCCGCCCTTACCGATGACCATTCCGGGCTTTTCGGCCTTCAGGACGATCTGCGTGCCCATCGGCGTTTTGGCGACGTCCATGCCGCCGTAGCCCGCGCGACCGAGTTCGTCCGCGAAGAACTCGTCGATCTGCGAGCGCTGAAGCCCGTTCTCGATGAACTGGTGTTCGTCAGCCATTACTCCTCGACCTCCTCGATGATGAGTTCGACGTCACAGAGTGTGGTGTTGAATGGGTCTGCACTCCCGAACGCGCGGGGTTTACGACCGGGTCGTTCTCCGACCTTGTGCGCGGCGACGTGCATGATCTCCATCGAACGACCGTCGAAGCCGTCCTCGTCGGCGTTGGCCGCGACGTTCTGCAGGAGTTCGAGGAACGCTTTCGACGCCTTCTCGGGGTAGCGACCCGCGTCCCAGCCGTCGATGTCGGAGCGGTGTCCGACGCCGGTGTTGTGCTGGCGGAACGGGACCGAACGCTCTCCCTCGATGACGGCGTCGAGGTAGGATTCGGCGTCCTCGACGGTCATGCCCTTTATCTCGCGCGAGATGGCCTTGCTGTGCTTCAGGCTGATGGGCCGGTCACGGAGCATCCCCTTTGCGGTGATGTCCGGGTCGGCCTCGACGCTGTAGTTGATTCCCATAGGTTACTTGAGCGGGACGAACTTTGAGGACCGGGTCGCACCGATGCCGGCCTGACCGTGTTCGACCGAGTTTCGGGTCAACTGGAACTCGCCGAGGTAGTGTCCGATCATCTCGGGTTGCACGCGAACGCGCTCGAACGACTGCCCGTTGTAGACGGCGAACGTCTTCTCGACGAACACCGGCAGGATGGGCATATCGCGGAGGTGCGTCCGGATGGGCGAGTTGGCCGTCTCCTCGGGGTCCGCCTCGCGGACCTCGTCGAGGAGCTTCTCCTTCTGGAGCGTCAGCCCTCTGTTGATGCTTCGCCGCACTCGTGCGGGGAGCAGTTCGACGACCTCGTCGAGCTCCATCTCCTGGAGCTCTTCGAGCGTGTGACCGCGGTAGGTGAACTCCTCACCTTCACGGCCGGTTCGGTATTCCGAGCTCATGTTCAGTTACCTCCCTTACCGCCGCGGCCGGTGCGCTTGGAGGCGATGTCGCCGACCTTGCGCCCCGGTGGCGCGTTACGCGAGACGGACTTCGGGCGACCGGGGTGCTGGCGGCCGCCGCCGCCGAACGGGTGGTCCACCGCGTTCATGGCGACGCCGCGCACGCGCGGCCACTTGATGCCTCGCGCCTTCATCTTGTGGTGTTTGTTCCCCGCCTTCACGAACGGCTTCTCCGTCCGACCGCCGCCGGCGACCACGCCGATGGTGGCGCGGCACTGCGGGTTGAGGCGCTTGACCTCGCCGGACGGGAGCTTCACGACGGCGACGTGCCGGTCGTGGGTCAGCAGTTGGGCGCTCGTGCCCGACGCGCGGGCGAACTTGCCGCCGTCGCCGACCTGTCGCTCGACGTTGCACACCGGAACCCCTTCCGGGATTTCGGCGAGCGGGAGCGTGTTACCGGGTTTGATCTCTGCGGAGACGCCGACCTGAATCGTATCGCCCACCGCGACGCCCTCGGGTGCGAGGACGAGGCGCTGGTCGTCGTCTTCGAACTCGATGGCCGCGACGGGCGCGCTGCGGGCCGGGTCGTGTTCGATGTCGACGATGGTGCCGGAGATCGTCTCCTCCTGTGCGTTCTTGTGCGAGAGTTCGGCCTTGTAGCGGTGCGACGGCGCCCGGAAGGTGGGCGTGCCGCGCCCGCGACGCTGGCCTTGTATTCGTCGTCCCATTGTTAGAACACCCCAATTCGCGACGCGACTTCCTGCGCGTCGTCGTCCTCGGAGAGTCGGACGGTAGCTTTCTTCGTGCCCTTCGGCGTTATCTGGGTGTTCACGTTCTCGATGGACACCTCGTAACGCGACTGGAGCTCTTCGACTATCTCGGGCTTCGTGGCGCTGAGGTCGACGACGAACTGGAGCTTGTTGTCGAAGTCCATCTCGTTCATCGCCTTCTCGGTCACGAGCGGGTGGCGGACGACGGAGCTCATCGGTCGGCCACCTCCTCGATAGCGCTCTCGGTGAACAGCGTGAGTCGACCGGCGTGCGTGCCGGGCGCGAGTTCCTCGGCACCGACGTTCGCCGCGGTGGCGACGTCGACGCCCGCGAGGTTGCGAGCGGCCTTGGACGGCTCGGAGGCCGTCACGAAGAGGATGGACTTGGGTCGCGTGTACTTGCGACCGCGGGCCTTCCCCTGACCGGATCGGACTCGCCGGTTGTCCTCGGAGTGCTCGACGTCGGCGTGGACGCCGAGCGCTTCGAGCAGCGAGACGACCTCTTTGGTCTTCACGAGGTCCTCGAAGTCGTCGGAGACGACGAGCGGCAGTTCGAGGTCCTCATCGAAGCGGTGGCCGCGTTCGGCGACCAGTTCGGGGTCCGCCGTGGCGGCGATCGCCGAGCGGACGGCGAGCTTTCGCTCCTTGTCGTTGATGTTCTTACCCTGTTCTTTCGACGCCTTCGGCGGGTGCGCCTTGCGACCGCTGACGGCGTGGGGAACGCGGCGAGCGCGGCCGTTCTCACGGGGGTCGTGAGACATACCGCGACCGCTACCCAGCGATTCGGCCGGGGTGCGCATCCCCGCGTAGGGGTCTGCTCCGTACGCCTGCTTTCTGTTTGCCTGCGCGGCGAGGACGGCGCGCTTGATGAGGTCCGGCCGGTAGGCCGTCTCGAAGACCTCGGGAAGGTCGAGCGTGCCGGCGTCGTCGCCGTTCAGGTCTCGGATTGTTGCCTGCATGAGTTATCCCTGGTTCGATGCGGTGGAGACGAAGCGCACCTCGGGGTCGAGGCGCGGTTGGTCGTTCGGCCGGATGGCCGGGCGGAACCGCAGGAGGCGCTTGTCGGGACCCGGAAGGGAACCCTTCACGAGCGCGTGCGGACCGTCGACCTCGCCGTAGCCGACGTAGCCGCCGTCGACGGACGCCTCGTCGCCGTCACCGATGTCGACGAGGCGCTTGTTGAGTTCGGTCCGCTGGTGGTAGCCCGTCTGACCGAGCTGCGGAACGGTCGAACGGACGCGGGAGGGGTTCCACGGGCCGAGGTTACCGATACGGCGCCGCCAGCCCTGCCGGGCGTGCTTGCCCTTTCGCTTCTGGACGCCCCATCGCTTGACGGGGCCCTGCGTGCCTTTCCCCTTCGTGACGCCGGCGACGTCCATGTACTCGCCGGCGCGGAAGACGTCCGACATGGCGTGCTCGCCGCCCTCTCCGACGAGGTCTAGGGCGAAGTCGACGCGGTCGTCGAGCGAGCCGCCGCCGACGCGCGTCTCCATGATGTCGGGCTTCTTCTTGGGGATGTTCTTCATCCCTGCCGGGACGGTGTGGGTGATGACGCGGACGTCGTCGACCTCGCCCGCTTCGAGCGCGGAGCGCAGGTCGTCGGCGTCGTCGTCGAACGTGTCCTCCGACGGGAGGTCGAGGGCGCGGTCGAGGTTCTCGTCGAACTCCGACGCCCACACTTCGGTCAGGGGCTTGGTACCGTACGGCGTGTCTTCGTAGGCTCGAAGGGCGACGGCGCGCATCGGCGGCGTCTCGACGACGGTCACTGGGACGGCCTCCTCCATCCCTTCGCGGGGGGAGTTGGACTCGTCGTTGACCATCATCACTTGGGTCATTCCGGCCTTGTAGCCGGCGAACCCTTGCAGCGCCGGTGACCCGTCGTCGTCGGGCCACGATTTGATGCGTGGGACCTCCTTGGTCGCACGCGTGCGTGGGCCGTAACCCATCGAACCCTTACGTGGTCTGCTTGGTTGTGGCATGTGTTCACTCCGTGAGTGTCAGGGACGCGAGGGAAGCGAACATCGCTTCCTCGGTTCGCACCACCTCGCTGCCCTGTCGCGGAATCGTATTGAGCCAGAGGTCGAACCCCGGACCGTCGGAGGGTTCGACTGTGACTTCCTCGGCGTTGATGCCGAGAATGTCCGGAAGCCCGCGGCCTGGCGAACCGAAGACGACGGTGGCTCCCTCCCGGTCGATTCGCGGGGAGAGTTCCGCTAGCTTCGGCACCGTCAGCGACTCTCCGTGGCGGGACGTCGCGATAGTGACGCCCGCGTCGGAGCGGCCGAGTGCTTCCTCGAGGTCCGTGCGGGCGATGGAGAACCCCGGAACGGGCTCGTCCACGATCCGCGCACGGACCGGTTCTCGCGAAGAGATCCTGATGGCGACGCGCTCTCCCTCCTCCAACTCCGTACCGGACGGAGCGTAGAGGGAGACCGGGTGTTGCAGTCCGCAATTGACCCGAACGCGACCTTCAGGTCCGACCTCGGTCACGATTCCCTGTTGTAACGACCCCGAATCGTTCGATTCGGAGCCGGTCGTAGACGAGACGAGGAGGGGCGGGAGGACGCCGACGTACTGCAGTTCGTCGCGGTGCCCCCACACCTCCTTTCGGAGGTAGGGTGGCGTAACGGCGTATCGCAACACCGTCTCGACGAACTCGCCTCCCCACCGGTTCTCGCCTTCCCGGTCGGGGAAGACGACGAGCCGGTTCGCCCGAAACACCGTCGCCGCGCGGGCGACGTAACCGAGTTTGCGAGTGGCCTCGCGTTTGTCCTCGGCTTCTCGGACGACGGAAGACGGCACGAGTACGCTCAGTGTCATACCGGTCCCTTCGTCGTCACGTCTAGACTGTATCGCTTGTACCGGATGCCTCCCTAAAAGGGTAGCGACTCGTAGCCGACGTTGTGAGGGCGTGACACTCCCGGGAACGGGGGTTTTCCCGGCCGGACGTCCGTGTGATTCGTCACCGCGACGGTGCGCCGTCGGGTCGTTTACGGCACCATCGCCGACCGGTCCTCCCGCCCGGATTCCGACCGGGCGTCGCGGCCCGCCCCCGTCTCGTCGATGTGCGCTCGGCCGAACTGCACCGCCTTCGAGTTCACCGCGTCGAGTTCGACGTCCAGAGAGCCGTCTCGGCCCGTGAAGCGGTACTCGCCGCGGGCGACCACGCGCACCTGCCCGAACGCGCCGGGACCTCGCACGATTTCGTGGCTCCCGGAGTACGCCGAGTGCGAGACGTGCACTCGGTCGCCCTCGACCCGGTACTCGGCCCCGTTACCGCAACTGATGGCCGCTCGAATCAGTTGTTTCACCGCGTCGTCGTCGCCGTCCCGGTGCAGTTCGCGGATTCGGGTTTCCAAGTTCATACTCCATCCACGCCGCTCGCGGCGATAGCGGTTGGCCCGTCGTGGTTAGGGATTTCTAATCGGACTGTCAGCGTCTCCGATCCGTTCGCTCCGCCAACCCGTCCGTGGGTGGCACCCCCACGCCATCTCCCGATTTATGACGTTTCGCAAGCCTTATCAATCGACCTCGCGTTACGATTTATTGTAGTCGCACGCCGCGACGGGCGCTGGTAGTGTAGTGGTATCACGTGACCTTGCCATGGTCACAACCTGGGTTCAAATCCCAGCCAGCGCACTTCTCCGAAACTCACTCNAGTGTAGTGGTATCACGTGACCTTGCCATGGTCACAACCTGGGTTCAAATCCCAGCCAGCGCACTTCTCCGAAACTCACTCCCCGAGCGCCGAGTCTCGTCTCGGCGCGTCGGTACCCGGCTGAAGCTCTCTAGGCTGATGGTGAACTGCTTCTCCGCGCGCGCACGAGAGGCGTCGAAGTCGTGTCTTATTTGTACGGGCGTCGCATCCGTTCGAGTGACGACGCGAAACGCGCTGGTAGTGTAGTGGTATCACGTGACCTTGCCATGGTCACAACCTGGGTTCAAATCCCAGCCAGCGCACTTCTCCGAAACTCACTCNGGTAGTGTAGTGGTATCACGTGACCTTGCCATGGTCACAACCTGGGTTCAAATCCCAGCCAGCGCACTTCTCCGAAACTCACTCCCCGAGCGTCCAGTCCCGTCGGACTCCTGCCGTGAGTGATGCAGACCACCGCTACACCAAGCCGACGGCCGGGTCCCGCCACAACGCAGTTGAATCCCAGTCCGCAACGTCGCACCGAGGAGTTGGTGACGACAATGCTCAAGGATGCGCTGCAAACGCTCTTTCAGGAGTACGAATGGGTTCACCTCAGTCTCGGACTGCTCGGCAACGTGCTGTTTTTCGTCGGGAGCGTCTTCTTTCTGTACGAGCCACTGAAACGACTCGGTATCTACGCGTTCATCGTCGGGTCGTTCCTCATGCTGGTCGGTTCGCTCGGACAAGCGGTGGTCAGATGCGAGTCGAACGACTCCTAACGAGGTGCACGGCCGCGAGTGTCCGGCTACTCGCCATCGTCGATGATCAACCCGAACGCCTCCGCCGTCGCTACGCGGGTCGTTCGTCTGTCGCCGACGAAGCCGCCGGCGTTTCGTCCGTTAGTCTTCGAGCCAGTAGGCCAGCGACTCGCGACCGCTCCGGCAGTCGGGACAGCGCGCCGGGAACGCCGTCAGCGACCCCGTCTCGCCGCAGTTCAGACAGCGCCAGACGAGATAGGACTCCCCGAGGTGGCCGTCCGCGAGACGTTGGTTCGGGAGGGTAACGCGGGGCGCGACGGCCCGAGAGGTGGTCGTGGCGCTGGTATCGGGGTCCCGAACGGTCGGGTCGGCGTCGACGACGGCGGGCCGGATCGGAGCGGTCGCGGGATCTGGAGTCGAGATGTCGGCCGTTCGCTGCGTCGTGTGGGTGCTTGAAGGCATGAGTAACCATACGCTCGCTGAGAACTTAACCTAGAGCGGAAGGTCGGTGGCGAGCGTCCGACCCGGTCACTCCTCGGCGGGCGACCACCGGAGTTCGACGGTCACCGCGCCGCCCGGCAGGAGTCGGAGCGAGTCGGTGTCGGAGATGACTTCGTCGGGGACGGGAATCGGTACCTCCTCGTCGTCGACGACGACGACCACCTCCTCGGCGTCGTGGAGTCGCTTGTCCAGTCGGTCGATGGCGTCGACGAGTTCCTCGCGGGAGACGGTCCGCCCGTGCCGTTTGGCCTCGGGCGGGATACCCCCGAAGACGGGTTCGACGTTCACGTCGCTGCTGCGGTTCGAGAAGACGGCGTTGACGGCGGCCCCGAGGAGGACGACGAGGCCGCTGAAGTACAGCCACGTCAGGAGGACGAGGACGCCCGCGACGACGCTGCTGTCTGGCGAGGTGCTGGAGTAAGAGGTGTACAGGTCGAACAGCGACTCGAAGGCGGTGAGACCGACCGCGGCGGTGAACGTCCCGGGGAGGGTTTCGGCGACGCCCACGTCCGTGTCGGGGAAGACGTAGTACATGGGGAACAGCGCGAGCGCAAGCCCGCCGATCAGGAACGCGCGGCCGGCTACCCACCCGAGCATCGGCGAGGAGATAGAGCCGACCACGTCGTGGACGAGGGAGCCGACGACGAGGACGACCCCGAACGTTCCGAGGACGAGGACGCTGTCGCGGAGTTGGTCGGCGAGCGTGTTCGACGCCTCGGACTCGTAGATGTCGGAGAAGGCGGTGTCGAGGCCGCGGAAGATGCGGAGCGTCCCCCACAGGAGGACGGCGCCGCCGAACAGCGAGACGCCGGTCGACTGGCTGGACCGCGTCGCCTCCGAGAAGAACTCCTCGCGCGTCCCCTCGGTGAGCACGACGCCCGCCAGCGTCCGCACGCTGTCGTCGAGCGCCTGATTGCCCGTCATAGCTGCCAGCGCCAAGAGGAGCAAGAACAGGGGGAGGAGGGAGACGAACGCGTGGTAGGCGATGCTGCCCGCCATGAACGTGAGCTTCTCGGCCCGCACCTCGTGGACCAACGCCCGGAGGAGCGTGACGGTCCGTCCGACGTACGGCGCGTCGGTCAACGACTGTCGAAGGTTCATCGGAGAGAACACGTCCGGCGCGGAGAAAAACACCGGCGTCGACCGACGCGTACCGTTTTGTCCCGCGGGCGCGACGATGCAGGTATGACAGTCATCGCGCTCCTGAGCGTCGCGCCCGTCGTCGAAGATAGCATGTCCGGCGAGGTGGCGAAGGCCGTCGCCGCCCTGGACGACTTCGACGTCTCCTACGAGACGAACCCGATGGGGACGGTGATAGAGGCGGACGACATCGACACCCTACTGGACGCCGTCGGCGCGGCGCACAAAGCCGTCGACGGCGACCGGGTGAGCACCTTCCTGAAGATAGACGACAAGCGGACTTCTCGACAGACGGCGCGAGACAAAGTCGACGCCGTGGAGGAGCACCTCGGTCGGGAGGCCAGACGAACGCGCGAGGAGTAGCGACGCCGGCGAACTACCAACGTCTTTACGAGGTCACGACCAACCGACGCCCATGGACTCCATCAATCGGATGGCCATCGAACTCGTCGACGAGGCCATCGATTTCGCCGACGAACTGCGGGTGGACGTGTACGAACTCGACTCGGGGGCGACGGTCATCGACTTCGGCGTCAACGCCGAGGGCGGCGTCGAGGCGGGGATGCTCCTCTCGGAGATAGAGACGGCCGGCCTCGCCACGATTCAGGCGTCGATGGACGACGTGGCGGGCGCGCCCACGCCGCGAATCGAACTCCAGACGGACCATCCCGCCCTCGCCCTCCTCTGCTCGCAGAAGGCCGGGTGGGAACTCGACTTCGAGGATCCGCCGTTCGAGGGACTCGGCTCCGGCCCCGCCCGCGCCCTCGTCGCCGAGGAGGACGAGTTCCACGCCGTGGAGTACTTCGACGAGTTCGACCTCACGGTACTCGGCATCGAGAGCATCGAACTCCCCGGCGACCGGGTGGCCGAACACGTCGCCGACATGGCCGGCATCGACCCCAACGGCGTCTTCCTCCCGACGTACGCGACGGGGTCGCTGGTCGGGAGCGTGACGACCGCCGCGCGGGTGTGCGAACTCGCCATGTTCCGCCTCTTCGAACTCGACTACGACCCGCGGAACGTCCTCTCGGCGTTCGGCTCCGCCCCCCTCGCCCCCGTCAGCTACGACGAGGGCGTCGCCATGGGCCGGACGAACGACGCCCTCGCCTACGGCGGCGAGGTGCACCTCACCGTCACGGAGGACGCGGACGTGTTCGACCGGGTGGCCTCGACGGTCGGCGACGAGTACGGAACGCCGTTCCAGCAGATATTCGAGGAGGCCGACTGGGACTTCTACGACATCCCCGAGACGGTGTTCGCCCCCGCGAAGGTCACCGTCGACGTGGTGAACGGGCCGACGTACGTCCACGGCGAGACCGACGAGGAGATGCTGGCGGAGTCGTTCGACATCCGGTCGTGAAGTTCAAACTCGTCCCCGCACCCCCGGACGAACTCGGGTTCGTCGCCGACGCTCAGCGCGCCGTCCCCCTCGTCCCGGGTACCGAGGACGACTGCTGCGCCCGCCTGCTGCGCCGCCTCGACCTGCCGAGCCGCGACGTGGCGCGGACGTGGCTCACCTTCCTCCGCGCGCTTGAGTTGGCCGAGGAGACGGCGGACGGGAGTTTCGTCCGCCTGCAGAGAGAGCCGACCGAGACGCACCTCCGCGACGCCTTCCGGCGCCGGGTGTACGGCGCGAGCGACGTGCTCGACGCGCTCTCGCCGGACCCGAAGACGGTTGAGGACGTGTTCGCGGGGTTCGACGACCGGGTGCCCGCCTGGGAGCGACACCGAGCCGTCGAGAACTGGCGGGACGTGTGGACCGAACGGGTCGGACGGATACTCGACTGGCTGGTCCTCCTGGGTCTCGCGGCGGCGGAGGGCAGCGGCTACGTCGGCGTCGAGTGAGAATCCGAGTTCAGACGCTGCTCGCCGGACCCGACGGCTCCTCGCTCTCCCCCGACTCGCCCTCGCCGTTCCGCTCGCGTAACCGCCGCATCCGCTCGGGAATCGGCGGGTGCGAGTAGTGGAACGCGGCGTACCACGGGTGCGGGAACGGGTTGCTCAGGTTCTCGCCGGCGAGCGTCGCCAGCGCCCGCGTCATCGACCCCGTCTCGCCCATCGTCCGCGCGGCGAAGTCGTCCGCCTCCCGTTCGTGCGCCAGGGAGAGCCGGTTCGTCAGCGGCGACGACAGCGAGAACAGCGGACCGACGTACAGCAGGCCGACGGCGAGGGCGGCGTACGTCACCCCGGGGAGTCCGAACGCCGCGTACACCCACTGTGAGGTCGTGACCCACCAGAGGAAGGCGAACGCGAGGCCCGTCTGGACCGCCGAGGCGCCGAGTTGCTTCCAGATGTGGCCCCGCTTCCAGTGGGCGAGTTCGTGCGCCAGCACGGCCTGCACGGATTCGCGGTCCATCTGCTCGACCAAGGTGTCGAACAGCACCACCCGCTTGGTCCGGCCGAAGCCGACGAAGTAGGCGTTCGAGTGCGAGGAGCGGCGGCTGGCGTCCATCTCGTACACCTGCTCGCAGTCGAACCCCGCGCGCTCGAACACGTCGTCGACGGCCTCGCGGAGCGGACCCGACTCGACGGGGTCGAAGTCGTTGAACAACGGCGCGACGAACCGCGGGTAAATCACCATCATCGAGAGCGAGAAACCGACGACGAGAACCCACCCGGCGACGGGCCACAGCGTCGGCAGGCGTTCGACGGCGAATAGGACGACGCCGCCGAGGACGCCCGTGAGGGCCGCCGAGAGCAGGAGGCCGACGAGAAAGTCGCGGAGCCACAGCCCCGGCGTCCGGTTGTTGAATCCGAACCGCTCCTCGATGACGAACGTCTCGTAGAGGTCGAACGGCGCGCCGAACGCCCGCGCGAGGACGCCGGCGGCGACGAGGAGGGCGACGCCCTGCGCGACGGGCGGGAGGCTCGTCGCCGCGAGGAGCGCCACCGCGTCACCGAATAGACCGGAGACGACGACGGCGAGGAGAGCGAGGACGCCGACCCACGACTGAACCCGGGAGAGCGTCGTCTTCGACCGCTGGTAGGCCAACATTCGCTCGGGGTCGTCGACGCCGAGCGTCTCGCGCACCCACGACTCCGACTCGCGGACCGCGCGAGCGCCGTGTCTGAGGTTCAGCGCGTCCAGTCCGGTGAAGAGGAGTTCCGTCCCGACGAGGAGAGCGACCAGCGAGAGCGCCGCTTGCGACACCATGTCGCGAGGATGGGCGCGGCGACGGTTAAGCGCCCCGCCGCGACGGCCTCGGCGGGACCGAACCGTTTCCGCGGACCGGGGCTTTTTCGACCGACTCGACTCGCTATCCGAACTACTCCGGCCGCCGTGGGGAGATGCCCGCCGGCGGTGACGCGGCGGACCCGGCCGACGGCTCGTCCGCCTCGACTCGCTCGAAGGTGACCCGGCCCTCGGGCAGGGACGCCTTCGTCACCTCGTAGCCGGCGCGGAGCCACGCGCTCGCGTGCGGGTGCGACGTCTCGTCGTTCGTCCACCAACGCTGCCACCGGCGCGCCTCCGTCGGCAACTGCGCTTCGAGGACGACTTCCAACTCGGCGAACGAGCGCTCCACCCGGTCGCGCTCGTGTTCGACGAGGTAGTCGTACAGCGCCGCGAACTCCCCCGTCGGGCGGTCGGCGGACGCGCGAGGCGCCCCGGCGTCCCGCCGACGCTCCGGTTCGACCGGCTTCGTCTCGAAGCCCTTCGCCGCCAGTTCGCTCGGGTCGGACGCTGCCGCGTTCGGCCCTCCCGACTGGAACCCGTTCGGTTCGGACCGCTCCGGTTCGACTCGCTCCGTCTCGAACCACTCCCCGTCCGTCTCGCCGCCGGCGTCCGCGCCGGCCGGCCGGGCGTCCGTCGCCTTCGGTTCGAACGAGTCTGAATCGGCACCCGAGTCGTTCGGGTCGCTCTCCGTCTCCGCCTCGGGCTTCAGTTTAGTTTCGGGCGGCGCCCCGGACCTCCGCTGGTTCGATTCTCGCTCGTCCGGTTCCGCCTCGGCCCTCGTCGCTTCGGGTTCGTCCTCCGTCTCGTCCACCCGGTCGCCGTCCCCGCCGGTCCGGTTCCACGCGGGGTTCAGCGCCGTCACGAGGTCCTCTTTGATGATGCGTCGGAGCGCGCGGTTCTCCTCGTCCCTGCCGGCGAAGTCGTCCGTCGCGTGGAGGTGCAGCGATACCCGGTCGCCCGCCCGGACGGCGTGGAAGATGGCCGTGTTCAGCCGGCAGTTCGTCCCGCCGCCGCCCTCGAAGCAGTCGGCGGGCGAGATGGTGCCGTAGCCGTTGGCGAACTTCGCGTAGAGGTCCTGCGTCTCGCCCACGTACGTCACCTCGTCCTCGACGGCGAGGGCGTACACGCCGGGGCGGTGGGTCCCCTCGTCGGGGACGCCGAACGCGCAGAACGGCCCCCAGCCGTGGTCGTGGACCGCCTTCTCGTCTCGCTTCGCGTACTCGGGTTGCGGGACGGCCACTCTCGGGACCCCCGCGTCGGTCCGGTCCGGGGTTATCTCGCACACCCGCCCGAACTCGTACCCACTCAGTTCCATGGGAGTCGTCTCGGCGGCACCGACAAAAGCTTTCAGAACGGATTACAGTCTCTGATAATTGAAGGACGGTCCGCCGCGGGGACCGAAGCCGTCCGCGAGGGCCCCCGCTCAGTCGCCGTGAATCGCGGTGACGGTGCCGACGCCCTTCGAACTCCCTTCCCGGAAGACGAACCGCTGGCCCTCCTCGACGAGGTACGGGCGGAACTTGAACTCCACCGTCGCCTCCCCGGTGTCGCCGGGGAGGAGTTGACCGCCCTCGGGGCGGAAGACGACGGCCTCGCTCACGGTTTCGAGGTGGACGACGGGTTCGTACCCCTCGCGGATGCGCGTCGGGTGGTTCAGTACCATCACCTCCGCCTCGAACGACCGCACGGGCGTCGGGTCGGCGTCGCCCGGCAGGAGCACCATCCCGCGCTCTATCTCGGACTCCTTGACGCCCTTCAGGGCGATGCCGACGATGCGACCCGACTTCGCCTGGTCGACGCGGTGGTAGTGCATCTCGATGGAGCGCACCTCCACGTCGCGGAACGACCCGTCGGGCATGGGACCGACCTTGAGTTCGTCGCCCGCCTCGACGCTGCCGGAGTTGACCGTCCCGGAGGCGACGGCGCCGACGCCGGTGACCGAGTACGTCCGGTCGATGTACATCCGGAAGTCCTCGCGGGACTCCGAGTTGGTCTTCGGGAGGTTCCGGAAGAACGAATCGAGGTGGTCGAGTCCCTCCATCGATACCGCGCTGGTCCGGAGAACGGGGACGACGGAGGAGCTTATCTCCTCGACGGCGGCGTCGACGCCGTGACGGTCCACGCGCAGGGGCGTCCGACCCACGTCGCGCAGGAGGCGTTCGACCTCGCGTTCGACCTCCTGCACGCGCGCGTCGCTCACGGCGTCCACCTTCGTCAGGGCGACGACGGTGGGCAGTTCCATCGCCAGGAGGATGCCGAGGTGCTCGCGCGTCGTCTTCGTCGGCCCGTCGTCGGCGGCGACGACGAGCAGTCCGTAGTCGAGTCGCTGGCCGACCAGTCCGCGAATCGTCGTCCGGAGCCACGGTTCGTGCCCGACGGTGTCGACGAAGGAGACCAGCCTGTCGGACTCCTGGACGACTCGGGCGCGGTCGGACTTCCGGTGGGGGTTCTGCAGGTGAACCGCCTCCTCCCCGTCGAATCCGTAGACGGCGTAGGAGAGGTCCGCCGACAGGCCGCGTTCGACTTCGTGCGGTTGCACGTCGAGGAAGCCCCGGGTGCTTCCCTGCCCGTTGTCGGCCTGTCCGGTGACGAGCGACCCGACGAGCGTCGATTTGCCGTGGTCGACGTGGCCCGCCGTCCCGACGACGATGTGGTCGTCGTCCGCGTCGAGAGCGGCGCCCTCCTTCACGGTGGCGACGCCGACGAGTCCGCGTTCGGCGTCGTCGCCGACGCCCCACGTCTCCACGTCCTCGATGTGCGCGCCCGCCTCGTCGGCGAGGATTGAGAGTACGTCCATCGATTCGGAGAAGTCCTCGGGCGCGATACCCGCGATTCCGCCGTCGTCCGTGACGCCGACGACGTACGTCGCCGTGCCGTCGCCGGAGAGGACTCGGTGCCGGAGTTGGGCGGCCAGACTCTCCAACCGTCCGTCCGCGAGGTGGACGGAGCGGGAGAGCCGCTCTTTGAACTCGATGTTGCCGCCCTCCTCTTCGCCGCGCTCGAGGGCCTCGTTCAGCGCGGCCCGGTCAGCGCTCATGGCCGCGGATATGAGAGGACCGACTAAAACCCTTTCCGTGCATGATATTCAGTATCACAGTAGAGATATGGCGACTATAGGGCCGACGCGACTGTTATCGGGGTGGTGTGAGAGTGCCAGCCACGCGGGGTCGGAAGGGGCATGGCCGTGGCCCCGCCGCGAGTGCTCACTCCGAGAGCCGTTCGTACGCCCGGTTGACGCGCTTGAACTCCTCTCGGCTCCCCGATTCGGCGTCGGGATGGACTTCTTTCACTTTCGAGCGGTAGGCGTCTTTCACCTCGGCGGCCGTCGCCGACGAGGAGAGGCCGAGCGTGCGGTACGCCTCCGCGGGCGAGAGCCGACTGCTCTGCGCTTGTGCGGCCCCGCTCCAACGCTGACGGTCCTGACCCCGCCGACTCCGCCGTCCACGCTGTCTCCCGCCTCCGGCCGCCCCGCCGGGCCCGTTCGGTCCACCCGTCCCGCCGGCACCGGCGCCGTCGGCGGCCGAGCGACGGCCGGGGCCGAACCCCCGGAAGTCGTTCGGGCCGCGGGCGGCGTCGTCGGCGCCTCGGGAGCGCCCGCGGCGGGTCTGGCTCTGCCGGATTCGCTCCCGGAACCGCCCGCTCGCGTGCTCCCACATCAAGTACGTCACCAAGACGAACGGCGCGGCGACGAGCAGGAAGAACAGTTGGTAGGCGAATCCGAGGACGATGAGAAGCATGGAGATGCCCGCGAACACCGCCGCAAGCCCCAGTACGAGCGTGTCACGGTCCACGCTCGGGCTTAGGTTCGCAGGACCGTAAGCGTCTCGCCCCCCCGGCCGAGTCGTCGCGTCAGTCGCCCCCAAAACGTAGATATCCCCCGCGCGTACCGCCGCGTATGAGCCTCTCCGGACTCTGTCAGATCTGCGAGTCGAACGAGGCCGAACACACCTGCGCGCAGTGCGGGACGCCGGTGTGCGAAAAGCACTACCAGCGCGACGAGAGCCTCTGTACCCATTGCATCGAGCGGTCCGGACGCGACGACGTCGTCAACCCGGACCCCGACTCCGGCCCGGGCGTCGACGACGACGACGTTCACCGCATCTGACCGCCGCAACGACTACCCGCTTCGGCGCCCTCCCCACGGACGTGAACGAACCGACGGAGACCGACGGGTCGGACGGGACGGCCGAGTTCGCGGCGGCCTCGGAGACGGCCGAATCCGAACGAAAGTCGGGGCCCGAGTCGAACTCCGAGCGGGAGTGTCCGGCCTGCGGGGACTCCTTCGAGGACGGCGCGGCGTACCGCGACCACCTCTTCTCGGTCGGACTCGTCTACTGAGACGGAGTCCGGACCCCGTACCGGCGCGCCGCGAGACTATCCGTCCGCGTCGGCCGCCCCGCGGTACTGGTTGAGCCGTCGCTTCAGTCGCCGGGCCGCGTCGCCCGCCGCGCCCGCGAAGTTCTCCCCCCGGTCCTCGCCGGCGAAGATGATGCCGCGCGAGGAGTTCACGAGGCCGATACCGTCGGCCAGACCGAACTCCACGGCCGCCTCCGCGTCGCCGCCCTGCGCGCCGATTCCGGGGACGAGGAAGGGCAGGTCCGGCACCTGCTCCCGTATCGACTCCAACTCCTCGGGCGCCGTCGCCCCGACGACCAAGCCGACGTTGCCGTGCTGGTTCCACAGGTCCGCGAGGGCGGCGACCCGTTCGTACAGCCGTTCGCCCGATTCGAGTTCGAGGTCCTGCAGGTCCTCGCCGCCGGGATTAGAGGTCCGACAGAGGACGAAGACGCCCTTCGCCGAGCGGTCGAGAAACGGTTGGAGGGAGTCCCGACCCATGTACGGGTTCACCGTGATGGCGTCCACCTCGTCCAAGAGTTTCGCGTACTGGCGCGTGGTGTTGCCGATGTCGGCGCGCTTGGCGTCCAGTAGGACTGGCACGTCCTTCCCGTGCGCGTAGGCGACAGTCTCTCGGAGCGACCGCCAGCCGTCGGCGTCCTCGTAGAACGCGGCGTTCGGCTTGTAGCAGGCGGCGTACTCGTGGGTCGCGTCGATGATGCGGCGGTTGAACGCCCACTGCGGCAGGTCCTTCTCCTGTAGGTGCTCGGGGATGCGCGAACGGTCGGCGTCGAGGCCGACGGAGACGACGCTGTCGACGCGTTCGATGCGGTCGGCGAGGCGGTCGAAGAACGCGGTAGTCATCGGCTGACCTGCGCGCGCCGCCGCCGAGAAAGTTCCCCTTCGACCCGATAGATTCAATATCGCGTCCGTGATATGTCGGTCGAACAGATGATACCGGAGCGGGAGCGCGGCGAACCGCGGCGCGACGGCGGAGGGCCGGCACCGGAGGCTCCGGATTCGCTCGCGGTTCTCGCCGTCGTCCCGCGGGACGCGCACGCGCGTCCGCCCGGAGACGGCGACGGCGGGACGGCCGACGCGCTTCGAACGGTCGGGTTCGCGGTGACGGAGAGGGCGATAGGGACGGAGGCGGGAGAGGACGTCTTCGTTTGCGACGGTACCGGGGACGGCGCGTTCGACTGCGTCGTCGTCGCCGCGTCCCAGGCACCGTTCGACCCACTCGACGCGCTCGACCGCTTCTCGGCCGTCGCGCCCGTCGTCCTCGTCGGCGGCGACGCGGCGGCCGCGGCCGCCGCGTTCGAGGCCGGCGCCGCGGAGTTCGTCTCGGCGGTGAACGCGACCGACCCGGCCGTCCTCGGCGCCCGAGTCCGCAACGCCGCCGCGCGCTCGGAGGTCGCGCGCCTCCGGGAAGAACGGGAGACGCTCGCGGCGGACCTCTCGTGGGAGCGCGGCCTGCTGAACGCCATCTTCGAGACGGTGCCGGCGCACCTGTACGTGAAGGACCGCGAGGCGAGGCACGTCCGGGTGAGCGAGGCGTACGTCGGAGACGTCGACCGCTTTCTCGGCAAGACCGACTACGACGTCGTCCCCGACGAGACGTCGCGGGGGACGTACGAGGACGACCTCCGGATCATGGAGACGGGCGAACCACTGTTCGACCAAGAGGAGCCCATCGTCCCCGCGGACACGACGTTCTCGATGAGACCGCTGCTCGAACGGCACGGGGCGGCGAACGACACTGTCACCGGTGACTGGGTGCTCACCTCGAAGATGCCGTGGCGCGACGCCGACGGGGAGGTGGTCGGGCTGGTCGGCTTCTCAATCGACATCTCCGAGCGGAAGGCCGACAGACGCAGGCTCGAACGGCAGAACGAACGGCTATCGGAGTTCGCGGATATCGTCAGCCACGACCTGCGCTCGCCGCTGAGCGTCGCGCGGGGCTACCTCCAACTCCTCGGAGACGCCGTCGGCGACGAGACGGCCCGCTCGCACCTCGAACGGGTCGAGAGCGCCCACGCGCGGATGGACGAGATCATCGAGGACGTGCTGACGCTGGCCCGGCAGGGCGAGGTGGTCGACGAACCGACCCCGACGCGAATCGCCGACGTGGCGGCCGCGGCGTGGCGGAGCACGGTGACCGACGGTGCGACGCTCGACATCGAGACGGGCGACGCGACCGTTCCCGCCGACTCGGAGCGCCTGCGCGCCCTGTTCGAGAACCTGTTTCGGAACAGTGTGGAGCATGGCTCCACAAGCAGCCGGACGCAGTCCGGCGACACCGTCGAACACGGCGCGACCGACGGGGACGCCCTCACCGTCACCGTCGGGCGGACCCACGGAGGGTTCTACGTCGCCGACGACGGCCCGGGCATCCCCGAATCCGAGCGCGAGGCCGTCTTCGAGGCGGGCCACACCTCCGCCGCGGGCGGAACCGGGTTCGGTCTCGCCATCGTGAAGCGCATCGCCGAAGCCCACGGGTGGTCGGCGTCGGTGACCGAGGGCGAGTCGGGCGGCGCCCGCTTCGAGTTCGTCGCCGAGCATCCGTCGGGGGTGGTCGACGGTTCGGACGGCCCCGGCGTTGACGAACGCGAGAACGGGGACGCCGAGAGCGACCGGCGCAGGGGTCGATGACACCGCACATCCCGAGTCAGGACTCCGGTTCGACGGCCTATCGGTCGTCGCCGGTCCGAAAGGAAAGGTCCAGGCTCGGGGCGCCGTGGGTGAGCGACCCCATCGACACCGCGTCGACGCCCGTCGCGGCGTAGTCGGCGACGGTGTCGAGAGTGATTTCCCCGCTGGCTTCCGAGAGGGCGCCCTCGGGTAGGCGTTCGACGCCCGCGCGGACGTCCCCGGGCGGGAGGTTGTCGAAGAGGACGATGTCCGCGCCCGCGGCGGCGGCGCGGGCGCCCGCCTCGGGCGACTCCACCTCGACTTCGAGTTTCGTGGCGAACGACTTGCGTTCGCGGAAGCGCTCGACGGCCGTTTCGAGACCCATCTCGGCGACGTGGTTGTCCTTCACCATCACCGTCCCCGAGAGGGTGAGCCGATGGGTGTCGCCGCCGCCCGCGGCGACGGCACGTTTCTCGACGCCGCGGAGGCCGGGCGTGGTCTTGCGCGTTGCGGCGACGCGGACCGAAGGTTCGACGGCGCGGGCGGCGTCGACGGCGCGGCGCGTCCGCGTGGCGACGCCCGACGCGTGCGCGAGGGCGTTGACCGCGACGCGTTCGCCCCGGAGCACCTCGCGGGCGGGACCCGACGCCTCCAGCACCGTCGCCCCGGGTTCGACGGATTCGCCGGCGTCGACGAGGGGGGACGCCTCGACGCCGAGGTAGTCGAAGACGGCGAGGGCGGCGGCGACGCCGGCGGCGACGCCCGCCTCCTTCGCGACCAGTCGACCCGTCGTCTCGCCGGGCACGTCGTTCGTCACGTCGCGGTGGCCCACGTCCTCTCGAAGCCACCGTTCGACCGTCTCAGTCGTCAGCACGGGCGCCTCCGTGAGGTCCGCCGGCGTCGTTCTCGTCGACGACGCGGTGACACCCGGCCGAGGGGGCGTCGCTCGCGGCGCGGGCGACGAGGAGGGCGCACACCGTCGCGTTTCGCAGTTCGTACAGCGACCGGGAGACGCGCGTTCGGGTGTAGGCGTCGACTTCGCCCTTCAGACGCCGCAGGGTGGCCCGCGCCCGTTCGAGGCCCGAGGGGGTCCGTTCGACGCCGACGGCGGCGTCCATCGTCTCCCGGAGGCGGGCGTACTTCGCGTCGGCGAACGCGTCGGGGAGTTCGGGATCGCGGTCGAGCGGTTCGGGCGCCTCGATTCGCGCCGCCCCGTCGGCGCCCGCGTCGGCGGCCGTCTCGCCGGCGCGGAGGCCCCAGACGAGTCCCTCTAAGAGACTCGTCGAGGCGAGGCGGTTCGCCCCGTGGACTCCCGTCCGGGCGCACTCGCCGGCGGCGAACAGGCGGTCCAGCGTCGTTCTCCCCCGTTCGTCGACGGCGACGCCGCCGCAGAGGTAGTGCTCGGCGGGCGCGACGGGGATTCCCTCGCGCGGATCGATTCCGCGCTCCGCGCAGAGGGCGGTCAGGTCGGGGAACTCGCTCTCGAAGTCGGGGGCGACGGGAGAGACGTCGAGCCGCACCTCGCCGGTTCGCTCGCGCGCGTTCGCGACGGCGCGCGCCACCACGTCGCGCGGGGCGAGTTCGGCGTCGTCGTGGACGGCGGGCATGAACCGCTCGCCCTCGCCGTCGCGGAGCACCGCGCCCTCGCCGCGGACCGCCTCGCTGACGAGGAACGGGTCGTCGCCAGGGTACGCCGTCGGGTGGAACTGCACGTACTGCATGTCGGCGACGCGGGCGCCGGCGATAGCGGCCATCGCCACGCCGTCGCCCGTCGCCCCCGGCGGGTTGGTGGTCGTCCGGTAGCAGGCGCCGATGCCGCCCATGGCGAGCACCGTCGCGCCGGCGAAGACGGGTTCGACCGCCCCCTCGTAGAGCAGTTCGACGCCGTGGACGCGGCCCTCGTGCGTCAGTACGTCGAGCGCCGTCGCGTCCTCGAGAAACGTCACCCCCTCCCGGTCGCGGAGGTGATTCAGGAACGGGCGGAGGACGTGTCGGCCGGTGCTGGCGTCCACGTGGAGGATGCGGCGCGCCGAGTGGGCGGCCTCCCGCCCGCGGTCGTACGCGCCGAGGTCCGCGCCGGGGGAGGCGCCGTCGAACGGGACGCCGAGGGTGTCCACCAGTACGTCCGTCACCGCCTCGCGCGCGTCGCCGACGAGAACGTCGACCGCCTCGGGGTCGGCGGCGCCGTCGCCGGCGGCGAGGACGTCCTCGCGGAACGACTCGGGGTCCGAACCCGTCACGGCGACGCCGCCCTGCGCCCAGTGGGTCGCGGCGTCCTCGGGCGCGGTGGCCTTCGTCGCCACGAGAACTTCCGCGCCTGCGCGGGCGGCGGCGAGTGCGGCGGCGCACCCGGCGACGCCGGACCCGACGACGAGCACGTCCGCCTCGCGGGCGTCCGTCTCCCGCGTCATAGTTCGAGCATCCTGTCGAGGGCGACGCCGGCCAGTTCCTTCTCCCGGGGCGCCACCTCGACGGCGTTGTGCACCTCGCCGTCGGCGAGCGATTCGAGGAGCCACGTCAGGTAGTTCGGGTCTATCTGCCGCATCGCGTTGCAGTCCATACAGGCGTCGCCGCAGAGGGGGACGACGTCCACCTCCGGATGCCACCGCCGGAGGTGGTTCACGAGGTGTATCTCGGTGCCGATAGCCCACGTCTCGCCGGGGTCGGCGTTCGCGACGGTGTCGCATATCTGGCTCGTCGACCCCGCCTCGTCGGCGGCGACGACGACTTCCCGGCGGCACTCGGGGTGGACGATGACGCTCGCGCCGCGTTCCTCGCGCACCCGTTCGACGTGTTCGACGTCGAACCGCTCGTGCACCTGACAGTAGCCGTCCCAGAGAATTGCGTCCGCGTCGGCGGCCGCCGCGGCGTCGGGCGAGTCGGCGTCCCACGGGTCCCACTCGGTCACCGAGTCGACGCCGAGTTCGGCGGCGGTGTTGCGCCCGAGGTGTTTGTCCGGGAGGAACAGCACCGCGTCGCCCCGTTCGAAGGCCCACTCGAACGCGTCGGCGGCGTTCGAGGAGGTGCAGACGAGTCCACCCTGTTCGGCGCAGAACGCCTTCAGGTCGGCGTAGGAGTTCATGTACGTCACCGGAATCACCTCCCGTCCGCCCGCCGCCGACTCGATTTTTTCCCACGTGGCGTCGACTTGAAGCGCCTCGGCCATCCCCGCCATCGGACAGGACGCCTCCATCGACGGCAGGAGGACGGTCTGGTCGTCGTCGGTGATGATGTCCGCGCTCTCGGCCATGAACGTCACGCCGGCGAAGATGACGTACTCGGCGTCCGACTCGGCCGCGCGCGTCGACAGTTCGTAGGAGTCCCCGACGAAGTCGGCGTGTTCGACTATCTCGCGTCGCTGGTAGTTGTGCCCGAGGACGACCACGTCGTCGTCCAACGCCTCGCGGGCCGCCTCGATTCTCGCCGCCCTGTCCGTCTCGGACAGGTCGCGGTACCGTTCGGGTAACCGTTCGAGGTTGTCGTACTTGAAGAGGCTCAGGTCCGATTCGAACCCCGCTGTCTCTAATCGTGCCATTGGTGCTCCCTCGTGAGAGTTACTGTTCACTCAGAACGCATCTATGAAAAATATTATTCTTCGAAGCTCGGATTAGCCGAAGATACCACTGTCTAATCGGTCTGAAGAGAATATCGACACCTTCCGCGATGTACGAACGGCTATTACGCGCCGAATGGCGACCGCGAAGAACTATTCTATTCGATTCGCCGCGGTTCGCGGTAGACCACGCGTCCGTCGACGAAGGTGGCCGAGACGTCGACGTCGCGTATCGCGTCGGCCTCCCACGGCGACTCGGCCAGTACCGTTAGGTCGGCCACCTTCCCGACTTCGAGGGTTCCCAACCGGTCCTCGTCGAATCCGGCGTAGGCCGCACCGGAAGTGTACGCCCGGAGGGCGTCGGTGACGCTCAGTCGCTGCTCCTCGGCGGGGGCGTTCACCGCCCAGTGGACGCCGAGGAGGGGGTCCAGCGGCATGCAGTCGCTCCCGAACGCGAGCGGCACGTCGGCGTCCGCGAGGGCGGCGTAGCGGTTCGTCTCCGTTCGTCGGTCGCCGAGGCGCGAGGCGTACAGACCGCCCTCCTCGGCCCACTTCAGGAAGTTCGGCTGGACGGAGGCGACGACGCCGGACTCCGCGAACCGCTCGATCGCCTCGTCGTCGGCCAGTTCGGCGTGCTCGATTCGGTGGCGGCTCTCGCCCGGGTTCTCGCAGTTCTCGTAGGCGTCGAGTACCGCGTCGACGGCCTCGTCGCCGATGGCGTGCGCCGACAGTTGCAGGCCGTGGGAGTCGGCCCTGGAGGCGATGTCCCCCAACTCGTCGGGGTCGACCACCCACGTCCCCGTCTCCGATTCGTCGTCGCTGTAGGGTTCCGACAGTTTGGCCGTCCGCCCGCCGAACGACCCGTCCGTGAACGTCTTTATCGCCCCCGTCCGGACCATCTCGCTCCCGTGATTCGTCCGCAGTCCGGCGTCTATCACGCTGTCGAGGTGGTCGGCCCAGTAGTTGAGACGGACGCGCAGGGTCAACTCTCCACCCGCGTCCATCTCCCGGTACACCCGCGGTTTGTGCGAGTTACGCGTCATGTCGTGGACGCCGGTGACGCCGCGTTCGTTCGCCGCCGCCTGCGCCGCGCGGAGCAGTTCTCCCGTCTCCTCGACGCCGGGTTCGACGGCCTCGTATATCGCGTCCACCGCCTTCTCGACGACGACGCCGGTCGGTTCGTCGCCGTCGAACCGCACGTCCTCGGTCGGCATCTCCCCGAGGTGTCGGTCGAGGGCGACCGAGTTCACCGAGACGACGTGCATGTCCTCGCGGAAGGCCGCGACGGGGCGGTCGGTCGAGACCGAATCGAGGTCCTCGCAGGTGAGATAGCGCGACTCGATCCACCCGCTCTCGTCGTAACCGAACCCGAGTACCCAGCCCTCGTCCCCGTCGGATTCGAGTTCGTCCAGTCGCTCCCGGAGTCGGTCGACGCAGTCGTCTGGTCCCGAGGCGTCGGACAGGTCGGCGTGGACGAGCGACCGGCCGACCATATCGAGGTGCGTGTGCGCGTCGACGAATCCGGGTAACACCACGTCACCGGCCAAATCGAACGTCTCCGTCTTGGTGCCGACGAGGAACTCCACGTCGTACGTCGACCCGAGGCGGACGATGCGGCCGTCGCGGACGGCCATCGCCTCGTGCGTCTCGTCGGGGTCGCACAGCGTGTGAATCTCCCCGTCGAGGAGGACGAGGTCCGCGGCGTCGGTCATGTGTGGGCAGGTGACGGGAAGGGGCAAAACGGTTCGGGTGCCGGGTATGGGTTTTCGACGACCGCTACACAGTAACGACGAACGTCACCGGGAACATCTCGAAAGCCCCTGTCGTCTCCGCTCCCAGAACTCGTTGCGCTCCTCGGCCTACGGCGCGAGGAGCGCAGCGAGGCCCCCGACTCCAGCGACGCGGGGCTTTCGAGGTGTTCACGACTGCATTCGTGGTCGTCACTCCCGTCGCGACCACGCCGAAGACGACCGCTGACGTGACAGAGACAGATACCGAGAATGGGACCGATAACGGTTAGGAGAGTCGCGAAAAAGCCACGGACATGACCGACGATACTCGCGCGGCGGCCGAGGAACTCGCCGAACGCGTCCGGGACGGGGAGCTACGACTCCACGAACTCGAAGACCACGCCGACGCGGACGCGGCGGCGGCGGCCCGCCGACTCCTCGTCGAAGAGTGGTCCGGAGCGCCGCTCGATTCGGTGGGCGACTACGGCTTCGCCGCCGAGGACGCCGATGCCAACATCGAGAACATGGTCGGTGCGGTGCAGGTGCCGATGGGCGTCGCCGGCCCCGTCACCGTCCGCGGCGGGAGCCTCGACGGCGAGCGCTACCTCCCCCTCGCCACGACGGAGGGGGCCTTGCTCGCCAGCGTCAACCGGGGCTGTTCCGTCCTCGACGACGCCGGCGGGGCGAACGCGCGGGTGCTGAAGTCCGGGATGACCCGCGCGCCCGTGTTCCGCGTCGCGGACGTGATAGAGGCCGAGGCGCTGGTCGAGTGGGTGCGCGAGAACCGCGAGACGCTGCGGGAGGCGGCCGAGGAGACGACGAGTCACGGCGAACTCTCCGAGGTGACGCCGTACGTCGTCGGCAGTTCCGTCTATCTCCGCTTCCGCTACGACACGAAGGACGCGATGGGGATGAACATGGCCACCATCGCCACGCGGGCGGCCTGCGACGTGGTCGAAGACGAGACGGACGCCTCGCTCGTCGCCCTCTCGGGCAACCTCTGCTCCGACAAGAAACCGGCCGCCATCAACGCGATAGAGGGGCGCGGACGCTCGGTCACCGCCGACGTGACCGTCCCGCGCGAGGTGGTCGAGGAGCGACTGCACACGACGCCCGAGGCCGTCGCGGAACTGAACACCAGAAAGAACCTCGTCGGGTCGGCGAAGGCGGCGAGTCTGGGGTTCAACGCCCACGTCGCCAACGTCGTCGCCGCGATGTTCCTCGCCACCGGGCAGGACGCCGCGCAGGTGGTCGAGGGCGCCAACGCCATCACGACCGCCGAAGTCAGAGACGGGGGCCTCTACGTCTCCGTCTCCCTGGCCAGCCTCGAAGTCGGCACGGTCGGCGGCGGGACGAAACTGCCGACGCAGGCCGAGGGACTGGACGTGCTGGGCGTCCGCGGCGGCGGCGACCCGGCCGGGTCGAACGCCGACGCCCTCGCGGAGGCAATCGCCGTCGGGTCGCTGGCGGGCGAACTCTCCCTGCTCTCCGCGCTCGCGTCGCGACATCTCTCCAGCGCGCACGCCGAACTCGGACGATAGGGTCCGCGAGTCAGCCGTCGGCTTCTCCCGTCCCGCCGCCGACCCACGGGAGGACGAGCAGTCCCGTCCCGACGATGAGGAGGCCGACGCCCGCGCCGAGGAGGAGGCGTTCCGATCCGAGAGCGGCCCCGACGGCCAGCGCCATCCACCCGACGCCGGACAGCGAGAGGCCGGCGCCGCGCCGTCGCTGCCCCTGCACGACGGCGGCCGCCGCGAGGACGGTGTAGCCCGCGAGATACGCCAGTCCCGCGAGGACGAACCGCCCGTCGAGGAGGGCGAGGACGCCCCCGCCGACGAAACACGCCGCGACCAGGGCGCGCACGAGGACGCCGACGGGCGCGGGCAGCGAATCCGACATACGCGCCCGTGGGCCGCGGCCGGACAAAGCGTTTCGTTTTCCGCTCGAATCCCGCTCCAGTTCCGCCGAATCGCCCACTTTCACCGCGCACCCATGGCTCGCCTTTACCGATTCACCGGCCGTCCCTCGTGACGCGTTCGCGGCGGCGGTCGCTCCCCCCGCCGCGGGCGCCTCCCGCCATGCCCCCTCGAACGAACGCGCCAGCGACGGTCCCCGCCGACGCTGGCTCCGGTCTTCCGGACGCGACGACGGACGCGCGGGCCGCCGCCGACTCCGACTTCGGTTCCGGCGCGGATTGCGACTCCGGTGCCGACGCCGAGGACGCGCCGGACCTCCGGACGGCGACGCGCCTGCTGCACCTCGTCAAACTCGCCCTCGGTATCGTCGTCTCGCTGTTGACGGCGCTGAAACTGCTCGGACTCCTCTGAGACCGAGACGAAAGCCGGCGGCGGGACGCTCCGTTCCCCTCTGACTTTTTCTGCCCGCGCGCTCAGAGCAGGCGGTACCGCCCGCGCGACTCCGAGGCTTCGCCGCGCCGCGTCAGTTTGTCGAGCAGGTCCCGCGCCGCGTCGCCGGGGACGCCGCGTTCTTCGGCGTAGGCGACCACCTCCGCTTCGGTCGGACGGTCGCCGTCCCGAACCGCCTCGCGGACTACGTCGAGGCGGTTCGACGAGGAGCGTCGCTCCGTCGTTCGCTCGCCCGCGGACTCGATTTCGTCGGCGTCGAGGCCGGAGCCTTCGAGGTACTCGGCGTCGTCGACGCCGGACTCCTCTATGAGTTCCTCCATCTCCGAGACGTGCGCCGTCTCGGCGAACGCCTCGCTGTCGCCGTGCTTCTTGGCGAGGAGGGCCGCGCGCGCCTGTCTGGCCGCCTGCCGGTCCTCGGTCTCGAGGAACGACCGCAGCTTCTTCGTCCGGTGTGTCCGCCCGCAACGGGGGCAGTTTGCCGTCTTCGACCGCTTCGGGTCCGTAATGAGCCACATGTTGGCGCACTCCGAACACCCGACCACCGCGTACATACCACCGCTTCCGCGTCGTCGGATTTGAACCTTGGTACGCACGTTTATGCCTCGCCGCGCCGGCCACGCGGTATGGAACGCGTCTCAGAAGACGAGGTCGAAGCGGTCGAAGCGGTGCCGGACGTCCACCTCTCGGTTCTCGCCGGCGCCGAACGGATGAACGTCCAGCACTTCCGCATCGAACCCGGCGCGACGGTGCCCTCGCACGGCCACGAACAGGAGCAGGTCGGCTACCTCACCGCGGGCGAACTCACCTTCGTCCTCGAAGACGGGGAAGTAGTCGTTCGCGAAGGAGACTCCTACGCGCTCGAAGCGGAGGAGGTGCACGCCGCCGAAAACCGCGGCGAGGAGGCGGTCGAGGGCGTCGATATCTTCAGTCCGCCGCGGACGATGGCCGACTGGGGAGAGGAGTAACCGCGCCGCTCGCGGCGGCGAAAAAGCGAGAAGGTTTCAGAGCGCTCGGAACGCTCTCTACGGGAGTTCTGGCTGCTCGAAGAGTTGGCTCTACGCCAGCTCGTGAATGTTCTCGACGATCTTGTCGGCGAACTCGCTGGTGGCGAGTTTGTTGCCGCCCTCGATCTGCCGTTCGAGGTCGTACGTCACGTCGCCCTCGGAGATGGTCTTCTCGACGGCGTCGTGGACGAGTTGCTCGGCGTCGTCCCAGCCCATGTACTCGAACATCAGACGGCCCGAGAGGATCATCGCCGTCGGGTTCACCTTGTCCTCGCCCGCGTACTTGGGCGCGGAGCCGTGAACGGGTTCGGCGAGACAGCGCGCGTCGCCGAAGTTGGCGCCGGGCGCGATGCCGAGGCCGCCGATCTGGGCGCCCGCGGCGTCGGACATGTAGTCGCCGTTCAGGTTCATCGTGGCGATGACGTCGTACTGGTCGGTCCGCGTCAGGAGCTGCTGGAGCATGTTGTCCGCGATGCGGTCCTTGACGACGATCTTGTCCTCGGGCTTCTCGCCGTCGTGCTCCTCCCAGAGTTCGTCCTCGGTGATGGTGACGTCGCCGAACTCCTCTTCTGCGAGTTCGTAGCCCCAGTCGCGGAAGGCGCCCTCGGTGAACTTCATGATGTTACCCTTGTGGACGAGGGTCACCGTGTCGCGGTCGTTCTCGATGGCGTACTCGATGGACTGGCGGACGAGGCGCTTCGTCCCGAACTCGGTGATGGGCTTGACGCCGATGCCGATGGGGCCGTCGTGCAGTTTGTCGCCGGCGTCCATCTCCTCGGAGAGGAACTCCTTGACCTGCTGGACCTCGTCGGTGCCTGCCTCCCACTCGATGCCGGCGTAGACGTCCTCGGTGTTCTCGCGGAAGAACACCATGTCCATCGCCTCGGGGTTCTTGACGGGAGAGGGGACGCCGTCGAGG